>NZ_JBIYEB010000020.1:0-182703 GCF_044909315.1 Caballeronia udeis
GGTCGAGAAGTTGAAGACCGAAGCCAAGGTTCTGTGAGGGAGTTTCCAAAGTGACCATTCTTGTAATTGCAGAACACGACAACGCATCTGTCAAAACGGCGACGTTGAACACCATCGCGGCTGCCCAGAAGATCGGCGGCGATATCCATGTGCTGATCGCGGGTTCGAACGCGCAAGCAGCAGCCGATGAGGCCGCGAAGATTGCGGGCGTAGCGAAGGTATTGCTTGCCGATGCACCGCAACTCGCCGATGGCCTGGCCGAGGTTATCGACACCACGGTGGTTCAGATCGCGAAGAACTACTCGCATATCCTGGCTCCGGCGACCCCATACGGCAAGAATATTGCCCCGCGTATTGCCGCTCACCTGGATGTGGCGCAGATCAGCGACATCACCGCAGTGGACAGCCCCGATACGTTCGAGCGTCCGATCTACGCGGGCAATGCCATCGCCACGGTTCAATCGAGCGATGCGATCAAGGTCATCACGGTTCGCACCACGGGTTTCGATCCGGTTGCGGCAGAAGGCGGCAGTGCGTCGGTGGAGAAGATCGAAGCCTCGGCGGATACGGGTATCTCGAAGTTCGTGAGCCGCGAGCTGACGAAGCTGGACCGGCCGGAACTGACGTCGGCGCAGATCATCGTGTCGGGCGGACGGGGCTTGGGCAGCGGCGAGAACTACACGAAAGTGCTCGAACCGCTGGCCGACAAGCTCGGTGCGGCGCTGGGCGCCTCGCGCGCAGCCGTGGATGCCGGGTTCGTTCCCAATGACTATCAGGTCGGTCAGACCGGCAAGATCGTGGCGCCTAACCTGTATGTTGCCGTCGGTATCTCGGGTGCAATCCAGCATCTGGCCGGGATGAAGGATTCGAAAGTGATCGTCGCGATCAACAAGGACGCCGAAGCGCCAATCTTTGGCGTAGCGGACTATGGCCTCGTGGGTGATCTGTTCACGGTGGTGCCGGAACTCGTGAAAGAACTTGGCTGATCGTTCCTGAAGCCATCGGCTGGAAAGAAAGCAAGACCGCAAAAAGGGGCGACATACGTGCGCCCCTTTTCACATCTGTTGGGGGAGACAAGACATGAGCTATAGAGCGCCCGTCAAGGACATGCTGTTCGTGATGAAGGAACTAGCCGACATAGAAAGCATCGCAGCGCTGCCAGGTTTGGAGGAAGCCAGTCTCGACACCGCGCAGGCCGTGCTTGAAGAGGCCGCGCGCTTTAACAACGAAGTGGTTGCACCGTTGAACGTCGAAGGCGACAAGAACCCAAGCTTCTGGAAGAACGGCGAGGTCACGACTACGCCCGGTTTTAAAGAGGCTTTCCGTCAGTTCGGCGAGGGCGGCTGGCAAGGCGTGCTGCATCCGGTCGAGTATGAAGGCCAGGGCTTGCCCAAGCTGATCGCGACTCCCTGCATCGAGATGCTGAACGCGGCGAACCTGTCGTTCGCGTTGTGTCCGTTGCTCACCGATGGCGCTATCGAAGCCTTGCTGACTGCGGGGACCGAGGAGCAGAAGCAACTCTACGTGCCCAAGCTGATTTCAGGCGAATGGACCGGCACGATGAACCTCACCGAGCCGCAAGCCGGTTCGGATCTCGCGCTGGTCCGCACCCGCGCCGAGCCGCAGGGCGACGGCACGTTCAAGCTCTTCGGCACGAAGATTTTCATTACCTATGGCGAGCACGATATGGCGAAGAACATCGTCCATCTCGTGCTGGCTCGTACGCCCAATGCGCCCGACGGCGTGAAGGGCATCTCCTTGTTCCTGGTGCCGAAATTCATCACCGATGAAAACGGCATGCTTGGCGCTCGCAACGACGTGCATTGCGTATCGATTGAGCACAAGCTCGGGATCAAGGCGAGTCCGACCGCCGTGCTGCAATTCGGCGATCACGGTGGCGCCGTCGGCCAGTTGATCGGCGAGGAAAACCGCGGGCTGGAGTACATGTTCATCATGATGAACGCAGCGCGTTTTGCGGTCGGGATGCAGGGCGTGGCGGTGTCGGAGCGGGCGTATCAGAAGGCCGTCGCGTTCGCGAAGGATCGTGTGCAAAGCCGGCCTGTCGATGGCTCCGCCAAACAGCCGGTGTCGATCATTCATCACCCCGACGTGCGGCGCATGCTCTCGACCATGCGCGCATTGACCGAAGCGTCACGCGCGTTGGCTTATGTGGCGGCGGCGCATTGTGATTTTGCACATCATCATCCCGATGAGGCCACCCGGGCCCGCCATCAGACGATCTACGAGTTCCTCGTGCCGATCGTGAAGGGCTGGAGCACGGAGCTTTCCATCGATGTCGCGAGCCTCGGCGTGCAGGTTCATGGCGGCATGGGATTCATCGAAGAAACGGGCGCGGCGCAGTATTACCGCGATGCGCGCATTCTCACCATCTACGAAGGCACGACAGCGATCCAGGCTAACGACCTGATTGGACGCAAGACCGTGCGTGACGGCGGTGCGACGGCGCAGGCGATTTTTGCACAGGTGGATCAGACCATCGCGCAGCTAGCCGGGCGTGACGGACACGCGTTCAAGTCGATGCAGCGGCATTTGAGCGCGGGAAACCTGGCGTTGGCACGGGTGGTCGAGTTCGTGGTGGCCAAGGTGAAAAGCGATCCGAACGCGGTCTTCGCCGGTAGCGTGCCGTATCTGAAGCTGGCCGGCATTGTGTTGGGCGGATGGCAAATGGCGCGCGCGCTGCTGGTGGCGTCGGACAAGCGTGGCGAGGACGAGGCGTTTTATGGCGCCAAGATCGCGACGGCCCAGTTTTTCGCGGAGCATATTTTGTCGCAAGCGCCGGGGATCGAAGCGTCCATCGTCAGCGGCAACGGGCAGGAAGGGTATCTCGCGCTGAGCGAGGAGCAGTTCTGATTTGATAAGCGCGGCGGTGTCCGTGGCATGAAAAAGGCCGTCCCGGGCTTTCGTCCGGTGCGGCCGAGTGGGCTTCATCAAAAAATCGTGTGCGTAAATGCAAAAACCCGCTGGCTTTCGCGATGCGGATCTACTTACTTCGAGAAACCTTGAATGCTTTTTGGCGTGAGTTCGCCAAGGCGGCCAGACATGGGCCGCGACTTTTCTCTGCTCCCATTGTCGGTGCCACTAAAGAAAATACCCCAAAGGTCGGATCGATATCCAACTTTTGGGGTGCAGTTTGTCTGCTTCTCGCCGGGGCGGCATTTCTTTCAGGCGTCCGCTTTTGACTACACCTGAAAATCCAACTCAAGCACGTGCATACGACGGCCGCGTGCTCGTATGCGTTTCGCCCAGATACCGGTGTACCGACAAATCGTCGGACTGGATCGCCGGCTGTTTGCCCGACATCAGGTCGGCCAGCATCTGGCCCGATCCGCACGACATGGTCCAACCCAGCGTGCCGTGGCCCGTGTTAAGGAACAGGTTCGGCACCGGCGTGCGGCCAACGATAGGCGTGCCGTCCGGTGTCATGGGGCGCAAGCCGGTCCAGAACGATGCCTTCGCGGTGTCTCCGCCACCAGGGAACAGGTCGTTCACGCACATTTCCAGCGTTTCGCGACGCGCCGGGCTCAGCGATTTGTCGAAGCCTACGATCTCCGCCATCCCGCCAACACGAATCCGGTCGTCGAAACGGGTGATCGCGATCTTGTACGTTTCGTCGAGCACGGTGGAAACCGGCGCGGCGCTTTCGTTCACGATGGGTGCCGTGATCGAATAACCCTTAAGCGGGTACACGGGGATATCCACAAGACCGCCGAGCAATTTCGTGGAATATGAACCCAGCGCGACAACGTATGAATCGCCGCGGACCAATTCACCCCCGCATTGCACGCCGGCTATCCGGCCAGCGCTCATCGCGAGCGCATCGATTGGCGTGTTGTAGCGGAACTTCACGCCGAGCTGTTCGGCCATTGCCGCGAGGCGGGTGGTGAATTTCTGGCAATCGCCGGTTTCGTCGTTCGGGAGGCGCAAACCGCCGGTCAGCTTGTGAGACACGGCGGCAAGCGCCGGTTCCGCACTGTGCAACTCGGCCGGCGTGAGCAATTCGAACGGCACGTTCGCGTCGCGCAATACGGCGATGTCCTTCGCGGCGCCATCGAGTTGCTGCTGGGTCCGGAAGACCTGCAGCGTGCCACCGGTGCGGCCTTCGTAGTTAATGCCCGTGTCCGCGCGCAGCGCCTGCAGGCAATCGCGGCTGTATTCGGCCAGGCGGACCATGCGGCCCTTGTTGACCGAATAACGCGCCTGCGTGCAGTTCTGCAGCATCTGCCACATCCACTTCAATTGAAACGACGTTCCGTCCAGACGGATGGCGAGCGGCGCGTGTTTCTCGAACATCCATTTGATGGCCTTGAGCGGAACGCCAGGCGCAGCCCACGGCGACGCGTAACCGGGCGAGATCTGTCCCGCGTTTGCGAAACTTGTCTCCAGCGCCGGTCCTGCCTCACGATCGATCACGGTCACTTCGTGCCCCGCCCGTGCCAGATAGTAGGCGCTCGCAACGCCGACAACACCGCTTCCCAGAATTACGACTCGCATGTCTTGCTCCGTGCAAAGTGACATTCCGCCGGTCATTCGCTTCGTTTTCGACTGAAGCCATGTGAGTAGCGGGTTACATAGTGGTATCGACTATAGTATTGATACGTAGGCAGTTTTTGTTATTGTATTTATTCATGTTTTAGTGGAAAACAATGAGAACACAACGAAATTCAGTACGAGAACTCGATAAGATCGATCACCGTATCCTGAAGATCCTTCAACAGGACGGCCGTATCGCGATGAAAGACCTGGCCGAGCAGGTCGGGCTCTCGGTGACGCCCTGCATTGAGCGCGTCAAACGCATGGAGCGCGACCAGGTGATCGAGGGGTACTACGCGCGGGTGAATCCGCATCAATTGGGAGCGTCGCTGCTGGTGTTTGTCGAGATCACCCTCGATCACAAAAGCGGCAATATGTTCGAGCAGTTCAGGCGCGAAGTGCAGCGAATTCCGGAGGTTCTCGAATGTCATCTCGTTTCCGGCGATTTCGACTACCTGATCAAGGCCCGTATTGGCCAAATGGCCGACTACCGCAAGCTGCTCGGCGACATCCTGCTGCAACTGCCGGGCGCGGTGCAGTCGAAAAGCTATGTGGTGATGGAGGAAATCAAGGAAACGCTGACCATCGCCGTCGATGCCTGAAATGAGCTTGCGGTCGAGGTAATTTACTGTATATTTATACAGTGATTTGCTGACTTTACTGCTGCCTTCATTCCCTGCCATGGCTTCTCGCGACCACGAATATCCTGTTGCTCCACCCGCCCCGCTCAAGGGCCGAGGAGCGGTCACGAACATGCAGGGGCGCTACGAGAAGGACGAACGCGAGCGTGTGGACGACGGCTGGACGCACATCAGTGAGGAGGGGGAAGCGGATGAGGCGCCGGCGTTGCGCACGCAGGTGTTCGAGGAGCGTGCGAAGAGCATCCTGACGCGCAATTCGTCACCGGATATCCCGTTCGGGGTATCGCTTAACCCGTACCGTGGCTGCGAGCATGGTTGTATCTATTGCTTCGCGCGGCCAACGCATAGTTACTTGGGGTTATCGCCGGGACTGGATTTCGAAAGCCGGATCTACGCCAAGATCAATGCTGGCGAATTGCTTGAGCGTGAGTTGGACAAACCGTCGTATCAGCCGGAGCCAATCGCGCTGGGCGTGATTACGGACGCGTACCAGCCAGTCGAGCGAAATCTGCGTATCACGCGGCGGGTGATCGAGATCCTGAGCGAACGCGGGCATCCGTTCGCGGCAATCACGAAGTCGTCGCTGATCGAGCGGGATATCGACCTGCTCGCACCCATGGCGCAGAAGGGCCAGGTCATGGCTGCCATCACCATCACCACGCTGGATGCGGATATCGCCCGCACGCTTGAACCGCGCGCCGCCACGCCTTCAAGAAGGCTGCGCACTATCCGGGCGCTGACCGAGGCGGGTATCCCGGTCGGCGTCAGCGTCGCACCCATGATTCCGTTCGTCACGGAGCCGGACATGGAGCGAGTGCTGGAAGCATGCGCGCAAGCGGGCGCAACGAGTGCGAGTTATATCGTTCTGCGCTTGCCGTGGGAGGTGGCGCCGCTGTTCAAGGGCTGGCTCGCGGCACATTTCCCTGATCGTGCGGAGCGTGTGATGCGCCGCGTGCGCGATATGCGCGGTGGCAAGGACTACGACTCGGACTTCTCGAAGCGGATGAAAGGCGAAGGTTTATGGGCCGACATGCTCAAGCAGCGCTTTCATCAGGCAACGAAGCGGCTTGGCCTGAATCAACGGCAGCGCGGAATTCTGGATATGTCTGAATTTCGGCACGTCGAGCGGCCGAAGAGTAGAAGTCCGCGCGCAGTCGTGGACGGTGCGCAGATGAAGTTGTTTTGAAGTTACGGCGGCCTCGACTCCCGGGCAGAGTCGCGGCCGCCTTGACAACGTTATTGCGACAACTCTTTAGCCGCTTGAACCTGACCTTCGAAGTAAGTCTGGAAGGTGACTGCAAGGCCTGCCATCAGCAGGAACGCACCAAAGAGCAAAGCAAAGATCACGACGAAAATGACCGCCCAGCCGGATTCACTATGTTGGCCGGTTTGCGGATTGAACTGAGCGTCCCACTTTTCGTCGGGGCGCAAGCCATAGACGATCGCCGACAAGAACGCTGCCAGCAACGAAATGGCGCCCGGCACGACCATGATCCAGCCGAGCATTGACGCTCGATCGGTTGCAGCAAGCAGCATGTAACCGGCCACGCCCAGCAGGATGCCAACAATGTGCGCCCAGCCGAATTTGTCGCGCAAACCATACAGATAGAAGCGATGCGCGCCAATGCTGCCGAAAAAGAAGGCAAGCGCGGCGGTGAGCGTTTTCGAGCGGAAACGCCCGTTTGACGTCGGGTTCGATGGGGGCATTGCAGCGGACGGCGGGTTGTTCATCGGGAAACGAAAAGGAAAGTGCAGTGAGCGGTGGGGGTGGATTGGCGCAAAAGGCAATACTTTCGCGCCGACGCGGCATTCTACGCCCGCGGAAGTCGGGCGCTCACGCGGCTAATCGGCTCAGTATTCGGTGTGACTCCGGTGTGAATCGGTGACGGCAAAGTCGCGGATGGACGCATCTAATCCGGTGGGTTGCTCCGGGGTAGTCGTCGCCAACGAGAAGCGAGTCGTGTTCCGCGATCGCGAACCATCGCCAGAGAGCGCTTTGGCGGTGAGAGTCATGAGGGAGTCCAGGTCTGTCGCCCCAAAATGACAGATTGTGCCGCTTCGCGAAGTCTTGAAAAACCCGCTGCACGCCGCGTCAGGGCGAGCGATGGCCGGTCGAATCGCTCGCCGCAGGCCCGGTTCCATCTTGATTAATCGACGCAAGTGTTTGTTAAGGCTCCGTTTTGCCGCTATAATCGCGTGTTTTGGTAGTTCCGAACCCCGGTTTTCAAGGATTTCAGCATGGTTATCATCCGCTTGGCTCGTGGCGGCTCCAAGAAGCGCCCGTTTTACAATATCGTCGCAACTGATTCGCGTAGCCGCCGTGATGGCCGCTTCATCGAACGCGTGGGTTTCTACAATCCGGTCGCGACCAAAGGCGAATCGCTGCGTATCGCCCAGGACCGCCTGACGTACTGGCAAGACAACGGCGCGCAGTTGTCGCCGACGGTTGCACGTCTGGTCAAGCAATCGCAACAAGCTCAGCCGGCTGCTTAAGTGCGGTTGCTGCAGTCGATCATCGTTCGGGTACTGGTGATCCGATCGAATATCGCTGCCGAGGTTCGCGGGAGATTGGCTCATGTCGACGCGTGATTCTGCTTCAGACTCAGGTTTGACAGCCGCACGTGGCGAAAAGCCTGAGCAGAACGAAGCCACGTTTGGCGCGTTTGTCCGTAAGCCGGCAGCGCGTCGCGTGGCTATCGACGCTTCAGATAGCGCAGGATCGATCGAGTCCGTAGAAAGTTTGCCTGACGACGCCATTGAAGTGGGTGCGATCGTCGACGCTTACGGACTGAAGGGCTGGGTCAAGATTGCGCCGCACGCGCATGCGGGTCATGGCGGCGACGCAATGCTCGCGGCAAAGCGGTGGTGGCTGGTCAAGGGAAACGAGCGCAGGGCGGTTCGGTGCCTGCAGTCGAAAGTGCATAGCGACACGGTCGTCGCGCACTTTGCCGGTTGTGATGACCGCGACACGGCATATGCGTTGCGCGGTCACAGCATCCATGTGTTGCGCAGCGACTTCCCGAAGCTGACTGGCGATGACGAATTCTATTGGGTCGATCTGATCGGCCTCGAGGTCGTGAATGACGCGGACGTGGCTTTGGGCCAGGTCGCGGGCATGATCGACAACGGCGCGCATTCCATCATGCGCGTGGAATTTCCGACAACTGCCAAGGACGGTTCGCCCGCCACTGGCGAGCGGCTGATTCCGTTTGTCGGTGTATATGTCAAAACAGTGGATCAGGCGGCGCGCAGGATTGTCGTCGACTGGGATGCTGACTATTGATTCATGGATCACTGCAAGGAGAGAGCGATGCAGTTTGACGTCGTGACGCTCTTTCCCGAGATGTTTCGCGCGCTGACCGATTGGGGTATTACCAGCCGGGCAGTGAAGCAGGAACGGTTTGGTCTGCGCACGTGGAATCCTCGCGATTTCACCACGGACAATTACCGGACTATCGATGATCGCCCGTACGGCGGTGGCCCCGGCATGGTCATGCTGGCGCGGCCGCTGGAAGATGCGATTTCGGCCGCGAAAGCGGCGCAGTCGGAGCAGGGCATCAGCGGATCGCGTGTGGTGATGATGTCGCCGCAGGGCAAGACGCTGAATCATGAGCGGGTGATGCAGTTTGCTCAGGAACCCGGTCTCGTGGTGCTGTGCGGCCGTTATGAAGCCATCGACCAACGGTTGATCGATCGTGTGGTCGACGAAGAAGTGAGCCTCGGCGACTTTGTGTTGTCGGGCGGCGAATTGCCCGCCATGGCGCTCATGGACGCAGTGGTGCGCCAGTTGCCCGGCGTGCTGAACGACTCGCAGTCGGCTGTGCAGGACAGTTTCGTCGATGTGCTGCTCGATTGCCCGCACTACACCCGCCCAGAAGAATACGGCGGTGTGCGGGTTCCGGATGTGCTGCTGGGCGGCCATCATAAGGAAATCGAGGCGTGGCGCCGGCGTGAAGCGCTCAAGAATACGCAGGAAAAGCGGCCCGATCTGATCGAAAAGGCGCGCAGGAATAAAATGTTGAGCCGTGCCGACGAGGCATGGCTTGCAAGTCTCGCCAAGGAACGATCGAAAGCGCAGTAGGCTTTGGAAGGCAACTACAAGGCGAGACGAAAGGGCGGTGCCAGGCTTGTGAGTTCAAGCGGGCGCCAGATGTGAACCCATCCTCTACCGGGGCCACTAATATGGCAAACAACTCCGGCAAGATGGCTCCAGGAGTCAGTAATGAATCTGATTGAACAACTTGAGAAAGAAGAAATCGCGCGCGCACTCGGCGAGAAGTCGATTCCCGAATTCGCCCCCGGCGATACGGTGATCGTCAGCGTCAACGTGGTCGAAGGTACGCGCAAGCGTGTCCAGGCTTACGAAGGCGTCGTGATCTCCAAGCGCAACCGTGGTTTGAACTCGAATTTCATCGTCCGCAAGATTTCGTCGGGCGAAGGCGTCGAGCGTACGTTCCAGACCTACTCGCCGCTGCTCGCGAGCATTGTCGTGAAGCGTCGTGGTGACGTGCGTCGTGCGAAGCTGTACTACCTGCGCGATCGTTCGGGCAAGTCGGCTCGGATCAAGGAAAAGCTCGTGTCGAAAGACCGCGCTGCTGCCAAGGCGTAATAAACTACGCCGAAGCTGCACCTTGCTGCATTGGAAAAAAGCACCTTCACAGGTGCTTTTTTCTTTGGTGTGGTCAAATCGTGTTTGGCGCTTCACTCGAGCCCTATTCGCGGTTTTTAACCACGGCCTTTTTTAGAAGCAGAACCACCCAAGAACTAAAGTCCCTCGTGTCTCAACCCAAGCTGTCGACTCCCCGGATCCTCGTGCCTGAGATCTTGCCGATCGAATCGACCGGCTCAGATCTGCCGCCTGTGCGCGGCGAGGTCCTGACGCCGGCCGGACTGCGCGCGAGGTTCAAGCAGACGCTCGACTGGACGCCGGACGCGCGCGACGACAGGATCAAGGCGCTGGGCGGCGATCCAAGGGTGGCATCGGTGCTGATCGCCCTGGTGTTGCGGGAGACGGGCCTGACCGTGTTGCTCACGCAGCGCGCGGATCATCTTTCGAATCATGCGGGGCAGATCAGCTTTCCGGGCGGACGCCGCGAGCCGGAAGACCAGGACGCTACCGCAACTGCGCTTCGTGAAGCGCAAGAGGAAGTCGCCTTGGAGGCGAAGCATGTGGAAGTACTGGGTGAGCTGCCTGACTATCTGACGGGCACGGGTTTCCGTGTGACGCCGGTCGTGGCGCTGGTACACCCCCCGTTCGAACTCCATGCCGATACCCTCGAAGTTGCCGATATCTTCGAAGTCCCGCTCGCGTTTCTCATGAACCCGGCCAATCACCAGGTCCGCGTGTTTCGTTGGGAAGGAGGCGAGCGTCGTTTTTTTGCGATGCCTTTTTCACCTGCCGAGAATGTGGCTCCCTATTTCATCTGGGGCGCAACGGCGGGTATGTTACGCAATTTCTATCGTTTCCTCGCGGCTTGACGCCTAATGTGCCAGGACCCGGCTAGTCGTGCAGCCGATGTGTCCCTCTGGTGCGGACGGCGCTGTGCTATCTTTACAAGAAATTCGTAAAACTCGAATGTCTCGGCGCATCGCATGACTTTTTTCTCCGTATTGCTGGCTCTCATCATTGAGCAGTTGCGCGCGCTCTCGCCGCAGAATCCCATTTCGGCGTTGCTTCAGTACCATGCGGAATCCGCGGCTCATGGCTTCGATGCCGGCAAGCAGCGGCACGGCGTGCTCGCCTGGCTAGTGGTCGTAGTGCCATGGACGTTAGCCGTCGGGCTCATCTATTACGTGCTGTATCGGATCAACTTCGCGCTGGCGTTCCTGTGGAACGTCGTGATCGTGTATTTCACGTTGGGCTTCCGGCAGTTCAGCCACTATTTCACCGATATCCATCTCGCGCTGAACAACGATGACGTGCCGCGGGCTCGCGAGATCCTCAACGAGTGGACCGGCATTGATACGCTGGACATGCCTGTCAGCGAGATTGTCCGGCACACCTTGGTTCATGCGGTCGTGGCCTCGCATCGGCACGTGTTCGGCGTGTTCTTCTGGTTCTTGATACCGATCGGACCGGCCGGCGCGGTGTTTTATCGCATTGCCGAGTATCTGGCGAGGTCGTGGGTCCAGCCCACCGATGAACGCACACCGGCGTTTTCCACCTTCGCGCAGCGGGCGTTCTTTTTCATCGACTGGGTGCCGGCGCGGCTGACTTCGCTGGGCTTCGCCATTGTCGGGAATTTCGAGGACGCTATTTATGCGTGGCGTAATCACGCCCGGCAATGGCCCGATGCCAACGAAGGGGTCTTGCTCGCGGCCGGGAGCGGGGCGCTGGGGGCTCGGTTGGCGGGACCGTTAGCGGAGCCGCTGAGCGTCGAGGCTTTGGCGGTTGGCGATGCCAGTCCGCTGCCCGTTGGCGATGACTGCACGCCCAGGACGCTTCAGTCCGCCGTGGGCCTCGTCTGGCGTGCCGTGATTCTCTGGATGCTGTTGTTGCTCATGCTGAGCATTGCGGTGTGGCTGGCCTGAACGCATTGCTGTCGGGTCTCAAACGAATCCTGCAGTCCTACTCGTCGTTCAACGGATCTCTCTCGGTTCCACATTGCCAGCACACGGTGAACTGCGCTTCCAGCGCTTCACCGCATTGCTGGCAGCGCCATCCCCGTGCATTGGTGGTCGGGCCGTTTCTTGCGCGGTCCAGGATCCCTGCCGCCAAGGCTTCGTCGCGGTCATCCAGGATCCATATCTCGGGTGCGCATTGTTCCGCCGGAATCTCTCCCATCGCGCCGCTCAAATAGCGGTTGTGCAGCTCGCACGCGATCCCCGCCGTCACCAGCACATTCACCCAGTGATGCGCCGTAATCAGATTCGGAGCCCGCGTCAGTTTCTTCATTCCGTCGCAATCTGTTGTAGATGCTGCTGCCCGTGCTTAGCGAGTCATGGAGATCATCGAACAATCTGGCTGGCTTCATGTACCAGTTGCGCATACAACTGGTGGCGCGCCGGCCTGATCTTGCCTTCGGCCATGGCTTCGAGGATCGCGCAGCCCGGTTCATGCAGATGCCGGCAGTTGTAGAAGCGGCACTTGCCGAGGAATGGCCGGAAGTCCGCGAACGAACGCTCCAGTTGTCCCTCGGATAAGTGATGCAACCCAAACTCCTGGAACCCCGGTGAATCGATCAGTGATCCTCCTCCGGGCAGCGGATAGAGCCGCGTGAACGTGGTCGTGTGCCGGCCACTGTTCAATGCCTTGGATATCTCCCGCGTCGCGACTTCGGCGTTCGGCACGAGGATGTTCACCAGCGTCGATTTACCCATGCCCGATTGCCCAAGCAACAAGGTGGCGCGGTCGGCCAATCGCGCATCGAGTTCTTCATGCACGCGTTCGGGTGCCGCCTTCGCCGATAACTCCACCACGGTGTACCCAAGCTCCCGATACAGCGCCAGCCGCTTGCGGGCGACCGCGAGCGGCCCTTCCATATCGATCTTGTTGAGCACGATCAATGGCTCGAGACCATGTGCCTCGGCGGCAATCAGCGCGCGTCCGAGCAAGTCCTCGCTGAAATGCGGCTCCGTGCCGAGCACGATCATCAACTGGTCGAGATTGGCGGCGAAGAGTTTCGACTTGAACTGGTCCGACCGATAAAGCAGGTTGCGCCGCTCGCCAATCTCGACGATCACCCCTTGATCCGCCGATGACTGCTCGTAGCTCACCCGGTCGCCGACCGCTATCTCGCTGCGTTTTCCACGCGGGAAGCATTGGAGCATCGCACTGCCGTCGGCGGGAGCGACCAGATAATGCCGCCCGTGTGCGGCAATGACCTTTCCTTCGATGCGCGCGTTCGTCGCTTTCTTCGCGTCGCGCGGCCTCATGCGGCGTACTGCATCAAGCGCTCGATGCGCTGCGATGCAGGCGGATGCGATGCATAAAACGCGGAGTAGAGCGGATCGGGCGTGAGGGTGGACGCATTGTCCTCGTAGAGCTTCACGAGCGCGTTGACGAGGTCGCGCGGATCGGTCTGGCTTGCGGCGAACGCATCGGCTTCGAATTCATGCTTGCGCGAACTCAGGCTGCCCAGCGGCGTCACGAAGAACATGAAGACCGGCAATGCCAGCATGAACAGCACGAGCGCCAGGCCGTTGTTGTTGCCCAGCAGCGAAGGCCGCACGCCCAGCCCTTCGTAGAACCATACGCATTGCGTCAGCCAGCCGAGCAGCGCCAGCATCACGAGGCTGAGCACGAACGTGACGATCAGGCGCTTGATCACGTGGCGCCGCTTGAAGTGGCCGAGCTCGTGTGCGAGCACCGCTTCAATCTCATTGCCGGAAAGCCGGGCGAGCAGGGTATCGAAGAAAACGATTCGCTTTGCTGCGCCGAAACCCGTGAAATACGCGTTGCCGTGCGCTGAACGGCGGCTGCCGTCCATGACGAACAAACCCTTCGCGGCGAACCCTGTACGCGACATCAGGTTCTCGATACGCGCCCGCAATGCTTCATCTTTCAGCGGCTCGAACTTGTTGAACAGCGGCGCGATAAACGTGGGGTACAGGATCAGCACGAGCATCTGGAAGGCGACCAGCAGCACCCACGCCCACAGCCACCACAACGCGCCGGCCTGGTTCATCAGCCACAGGGTTACGAACAGAACCGGCAAGCCGATTGCCGCGCCCAGCACGATGCCTTTCACCAGATCGAGGAAAAAGAGTTTTTTCGTCATCCGGTTGAAGCCGAATTTCTCTTCGATCACAAAGTGCCGGATGTAGTCGAACGGCAGGTCCACCACGCCGGTGATCGTCACCACGATGGCAACCAAGGCCATTTGCCCCACATAACCGCGGCCGAGCCAGCCGGAGACGGCGAGCTCGATCTGCTGGATGCCGCCAAGCAGCGTCAGCGCGACCAGCAGCGCTGCGCTGATCACGACCTCGACCATGGTCAGGCGGGTGCGCTCGACCGTGTAATCGGCGGCGCGCTGGTGAGCGGCTAGCGGAATGGTCTGCAGGAACTGCACCGGCACATCCTTGCGATGCGCGGCGACGTGCCGGATCTGGCGCGACGCCAGCCACAGCTTGGTGCCGACCATGCCGATCAGCGCTACGACGAACACGACCGAGAAGGCGAGATTGAAATTGGACATCAGCGGGAATCCGATTGAATTATGCGAGAATTATAGGTTCTTGGCCGTCGCTGCGCGCGGTCTGTGTTGGTTATCCAAAACCGCGCCTGGCAAGGCGTCAAACCCCTCTCAGGTTGCCCTCATATGGCCGATCCCGTGCTCGATTCCGCTCCTTCCCCAAGCTCCACCGACCTCGTGCGCAGCGACATGAACCTCGTGTGGCTCGACATGGAGATGACGGGTCTCGAACCCGATACCGACCGCATTATCGAAATTGCGGTGGTGGTGACGAATTCGACGCTCGACAAACTGGTGGAAGGGCCGGTTCTGGCGATTCACCAGGACGAAACGGCGCTGGGCAAGATGGATGAGTGGAACCGCAACACACACGGACGCTCGGGACTGACAGAGCGCGTGCGGGCGTCGACGGTGGATGAGGCGGAAGCCACGCGGCAAATCCGCGAATTCCTGGGCCAGTATGTTCCGCCAGGCAAGTCGCCCATGTGCGGCAATTCCATCTGTCAGGACCGGCGTTTCATGGCCCGGTGGATGCCCGAACTGGAAACGTTTTTCCACTATCGCAACCTCGACGTCAGCACGCTCAAGGAATTGTGCCGTCGCTGGCAGCCGGCCATCTACAAGGGTTTTCAGAAGCGCGCGATGCACACGGCGCTCGCCGATATCCACGAATCCATCGACGAACTCAAGTACTACCGCGAGCATTTCCTGATCCCGCCGGCAGCGGGTAATGCGGCGCCGGACACCCCGGCCAAGTCGGTTTAAGCGCGTAGCCGGTCAGGGTTTTGGCGGCCGGATCGCGTTTTTCGGCCTGAACGCGGCTACCACCTCGGACCGCGTTTCGATGTACGGACCGCCGATCAGGTCAATGCAATAAGGCACCGCGGCAAAAATGCCCGGCACGCGGGATTTGCCGTCCGCGTCGCGTAGTCCTTCCAGCGTTTCGCGGATCGATTTCGGCTGTCCGGGTAAATTCACGATCAGCGCCGCGTGATCCGGCGTCTCCCGAATCACAGCCACCTGCCGCGACAAAATGGCTGTTGGCACGAAATTCAGGCTGATCTGGCGCATCTGTTCACCGAAACCGGGCATGGGCTTCGTGGCGATGGCGAGCGTGGCTTCGGGGGTCACGTCGCGGCGCGATGGACCCGTGCCGCCTGTGGTCAGGATCAGGTCGCAGCCGGTTTCATCCACGAGTTCGATCAGCGTGGCCGAGATGGTTGCCGCGTCGTCCTGGATCAGCCGGGTTTCCGCGCGCCAGGGCGAAGTCAGCGCGCCGCTGAGCCACTCCTGCAGCGACGGAATGCCCTTGTCCTCGTACACGCCCTGCGAAGCCCGGTCGCTGATCGACACCAGGCCGATCACCAATTCGTCGGGATGATTACGGTTTGTAGCCATCGTCGTCGTCTCGTTCCGGGAATTCGACACCGTCTTCTTCGGCTTCGTCCAGACTCTCGCCTTCCTCGTCTTCCACGCCCGCCGCGGTCTTGATCCATTGGAACAGCTCGCGGAAATAGCGCGGCGGTTTGGCCTGTTCGCGCTCCTTGCGGGCGTTGCGGATCAGCGTGCGGCCTTCCTGCGGGTCGACACCCGGATGCTGGCGGATGAACTCGGTGAGGGCGGCGTCGTCGGCGAGGAGCTTTTCGCGGGTGCGTTCGATCCAGTGCAGCTTGGCCGTTTCCGCCCGGTTCACGCCGCGATACGTATCCAGCGCGGTACGCAGCGCCGCCGTTTCCTCGTCGGTCAGCGAGCGCATGACACGCCCGACATACTGCAGTTGCCGGCGTTTGCCTTCGTGGTCGGTAATGCGGCGGGCGTCGCGGACGGCGTCGTCGAGCTTTTCCGGCATGGGCATGCGCTTGAGCGCGTCTTTTGGCAGTTCGATCAGCGTGACGCCCAGTACTTGCAGCGCGAGCATGTCTCGCTTGAGCTGGGATTTGCTGGGGCGGTCGTAGCCGTGCTCGCTGCCGTCCTGTTCGGAGGCTTCGGCCGGGTTTATCGGTTGCGTGCGGGTTTTACGGTTCATCCCGGTATTGTAACTTGGCAGCGGGTGGCAGTTTCAGCGGCGGTTTCAGCATGAGTGGCCGGCATGCAGCGATGCGCGGAACATCCCCATCGAAACCAAACCCCCGCTGGACTTGCTATGATCGTGCGATGGTCGGAAATCGGTCACACAGCCGCACTCAAGCGCACAGCGGACGGCGAACCCGCCCCGTCAGCACGACCGGAAACGTGAACACGCTCGACACATCGAGCACCCACAGGCAGACATAAAATGGCAGCAGACATGGACGTCAGGCAACGCTTTTTCCCGCACACCCAGGACGAGCTGAAGGAAATCGCGTCCGACATCCTGCGGCACGCAAAGGAACTCGGCGCGACGGACTCCGCCACCGAGATCTCCGAAGGCGATGGCCTCTCGGTCAGCGTGCGGCGCGGCGAAGTCGAAACCATCGAGCACAATCGCGACAAGATGGTCGGCGTGACGGTGTTTATCGGCAAGAAGCGCGGTAATGCCAGCACCTCGGACTTCACGCGCGCAGCGCTGAAAGACACGGTCGCCGCAGCGTACAACATCGCGCGTTTCACGGCCGAAGACAGCGCCGCAGGCCTTGCCGAGGAAGAACTGCTGGAAAAAGCGCCGCAAGATCTCGATCTCTATCACCCATGGGATATCGACGCTGAAGAAGCCGCCGATCTCGCCCGCCGTGCGGAAGACGCGGCCTTCGCCGTCGATAAACGCGTCCAGAACTCCGAAGGCGCGAGCGTCTCGGCGCAGCACTCGCAGTTCGTGCTGGCCACGTCGCGCGGGTTCATGGGCGGTTATCCGTTCTCGCGCCATTACGTGGCGTGTGCGCCTATCGCGGGTTCCGGCCGCGACATGCAGCGCGACGACTGGTACACATCGAAGCGCAACGCCGCCGATCTCGCCGAGCCGGAAGCAATCGGCCGGTACGCGGCGCATCGCGCGCTCGCGCGCATGGGCGCACGCGGGCTGGACACACGCAAATGCCGCGTGATGTTTGAAGCGCCGCTGGCAGCCGGCATCCTGGGCGCATTCGTGCAGGCGGTCAGCGGCGGTGCGCTGTATAGAAAGACCACGTTCCTCGTCGACAGCCTCGGCAAACCGGTGTTCGCACCGCACATCCAGGTGCTGGAGGACCCCCACGTGAAGGGCGGCATGGGCAGCGCGCCTTTCGACGAAGAGGGGGTGCGCACGCAACGCCGCAACGTTGTGGAAGACGGCGTGGTGCAGGGCTATTTCCTGTCGACGTATTCGGCTCGCAAGCTCGGCATGAAGACGACGGGCAATGCCGGCGGTTCGCATAACCTGTCGCTGCGCAGCTCGCTAACAAAACCGGGCGACGACTTCGAGGAAATGCTCAGGAAGCTGGGCACGGGCCTGCTGCTGACGGAATTGATGGGGCAGGGCGTGAACTACGTGACGGGCGACTATTCGCGTGGCGCATCCGGTTTCTGGGTGGAGAACGGCAAGATTCAGTATCCGGTTGAAGAGATCACGGTTGCCAGCACGCTGCAGGAGATGTTCCGGCACATCGAGGCCATCGGCGCGGATACGGTCGTGCGCGGCAACAAGGAAATTGGCTCTGTGCTGATCGAGAAAATGACGATCGCGGGGCAGTAAGCGAGTTTGCGCAAGAGAAAAGCCCGGAACGGTGTTGACCGTTCCGGGCTTTTTCAATGGAAAACCGCGATGAGCGATCGACTAAGCTGACAGCCCATCGAGCGCACGGAATCCGAAGCTAAGCCGTGCGCCGCTCATACACCACAAACGAATAGTCGAAATCGTTTGGCGCCGCCGCGTGATGCGTCTCCCGTGAGACCTCCTTCCAGACGGCTGTATCGGGTGCATCAATGGAGATATCGCCGGGAAAATCGGCGTCGATCTCGGTCAGGATCAGCTTGTGCGCCAGCGGCCATCCTTCGCGAAACAACTGCGCGCCACCGATCAGGAATACTTCGCCGGCGTTGTCGCGCGCGGCAAGTTCCAGCGCATCGGCAAGCCGCGTCACCGTATCGCAACCGTCGAAGCGTCGCCCGGCGTCGCGCGAGACCACTATATTGCGCCGTCCCGGCAACACCCGTCCGATGGACTCGTGCGTCTTGCGACCCATCACGATAGGCGCGCCCATTGTCGTGCGTTTGAAGAACGCGAGGTCTTCAGGCAAGCGCCAGGGTAATTCGTTGTTGCGCCCGATCACGCCGTTACGCGCGCGGGCGACGATCAGGGTCAGCGTCGTCATGGTGTGGATGTCCGTGTCCGGCTTCGAGATAAATCAAGCCGCCGATTCTACCCGACGCCCGCTGCCCGACCCTCGCCGCGTACGTGCCCGCGCTTTCTCATCCCGCGTCCGCGCCGCTTACCATCGCCGCGCCGCGCAACCCATGCGCGACCATCAGCCTGTACAGCGTCACCCGCGAAATCCCCAATTCCGCCGCCGCCTCGCTGAGCTTGTGCCGGTGCCGCAGCAACGACAGTTCGATCGCGCGCTTCTCGGCGGCGTCGCGGGCAGCCGCCAGCGTGGTCGACTCGATGCCGGTGCAGTGGCCGAGCCCGAGGTCGTCCGCGGTGATCAGCTTGTTCTCCGCCATCACGATCGCGCGCCGCACACGGTTGATCATCTCGCGCACGTTGCCGGTCCAGGCGTAGCTGTACATGGCTTCTATCGCCGACGGTGCAAAGCCGATGATCTTGCGCCTGCCGTCGCTCCTGAACTTGTGCAGCACGTGCAGCGCGAGAATTTCGATGTCCTTGCCGCGCGCCCGCAGCGGCGGTTCGTCCACACGCAGCACGCACAGCCGATGAAACAGATCGGTACGAAACCGGCCATCGGCCATGGCGGCTTCCAGATCGATGTGGGTCGCGGAAATGATGCGCACATCGACGGCAACGGGGTCGTGGCCGCCCAGCCGGTCGATCTTGCGTTCCTGCAGGAAACGCAGCAAATGCACCTGGCTGTCGAGCGGCAGGTCGCCGATTTCATCGAGGAACAGGGTGCCGCCATCGGCTTCCTCCACCCGGCCGATCTTGCGCTGGTTCGCGCCCGTGAACGCGCCGCGCTCATAGCCGAACAGCTCCGACTGAATCAGGTGATTGCCGATCGCGCCGCAATTGATCGCAACGAACGGGCCTTTGCGGCGCGGCGAGCGCTCGTGGATAGCCACGGCCGTCAATTCCTTGCCGGTCCCGGATTCGCCGGTGATGAACACGTTGGCGTCGGTGTTCGCGACCTTGCGGATGGTGCGAAAGAGCTGCTGCATGGCCTCGCAGGTGCCGACCATCTGCTCGTCACCGAATACGGTCGGGGTATCGGCCAGGTCGATGTCGCCGAGGCTCACCATGCCGTAAGCGTGATCGACAAGGTAAGCGATGGTCGCGTTCGCGAATGAGCCCTTCACGAAGTCGAAGCAGAAGTGTCGGATCAAGTGGCAGACGACCGGGTCCGCGAGGTGGTTGTCGTCGGTGAGGGCGATCCAGCCGGCGCGCTGATGACGCAGCGCGGGCTCGAGCGCGGCCAGTTCGCGCGCAGAAAAGCTGGCCATGTCAACAATACCGGCGAGCGGTGTATCGGTTTTCAGCACGCTGGCCTGGGTGGCGAGCGTACCCGCCGATACCTTCCAGCCGGCGCTCTTCAAATATGAGACCAGGGTCTCGTTCGGCGCCTGGGTGAGGTAGAGCAGATTACGCACAGCAGGCACCGCAGGGGGCGTCGGGATAATTGGAGGACTCGGGAGAACCGGCGCGATGGAGACACCCGTGGGCAAGATCCCCATGGGCGCCATTGAGGCCAGCGTGTTTTGACCCGATACAGGCGCGGAGACGGGGGCGGATTCGAGCACGAGCGACCTCCTTTTGCAACGTGCGCAAACGGTGTCCTCGCGGGCACGCGGGTGCGATGCGCTGTCGATCCTATACGGCCGTCGAGCGGGACGCTGCGTAAAACCCGTAGACGCGTTCCTCGCGTGATTGCGCGGCATGCTCGCGTGCCGCGTAGTGACGCGGTCTCGATACTCGCTGAGCAATACGGTCAGTGTCCTACTGTCCGGCGTGTCGTTCAAATCCTGTTATTTCGGTTGTTGCGTAGCTGCATCGAGTATCTTGCGATCGTTCTCAAGACGACCTCTTTTGCAATAACTTGCAAATCTCCTGTTCCTGTTCCTGTTACTGCGCCCGCTGCGTGCCCGTGCTCGCAACGTCGCCCGGTGAGGAGCGCGTGGCGCTATCGGCGGGGACGGGCGCCGGCACCGGCGGCGCGATCTCATCCCAAAGTGTGACACTGGCCGCGTGCGTGGGGAGGGGCGAGGTTTCCCTCGTCGCCGTCACTTTTTCGACCGAAGCGCCGCCCTGGACTGCAAGCGGCGCCGAGGCAATGGGTTGAATCGATGCCGGTGATCCTCGCTCCATTACAGGATCAACAATAATGCTCCCGTTCGGTGCCGCTTCGCCAGCGTCGGAGCTGCCAATATTTCTTTCCCTGAAAATGGCTGGCGGATTTGTCCGGGTAGCAAATGTTTCATATCCGGACACTACGGGCCGGGACGTGGGCTGGATCAGCCGGTCTTCGTTTGCGCTATTTTGTGCGCAAACGTTGGCGGCTGAGCTGCCCAGTACAAACCACGCGGCACTAATGACAGCAACCTTAATGCTTGCTGCAGTATTTTCCCGAATCACGACACGGCCGGTACTTTCCATGGCGGTCTCCCTGATTGTTTGTCATTTAGCGAAACATATGCCATGGCACGCATTGCGTTGCTGCTATTGGGCGCGCGGCAAGCTAACTGAAAAACTGAATCAGAAAGAAGAAAAAATTGTTTCATTGCTGAAACGATAGGCGGTTAACGGCCATTTTTATCAGAAATTGCGTAAATGTTATTGTCTTATTTAAACTATTTGCAAACTGCTTATTAAAACGCGGCTTCGTTGTTGAAACGCACAGTGGCCATGCTTCAGGAGGGGTTCGAGGACATTGTTGCGGATATTTGTTTTCGAAGTATTCGCTTTATAGTAGTCTCTCAAAAACAGCATCTGAAACAAAACAGGTTCGCATAGAACCGCGCGACAGTACTCGTCGCTTCCGGGGTTTCACCGTTTGCAGTTTCCCGAATGACCGTTCGCTTGGGGCACGCGAGTCTTCGACGTCTGCAGCGTGGTTGAGGGCAATAACCGGCGCGACCTTTTCAACGACCGTTGACGAAAGGATCAGAACAATGGAAGTCGCTCGGCGGCAACTAATCTACGTGACTCGTGACCCGAGCGCCCCTTTGTGCGCTCGGTTCGAGGAGAGGGGCTGGCACATAGAGGTGGTATCGAACGCGAAGGACGCCCGTCGGTGGCTTCGCAATGATCTGGCAACGGGTGGCTTGCTGGATCTGTCGAGCAGCTTTGAAGCACACGAACTCGCGGCGCTCGAAGCGTCGCTTACGCTGACCAATGTTGGCTGGGTCGCTGCAACCGTCACGGGCCAGCTCGAAGACGCAGCCGTGCGCCGGCTGATTCGCGACTACTGTTTCGACTACGTCACCTTACCCACATCGAATGATCGTGTTGTAGATGCAGTCGGCCATGCGTATGGAATGGTGGCGCTGCACGAGAACGCATCGAACGATGCGCGCGATGGCCGCGCCGAAGGCGAGATGGTCGGTTCGTGCGACGCCATGCTCGCGTTGTTCCGCTCCATCCGCAAGGTCGCCATGACCGACGCACCTGTGTTTATCTCGGGTGAATCGGGCACGGGTAAAGAACTCACCGCGGTCGCCATTCACGAGCGTTCGGCGCGGCGTGACCAGCCGTTCGTCGCTATCAATTGCGGTGCGATTCCCGCGCACCTGTTGCAATCGGAACTGTTCGGTTATGAGCGCGGTGCGTTTACCGGCGCGAATCAACGCAAGATCGGCCGGGTGGAGGCAGCTAACGGCGGCACCCTGTTCCTCGATGAAATCGGCGACCTGCCGCTCGAAAGCCAGGCAAGCCTGCTGCGTTTCCTGCAGGAACGCAAGGTTGAGAGGCTTGGCGGACACGGGTCAACGCCGGTGGACGTGCGCATCATTTCGGCCACCCACGTGGATATGCAGACGGCCATGATCGAAGGGCGGTTCCGTGCCGACCTGTATCACCGTCTGTGCGTGCTGCAAATCGATGAACCGCCGCTGCGGGCACGTGGCAAAGACATCGAATTGCTCGCCAAGCACATGCTCGACCGCTTCAAGAAAGACGCTAGCCGGCGTCTGCGCGGTTTCGCGCCCGATGCGATTGCCGCTATCCACAACTATGGCTGGCCGGGCAATGTGCGCGAGCTGATCAATCGGGTGCGCCGCGCTATCGTGATGTCGGAAGGGCGGCAGATCAGTGCGCGTGACCTGGAACTCGGCGAGTATGTCGAGGTTGCTCCTGTGTCGCTCGCGCAGGCGCGGGAGGCTGCTGAACGGCAGGCTATCGAACTCGCTTTGCTGCGCCATCGCGGACGGCTGGGCGACGCCGCGCAGGAACTCGGCATTTCGCGGGTCACGCTGTACCGCCTGCTGAGCGCGCACGGCATGCGCCACATTGAGGTCGATGCACCGACGGAGCACGTGACGCGCGGCTAAACCAGCCGTGCGCCGTGTTGTCGTGCTCGAGCGTGCATCCTCCGGAGAGCGGAGGTTGCCGCGCGCCTGATTCTCCGTGCCCGGCGTTCGTCAGAACGGCCGCGGATCGTACGCACGTATTCTGCTTAAAACTGCCTCCCGACACTCGCCCGCCTGCGCTTGGTAAAATCCGGGTTTGGTTTTTATCGGCGACGGCGGGTTTCGCTTGGTCAGCGCGGTCTACACGGCAACAGCACCGGCCGCTGCGGGCGCAGGAAATGACTGGCCCGAGCGCCGGTGAATCTTCTGCCAAAATAGCGATACGCCACCTCCTTACGAACGACCCTTCCCATGATCCAGTACCAAGAACTGCTCAAAGACATTCTCGAACGCGGCGCCCGCAAGATGGACCGGACTGGCACGGGGACCATCAGCACGTTTGGCCGTCAATTGCGTTTCGATCTGACAGAGGGTTTTCCGATCGTGACGACCAAGCGCATCCACATGAAGAGTGTGGTGTATGAGCTGCTGTGGTTCCTGAACGGCGATACAAACATCAAGTACCTGAACGACAACGGCGTGACCATCTGGGACGAATGGGCCGATGAAAACGGCAACCTTGGCCCGGTGTACGGACATCAATGGCGCTTCTGGCCAAAGAACGACGGCACGACGGTCGATCAGGTGAGCGCGCTCGTGCATCAGATCAAGACGCGGCCTAACTCACGGCGGTTGATGCTGACTGCCTTGAACGTTGCCGATTTCCCGGACGAGTCCATGTCGCCGGCCGACAATGCGCGTGCCGGCAAGATGGCGCTTGCGCCGTGCCATTGCCTCGCGCAGTTCTATGTGAACGAAGGCAAACTGAGCTGCCTGCTGTATTGCCGCAGTCAGGATGTGTTCCTGGGCACACCGTTCAATATTGCGAGTTACGCGTTGTTCACGCACATGCTCGCTCAGCAATGCGATCTGGAGGTGGGGGAGTTAGTCTGGACCGGCGGAGATTGCCATATTTACCTGAACCATCTTGAGCAAGTGGACCTGCAATTGAGCCGTGAGCCCCACCCCTTGCCTAAGCTTAAGTTGGCGAGAAAACCCGAGTCCATCTTTGATTACCAATACGATGATTTCGTGATCGAAGGGTATCAATACCATCCGGGCATCAAGGCGCCGATCGCGGTATAGGCGCGTTGACTTCCGTTTATTGGATCGGGGCTTGTATCGGAGTGCCGATCATTTAATCTCGTGGCCTTTGCAAGCCGCGAGGTCACTCGCTGGCGAGAACGGTTTCAAAGTGACGCTGCCCGGACGGGGTCACGCGCAGGATCCGGCGTTTGGACGTGGTCTCTATCCATCCGTGCTCCGTGCAGGCATCAAGAAATGCCGCGCCCAGCGCGCCCCCAAGATGTGGCCGACGTTCGCTCCAGTCGATGCACGTACATGCAAAGCGCCGGCGCCGCGCTTTCTGCGCCTTAAGATCGATGCCGAGGCGCGCGAATTCATCGAGTCCTCTTGATGTTGCGTCCAGCGTGGCAGGACCGGGCCGTTGTGTTTGCGACGGTGCACCCGGTATGACTTCCAGCCACTTCGATGTCAACATGCGATCGAACAGCCGTACCGCAAGTTCTCCCGCCAGATGGTCGTAGCAGGTCCGGGCGTAACGCATCTCGAGCGGTACGGCAGAAGCGCGCCGAGGCGCTTCCTGGTGTGCCTCGGCCTGCTCCCTCAGCGGAGCGCTGGCTTGTGCGAGATTTGCGAGCGCTTCGATCGCCATCGCGATATCGGCTGTTGCGATGCGGTAATACCGATGCCGTCCGCTGACCTCGAGCTTGAGCAACCCGCTTTCTACAAGCCGGGCGAAATGCCCGCTCGCCGCCGACGGCGAGATACCCGCGATCATGGTGAGTTCGCCGGCGGGCCGGGCGGTGCCGTCCATCAGGGACCACAGCATGGCGGCGCGGCCGGGGTCGGCGAGCAGCGCGCCGATGCGCGACAGGCCGGGAAACGGGCGGGCGTCGTCGTGGTTGAGCGTCATGCATGCCTCCTTGGTCGACTCTTCCTGGTTGACTCTACTTTAGCCGGTTGGTGCACGCGATGTTTCATTGAAACGTGAAGTATCTGCGCAGCGCGGACCTGCGTAATGCGAGTGCGGGAAGCCGCGCGCTAGAATGGTGATTCGCGTAAAAAGATAGTCGTATCAAGGATTCTCATGTTGAAACTCATGGTGTTGACCCTGCTTGTGGCGGTGTGTGCGGGTTGCGCGGGAGCGTCGGGGCCATCGTCGTCTGCCGGGTCGAGCGGCATCACGATGTACGGCGTGATCGATGAAGGCGTGTCCGTGCGCAAGTAGGCCTGCGGGCGGCTTTTGTGCCTTTTTGTGCTCGTATAATTCGGCAACTCTAATCGCGGGGTTCGCCCCACTTCGTCATGACAACTTCAGCCGCACCGAGCGCCGCACCGGCTCCCCAATCCCTCAATACCGCTGGCGCCGTCAAGCCGGAGCGCTCCGAAACCACCTTCCGTTTTCTCGCCGAGCCGACTTCCGTCAATTTCGGTGGCAAGGTCCATGGCGGGGCATTGATGAAGTGGATCGACGAAACCGCGTATGCGTGCGCGGCCGTGTGGTCCGGCCGGTATTGCGTGACCGTGAGCGTCGGCAACATCCGCTTTCGGCGGCCGATCATGGTGGGTTATCTGGTGGAATTACGCGCGCGCGTGGTGGCGACAGGGCGCACGAGTATGCACTTGCATATATCGGTGCATGCGGGCGATCCGAAAAGCGGAGAGTTGCAGCAGACGACGGATTGCCTGATGGTGTTTGTCGCCGTCGATGAACAGGGGAAACCGGTGCCGGTGCCGTCGTTCGAGCCCGTGACGGATGAGCAGAAGCGGCTCGCGAAATACGCGATCGATGTAAAGGACGCGCTTGACGCTATTGTCGAATTGAAGCCGGAAGAAGTGGCGGCAGGAAAGGTTTAAGCAAGACAACCGGTGCAATGGGGGCCGAATGAGTCTCTTGCACCGGTGA
The DNA here is from genome assembly GCF_044909315.1 of Caballeronia udeis. Taxonomy (GTDB): domain Bacteria; phylum Pseudomonadota; class Gammaproteobacteria; order Burkholderiales; family Burkholderiaceae; genus Caballeronia; species Caballeronia udeis_A. Next base: position 25,944 of record NZ_JBIYEB010000020.1, read on the forward strand.
GTGGCAAAGTTAGAACGATTTAGCCGCACGCCCAGAGACCTGCCGATGTTGTTTCTGCCGTACGCGCAGTTCGTTTAAAAAACAAAACAAACAAATCAGATGTTTCTCATTCGTGAATAAGTGCGTTGTTGGCATAGTGCGCGCGTCGCACAGAGGCCGTCCGGTTGACCGAACCAGAACGCACAAACATGAATTGGGGAAACAACATGAGTTGGACCGCTGGTTATAACAATTCGGTCGCCTACACAACGGGCTTTTATCAGGAACAGAGTCCGACCTACCTGAACGCCTGCCTCGTCATGCAACGGGTAGCGCCGCCATCGATTGAAAAATTCACTTACTGCGAGCTGGGTTTCGGCCAGGGCCTGACCTCGCTGATTCTTGCCGCAACGCATCCTCAAGGCGATTTCTACGCCTGCGATTTCAATCCGGTGCACGTGCTGGCTGCGGCGTCCATACGCGACGAAGCGAAGCTGTCAAACCTCACCTTGCCGGAAAACAGCTTCGGCGAGTTGGCGCAAGGCAAGGTCGAGCTGCCCATGTTCGACTACATCACGATGCACGGCATCATCTCGTGGATATCGGATGAAACTCGAGCGCAGATCGTGCAGTTCCTCAAACGTTACCTGAAGCCGGGCGGCGTGGTCCAGGTGAGCTACAACGCCATGCCCGGTCTCGCGCAGGTGCTGCCGCTGCGGCGGAGCAGGCGTGGCTACGCTTGATCTATTGATGATGGCGGCCCTGCAAGAGAAGACGGACCGGACGAAGGCGCTGAGCAAGAACATGGATGAGCTGACAGCGCGCGTCACGCGCTCGCTCGCTGCAACGGGTCTGCAACTGCGGGTGGGCGGAGTCGAAGTGGCGCCGGGCGACATGGCAAAGCGCGTGGGTCATCTGTTTGAGGACTCGGGCAAAAAGCTCATTGCGCATTCCATCGAACTCGGTTTCTGGACCCCGCAGAAAACGGCCTCGCAATAAACGGTTGCAGCGGTTGACGGTTTTTTCGCCTCATCAACCGCTGCGCTCACACAACCGGGCTTACTTCTTCCCGACCATGTCCTCGGGCTTCACCCACTCGTCGAATTCGGCTTCGGTCACAAACCCAAGCGCCAGCGCGGACGCCTTCAGCGTCGTGCCTTCCTTGTGGGCTTTCTTCGCGATCTTCGCGGCCTTGTCGTAGCCGATATGCGGATTGAGCGCCGTCACGAGCATCAGCGACTCATTCAGCAAACTGTCGATACGTGACTCGTTCGCCTCGATCCCGACCGCGCAGTTATCGTTGAAACTCTGCGCGCCGTCGGCCAGCAGACGAACCGATTGCAGCACGTTGTGCGCGATCATCGGGCGGAACACATTGAGCTCGAAATTGCCGCTCGCCCCACCAATATTCACGGCCACGTCATTGCCGAAGACCTGGCAGCAGAGCATGGTGACGGCTTCGGACTGAGTCGGGTTGACCTTGCCCGGCATGATCGAGCTGCCCGGTTCGTTCTCGGGGATCGACAACTCTCCCAGCCCGCAACGCGGTCCGCTCGAGAGCCAGCGGATGTCGTTGGCGATCTTCATCAAGCTCGCCGCGATGGTCTTCAGCGCGCCATGCGCGAACACGAGCGCGTCGGCGGCGGCCATGACTTCGAATTTGTTCGGCGCGGTTTCGAACGGCAAGCCGGTGAGCTTGCCGATCACGCCCGCGACCTTCACCGCGAACTCGGGATGCGCGTTCAACCCCGTGCCAACCGCCGTGCCCCCCAACGCCAGCTGATAGAGATGCGGCAAGGTCGATTCAACGTGCCGGATGCCCTGGTCCAGTTGCGCGACATAACCCGAAAACTCTTGTCCGAGTGTAAGCGGCGTTGCGTCCTGCAAATGCGTGCGGCCGATTTTCACGATGGAATCGAACGCCTTCGATTTTTTATCCAGCGTATCGCGCAAGGTCTTGAGCGACGGCACGAGATGTTTTGTGATCGCGACTGCTGCGGCAATGTGCATCGCGGTCGGAAACACGTCGTTCGACGATTGCCCGCGATTCACGTCGTCGTTCGGATGCACCTTGCGCTCTTCCCCGCGCACGCCGCCCATCAACTCGCTTGCCCGGTTCGCAATCACCTCGTTGAGGTTCATGTTGGTCTGCGTGCCGGAACCCGTTTGCCATACGGCGAGCGGAAATTCATCAGGATGTTTGCCCGCTAGGATCTCGTCGGCGGCAGCGATGATCGCCTGCGCTTTATCGGCGGCGAGCACCTTCAGTTCAGCATTCACTTCCGCCGATGCCCGCTTCACGATCGCGAGCGCATCGATCAGTTCCGGCGATTGTTTCTCGCTCGAAATCTTGAAGTTCTGCAAGGAACGCTGCGTCTGCGCACCCCAGAGTTTTGCGTTCGGCACGGCGATTTCGCCGAAAGTGTCCTTCTCGAGTCTTACGTCGTCCGTCATGGCTTCATGCTCCTTCGGCTTGCTTCAGTTTCAGGGTTGAATCGGGGTTTGCTATGGACCGCGCAATCGCAATCTGAGTCCGGCTTGCCTGCACGTTCAAAAGGTCGAAATATCGATCATTCAAAGCTGCGAGTCGACGGGCAGCAGCATGAACAAACCCGTCAGCACATTGCGGTAAAGGCCCGCTTGCGGGTCGAAGTTGTAGGTACGCACCTGGCCGTCGTCATCGGTGGTCCAGATGAGCGGCGACATCGGCGAGCCGGTGTTCTTCAACCCCGCGAGCACCGCGGGCGAAGCGAGTTCCACCCGATACGCCCTCGTCGGCGCCGTGCCGGCATCGAACAATCGTGCTGCTTCGCCGGCGATCTGCTTGTTGTAGATCACCAGCGCGAGTTCCGTGTTGAGCGACGCCGAGCGCGGGTCCAGGTTCATCGACCCAATCACGAGGATACTGCGATCGATCATATAAGCCTTGGCATGCAGGCTTACGCGCGATTGCGAGCCAAACAGCCCGGTGCGCGGCCGGCCCTCGCCCTCGGCCTGCACGGGTTTGAACTCATATAACTCTACGCCGGCTTTGAGCATAGGCACGCGATACGGCGCGTAACCGGCCTGCACCGCGACGGCGTCGGTGGCCGCCAGCGAATTGGTCAGAACTTTTACCTTCACGCCGCGCCCCGTGATGGCGGCGAGCGCCTTCACACCCTCGTCGTGCGGTACGAAATAGGGCGAAATGATCAGGACTTCGCTGCTCGCCTGATTCGCCAGCTCGATCAGGCGCTGCATGGGCGGGCTTTTGTAGTCCTTGTCGGGATGCTCGATCTTCACTGGCGAATCGGCAACGAACTCCGTGCGCGTCCAGGTCAGGCCCAGGCCGTCCTGCGCTATCTGCTGCGCAATCGGCGTGGCGTTGAGCGGCTTCGCGTTCAGGGGATCAGCCTGATCCTTCCAGTGCTGGCGCAGGTCGTTGCGGGTCTTGTCGAGATCGGCGGGATCGAATTTTTGCTTGTTCAGCGCGCGCAGCGGATACGCGATCGAGCTGTTCCAGTAGTCGTCGAAACTCGCCGATATCTCTTGCGTCACCGGGCCCGCCACGAATACGTCGAGATCGCGGAACTGCAGGGTCGCGCTCGCGCTGAAGTATTCATCGCCGAGGTTACGGCCGCCCACGATCGCGATCTGGTTGTCCGCGATCATCGCCTTGTTGTGCATCCGGCGCGTGAAATGATCGACCTTCGTGAACAGGTTGCGCGTGCGTTCGCCGAAACTCCGGGTCGCACTGCCGAACGGATTGAACACGCGGATATCGATGTTGTCATGCGAATTCAGTGCGGCCATGATCTGGTCGATGTCCTTGAAATTCAGGTCATCGACGAGCATGCGCACCTTGACCCCGCGATCCGCCGCGTAAAGCGCCGCGCCGAGCAGCAGCCTGCCCGTGTTGTCCTCGTTCGCGATGTAGTACTGCATGTCGAGCGTCTTGGTCGCCGCGCGGGCGAGCGCGATGCGGGCCTGCAGCGCCTCGGTGCCGGTGGGAAGCAGGCGCACGCCGGACTCGTCCGGATGCACGGCTTCCTTCGGCAGGAGGGCGGTGCGCAAGGGGGTGTTCGCGTCGGCGGCGAGCGCATGGGTGACGGGGTGGTCGAACGCGCTGGCGGGCGGGCGCGTGGCGCAGGCGGAGAGTGCCAGCGCCGTGAGCGCGGCGGCGGCGAGCGCCAGGCCGCGGGATAGCAGTGGCGTGCGCCGGGCACGCGACAGGGTCATCGGGTGAGGTGAAACCTGTCCGGCTCGCGTGCGCTCTGTGCGCCTGCCGGGGTGCGGGCCTTGTGCGGCTTGGGATATGGATGACTGCGATACCTGCCTGCTGCTTTCCGACACGTCCATTCCTCTTGTTTGCACGAGCGATTTTTCTGAACTGCTTGCAGCTGTTGCGCACGCGGTGGCCACGTGCAGCGCCGGATCTCGCGCGAGCACAGCAAGGATCATGCGCCGTTATTTTAGGGGAAATCGGCTACGGGCACGGCGGACGGGGCGATTTGCGAAAAAGTGGGGCGGGAGGCGGGGTGGTTGCCCGGGTCTTTTCCTGGCGCCGGTATCGCGCCGTTCAATGCCCGGTTTGCCGCCGCGAGGCAGCGCGTGATTGGCCATGCTGGCCGCGCGCAGACGAAAAAAAGCCCGCTTCGAGGAAGCGGGCCTAATACCCCTGTTACTGGATGAATCTCAAGGAGACGGTTTGATCATATCTTCGTGCCGCTCCGGTTCCAACCAACAATGCCTGCTTAACTTATGCGGCGGCAACTGAAGTAATCGTAACTACCGTAGCCGCTGCTTCAAGCCGTATGCCGGGGCGCCTGTCCGGATTCACCCGGTTTAGGCGCGCCGTGCGTGACCAAACGGCGGCTCATGCGATCGAAGCGAAGGGTCATCAGCATCGCGACGCTCGCGAGTCCCGCAGCCAGGCCCCACCACAAACCTTTCGTGCCGCCGTTGAAGTGAAACGCGAGCATGTAGCCGGTTGGAAAGCCGATGCCCCAGTAACCGAACGCTGCCGCGAGCATGGGCACGCGCGTGTCCTTCAGCCCGCGCAGCACGCCCGACGCGACCGTCTGCATGCCGTCGACGATCTGGAACACGGCCGCCACGCCGAGCAGCGACGCAGCCAGTGCAACGGTCTGGGCGTTCTTCGGATCGTTGAGATGGAGATACAGTCCGACGATCGCGTGTGGCGCCAGCACCAGCACGCAACCTGACAGCGCCATGAACGCCACGCCCAGCGCGATCGCCACGAACCCGGCGTGGCGTGCCGCCAGCGGCTGTCCTGCGCCAATCCAGTAGCCCACGCGCACGTTTGCCGCCTGGCCAATGGCCAGCGGCACCATGAACGCCACCGAGGCCACGTTCAGTGCGATCTGGTGCGCGGCAAGCTGCGCTTCGCCGAGCGTGCCGACGGTCATGCCGGTGGCCAGGAACAGCGTGGATTCCACACCATAGGTGATCGCGACCGGCCAGCCGATACCGAACAATTCGCCCATGAGCGGCAGGCGTGGCCGCGCTGCAACGACAAAATGCCGGTAACGGGGCCGCAAATGCAGGAACGCGATGAGCACCAGCGCCGTTAGCCAGACGGTGATCGTGGTCGCGACCGCCGAGCCGTGAAAACCGAGCTCAGGCAGGCCATAGGCGCCGTGGATCAGGCCGTAGTTGAGAAATGCGTTCACGAACACGCCGCCAATCGATACCCACAGCAGCCGCTTCGCCGCGCCAATGGCCGGAAGGAACGCGCGCATCATGCCGATCCCGATCAGGCTGCCCGGCGCACCCCAACGCAGGATCGCGCAGTATTCGCCCACGTTCCTGGCGAGCATGGCGGGTTCGTGGAACGTGAGCAGGATCGGTTCGGCGAAGCTCAGCAGCGTGAAGGCGGGGATCGCGAGCAGCAGCGAGAGCACCAGCCCGGTCCAGTAGATGTTCGGCACGAGATGGTCGTTGTTCGCGCCGCGCGCGTGCGACACCGATACGCTCACCGACGTCAGCACGCCTTGCAGCAGCACCACGACCACGAAGAACAGGTTCGCGCCCAGGCCGCCGGCCGCGAGGGAGTCGGGGCCGAGCGAGCCGAGCAGGATGGTGTCGGTGACGCCCATCGCCATTTGCGACAGTTGCGAGATGGCGAGGGGCGCGGCGAGCCTGGCGGTATCGACGGCATGACGGGAAAGGCTTGGCGGCGCGTTCGCGCGGATCATTCTGGATGGCATGACGGATTATCTGGATGCTTTGCTGCACGGCAAAAACCGTGCAAAAACGGCAACGGGCGATGCAGCAAACCGTTACCGGTCCTGCATCGCCCGTTCGTTCCGGCCGCACTTCAGCTGTCTGGCGTGAAGCTCCGCTTTGAATTTCGGCTTTGAATGTCAGCGATGAAACCCGGCTTCGAATTTCAGCTTGGAATCCCGGTTTTGAAACGCGCGAGCTTGAAAAGCTGGCTTCAACCGTCAACAAGCTGAAAGCGGCGAAAGGGAACGAAAGCCGTCTAGCTTATTGCTTGATTGCATTTATGTCGATCACGACGCGGTATTTAACGTTATCCGGATCTGGCTTGCGCCGATCATTTCGGCTTGTGCACCTTGATCGTGGTGTCTTCGATGACCACCGTCCGGCCCGCGCGGATCTTGCAGGTCTTGCGCAACTCGATCTTGCCGTCGACCTTCACTTCGCCCTCGGCGACGCGTGCTTTTGCCGAGCCGCCGCTATCGGCCAGGCCCATCAGCTTGAGCAGGTTGTGCAGTTCGACGTAGTCGCCCGTGAGCGTGAATTCGAGTCGCGGCATATGAGCGGTCTTCGCAGGGTTGGGGCGGAAAGGGCGCCCATGATAAACCAGCCGGGCATGCAAAGTGCGTCTACAGCTCGGACTCCCGGATATCCGCGTGTGCGGCTGTTTGCAATATGTCAGGAAATGAAACCGTCGGTAACAATGACGTGTTTCGGCGAACTCCAGCGCCTGGCATCGGGTCAGTCTTGGTGACCGGCGCATTTTTACGCGGTTTTCTACGCGTTCATGCCGGTCACCAGAAGTGTAGACGGGTATTTGCGGCGTGCTGTGCTCAAGAGCGGTGTTTCAGGACACAACACACATCGCTTGGCGTCGCGGTCGGTTTCGATGGTTGCCATCGTCGCAATCGGCCTCCCGGAATAAAAACTGCCAGAGAGGAAATGAACATGTCGCAAGTCAAGAAAATGCTGTTGGGTACCGCTTTTGTCGCCATGGGTTTGTCTGCATCCGCGTTCGCGCAGACTGCGCAGCCAGCCGGCGCCGACGCGACCGGCCAGATGTCCGCACCGGCCGCGCAAACCGCACCGGCGCCGCAGAATATCGTGGCTCCCGCACCGACCGATCCGCTGGTCGTGAAGCGCAATGCCAACGCGCAGGCCAGTGCTGAATACAAGGCGTCGAAGAAGGCCTCGAAGCAGGAGTTGAAGGCGACCAGCAAGGAAGCGAAGGCGCAATACAAGGAGCAGGTGCGCAACGCAAAGATCAACAAGAAGGCCGACAACCAGACCGCCAACGACGAACTGAAGTCCGCCGAGCCGGATGGTCCGAAGGACACAGGCCTGCAGCACTAAGTCTCAGGCTCCCAGGTTCGATGACGCTTGGATGAATAAAAGGCGGCCGCCTGTACGCGGCCGCTGGTAAGGAGGATTTAATGACTACGACCACGAAACGCCTGCTTGCAGCGTTGCTCGCGGGCACGTTCGCGACGGCCGCGACCGTTTCGGTTGCGCAGACGCAGACCACAGCCGAACCCACTCACGCTGAAAAGAAAGCGGCGAAGAAGCAGGCTGAAGCGGACAAGGATGCGAATGTCGCGCAGGCCAAGGCCGACAAGAAGAAGACGGAATCGCAGTCGAAGGCAAATGAAGCCGCCGCCGACGCAAACCTGAAAAACGCGAAGAAAGCGGACTGATTCGCGGCAAATACGGCTGCAGGAAAAACCGATGGTCCGGCGCGCGCAAGCGCGCCGGACCATTTATTTTATGGGGCCAAAAGCCTGCTGCATCAGTTGCTTGCGTGGAAGAGTTGTATGGATATACAGTGTGCGTCACCCGATTTTAAAGCCCACGCGCCGTGCTCACGCTCAACTCCGCCACCGACGACGATCTCGCGCCCAAGCCGGCGCCGGAAGACATCGCGTCGTACCTGACCAAACTGAACGACGCGCAGCGTGAGGCGGTCGAGTACGGCACTCAAGCGTCGAACGCGAGCGACCCGGCCGGTGCGTTGCTGGTGATCGCCGGGGCGGGATCGGGCAAGACCAATACGCTGGCGCATCGCGTGGCGCATTTGCTGGTGAAGGGCGCGGATCCGCACAGGATCCTGTTGCTCACGTTTTCGCGGCGCGCAGCCAGCGAGATGACCCGGCGGGTGACGCGTATCGCCGTGAACGCCTTAGGTAAGCGCAGCGTGATCGCGCAAGGGCTCACGTGGTCAGGGACGTTCCATAGCGTAGGCGCACGCTTGTTGCGCGATTACGCGGATCTCGTGGGGTTATCGCCGTCGTTCACGATCAACGACCGCGAGGATTCCGCCGATCTCATGAACCTCGTGCGCCACGAGCTGGGGTTATCGGCGAAGGAAAAGCGTTTTCCGGCCAAGTCCACGTGCTTTGCCATCTATTCGCGCGTGGTCAACACCGGCGTGTCGCTTGCCACCGTGCTCGACCAGGCGTTTCCGTGGTGCCGCGAATGGGAAGACGACCTGCGCCGGCTGTTCGCGGCGTACGTCAATGCGAAGCAGCAGCAAAGCGTGCTCGACTATGACGACTTGCTGCTCTACTGGTCGCATCTTGCCGCCGAGCCGTCCATTGCCGCGGATCTGTCGAGCCGGTTCGACCACGTGCTTGTGGATGAATACCAGGACACGAACAAGTTGCAGGCGTCCATCCTGCTTTCGATGAAACCCGATGGCCGCGGCCTGACGGTAGTCGGCGACGACGCCCAGTCCATCTATTCGTTTCGCGGCGCGACGATGCGCAATATCCTCGATTTTCCGAGCCACTTCAATCCGCCCGCGAAATGCGTGACGCTCGAGCGCAATTACCGCTCGACGCAGCCTATTCTGGCGGCATCGAATGCGGTGATCGGTCTTGCCGCCGAGCGTTATACGAAGAACTTGTGGACCGACAAGGCATCGGCGCAACGGCCGCGCTTGGTCTCGGTTGCAGACGAAGCCGAGCAGGCGCGTTATATCGTCGAGCAGGTGCTGGAGGCGCGGGAAGGCGGCATGACGCTCAAGCAGCAGGCGGTGCTGTTTCGCGCCGCGCACCATAGTGCTGCGCTCGAAATCGAACTCACGCGGCGCAACATTCCATTCGTGAAGTTCGGCGGGCTGAAATTTCTCGACTCCGTTCATGTCAAGGACGTGCTGGCGGTATTGCGCTGGGGCGAGAATCCGCGTGATCGCGTGGCTGGTTTTCGTGTCATGCAGTTGCTGCCGGGCGTTGGGCCGGCAATCGCCGGGCGGGTGCTCGATCAGGTGGCGGAGCGCGGCGGCACGCCGGCCGCATTGGCGACCGGGTTGGCTGCATTCGCCGCGCCGTTGCGCGCGAGCGAAGACTGGCCGGCGCTGGTCGCGCTGATGTCGACAGTGTGTTCACGCGAAAGCGGCTGGCCTGCTGAATTCGAGATGATCCGGCGCTGGTATGAACCGCATCTGGAGCGTAATCACGAAGACGCGTCCATCCGCCATGGCGATGTGCTGCAGATGGAAAGCATTGCATCCACGTATCCCACGCGCGAGCGTTTTCTCACCGAGCTGACGCTCGATCCGCCTGATGCCACCAGCGACGAATCGGGTGTGCCGCTTATCGACGAGGATTATCTGATTCTCTCGACCATCCATTCGGCCAAGGGCCAGGAGTGGAAGAACGTGTTCGTGATGAATGGCGTGGATGGCTGTATTCCGTCGGATATGGGCACGGGCAGCGACGCGGAAATTGATGAAGAGCGGCGGCTCTTGTATGTCGCCATGACACGTGCCAAAGAGGACTTGCACATTGTCACGCCGCAGCGTTTTTACGTGCACAACCAGACGCATATGGGTGACCGGCACGTCTGGGCGGCGCGCACGCGTTTCATTCCGGCACACCTGATGCCGCAGTTCGAAGCGTGTGCGTGGCCGGCGGTGCCTGAGCCCGCCGCGCCGACGGCGGCGGGGCTGGCCGCGGCGGCGAAGGCAAGAGTCGATATCGCAGCGCGGCTCAAGAAGATGTGGGAGTGAAGGGTATTGCTTTTGAGCTCCGTACGACTTCAGTACGGGCTCAATTCAACGTTCCGCGCGCGAAGGTTTGGGCGGTTTGCGCTCCGGCGTAAAGATCGCACGCAGCCAGTTGCCGAAACGGGTAAATCCGTCGTACGGCTCTTCAATAAAAATCTCCGGCTTGAGCATGCGAAGTTGCTCGAGCACCTGCTGCGCTTCCTGCTTCGAAATCGAACCATGAAACATGCCGAGGCGCAGCAGACAGCGCAATTCACCTAGCTTCTCACGCGACGTCGATCCCACGCTGTGTTCAGTCGCGATCTTGGTTTCGTACACGCGTTGACGTAGTGAATCGGCGAGACGCCATGCGGGCGTCTGCATTTTCATCTCCAGTTCCTGGATGTCCGATGCTGCCGCCTTGATCTGGGACGCGAGCGTTTCGATCTGCTCCGGGTCGCCGTTTGCTTCGGTCACGATCGCGGTGGCCCATGCGCGCGAGGCCTTGATGAGATCTTCCGGTTTCCAGTCCGAACGCACCGCGAAGCCGAAGCCGTGTTCCGCGGCTTGACGCATCATCATTTCGACGACGTCCGGAAACTCCTTGTCGAGTGCACGTTTCGCCCATGCGTACTGGCCGTTTTGCAGCATTCGCTGGACGGCCTGTTCGGTGAGCGGCGTGGGGTTGTCGAGGAGTTTTGCCCGCAGGAAATCCTCGAATGTAGGCGTGACGAATTGCGGGTCGAACTTGAGCGACAGACGAATCAACGTCTCGAAGTCACGGCGTAGCGCCGCTATCGTCTCTTCTTTGAATGAAAGGGTGATCTGACCCATGATGGTTCCCGGTTCCCGATCCCGCTCGCCGGTTTGAACCGGCGCGGGAAGACAGTCGGCGTCGCCATGAGGGCGACGGCCGTTCGTCTGTATATCGGCGCAGGCAGGGTAAACTTTAGGTCAGCTTTCAATTATTCAGACGAAGGCCGGCCAACCGGCACTTTCGTCTTATTTGACCGGAATGGTCGTGCCCGCGGGCATGGGCACGGCTGTCACGCTGTTCTTCGCGCTGCCGGTGGTAATCCGGTCGCTGTATGTCAGGTAGACCAGCGTATTGCGCTTGGCGTCGACAATACGCACCACGTGCAACGTCTTGAAGATAAACGACATACGTTCCGAGAACACATCGGATTTCTGCTTGAGCGGTGCATCGATCTTGATCGGCGCGACCTGCCGGCAAGCGATGGATGCCTCTGACGGGTCTTCGGCTATTCCGAGCGTTCCTTTAACTCCGCCGGTGCGTGCACGAGAGACGTAACACGTGACGCCCGTGACCGCCGGGTCATCGTACGCTTCGACTGTGACACGATCCGAGCCGGTAAAACGGAAATTCGTGTTGACGCTGGCTATCTCCTCGGCATGCAGGGCGGGCGCAGCAAGCAACGCAACGAACGACGTCAGGGACGTCAAGGCGAAGACAGCGCGTTTCATCGGAATCCTTCGGGGAATGAGGAATTGAAAAAGGCGTCGTATTGTAACGACGCCTTCGTTCCATCCACATGAAACCGTGTGCGGCGCGCTTTCGCCGTCCGCGCCTGTTGATAGGCTCAATAACGTGCTCAGTGAAAGATCAGATACAGGATCACCAACACGATCACCGGCACACCGAGCAACCAACCGAGTAGATAAGGCATTGTCTTCCTCCATTCGATATCTGATTTGATGAATCCAGTATCGATGAGAGGCCGGGCCGCCGATACCCGCGCGCGTCCTATTCGATTGTAGGCGGGTTCCTATCGGCGCCGTGGCGGGCGGCACCTTTTTACCTCACGCGCATGGCGTAGCGCGTGATTTGCCGATATCGCTCGTTCGGGCGCAACACCACATCTTCCGCGTCTTCCATGTTGATCTGGTTTGGAAAGCCGCCCGCTTCGAGGCAGAGCGCGCCGTGCTTGTGATAGGTCACGCCGCGTTTGCCCGGCACGCCTTCCAGGTTGTTGCTGGTGTAGAACACCAGCCCGCGCTCGGTGGTCGAGACAATCAGTTCGCGTCCGCTGCCCGGATGATAAACAGCCGCGACACGCCGCATTTCCGGCAGTTCAGTGACCGGCGCTGCGGTGCTCAACACATAACAATGGTCGATACCGCCGCCCGCCAGCGTCACTTGCTCGTTATCGCGGGTGTCCAGTCGCGGTCCGAGAAGCGCGGCCGTACGGAAGTCGAACGGCGTATTGACGACGTCTTCCAGCGTGGTCGGGATCGTGTATTGATCGATGGCAAAAAAATGATCGGCGGCGAGTTCGATCTCGTGATCGTGAATAGTCGTCGAATCTACGCCCGACAAATTGAAGTACGCGTGGTTCGTGAGATTGAGCGGCGTGGGCGCGTCCGTGAAGGCATCGTAGGTGATCGTCAGTTCGCCGGCGGCGCTGAACGTGTACGTCACCTGGACGGTGAGTGCGCCGGGAAAACCGCTATCGCCGGCGGGCGATTCCAGCGTGAAAACCAACGCGTCCCCGGTATGCCGCGCTTGCCACAGCTGGTAGCTGAAACCGTGGAAACCGCCGTGCAGCGAGTTCGGCGGTTGATTGGCTTCCAGCGTGTACTCGACGCCGTCCAGTGAAAAGCGCGCGCCCGCAATGCGGTTCGCCCAGCGTCCGACAATCGCGCCCATGTAGGCGGGGCCGGTGGTATACGCGGCAGGGGAGTCGTGGCCGAGCAGGATATCCGCGAGATGGCCGTCGCGATCCGGCGCGAACCATGAGACGAGGGCCGCGCCCAGATTCGTCACCGATACCCGCAAGCCGTTGTCGTGGCTGAGCGTGTGAAGATCGACGGGCGTACCGTCAGCAAGATCGCCCCAGTGGGCGCTGGAAATATTCATGGCGTGGTCTCCGGACTCTGGTTTTTTGCAGGGTGACGGGATGCTTCCGGCTTGGGCAGGCGGTCGCGATAAAGCTTGCTCACGTAGTCCAGATGCGCACCTGCGGCCTCGCGGGCGCGTGCTGGATTGCGGGCGAGAATGGCATCGAAGATCGCTTGATGTTGTGCGAGCAAGTTCGCTTCGACCTGATCGTCGTAATCGACCAGCCGATGCGACGTCAGCATCGATTCGCGCACGAGTTCCTGCAGGCCGTGCATCACGTGGGCGAGAGCGAGGTTGTGGGTGGCGTCGGCAATGGCGAGATGAAACGCCGCGTCGTGTTCCGCTATGCGGGTGCGTTTTGGCTCGGCGGCGGCAGTTTTCAACGCATGGAATGCTTCGGTGATGCGGGCCAGATCGGTTGCGGTTGCACGTTCAGCCGCGTAGGCCGTTGCGAGGGACTCGAGGCCGTGGCGAAGTTCGAGGACGTCGGCGCTGGCTGTGGGGTGCTCGCTCAGCAACGCGGCGAGCGGCGCGGATACGAGCGGGGCGGTGACATCCGACACGACGAAACCGCTGCGCGCGGCAGCCTGGATAAATCCATCCGATTCCAGCCGGATTAGCGCTTCACGCAGCGATGGGCGCGAGACGTTGAGCTGTTCCGCCAGGTCGCGTTCGGCGGGGAGCCGCTGCCCGGGGAGCAACGCGCCGCTCGTGATCAGCGCCCGGATCTGGTCGGAGACGACATCGGCGATGCGTGTTCGGGTGTAGGAATGGACGGGCTTAAATGGCATGGAGAGATCGTTCGCGCTCGGGTTCGGCAGTTTGACATGAAACGCCGCAAACTTTAAAGTCTTGGTCAGACCAAGCTTACCAAGTGGCAAACTGTTTGTCTTTCAGGCTCCTCAACAGGCTCCCCACCGCCCTATCCAATGAAAGTCGCCCTGTTCGTTCCCTGTTTCATCGACGCGTTCTATCCCGAAGTTGGCATCGCGACACTCGAATTGCTCGAGCGCCTTGGCGTGGAAGTGGATTACCCCGAGGAACAAACCTGCTGCGGCCAGCCGATGGCGAACAGCGGCGCGCAAAAAGAAGCCGCCGGCGCCGAGCGCGTGTTCGCCCGTAATTTCGCCGATTACGACTACGTGGTCGGTCCATCGGCAAGTTGTATCCATCATGTGCGCGAGCATCTGACGGCCATCGAGCAGACCCCATCGGTTCGCAAGGTCCGAACGAGCGCCTATGAACTGGTCGAATTTCTCCACGATGTCCTCAAAGTGCGCGAATTCCCGTGGGCCGAATTCCCGCATCGCGTTGGGTTGCACAATAGCTGCAGCGCCATCCGGCATCTGAAGGAAGTGTCTGCATCGGAGATCAATGGGGCGCCGTTTTCCAAACCCCGTGCCTTGCTCGAAGGCGTCAAGGGCATCGAATTCGTCACACCTGCACGCCCCGACGAATGCTGCGGCTTCGGCGGCACGTTTTCAGTGACCGAAGAAGCGGTATCGGTGAGGATGGGGCAGGACAAGGTCCGCGATCATCTCGGCGCGGGCGCGCAATATATCGTCTCAGGCGATATGTCGTGCCTGATGCATCAGCAGGGCTGCGCAGAACGTCTGAAACTCGATGCCCGTTTTATCCACATTGCCCAGATCCTGAACGGAGCACGCGCATGAGCGACGTCGCGAAGGGGAAAAGCAAGCGGCTCGATCACGCGAAGGCGGCAGGCGTGTTTATCGCGAAGGAAGATCACCTCGCTTTCCACGACAAACGCCTCTGGGACCTGCGCAGCAAGCGCGACGCGCAGGCGCACGGCATGCCCGAATGGGAGACGCTGCGCGAGCTGGCGTCGGGGATCAAGGAGCACACGCTTTCGAATCTCGCGGATTACCTCGATCAGTTCATCACCCAGGCCGAGTCGCACGGCGTGATCGTGCATTACGCGTCGACGGCCGAAGAGCACAACGAGATCGTCTACAAGCTGATGTCCGAGCGCGGCCTGACCACGCTCGTCAAAAGCAAATCCATGCTCACCGATGAATGCAAGATGCGCGAGTACATCGAGCCGCGCGGCATCACGGTGATGGAAACGGATCTCGGCGAACGCATCCAGCAACTCGATAACCAGGATCCGAGCCACATGGTCGTGCCCGCCGTGCATAAACTGCGCGCGGATGTGGCCGAGTTGTTCGGCCGCACGATCGGCACCGATCCGCAAAACAGCGACATCCACTATCTCGCCGAAAGCCAGCGCATGAACACGCGCCCGTATTTCGTGCGCGAAAAAACTGCCGGCATGACGGGCTGCAACTTCGCGGTCGCGGAGACGGGAACGGTCGTGGTGTGCACGAACGAGGGCAACGCGGATCTGTCCGCGAATGTGCCGCCGCTGCACATTGCATCGATTGGGATCGAGAAGCTGATTCCCAGGATTTCCGATCTCGGTGTGTTCATCCGCATGCTGTCGCGCAGTGCGCTCGGCTCACCGATCACGCAATACACGTCGCATTTCCGCGCGCCGCGACCCGGCTCGGAAATGCACTACATCCTCGTCGATCACGGTCGTTCCGAACGCCTCGCGATGGAGGACTTCTGGTACTCGCTCAAATGCATCCGCTGCGGCGCGTGCATGAATACGTGCCCGGTGTATCGGCGCAGCGGGGGGTTGTCGTATGGCTTTACTTACTCCGGGCCGATCGGCGCAATCATCAATCCCACTTACGATATGAAGCGTTTCAGCAGCCTGCCGTTTGCATCGACGCTTAATGGCAGTTGCACGAATGTCTGCCCGACGAAGGTCAATATCCACGAGCAGATCTACAAGTGGCGCGAAGTGATTGCGGCGAATCATGAAGTGCCGTTCGTGAAGCAGGAAGTGCTGAAGATGGCTGGGCGCCTGCTTGCCAGTCCGACGCTGTATCGAGGCACGGTTGCGTCGCTCGGCGGCGCGCTCAAGCGGCTGCCGAACTTCGTGCTCTACAACCCCCTGAACATCTGGGGACGGCAGCGCGACCTGCCTGAAACGCCCGCGGAAACCTTTCACGAGTGGTACAGGAAAAATCGCAAGGCGGCCAACAAATGACGACGACCACGCGTGAAGGTTTTCTCGCGAAGATCCGCGCCGCGCAACCGGCTGGACGGCCGCGTCCCGACGTGCCGCTCTTCGATACCCCGCCCGGTGAGCGCCTCGAACGCTTTCGCACCGCCTTGGCCGCGATGGGAGGGACAATCGTCGAAGGTGAATCGCTCGATACGGTGCGGGCGCTGCTCAGCGAGCGTTTCGGCCCGGGTGCGATAGTCGCGTCGGCCGTGCCGGGTATAGAGGGGAACCGTGCGCTTGCCGCCGATATGTCGCCAGCGCTGCTTCAGGATGTCGATGCAGGCGTGGTGCGCGCGCGCTTTGGCGTGGCGGAAACCGGATCGGTCTGGTTCAGCGAGGACGAATACATCGTCAATTCGATCGGCTATCTGGTGCAGCATCTGGTCGTGCTGCTCGACCCCGCGCAAATTGTGGATGGACTGCAGGATGTGTATCGACGCGATGACTTCAAGGCCGCGCGTTATGCCGTGCTGGTGACGGGGCCATCGGCGACGGCGGATATTGAAGGGGTGCTGATTCGCGGCGCGCAAGGTGTGCGGTCGCTGACGGTGGTGTTGCTGGCGGCTTAGGTCAAGCGGGTTTTTATGTTTAGTGCCAAGTGCAAGAAAGCCGTTCCAGCTCGCGTTGGAACGGCTTTTTACCTAGTGCGGGACTTACTGAGCGCCGAGCTTCTTGATCAGCACATCGAGTTGCGCCATTTCGTCTTCGGTCAGATCGGTCAGCGGTGCGCGCACAGGACCGGCGCTGCGGCCAATCAGCTTCGCACCCGCCTTCACGATACTCACCGCATAACCCGCTCGGCGGTTGCGAATAGCCAGGTACGGCATGAAGAACTCGTCGAGCAGACGGCCAGTGGTCGCGTGATCCTGCGATGCCACCGCACGATAAAACTCCATCGCGGTCTTCGGAATGAAGTTGAACACCGCCGACGAATACACCGGCACGCCCAGCGCCTTGTACGCTTCGGCATAAACCTCGGCTGTCGGCAAACCGCCGAGGTACGAAAACCGGTCGCCCAGACGGCGACGGATCGTCACCATGTTTTCAATCTCGCCCACGCCGTCCTTGAAACCGATCAGGTTCGGGCAGGTATCGGCTAGCCGTTCAAGCATGTCGGCGTTGAGCTTCGAATTGGCGCGGTTATACACGATCACGCCAATGTTCTTCACCGCCTTGCACACCTGTTCGACGTGCGCGGCAATACCCTCCTGGCTGGCTTCGGTGAGGTAGTGCGGCATGAGCAGGATACCGTTCGCACCAAGCCGTTCGGCCTCTTGTGCATAAGCGATCGCAACCCGCGTCGCGCCGCCCGCACCGGCGAGAATCGGCACCTTGCCCTTGCAGGTTTCCGTCGCCGTGCGAATCACGTCTGAATATTCGCTATGCGTCAGCGAGAAAAATTCACCCGTGCCACCGGCTGCGAACAACGCTGTCGCGCCATAGGGCGCAAGCCACTCGAGACGTTCGGCGTAGGTGTCGGCGCGAAAGTCGCCTTGTTCGTCGAAGTCGGTCAGCGGAAAGGACAGCAGCCCTTCGGAAACGATTTGCTTGAGCTCTTGAGGTGTCGTCATGGTCGGTCGTGAATTGGTTTTGGGTGAGTCGCTAAATCAGTCGTTGCATCAGCCGTTGAAGAAATCAGCGCACCAGACACGGGCGCTTGTTGTCGAAGGTCCAGTTCGGAATCAGGTATTGCATTGCGATGGCGTCATCGCGGGCGCCGAGACCGTGTTCCTGATACAGCGCGTGGGCTTTCTCGAGCTCGTTCATATCGATATCCACGCCCAGTCCCGGCCGCGCCGGCACCTTCACCTTGCCGCCCACGATCTGCAACGGTTCGCGCGTGAGACGCTGGCCGTCCTGCCAGATCCAGTGGGTGTCGATAGCGGTGATCTTGCCGGGGGCCGCCGCCGCGACGTGCGTGAACATGGCGAGCGAAATGTCGAAGTGATTGTTCGAGTGCGAACCCCACGTCAGGCCCCACTCGTTGCACATTTGCGCGACGCGCACCGAGCCTTGCATCGTCCAGAAATGCGGATCGGCGAGGGGAATATCCACCGATTGCAACTGGATCGCGTGGCCCATCTGGCGCCAGTCGGTTGCGATCATGTTGGTCGCAGTCGGCAAACCCGTGGCGCGGCGGAATTCAGCCATCACCTCGCGGCCGGAATAACCGTTTTCGGCACCGCACGGGTCCTCGGCGTAAGCGAGCACATGATGCTGGTCGCGGCACAGGCGCACGGCTTCGGACAGCGACCATGCGCCGTTCGGATCGAGCGTCACGCGGGCCTTGGGGAACCGTTCGGCGAGCGCCGTGACCGCTTCTATTTCCGCGTCGCCCGACAGTACGCCGCCCTTGAGCTTGAAGTCGTTGAAACCGTAGCGCGCGTGCGCCGCTTCCGCCAGCCGCACGACGGCTTCCGGCGTCATCGCTTCTTCGTTGCGCACGCGGGTCCAGTCGTCGGTCGCGTCCGCCCCGGCGGAATAGGGCAGGTCGGTCTTGTTTCTATCGCCGACATAAAACAGGTAGCCGAGCATTTCCACTTCATCGCGTTGCTGGCCTTCGCCCAGCAGCGCAGCAACGGGTACGCCCAGATGCTGGCCGAGCAAGTCGAGCAATGCGGCTTCGAGACCCGTCACGGCATGGATGGTCGTGCGCAGGTCGAAGGTTTGCGTGCCGCGTCCGCCTGCATCGCGATCCGCGAATTGCTTGCGCGTGGTGTTGAGCACGGCGTGCAGATTGCCGATCGACTGGCCGACGACGAGTGGTCGTGCGTCATCGATCGTCTTGCGGATGCTCTCGCCGCCCGGTACCTCACCCACGCCTGTGTGCCCCGCGCTGTCACGCAGGATCACGACGTTGCGAGTGAAGAACGGGCCGTGTGCGCCGCTCAGGTTCAGCAACATGCTGTCGCGCCCGGCAACCGGAATCACGCGCAGTTCGGTGACGGTGGGCGTGGCGTTTGAAGCGGTTGAGTTCGTGGACATGGACGTGGTCAGTGTGCGTTGATCGGGGCGGTGCGCATGGAGTGAGTAGGGCTCGCTTGAACGACGTGGGTCGTATCCGGTCCGGCAGCGTGTTCGGGTTGGCCGATCAACCGGCCCTTCGCGAAAAATCCGATAGCGGCCGCTGTGGCCGGCGCGATCCATCACCGGTTATATCGCAATTTTCGATCTGTGATATGTTGTCTGATGACATTTTACGAGTTGTGCAGGTGACGTCAACATGGGTGTTAACCCGAAACTGCGCCATGATAAAGATGATTCGGTCTATTCTTACAACGTTTTACGTCGAAAGGAATATGAATTAAAGTACGACGTCAGACAAGATGATTGGTATCACGGAAGTCGCCGAGGGATGGGTGCGAGACCTGCCAATGTTGCTGCAGGTGTCCAGCGGTGCGATCGATGAGTCGCGCGTGCTTTTCGTGCGGCTCATGCCAGCCGGGCTGGCGACAATCGAGCGCTTTCAGCCCGTTGCTTCGCTCGACTGATTCGCGCGCCGCAACCGTTCCCGGCTATTCGATAAATGCATGCGCATGGCGGCGCGCGCGCTTTCGGCGTCGCGTCGTGTGATGGCTTCGAGAATGCTCTCGTGTTCGAGATTGACGAGCGAGACGTACGCTTTCGGGTCAGCCTTCGCGATCCCTGCTGAATCGATGCGGTTGCGCGGGATCAGCGCAGTGCCCATCTGCGTCAGGATATCGACGAAATAGCGGTTTCCAGTCGCCCGCGCGAGCGCGATGTGAAACTGGAGATCGGCCGCGACGCTGTCGCTGCCGTTGCGGCTGGTGGCTTCTATTGCGTCGAGCGCCGCGCGCATGCGCACGAGATCTTCCGGCTGGGCACGTTGCGCTGCCAGCCCGGCGCATTCGGTTTCCAGGCTGATGCGCAGCTCGAGTACGGACAGCACATCGCGCAGCGTGGTGGCCGGCACCATGTCGATACCGAGTTTCTCGCGGCGCGGTTCCAGCACGAAACTGCCGATTCCATGACGTGTTTCGATGACCTCGTTGGCCTGCAGGCGAGAAATGCCTTCGCGCACGACGGTGCGGCTCACGCCGAGCGTCAGCATGAGTTTCGCTTCGGTGGGCAGTTTGTCGCCCGGCTTCAACGCAGCGGACTCGATCTGTTCGATCACGTAGTCGAACACGCTCTCCGCCAGATTGCGGGCGCGTCGGGGTGTGACGACGGATGTGAGGGGTTCAGCCATCAGAAACGCTCCTTGGGTCAGCCGTTTGGCGATGCCGTAGTTTGAAGAGGGGCTGGATCAATAGATTATACCGTTGTCTGACGACTCTCAATTTTAAAGATTGGAGGGCAGGTGGATGGTGGTTGAATCTGTCTGCGAGGGTGGGAGTTGAAGAGGATCGTGAGTTGATCTTGCAGGGCCATGTTCAATTGTCCTGATTGATCGATGATGAGGGCAGCGATAGTCGCATTCGCGACCTCAAATCCTTGCGTTCAATTGCGGTCCGGAAATGCAAAAAGCCCAATCTTTCGATTGGGCTTTTTGGTCTGAAACTTTTTTGGCTCCTCGACCTGGGCTCGAACCAGGGACCTACGGATTAACAGTCCGGCGCTCTACCAACTGAGCTATCGAGGAACATCTGCAGCAGAGAAACGAAATTATATGGAGGGGAATCTAGCCTGTCAACACCCTGCGTTCATCTCGATTCAAAAAGTCACAAACGAGCGGGGCATTACAAAGAATGCGATGACATGCGACCCCTTGGGCCTTACCGCACCAGCAGTTCAAGCTTCTCTTTCACATCCTTGAAATCGTCGGCTTCGGGCAGCGGCGCCTTGGTCTTGGTGATACTCGGCCAGCCGCGCGACAGTTCGGCGTTCAGCTCAATGAAGTGCTGTTGATCACCAGGAACATCTTCTTCAGCATAGATTGCATTGACCGGGCATTCGGCCACACAAACCGCGCAGTCGATGCACTCGTCGGGATCGATCGAGAGGAAATTGGGACCTTCGCGGAAGCAATCCACCGGGCACACGTCCACGCAATCGGTATAGCGGCACTTGATGCAGCTTTCGGTCACAACGTGAGTCATTCAGGCTCCTGCATACGAAATTCGTGGGGCGGCGGCGAGGGCGACATGAGCGTCGGATTCGACCAATGGGACCTGGTGTCTCTTACCGAGCGTCTTTATCCGGGGCTGTACAGCCGGACTGTGCACGATCTGCGCGCCAAAACCGATATTGTAGCGTACCGGTATATTTGAGCGCGACCCCCATCCCTAAGGCCTTATATCGTTTAGTGATTTGTTTATGGACTTCGGCAGGGCCGCAGTGCGGCGTGTTTCGGCCAAGGCGGGGCGGCGCTCCGGGCGGACACTTCGGGTAACATGCACTGGAGGCCGCCGGGGGTAACGCATCCAGTGCGTTGGGGCGTGCCGGGTCCGTTTGCGGTTCTTCCCGCGCGCTTGTCCGCGGCTTTACCCGTTTTCCTAGCTGTTCGTCTGGAACCATGATTATCCATTCGCTGCTCGATACCGATCTCTACAAGTTCACGATGATGCAGGTCGTGCTGCATCACTTCCCGGCGGCACACGCGGAATACAAGTTCCGTTGCCGTACGCCGGACGTCGATCTCGTGCCGTATATAGATGAAATACGCGACGAAGTGCGCCAGCTCTGCCATTTGCGCTTCAAGGAGGACGAGCTCGAATACCTTCGCCGGATGCGCTTCATCAAGAGCGATTTCATTGACTTCCTCGCGCTATTTCAACTCAACGAAAAGGCCATCACGATCAAGCCGTCCGCCAAGCAGAATGGCGAGATCGACATTGATATCATTGGCCCCTGGCTGCATACCATCCTCTTCGAAATCCCAATCCTCGCCATTGTCAACGAGGTCTATTTCCGCAACACGCAGCGCGACCCAACCTTCGATGTTGGCCGCGACCGCCTGCGCGACAAGATCCAGTTGCTCGGCGGCCGACCCGAAGTCTCCGACTGCAAGATTGCTGACTACGGCACCCGCCGGCGTTTCTCCAAGCAGTGGCATGAGGAGGTCATCCTCAAGCTGAAGGAAGGCCTGGACGAGCAATTCACGGGCACGAGCAACGTCTACTACGCCATGAAGCACGGCTTGCGTCCGCTCGGCACCATGGCGCATGAGTACCTGCAGGCTTGCCAGGCGCTCGGCCCCCGGCTGCGCGATTCGCAGGTCTTTGGCTTCGAGATGTGGGCGAAGGAGTACCGCGGCGACCTGGGTATTGCGCTCTCCGACGTCTATGGCATGAAGGCGTTCCTGAACGACTTCGACATGTACTTCTGCAAACTCTTCGACGGCGCCCGCCACGACTCCGGTGACCCCTTCGACTGGGGCGAGCGCCTGATCCGTCACTACGAACAGAACCGTTGCGATCCGCGTACCAAGGTGCTCGTGTTCTCCGATGCACTTGACATTCCGAAGGTCCTGCGCCTCTACGAACGTTTCCGCGGCCGCTGTCAGCTTGCTTTTGGCGTGGGCACCAACCTGACCAACGATCTTGGCTATCAACCGCTGCAGATCGTGATCAAGATGGTTCGCTGCAACGGCCAGCCTGTTGCCAAACTCTCCGATTCCCCCGGCAAGAACATGTGCGACGACCAGGCTTACCTTGCCTACCTGCGCCAGGTATTCGACATCGCCAAACCCGTGGAAGCACAGTAACCCGCGCAGGCATTTTTGAGGGGCGGTGCTGTCCGCGTTAGCCGTTCGGTCAGGGTTATTCGAGCGAGAGCGCTCGTTATAATCAAGTCCTTGATCGACGCACAGGCCAACGAGGACAGCATCATGAATACATCGGCCGCACGCCCAAACTCGAGAGAGCGGGGCTTAAGGCTGCATGCTCCGGCCGCAGCCGCAACCGGCGCAGCTCCCGCATGAGCACATCCGCGACTATGCGACGTTCATGGCAAGGCCTGGCGCTTCTCCTATTGCCGTTGACCGCGTCTGCGGCATCGCTTGATGGCGCCACGCTGTCTCCGCTGTGGGCACTTCCGTTCGCCGGGATCCTGCTGTCCATCGCGATTGTTCCGCTGATTGCGCCGCATGCCTGGCATGCTCACTTCGGCAAGATATCGGCGGCCTGGGCGCTTGTGTTCCTGATCCCTTTTGCACTCGGCTTTGGTACGCAGGCTGCGTTCGCCACCTTCGCGCACGCCATGCTGGAAGAGTATGTGCCGTTCATCATCCTGCTCACGGCGCTGTTCACCGTCGCGGGCGGAATTTGCCTGCATGGCGACTTGCATGGGTCCCCGCGCCTGAATACGGGACTGCTCGCACTCGGCACGGTGCTCGCCAGCATCATGGGGACAACGGGCGCAGCCATGCTGCTGATTCGCCCATTGCTGCGGGCCAATGAACATTGCAGGCACGTTGTGCATCGCGTGGTGTTCTTCATTTTCCTTGTGGCCAATGCCGGCGGTTCGCTCTCGCCGCTTGGGGATCCGCCGCTGTTCCTCGGCTTCCTGAATGGCGTGAGCTTTTTCTGGACCACGGTGCATCTCGCCGCGCCAACGCTCTTTATCTGCGTGGTTTTGCTGGCACTCTTCTACGTCCTCGACCGCTATTACTTCGCCAAGGAAGAGGCGGTGCATCGGAGTGAGGTGAAAACGCCGTTGCGTGTCGAAGGCAAGATCAATTTCGTTTTGCTCGCGGCGGTGGTCGCGCTCGTGCTGATGAGCGGCTTGTGGAAACCGGGCATTGAGTTCGATGTATTCGGTACGCACGTTGGCTTGCAGAATGTCGTGCGCGACGCGCTGCTTGTCGTGGTGACGCTCTTGTCGCTGATCCTCACGCCGAAAAGCGCGCGCGCGGGCAACGCGTTCAACTGGGCGCCTATTGAAGAAGTCGCGAAGTTGTTCGCCGCCATCTTCATTACCATTGCGCCCGTGATCATGATCCTGCGCGCGGGAGCTGACGGCGCATTTGCCGGCATCGTGCACATGGTGACGGATTCAAGCGGCAAGCCTATCGACATTGCGTACTTCTGGGCGACGGGACTGCTGTCGTCGTTCCTCGACAACGCACCGACTTATCTCGTGTTTTTCAACCTTGCCGGCGGCGATGCCCCCACGTTGATGACGACTGGCGCCAGCACGCTCGCCGCCATCTCGGCGGGTGCCGTGTTCATGGGTGCCAACAGCTATATCGGCAACGCGCCCAACTTCATGGTCAAGGCGATTGCCGAATCGCGCGGCATTGTCATGCCCGGATTCTTTGCGTACGTCGGTTGGTCGACAGTCATTTTGCTGCCCTTGTTCGTACTTACTGGATGGTTGTTCTTTTAGGAGAAGTCGATGAAAAAAGTGCTGGTTGCCCGTCCCATCTTCCCGGACGTGATTGAACGCCTCCGGCAGTATTTTGAAGTCGATGCCAATCCGGGCGCACCGCTCGCCGCCGACGAATTCGCGCGCCGCATGGCCGATCGCGACGGTGCGTTGCTGGCCGGCGATCCCGTCACGGCGAAGGTACTTGAAGGTGCGCCGAATCTGAAGGTGGTGTCGAACATGGCGGTTGGCTACAACAACTTCGACATGCAGGCGTTGAACGCGCACGGCGTGCTCGGCACCAACACGCCGGACGTATTGAACGAAAGTACGGCGGACTTCGGCTGGGCGCTGATGATGGCGGCCGCACGCCGAATTGCTGAATCCGAACACTTCCTGCGCGCGGGCAAATGGGGTACATGGTCCTACGACGCGTTCCTCGGTACCGACGTGTACGGTGCCACGCTCGGCGTGCTTGGCATGGGGCGCATCGGTCAGGCGCTTGCCCGGCGTGCGCGCGGATTCAACATGCGCGTGATCTATCACAACCGTTCGCGCGTTGCGCCCGAGATCGAGGCGGAACTGAATGCCGAGTATGTGTCGAAGGCGGACTTGCTCAAGCGTGCAGACCACCTCGTGCTGGTGCTTCCGTATACCGCCGAGAATCGCCACACCATCGGCGCGGCTGAACTGGCAAGCATGCAACCTACGGCTACGCTGACCAACATCGCACGAGGTGGAATTGTCGACGACGCGGCATTGATCCAGGCCTTGCGCAACAAGACCATTGCAGCGGCGGGGCTTGATGTGTTCGAAGGCGAGCCGAATTTCAATCGCGACTTTCTCACCGTGCCGAACGTGGTGCTGACGCCGCATATTGCGAGCGCGACCGAATCCACGCGCCGTGCCATGGCCAATCTCGCAGCCGACAACCTGATCGCCGCGCTGGGCGAAGGTCCGCGCGCAGGCAATCCGCCGAACCCGATCAATCCGGAAGTCCTGAAGAAATGACTATGTTGTTGCTGTTGAGCGTGGGTGTCGCTGTCCTCGCGATCGCGCTGGTGATCGCGTTGATACTGTTGTTGCGGCCGAAGCGCGAGACAGATGTCGAGGAGCAGTTCGAGGCGCTGGCCGATCGGATCATCGACATGGGCGAAGCGCACGCGCGGGCCCAGGAGCGGCTCGAACGCAACGTGCGTGGCGAAGTGACAGAAACCTCGCGCGCATCGCGTACCGAGGCGGGCACTGCGTTCGCTCAGTTCCAGCAGACACTCGCGACGCAACTCGCGAGCATGGCGAATGTCCAGAACACACAGCTTGAAGCGTTCTCCCGCCAACTGGTCACGTTGACGGAAAGTAACGTGCAGCAGAGCCAGCACGCACGCGACGAACAAAGCCAGGCGTTGAAGCGTTTCGGCGATGCACTCACGCTGCAGCTCGCGCAGATGTCAGAGTCGAATGACCGCCGTCTGAGCGAAGTACGCGCAACGCTCGAAGCGCGGCTGAAGGATATCGAAGCGAACAACGCGGCGAAGCTCGAAGAAATGCGCCGTACCGTCGATGAAAAGCTGCACGCGACGCTGGAGCAACGGCTTGGCGAATCATTCAAGCTGGTTTCGGACAGGCTGGAGCAGGTGCATCGCGGATTGGGCGAGATGCAGACCCTGGCGGCGGGCGTGGGGGACTTGAAGAAGGTGCTGACCAACGTCAAGACGCGTGGGACGTGGGGCGAAGTTCAGCTTGAATCGCTGCTGGAGCAGTTGCTCACGCCTGAGCAGTACGCGAAGAACGTCGCCACCATCCCGAAGAGCAACGACCGCGTGGAGTTTGCGATCAAGCTGCCCGGCCGTCACGACGCGCCCGGCCAGAGCGGGGCGAATGCGGTGGCTACGCCGGTATGGCTGCCTATCGACGCCAAGTTTCCGCGCGAGGACTACGAGCGGTTGATCGATGCACAGGATCGTGCTGACGTTGTCGCGGTCGAGGAAGCGTCACGGGCGCTGGAGGGCCGCATTCGTGCGGAGGCGAAGGCTATCGCACAGAAGTACGTTGCGCCTCCGCATACCACGGACTTCGCGCTGTTGTTCCTGCCCACAGAAGGCCTGTACGCGGAAATCCTGCGTCGTCCGGGGCTAACGGATTTCCTGCAGCGGGAATACCGGGTGAGCGTGACGGGTCCGACCACGTTGACGGCGCTGCTGAACAGCCTGCAGATGGGGTTCAGGACCTTGGCCATCGAGCAGCGCTCCAGTGAAGTCTGGCAAGTGCTCGGCGCGGTGAAAACGGAGTTCAGGAAGTTTGGCGAGGTGCTGTCGAAGACGCGGTCGCAGCTTGAAGCTGTGACGCGTTCCATTGAATCGGCGGAAACGCGTACGCGCCAGATGAGCAAGAAACTGCGCGCCGTGGAGGCGTTACCGGGCGAGCAGGTGGCCAACCTGCTCGGGGACGAACGCGAAGAACCTGCAGAACGCGACGAGCCCGGCGCAGATTTGCCTTAGTCTGCAGCAGCAGGCGAGGCCAGCGTAGCCAGTGCGTCGCCGGTAATGCGCACGATGCGCCAGTCGGGCAACACGGTTGCCCCCATCTTCTCGTAGAAGCCGATGGCATTCTGATTCCAGTCGAGCACGGTCCACTCGAAGCGGCCGCACTGGCGTTCCACCGCCAGCGCTGCAAGCGCACGCAGCATCTTCGTACCGAGTCCGCTGCCGCGAGTGGCCGGCTTCACGTACAGGTCTTCGAGAAACAAGCCGCGCTTGCCGAGGAAGGTCGAGTAATTCTGGAAGAACAGCGCATAGCCCACTATGTGCCCATCCTCTTCGGCCACCAGGGCCTCGGCGGACGGCCGCGCACCGAACAGCGCGTCATGCACGCCGGCTTCGGTGGCTATGAACATGTGCATGAGCTTTTCAAACTCGGCCAGCTCAATCATCAAGGCAAAGATAGCGCCGGCATCGGCGGGTGCTGCGGGTCGGATTTGCGTGCTCATCATGCCTCTTCCGGTGCGTCGGACAAGACGATCTCAATGCCGCCGAACCGCGACGCCACCCAGTTGTATGCGTGGCATGCAATCCACAGCAAGATGAAGCCGAGGATTGCGTTGAGCAGCAGCGCGCTTGTCACGGTGCTCAGTTCGACCGAGCCGTATCGGAAGAAAGCGACTAGTACGCCCAGCAGCACAATGGGCACGCTGAAGGTGAGGTACACGAGAATCAGCGCTTTGGCGGTTTGTCCCGGCGCGATGAACGAAATCTGTTTTTTCATGAAGGAAAAGCCCCGTCAGTCATAGTGCAATGCATTCGAACCATCCGTTTCAGCCGCTCACATGATGTCGGCGCGACGGTTCAGGTTCTTGAGGTTCAGGTTCTTGAAGCAGGTTGTCGAAGAGCCTTTGAAACTAGATCAGGCCGTCGAATGGCAGGATATCCACGCTGTCTCCCGCATCGATATTTCCTGCGTCGTGCTTCAGGACAATGAAGCAATTAGCTTCGCTCATTGAACTCAGCACCCCCGAGCCTTGCGGCCCGGTTGTCACCACATGCCAGTGCCCCGCGGTATCGCGGTGTGCAATGCCGCGTTGAAACTCCGTGCGCCCGGCGCGTTTGCCGATTGGCTGCGTACTTCTCGCCGATATCAACGGCAGCGCATGCGGCGTCGCACCCGACATGGCGAGCAGCGCCTCGCGCACGATGAAATAAAACGTCGCCATCACGGCGACCGGATTGCCCGGCAAGCCAAAGAACAAGGCCGACTCGCCTTCCCCCGGACGCTTGCCCGACCACAGGCGGCCAAACGCGAGCGGCCTGCCGGGACGCATCGCGATCTTCCAGAACGCCACGTCGCCGAGCGCGTTCATCAGGTCACGCGTGAAATCAGCGTCGCCTACCGACACACCGCCCGAACTGATCACCACATCGGCATCTTGCGTAGCCTGTCGCAACGCTCGTTCAAGCGATGCGCGATCGTCGCGCACAATGCCCAGATCCACCGGTTCCACGTTCATCCGGCGCAGCATCGCGAAAAGGGTATAGCGGTTGCTATCGTAGATGCAACCCGGCGCGAGTGCTTCGCCAACCGAACGCAATTCGTCGCCTGTTGAAAAAAACGCAACCCGCAAGTGCCGTTGCACCGCCACCTGGTCAATGCCCAGCGACGCCAGCAAGCCAAGATCCGACGCCCGCACGATACGGCCCTTGCTTAACGCTGCCTGGCCCTGCGCAAGGTCTTCGCCCGCCAACCGCCGGTTCGCGCCACGCACAATGTTCGCGGCGATGAACGTGACGGTGTCTCCGGTGCGCTGCACGAGTTCCTGCGGCACGACGGTGTCGCACCCCGGCGGAATGAGCGCGCCGGTCATGATGCGCACGCATTGCGCGGCGAGCGGACGGCCTTCGAACGGCTGTCCGGCGAGCGCGGTACCCACAAGCGTCAAGCGCAGCGGCGCATCGTCTGGTGGGCTCGCTCCATCGGCTCCATTCGCACCATTCGACAATACCGCGCCGTCGAACGCATAACCGTCCATCGCGGAGTTGTCGTGAGAGGGGACGTTGATGGGCGAAATGACATCTTCAGCCAGCACGCGGTCAAGCGCGTCGAACAGACGCACGCGTTCCACCTCGGCGCGACCGCGCGGCAACGCCCACTGGCGCACGATCTCCTGTGCCGCGCTGACAGGCAGCGCGTTCGGATCGTACTCGGCGACGCAGCTCGAAAAATGCCTGGGTGTGTTCATTGATGGGTGGATCGGAGCGGAGTCGCGACGCAAAGTCCGCGGGCGGACCGGTGAAAAAGGCAGGCGTGTCCAGGATGCTGGCGCAACTGCTGCATAGCGCGGGGCTGACCAAGCCGAGGGCTCACCGCAAACCTGAGCATGGAACGAAACGAACCTGTGTTCAGTTGCGTTCGAGATCGGCTAGCTGCTGCAAATCGTTGACATTGTAAAACGCACGCTCGTTGGCGAAGGTCACTTCTACCGCCTTGTGGCGCGCGTACCACGCGCGTACCTTACGCTCGCCGGCGCGGATGAATGTGTCGAGATCGTCCGCCAGCGAGGTGCGCAGCAACGCGAAAACCGGATGCACGTGGCGCTCGCCGGCGGCATTGACCACTGCGGCCGTGGCGATGTCCGCGTGTCCTGCGCTCAAGCCATCGAATAGCCGTTCTGCCAGGTGAGGATCGACGAACGGCGCGTCGCAGGGCACGAACAGCACGAATTCAGTTTGCGCCGCGCGCAACGCAGCCGATATTCCGGCAAGCGGGCCTGGAAAATCGGGAAACGCGTCGACAATGACCTTTGCCTGGAACGGCATGCCAAGTTGCGCATAGATCTCGAGGCTGCGATTCGCGCTGATCAGCATTGCGCCGCATTGCGGCTTGAGCGCCCGCAGCGCATGGAGCGCAAGCGGTTCGAGGTTGAGCGGCTGCAGGCCTTTATCGACACCGCCCATGCGCGATCCGCGCCCCCCCGCCAGCACAGCGCCGGTAATGTCGGGCTTCGGAAAACGACTGCCACCCGGGCGAGTCACCTCGGCCATGTCAGCCACCGATATAGGACATTTCGACGCGCGGCGCGTCCGGGTCAGTGGGGGGCAACGCGTTGCTGCCGCGAAGTTGCGAGTAGCGGTCGGTGCGCGCTTCCCAGATCCCGGCAATAGCCGTAGCTATCGTGGCGTCGCTCGCACCGCTGCGGATGAGCGCGCGCAAGTCGTGGCCCGACGTGGCGAACAGGCACAAGTACAACTTGCCTTCGGTAGACAGGCGGGCGCGGGTGCAGGAGCTGCAGAATGCGCGCGTCACGCTTGAAATGACACCGATCTCGCCGCTGCCATCCTCATAACCCCAGCGCTGTGCGGTCTCGGCGTCGTTGTGGGCTTCCAGCGGCCGCAGCGGAAAATGCTCGGCAATGCGGACGACCACGTCCGCCGACGGCAGCACTTCGCTCATGTTCCAGCCGTTCGACGCACCCACGTCCATATATTCGATAAAGCGCAGCACCGCGCCGCTGCCTTTGAAATGGCGCGCCATTGGCACGATTTCGGCGTCGTTCGTGCCGCGCTTGACCACCATGTTGACTTTCAACGGCGTCAGGCCGGCGGCGTGCGCGGCCTCGATGCCTTCGAGCACGTCGGCCACGGCGAAATCGGCGTCGTTCATGCGGCGAAATAACGCATCGTCGAGTGCATCCAGACTCACCGTCACCCGCGACAACCCCGCGTCTTTCAGCGAGCGCGCCTTGCGGGCGAGGATCGACCCGTTGGTGGTGAGCGTGATGTCGAGCGGGCGGCCTTCCGGCGTGCGCAGCAGCGCCAGCCGCTCGATCAGGAATTCGATGTTCTTGCGCAGCAGCGGTTCGCCGCCGGTCAGGCGGATTTTCTCAACGCCGTGTTCGACGAACAACCGCGCCAGCCGCTCGATTTCTTCGAACGACAGCAGGGCGCTGTGAGGCAGGAATGCGTAGTTTTTATCGAAGACTTCGCGCGGCATGCAGTACACGCAGCGGAAATTGCAACGATCGGTCACCGATATGCGCAGATCGCGCAGCTCACGCGACAGCCGGTCCGTGAGCAGTCCGTGCGGTGTCCTTGCGATGCCGGCAAAATCCGGGATCGCGGTGACATTGGTGACGGGAATGATGCGCCGGGACATGATCGTTTTATTTCTCGCGCAGCGGCGGTGGGGCGGCTGCTATGAAGGTCTAACAACTCATTTTAGCGGAAGGGCGGATTTAAGGCGGCCTGCTGCCCTGTTTTCGCGGTCATTTCTCCACGGCGCAATAAAAAAGCGCCACGGACCGGAGTCACGTGGCGCTTTCCGAAACATCAGACGCGTTTAATGCGCGTCCTTACCCGTTTCGACTTGCTGCATCGGCGCGGTGTCAAGCGGCGGCAGGCGCTTGCGTTCGCGTACGACACGCTTCGGTGCTTCCGCCTGCGCGGCAGCTTCGCGGGCTGCGCGCAGCTTGTCGGCGTCGGTGTTCACCCAAACGAGGCCCGCCGTATCCAGCATCGGCTTGAGCACTTCTTCCTTCAGGGTGACCACGGCGAGCGGGGCAACCGGAACTGCCGGAGCCACTGGGACGGCCGGAGCAACCGCTACGGGAGCGGCTGCAGCGGGAGCCACGGTTTCCACCGGTTCAAACGTCTTCACCGGCTCGGGTTCGACCGGCGCAACTACCTCTGCCACGACAGGCGCGGGTGATGCGATCGACGCTACCGTCTCCGGTGCCGGCGTCGCGGCGACCGGCGCCGTTTCCACCGGTTCAGCGACTTGAACTTCCGGCTGAACGTGAGCAATGACGGGCTCGGGTTCTGCTGCCTTCGGGGTATCGGCGAAAGGACTTTCGACCTTTTCTTCCGCTACCTTCGGCGTCGGTCCGAACGGGTTTTCGATCGGCCGTGAAACTGGCTTTTCGAAGATATCCGTTGCAGGCGCTTCAGCTTCAGCAACCGTCGCGCTGGTTTCCTGAGCGGCATGAACTTCCTGCGCTGCATGCGACACGACAAAACCTTCAGCCTCGGCGTGTCTCGCTTCCACCGGTGCTGCTTCCACCGGTGCCACTTGCGCGACACGAACCGGCTCGGGCAACTCCGTCACGCTGATCGCGGCGGCTGAAACCGGCTCGACCGTGACTGCGTGCGCGGGGGCGTACTCGGGTGCCGGCGCTGCCGGCGCCGTTTCAAGCGGCTTGGCTGCAACGGGTGCGAAATCACGGCTGTCATCGGTTTCATTCGACGAATCCGTGTCGAACACACCGGCTTGAGCCCGTTCGCTGTCAGCACTGCTTTCGTTTTCAGCGGTATCGGCGGCCTGATTGGCCGTCACGCCTTCTTCTTCACGATCACGGCGTCCGCCACGACGACCGCGACGGCGACGACGACGCTCTTCGCCTTCACGCGCTGCGCTGGCCTGATCGGCCTGCAAGGCTTCAGCACTGCCGTTCTGCTGCGATTCCGCGCCTGACAGGGTGTTTTCCGTGAACTCCGACACCACCGTTTCGCCTTGCGTCAACGCTTCGACGGCGGCTTCCGGCTGTGGCTTGCGGCGTTCGCCCCGTTCCGGACGTTCCCCACGTTCACGGCGTTCACCGCGATCGGCGGCTTCAGCACGTTCCGGCGCGCGTTCACCCCGGTTCTCACGCGGTTCGCGTGGCTCGCGCACTTCACGCGGCTCGCGTGGTTCACGGCCTTCGCGTGCCTCACGTGGTTCGCGGCCTTCGCGTGCTTCACGCGGCTCGCGGCCTTCACGACCACCACGCGGTTCACGCGGCTCGCGGGTTTCACGTGCTTCGCGCGGTTCACGCGTTTCCTTCGGTTCCCGTTCCTCGCGGCGCGGGTTTTGACGACCACCTGCCGTGCCCGGTGCGCTTGGCGTAGCGCCGTTAGCGGCAGCAGCGCTATCGCGCGAAGCCGCACCACCACGACGATTCCGGTTCCGGTCACCACCTTGGCCCGAACGCTCCGGCCGTTCGCCACGTGCCGGACGTACCGGTGCGGGCGCTGCGACCGGCGCGGGAGCCGGCTTCACTTCGGGTTGCACGCCAAACAGATTCTTCAGCCAGCCGATAAACCCACCCGTCGACGCCGCCACCACCGGCGCAGGCGCTGCAACCGGAGCGGCCACCTTCACCGGCGCGCTAGGCGCAGGCGATGTCGGCGTGATGCCCTTGACCATCGCTTCCTGCTTCGGCTTGATTTCTTCGGTGCGCTTGCTGTAACCCGTTTCGGATTCCAGCTCGTGCGCCGCTTCCTCGGCCATCTTCCAGGATGCACGCGGCTCATCCAGACGCGTGTCGTCGTGACGCAGGCGTTCCAGCTTGTAATGCGGCGTTTCGAGATGCTTGTTCGGGATCAACACGACGTTGACCTTGAAACGCGACTCGATCTTGTTGATTTCCGAACGCTTTTCGTTCAGCAGGAAGGCGGTGACTTCCACCGGCACCTGGCAATGAATTGCCGCGGTGTTTTCCTTCATCGCTTCTTCCTGAATGATCCGCAGCACTTGGAGCGCGGACGATTCGGTATCGCGAATGTGGCCTGTGCCGTTACAACGCGGGCACGTCACATGGCTGCCTTCGGAGAGGGCCGGACGCAGCCGCTGACGCGACAGTTCCATCAAACCGAAGCGCGAAATCTTGCCCATTTGTACGCGCGCACGGTCGTGCTTGAGCGCGTCTTTCAGGCGCTGCTCGACTTCGCGCTGGCTCTTGGCCGACTCCATGTCGATGAAGTCGATCACGATCAAACCGCCCAGGTCGCGCAGGCGCAACTGGCGCGCGACTTCGTCGGCGGCTTCGAGATTCGTGCGGGTCGCCGTTTCCTCGATATCCGCGCCCTTGGTCGAGCGGGCCGAGTTCACGTCGATAGCCACCAGCGCTTCCGTGTGGTCGATCACGATCGCGCCGCCCGAGGGCAACGGCACCGTGCGCGAATACGCGGTTTCAATCTGGTGTTCGATCTGGAAACGGGAGAAGAGGGGAACGTCGTCGTGATAGCGCTTAACTTTGCTCAAGTTATCCGGCATCACGATGTCCATGAAGGCGCTGGCCTGGTCATGGATTTCGGTGGTATCGATGAGAATTTCGCCGATATCCGGCTGGAAGTAATCGCGGATTGCGCGGATCACCAGGCTGGATTCGAGATAAATCAGCATCGGCTTGCCCGCCACGCCGCTTTGCGATGCCGCTTCCACCGCGCGCCACAATTGCATCAGGTAATTCAGGTCCCACTGCAGTTCTTCAGCCGAGCGGCCAATCCCTGCCGTACGCGCGATGATGCTCATGCCTTCCGGCAAATCGAGCTGGGCCATCGTTTCGCGCAATTCCTGGCGCTCGTCGCCTTCGATCCGGCGCGATACACCACCGCCACGCGGGTTGTTCGGCATCAGGACGAGGTAACGTCCGGCGAGCGAGATAAACGTGGTCAGGGCTGCGCCCTTGTTGCCGCGCTCTTCCTTTTCGACCTGAACGATCAGTTCCTGGCCTTCGCGCAGCGCGTCCTGGATGCGCGCGGAGCGCATGTCGACGCCGTCCTTGAAATACTGGCGCGCGACTTCCTTGAACGGCAGAAAACCGTGGCGATCCTCGCCGTAGTTCACGAAGCAGGCTTCGAGCGAGGGCTCGATGCGGGTAACAACTCCCTTGTAGATATTGCCTTTGCGCTGTTCGCGCCCGGCGGTTTCGATGTCGATATCGATGAGTTTTTGCCCATCGACGATGGCGACGCGCAATTCTTCTTGCTGCGTCGCGTTAAACAGCATGCGTTTCATTGGACGGCTCCAGAGCGGCTCTACCGGCCCCCATCGAGCGAATTCGCGCGGTTGTCAGTCGCGTGAAGCAGGAGGGCGGGCGCGCCGCGCTTTTTTGTGTGTGTTGTCACAAAGCACGCTTGCGCAGGAGTTCTGGCGGGGAGAATTGCCTGGGACGGGTCTGACCACCGGCCAGCGACGAAACGCGTCGCGACGGGCAGCAAGCCTTGGGGCACATGCGAACAGACTTCGACACACCGTAAAGCAACGGCTGGCGGCTTAAGCGACACAGCACTGCGGCTCGACGTCCTTCAACTGCTTGAAGAGCCGGCAGCGCAGCCAGCAGCAGCCGGATGCGCCCTGACACAGTGTCAAACGGGTGGAGGGTCTTCGCGCATAACCCGCGCGTCAAGCAAACCGACCGACGTTTTCCAAACCTGCAGCAGGTTGCCGTTGCGGTTTGCCGGGTGCTCAAAGCGCCCGATAACCGCGTTGGGTGTCTCGTCTTGTTGCGTCCTCTGCCACGCTTCGCCCGTTTCAGCGCAGCTTGCAGCAAAGGCCGTTTTCTTCGCAACGGCCAAGCGACGAAGTTCCGTTCACCCTAACCTGATACCCGCTCGATATCCTTTCGATACCTGCCTGATACCCGGGTCACATCCGGAAGAAGCCGGGTTTAAGTCCGGACCTCATCGTCTCTCGCCGATAAAATTCTTGATCGCCAAAAATCCGTTACCGTGTCGACGATCGACTCGACCGAACGCGCCTGTGGGCACCGTCCCTGCCGTGCGATATCGTCGTGCGTGCAACTTGTTACTCCGTTTTCCGGGTGAGCAACTGGCCCTGGGCGCAAGTAAAATAACGGTTTATCGCTTGCACCTGTACAGTCTGACAACATCCGGCCAGCTTAGTGGCTTTTTCCAGACTGTCCGCAAATTATATTCAGAATGAATGAGTTAGGCAAAACATCCCATAAAAAGGTCGCAAGCGAACAGGTCTCCATGATCGAGATCGACGAAAATGCGGCAGGTCAGCGTATCGACAATTTTTTACTTCGCGTCTGTAAAGGCGTACCGAAAAGTCATATTTACCGGATTTTGCGTAGCGGTGAAGTGCGCGTAAACAAGGGCCGTATCGACGCCGCTTACAGGCTGGAAATGGGCGATCTCGTTCGCGTCCCGCCTATTCGTATTGCGCAACTGGACGAAACGCCGGTTTCATCAAATGCGCCCGCAGCCGAATTCCCCATACTATTTGAAGACGATCATCTGATCGTGATCGATAAACCCGCGGGCGTCGCCGTTCATGGCGGCAGTGGTGTGGCGTTCGGCGTCATCGAACAATTGCGCAACGCGCGCCCGCAGGCGAAATTCCTCGAATTGGTGCATCGGCTGGATCGCGAGACGTCAGGCGTGCTGATGCTCGCGAAAAAACGCTCGGCGCTGATCAACGTGCATGAGCAGATGCGCGAGAACCTTATCGATAAACGCTACCAGGCCGTCGGTTACGGCGACTGGCTGGCGGGTTGGGGGCGCAGGCGGATCGTGAAGGAGCCGCTGCACAAGTATCTGACGCCCGAGGGCGAGCGCCGCGTGCGGGTGCAGGACGACGGCCTCGCGTCGCATACTGTGTTCAACCTGATCGAGCGTTTCAGTGAATACGCGTGGGTCGAGGCGGAACTGAAGACGGGGCGTACGCATCAGATTCGTGTGCACATGGCGCATATCGGCCTGCCGATCGCCGGTGACACGAAATACGGCGACTTTGCGTTAAACAAGAATCTGGTGCGCACTGACGCCAACCCGTCGCTCAAACGTATGTTCCTGCACGCTTTCCGGCTGAAACTCGTGCATCCGGCGACCGGCGAGACGCTTCAGGTCGAAGCGCCACTGCCGGCCGAATGCCGGCGCTTCATCGAACAACTCAAACAAAATTCTAGAGA
This sequence comes from Caballeronia udeis, assembly GCF_044909315.1. Classification (GTDB taxonomy): domain Bacteria; phylum Pseudomonadota; class Gammaproteobacteria; order Burkholderiales; family Burkholderiaceae; genus Caballeronia; species Caballeronia udeis_A. The sequence goes on from NZ_JBIYEB010000020.1 coordinate 62,530, forward strand.
GACCCAATAAATGGCCCGTCAGCAATTCGACCTGATTGTCTTCGACTGGGACGGCACCTTGATGGATTCCACGGCACACATTACGCGCAGCATTCAGGCGGCGTGCCGCGACCTGAGCTTGCCCGTTCCCGCCGACGAAGCGGCAAGCTACGTGATCGGCCTGGGGCTGCGCGACGCGTTGCAGATTGCCGCGCCCACGCTCGATCCCGTCGATTACCCGAAGCTTGCCGAGCGGTATCGCTTTCATTATTTGATCAAGGGCGAGCAAACCGAGCTCTTCGACGGCGTGCGCGGCATGTTGCAGAACCTGCGCGACGAAGGCTACCTGCTGGCGGTCGCCACAGGCAAAAGCCGCGTGGGCCTGAACCGCGCGCTCGACCAGTCGCGCCTGACAAGTCTCTTCGACGGCACGCGCTGTGCCGACGAAACGTTCTCCAAGCCGCATCCGGCCATGCTGCACGAACTCACGCGCGAACTCGGGCAGGACGTGAGCCGCACCGTGATGATCGGTGACACCACGCACGACCTGCAGATGGCGAAGAATGCCGGCGCGGCGGCGGTCGGCGTGACGTACGGCGCGCATCCGGCGAAGTCGCTGCAAGCGCTGGAGCCGCTGTTCGTGGCCGACAACGTCACGTCGCTGGGAGACTGGCTGCGGGAGCATGCATGACAGGAACGCCGCTTGATAGGCCACTTGAGCCGGTGCGAATCTGCGCGTCGGAAGAGCTGGTCGACGGCGGCGACGGCGTTCGTCACAAAGCTGTCGACAAAGGCGGTGAAGCTACGGTGTTTTTCGTCCGCTACGACGGCAAACCCTTTGGCTATCTCAACCGCTGCGCGCACGTGCCCATGGAGATGGACTGGTCCGAAGGCAAGTTCTTCGAGAGCTCCGGCCTATACTTGATGTGCGCGACTCACGGCGCTATTTACGAGCCGGACACGGGAAAATGCGTTGGTGGTCCATGTCGCGGCGCGCGTTTGCGGCGGGTGGCAGCGGAAGATCGCGATACACCCGAAGGCCGCGCCGTCTTCTGGCTTCCCGACGAAGATCTTCGTCCGGCTTGACCGTTCTCGCGGCTTGAAACATACCCGCTCTTCTTTTTCAATCAGTCAACCAGGCGACGCATGTCCGATCAAATTCCCACCGATTCCGCGGATAAGGCGCGTCCGAAATCCATCGGGGACGCCGGCGACAACTGGGAGCGCGCCGCGCTCGAACGTATCGCGCTCGCGGCCATCAACGAACAGCGCGCCGCGCGCCGCTGGCGGATATTTTTCCGCTTTGTGTTCCTGGCGATCCTGGCGATCGCGGTCTGGAGCGCGTTCGATTTCACAAGCGACAAAGTCGCAAAAACAGCGCGCCATACGGCGCTGGTAGAACTGGAAGGCGAAATTTCCTCGAATGGCGACGCCAGCGCGGACAACGTGAACACGGCGCTCGACAGCGCGTTTGAAGACGACGGCACGGCTGCGGTGATCCTTCGCTGCAACAGCCCGGGCGGCAGTCCGGTGCAGGCGGGCATCATCAACCGCGAGATCACGCGTTTGCGGGCGAAATATCCGTCAAAGCCGTTGTATGTGGTGGTCGGCGACATGTGCGCGTCGGGCGGTTATTACGCCGCGGCGGCCGCCGACAAGATCTACGTCGACAAGGCGAGCATTGTCGGGTCAATTGGCGTGCTGATGGATGGTTTCGGCTTTACGGGCCTGATGGACAAGCTTGGCGTGCAACGCCGGCTGCATACGTCGGGCGCAAACAAGGGCGCGTTCGATCCGTTCTCGCCCGAGACGCCGGCCATGGATGCTCACGCGCAGGAGATGCTTGACCAGATTCACCAGCAATTCATCGATGCCGTCAAACAGGGCCGGGGCAATCGGCTGAAAGACACGCCCGACGTGTTCTCGGGCATGTTCTGGACGGGTCAGAAGAGTGTGGAACTGGGTCTCGCCGATGGTTTTGGCGACGCCGATTACGTCGCGCGCGAGATCGTCAAGCAGCCGGATATTGTCGATTACACGCAGAAAGAGAGCATTGGCGAGCGCGTGGCGCGCAAGTTTGGCGCGGCGGTCGGCAATGCATCAATGCATGCGCTGATGATGGGCGGGAAGATGCAGTTGAAGTGAACTTTGCCGCTTTTATCAGATGATAAACCGCTCGTCCTGGGTATTCAGGCGAGCGGTTTTTTTTGCGCCCTCGGGCTGGCTGAGCGCCTTACGCCCCTAACAACAGGAAAATCGCCGGCCGTTTATGCAACTCCGGCGCGGCTTTCTTTTTCCAGTCCGCCACCGTTCGCGTGACAATCGTCTCGGCCGGTAATGTCAGGTCAACCGCGACGCACACCAGCGTGGACGGCGCGCAGGTCGCGAGCAACGTGTCCAGCAGCGCGCGATTCCTGTACGGCGTCTCGATAAAGATCTGTGTCTGGTTCGCCTTGCGCGACAACGCTTCCAGCTCGCGCAGGCGTTTGCCCCGCTCGGTGGCATCGACGGGAAGATAGCCGTTGAACGCAAAGCTTTGCCCGTTCATGCCCGAGGCCATCAATGCCAGCAAAATCGAACTGGGACCGACGAACGGCACGACTTTCACGCCTCGCTCATGCGCGCGGCGCACGAGCAGGGCGCCCGGATCTGCGACTGCCGGGCATCCCGCTTCCGAGACGAGACCTGCGTCGGTGCCTTCCAGAATCGGTTTGAGCAGCTTCTCGACCTCGCCCGGCGGCGTGTTGACGTTGAGTTCGCGGATCTCGATTTCCTGGATCGGCCGTTCCGTTCCGACCTTCTTCAGGAAGGCGCGCGTGGTTTTAGCGTTCTCGCCAATGTAGTACTGCAGCGCCGCGGCGCGAGCACGCACGGGTTCGGGCAGGACGTCGGCGAGCGCGGCGCTGTCGCCGTCGCCAAGCGTATTCGGGATGAGATACAGGACGCCGCTCATGCTGCCTCCTCCACCAACGGGAACCCGGCCGTGCGTAACATCCGTGACAACGCAATCAGCGGCAAGCCAACCAGCGCGGTGGGATCGTCGGAGTGAATTGCATCGACAAGCGTGATGCCCAAGCCCTCCGATTTCGCGCTACCCGCCACGTCGTAAGGCGTTTCGGCGAGCAAATACGCTTCGATTTCCGCATTTGTCAGCTCGCGAAATTGCACGCGGGTGACAATATCGGCGGATTGGATCGCGTCCGTACGGCTGTCGAAGAGACAAAGCGCGCTGTGGAATTCGACGCTTTTGCCACGCATCGACTGAAGCTGGGCGCGAGCATTGTCATGCGTGCCGGGCTTGCCGATCTGACGGCCGTCGCAGGTCGCGACCTGATCCGAACCGATCACAAGCACACCGGAAGCTTCGGTCACACGGGCCGCGGCCGCACGTGCCTTGGCGATCGACAGCCGGACGGCCGTGGCTTCCGGCGTTTCACCATCGAGCGGCGTTTCGTCTATATCGGGCGTGATCACATCGAAGGGAATGCGCAGGCGTTCGAGCAACTCCCGCCGGTAACGCGAACTCGAGGCAAGGATGAGGCGCGGCATATTTGAGGCGTCGGGCATGAAAAGGATTGGCTATCAACAAATGGGGTGAATGACAGGAATCGGGCCGGGTCCGGACTGAACCGGCGCTGCCGCACACCGGAGCATAAGTGTTTGACTCGAAAAGACAAAGCCGCTATGATTTTGGGCTTTTCATCGGTATGCGGAGACCTTTGTCCTCAAGGGCCTCCCGTCAAGGGCCGGTGAAGAAACCGGTAGGTGCCCGCAACGCAAGCGATGGCTGGAAGTGTACCGAGATGTCGCGCATCAGCGTGTGCAGGCGGATCTGGAGACCAGATGCGGTTGCTTGAGCCAAGGTTGCATGAGCCGGAAAAGTGGCTCGCCGACATAGCGGCTCGGACGGGTGCTTGATTCGAGAAGTGGCCGAACGGAAAGATCGGGATAAACCACACCAGCCGGACGGGTCCGGTGCGGTGCATACTGCGGTTTTACCCCCGGTCGTCCTCCGTGGATTTGCTATCCAGCCGTCACGGCAACGACCACTGCAGGAGCGCACATGACACAGAATCCTGGCAAACCTGCATGTCCCGCCGACTTGCGCGCACTCGACCTGTTCGAATTCGCCCAAAGCCGTCGGCAGGCAGCAGGTGGTGTACGAGTCTCGCAATTGCCGCGTATGCAGAACGAAGTGCCGGCCGACGCCCCGGACCGCGACACGGTGTTTTCGTGGCAGGCCGAGGGCTCCATGCAGCCCGAGTTGCAGGACGACGGCACTGAAGCGCCGCAGCCTTATTTGCGGCTCGCAGTGCACGGATCGGTCTGGATCGAATGCCAGCGTTGTCTTTCGCCGTATTCGCAGCACCTGGATGTCGATGCAACGTATCGCATTGTCGAGACAGAAGAAGAAGCGGACGAGTTTCCGCTAGACAACGATGAAGTGGAAGTGATCGTTGGCTCACGCCAGTTCGATCTCGTCGACTTGATCGAAGAGGAATTGTTGTTGTCCTTGCCGCTCGTGCCGAAGCACGATGTGTGTCCCGAAGTGCACGAGAGCCTGGTAACGGGTCTCGACGGCGCCGAGGGCGAGCTGGACGATGGTGGTCTGAATGGCGATGCAGGCACGCAGCAGGATGGCGGCACAGGCAGACCCAATCCGTTCGCCGCGCTCGGTAAGCTCAAGCAGGGCGGTTCCGACGACAACAAGCATTAAGCAGCATTACGCGGGCAGTGAAGCGCACGTACTATGCATTAAACGCTCGCATTAAAGAGTATTGATGTCCGGCATCAGGCCGGGTGTCGAATCATCAGGCGGCGCGACGCGTCCGGAAAGACTCACTGGCCTCAGGTCAGGGTCTCCGGCGTGTCGAGCTGTGTTAGAATTCGCAAAATTTTTCTGGAGTCATCATGGCAGTTCAGCAAAACAAGAAATCGCCGTCCAAGCGCGGCATGCATCGTTCGCACGATTTCCTCACTGCAGCGCCGCTCGCAGTTGAGCCGAGCACGGGTGAAGTGCATCTGCGTCACCACGTGAGCCCGAACGGCTACTATCGTGGCAAGAAAGTCATCAAGACGAAGAACGACTAAGCGTACGACGCTTGTTGCGTCTGGCGTCACCGTCTTGACTCGTGGTCTGAGTCGCGGTTGCTCGCGCTTGACATCTTCCCGGTACGACAAGAAGGCGGCATTTCACTGCCGCTTTTTTGTGCCTGAAATTCGTCGCACTCCATGACCGTAAAGATCACTATCGACTGCATGGGAGGCGACCACGGCCCGGCCGTGACCGTTCCCGCCGCGGTCAGTTTTGTGCGTTCGCATCCTGATGCGCATCTGTTGCTCGTCGGCATCGAGCCGGCCATCCGCGCGCAACTGAAGAAGTGCAAAGCCACCGGCGAAACCCGGCTGACGGTCGTCCCGGCCACCGAAGTGGTCGAGATGGACGATCCGGTAGAGGTTGCGCTGCGCCGGAAAAAAGATTCGTCCATGCGGGTGGCGCTCAACCTTGTCAAGGACGGCCAGGCACAGACGTGCATCTCGGCAGGCAACACCGGCGCATTGATGGCCGTGTCCCGCTACGTGCTCAAGACGCTGCCGGGCATCGAGCGCCCGGCTATCGCATTCGCGATGCCAAGCCAGAAGGGCTTCACCACCGTGCTTGACCTGGGCGCGAACGTGGACTGCGAGCCGCAACACTTGCTGCAATTCGCCGAAATGGGCCATGCGCTTGTCGCCGCCATCGGGGATAAGGAGCGGCCGACCATCGGTCTGCTCAACATTGGCGAAGAAGTCATCAAGGGCAACGACATCATCAAACGCGCCGGCGAATTACTGCGCGCAAGCACGCTCAATTTCTACGGCAACGTGGAAGGCAACGACATCTATAAAGGCACGACCGACGTGGTCGTGTGCGATGGTTTTGTTGGCAATGTGGCGCTGAAGACCTCGGAAGGTCTGGCGCAGATGCTGACCGACATGATTCGCGAGGAATTCAGCCGGTCACTCCTCACCAAGCTGATGGCAATCGTCGCATTGCCCGTTCTCAAACGCTTCAAACGCCGGGTTGACCCCGCTCAGTACAACGGTGCCGCGCTGCTCGGCTTGCGCGGGCTGGTCATCAAGAGCCACGGATCGGCACAAGCGTACGGGTTTGAGTGGGCTATCAAACGCGGGTATGATGCGGTCAAAAATGGCGTGCTTGAACGCCTCGTGCGCGCCATGGAAGAAAACGCTGCTCCCGTGCAACAAGCAGCGCTCGACGCTTCCGCTGACACTGCTGGCACCGCGGTTCCGAATCAGACCGACCCTGCTGCGGCCGACCCCGTCGCCCCAGGCGATAATACGGTCGCTGACCGCCCGCTCGTGCAGCCGGGCGAACCGGGCGCCGCGCTATCCTCGAAGGCATAATGGCTCAATCGAATCTCTATTCCCGCGTGATCGGAACGGGCAGTTACCTGCCGGCGGACCGCGTCTCGAACCAGGAACTGGCCGAGCGTCTGGCAAAACAAGGTGTTGAAACGAGCGATGAGTGGATCGTCGCCCGCACCGGTATTCATGCACGCCACTTCGCCGCACCCGATCAAACGACCAGCGAACTTGCCTTGCAGGCGTCGCGTCATGCGATCGAGGCTGCGGGCATTGATCCGCAATCGATCGATCTGATCATTGTCGCCACGTCCACGCCTGACTTCGTTTTCCCCAGCACCGCTTGCCTGTTGCAAAACAAGCTCGGCATCAAGAACGGCGGCGCAGCGTTCGACATCCAGGCTGTCTGCTCGGGATTTGCTTACGCGGTCGCAATGGCAGACAGCCTTATCCGCGGCGGCGCCAATCGCACGGCGTTGGTCGTTGGTGCTGAAACCTTCTCGCGCATTCTCGATTTCAACGACCGCACCACCTGCGTGCTGTTCGGCGACGGCGCGGGCGCCGTGATCCTGCAAGCCTCCGATGAACCCGGCGTACTGTCGAGCGCGCTTCACGCCGACGGCAGACACGCGAACATCCTTTGCACGCCGGGCAATGTGAACAAGGGCGTGATCGAAGGCAGCGCGTTCCTGCACATGGATGGTCAGGCCGTGTTCAAGCTGGCGGTGAAGGTGCTGGAGAAAGTGGCTGTCGAGGCGCTCGAGAAAGCGCAACTGACCGCCGGCGACATCGACTGGCTCATTCCGCATCAGGCCAATATCCGCATCATGGAAAGCACCGCGCGCAAGTTGCATTTGCCGCTGGAGCGCATGGTTGTGACCGTTGGCGAGCATGGCAATACGTCGGCAGCATCCATTCCTCTCGCATTCGACGTCGCCGTGCGCGATGGCCGCATCAAGCGCGGCCAGCATGTGCTGATAGAAGGGGTGGGCGGCGGCTTCACGTGGGGCGCGTCGGTTATCCGCTATTAAGCGGGTATTAGCCGATTCAGCTGCGTCATCACGCCACGCCAGTCATTCGACAATTCAATCGAGTAAGAACCTCATGAAATTCGCGTTCGTTTTTCCGGGACAAGGATCCCAGTCGGTCGGCATGCTCAATGCATTTGCCGACCACGCCGTGGTGCGCGAAACCGTGCAGCAGGCCTCCGATGCACTCGGCCAGGATCTGGGCAAGCTGATCGCTGAAGGTCCGGTTGAAGAGCTGGGTCTGACCGCGAACACGCAACCCGTGATGCTGACGGCTGCCTATGCGATTTATCGTATGTGGGAACAGGAAACCGGGCTGAAACCGGCGATTGTCGCGGGTCATAGCTTGGGCGAATACACGGCGCTGGTCGTTGCTGGGGCGTTGCCGTTTTCGGCTGCCGTGCCGCTTGTGCGCTTTCGCGCGCAGGCCATGCAGAGCGCCGTGCCCGTGGGCGAGGGTGGAATGGCCGCCATCCTCGGTCTCGATGACGACGCCGTGCGGGCCGTCTGCGCCGAAGCATCGGCGGTGGGGATTGTGGAAGCGGTGAACTTCAATGCGCCGTCCCAAGTGGTGATCGCCGGTGCGAAAGCGGGCGTTGAAAAAGCCTGCGAAATCGCCAAGGCCAAGGGCGCGAAACGCGCATTGCCGCTGCCGGTATCCGCGCCGTTCCATTCGTCGTTGCTGAAGCCGGCGTCGGACCAGTTGCGCGAGTACCTGGCTGGCGTGAGTATTAGCGTGCCGCAGATTCCGCTGATCAATAACATCGATGTCGCGAGCGTCGCTGAACCCGCTGCCATCAAGGACGCGCTCGTGCGTCAAGCCGCCGGTCCGGTGCGCTGGGTCGAAACCGTGCAGAAGATCGCGCAGGAAGGAGTCACGCATGTGATCGAATGCGGTCCGGGCAAGGTGTTGAACGGGTTGACGAAGCGCATCGACGGTACGTTGATCGGGGCGTCGATCTTCGATCCGGCTTCGCTCGAAGAAACGCGCAAACTGCTCGCCGGCTGAATTCGTGAGCTACACGGTCAAAGCAGTTGAGCGACAGACAAGGAAAAAACAAAAGATGATTCTGGACAAGCACATAGTGGTCGTGACGGGTGCGTCGCGAGGGATCGGCCGGTCCATCGCGGTCGAACTCGCACGTCAGGGCGCGACCGTGATTGGCACGGCGACCAGCGAAAGCGGCGCGGAGGGCATTACCGAAGCGTTGAAAGAATTTGGCGGACAAAGCCGTGGCGCGGTGCTGAACGTCACCGACGCGGCCGCGAGCGAAGCGTTTATCGACGGCGTGGTCAAGGAGTTCGGCGGCCTCAACGTGCTGGTGAACAACGCCGGGATCACGAAAGACCAGCTGGCGATGCGCATGAAGGACGACGAATTCGACGCCGTCATTGACACCAACCTGCGTGCCGTTTTCCGTCTTTCGCGCGCCGTGCTGCGCCCGATGATGAAAGCGCGCGGCGGCCGGATCATCAACATCACGTCGGTGGTGGCGTCGTCGGGCAACCCGGGACAGGCTAACTACGCGGCCGCGAAGGCCGGCGTGGCGGGCATGACGCGGGCGCTGGCGCGTGAAATCGGCAGCCGTGGGATCACGGTGAACTGCATTGCGCCGGGTTTTATCGATACCGACATGACCAAGGTCCTGCCGGAAGCGCAGCGCGCGGCGCTCACAGCACAGATACCACTCGGCCGACTGGGCAGCCCGGAAGATATCGCGCATGCTGTGGCTTTCCTTGCTTCGCCGCACGCCGGTTATATAACGGGCACGACGCTGCATGTGAACGGCGGCATGTACATGTGACAGGCATTTCGTTAATATCCGCGCCTTGGGGCGCGGGGTGCGCAAAGTGCTGATTTAAAGCGCGGTGCGCAAGGCGCGAGATTTGCTGTCAGAAGTGGTAAGCGGGAAAGGGCGCTGGAACGGGCGTGACGGGCATCAAAGGCATGTCACGCGCTAAACAAAGCTGATTCCGTGCGTGGGTATTTACGGGTACAAACCTGATAAAATGCGCGCACTCGTGTTTTTGAACTACATTTCCCTCGGAGGGCTGCATGGACAATATCGAACAGCGCGTGAAGAAGATCGTCGCCGAACAACTGGGCGTCGCCGAAGCCGAAATCAAGAACGAAGCTTCGTTCGTCAACGATCTGGGCGCTGACTCGCTCGACACTGTCGAACTCGTGATGGCTCTCGAAGACGAATTCGGCATGGAAATCCCTGACGAAGAAGCCGAGAAGATCACGACGGTTCAGCAGGCGATCGACTACGCTCGCGCCAACGTCAAGGCCTAAGGCCCGCGCGCCAAGCTGCTTCTACACTATTCGGGGTTGACGCTCTGTCGCGATTCGAACCGATTTAACAGCCACAGGGCTCACAGGGCAATTTCCTGTGAATCTTGTGGCTTTTGCTTTTTGTCATTTATGGATAAGGGGTTACCGTGAGCCGTCGTCGTGTTGTTGTTACAGGCCTTGGGCTGATTTCGCCTGTCGGCAATACCGTTGCCGACGGCTGGGCCAATCTGGTCGCTGGCAAGTCGGGCATCGCCGAGATCACGAAGTTCGATGCCACGAACTTCTCCACGCGCTTTGCCGGTGAAGTCAAAGGCTTCAATGTCGAAGACTATATGCCGGCCAAGGAAGCGCGCCACATGGATACCTTTATCCATTACGGGATTGCCGCCGGTGTGCAAGCCATGCAGGACAGCGGGCTGGAAATCACCGAGGAAAACTCGGAACGCGTCGGCGTGGTGGTCGGCTCGGGGATCGGCGGCTTGCCGATGATCGAAGTCACGCAAACGGAATTGCTGAATCGCGGCCCGCGCCGGATTTCGCCGTTCTTCGTGCCGGCGTCGATCATCAACATGATCTCCGGCCATCTCTCCATCCGCTTCGGTTTGAAAGGGCCCAACCTCGCCATCGTGACCGCGTGCACGACCGGGCTGCATTGCATCGGCGAAGGCTCGCGATTGATCGAATACGGCGATGCCGACGTGATGATCTGCGGCGGCGCCGAGGCCACCGTGTCGCCTTTGGGTATTGGCGGCTTCGCGGCTGCGCGCGCGTTGTCCCAGCGCAACGATGATCCGGCTACCGCCAGCCGTCCGTGGGACAAGGATCGCGACGGGTTTGTGCTGGGCGAAGGCGCTGGCGTGATGGTGCTCGAAGAGTATGAACATGCGAAAGCGCGTGGCGCGAAGATCTATGCCGAAGTCAGCGGCTACGGCATGAGCGGCGACGCCTATCACATGACCGCCCCGCCGGAAGATGGCGACGGCGCACGCCGCAGCATGCGCAACGCGTTGAAAAACGCGTCGGTGAATGCGGACGAAGTGCACTACCTGAACGCTCACGGCACATCCACGCCGCTGGGTGATTTGGCCGAGACCATCGGCATCAAGAACACCTTCGGCGACCACGCGAAGAAGATCGTGGTCAATTCCACCAAGTCGATGACGGGCCACCTGCTCGGCGGCGCCGGCGGGCTGGAATCGGTCTTCACGGTGCTGGCGCTGCACCACCAGATCTCGCCGCCCACCATCAACATCTTCAACCAGGACCCGGAATGCGACCTGGACTACTGCGCAAACGAAGCGCGGCAAATGAAGATCGACGTGGCGCTGAAGAACTCGTTCGGTTTTGGCGGCACGAACGGCACGCTCGTTTTCAAGCGGCATTGAGCGGCGCGCGCCTGATCGTGGCGGGAACGGGCGAATGACAAACGTGCACGTTCTGTCGCTGCACACGTCAGCGGCGCCGTCCGCTGATTTCCCGCGGCGGCATACGATCCGTCCCTCACCCTTGCTGTGGGGCGCTACCGCAGCATTCGTGGCGGTAGCGGCCGGGTCGGTATTCCAGTGCGCGGCGGCCTATGCCGGGCCATTCAGCGCATGCATGGCGGCTTTGACCGTGACCGCGGTGCTGGTCGCTTCGGCCCGGGGCGGGGAGCGTCGCCGGCCCGTTGCATTCGAGATCGGACAACACGGGGTGACCACATGGGATCGCGCGGGGAACGCGCAATACCGGCGTATTGCAGGCTGCGCCCAGTGGAGCGATCGCTTGCTTGCCCTTATCCTCGTGCCGGCGAAAGGCCGCCCGGTACCCTTTCTGGTGGCCGCCGACGCGCTCGCCAATGCCTCCGCGTTCCGCGAACTGGCCGTGCGCGCGCGGCGTTGCGCCCAGGAACATCTGTAACCCGTGTAACCGCCGGTCAGCATCCCGCGTGTTCCAGCGGCGTAACGCTACAATAGCCCTCCGCGTAGCACCCCCAAAGTTAACGGATTTCCCAGGTGAGCGAAAAAGAAATCGATCAGGTACTGGTCGAACGCGTGCAAAAAGGCGACAAAGCAGCGTTCGAGCTACTGGTCGCCAAATATCAGCGCAAAATCATCCGGCTTATCTCGCGTCTCGTGCGGGATCCGGCCGAGGTCGAGGACGTCGCGCAGGATGCCTTTATCAAGGCTTATCGCGCGTTGCCGCAATTTCGCGGAGAATCGGCGTTTTATACTTGGCTTTACCGGATTGCGGTGAACACCGCGAAGAATTACCTTGCCACTCAGAGCCGGCGTGCTCCAACTTCTACCGAAGCTGATGCAGAAGAAGCGGAAACTTTCTCCGATGCAGACCAACTAAGGGATATCAACACGCCTGAGTCGATGTTGATGAGCAAGCAGATCGCACAGACGGTCAATGCTGCGATGGCGGTTTTACCGGAAGAGCTGCGCACCGCCATTACTCTTCGTGAGATTGAAGGTCTGAGCTACGAGGAAATAGCCGAAATGATGGGTTGCCCTATTGGAACCGTCAGATCAAGAATTTTTCGTGCTCGCGAAGCCATTGCGGCAAAATTGCGTCCGTTGCTGGACACTCCCGAAGGCAAGCGCTGGTAACAGCGAGGGTGCGCGGGGCAGGGACGCGGTATCTGAGTCAGGTAGTGTCACTACGGGGTGCAGTCAAGATGGGGAGCATCATGGGGTCGGTTTCGGTGCAATCGCAAGCTAGCTCGCGAAGCGAGCGTCTGTCCGCTTTTGTCGACGGTGAATCGTTCGACGGTTCGGGCGACATCAGTCAGTTTCTTTCAGGGTTTACGCAGAAGGATCGCGCCGCGTGGTCGGATTACCACTTGATCGGGGACGCCCTGCGTTCCGACGATCTCGCGGCCAGTCCTGCAGCCAGCAGCGCGTTCATGAACGCGTTCTCGGCGCGTTTTGAGGCTGAAGCGCACGTATTTGCGCCCGCGGCCATTCCGGCGGTTTCCACCGAGCGCCTGCGTTCGCGCCTGTTCCGCCGCCGTGTGGTGCCGGCGTTTGCCGTCGCGGCTGCTGCTGCCACGCTGACGTGGATCGTCGTGCCGCAATTGCAGGGTGTGGACGGTCGCAACGGCGTGCAGGTGGCCAGCCTCTCGTCGGATCATGTGCAGCGTGTGGCCATGGCTTCCATGCCTGCCGTCAGCACGCGCTCGCCGGTTGTCGAAGCGAATATCATTCGCGACGCCAGCCTGGACCAGTATCTCGAAGCGCATCAGCAATTCTCCCAACAGCCCGTCATGCCGGGCTCGATGCCTTTGATTCGCACTGCGGCTACCAGCCAAGGCCAATAACTGATGCAACGTGTGCGGTTGAAGAAAACGACTCATTGGGGGCGGTTGCCGGCGTTGATGTTCTGTGCAGCCGCGTTGTTATCCGTAGCATCGAGTGCTTTTGCGCAGGGCGACGATTCCGCCGCCACGCGCAAGTCCGCTGCGGAACTGCTCAACCGGATTCACGACGCCGCACAGCAGCAGAACTACGAGGGCACCTTCGTCTACCAGCGTGGGACAACGGTGCAATCGTCGCGGATTACGCACTCGGCGGCGCGCAGCGACGGTGAGTTCGAGTCGCTGGAAAGCCTGGACGGCAAGCCTCGCAAGATGCTTCGCCACGACGACGACATGTACACGTTCGTGCCCGAACGGCATTTGGTAGTCGTCGAAAAACGTCAGAACAAGGATTCGTTCCCGTCGCTGCTGACTACCAGCAGCGACCAGGTCCTGACGGTCTATGAGCCCAAAATGCTTGGCGCGGACCGCGTTGCGGGGATCGACAGCCAGGTGATCGAACTCGATCCGAAAGACGCATGGCGCTTTGCGTACAAGCTTTGGGCCGACTCGAAAACCGGCCTCCTGCTGCGTGCTCAGACGCTTGGGCCCGACGGTCAGGTGCTCGAGCAGCTTTCATTTTCGCAAGTTCAGATTGGCGGGTCCGTCGACCGGGCTGCCATTGCGAACGGGATCAAGAGCTTGGCCGGATGGACGATCGTGCGTCCGCCCGTTCAGCCTGTCGATATGGAAGCGCAGGGCTGGAAAATCACGCCTGCCATTCCGGGATTCCGAGAGATTCGTGAGTTGCGCCGGCCGATGGCGTCGAGTGAAGAGGGGCAGCCGCCTATTCCCGTCGATCAGGCTGTTTTCTCTGACGGACTTGCGGCAATCTCGATTTTTGTCGAGCCCGTGGAAAAAAATTCCCGCAAGGAAGGCGCGGGTAATAGCGGCGCGACACACGTGCTGGTCAAGCGTCGCGGGGATTTCTGGATTACCTTGCTGGGCGAAGTGCCCCAGGCCACGTTGCAGCAATTTGCTTCTGCCATAGAATACAAGCCTTCCAAGTAATTCCTCGGCCCACCACGATATGAGCAATCTCTCGCTGCGCACCTATTTCGCGGCCGCGGCGCTTGCCGCATGCCTGCCGCTCGCGACCTACGCGGCTACAGCAACAGCAGCGGCACCCGCGTCGACGCCGGCTCCGGCCGTTGCACCGGTTGCGCCCGCGGTGCCCGGAGTGAACCTGCCTGACTTCACCACGCTCGTCGATAAAGTGGGTCCCTCGGTCGTCAATATCCGTACGACAACCCGCGTCAGCAGCAGTAATGATCTGCGTGGCTTGCCCCCCGGTATGGACGAGGGAGACATGTCGGAGTTCTTCCGCCGTTTCTTCGGTATTCCAATGCCCGGCACGCCTGGTTCACCGCGCGGCGGTGGTGGCAGCGGTGGCGGGAGTGGCGGCGGGAGCGGCGGCGGTGACCAAGGTGGCGACAACGGCGGCAGCCAGGGTAATCGCAGCGCTCCGCAGGACAACAGCCCTGACAGTCCGGACAATTCGGAGCAGAGCAGCGGTGTGGGATCGGGTTTCATCATGTCGGCCGATGGTTACGTGATGACCAATGCCCACGTGGTCGACGACGCGGACACCATCTACGTCACGCTCACGGACAAACGCGAATTCAAGGCGAAGCTGATTGGTGTCGATGAGCGCACGGACGTGGCGGTCGTCAAGATCCAGGCGACCAGCTTGCCGGCCATTACCGTCGGCGATTCGAACAAGGTGCGGGTCGGCGAATGGGTGCTGGCAATCGGTTCGCCGTTCGGGCTGGACAACACGGTGACGGCGGGTATTGTCAGCGCGAAGGGTCGTGACACCGGTGACTATCTGCCTTTCATCCAGACTGATGTCGCGGTGAATCCGGGCAATTCGGGTGGTCCGCTGATCAACATGGCGGGCGAGGTGATTGGTATCAACTCGCAGATCTACAGCCGTACGGGCGGCTTCATGGGGATTTCGTTCGCGATTCCTATCGATGAAGCCATGCGCGTTGCCGATCAATTGAAGACAACGGGCAAGGTCACGCGCGGCCGCATTGCGGTGGCGATCGGCGAGGTCACGAAGGAAGTGGCGGACTCGCTTGGGCTTCCGAAGGCGCAAGGTGCGCTGGTGAGCAGCGTGGAAGCAGGTGGTCCGGCCGACAAGGCCGGTATCCAGCCGGGCGACATCATCCTGAAGTACAACGGCCACGACGTTGCCACGGCGACAGATCTGCCGCGCATGGTCGGCGACACGAAGCCGGGCACGAAGGCGACGATCACCGTGTGGCGCAAGGGCGAGTCGCGCGATTTGCCGATCACCATCGCCGAAATGCAACCGGACAAGGTCGCGAAGACCGAGGCCAAGAAGACGCCGCCGCCGAAGGCGAGCGCAAGCAATACGCTCGGCATTGCGGTGAGCGACATTCCGGCTGACCAGAAGAAGGCGCTGAAACTCACCAACGGCGTGATGGTGGACGCCGTGGAAGGTCCGGCGGCGCGTGCCGGCTTCCAGAAGGGCGACATCATCTTGCGCATTGGCGATACGGACATCACGAGCGCGAAGCAATTCGACGCGGTCGCGCAAAACGTCGATCCGAGCAAGATGGTCGCGGTGCTGGTGCGTCGTGGGGACAACACGCAGTTTGTGCCGTTGCGCCCGCGTGCGCCGGTGCAGAAATAAGCACAATGAGCGCGTTCAAGCTTTACGGGCGCGCGTGGTGCCATTTGTGTGAAGACTTGCGCGCCGGGCTTGAGCCAATTGCGGCTGAGTTCGGCGTGCCGATCGAGTGGATCGATATCGACACCGATCCCGCGCTCGAAGCGCTATACGACGAACTCGTGCCCGTTCTGGTGCTGGATGGCGTGGAGTTATGCCATTACCGGCTGGATGAAACGCGTGTGCGCAGCGCGCTCTCAAGCGTGCTTCCAGGCACGCCCGGCACGCGCTTAAGTCCCTGATCAATCGGACCTTTCCCGTAAAATCCGCCGTCAGCCCGTCTTTTCAGCTAAAATAGAAAGGTTTTTCACCCCCATTTTCAAGGCGTGCTCCGCGTTTGTCTGGGCGCGCCTTTTTGCTTGATCGGCACTGAATGAATCATATTCGTAACTTCTCGATCATTGCGCACATCGACCACGGCAAGTCGACGCTCGCCGATCGCATCATCCAGTTGTGCGGCGGCTTGTCCGACCGCGAGATGGACGCGCAGGTGCTCGACTCCATGGATCTCGAGCGCGAACGCGGCATCACCATCAAGGCGCAAACCGCAGCACTGAGCTACAAGGCCCTGGACGGACAGGTCTACAACCTGAATCTGATCGACACCCCGGGCCACGTCGACTTCTCGTACGAAGTCAGCCGCTCGCTGTCCGCCTGCGAAGGCGCGTTGCTCGTGGTCGACGCAAGCCAAGGCGTGGAAGCGCAAACCGTCGCCAATTGCTACATGGCAATTGAACTGGGCGTGGAAGTCGTGCCGGTGCTGAACAAGATCGATTTGCCGGCGGCTGACCCCGAGAACGCGATTTCGGAAATCGAAGATGTGATCGGCATCGATGCAACCGATGCTGCGCGTTGCAGCGCCAAGACGGGCCTCGGCGTGACCGACGTGCTCGAGGCGCTGATCGCCAAGGTGCCGCCCCCGAAGGGCGATCCGGACGCACCGCTGCAGGCACTGATCATCGATTCATGGTTCGACAACTATGTCGGCGTGGTCATGCTCGTGCGTATCAAGAACGGCACGCTGCGCCCGAAGGACAAGATCAAGATGATGGCGTCCGGTGCGGTTTATCCGGTCGAACATCTTGGTGTGTTCGCGCCGAAATCCACCAATCTCGCGTCGTTGTCGGCCGGGCAGGTGGGCTTCATTATCGCGGGCATCAAGGAATTGCAGGCGGCGAAAGTCGGCGACACGGTCACCACCGTCGCGCGCCCGTCCGAAGTGCCGTTGCCAGGTTTCAAGGAAGTGAAGCCGCAGGTGTTTGCGGGTTTGTATCCGGTCGAAGCAAACCAGTACGACGCACTGCGTGAATCGCTGGAAAAGTTGAAGCTCAACGACTCGTCGCTGCAATACGAGCCGGAAGTGTCGCAAGCACTCGGTTTCGGCTTCCGCTGCGGCTTTCTTGGTCTCCTGCACATGGAGATCGTGCAGGAGCGCCTCGAGCGCGAGTTCGACATGGATCTCATCACCACGGCGCCAACCGTGGTCTACGAAGTCCTGAAGCGCGACGGCGAGCTGATCCAGGTCGAGAACCCGGCCAAGATGCCGGAGCCTTCGTTCATTGAAGAAGTGCGCGAGCCGATCGTGACCGTGAACCTGTACATGCCGCAGGAGTATGTGGGCGCGGTGATCACGCTTTGCACGAACAAGCGCGGTTCGCAGATCAACATGCTGTATCACGGCCGTCAGGTCCAGCTCACCTACGAAATCCCGATGGCGGAAATCGTGCTGGATTTCTTCGACCGGCTGAAGTCCACGTCACGCGGTTATGCCTCCATGGACTACGAGTTCAAGGAGTATCGCGCGTCCGATGTGGTGAAGGTCGACATGCTGATCAATGGCGACAAGGTCGACGCGTTGTCGGTAATCGTTCACCGGTCGCAAAGCCAGCATCGCGGACGCGAAGTGGCGTCGAAGATGCGCGAACTGATTCCGCGGCAAATGTACGACGTGGCAATCCAGGCGACCATTGGCGCCAACATTATCGCGCGTGAGAACATTAAAGCATTGCGTAAGAACGTTCTGGCAAAGTGCTACGGCGGCGATATCTCGCGAAAGAAAAAGCTTCTGGAAAAGCAGAAGGCCGGCAAGAAGCGCATGAAACAAGTCGGTTCGGTCGAGATTCCGCAAGAAGCTTTCCTCGCGATTCTTCGCGTCGAAGATTAATAAAACAACCGGAAACGATTGATGAATTTTGCGTTGATTCTTTTGGTGCTCGTCATCGTGACGGGGATTGCGTGGGTGTTCGACAAACTGGTGTTCGAGAAGCAGCGGCGCCGGGCAGCAGATGCAGCGGTAGCGGAATTCGATCAGCAGCAGGCACGCCTTGAGCCCCGTTTCGCCGACGAACACGCGCCAGAAACGCGCGCTCGCCTGCGCGATGAAAAGCTCCGCCAGCCGTGGTACCTGGAGTATTCGGCAAGCTTCTTTCCGGTGATCCTGGTGGTGTTCGTGGTGCGCTCGTTCGTGGTCGAACCATTCAAGATCCCGTCAGGGTCCATGGTTCCCACATTGCTGGTGGGCGACTTCATCCTCGTCAATAAATTCGAATATGGCCTGCGTCTGCCGATCAGCAATACCAAGCTGACCAGCGGCACACCGCTCAAGCGCGGTGATGTAGTGGTGTTCCGTTATCCGAAAGACGAGTCGGTGGATTACATCAAGCGCGTGATCGGCCTTCCCGGCGACACCGTTGCGTATCAGGACAAAAAGCTGACCATCAACGGCAAGCCGGTTCCGGAAACGCCGCTGCCTGATTATTTCGATGACGAACGCATTGGTTATGCGAAGCAATTCGAAGAAGATCTCGATGGCCGCAAGAACGCGATCCTGAATAACGCGCAAGTGCCACCTTTCGTGATTGGCGCCGACGACTTCCCGTTCCGCGACAACTGCAACTACAACGCTCAAGGCGTCATCTGCAAAGTGCCGCCGGGCAACTATTTCATGATGGGCGACAATCGCGATAACAGTGCAGACAGCCGTTATTGGGGTTTCGTGCCTGACGCGAATATTGTTGGCCGCGCATTCTTTATCTGGATGAACTTCAGCAGTTTGAAACGCATTGGCGTGTTTCATTGATGCGGGTTTTTGAGCAGTCTCCAAGGTAGTAATTTCGTTCGACCACTACGCCGCGTCATCGCGGCGTAGTTGTTATTGCAAGTCACCTTTGATCCGCCTAGAAACAGCACGAAGAATCGCGGCTAACGTGCGCTTGCCGTGCCATTTTCCTTGCGGTTTTCCGGCCTTTCAGCCGGATTCGCCCCTCCGGGCGCCCGCGTTATACTCTGCCCATGCCCTCAACCCCGTTGGAAAGCCGGCTCCAGTACGAATTTCGCAATGCGGAATTGCTGCGCCAGGCGATGACCCACCGCAGTCACAGTGCCACGCACAATGAACGACTCGAATTTCTCGGAGATTCCGTTCTAAATTGCGTGGTGGCTGCGCTTTTGTTCCAACGATTCGCAAAACTCGACGAAGGCGACCTTTCTCGCGTCCGCGCAAATCTCGTCAAGCAGCAGTCGCTTTATGAGATCGCACAGGCGCTGAACGTCTCCGAGGCATTGCGGCTGGGTGAGGGCGAATTGCGCAGCGGTGGCTTCCGGCGCCCCTCCATACTGGCTGATACGCTCGAAGCCATCTTCGGCGCGGTCTTTCTCGACGGCGGGTTTGACGCTGCGCATCAGGTCATCAAGCGGCTCTACACGCCGATCCTCGACCACATCGATCCACGCACTATCGGTAAAGACGCGAAGACGCTGCTGCAGGAGTATCTGCAGGGCCACAAGATCGCACTGCCGACCTATACGGTCGTGGCCACGCACGGCGCGGCGCATAACCAGCAATTTGAAGTCGAATGCACGGTGCCGAAGCTCGAGGTGAAGGTCTCGGGTTCCGGTGCGAGCCGGCGCGCGGCTGAACAGGCTGCGGCAAAGAAGGCGCTCGATGAGCTGGCCTCTGCCGCGCCGGCCATGACGGCGAAGCCGAAGCGCAAGGGCGCACGTGCGGCCAAGCAAGCGGAACCGGAAATCGTGCCGGGCGTGACGGGTGTGCAGGCGGCGCTCGATCTGCGCGCACCGGACCGTCGTGAACGTGCACGTGCCAATAGCGCCAGCAATAGCGCCGGGCATGGCAGCAACACGCATAACGATCCCGAGCGTCCGGCCACCGCGCCATTCGCGGTGATTCGCGCATCGCATGTGGAACCGTCGGCGGGTGCATTCGCCGGCGCGGAGAAAACGGAGCGGGCGACGATTCATCGGGCGGAGAAGACGGAGAAGGCCGAGAAAGCGGCGGCCGAGGCGCCGGCGGCTCGAAGCGAAAACGCGGACAAGCCATCGCTCGCACACGCTGAATCCCCGGTGGATAACGCTGTGCATAACCCGGTGGAAAAAAGCGCGGCGAAGGCAGATAGTACGGGTGAGAAGGCGGTCGCGAAACAAGCCGACAAGCAGATCGACAAGCAGGCCGATAAACAGGCTGACAAGCAAGCCGAGAAGCCGACTGCGAAAAGTGCCGAAACGTCCGCTGTCGAGAAGCCTGCAGTCTCCGCGCGGCAGCGAGAAGACGTGCCCACCGCGCATTCTGCAACGGCCCCGAAGGGTCCAGAGAGCGTTGAAGCCAAGGTCGAAGCGCACCTGGAAGAAAGCGTCGATGCAACCGTCGTACGCGCTGCCGATACTGGCCATTGACACAGGCTCTAAAGCTCACAGCTGAAGCTCGCACGCTCCCGAACACCAGCATGATCCCGGCGCTACGCGTCCTCCACGAATTCACCGAATCCGCAGCCGCACACATTATGAACGCTCCCACTCCCCCTGGTTTCCGCTGCGGCATGGTCGCGATCGTCGGTCGGCCGAACGTCGGCAAATCGACCTTGATGAACGCGCTTGTCGGGCAGAAAGTCAGCATCACGTCGCGCAAGGCGCAGACCACGCGTCACCGTATCACCGGCATTCACACGCTTGACGACGCGCAGTACATTTTCGTCGATACCCCGGGTTTCCAGACCAAGCACAGCGGCGCGCTGAACCGCTCGCTGAACCGCGCGGTGACGTCCACGCTGACGGCCGTCGACGCCATTCTGTTCGTGATCGAAGCGGGCCGTTTCGGCCCCGACGACCAGAAGGTGCTTGACCTGATTCCGAATGACACGCCGTGCTTGCTGATCGCGAACAAGCTCGACCACGTGAGCGATAAGGAAACGCTCTTCCCGTTCATGCAGAAAATGAGCGCGCTGCACGACTTCAAGGAAATCGTGCCGATGACGGCGAAGCATCCCGACGACATCACGCGTCTGATGACGGTGGTTAAGCCGTATCTGCCGGAAGGTTCGCCCATCTACGGTGAAGACGATCTCACCGACCGCAGCGAGCGTTTTCTCGCCGCTGAAATCCTGCGCGAGAAAGTGTTCCGCTGGACCGGCGACGAGTTGCCGTACACGAGCACGGTGCTGATCGATAAATGGGAAACCGAAGGCCGCCTGCGCCGTATTTTCGCGACGATCCTGGTCGAACGCGATACCCACAAGGCAATGATCATCGGCCAGAAGGGGGCGAAGCTGAAGCAGATCAGCACTGAAGCGCGCCTCGACATGGAAAAGCTCTTCGATGGCCCCGTGTATCTCGAGACCTTCATCAAGGTGAAGAGCGGCTGGGCGGACAACGAAGCGGGACTGCGCGCCTATGGGTACGAATGACGCGTGGATGACCCAGTCCTCCGACGCAGACTCCGATCCGCTTGCCGACGATAACTTCAGCACCGGCGAGCCTTCAGCGCCTGCGCCTAAAAGGCGCCGGACGGCGTCTGCGTCAGCGAAATCGACCGCGCCCAAAGAGTCCAAAGAACCTAAAGCTCCAAAACCGCCGCGCGCCGCGCCGCGTTCGGATTTCCGTATCGCCGAGCAGCCGTCGTTCGTGCTGCACAGCTATCCGTACCGTGAGACCAGCCTGGTGCTCGACGTGTTTTCACGCGATCACGGCCGCGTCGCCCTGGTCGCCAAGGGCGCCAAGCGCCCGCATTCAGCGCTGCGCGGCGTGCTGCAGACTTTCCAGCCGCTGGGGTTGTCGTGGACGGGGAAGGGCGAGGTCCGCACCTTGACGCAGGCGGAATGGGTGGGCGGCATGTTGCCCCTCGTGGGCGACGCATTGCTGTGCGGCTTCTACGTCAACGAATTGCTCGTGAAGTTCTGTGCTCGCGAAGACGCGCATCCCGTGCTGTTCAATCATTACGTGCTGACGTTGTCGCGTCTCGCGCATGGCGAGCCGGCCCTGCATGCGCTGCGTTCCTTCGAACGCGTGCTGCTGCGTGAAACCGGTTACGCCATGGCGTTGCATAAAACCATCACGCGCCAGCCGGTTCTCGCCGATCAGAAATACGTCTTCGATCCCGAACGCGGTGTGCGTGACGCATCGGATGATGTACCGTCGCAATGGCCGGTGATCGCCGGCCAGACCCTTCTCGACATGGAGAAGGACGAATACAGCCGCCCGCAGACGGCTGCGCAAAGCAAGACGCTGATGCGCTTTCTGCTGAACGTGTATCTTGGCGGCACGCCGCTCGCCACTCGTCAAATCCTGATCGACCTGCAAAATCTATGAGCTTCTTCCTCTCGTCACCCGCTAATGTGATCGATCTGGGCGTCAACATTGATCACGTCGCCACGCTGCGCAACGCGCGCGGCACGCAGTACCCCGACCCGATCCGCGCCGCGCTGCAAGCCGAGGAAGCGGGCGCCGACGCCATCACATTGCATTTGCGGGAAGATCGCCGGCATATTGTCGATGCCGATGTCCACACGCTGCGCCCGCTATTGAAAACACGGATGAACCTGGAATGCGCGGTGACGCAGGAAATGCTCGATATCGCGTGCGGCGTGCGTCCGCATGACGTGTGTCTTGTGCCCGAAAAGCGCCAGGAACTGACGACTGAAGGCGGGTTGGATGTTGCCGGGCAGTTCCAGGCCGTGAAGGCCGCGTGCGAGCAATTGGCTCAGGCGGGAGCGCGGGTGTCGCTGTTCATCGACGCAGATGAAATGCAGATCCGCGCGGCGCATGAAGCCGGCGCGCCGGTGATCGAATTGCATACCGGGTGTTATGCCGAAGCCCACGACGAAGCCACCCGGCAAAAGGAGTACGAGCGCGTGGCGCGCAGCGTCGCTTTCGGCAATTCCCTGGGCTTGAAAGTGAATGCCGGACATGGCCTGCACTACACCAACGTCCAGCCGATCGCGGCGCTGGAAGGCATCGTGGAATTGAATATTGGCCATGCGATCGTTGCGCACGCCATCTTCGCCGGCTGGGACAATGCGGTGCGCGAGATGAAGGCGATCATGGTGGCGTCGCGGCTTGCCGCCACCGCATCGCGATAAACGATCACCGGTAAACGCTCATAACCCAACTCAGGCCCATCGATGGCGATCTACGGAATAGGTACGGATCTCGTTCAGGTAAGCCGTGTGGCGGGCGTGATGGAGCGCACGAAAGGGCGCTTCGCCGAGAAGGTGCTCGGGGCCGACGAGCTGCGCATTTACCACGCGCGCAACGCGCGCTCCGAAGTCCGCGGTCTCGCGTTTCTCGCGACGCGATTCTCCGCGAAAGAAGCGTTTTCGAAAGCCATCGGACTTGGGATGCACTGGCCGATGACCTGGCGTGCGCTGCAAACGCTCAACGAGCCGAGCGGCAAGCCGAAGATTGTCGCGTCGGGAGAACTCGCCGACTGGATGGCGGTGCGAGGCATTACCGCACAGGTCACGATCACCGATGAGCGCGACTACGCGGTGTCGTTTGTGATCGCGGAAACAAGCGCTAGCCCGGCACCACCCACAGCAACAAAAACCCCCTGACTTAGTCGTTCTCAATAAATCGCTCTCAATTTGAACTCGTTAAAACGTATTCCCGGACCGGTCATGCTCGACGTGGCCGGTACCACCCTCTCCGACGCCGACATTCGCCGTATCGACCATCCGATGACCGGCGGCATCATCCTCTTCGCACGGCACTTCCAGGATCGCGCACAACTCGCCGCGCTGACCGAGGCGATTCGCGAGGTGCGTGACGACATCCTGATAGCCGTCGATCACGAAGGCGGCCGCGTGCAGCGTTTCCGTACCGATGGCTTCACCGTTTTGCCCGCGCCGGGCAAGCTCGGCGAGCTGTGGGACCGCGACGTGTTGCTGGCGACGAAAACCGCGACCGCGTTCGGTTATGTGCTCGCGGCAGAACTGCGGGCATGTGGCGTCGATATGAGTTTTACGCCCGTGCTCGACCTCGATTACGGGCACTCGAAAGTGATCGGCGATCGTGCGTTGCACAGCGATCCGCGCGTGGTGACCCTGCTTGCCAAGAGCCTGAACCACGGTCTTGCACTCGCCGGCATGGCCAATTGCGGCAAGCATTTTCCGGGGCACGGGTTTGCATCGGCGGATTCGCATGTGGCCATGCCGGTGGACGATCGCTCGCTCGAGGACATCCTCGCCGCCGATACCAAACCGTACGACTGGCTGGGCATGTCCCTGGCGTCGGTGATCCCGGCGCACGTGATTTATCCGCAGGTCGATGAAAAGCCCGCGGGCTTTTCGCGAGTCTGGCTGCAGGAGATCCTGCGCGGCAAGCTGGGTTTCAACGGTGCGATTTTCAGCGACGACTTGTCGATGGAAGCCGCCCGCGCCGGCGGAACGCTGACGCAAGCTGCCACGGCGGCCCTCACGGCAGGTTGCGACATGGTGCTGATCTGCAATCAGCCGGACGAAGCGGAGAAGGTCCTGGAGCGGCTTACGTTCGTGCAGACGAAGGCATCGCAGGCCCGCTTGCGGCGGATGCGGCCACGAGGCCGCGCGTGGAGCTGGGGCAAGCTGATGGAGCAGCTGGAGTATCAGCAGGCGCGGGCGCTGGTGAAAAGCGCGCTGGGCTGAAGCGGTTTACAGCGCTTTCTATCGCCGATAGTGCGGATGGCGCAGGCGAGCGCAGCCGTAAAAAAAAGCCGCTGGTTCGAAAAACGAAGGAACCAGCGGCTTGTTTCAATCAACGTCTCATCATTCCATCTTCATGCGCTGGAGCTTGTTGTAAAGCGTCTTGGGACTGATCCCGAGCAGCGTCGCCGCGCGGTGCCGCGTGCCGCCCACGGCCTCCAGCGTCGCGCGGATCAGCATGTCTTCCACATCGGCGAGCGCCGTGCCCACCGTCACCTGCACGCTGCTGCCGTTCAGTCCGCGTCCGCCCGCGCCGGCGTGCTCATCGGCGCGCAGGGTTTCGATCACATCGCCGGATGCGTGATACGCGCGGCGCACCCGCTCGCGCAATTCGCGCACATTGCCGGGCCATTCTGTCGCCACGCATTCGCGAATGAAATCCGGGCTCACGCGTTTGGGCGCGCCGCTCGTGATGCCGCTTACGTGGTTCTCACGGTTCAGTTCGTCGACGAAATACTCGGCGAGCAACGCAATGTCGTCGCCCCGGTCGCGCAAGGGCGGCAACGCTATCGACGATGCATTCAGGCGCAGGAACAGATCTTCGCGCAACTTGCCCTCGGCGACGGCGTCTTTCACCGGCGTGCGCGTCGCCGCGAGCAGGCGGAAGTCCGTCACGATCTTGTTGCTGCCGCCCACGCGCATGAAGGTCTGCGAATCGAGCGCGCGCAGCAGCGCTTCTTGCTGCGGGATCGGCAATGCGTCGATCTGATCGAGGAACAGCGTCCCGCCGCCGGCTTGCTCGAGCAAGCCGGGCTCGCGGTTTTCCGCGCCAGCAAATGCGCCGCGCTCGTGGCCGAACATCAGGCTTTCCATCGACCGATTGCTAGTTTCGTTGGCCGCAGCGCAATCGAATGAAACGAACGGACCTTTGCGACGCCGGCTCATCTCATGCAGCGTGCGCGCCGCGACTTTCTTGCCCGTGCCGCTTTCGCCGCAGATCAACACGGCTGCCTCGGTGGGCGCGGTGTGTTCGATCAGGTCGTACACATGCTGGATCGCGCCGCTGCGGCCGAGCAACCCGCCGAAATGCCCCAGTTCGCGAAGCGTGGTGCGCAACGCCCGGACTTCTTCGGTCAGTTCGTACGGGCGCGGAATACGGGCGAGCAAGCTGCGCAAGCGCGGAATGTTGACCGGCTTCAGCAGGTAATCCCAGATCCCTTGCCGCAAGCCTTCGATAGCGCTTTCCACGGTCGCGTTACCCGTCATCACAATCACAGGCAGCGCACCGCCAGGCGGTTGCGCCGGCAGGTTGTGCAGCAGGTCGAGACCACTGCCGTCAGGCAGGTTCAGGTCGACCAGCACGACGTCCGGGATGAAGCGCGTAAGCGCTGAGCGCGCTTCGGCGAGCGTCGTCGCGGTATCGACGGAAAAACCGTCGGCCGTGAGGATGGCGGAGAGGCCGGAAAGGCTGTTGGGATCGTCTTCGACAATCAAAGCGTGTGGCATGGCGGACACAACGTATAAATGGTCTGAAATGCGTTCCGTGCCGGTCGCCTCTAACGGCGAAATCCAGCGGCGGACGCCTCGATGCCGGGCAACGTCGGCATGGGCCATGGGCGGGATGACGTCATGGTGTCAGTGTCCGCTCCAGCTTCCAGCCCTTGCCCGACGCTGCGGGGTCTTCGTCCTGCGCTTCCTGCAGTTTTCCTGAAGCAGGCGGTTCTCTCCAGGCACGACGTGTGCCCGACGCGGTCGTTCAGCGTGCTATTGCGGCTTCACCTGCAGTTCGTTCTTGACCGACTGCACGCCTTCTACGCCGCGTGCGACCGACACCGCCTTTTGAATCTGTTCCTGCGAGTTCACAAAACCTGACAACAACACTTCACTCCGATACGTCGTCACACTGACCGCCAGCGACTTCAGACCCGGATCTTCCAGCAATGCTGCTTTCACCTTGGCGGTCAGCGCGGAGTCGGTGGTGTATTCGCCAGCCGATTCATGCGCGGGTGTCGACGAACATCCGGCAGTGATCGCTACCACCGGTACGGCACATGAAACAGCAAGAACAAGACGGGCGAGAGCGGTTTTCGTGATAGGCATGGTCGTGTGTTGTTGTTGGAAAATTCGACGCCGTCACAGCGCGGCCACAACTACCACAGCAGGTTTCATGCCATCGGCGTGTTTAAGAAAAATCAAGGTCTTAGCACTCAACATCGCATTCCATGCAAGGGAGCACCCGGAAATTTCGGGAAACGGTCCGGTAAAGTTTGCCTGAATTGGCAATAATGTTCAGCAAAAAGAAAAAGCGCCCCGAAGGGCGCTTCTTTTCTTACCTTGAGCACGCGAGCCGGCGTTGCAGCCGGCGAGCCGAAGCCTTAAGCGCGGCTACGATACTCATTGGTACGCGTATCGATTTCGATCTTGTCGCCAATACCGCAGAACAACGGTACCTGCAGTTCGAAACCCGTCGCGAGCTTGGCGGTCTTCAGGACCTTGCCCGACGACGTGTCACCCTTCACAGCCGGTTCCGTATAGATGATTTCACGAACCAGCGTGGTCGGCAGTTCCACCGAGATGGCTTTCTCGTTGTAAAACACCACTTCGCACGGCATGCCGTCTGCGAGGTAGTGCAGGGCGTCGCCCATCATGTCGGCTTCGACTTCGAACTGGTTGTAGTCGGCGTCCATGAATACATACATGGGGTCGGCGAAGTACGAGTACGTCACTTCCTTGCGGTCGAGCTGGACAACGTCGAACTTGTCGTCCGCCTTGTACACCGATTCCATGTTGCCGGTGGACAGCAGGTTACGGAACTTCATCTTCACGACCGCGGAATTGCGGCCGGATTTGTTGTACTCGGCCTTCAGCACGACCATGGCATCGCTGCCGATCATCACGACGTTGCCGACGCGGAGTTCTTGTGCGGTCTTCATATTAAAAAACTGTCCTGTACGAAAATGTGAGCCTGATCGCTGCAGTGTGGACGGCTGGCTCGTGGCCAGGGATCCGATCGATCCCCAACCCGGGCGATGGCCCGTTTGTGCTCGCTTGAGGCCGCTTCACTGGTTATTCTGACCAATTTGGCTATTCAATTTGACTATCCCCACCGTGCTTATTCCACTGTGCGCACTGTGGAATTCGTCCGGAGCAGATGGCGCCCCGAACTGCAAGCCGTTGGATAACCGCTTATTTTAACTGAGTTTTCACGAATTCCGCCAGATTTCCAGCCAGATCTCCAACGTCTGCCAGTTCCTCTGCCCAACCGGCGGCACGCCGTTCCAGCAGCGCGCGGTTTTGCCAGAGATCTTCCCAGTCAGGGGTGCCCGCGCCGTTCCACGCATGCCAGAAGCGTTCGAGCGAGGCCCGCGCCCCGGCAGGCAGGCCGTTCGCGTAGTGCGCGAGTGCGGCATCGAGTTTCGGCAGATGGGCGTCGTCGCCTTGGCGGTAGATATGCCAGACGAATGGCTTTCGCGCCCATTGCGCCCGCACGAACGAATCCTCGCCGCGCACGAAATTCAGATCCGCGGCCCAGAGCAGCGAATCGAAGAGCGGCTGCTCGACAAAACCCAGCGCGTACGCCTCCAGTGACCCGGTTTTCGCTTTCGTTCCGGCAAGGAAGTCCGGCAGGCCGAAAAACCGTGCCACCGCCCCGGAAATGCGTCCCTCCGGCACAAGCAGCGCGATCGGCGTGGCGGAGTCGCGCCATTGTTCGAGCAGCGTGTCGATGGCCGGATTCTCGTACGCGAACATCGAAATGACCGTTGTGCCGGGGGGCGGCGCAGCGATGCCAACACGTGTGTGCCACCAGCCATCGCGATCAAACGCCTCACGCCCGGCATCAAGCGCGCGCTCTTTCAGCACACCGCCGGTGCCCGGCCCCAAGCCGGGGAAAAAGAACGTCTTGTTGAGCGCGTAGCGCGGATGCGGCGAGGGCCGCAGATGAAAATCCGCGACCCAGTCCTCCGCGCTCAGATACTCGAGATTCAGCCAGACGGGCTTCTGCTCGCGGCGGGCCATTGCGCTCACGTAGACCGCCGGCAATTCGCAGCCGAACGCCTCGATCACGACATCGGCGATCTGTAGCGTGTCGCCCGCATGCGACGGCGCGTGCCAGTGCTCGATCACGACACCCGCCGCGCTCTGGCGGTCGAGCGCAGGATCGACGGCGGGGCAGAGTGCATGAAAGGCCTTGAGATCATCGACGACCAGCCGCACCTGCCAGTCATTTTCGCTGGCCAGTTGGCGCGCGAGCCGCCAGCAGACGCCGATGTCGCCGAAATTGTCGATGACCGCGCAGAAGATGTCGCACGCGATGTTGCCTGCCGGAGCGCCCGTGTCGAGGCCAGCGTGGCCGGAAGCGCCCGGCAATTGTTCCGATGAAGACGGCATGGGCAATAGAGCGGCGATGAACCGCTAATGAATGGTGGACAACGGATTGAACTAAACTGGCGTTTTCAAGGATAACGATTCGCGCTGAGCGCTGAGTTACGGTTGCGTTACGACGATGCATGGGCGAGAGTGCTTCGGCCGCGCCCTGCTGGTTTCCCCGCGTCATCCTGTGCTGCCGAGAACCAATAAAATCATTTCGCAAATCATTTCGCTGTTTCCAAGCTGCGCGCTCCCCGCCATCATCCCTGCATGACAGACTCCGACGTTTTCGACCCCAAAAAAAGCCTGGCTCAGTTGCCGCACTTGCCGGGCGTGTACCGCTATTACGACGAGCATGGCAACGTGCTGTACGTCGGCAAGGCGCGCGACCTGAGAAAACGCGTGTCGAGCTATTTTACGAAGACACTGCTTTCTCCGCGCATCGCGATGATGGTCACGCGCATTCGCAAAATTGAAACCACGGTCACGCGGTCCGAAGCCGAAGCGCTGCTACTCGAGAATAATCTGATCAAGGCGCTCGCGCCGCGCTACAACATCCTGTTTCGCGACGACAAGTCGTATCCGTATCTGAAGCTCACCGGCCACAAATTTCCGCGCATGGCGTATTACCGCGGCGGCGTGGACAAGAAGAACCAGTACTTCGGCCCGTTCCCGAGCGCGTGGGCCGTGCGCGAGAGCATCCAGATCCTGCAGCGCGTTTTCCAGTTGCGCACCTGCGAGGATTCCGTCTTCAACAATCGCACGCGGCCTTGCCTGCTGCATCAGATCGGACGCTGCACCGGGCCGTGTGTCGGGCTGATCAACGAGGAAGATTACGCACGTGATGTGTCGAACGCATCACGGTTCCTGCTCGGACGCCAGGGCGAAGTGATGAAGGAGCTCGAGCAGAAGATGCACGCGTTCGCCGCCGATCTCAAGTTCGAGCAGGCCGCGGCCGTGCGTAACCAGATGAGCTCGCTGTCCACGGTGCTGCATCAGCAGGCTATCGAGGTAGGCGGCGATAACGACGTCGATATCCTCGCGGTCGCGGCGCTTGGCGGCAAGGTGTGCGTGAATCTCGCGATGGTGCGCGGTGGCCGGCATCTCGGCGACAAAGCCTATTTTCCGACGCACGTGGAAGCGGCGCTGGCAATAGAAGACGCAATGCCGGAAGAGCTTGCCGGCGATGACTTCGTGGACGGCGTGGCGAATATCGTCATTGAAGAAGTCGATGCGCAGGCCGACGAAATCGCGCTGCCCGCCGGCACGCTCGCGGCGCGCGAGCAGGCGTTCGAAGCCCACGCCACTACCGATGAAATGCAGGAAGAGATTGCTGAAACCGGCGCCGCGCCGCTGGACGACGCGACGGAATCGGAACGTCAGGGCGCGCTCGAAGCCGAGGTGCTGGAGGCGTTCATCGCCCAGCATTACATCGGCAATCGTGTGCCGCCGGTGCTGGTGGTGAGCCACGCACCGGCGAACCGCGAGCTCGTCGACTTGCTGATCGAACAGGCGGGGCACAAGGTCGTGGTGCTGCGCCAGCCGCAGGGACAAAAGCGCGCGTGGCTCTCAATGGCCGAATCGAATGCGAAGCTCGCGCTCGCGCGCCTGTTGTCCGAGCAGGGCTCGCAGCAGGCCCGCACGCGTTCTCTCGCGGATACGCTGAGCCTCGAAATGGACGACCTCGCGCAATTGCGGATCGAATGTTTCGACATCAGCCACACGATGGGCGAGGCAACGCAGGCATCGTGCGTGGTGTATCACCATCACAAGATGCAGTCGGCCGAATACCGGCGCTACAACATCACCGGCATCACCCCCGGTGACGATTACGCCGCCATGCGCCAGGTCCTCACGCGCCGCTACGAGAAGATGCTGGCGCAGGCCGCCGCGCGAGCCGCCGATGAACCGCCGCAGGAAGCGGTGGAGTTGGAGGCCGAAGCGAAAGTTGAACCTGGGCTCGTGGGTCCCGCCGAAGCCGATGTCGCCGAACCGGTTCCATCGGGCGGCCGTTTGCCGAATATCGTGTTGATCGATGGCGGTAAGGGCCAGGTCGAGATCGCGCGGCAAGTGTTCGCTGAACTAGGACTCGACCAGGGCATGCTGGTCGGCGTGGCAAAGGGGGAAGGGCGCAAGGTGGGACTCGAGACCCTGATTTTCGCCGATAGCCGCACACCGCTCGAACTCGGCAAAGAGAGCGCGGCGCTGATGCTTGTCGCGCAGATCCGCGACGAGGCGCACCGCTTTGCGATTACCGGCATGCGCGCGAAACGCGCGAAGACGCGGCAGACATCGCGGCTCGAGGAACTGGAGGGCATTGGTGCAAAACGGCGTCAGCGGCTGTTGTCGCGTTTCGGCGGGTTGCGCGGGGTGCAGGCGGCGAGCGTGGAGGATCTGGCGAGTGTCGAGGGCATTTCACAGGCGCTGGCCGAGCAGATCTACCGGCAATTGCATTGAGCGCAACGTCCGGCCGTCCGGCCCGTCGGCTTGTGACATATAGGGCGACGCGGCACAATGGCACCTCTCTATAAGAGTCACGCCCATGCCGTTTAATTTTCCGATTTTCCTGACGTGGCTGCGAATTGTGCTGATTCCGCTCGTCGTGGGCGTCTTCTATTTGCCGGACATGATGATGAGCCCGGACCATCGCAACCTGCTTGCAATGGTCATTTTCGTGCTGGCCGCGCTGACCGACTGGTTCGACGGCTATCTCGCGCGCAAGCTCAATCAGACATCGGCATTCGGCGCGTTTCTCGATCCTGTCGCGGACAAGCTCATGGTCACCGCCGCACTGCTTGTGCTCGTGCAACTGATGCGGCTGAACGCGGTGATTGCGTTGATTATCGTGGGACGTGAAATCACAATTTCGGCGTTACGGGAATGGATGGCGCAGATAGGGGCATCGAAGAGCGTGGCGGTGAATTCGCTCGGCAAGTTCAAGACTGTCTGCCAGATGGTCGCCATCCCCATGCTGCTGTTCTATGGACCGCTGAGGATTGCGGGGACGGTGGTGATCGATACGCGGGTGTGGGGGCTCTGGCTGATCTACGTGGCGGCGTTCCTCACGGTCTGGTCCATGCTCTATTACATGAAACTCGCATGGCCGCAGATTCGCGAGCGGGGCGGCATGCTTTGATTCAGCTTGGAGGGCGCTTAAAAGTGATGGGGCACATACAAAGCTCTTGACACTAAAGTTGGGCTTCTCCATAATCTCGTTTCTGTCGGGTGAACGCAGAACAACGCGAAGCCTGATGAAGTACAAAAGCAGTAAATTGGCAGAAGAAGTCGGCAAGATGCGGGAGTAGCTCAGCTGGTAGAGCGCAACCTTGCCAAGGTTGAGGTCGCGAGTTCGAGCCTCGTCTCCCGCTCCAGATTAAAGAGGTCATCGGCAATGGTAAGCCGGTGGCTGGCAGCAAAGTGCAGGACCATGCGGGAGTAGCTCAGCTGGTAGAGCGCAACCTTGCCAAGGTTGAGGTCGCGAGTTCGAGCCTCGTCTCCCGCTCCAAAAAAAGGGGAAGCCAAGCTTCCCTTTTTGTTTGGTGGACCAGCTCAACAGGTTGATTTGGGTTGGATTTGCCAGACACGGATTACCTGCCGTACGTAGTCCCGGTAGTCCCCGCTTCTGGCGCGATAGCAAAGCGGTTATGCAGCGGCCTGCAAAGCCGTTTAGGCCGGTTCGACTCCGGCTCGCGCCTCCAGAGATTCAAAGAAAAAGCCCTGACAAGTCAGGGCTTTTTCTTTGTCTGCGTCATATCGAAAACCACTTGCACGCAGTCATCTTCTCAGCGCCCGCGCACCGCGTCAGCGAGCGTTCTCCACGGGCTGTTGGCTCGCTTGCGCGCGGTCCAGCGATGATTAGGCAGTGCGACAGCAAGCCAGGGCTCGCTATGCCCCACGAAGCGCCGGACGTGGAAGCGATGCGGTGCCTCAAAGAGATCAAGATACGCGCGTCGATAATGCTCGACCATTGCGGCTTCCTGATAGTAGGTCTCCATCCACTGCCGCGACGCCGCACCCAGCTCTGCGCGTAACGCCCGATCCCACAGCAGTTCACGAAGCGGACCTTCGGCTTCCTCCAGCCGTACATCGATCCACGGCAATTCAAGTGCGCCCGTCATGGCCCTGAGTTGCGACTGAACGCGATTGTCCAGATGGCCCAACGTTGGCTTCCCTTGCGATAACGCCTCCAACCCGCTCAAGTGATAATTCCCGGTCACGCATTCGTCGATGGCAATCGCTGCCTGCTGCTTGGCCCGCAAACACGCGTCATGCGGTGTATCGACAATCAATTGAAGCTTGCATAAGCCCTTGCGTTCCAGTTTGCGCAGCAGCTTGAGGGTCTGCGGAACGCCCTTGGTTTCCCAGCGAGTTCTCCACGCGGATGACCGGCCGCTGGGTGAAAACGTGATGATCGGTATGCCGTCCGCATCCGCATTGGTGGCGCTATTCGGCGCGGGCAAGTAGCGGGGATCGTTCAGCGGGACCACATTGGGGACCACCCTGGCGAACGGGTAGTAGCGCTCGGGACCCTGTGCAATAACGAGTTGCGGCACGTCCTCACTTACGATCCGCTCGATCAACCCGGCGTCGCCCTTGGCCCAGAGATCCGGCGCCGAATGGTATTGCCTGATTATTTTCTTGTCACCGAATCGCTGATGGAAATTCGGACCAAATGTTTCATCGAGGGAGAAGAACTGATGGACGTGGATGACGTCGGCATCGGCAATGACGTCGAGGGCCTGCTGCTGCTGCGTTTTCCAGTCGATATCGACAGCAAAGGTTCTATTGCGGTACGCACTGCTATTGAAAACGATATGCCGCGCTTGAACATCCGTGAGCCGATTAAGCGCGGAGACAATGTTGCCGGGACTGCCCGCAACCGGCGTATTGGAGATATGAACGACCTTCATCACGCGTTACCGCGCCGGTCACGCCTATACGGCTGGCGTGGCAGGCTATTCCTGTTCAACAGATGCATGAGCCAGTGCGTGCCAGTCATCCCTTTCAATAATGTCACTCCCAAGCGCGCTTTGCGCCGAGAGGTTCACCACCCGTATGCCTCGACGGCTTAGCAGCGGGGCGGCATGCCGAAACGACGGTTCGATGAAGGAATTAAAATCTCCATCAAGCGCGCTTGGCTGCATGTTCTCTTTCGTTTCATAGAAACGCGGCGTTTGCGCCGCGTTCAGCAAATCGAGTCCATGCATGAAAATAGTATTGAACCCGAGCGAGGCGAGTACCTGCAAACCTGTGTAAGCCACGGTACGGCCATCGAATATGCCGCGCCTGATATTGAAGCTGAAACCCAGGGCGGGTTCTTCGTCAAATAGCGCGAGATCCGCGCTTGGGTGCGTGGAAAGGAGTTCGTGCTTGAGTAATGCGCGCTGACAAGCGGGATACTGAATATCTTCAATCAGAAACACCCGGCAGCGAAACTGGGATAAGGGGAAGTATTGCGCGATATACCACAAGACCAATGGAGTCGCGAATAGCGTCAGCTTTTGCTGAACCACGCGTGCTACCAGGTCGGGGCGCTTTCGGACAAACCCGGCATCCACAATGCAATAATATTCGAACCGGACCGGATGTTTATCTTGTAAAGCGATGGCGCCATTGACTCCCATGACGTTATGGAGATCGAGTGCACCATAATCGATATCATTGACAGAAGGGCCCGTGGCAATCAAATGGCATTCACCTTTCTGCGATGCAACCAGGTTGGCCTGATTTTCGATCAGTGAATCATGGCCCGCAATAGACATGCCATTGAGAAACCCGCGAGAATCCCGCTTAATAGACACGCCGTGCCACAAACGTTCGTTATGCCGAAACGCACCGGAGTGGGACCAACGATAAACAAGCTTGAAGAACGTGCTCGACAGACGTTGTGCGGGCTTGGGCCATGCATATTCGTGAACTACCGACATTTCGCTTGCAACCGATTGCCTTGGCCTTATCTGGTCTACCGAAATCATAGAGCGCACCACTCCAGAAATGCGACGGAAAAATGAAACGCCCGACTGGGTGACGGTTAGTCTAATTAAACAGTAACTATCCTGCGTTACAGTCAGTCCCACAACAGTTACACCTTGTTACCAGAATATTAAAATTCGTTTAATTATTAAGGGAACGATTGCCCACGACTACTCATGATGGTGATCTATCGGCGTAAGTGGGAAGTAGGCGATCTGGTGTATATTGTTAATGAATTCGTAATATAAATGTCGGTAAGAATCAGAGCTTTAACAGGGCACTGTTAGAATATTTCTCTTTTGCCTGTACGGCGGCACGTACGCGTTGCAGGCCAGCCCGGAGAAGCCATGACCAGTGCAAGTGGTACCGCCGGATACGGCACGCGCGCAACGGATTTGGCTGCTTTGTACGAGAGCATTTCCTTCGAAGATGTCCATCGCGACGTGCTTCATCTGTTCCCGAATCAACCTGGTCATGTCCTGGATATCGGCGCAGGTTCCGGACGCGATGCCGCAGCGCTGGCGCTTCGCGGGCATCAGGTTGTCGCGGTCGAGCCCACAGCGGAATTGCGTGCCGAAGGTCAAAAGCTTCACCCGTTGCCAACGTTGCAATGGATTGACGATCAATTACCCGAATTGCTGGTGGTACGCGAACTGGGAGCGCGCTTTGACGTGATCCTTTTGACCGCCGTGTGGATGCATCTTGACGCGGCCGAGCGTGAGACGGCAATGCATGCGATCGCCTCGTTGCTGGAGCTGGGCGGTATCGTAATCATGTCGCTCAGACACGGCCCCATTCCGGATGGCCGGCGCATGTTCGACGTGTCTGCCGACGAAACCGTGGCGCTCGGCGAGCAAACCGGCTTGAGCAAACTTC
The DNA here is from genome assembly GCF_044909315.1 of Caballeronia udeis. Classification (GTDB taxonomy): domain Bacteria; phylum Pseudomonadota; class Gammaproteobacteria; order Burkholderiales; family Burkholderiaceae; genus Caballeronia; species Caballeronia udeis_A. The sequence continues at coordinate 98,360 of NZ_JBIYEB010000020.1, forward strand.
ATTGCAGCGAGCGTGAAGACATGCTCGACCGGGTCGATGTGAGCTGGAGTTTCATCGCATTGAAGCGGTAAGCGCGCAGGTCACGAATGCAGAGAGCTGCCAGACATGGAGCGCGCGCCCAAATGGCTAAAGCGGCTCGCTGGTCAAGGCTGCCATTGATCGCCCTGGACCACCACCGGAGACCGCCGTGATTTTCCTTTGCACGCAATGAGCCACGGCTTCCACACGCCGGTTTTCGTCGAAGCGCTCCGACAGCCAGTCGACCAGCGCTCTCAGCCGCGATGACATCTGCCTTCCGGCCAGATACACCAGCGACACCGGCGACGGCACCGGCCGCCACGCCGGCAGCACTTCACGCAGTTGCCCCGAGCGCAGATAAGGCTCCGCTGCTAACCGGCTCGGCTGCAGCAGCCCAACTCCTTCAATACCCGCCAGCAGGCAACCATGCTCGTCGTCGATCTGCAGAAATCCGTCGAGCTTTACTTTCGCAAGTTTCCCGGCCGCGTGGAAATCGAATCCCATGCAGTATCCGTTCGAACTCGCAGCGCACTTGATGCCGACATGGCGCGACAGATCGTCGGGCGTACGCGGCACGCCACGTTGCTTGAGATAAGCGGGACTCGCGCACGTGACCCGCTCGATGTCGCCAAGCCTTCGCGCGATCAAGCCGGAGTTTGGCAGGTTGCCGAGTTGAATACTGCAATCCACGCCGTCGCTGATGAGGTCCACCGTCCGGCTGCTGACGCCCACGGTCAGCTCAATGTGCGGATGGCGCGCGTGAAAATCCACAATCGACGGCAGCACGACCGCATGTGCAATTGCCCCCGGCATCTCGATACGCAACCGTCCGCGGAGGCTTTCAGAGCGGTTGGATAACGCTGACTCGGCTTCGTCGATATCGGCCAGGATCCGCACGCAGCGGTCGTGGTACTGCATGCCCTCGGCGGTGAGCGTCAGCCTGCGTGTCGTGCGCAGAAGCAGCGGCACGCCGAGCAAGGCTTCGAGATGCTGCACGATCGTCGTCGTGCGTGCCCGCGCAATCCCGAGAGATTCGGACGCGCGCGTGAAGCTGTTCATATCGACGATGCGCACGAAGGTCCGCATTGCCTCAATGCGATCAATCATCTCGACACCTCCGTCCTGCGTGCGTTCACAGCACGGCTGCAGGTGGGCGGGAGAGACGCGGCGCATGCAGCCGTTCCGTTAGCGCTGGCGCTTGAACGCTCGATCCATGCCCGAACGCCGGATTGCTCTTTTTTCATGTCATGAACAGCGGCACGAGGCCACTAATATGCAAGAAGTTACTTGGATATTAAGGCTGCCGCAAGAAATTTGCAAACTAAAGCTTGGATAATCGAGCAGACCAAAACCACGGACGCTTTCAGGCGCCGGCGCCAATGCACACGTGCTCTGTTTGCCTCGCGCGGCATAATTGCAGGCTGAACCCTGCCGGTGTCTTCATTTCCCGCGATGCACGGCGTCGAAGAATCCAAACGAGCAAGATCCTATGACCGAGCCATTTTCCGAATTCGACTGGCGCTGGAAGCCATTTGAGGACCTCAGCGCACTCGAGCTCTACACCATGCTGGCCGCGCGAAGCGAAGTATTCGTGGTGGAGCAGCATTGCGTGTACGGGGATGTCGATAGAAAGGATATGGATGCGTGGCATTTGCTCGTGTACCCACATTCAGCCGATGCACGGCCGGCGCTCGCCGCTTATTTACGGGTCTTGCTGCCGAACGCTGCAGAAGGAAGGGAGGACGCGGAAGAAGCCGATATCCGTATTGGCCGTGTGCTGACCACAGCCCGTTTCCGTGGCATTGGGTTAGGTCAGGCGATGCTCGAACGCACGCTGGATTTGATCCACGAACAATGGCCCGGCCAGCCGATACGCCTGCATGCGCAAGCGCGATTGCAGGGTTTTTACGCCAGCTTCGGCTTCGAGCCCATCTCCGATGTTCACGTGGAAGACGACATTGCGCACATCTGGATGCGCCGCGCATAGACGAACAGCGGACCAACCGCGGACGAACTTCGAAAGGTTAGGGATGTCAGGGAGCAATATCACGAAGGGGTCGAGTCGATCACGCGGCGCAGATCGTGCGTGATCGTATCGATGGAATCGCTCTCGGTGGCGAGCAGGCGCGCGTGGCCGTGGGTATCGAAGATATAGACGGCCGAGCTATGCGTCACGTCGTACGCGCCGGAGGGATCGCGTTTCTCCATCTGGTAAGCCACACGGTAGCGCTTTGCAATGCTCTCGATTGCCCCGTCCGTGCCGGTCAGCCCAACGGCGTGCTGCGCGTCGAACGCGCGCACGTAGTCATGCAGCGCTGCCGCGGTATCGCGGGCTGGATCGACGGTGATGAACACAATGCGCGTGTTTTTCGCGTCGGGCCCAAGTTGCTGCATGACTTGCATCAGCCGTGCCATGGTTTCCGGACACACGTCCGGGCAGTGCGTATAGCCGAAATAAACCAGCGTGGTCTGGCCCAGGAACGACTGGCCGGTGACGGGTTTGCCGGTATCGTCGGTAAGTTTGAAGTCCAGGTCTGGCAGGTGGCCGCTGACATCGGTCAGCTTCCAGGGTGTCGTGTCAGCGCGCGAGCACGCAGCAAGGCCCGCGCTCAGGAACAGGGCAGCGAGCAGTGCGGCGAACCAGCCCTTGGATTGAAAACTGAACCAGGAAGACATTTTGCAACTCGGATGAGGGTGGGTGCATCAAGGCGGCAACGCGGACGGGGTCATCAAGCAGGGACCCTTGAAGCCATCCGGGTGCCGACTCTATCTCAGAATAGAAGCTTACGCCGGGCGTACACCCGCGCCGGCACGTGGCCGAGGCGTTATGCCGCAGCCGCGCCAGCAAGGCTGAAAGCTTATCGATGCAGGTTCGAAAGCTGCTTGAACCATGTTTGATGTGCGGACGCGGCGTCCGGTGCTGGCTCGCAGCATGAGCGTGCAACGAAGCGTCCAGCGCCGCTTTCCCAGACAGGGTTACAAAGCGCGGTAACATGCGCACACTTTTCCGGTCCTTTTCCGGCTGAAAGGCAGATATTGATGCAAAACCTCCCAGACAATTTTCCGCTTGCCACCACCGCTTTTTTCTTCGATTTCGACGGCACGCTCGTCGAACTTGCACCCACGCCGGACGGCATCATCGTGCCGCCGGTGGTGCCGGCCATCCTGAGCGCATTGCGCCGCGCGACCAATGGCGCGGTGGCGATCGTGTCGGGACGCGGGATCGAGAGCATCGACTCGTTTCTTTCCATGCCCGATTTGCCCGTGGCGGGTTTGCACGGCGCCGAGCGACGCGACTCGAACGCGGATGTCCAGCGCGTTGGTTTCAACGACGAGCGCCTGCTGCGCATGGAACACGTGCTCGAAGGCGCGGTGACGGCCAATCCGGGCATGCTGCTGGAAATCAAGGGCGCGGCGCTTGCGCTGCATTACCGCAATGCGCCGGAGCGCGGCCTGGCGGCACGTGAGGTGACCGAGAAACTCGTCGCCCAATACGCCGACGCCTATGTGCTGCAGCCCGGCAAGATGGTCTACGAAATCAAGCCGAAGGACGTCGATAAAGGCCGTGCGGTGCGTGCCTTCCTCAATGAGCCGCCGTTTGCGGGTCGCCGCCCGGTGTTTATCGGCGACGATCTGACGGACGAGAAAGGCTTCGCGGTGGTGAACGAGCGCAACGGGGTCTCGATCAAGGTCGGGGCCGGCGACACGCTCGCGCATTCGCGGGTGGAGTCGGTTGGCGCGCTGCTTGACTGGCTGCAGCGTATTGCGGGTATTGAAGGTTCCAAAGGGACGCGTTCGTGAGCAGGCTGATCATTGTTTCGAACCGGGTCGCGCCAATTTCCGAAGGCGGCCCGGCGGCCGGCGGTCTGGCAGTCGGGGTCTACGACGCGCTCAAGGAAACCGGCGGCATGTGGTTCGGCTGGAGCGGCGACGTGGTGACGGAGCCGCCCGAAGGCATCACCCTGGAGGAGCGCGGCCGGGTGACATTCGCGACCATTGGCCTCGCGCAGCGCGATTACGACCAGTATTACCGCGGCTTCTCGAACGCCACGTTGTGGCCGGCGTTTCACTATCGGCCGGATCTGATCCAGTTCGACCGCGATGAATTCGATGGTTATTGCCGCGTGAACCGTTGGCTCGCGAAGCAACTGGCGCCGCTGCTGAAAGCCGACGATGTCATCTGGGTCCACGACTATCACCTGATCCCGTTTGCCCAGGCGCTGCGCGATGAGGGCGTGACCAACCGCATCGGCTTTTTCCTGCACATTCCGTTTCCGGCGGCGCAGGTTCTGCTCAGCGTGCCGCGTCATCGCGTGCTGGTCGAGGCGCTGTGTTCCTTCGACCTGCTCGGTTTCCAGACGGCGCCCGATCTGCGCGCGTTTTGCGATTACATCGAGACGGAAGCGAATGGCTCGGTCGTGCGTATTCCCGGCCGGCCGAACGTGGTGAGCGCTTTCGGCAAGACCCTGCGGGCGGCGGCTTACCCGATCGGCGTTTATCCCGACGAGATTGCGTCGCTCGCCAAAGACGGTGAAAGCGGACGCGAAGTGCAGACCGTCAAGACGACGCTGCGCGATCGCAAGCTGATCATGAGCGTCGACCGGCTTGATTATTCGAAGGGGCTGGTCGAGCGCTTTCGTGCGTTCGAAAAGCTGCTGGAACATCAGCCGGCGCAGCGCAACAACGTCTCCTTCGTGCAGATCGCGCCGCCCACACGCGCCGATATGGACACCTATCGCGACATCCGGTTGCAGCTCGAGGCGGAATCGGGGCGCATCAACGGGCGGTACGCGGAGCTCGACTGGACGCCGATCCGCTATATCCATCGGCAATATGAGCGGCCTGTGCTGGCCGCGTTGTTTCGCGCGTCGCATGTGGGGTTCGTCACGCCGTTGCGCGACGGCATGAACCTGGTCGCCAAGGAATATGTGGCGGCACAGGATCCCGATGATCCCGGCGTGCTCGTCCTGTCCCAATTCGCGGGCGCGGCGCAGGAATTGAACGGCGCGCTGATCGTGAATCCGCTCGATATCGACGGCATGGCGGACGCGCTGGCCACAGCCCTCGCCATGCCGCTGAACGAGCGGCAGGTCCGGTACGCGGACATGTTCGCCCAGCTTCGCGAGAACAACGTGTCCGTCTGGCGCGACAATTTCATGCGTGATCTGCAGGCGTAAAAAAGCCGCTTCGGTCTGATGAATCCGAAACGGCTTTTTATCGCGAACTGCTCGGGTCTTGCCGACCCAGGCTCAGGTCGACTCAGCCCTAGCCGCAAGTTGTTGCGAGGGCATGGTCGCTGGCGGCAACTTGCCGTGCTGCTTGGACAGCAGTTCCCGATATAACCCCGGCCGGTTGCGCAACTGGTCCGGCGAACCGTCGTCGATCACCTTGCCGGCGCTCATCACGATAATCCGGTCGAAGCCTTGCAGCGTCGACAACCGGTGCGCAATTGCAATCACCGTGCGGCCGACCATCAGCCGGTCGAGCGCTTGCTGGATCGCTTCTTCCGACGAACTGTCGAGTGCCGACGTGGCTTCGTCTAGCAGCAGGATTGGCGCGTTTTTCAGGATCGCGCGGGCGATGGCAATGCGCTGGCGCTGTCCGCCCGACAGCTTCACGCCACGGTCGCCCACGATGGTGTCGAACCCTTCCGGCATGGCTTCGATGAAGTCCGAGCAGCGCGCCTCGCGGGCGGCGGCGAGCACTTCTTCTCGCGACGCGTCCGGCCGGCCGTACGCAATGTTTTCGTACACGGTGCGGTGGAACAGCGAAATGTCCTGCGGCACGAGCGCAATGGACATCCGCAGGCTGTCCTGCGTGATCAGCGAGATATCCTGCCCGTCGACCTTGATGGCGCCGCCCTGCGCTTCATAGAAGCGTTGCAGCAGCGCAAGCACGGTCGATTTCCCCGCACCCGACTTGCCGATCAGGCCAACACGCTGACCCGGCTCGATGTGCAGGTTGAATTTATCGAGGATCGGCCGGCGGCGCGGATACGCGAACGTGACTTCCTCGAAATCCACCCGGCCGCCTTGCTGCACAAGCTCCGTTGCGTCGGACCGGTCGGGCATGCCGTGCGGTTCCAGCAGTGTCTGCACGGCTTCCGCCAGACGCGCGACGTGCTGCGTCACATCCACGAGGGCAACAGCCAGATCGCGCGTGCCGTGGAGAATGGTGAAGCCGAGTGAGCTGACCAGCACGATATCGCCGGACGTGGCTCGCCCCTTCGACCACAGCCACAACGCCCAGCCGAGCAGCCCAGCCGAGAGAATCGCGGTCACGACCGCGTGGAACAGCCGCAGTTTCTCGAGATACAGCAAGCTTTGCTGACGCGCGACCATTTCGGCCTTGACCGTCGAGCCGAAGCGCTTTTGCTCGCGAAACGTCATACCGAATGCCCGCACCAGCGCCATGTTGCCGATCACGTCGACCAGCTCGCCGTCCACAGAGGCGGCTTTCGTGGCAAACGTGTGGTGCCGCGCCGAACCGCGACCGGCCAGCCGGTACAGCACGAACGCGAGAATGGCTGAAGCCAGCATCAGGCAGCAGGCCATGAGTGGATTCACCGCAACGATCATCACGATCGCACCGATCACCGCGATGCACGGCGGCAACACGTTCCACGCCATGGTGTTTTCGGCGGTATAGATTGCATTCGATGTCGCCGTGATCCGGCTGGCGAGCATGCCGGGCTGTTTCTCGGAGAAGTAGGTGGGGGAATGGCCGCTGAGGTAGGAGAACAGGTCGCGCCGCAAGTCGCCCGTCACGACGACGAACGTATGCGCGCCGACCCAGCCGCCGACCCGCCACAGCATGTTGTCGGCGGCGATCAGGCCCACTAGGATCATGAAGGCGGCCCAGAGCGGGCCGGGATGGCCGCGGCCCTGGCCGAGCACGTCGATCAGGTGTTTGATCGCGTACTGCGAGGCGAGCGCGCAGCCGACAGCGGACAGCACGCTGACCAGGACGATGGTGTGCGCGACCGGATGCCGGCGGATGTAACGAAACAGGAACGCCAGCGGGCGGCTTGCATAGCTCGCTAGCTTCGCGTTGTGCACGTTACGCTGAGAGACAGTGAGTTGGTCCAATGGTCTTTTTTGTTGAGTAGAGCGGTTGAGCGCGATGCTTCGCCGTGGCCGCATGCGGCGTGTCTGACCAGAGCGAGGCGACAAGCGTGCAGCACCGATTGCTGAATTGTAGCGAGTGTAGCGAGCCAAATCGTCTCGCATAATGCTTTCCGTGGTGCATATCCATCAGCCAAGGCTGATTTTCGGCAAAAGTGCGTCGCCCGAACCGGACAATCAATGCCCGCTGACGACGCGTCCTGCACCTTTCACGGTCCGCACACGGTTCGCACTGTGCTGTCGGCGGTACCTCGACGTGAACGAGTTGGAACTGAGAACTATGCCCTTGGCAGGTGAAAGCACGTCGCGGTCCCGCTACCTGCACAGCGCCGCTAATGGCAAATCCGGTAGCCATCGGGTCCGTCATGGCTTGGCCGGATCTGTTGGGTGTCGCAGCGCTTTGGCGGCTCGCGCCCGGCTGCGACCGGTTCGGATTCATGTCGACCAGCGTAGAACAGCCTTGATAAACAAGGGTTTGCAAAGTGTATCGACGGTGTAACAACGTAAATAAGTTGAAATGTCAGGTAGGAAACCGTGTAAAAACCGGGATACTTCATCCGGGTTTCCCCTTAGTCTTTTTGACAGGTTGTTGTAGGTTCCGGTCAACGGCTCCGTCGGTTGTGCGTTTATGGCTGGGTGCGCTGCATTTACGAGATGGAATCGATCTTGCTCTGCCTGATCACGCTCCGAAACAGGCGCCCGACACCCGAAGCACCAGCAGCACCCAAGCAAACAGCGAAGCATCGCGATTTTTTCTCGTGCTATCGGCCATTACGCTGGAGACACCAGCACCGTGCCGAACCCGGGTGGGCGATTCGCTTGATTTAACGACCGATGCCAAGCGCATCAATTTTGCCTGACATATTTAGGAGTTTCCGACATGCGAATCGCTCAAATCGCGCCTCTTCACGAAGCCGTCCCCCCCAAGTTCTACGGTGGCACGGAGCGCGTGGTGTCCTATCTGACCGAAGCGCTGGTTGAGGCCGGTCATGACGTCACGTTGTTCGCGAGCGGTGATTCGCAAACGTCGGCGAAGCTCGAAGCCTTCTGGCCGCAAGCGCTGCGCCTCGACCCGACCATCCGCGACACGATGGCGCCGCACATGCTGTTGCTGGAAGAAGTGCGCCGCCGCGCTGACGAATTCGATGTGTTGCATTTTCACATCGACTACTACCCGTTCTCGCTGTTCTCGCGCCAGCCGGTGCCGTTCCTGACGACCATGCATGGCCGTCTCGACCTGCCGGAACTGCAGCCCATCTTCAGCACGTTCAATGATGCGCCGGTCGTCTCGATCTCCGACAACCAGCGTCAGCCGTTGCCGCAAGCCAACTGGCTCTCGACCGTGTATCACGGCCTGCCGGAAAACCTCCTCAAGCCGATCCCGAACGTGGAACCGGGCTACCTCGCGTTCCTCGGCCGCATTTCGCCGGAAAAGCGGGTTGACCGGGCGATCCGGATTGCCGGCGCAGCGGGCATGAAGATCAAGATCGCGGCGAAGATCGATAACGCCGACCGCGCGTACTACGAAGAGAAGATCAAGCCGTTGTTCGCGCTGCCGCATGTTGAGTACATCGGTGAGATCAACGAGCAGCAGAAGACCGAATTCCTCGGCAACGCGCACGCGCTGCTGTTCCCGATCGACTGGCCGGAGCCGTTTGGCCTGGTGATGATCGAAGCCATGGCTTGCGGTACGCCTGTGATCGCGTTTAATCGTGGATCGGTGCCGGAAGTGATCGAAAACGGCGTGTCGGGTTTTGTCGTGGAAGACGAGTTGAGCGCAATCGCCGCGGTGAAGCGCCTCGACACGCTGCCGCGCGCCAAGGTGCGCCAGGCATTCGAAACGCGTTTCTCGTCGAAGGTCATGGCTGCCCGCTATGTTCATACGTACGAAGAACTGCTGCGCGCGAAGCGCCGCACCGTTCTGCGCGAAGTCAACGCGAGCTGATTTTCAGGTTCGATGAGGCTCTTTTGAGCGCCGCCTGATCGGGCGCTCGATAAAAGCTAAAACAACGCCCCGTGCGCCGTCAGGCGCACGGGGCGTTGTTGTTTTGACACACTGCAGGGGCAAGCTTCACGCGTTATCGAAGGGTTGAGCATGCCGGGCCGATGCCGTTTTCGACATTCTCCCTATAATGTGCGGGCCTCGTGAAATGCGGTGCAGCATCGGAACGGACGTATGGACGGGTGTGGAAGTCTCTTGAAAATCGCATCGCGCGACGGGAGGAACTTACCGCGCGAACAAGGACAGTCGTGAACAGGAGCGAAGTTTTGGCGAGAACGAAGCAGAGTAGCGCGAGCCCGGCACCCGGTGCTGGCACTGTGTTCGCGCTGCGGGCGATCGGACTCGTGCTGGCCGCGCGCTGGTTGTTCTCGATGTCGCAGATGGGCTATCTCTCTTCGCTGCGCGCGATGACTTCGTCGCCGTGGGCCTGCGTCACCCTCGTGCTTTTGTTTCTGCTCCTGTTCCTTCCCGGTGCCCGGGCGCGCGCGGAACGGCCGCTGCATCCGCTGCCGCAGTGGCTCCGGCAAGCCTTGCGGCTGCTCGCGCTGCTGAGCTTCCTGTTCGCGGTGTGGTCGGTCGGGTTCTTTACGTGGGCCGCCGGCTGGAAAGACGCCGTGCATGCACTGGCCGAAACCAATGGTTGGCTGCTCGTCGCACCCGCGCTTTATGCCGTAGTGCTGTGGATTTGCCGGCCGCGCGCATTGTGGCGCACGAATATTGCCGCGCGCCGGTTTGCAATCGGGCGTTATGCCATTTCCATCGATACCACCACGCGCACGGCCGTCGTCTGGGCCGAAAGCCGTAAACTCGGCCAGTACGATCCGAGGGAGTTATCGGTGAAATGGCCTGAGGGGATGGCTTCCGGGATTGGGGTTGCCGGCTCGGAAAGCAGCGCTACCGCGGTCGCCGTTGTGCCGAAGAAGCGCGGTTTGTTCGGCCGTGAGGCGCGTCCCATGATGGAATTGCTATGGGATTCGCCCGCCGCCGCCGGACACAATCGCAAAACTGTCTTCCGCGCCGCGCTGGCAAGCGAGGGCGATCGCAAGACGGCACGAGCGCTAGACGCGTCGTTGCGGCAGAGCGCGAGCATCGGGGCTTGAACCCCCGCGGGTACTAAGCCAGTCGGGGTCAGCGTCAGGCGGCGTATGGCATGACACAACGCATTCTTTTGATGAGCAATTCGCGCAAGGTGTTGTTCGTGCCATTCGCGGCCGTCACGTTCAGCTTCGATAACTACGAAGACCGGGTCAAGCCGGCGTTCGACCGCCTTGGCTATCCGCTGGAATCGATTCATCGCAGCGATAACCCGCTCGTGGCGATAGGGCAGGCTGAAGCTATAGCGATTGGAGGCGGCAACACGTTCGCGTTGCTCAAGCGATTCTACGATGCGGGCATTGTCGATGCGATCCGCGCGAAGGTGATGGCGGGTACGCCCTTACGTGGAATGGAGGGGGGAAGTAATGTCGCATGCCCGACGATCTGTACCACTAATGATATATCGGTTGTTCAACCGCCCACGCTTCGTGGGCTTGGGCTGGTTGCGTTTCAGGTCAATTCGCATTTCATCAGCGGTAAGCCTGTCGGGCATAACGGCGAAAGCCGTGAGGAGCGCCTTGCGGAGTTTCTCGCGATCAATGCGCCGGAGCAGGTGCTTGCGTTGCCTGAGGGGTCGGCTTTGTATTTGCATGGTACGCATGGCATCGTGCTCGGCGAGCGTCATGGTTTGCACGTTCTCGGCGAGGGGCGAGTGGAGACGTTGCGTGAAAACGAGGCATTCCCGCTTGCGCGTCTCAAAGGTACGGCTGATACGAGCGACCGGCCTGCGTTTAGAGATTGAAACGCAAAGTCTTCTCCCCGAAGTCACCACGCCTGGATGACGGAGTGTGGAAATGAGACGTGCTCAGGCGCTCGCATGGAGGTCTCGAATCAAGTGAGCTGAATGGGGGCGCATATGCCACGACATCTATCAGGCGAACTTGACTCTCAGTGCATTGCTGCGTAGCGCCACTGTCTATACATGTCGCTACGGCGTCCGAATCCAAGAAGGACTTTACTCTCCGTGCGTCATGGACGTTGTCAGGTTGAGCGTCCAAAACTAACGCTACGAGGTTTCAGTCATCGCACCGATTACCCTCAAATCGTGGAGTGGCCTGAGAGCGCTGCCGTCGGAGTGGCTTCTGCCGCCCTAAGGAAAGAGGATCGCGCCGTAGTCGCGAGCGCCGTGCAGGACATGAATCACGTCGATCCGCTCGGCGGGTTGGCCGACTACGCGATAGAAAATCTGGTAGCTGCCATGAACCCGGTGGCGCACGCCGCGATCCTCGTAGCGCGGCACGATTGGGAAGGCGAGCGCTATGTCCCCAAGGCCCAGGCACTTGTCTCTCAGTTCCCGCACGAAGCTCATGGCGCGGCGCGGATTGTCTCGGGCGATGTAATCGCCGATGGCCTCAAGCTCGGCCTCAGCGGCGGGCAAAATGCGAACTTTCACGGCTTGTCGTTCACCATCGCCCGGTATTTTGCTTCGAGCCGGTCGAATACTTCCTCGGCGGGCTTGCCCCGGCCTGCATCAGAATCGGCGATGCCACGCCCGATCACAGCATCCAGTGCGACAAGCTGCATCTCGCGGTCCTGAATCAGTCTCACGCCTTCACGCAAGACTTCGCTTTTCGAGCCATAGCGGCCCGTCTCGACGAGCTTCGCGATGTACCCTTCAAGTTGCTGTCCAAGGTCTGCGCTAATCATGGCCGTGCCCTCAAATTGTTCATTTTCATGTTATTTCATTTATCAACTATTATCAAATGCGGTGCAAGCCCTTGCCGATGTGGCCTGAGGTCACTTGGTTGTAGTTGAAGTCGATCTAACTTGGCGGCCCTTATCGCTTCCCAGTGCCGTGATGAGGTTGCGTGTGTAGTCACTGCGTCGTTTCGCGACGGCCAGCCTCTCAGATCCATCGCGGCACGGGTATATGACAATGTTCCTTATCGCCCATGGATGAACGTGACGATATAGATCAGGATCGACGAGTCGATAAGCTGAAGCATTAGCTTGAGTAGACACCTCGCGCCTTCAAGTCGTTTAGCGGTGAAATCGATAAACATTATTGCAGGCACAATCCGCGATTTTTGGCACAAAAAAAATCCCCGAGACTTTCGTCTGAGGGCCTTTAATCTTGCGGGTCACGCGAATCTGGTGGGTGGTACAGGGATTGAACCTGTGACCCCTGCCGTGTGAAGGTCCAGCTTCGGGCAGGACCGACGCAAGTGTAGCGCAAGATGGGCGCAAACTGTCCTGTTGTTGAGGCGAGGAGGGCCGTTTCGGGCGTATTTTGGGAGGACTGACAGAATCGGTGCAATGCGATAAAATGCATGAAATTTCAATGAGAAATTAGGCATGTCGACCGCTGTCCCATCCACTGCTGAGTCCCTCCGAGGGGCCGCCGCGCATCTCGCAGGCGAATTGAGGCCCGGTCGCGTCTATCGACGGGAAGATCTCGCGCGCCTGTCGACCGCGGTGGATAGGCATCTTCGTGAGCTGGTGAGCGCAGGGAAACTTAAGAAGCTTGCCCAGGGGCTTTATCACGCACCGAAGCAGTCCAGCTTTGGCCCGCTGCCGCCGTCCGATGAGGAAGTGGTCGAGAGTTTTCTGCGTGATAAGGACTTTCTGATGTTTTCGCCTTCGACCTATAACGCCGTAGGCCTTGGCACCACTCAGCTCTATAACAGCACGCTGGTTTACAACCATAAGCGTCATGGCGTTTTCCGGCTCGGTAATCGTGAGTTCGATTTCCGCGTGAAACCGCGTTTTCCGAAGAAACTGACCCCAGAATTTCTCTATGTTGATTTGCTGAACAATCTTGAGGAGTTGGCCGAGGATCGGAATGAAGTCTTACGCCAGGCGCGTGGCAAACTGTCTTCCTTCGACTCAGCTCGACTCCTGCGTGCGGCTGACAGCTTTGGCAATGTGGCGACGCGCAAGCGTCTGAGGGAGTGGGGAAGTGCCTGATTTTCTGCACGATCGGAAGGACTTCGATCAGTTGCTTGCGATCGTGGCTGACGAGCGAGCAATTGCTCCCATGCTGGTCGAGAAGGACTACTGGATCATGCATTGCCTGTGGGGTTTGCAGGCGCAGGGCTTTCAATTCGAGCTGAAAGGCGGGACGTCTCTGTCAAAGGGCTTTGGCGTCATTCATCGCTTCTCTGAAGACATTGATATCCGCATCGAACCGCCTGGCGATATGGATGTGAAGACGGGACGCAATCAAGACAAACCGGCGCATGTTGATTCGCGACGCGCTTTTTACGATGGGCTGGCGGCACGAATCAGCATGCCAGGCATTGGTAGTGTCGAGCGTGACCGGCAGTTTGATGATGAGAAGATGCGTAGCGCCGGCATTCGTTTGATCTACAAGTCGCGCGTACCGGCATTGGCGGGCGTCAAAGACGGCATCTTGTTGGAGCTGGGGTTTGACGATACAGCGCCTAATCGAGCGGTCACCATTTCGTCATGGGCTCTTGATGTGGCCCGAGATCGCGGTGTTGATGTGTTCGACAACCGTGCGGTGGACGTACCTTGTTATGCGCCGACACATACCTTCGTCGAGAAACTTCAGACGATTTCCACCAAATACCGCCGTTTGGGTGAGGCAGAGGCATTTCCCGGCAATTTCCTTCGGCACTACTACGACGTGTACTGTCTTCTCGGCTTGGAGGAGGTGCAGGCGTTCATGCGGGGGCCTGCTTATCAGGAGCGTAAGGCTCAGCGCTTTCGGTGCGGCGATGAGTTGGTGATCGCCCGAAATCCAGCCTTTATCCTGGCTGACGCTGCTCAGCGTGAGCGCTTCGCGCAGGAGTATCGCAAGACGCGAGCGCTATACCACCAGGGACAGCTGGAGTTCGATACTCTGATAGAGCGAATCCATCAGCATATTGACGTCATGTAAGGAGTGCGTCAGGTAAGTACCTAGGGTCCCTTATCTTGCACGATTTTTTCAATGCACTGCCTTGATGGGACAGTGCTCGAATTTTTGGGTGTAAAAACAACAAAGGGTTACGCGATTGTTCGCGTAACCCTTTGATTTTCTTCGGGAATAAACCCATGAATTCTGGTGGGTGGTACAGGGATTGAACCTGTGACCCCTGCCGTGTGAAGGCAGTGCTCTACCGCTGAGCTAACCACCCGAAGAGCTCTGAATTATGTCAGAGCTCTTCGATTTCGTAAAGCGAATCTTTGAGCACTTCAATAATCACGTTAGCTGGATAGATCAGGACCCCGCAGGCACTTCGACCGCGATCACCGTCTCGATCCGCCACACGCTGGTCCCCTTGACCGCCTTGTCGAGGTCGTCGAGAACCGCGAGATGTGCGCTCAGTTCTTCCTCCGATGCCACCAGCACCGGCAACTGCAAATCATCCAGCGCAATACGTGGCGCGTGGCCAACGCCCGTCGACTGCGCTTCACCGAGCATATCGATCACGAGGCTTTCCTGGCCGCGCGTCATCGCCAGATAAACTTCTGCCAGCAATTCCGAGTCGAGCAGGGCGCCATGCAACGTCCGATGCGCGTTGCTGATGCCAAACCGGTCGCACAACGCATCGAGTGAATTGCGCTTGCCGGGGAACATCTGCTTCGCCTGCACGAGCGTGTCGATCACACCGCCGCACACTTCCTTCACGCAAGGCATGCCGACCAGAGCGAACTCCACGTCCATGAAGCCGACGTCGAACGGCGCGTTATGGATGATCAGTTCCGCACCCGCCACGAAGTCACGCAGCTCGGCGGCGATATCGGCGAATTTGGGTTTGTCGCTGAGAAATTCCGTCGTCAGGCCGTGCACCGCGAGCGCGCCCGGATCGCTGTCGCGTCCCGGATTCACGTAGAAGTGCAGGTTATTGCCGGTGAGCCGTCGATTCACAAGCTCGACGCAGCCGATTTCGATAATACGATCGCCCGTGCGGGCGTTGAGGCCGGTGGTTTCGGTATCGAGTACGAGTTGGCGCATAGAAATAAAAATTAACCTTCGGCGAGTGAAGTGACGCCGCGATTCGCAAGCGCGTCAGCGCGTTCATTTTCCGGGTGGCCCGAATGGCCTTTCACCCAGCGCCATTCGATCTGGTGCTGACCCACCAGCGCATCGAGCCGTTTCCATAGATCCGCATTCTTGACGGGCGTTTTCGCCGCCGTCGTCCAGTTCTTCTTTTTCCAGCCGTGGATCCATTCGCTGATGCCCTTCTGGACATATTGCGAGTCGGTGTGAATGACTACGCGACACGGCCGCTTGAGCGCCTCGAGCGCCGAAATCACGCCCATGAGCTCCATGCGGTTGTTGGTCGTCGGCGTTTCGCCGCCGAACAGTTCCTTTTCCTGATCGCCGAAGCGCAGGAGTGCGCCCCAGCCGCCGGGGCCAGGATTGCCTTTGCAGGCGCCGTCAGTATAAATGTCGATTACTTTGTCGGTGGTGTCTAAGGTCATCAATGCTCGTTGCGTGTATGCGGCGTAGCGACCGGGGCGAGTCCCGGTGCGAGGGCAGGTTTTTTCAGCTTGCGCGGCCCGATCAGGCGCATGCCGCGCACGCGCTTGATGGCCGTAATCATGTAGGCGGCGCCGAAAATGGGCCACCAGCGGTCGCCGGCGGCTTCCATGAACTGATAGCGCGCCAGCCACTGTTCGGTCAGGAGAGGCGGACGATAGCAGCCGAAGCGCCCGCGTTCAAGGTCGAATCCGAGCAGCTTGATCCAGTCCTTGATCCGCGTGAACGCGATCATTTCGTGCGCCGACGGGACAAACGGCTTGCCCGCAACCTTGCCGAGCGATTGCCGCGCACCCCACAGGCTCAGGGAATTAAAGCCCAGGATGATCAACTGCCCTTCAGGCATCAGCACACGTTCAGCTTCTCTGAGCAGCCGATGCGGGTCGCTCGTGAACTCCAGCGTATGCGGCATGACCAGCAGGTCGACACTTTGCGCCTCGAACGGCAAATCGAGGAGATCGCACCACACGGTGCTGCGTCCTTCAGGCGCGTGCAGGCCGCGGCTTGCCGATGGCAGCGACGTCACGCCCGGCCGCGCGTCGGCCGAAACCGCCGGCGGTAGCGTGAACGGCGCACTGGCAGCGCTGGCGGTATCGAGCACGAGGCCGCGATACGGCATGCGATTCTCGCGCAACGCGTCAAGCCCGGGCAGGCCGAGTTGCAGCGCGTGATAGCCGAAAATATCCGACACCACGCGATCGAGCTGCGCCTGTTCCCACTCGAGCACATAGCGGCCAGGCGCGGAAAGTGTCCAGGCGGGCCAGTCTATAATTGTTCGCTCTGACATGTTCGGGTGAGTCGCCTTATGAAAACGCTTGAGTACGTGCCGGTTCCGGCGTTCGAAGACAACTACATCTGGCTGGTGTCGGACGGTCACAATGCCGTCGTGGTCGATCCTGGCGACGCCGCGCCCGTCGAAGCCTATCTGACGAAACGCGGTTGGCGGCTGACTGCTATTTTACTCACGCACCACCATCACGACCACGTCGGCGGCGTCGCAAAACTGCTTGTTAGCCAATCAGCCGATGGAGATATCCCGGTGATCGGCCCGGCTGGCGAGGCTATCGAGCATCTGACACGGCGCGTGAAACAGGGCGATCACGTCAGTATCGCGAGTCCGGCACTGGAATGCTCGGTTATCGACGTACCGGGGCATACCGCCGGACATATAGCGTACTTCCAGCCGGGCGATCCCCAAGGCACGCCGCATCTCTTTTGCGGCGACACCCTGTTCGCGAGCGGCTGCGGCCGTCTGTTCGAAGGTACGCCGCAACAAATGCTGAATTCGCTCGACGCGCTCGCCGCACTTCCCGACGCCACGCTCGTTCACTGCGCTCACGAATATACGCTGTCGAACATCCGTTTCGCTCGCGCAGCCGAGCCGGGCAATGCAGCGCTGGCCGACTGGCAGAAGGAAGCCGAGAGCCTGCGCGCGCGCAATCAGCCGACCATTCCAACCACGCTCCAGCACGAACGAAATGCAAACCCGTTCCTGCGCGTGGGTGAAAAGAGCGTGCAGGCCACGCTTGCCGCGCAGTTCGAGCGCCCGGTGCGCGACCGGCTCGACGCGTTCACGCTGCTGCGCGGCTGGAAGGACAAATTTCGCTAACCCGTAGAGGCCTGCGGTTATCTTCATCTGAAACGTTGAAAACCATTGCAGACCTCGGATTTTGCTGTGTTTTTTGCATTTATATTGACGTGATGAGTGCGCTTCCGTACTATCGGGTCCAAATTTCCAAGCACATTTTTTGGAATCCGAGACGTTCATGCGATTGATTTTAAGCGCGCTCCTCGTCCTGACATTGGCTGCTTGTGCCAGCCAGGGCCCGACAGCGACCAACTCCCTTTCTTCCCTCCCTTCAGCGCAAAATCAGCAAGCCGTAGCAGACGCAATCCGCAAGAACGCCACCGCCAAGGAAACGATCAACGTCGACAAGACGTCGCTCGATTCACTTAGCGGACCTGATGGTGATTTGTGGGGCCGTATCCGCCGGGGTTTCCAGATTCCCGACTTGCAAAGCGACCTGGTCGACATGCAGGTCAACTGGTACGCGCAACGCCCGGATTACGTCGAGCGTATGACGGGGCGGTCGCAAAAATACCTGTATCACATTGTCGAAGAGCTCGAGCAGCGGCACATGCCGACCGAACTCGCGTTGCTGCCCTTTATTGAATCGGCCTATAACCCGCAGGCGCTATCGGTCGCGAAGGCCGCGGGCATGTGGCAGTTCGTGCCGGGCACGGGCCGCGACTACAACCTGAAGCAGAACATGTTTCAGGATGAGCGCCGCGACGTGCTCGCCTCCACCAGCGCTGCGCTCGACTATCTTTCGCGCCTTCACGACATGTTCGGCGACTGGGATCTGGCACTAGCCGCCTACAACTGGGGCGAGGGCAATGTGCAGAAGGCGATCGCCAAGAATGAGGCAATGGGCCTGCCGACGGACTACCAAAGCCTGCGGATGCCGAACGAGACCCGCAACTACGTCCCGAAGCTGCAAGCAGTGAAGAACATCGTCGCCAATCCGCAAATGTACGGGCTGACGCTTCCGGACATTCCAAATCACCCGTATTTCGTGACGGTCACCACATCGCGCGACATGGACGTGACCATGGCCGCCAAGCTCGCGGGCATGACGGTCGAGGAGTTTCGCTCGCTGAATCCGTCGTTTGCGAAGCCGGTGATTCTCGGCGCAACGAACCCGCAAATCTTGCTCCCCTTCGATAACGCCAGCGCCTTCCAGAAGAATCTGAAGTCGTATTCGGGCCAGTTGTCGTCGTGGACCACTTATACGGTGAGCGAACGAGCAACACCTGCGGTCATCGCGCAGAAGATTGGCGTGGACGCGGATACGCTGATGTCGGTGAACCGTATTCCAGCCGGCATGCGGCTAAAAGCGGGCTCGACCATCGTGGTGCCGCGCAGTGACGACGACGACGAGGACATCAGCGCCGACGTTGCCGAAAGCGCGATGCTCGCTGTGGAGCCGGACGTTCCCGATACCCGCAAGATGCTGATTCGCGTTCGCCGTGCGCAAACCATGTCGACCTTCGCCGATCGCTATAACGTGTCGATCGCGCAGGTCAAGAGCTGGAACCGTACGCGCCGCGATTCGGTGTTGCCCGGCCAGTTGATCGTGCTGCACGTGCCGGTTGGGCGTGCTGTCCCAGCTGAACCCGGCCCGGTGCGCGTGGAAACGGTGTCTGCGTCGAGCCGCACCAAGGGCGGCGTGACGAAGATCGGCACGCACGTGCCGGAATCGAAGAGCACGGCGCGTGGCGGCAAGACCAGTGCTCCGGCCAAGGTGACGCGCGTAACCGAAAAATTCAGTGCACCGTCCAAAGCGGTCAAATCGGCTGCGGTCAAACCCGAGGCGGTTTCCAAAAGCACGAAATCAATCAAGTCGACAGATAAAAAGAAGAAGCAATAACCTGTCTGCGCGGTCAAGTATCCACGCCGTCACCAAGGTGACGGCGTTTTCATTTGCGCGTGCGCGTTAAACTGCCGCTTCATATAAAAACCACTGCGCCGCACATGACGTCCTCCGTTCGGCTTCGCGTCTTTTTCCTGTTTTCTGCCGGATATTTCGTCTCGTACGTGTTCCGCGGGGTCAATCTTGGCTTCGCGCCTTACATTACGCACGACCTGGGTTTGTCCGGCGCCGATCTCGGCCTGCTCACGTCGCTGTATTTCCTTGGCTTCGCGGCGGCGCAAATTCCCGTAGGCATGTTGCTCGACCGCTTTGGCCCGCGCCGGGTCACAGCAGGCATGCTGTTGTTCGCGGCGCTCGGAATTGGCGTATTCGGGGCGGCGCACGGCATCGGCGCAATGATGCTGGGGCGGCTGTTGATTGGCGTGGGCGTGTCTGTCTGCATGAGCGCAGCGTTCAAGGCGCTCGCGCAGATCCTTCCCGTCGCACAACTTCCGATGGTCAACGGCCTCGTCATGGCGGTAGGCGGCCTTGGCGGTGTGGTGGTCGGCTCGCCGCTCGCCATCCTGCTCGGCGTGACTGACTGGCGCAACGTCTGCTACGGTCTCGTCGCGATGACCCTCGCGGTCGCGGCGGCCATTTTCGTGTTTGCGCCGGAACATCGTGACGGCGTCCATCGAAATGCCGATATGCTCACCCAGTTCAAGGGCACATGGCGCATCCTCGGCAGCGGTGCGTTCTGGAAGATCGCGTCGTTTTCGGTCGTCACGCAAGGCGTTTTCTACGCGATGCAGTCGCTCTGGATAAGGCCCTATCTCCTCGATGTCATGGGTCTCAGCGCTCAATACGCGGCAGTGCTGGTGTCGGTGCTCGGTATCGCGATGATGATCGGTTGCGTCGGGTTTGGCGTGGCAGCGCGCGGCCTGCAGAAGCGCGGCGTCACGGTCTACGCGTTCTGTGGCTTCGGCATGGCGCTTTTCGTACTTGTTCAGGTGCTCATGCTCATGCGCGCGCCCATTGCGCCGGCGTTGCTGATTGCGTGTTACGGCGTTTTCGGAGGAACCGGCATCCTGAGTTACGCGGTGATGGCCGAGTATTTCCCGACGCACATGATCGGCCGGGCACACAGCACACTCACGCTCGTACTGTTCATCCTGATCTTTGGCTTGCAGGTGGGCATAGGCGCGATGCTATCGCGCTGGCCGGCCCAAGGTGGCCACTATCCCGCCGCGGCGCACTTAAGCGCGTGGGGCGTGCTGATCGCACTGCAAATTGCCAGCGCCATCTGGTATTTCCTGCCCAGCAGCGTTCTCGAAAAGCGCGGCGGCGTGGCTTCATGATCGCCACATGCCCACTGCATAAGGCCCGCAGCACCTGACCTGGAACGCGTCTTGCATGTTGCGCGTCTCAAATTTGGAAGGAGGGGCGTTTTCGGGCTATAATTCGAAGGTTTGAGCAAATCAACCTACACCCTAGCGCCTACCTCCCACTCACCGCTCATCCGCCGCGCCTTGCAGCACGCGCGCAACTCGCCTGACGCCTGATTCGCGCGCCCAGTCATTGGTGCTCTATCGGCGAAACCGGCGAGTCTTGCGCCCGACGCAATCGAACGCGATGCGGGTCTGTGCGCGCCAATTCACGGCCGCGCGCGACTCCACGGTCGGATGACAGGTCGGCAAACAGGGTGTTCCAAAGGAGCCTCCCGTGTTGCCGTCATTCTCTCCCGCAATCCTCGCACTCGCCGACGGCACGGTCTTTCGTGGTCACTCGATCGGCGCGTCCGGTCACACGATCGGCGAAGTGGTGTTCAACACCGCTATCACCGGTTATCAGGAAATCCTGACGGACCCGAGCTACGCCCAGCAAATCGTCACCCTGACGTATCCGCACATCGGCAATGTCGGTGTGAACGCTGAAGACGTCGAATCCACCAAAGTCCATGCCGCCGGCCTGATCATTCGAGATCTGCCGGTGCTCGCCTCGAATTTCCGCTCCGAACAATCCCTCGCCGACTATCTGAAAGCGGAAAACGTGGTCGCCATTTCGAACATCGATACACGCAAACTCACGCGAATCCTACGCGACAAGGGTGCGCAAAACGGCTGCATTCTCGCCGGAGAGGGTGCTGACGCTGAAGCAAAAGCGTTGGAACTCGCCCGCTCGTTTCCGGGTTTGTCGGGAATGGACCTCGCCAAGGTCATCTCCACCAAGGAAAAGTACGAGTGGAAACAGTCCGAATGGCGCCTGGAAAGCGGCTACGGCGAGCAGAAGGCGCCGCAGTATCGCGTGGTCGCGTTCGACTACGGCGTGAAGTACAACATCCTGCGCATGCTGACCGAGCGCGGTTGCCATGTCACCGTGTTGCCGGCTGAGTCGACCGCTGCCGACGCCCTCGCGCTGAACCCCGACGGTATTTTCCTCTCGAACGGTCCCGGCGATCCGGAGCCGTGCGACTACGCGATTGCAGCCACGCGCGAATTCATCAAACGCGGCATTCCGACTTTCGGCATTTGCCTTGGTCACCAGATCATGGGCCTGGCTGTGGGCGCGAAGACCATGAAGATGAAAACGGGCCATCACGGCGCGAATCATCCGGTGAAGGATCTCGAGAACGGCCGCGTGGTGATCACGTCGCAGAACCACGGTTTTGCTGTCGATGCCGCCACGCTGCCGGCCAACGCCCGGGTCACGCATACGTCGCTGTTCGATGGCACGCTGCAGGGCTTTGCGCTTACCGACAAACCCGCGTTCTGCTTCCAGGGTCACCCTGAAGCGTCGCCGGGACCGAACGATATTGCGTACTTGTTCGATCGATTCGTCGGCCTGATGGAAGCGCAAAAAGTCGCAGCTTAAATAGTCACGCAGACACGCAAAGACAGAACACAGCAACACAATCATTGAGAGCAGTTATGCCGAAGCGGACAGACATCAAGAGCATCCTCATCATCGGCGCGGGACCGATCATCATCGGCCAGGCGTGCGAGTTCGATTATTCGGGCGCGCAGGCTTGCAAGGCGCTGCGCGAGGAAGGCTACAAAGTCATTCTCGTCAACAGCAATCCCGCGACGATCATGACCGACCCGAACACGGCCGACGTCACGTATATCGAGCCGATCACATGGGAAGTCGTCGAGCGCATTATCGACAAAGAACGCCCCGACGCCATCCTGCCGACCATGGGCGGACAAACCGCGCTGAACTGCGCGCTGGATTTGTTCCATCACGGCGTGCTGGAAAAGTACAAGGTCGAGCTGATCGGCGCGTCGCCGGAAGCCATCGATAAAGCCGAAGACCGCCAGAAGTTCAAGGAAGCAATGACCAAGATTGGCCTGGGTTCGGCCAAGTCGGGCATCGCGCATTCCATGGAAGAGGCGCTGCTGGTGCAGGCGGATATCGCCGCGCAGACCGGCAGCGGCGGGTATCCGACCGTGATTCGTCCTTCGTTCACGCTGGGCGGATCGGGCGGCGGGATTGCGTACAACAAGGAAGAGTTCGAAGAGATTTGCAAGCGCGGACTGGATCTGTCGCCCACGCGCGAATTGCTGATCGAAGAGTCGCTGCTGGGCTGGAAGGAGTTCGAGATGGAAGTGGTCCGCGATACCAAGGACAACTGCATCATCGTGTGCTCGATCGAAAACCTGGACCCGATGGGCGTGCATACCGGCGACTCCATCACGGTCGCGCCCGCCCAGACGCTCACCGACAAGGAATACCAGATCCTGCGTAACGCATCGCTCGCCGTGCTGCGCGAGATTGGCGTGGACACGGGCGGCTCGAACGTGCAGTTCGCGATCAACCCGAAAGACGGCCGCATGGTCGTGATCGAGATGAATCCGCGTGTGTCGCGTTCGTCTGCGCTGGCTTCGAAGGCGACGGGTTTTCCGATCGCCAAGGTCGCGGCGAAGTTGGCCGTTGGCTATACGCTCGATGAGCTGAAGAACGAGATCACGGGCGGTCAGACGCCGGCATCGTTCGAACCGACCATCGACTATGTGGTCACGAAGATTCCACGTTTTGCGTTCGAAAAATTCCGCGAAGCCGATGCACGGCTGACGACGCAGATGAAGTCGGTCGGCGAAGTGATGGCCATTGGCCGCACGTTCCAGGAATCGTTCCAGAAGGCGTTGCGCGGGCTGGAAGTGGGTGTCGATGGACTCGATGAAAAGACCACCAGCCGCGACGAGGTGATTCGCGAAATTGGTGAGCCGGGTCCGGACCGGATCTGGTTCCTGGGCGACGCGTTCCGTCTTGGCCTGACCGCGGAAGAAATCTTTGAAGAGACGGCGATCGACCCATGGTTCCTCGCACAGATAGAACAGATCATCCAGAAGGAAAAGGCGCTCGGCGGCCGTACGATCGAGAGCCTGACCAAAGAGGAAATGCTATATCTGAAGCAGAGCGGGTTCTCGGATCGGCGCCTCGCCAAGTTGCTTGGCTCGGATCAAACGGCTGTGCGCAAGCATCGCCATGCGCTGAAGGTGCGTCCGGTCTACAAACGCGTGGACACGTGCGCGGCTGAGTTCGCGACGAAGACGGCCTACATGTACTCGACCTACGAGGAAGAGTGCGAAGCGAATCCGACCGATAAAAAGAAGATCATGGTGCTGGGCGGCGGCCCGAACCGGATCGGGCAGGGCATCGAGTTCGACTACTGTTGTGTGCATGCAGCGCTCGCGATGCGCGAAGACGGCTATGAAACGATCATGGTCAACTGCAATCCCGAGACCGTTTCCACCGACTATGACACC
Organism: Caballeronia udeis; assembly: GCF_044909315.1. Taxonomy (GTDB): domain Bacteria; phylum Pseudomonadota; class Gammaproteobacteria; order Burkholderiales; family Burkholderiaceae; genus Caballeronia; species Caballeronia udeis_A. Next base: position 122,209 of record NZ_JBIYEB010000020.1, read on the forward strand.
TCTGATCGTCTGTACTTCGAATCGCTGACGCTGGAAGATGTGCTCGAAATCGTCGAACTGGAAAAGCCGGTTGGCGTGATCGTGCAATACGGCGGTCAGACGCCGTTGAAGCTCGCGCTGGACCTCGAGGCGAATGGTGTGCCGATCATTGGCACGTCGCCGGACATGATCGATGCCGCCGAAGACCGCGAGCGCTTCCAGAAGCTGCTGCAGGACCTGAACCTGCGTCAACCGCCAAACCGCACGGCACGCGCCGAAGACGAAGCGTTGCGCCTGGCCGAAGAAATCGGCTATCCGCTGGTCGTGCGTCCGTCGTACGTGCTGGGTGGCCGCGCGATGGAAATCGTGCACGAGCCGCGCGACCTCGAACGCTACATGCGCGAAGCCGTGAAGGTGTCGCACGATTCACCGGTACTGCTGGACCGCTTCCTCAACGACGCAATCGAATGCGACGTGGACTGTATTTCTGATGGCGAAGCGGTGTTTATCGGCGGTGTGATGGAGCACATCGAGCAGGCGGGCGTGCATTCCGGCGACTCCGCTTGTTCGCTGCCGCCGTATTCGCTGTCGCAGGAAACCGTCGATGAACTCAAGCGCCAGACCGGCGCCATGGCGCGCGCGCTGAACGTGATCGGCCTGATGAACGTGCAGTTCGCGATCCAGCAGGTGCCGCGTGAAGACGGCACGAAGCAGGACGTGATCTACGTGCTCGAAGTGAATCCGCGTGCTTCGCGGACGGTGCCGTATGTATCGAAGGCGACGGGTTTGCCTTTGGCCAAGATCGCCGCTCGCGCAATGGTGGGCCAGAAGCTCGCTGACCAAGGCATTACGAAGGAAGTGATCCCGCCGTATTTCAGCGTCAAGGAAGCGGTGTTCCCGTTCGTGAAGTTCCCGGCGGTCGATCCAGTGCTCGGACCTGAAATGCGCTCGACGGGCGAAGTGATGGGCGTGGGCCGGACGTTCGGCGAAGCGCTGTTCAAGTCGCAACTCGCGGCAGGTTCGCGCCTTCCGGAAAGCGGCACGGTTCTCCTGACGGTGATGGATGCCGACAAGCAGAAGGCCGTGGAAGTCGCGACCATGCTGCATGAGCTTGGCTACCCGATCGTGGCAACCAAGGGCACCGCGTCGGCCATCCAGGCAGCGGGCGTGCCGGTAAAAGTGGTCAACAAGGTGAAGGACGGACGGCCACACATTGTGGACATGATCAAGAACGGCGAAATCGCGCTGGTTTTCACCACTGTCGACGAAACCCGTGCCGCCATTGCCGATTCCCGCTCGATCCGCATGAGCGCACAAGCCAACAAGGTCACGTACTATACGACCATGTCGGGCGCGCGCGCGGCGGTCGAAGGGCTGCGATATCTGAGGGACCTGGAAGTCTATGATTTACAAGGACTGCATGCTCGCCTAAACTAAGGCTTCTGATTCGAGTCTCAGCAGTATCAGCAGTCTCCAAACGAAGTCTAAGCATCAAGGGCCGCGGTTAAGCGGCGTCTTCCTTTTTTACCGGGAGATGCACTTAACCGCGGTAATTTTTTTACGTCTGCATTTTTGCGTAATGAGTTGTTTATGAGCACAGTTCCTTTGACTAAACGCGGCGCGGCATTGCTGCGCGACGAATTGCAACGCCTCAAATCCGTGGAGCGTCCGGCTGTCGTGAATTCGATCGCCGAAGCCCGCGCACAGGGCGATCTGTCGGAAAACGCCGAATACGACGCGGCCAAGGAGAAGCAGGGCTTTATCGAGGGCCGCATTGCCGAGATCGAGTCGAAGCTGGCCGGCGCGCAAGTGATCGACCCGACGGCTGTGGAAGCCGACGGCCGCGTGATCTTCGGCGCAACGGTCGAGCTGGAAGAGACGGCCACGGGCGACATGGTCACATACCAGATCGTCGGCGACGACGAAGCGGACATCGACCACGGACTGATCTCCATCAGCTCGCCCATCGCGCGTGCGCTGATCGGCAAGACCGAGGGTGACGTGGCGTCGGTGCAGGCGCCGAGCGGTGCGCGTGAGTACGAAATCATCGCGGTCAAGTACGTCTGATGGCTCATCGATTCTTTCGGATCATCGCCATGATCTGGGTCGGCAGCGTGCTGACGCTCGGCTACGTGGCGGCGCCGGTACTGTTCAGCATGCTGGATCGAACATCGGCGGGATCGGTTGCGGCGCAGCTGTTTCGCATCGAGGGATTCCTCGGCGTGATCTGCGCGCTGCTGCTGCTGGTATTGGCTAACCGCTTCGTTCGGACGGGTTTCGCCGAATACAAACGGACCCGCTGGGTCATAGCGGGCATGCTGCTGTGCGTGCTGATCGGTTATTTCGGCCTGCAACCGTTCATGAGCGCGCTGCGGGTGGCGGCTCAGGAAGGCGGAATGGAACTCGCGCAATCACCCTATGCAAGCCGCTTCGGCATGCTGCACGGGGTGTCCAGTGCGTTCTATCTGGTGGAGAGCGTGCTGGGACTGGTGTTGTTCTGGCGCCTGCCGCCTGGGCAGTTTCCGGCGCAATCGGTCATTCCGAAGGGAAAGACAGCCAGCGTCGCGGCACGTCGCGCGCGCGGTTAAAAAAGCCGGCCAGCCCGAGAGTATCGGGTATGGCCGGCTTTTTGCCTTCCGGACAAGCCTGGAAAGGCTTATTTCGACGATTGATGGTGACGCTTGGCGCTGGGCAGACGCTTCTTTGCGCGCTTGACGTTGCCGCCGGCCGTCACACGTTCGTTGCCGCGAACCAACAGTTTTTGCTTCTTCGGCTTGCGGACCACAGGCGCGTCACGCGTGATCTTGACGACCTTGACCACACGCGGCGCACGTCCCTTCGACGAGGTTTCGGCAGCGGCTTCGCCGGCGCTCGGAGGCGCTATGCGGTTGGCGCCGCGGACACCGGCAGCGCGTGAAGGCTTGGCCGCCGCTTCGTCGCTTTCCGGACGCCACACCACGAGCAACTTGCCGATCTGCTGGATCGGCGCCGCGCCCAGCCGGTCGCAGATTTCGACATAGGCTGCGGTGCGGGCTTCGCGGTCGTCGCCAAACACGCGGATCTTGATGAGCTGATGTGCAGCAAGGTGCACCTCGATCTCGGCCAGCACGGCCTCGGTCAGCCCTTCGCCGCCAACGAGTACGACGGGCTTGAGCGCGTGAGCCTGGGAGCGCAGGTCGGCGCGTTGGGCAGGAGAAAGTTTGAGAGCTGGCATGAGAAGTAACGGACTCGACTAAAATGAGAGGCGCCGTAGCGTAAAAACGGCTGAACGGTCGCGATTGCAAAACAAAGACGGGCAGGGCGGGACGCCTTGCTCAAGAAAATGACGGACGGCGCGAGGCGGTGCGGCGAGCAACGGACTTGATTTTAACGAATCTTTAATCGCCGGAGCTCGGATGCCACCCGTTGCCAGGCAAGCCCGAAGCACGTAATTCTCCTCGGGCATTTGGCAACACCGCTGACAAACACAGGACGCAACGGCGCCGGTATTGGCTGGCCACTTCGGTTGTCCACATCGACGAAGGCTGCTTCTTATTGGCCAAATGAGTGCCCAGCAAATGAGCAGCAGCCCGAATTAGACGCGTATTATCCGCTAAAAGCACAGCTTCACGCAGCAAGAGTTCATTCTTAATGGCAAAAAATCGCTTCAATTACTCGTGGCTGCACGACCACATCAACGATCCGTACGTGAAACTCGCGCAGCGCGAGGGCTATCGGGCGCGCGCCGCGTACAAGCTCAAGGAGATCGACGAGCAGGACAAGTTGATCAAACCGGGCCAGATCATCGTCGACCTGGGTTCGGCCCCGGGAAGCTGGAGCCAGTACGCGCGCAACCAGTTGGCTAAAGGCGCCAAGCGCGGTGAAACGCGCGAAGGCGGGATCGATGGCAAGATCATCGCGCTCGACCTGCTGCCCATGGAGCCGATTGCCGATGTGATCTTCATCCAGGGCGACTTCCGCGAAGACCTGGTACTGGACCAACTGAAGGAAATCGTCGGAGATCATCAAGTCGATCTTGTAATCTCGGACATGGCCCCCAACCTCTCAGGTGTTGCCAGTGCGGATGCAGCACGAATGGAACATCTGTGCGATCTGGCGCTCGACTTCTCGCAGAACCATCTGAAGCCGGAAGGCGCTTTATTGGTCAAATGTTTTCATGGCAGCGGCTATAGTCAAATAGTGGAAAAGTTCAAGCATCAATTCAAAATCGTCGCGCCGCGCAAGCCAAAGGCGTCGCGCGACAAATCGTCCGAAACGTTTATTTTGGGCAGGCAACTCAAGCATCCGGATTGAGAGTTGCGGGTGGAAACGCCGCTGGGGACCGGGTGTCCTGGCGGGCATTTTTGCCGGATATGCCCAAAAATCGGGTCCTGGCCGCTATCTTCGTGCTAGTTAAAGGCTATAGCAGGGGTTTGCGGTCTGGATTAGAATGCTTTCGTGGTGCCGCAAGGCGAATGTAGGCGCCCGTCTATGAGTGAAGGAGTGGTGCTTTGAACAACAATATGTTCTCTAAGGCAGCGGTGTGGCTGGTTATCGCACTGGTGCTGTTCACGGTGTTCAAGCAGTTCGACAAGCCCCGCGTCCAGGAAGGTGTTTCGTATTCGCAATTCATGGACGACGCGAAGTCCGGTAAGGTCAAGACCGTTACCGTTCAGGGCCGTAATCTCACCGTTACTCCCGCAGACGGTCAGAAATATCAAATCGTGTCGCCTGGCGATATCTGGATGGTCGGCGACTTGATGAAGTATGGCGTCCAGGTCAGCGGCAAGGCCGACGACGAACCGAACGCGCTGGTTTCCGCGCTGTATTACCTCGGACCGACGATCCTGATCATCGGTTTCTGGTTCTTCATGATGCGGCAGATGCAGGGTGGCGGGAAAGGCGGAGCATTTTCGTTCGGCAAGTCGCGAGCGCGGCTGATTGACGAAAACAATAACGCGATCAATTTTACCGATGTCGCAGGCTGTGACGAGGCGAAGGAGGAGGTCTCCGAACTCGTCGACTTCCTGCGCGATCCGCAGAAATTCCAGAAGCTGGGTGGCCGGATTCCCCGCGGTGTGCTGCTGGTCGGCCCTCCGGGTACGGGTAAGACGCTGCTGGCACGCGCCATTGCGGGCGAAGCGAAGGTACCGTTCTTCAGCATCTCGGGTTCGGACTTCGTTGAAATGTTCGTGGGTGTGGGTGCAGCGCGGGTGCGCGACATGTTCGAGCAGGCCAAGAAGCATGCTCCGTGTATCGTGTTTATCGACGAAATCGATGCTGTGGGCCGTCATCGCGGCGCCGGCATGGGCGGCGGTAACGACGAACGCGAACAGACGCTGAACCAGATGCTTGTGGAAATGGACGGCTTCGAGGCGAATTCCGGCGTGATCGTGATCGCCGCGACCAACCGCTCGGACGTGCTGGACAAAGCGTTGCTGCGTCCGGGCCGTTTCGACCGTCAGGTGTACGTGGGCCTGCCGGATATCCGCGGTCGCGAACACATCATGAAGGTCCACCTGCGCAAGGTGCCTATTTCGAATGACGTCGACGCTTCGGTGATTGCACGGGGTACGCCAGGTTTTTCGGGCGCTGATTTGGCGAACCTTGTGAACGAAGCAGCGCTGTTTGCGGCTCGTCGCGGTAAGCGGATCGTCGAAATGGCGGACTTCGAAGATGCGAAAGACAAGATCTTCATGGGTCCGGAACGTAAGTCTGCCGTGATGCGTGAAGAAGAGCGTCGCAATACGGCATATCACGAGTCGGGTCACGCGGTGGTGGCGAAGCTGCTGCCGCATGCCGATCCGGTCCACAAGGTCACCATCATGCCGCGCGGCTGGGCATTGGGCGTCACGTGGCAGTTGCCCGAACATGATCGCGTGAACTTGTATCGCGACAAGATGCTCGAGGAAATCGCCATTCTGTTTGGTGGCCGGGCGTCGGAAGAAGTGTTCCTGAACTCCATGTCAACGGGTGCATCGAACGACTTCGAGCGCGCAACGAAAATGGCGCGCGACATGGTGACGCGCTACGGCATGTCGGATGTGCTCGGCACCATGGTGTATGTCGACACTGAACAGGACGGCATGTTTGGCAAGATGGCGTCGAAGACGGTATCCGAAGCCACGCAGCAAAAGGTCGATGCCGAAATTCGCCGGATTCTCGACGAACAATACGGTCTTGCCCGCAAGCTGCTGGAAGATAACCGCGACAAGGTCGAAGCCATGACGAAGGCGCTGCTGGAATGGGAAACCATCGACGCAGACCAGATCAGCGACATCATGGGCGGTCGTCCGCCGCGTCCGCCGAAGAATCTGCCGCCGCCGTCGGGTGATCCGTCGTCGGGTGGCGGAAACACCGGCGCGGAAGTCAAACCGGGTAACGCCACGGCTCCTGCTTCAGCCTGACGCGATCCTGAGGCAATTCAGAAGGGGCTGGTGTGTTTTCACACCAGCCCTTTTCCGTTGTGTAGCCCGCTTTTCGATGGCGCCCGGGTGGGGTCGCCGGTTTGGGCCGGCGATTGCCAAGCACCGCCGTATGCGATTCGAATGGCGGACCGATCGGCGTTAAAACATAGCTAATTCATCAGGCCTGCTGGACCACTATGCTGTCTTCGCCTTCGCTGAACTACCCTCACGCTGAAGCTCAACCGCTTCAATGCGGCCGGTTCACGCTGACCTTCGAGCGGCCGCTGATCATGGGCATTCTCAACGTCACGCCGGACTCGTTCTCTGATGGCGGTCGTTTTGTTGCACGCGAGGCGGCGCTCGCACAAGCCGCCGAGATGATTCGTGACGGCGCCGATATGATTGACATTGGCGGTGAGTCGACCCGCCCGGGCGCGCCGCCTGTGCCGCTCGACGAGGAGCTCGAACGTGTGATCCCCGTGATTGAAGCGTTGCGCTCGGCGGGGGTACCGCTTTCCATCGATACCTACAAACCCGCAGTCATGCGTGCAGCGCTGAACGCAGGCGCGGACATGATCAACGACATCTGGGGCCTGCGCCGTGAAGGCGCACTCGATGCCGTCAGGAACAGCGCGTGCGGGATCTGCGTCATGCACATGCTCGGTGAGCCGCAGACCATGCAGATGCATGAGCCTGTGTATAGCGACGTTGTGATGGAGGTGCGGGAATTTTTCGAGGAACGGCTTCGCACACTGACGGGCGGAGGAATAAGCGCAGAGCGGATCTGCCTCGATCCCGGCTTTGGGTTCGGCAAATCCGTGATCGATCATAATTACGCCTTGCTGGCGCATTTCGCCGAGACGCGGCCCACGAATTCGCGTGTCCCGCTCTTGGCCGGAATGTCACGCAAGTCGATGCTTGGCGCGGTGACCGGGCGAACGCAGCCGGTCGAGCGCGTGGCGGCGAGCGTGGCGGCGGCGGTGTGCGCGGCCGAGCGAGGCGCGGCGATTGTGCGTGTGCACGACGTCGCGGCTACATCGGATGCTTTGAAGGTATGGCAGGCGGTACGTGCCGCTGCCCATCCTGTTTTGACAACATAGACTCCGCGAACGCATCGCGAGTGTTGGAATTCACAGTTCGCGCTTAATTTTTGCGCAAGGATAAAAACGGAACAATGGCACGTCGATATTTTGGAACGGATGGCATTCGAGGCAAGGTCGGTGACGCGCCGATCACGCCCGATTTTGTGTTGCGGCTGGGTTATGCAGCAGGGAAAGTGCTGGCGGGAGCAGACCGGTGGGCGCAGCGCGGCAGCCGCCCGACCGTGCTGATTGGCAAGGACACGCGGGTGTCGGGGTACATGCTGGAAGCGGCACTGGAGTCCGGCTTTTCGGCGGCGGGGGTTGACGTGATGCTGGCCGGCCCTATGCCGACACCGGGCGTTGCCTATCTGACGCGGGCATTGCGCCTGGCGGCGGGCGTGGTGATCAGCGCGTCGCATAATCCGTACTACGACAACGGCATCAAGTTTTTTTCCGCCGACGGCAACAAGCTCCCGGACGAAGTCGAGTTGCAGATTGAAGCGCAACTTGACGAACCCATGTCCTGTGCGCCGTCCGAATTGCTGGGCAAGGCACGCCGGCTGGACGACGCACGCGGACGCTACATCGAATTCTGCAAGAGTACCTTCCCGGCCAGTTTTGACCTGCACGGTCTCAAGCTGGTGGTCGACTGCGCTCACGGTGCGGCGTACGACGTCGCGCCGCAGGTATTCCACGAGCTTGGTGCGGAAGTGGTGACGATCGGCGTGTCGCCGAACGGCTTCAACATCAACGACGGTTTTGGCGCCACCGCGCCCGACGCGCTCGTGCGCGCGGTGAAAGAGCATCGTGCCGATATCGGCATTGCGCTTGATGGCGATGCGGACCGCCTGCAGGTCGTCGATGCCTCGGGCCGGCTCTACAACGGCGACGAGTTGCTGTACGTGCTCGTGAAGGATCGCATTGCGACGGACGGGCATGTGGACGGGGCGGTCGGCACGCTGATGACGAACATGGCCGTGGAGGTCGCGCTGAAGCAGGCGGGCGTGCAGTTCGTGCGCGCGGCCGTGGGCGATCGCTACGTGCTCGAGAAGCTGCGCGAGAACAACTGGATACTGGGTGCTGAGGGGTCGGGACATATCCTGTCGCTTGACCGGCATTCCACGGGCGATGGCATTGTTTCGGCGCTGCTCGTGCTTGCGGCAATCAAGCGCGGTGGCAAGGCGCTTGCCGACTTGCTTCAGGGCGTGACGTTATTCCCGCAGAAGCTGATCAACGTGCGGATGAGTCCGGACGCCGACTGGAAGAGCAGCGATGCCATCAAGCGGGCGATTGCGGAAGCCGAGGCCGCGCTGGAATCGCATGGCCGGGTGTTGATTCGCGCGTCGGGCACGGAGCCCGTCTTGCGCGTGATGGTGGAGGCGGCGTCGGAAGCGGACGCGGTCGCGTATGCCGAAAGCATAGCGAAGGTCGTGAAGGACGCGACAACCTGAGCATAGCGAAGGCGCCGGGACTAATAACGCCACGGCTTGCGCCGTGGCGTTTTCACATGGGAGTGCATGCGAGCCACAGCCGCCGTCGATTGCAGGTATCGAAGTATTTAAAAAGAACGATCATCTCCAAAAAATTGCAGCATCCAGGTCTCGACATAACAAGGCTCTGTTAAGCCAGGAAATGTTTGAAAGCAATCTGTTGAAATCGCCTCTATGGCTTTGCCGTCAAGGCTCCGCAGCCAAACCACCACACCATAAACTTTCGTAATCGTAAGCTCGTTGTCACGCTGGTTTCATCAATAGTCATCGGACTGTCACATTGAGCCCCTATCCTTCGCGGTGTCGAGCCACTTGCTCACAACCCTGGAGATCACATGAAATTGATGCACACCGCGCTCGCAGGCATCGTCGGCGCAATGTTTGCGATGTCGGCTCAAGCTGCGGACATCACCGGCGCGGGCAGTACCTTCGCTGCACCGATTTACACGAAATGGGCCGATACGTACCAGAAGTCGGGCGGCGGCAAGGTTAACTACCAAGGTATCGGTTCCTCGGGCGGCATCAAGCAAATCATCGCGAAGACGGTGGATTTCGCTGGCTCGGACGCACCGCTGAAGGACGACGAACTGGCAAAGCAGGGGCTTTTCCAGTTTCCGACAGTGGTTGGCGGCGTAGTTCCGGCGATCAACGTGCCGGGCATCAAGGCGGGCGAGATGACGCTGTCGGGTGAAGTTCTCGGCGACATCTACCTCGGCAAGATCAAGAAGTGGAACGACCCGGCTATCGTCGCGCTGAATCCGAAGGTGAAGCTGCCGGATACGGACATTGCTGTCGTGCGCCGCGCTGACGGTTCGGGCACGAGCTTCATCTGGACGAACTATTTGTCCAAGGTGAACCCGGAATGGAAGAGCAAGGTGGGCGAAGGTTCGACGGTCAACTGGCCGACTGGCACGGGCGGCAAGGGCAACGACGGCGTCGCCGCGTTCGTTCAGCGTCTGCCGGGTGCTATCGGTTACGTGGAATGGGCGTACGCTAAGCAAAACAAGATGACCTACGTCGACATGAAGAATTCGTCGGGCGCCGTGGTCGAGCCGAAGACGGAAACGTTCAAGGCAGCGGCAGCGGGCGCAGACTGGTCGAAGTCGTTCTACCAGATCCTGACGGACGAGCCGGGCAAGGACGCATGGCCGATCGTGGGCGCGACCTTCGTACTGCTGCACACGACGCAGGACAAGGAAGCGCAAGGCGCGGAAACGCTGAAGTTCTTCGGCTGGGCATTCAAGAACGGCACGCAAGCAGCAAACGAACTCGACTACATTTCGCTGCCTGATTCGGTGATCGCCGAAATCGAAACGCAGTGGAAAGCAAAGGTGAAGGACGCGTCGGGCAAGGCAGTCGTGCAGTAAGCCGCATTTAGTACGCGGTAAGCAACAAGCATCTGGCTTCTTGGCCTGTATTGCCGCGCGGCATCCGCCGCGCGGCCCTTCCGAAGGTTCCCATGTCGGACATCAACCTCGCATCGACTCCGCCAGCCAGCCGCGCTCAACGCGCTCCGAGCCGTGTCGGTGATATCGTTTTCGGTGGGCTTACACGGCTTTCCGCCGTCGTCACGCTGCTGCTGCTGGGCGGCATTATCGTGTCGCTGGTGGTAGCTTCGCTGCCTACACTTCAAAAATTTGGCCTCAGTTTCCTCTGGCGCGCCGAGTGGGATCCGCAGACCGATAGTTTCGGCGCGCTCGTTCCTATCTACGGCACCATCGCAACGTCCATCATCGCGCTGATCATCGCCGTGCCGGTGAGCTTCGGCATTGCGCTGTTCCTGACCGAGCTCGCGCCCGCGTGGCTGCGCCGGCCGCTCGGCGTGGCAATTGAACTGCTCGCCGCGATTCCGTCGATTGTCTATGGCATGTGGGGCCTGCTGGTCTTCTCGCCCATTTTCGCGACGTATTTCGAAAAACCGCTGGGCAGCCTGCTCGGCAATGTCTGGTTGATCGGCCGCTTTTTCCAGGGGCCGCCTATCGGTATCGGCATCCTGTGTGCCGGCGTGATCCTGGCGATCATGATCATCCCGTACATCGCTGCCGTGATGCGCGACGTGTTCGAAGTCACGCCGGTCTTGCTGAAGGAATCGGCGTACGGCATTGGCTGCACGACCTGGGAAGTGATGTGGAAGATCGTGCTGCCGTTCACGCGAACCGGTGTTATCGGCGGCGTGATGCTTGGCCTCGGCCGGGCACTCGGCGAAACGATGGCGGTGACGTTCGTGATCGGCAATACCAACCTGCTCGACAACGTCTCGCTGTTTTCCCCGGGCAACAGCATTACCTCGGCGCTTGCCAACGAATTCGCCGAAGCGAGTCCGGGCCTGCACACGTCGGCGCTGATGGAGCTCGGCCTGATCCTGTTCCTGATTACGTTCATCGTGCTTTCGCTCTCCAAACTCATGCTGCTGCGCCTTGAAAAAGGGGAGGGTGGCAAGTGAACCAGCCCATGACTCAATTCCCCGGCTCCGGCAATCCGGAGCGGGAAGAAGCCACGCGCATCAAGTTGCAGCGCCGCCGCCGCGGCAAGAATGTGGTCGCGTTGGTGTTGTCGCTGGCTGCGATGGCGTTCGGCTTGTTGTGGCTCGTGTGGATTCTGTTCACCACGGTCAAGCTGGGCATTGGCGGGTTGTCGATCGACCTGTTCACGCAGAACACCCCCCCGCCTAATACCGATGGCGGTGGTTTGCTGAACGCGATTGTCGGCAGCCTGATGCTTGTGCTGCTCGCGACGTTCGTTGGCACGCCGCTCGGGATTCTTGCGGGCGTGTATCTCGCCGAATATGGCGACAAGCGCTGGCTCGCAAGCGTGACGCGTTTCATCAACGACATCCTGTTGTCGGCGCCGTCGATCGTGATCGGCTTGTTCGTGTATGCGCTGGTGGTCGCGCAAATGGGGCGCTTCAGCGGCTGGGCCGGCGTGATCGCGCTGGCTTTGCTGCAGATCCCGATTGTGATCCGCACGACCGAGAACATGCTGCGTCTGGTACCGAACGCGCTGCGTGAAGCAGCTTTCGCACTCGGCACACCGAAGTGGAAAATGATTGTCTCGATCACGCTGAAGGCGTCGGTGAGCGGCATCGTAACGGGCGTCCTGCTGGCTGTTGCACGTATTACCGGGGAAACCGCGCCGCTGCTCTTCACGGCGCTGTCCAACCAGTTCTTCTCGTGGGACATGAATCAACCGGTGGCCAACCTGCCCGTCACGATCTACAAGTTCGCGATGAGCCCGTTCCCACAATGGCAAGCGCTCGCGTGGGCTGGCGTGTTCCTGATCACGCTGGGCGTGCTCGGCCTGAACATCCTTGCACGCACGATCTTCTCGAAAAAATAAGGCGGAATCATTCCATGAACACAGTCGCAAGCGATGTGAGCGCCCGGAGCGCTAATCCGGCCGCCGGCGGTGACACCTCCCCGGTCGAGCGCGGTGCCGCGCCCGGCAGCTTCAAGCCGGCCCATCACGCGCCGCCGGCCGGCTCCATGAAACCGAAGATCGAGGTGAACAACCTCAACTTCTTCTACAACAAGTTTCATGCGCTGAAGAACATTAACCTGCGGATTCCTGAACATAAGGTGACGGCGTTCATCGGTCCGTCAGGGTGTGGCAAGTCCACGCTGCTGCGCACGTTCAACAAGATGTACGCGCTGTATCCGGAGCAACGTGCGGAAGGCGAGATCCTGATGGACGGCAACAACCTGCTCGATACCCGCCGCGATATCTCGCTGCTGCGCGCGCGCGTGGGCATGGTGTTCCAGAAGCCGACGCCGTTCCCGATGTCGATCTACGACAACATTGCATTCGGCGTAAAGATGTTCGAGCAACTGTCGCGCTCGGAGATGGACGACCGCGTGGAATGGGCGCTGACGAAAGCGGCGCTCTGGAACGAAGTGAAGGACAAGCTGCAGCAAAGCGGCTATGGCCTGTCCGGTGGACAACAGCAGCGCCTGTGCATTGCACGGGGCATTGCAATTCGCCCGGAAGTGCTGCTGCTCGACGAACCGTGTTCCGCGCTCGACCCGATTTCGACGGGCCGCATTGAAGAATTGATCGCCGAACTGAAGGACGATTACACGGTGGTGATCGTCACGCACAACATGCAGCAGGCGGCGCGTTGTTCGGACTACACTGCTTATATGTATCTGGGCGAATTGATTGAATTCGGCGATACGGAAAAGATCTTCATCAAGCCGTCCCGCAAGGAAACGGAAGACTACATTACCGGCCGGTTTGGTTGAGTGGCGCGGGCTGAGCCTGTCGCCAGGTCATACAGGCTAAAAAAGGACTTCAGGAGCACATATGTCCGATAAACATTTGTCGAGCCAGTTCGACGCCGATCTGAATGCGGTGTCGTCGAAGGTGCTGGAAATGGGCGGTCTGGTCGAGTCCCAGATCATCAACGCCATGCAGGCGCTCAATACGTTCGACATGGATATTGTCGAGGCCGTGATTCAAGCCGAGACGCGCCTCAACACCATGGAAGTCGAGATCGACGAGGAGTGCAGCAACATCATCGCGCGCCGTCAGCCCGCCGCGCGTGACCTGCGTTTGTTGATGGCAATCTCGAAAACGATCACGAATCTCGAGCGCGCCGGCGACGAAGCCGAAAAGATCGCCAAGCGTGTGAAGCGCATCAACGAAGATGGCATGGGGCGTAACGTCAACATCGCGGAAATCAAGTTGTCCGGCGAAATGGCGGTCACTATCCTGCGCCGCGCGCTAGATGCATTCGCGCGCCTGGATACCGTCGCCGCCGCGCAAATTGTTCGCGACGACAAAGCCATCGACGAAGAATTCCGCGCGTTCGTGCGCAAGCTGGTCACGTACATGATGGAAGACCCGCGCATGATTTCAGCAGGCCTCGACTACCTGTTCATCGCCAAGGCGGTTGAACGGATTGGCGATCATGCGAAGAACATTGCCGAATTCATTATTTATATTGTGAAGGGAACGGATGTCCGTCATGTGTCGCGCGATCAACTCGAACGTGAAGCACTGAGCTGATTCTTTTGTGATCCAGATGTTGGTTATTTAACTTACGCGAAGAAGGTTACAGAGGTGCCGATGCCCAGCAGCATTCTCGTTATAGAAGACGAACCCGCGATATCCGAATTGATTTCGGTGAATCTGCAACACGCGGGCCATTGCCCCATTCGTGCTTATAACGCGGAACAGGCGCAAAACCTGATCAGCGACGTCTTGCCCGACCTGGTGCTTCTCGACTGGATGCTGCCGGGTAAATCCGGCATCGCCTTTGCGCGGGAATTACGGGGCAATGAACGCACGAAACATATTCCGATCATCATGCTCACCGCCCGCGGCGACGAGCAGGACAAGGTGCTCGGCCTTGAAATTGGTGCGGATGACTATGTGACGAAGCCGTTTTCGCCCAAGGAGTTGATGGCGCGGATCAAGGCGGTATTGCGCCGGCGCGCGCCGCAACTGACCGAAGACGTGGTCGCTATCAATGGCCTGCGTCTCGATCCGGCAACTCATAGGGTGGCGGCGCATTCGAACGGCCATGCCGACGATATCAAGCTCGATCTCGGACCGACCGAGTTCCGCTTGCTGCATTTTTTCATGACGCACCCTGAACGCGTGCATAGCCGCACGCAATTGCTGGATCAGGTGTGGGGCGATCATGTATTTGTGGAAGAGCGGACGGTGGACGTGCATATCAAGCGTCTGCGCGCAGCATTAAAGCCGGCGGGTTGTGATGCTATGATTGAAACGGTTCGTGGCAGTGGGTACCGGCTAGCCAAGAGTGCTTGATAAGAGCGAATGAAGCCCGAGACCAATCGTGGTCACGTGGCAATAATCTCGATCCGCTAATTCATGAATATCATCTGGACGCGTTCCCTCGTGTCCCTCGCGTTGCTCGCGGTATTGAGCGGGATCGTCGGCGCGCTGTTCGGAGTGCGCGTCGCGCTCTGTTTTGCGCTTTTCATGCTGGTTCTGCAAACTTTTTTCACTACCTTTCATACGCAACGCCTCTGGCGTTTGCTCGACGCGCCCGTGTATGGCGAAGTGCCAAGCGCGCCGGGCGTATGGGGCGAGATTTATTATCGGCTGCATAAGCTTGCAAAACGCTGGCATGCGCAGGTGCGTCAGGTCGAGCAACAGCATTCACGGTTTATCCAGGGTATCCAGGCGTCGCCGAATGGCGTGGCCATGCTCGACGACAGCGACCAGATAGAGTGGTGCAACGCTATTGCTGAGACCCATTTCGGGCTGGACGCCAAGCGCGATCTGCGCCAGCACATCACGCATCTTGTGCGTCAGCCGGACTTCGTTCGTTACCTCGCTTCACAGCATTACGAGTCGGTGCTGGTGATGCGAGGAATGGGGCTGAACCGGCAGCATGTGTTGTCGGTGCAAATATTCCCCTACGGTGAAAACCGGAAACTGATCCTGACTCAGGACATCACGGAACTGGAACGAACCGATTCCATGCGCCGCGATTTTGTCGCGAACGTTTCGCACGAGTTGAAGACGCCATTGACCGTGCTGTCGGGCTTTCTTGAAACCATGCGCGAGTTGCCGCTGAACGAATCCGACCGCGCGCGTTATCTGGAGATGATGGAGCAGCAGTCGTCACGCATGCAGAACATCGTTCGCGATCTGCTCGTGCTCGCGAACCTGGAAGGCGATGTCAAACCACCCAGCGAAGACGTTCTCGATATGCGCGCGGTGCTGCGCCATCTTCATGAGGACGCCGATAATCTTTCGAATGGCCGGCATCGAATTACGTTCGATGCTGATGAAGCGTTAACCGTGTCAGGTTCGGAAACGGAGATTGTCAGTGCGCTCGCGAATCTGGTGACGAATGCGATTCGCTATACGCCGGATGGCGGAACTATCGACGTATCCTGGCAGCGCATTCGCGACCGGGCTGTGTTTTCAGTGCGCGATAGCGGGCTCGGCATTCCGGCGGAACATATTCCGCGTTTGACTGAGCGGTTTTATCGTGTCGACAGAAGCCGCTCGCGCGATACCGGCGGCACGGGCCTTGGGCTTGCGATCGTGAAGCATGTATTGCAACGGCATCTCGCCGACCTCGAAGTCAAGAGTGAGGAAGGACGGGGAAGCACCTTCTCGGTCAAGTTTTCGGCCGCGCGTACGGTGTTGAGAAAGTCGATCGCCGCTTGAGGGGATTTGAAGCGGAACGTGAAGCGGCTTGAAGTGCCTGGAAACAGTGCGTCTTCAAGCCGCCGATACATCAAGACATCAAGAGCAGAACTTCGCGAGCAGGCCCAGTTGCGCATTGCGCATCGACTTGCCGGGGCGCCGCCGCTTGTAATGCCCGTCGCTTTGCATGAGCCATGCCGACTGGTTATCACCGAGAAATGCTGACAGTCCTTCGGCAATGACGCGCCGTTTCAGACGCCGGTCATTCACCGGAAACGCCACTTCCACGCGCCGGAAGAAGTTGCGGTCCATCCAGTCCGCGCTTGACAGGTACACCTTCTCTTCTCCACCCGCATAAAAATAAAAGATGCGGTGGTGTTCGAGAAAACGTCCGACGATGGAGCGCACCGTGATGTTCTCGGACAGGTCTTCCACGCCGGGTTTCAACGCGCAGACGCCACGCACGATCAGGTCGATTTTCACGCCCGCCTGAGACGCCTCATACAACGCGATGATGACGGTCGGTTCGAGCAATGCATTCATCTTGGCGACAATTCGCGCTTTCTTTCCTGCACGCGCATTGTCGGCTTCGGCACGAATGGCTTCGATCAGATTCGGGCACAGCGTAAAAGGTGCTTGCCATAGCTGATGCAGGCGCAGCTCACCCCCAATACCGGTGAGTTGCTGAAACACGTGATGCACGTCTTCACAGACTTCCTGATCCGACGTCATCACCGCGAAATCGGTATAAAGCCGCGCGGTACGGGGGTGATAGTTACCCGTGCCCAGATGCACATAACGCCTGAGCATCATCTTGCCGTTCTTCGAAACCCGCCGCACGATCAGCATCATTTTCGCGTGGCATTTGTGGCCAACGACGCCGTACACCACGTGAGCGCCGACGGCTTCGAGTTGCGACGCCCAGTTGATATTCGTCTCTTCGTCGAAGCGGGCGAGCAACTCCACCACCACGGTGACTTCCTTGCCGTTGCGCGCGGCTTGCATCAGCGCGTCCATCAGCGGCGAGTCGGTGCCGGTCCGATAGATGGTTTGCTTGATCGCGACCACTTGCGGGTCCTTGGCTGCCTGCAGCAGCAACTCGAGCACTGGTTGAAAACTCTCGTACGGATGGTGCAGGAGGATGTCGCCCTGATCGATGGCATCGAACATATTCGAGGCAGCGGCAATAGCCTTCGGCACCGCGGGAATATGCGGCACGAACTTCAGGTCCGGCCGGTCGACCATCTCGGGCAACTGCATCAGGCGCACGAGATTGACCGGCCCGTTCACACGATAACAATCGCGGTCGTTCAGTTCGCTCTCGTCAAGCAGGCGCCGGATCATGTGCGGTGGCGTCTCGGCGGACACTTCCAGGCGCACCGCGTTACCCAGGTGACGCGCGGGCAGTTCGCCCTGCAGCGCCACGCGCAAGTTGGTGATTTCGTCTTCATCGACGAACAATTCGCTGTTGCGGGTGATGCGGAACTGGTTGCAACTGCGCACGACCAGATGCGGAAACAGCGCGTCGACAAAACGCTGCATCAGCGAGCTCAGCAGCACAAAGCCATGCGGATAGCCCGACAGCGCCTCGGGCATGCGCACGAGCCGCGGCAGTGCACGTGGTGCCTGCACAATGCCCATCATCGCCTGGCGGCCGAACGCGTCCTTGCCTTCTAGCTCGACCACGAAGTTCAGGCTCTTGTTCAGCACGCGTGGAAATGGATGCGCGGGATCAAGGCCGATTGGCGTCAGCACCGGCAGCAACTCGTTCTGAAAATAATCGCGAGCCCAATCTGTCTGGGCTTCGCTCCACGATTCCACGCCGTGAAAGTAGATTCCTTCGCTTTCCAGCGCGGGAAACACGGTGTTCTGAAGCATGGCGTATTGCTGATGGACCAGCCGATGGGCGCGTTCGACCACGAGGTCGTACACATGTTGCAGCGACATGCCGTCGGGCGAGAGCGAGCCCGGGTTGTCGCGCATTTGTTCCTGCATGCCCGCCATGCGGACTTCGAAAAATTCGTCCAGGTTGCTGCTGGTAATACAGATGAAGCGGAGCCGTTCGAGCAGCGGAACGGCGGTATCGGCGGCTTGCGACAATACACGTTCGTTAAAACCCAGAATGCCCAGTTCGCGATTGAGAAGGGGATAGCGTAAGGACATCGATAGTGTTGGCAGTCAAAAAAACAGAATGTGCAAGGATCGCTCGGAACGCACCACAATATGATGACGTTTTTGTGAAATCATGGTGTCATAAATCTAACGCAGGCCTCCGGTAAGGTTGATTCTGGCAAGATTCGCCTTGTTCCGTCTATTAATCGAATCATCGGCGCACTTTGCTGCATTGGATTATTTGCCAGACCAGCACAGTCGTCCGCTTGGACTTAAAATTGGCGCGCTGCTGCGGCTCGGCGTGTTCAAATGCTGCCCGCACCGCTTGGAGTTGTAAGGCGCTAGCGGGCACAACCCTACGGAACCTGGAAAATCGATGGTCAACCCCCCTCATCTTTTGGCAGCCGTAGATCTCGGATCGAACAGCTTCAGGCTGATCGTCGGACGCGTCGAGGAGACGCCTTCCGGCAGCCCGATCTATCAGGTCGACGCGCTGCGTGAACCCGTGCGGCTTGCTGCGGGTCTGTCACGGGACAAATTTCTCGATCGCGCTTCGCAACTGCGTGGTTGGGACGCCTTGAAGCGGTTCGGCGAACGGTTGCGGGACTTTCACCCTGATCACGTGCGGGCGGTCGCGACCAACACGTTGCGCGTGGCTAAAAACGCTGACGAATTCCTCGCTGAAGCGCAGAACGCGCTCGGCTTTCCGATTGAAGTGATTGCCGGGCGGGAAGAAGCTCGCCTGATTTATGCGGGCGCGGCGCATTCGGTCCCGGCCAGCGCGGGAAAGCGGCTGGTGGTGGATATCGGTGGAGGCTCGACGGAATTTATTATCGGCTCGCACTATACGCCTATTCATATGGAGAGTCTGTATATAGGCTGCGTGAGTCATAGCCGGCAGTTTTTTGCCGCCGGTAATGTCGATGAATATTCAATGCGGCAAGCCGAACTCGCCGCCAAGCGCGAAATCGAGATTATCTCGAGCGAATACAAACAGACGGGCTGGGATCAGGCAATTGGGTCATCGGGTACGGCGCGCGCGCTGGCCGAGCTGATCGAAGCAAACGGTTTCAACGATCCCGGTATCACTCACGGCATTTCGCGCGGCGGGCTGGAGCGGCTGAAGAGGGCGCTGATCAAGGCCGAGAACGTGAACCGGCTGAAGCTGATCGCGCTGAAGGCCGACCGGATTCCGGTGCTGGCGGGCGGCTTGTCGATCATGCTCGGCGTGTTCGAGGAACTGGGCATTGAATACGTCGATACGACCGACGGCGCGTTGCGGCTGGGCGTGCTCTACGACCTGCTGGGACGCACGCAGCATCAGGACATGCGCACGGTGACGGTGGAAGGTTTCAAGCGGCGCTATTCGGTGGACGGCGAGCAGTCGGACCGCATTGCCGGGCTGGCAATCAGCTTCTATGAACAGCTGGAAGCCCGCGACGTCGATGCTGAACGGCGGATTGAAAATCAAATGTTCCTGGGGTGGGCGGCTGCATTGCACGAGATAGGACTGTCCATCTCGCACAGCGCCTATCACAAGCATTCTGCGTATATCGCGAGTCATGCGGACATGCCCGGGTTCTCGCGGACCGATCAGGCCCGGTTAGCCGGTCTGGTGCTGGGGCATGTCGGGAAGTTGGGCAAGCTTTCGCAGGCCCGGGATGTCGACTGGACCCTGCTGTTCTGCCTGCGGCTTGCGGCGCTGCTTTGCCGGCGGCGGGCGGATGTCGGGCTTCCGGCCATTCAGGTCGCTCTGGCCAACGGCGGGTTCGATGTGCGTTTGCCCAACGACTGGGTGGCGCTCAATCCGCTGACCGACTACAGCCTCGTTCAGGAAGCGGCCGAGTGGGAGAAGATCGGCAAGCCGTATCGGGTGGTTTACACGGGCGTTTGAGAATCGCAGCAGGGGCGTGGCTTCGCGCAGGCCTCGCTCCTCGCTTCCTATGTCGCGATGCGAAAGTAGTACGGACTTCGAACTTATCCTTGCGCTTGAATGAATTGCCCTTCACACGTTGTTGATGCGGCGTCACGGTGCATCGCAGTTCGTCGCGCCGGCGGTGTTGATCTGATCGTTATTGCCGGCGCGCTGTGTCTCTTGCGTTTTTCTATTGCTCGATAGCGTTTTCAGTCGGCCATGAAGTGGCGCGCGTAACGATCACCTATCTCCGATATACGCAGCAACGTCAGGAAGTCTGCCGTATTGAAATCGGGGTCCCACGCCGGCGCGCCGCAGATTTTCGCACCCAGACGCAAATAGCCCTTCAACAAGGGCGGCGGTGCTACCGTGGCACCCGTTCGCAGTTCCTGCACCGGCAACGGCGTATGCGCAAACGCCCGGTATTCCGGCGACGTCAGCGCTTCTTTTTCCAGCCCCTCGTACAGGTCCGCGGCGTAGTGGCCTCCGTCGGCCATTGCAACGCTCGCGCAGCCCAGCATGGTTTCATAGCCGTTCTGTTTCATGTACGCCGCGAGGCCGCCCCACAACGACATGATCACGCCGCCGCTGCGGTAGTCCGCATGCACGCACGAGCGGCCGAGTTCCACCAGCTTCGGGCGCAGATGCGCGAGACGGGACACATCGAATTCGCTCTCGGCGTACAGGCGTCCGGCTCGCGCCGCCTGATGGGGCGGTAGCACACGATACGTTCCCACCACCTTCAATGTGTTCAGGTCGCGAACCAGCAAATGGTCGCAAAAGGCATCGAATGCATCGACGTCCAGGCCCGCCGGGCCCTTCAGTTGTGCGCCCATCTCGTCGGCGAACACGCGGTAGCGAAGGCGCTGTGCTTCGCGCAACTCCGCTTCGGAATGCGCCCACGATACGCGCAGCCGATGTTGCTCCGTCACGGTCTCTGCCGCATTCGGCAAGCGCCTGCGGAAGTCGCGGAGGTCGGTCACGTTCGAGCCACCCGACCCGCTCAGTCCATTCGATGTGCCCAATAGGGCGAGCGTCGTCGATTTCTGCATTGGCAACCCCCAAGTGGATTTGGCTGACGTATTAATGTCAGCCAATGTAAGTATTCCGAATGACGCTCGCATGGCGCGAGCATGACGATTCAATGAAGCGTCACCGCGAAGCCACGGTTTTGCCGCCTTGGGGGGCGTTTTGTCTCTTGCTGCAGTCTTTTGCTACAGTAAATCAGGACTGGTGACCGCGCGCAGCACGACCTGGTCGTCGCCGGCGCGGGAGCGTTGCTGGAACCACCAGATACCGCCTTTCTTCAGGGTCCATTCGGCTTCATGGCCGGTCATCAGCGAAGCTGCAACGCGCCCGAGCGTCGGCTGATGTCCTACCACCACGACTGTCTCCGCGATGCCGCGCGGCCATTGCACGGCATCGAGCACCGCTTGGGCGCTGGCGCCCGGCGCCAGTTCCTTCACGACGCGATACCCGTCGCCAAACGCTTCCATCGTCTGGATCGTGCGCGTGGCCGGGCTGACGAGAAACACCGTATCGTCGTCTAACCGGCTCTTCAGCCACTTCGCCGCTCCCTGAGCCTGCTTGACGCCGCGCGGGGTCAGTTGGCGTACGAGATCGCTCGCTGCCTGGTCTTCTGCTTCGGCGTGGCGCCAGAGAATGAGGTTCATTGAATGTCTCCTTTGGTGATGCGCGAGGTTTTCACGCGGTCTTCGCGCGGTTTGCAATTTGGACCGGCGAAGGCCGCGAACGTGCTACGGCGTCGGGATCGACTCAAGCCAGATAGTTTCGATTGCGCGGGTATCCGTAAAACGCTATCATCTCGTTCTTGTCGGAGCGTAGCGCAGCCTGGTAGCGCATCTGATTTGGGATCAGAGGGTCGAAGGTTCGAATCCTTTCGCTCCGACCACGTTACAAATGAAGGGGTCACGAGTTTAACTCGCGACCCCTTTGCCATTTGTGGCGCTGTTCCATTCACACGGCGCTTGCCGCCACAGCCGTCCCGCGTTTCCGGTTCTCTCGCAAATCCTCAATATCGTTTAATCTTCTGCGTTCACTCTTCGTATTCGTATCTGAACTTCATTTCCGGGCCGTCCATGCCGCGTTTCGCCGCTTTGTTTATCTGCTCCCTGATCCTTTCCGCGTGTGCCGACGCTACCGTGCCTCATCACACACCGCCGCAAGACCCGCCTGACTACAAGGGCGTGCCCACCGATACCACGCCGCCCGTCATGATCATCGCGCCGGCCAAACCCGATCAGCCCGAATGACAGCCGTGACGCCGCGCGCCCGGAGCCTGGCCCTTATGGCGCAGCGTATAATCCGCCTATGAACACGCCCGCCAACGACGCCCAGTCTCACACCGACTCGTCCGCCGACGCACTCCAGGCGGCCGTCACGATGGCCGACGACTATTGTCGCGAGCGTGGCCAGAAACTCACGCCTATTCGCCGCACCGTGCTCGAGTTGCTGTTGGCCTCGGGCCGCGCGACCAAGGCCTATACGCTGCTCGATGAAATGCGGGCAATGCATCCGAACGCGTCGCCGCCCACGGTGTATCGGGCGCTGGATTTCTTGCTGTCGGCGGGGCTGATACATCGGATCGAATCAATCAACGCGTTCACCGTCTGCCACGACCTCACCCATTGCCAGCACGGGGTGCTGATTGTTTGCCAGCAATGCGGCCGCGTGACCGAGTTGCAGCAGCAAAAGCAATTGCGCCAGAGCCTGATGTCGCAAGTCGAGGCGAGCGGGTACAGACTGGCCGGCGACGACATCGAATTGAAGGGTATATGTCCCGCATGTCAGGCCGCTGAAGACCCCAGCGCGCATAAGCACGATCACGACCACGCGTCTCACTGAGCTTCGCGCACACCGTATAAAAGCGCAGCTCGCGCAAAAAGGCCGTTTCCGACACCAGTCCGAAACGGCCTTTTGTATTTTTGTATTCCTAGATGGCTTGGAACGCCGCTCTGCCGGTTCCGCATTGCTCAGGCGTCGTGTCCCCCGGGCAGAAATCAGGCGCCGCGCGCTGACGCTAAAACTGACGGATCAAACGGGGCGAAACCCCGATGCGGGCACACCGGGGTTTCTGACCCGCGAGGACTGTTCGCGCAGAGAATCGCGGGCTGAACCCATTCTAGGGTGCATCAACCGGGCTGATTGTGATCACTTGTATCAACGCGTAACCCAATGTGCACGGACGTTTTCGGCACTTAAGCCTGCCTGGTCAACGAAGGCCGTGGCACGTAATTACTACGGTCAAAGAGCGGGCATGACGGGCGTGTTATGCGAGTTTCTTGCTGAAAAGGTATCATCAGTCCTCCTTGAAGCCGATTTCCGATAATGACCTCGTTGTGGATTTTCCTCTCCATTTGTCCGATCGCACTGGGTTCGTTGCTCGTGTTCGCCTCGCATATCGACCCATTGTCTGGTCGCTGGCGCGGCGCACAGTTGCTCGGCTCACTGGGGCCGCGGGCAAATCAGGTGGCGGGTGACCGGATTGCGCGCCTCGGCACCTCGATCAGCAAATACGCTAGCGCTATTGCTTGCAGCGAATCACCATCGATCGGTTCTTGACGTTCGCGCCAAAAATTCCCGCCACCGTTCCCCCCGACGTCGCACCGTTGTCGACATCTTTCGACACCACGTCGTAGCCGTACGAGCCACACATCTCGCCCGCCTTCTTATAGCATTCCGCCCAGCTCGTACTCGCGTCGCCGCCGCTGCAATTGATTGCAAAACCGGTGTCGCCGGACGGCAGATAGGTCATCTTCGCCGAGTTGGCGCAGCCCGCGAGTGCCAGCGCAGCCGTCATTACAGCGACCGTTGCGGCTGCCTTTCCAAGCGTCGTGGTGCAAACTTGCAACTTCATTGATTCTTCCCTGTGTTTGATTAAGTACGCCCGCCTTTCATTGAGCGGTGCGTTATCGTGCCGGCAGATAGCGCGACGGATCGATCGAACTACCTTTGTAGCGCAATTCGAAGTGCAGCATCACGCGATTCGTGTCGGTGTCGCCCATTTCCGCGATGGGTTGACCCTGCGTGACACTCTGGCCCTCTTTCACGAGCAACGCGCGGTTATGCGCGTAGGCGGTCAGATAGTCGGCATTGTGCTTCACAATCAGCAGGTTACCGTAACCGCGCAACCCATTTCCTGCATAGACTACCGTTCCGGCGGCCGCTGCCACGATTTGCGTTCCGGAGGCGCCGGCAATGTCGATACCCTTCGAATTCTTGCCGTCGAAACCGCGAATCACGCTGCCTTGCGTTGGCCAGATAAGCGAAATGCTGGTGGCCGGAGTGATCAATGCAGACGATGACGGCGCCGAATCCGATGTATCCCCGCTGCTGGTGCGAGGGGGCGGCGCAGAAGACGTGGCCGCCGTCACGCTGCCCGCCGGCGGCGCCACCCGCAGCACCTGGCCGACTTCGATTGCATTGGGGTCGGTGAGGTTGTTCCAGCGCACGATGTTCTGCACCGATGTCCGGTTCGCACGCGCGACTTTAGACACCGTATCGCCCCGTTCAACTCGATAAAACCCTGGTCCGACCGGCGCTGAGCCGCACGCGGCGAGCACTGCAATCAATGACGCGCAGGTCAGCCGTCGAATTATTTTTCCCAAATCCAAAACCTCGCAAAGCGCCGCAGAAACCGAACCCGCTGCGGCAAACAAAACAGACCGCGTAACGGCGAAATGTCTGATTTTACCGTCCCGGCACCGCAGCCCTCAGAAGCGGCCGGCGTCGCCGCTCGCTACCGCTTGCTGCCGCTACGGTTTGTCTCCTCATGCAGCCGGCGAAACGGTCAGCCGCAGTGCCGCTGTTTCGGTCTTTCCCGGGGCGAGCCAGCGCAGTCCGTGGCCGTTGTGAATGGCATCGGGAAGTCCGACCCACGGCTCAATGCAGTAGAAATCCGACGTAGGCGCTTCGGTCCAGGTCGTCACCGCGTACCAGGGCACCGAGTCAGGGCGTTGCAGGTCGAAATTCACGGCGCGCTTCAAACCGGGCGTGACAAGCCGCACCGGGTGGTCGGAGGGGCCGGTGAAGCAGTGGAATCTATCCAGGATGTTGGCGTTGTCCAGCGCGTAGCGCGCCGCGCCCGCTTGCGGGTCGGTGATTGATCCGTCATCGAGTTGCCGGCGGGTTTCCGTGCGCGGCAATTCCAGGCTGCTGATGCCGCGCTGATCGTGCGGCAGCACGAAGTAGAAATGATGGCCCGAGTAGTAGGGTAGCGGCACTTCGCCGGGGTTCGACGTGGTGAGCTGAACATCGAGCGTCACGGCATCGACCAGCCTGTACGCCGCTTCGAAGCGAAATGCGAACGGATAACCCTGGCGCGTGAAATCATTGTCCACGAGCGTCATTCGCACGCCGTGGCCGTCCGCGTCCTTGCGATGTTCGAACGGCAGGTTGCGCGCGAAACCGTGCATGGGGAGTTCGTGCACGACGCCTTCCGGATCGCGCCATTTGCCGATCTCGCCATCGACGAAATGGCGGCCGAGAAACGGAAACAACAACGGATTGCCGCCTCGGATCTTGACGAAGTTGGACCAGTCCGGCGCGGCCGGCCAGAAGATGACGGGCTCGCCACCGACGCGCCACGTCATCAGTCGCCCGCCCGCGCGCGGCGCGAGTTCGAGAGCGGCGTCGTCGAACATGATTTCCAGGATGTCTTCAGGCTGGGATGACATGTGGGTGGTCTCCTTGATCAATGGGCAAACTGCGGTGGTCAAGTTGCGGGTTCGAACCAGGTGTTCGAACCAGCAACGAACAAAGGGTGCGGCGCAACGGGCGGCTCAATTCTACGGGGAAACCCTTTTCGGGAAATTGCGACTGACACAGTCACTTTCATTGCGCTGATAATGCAAACGCGATGTAACGCGTATGAAACATTTTTCGACCTTGACGATCTCACATCGATCAAGCTGGTCCTGCCGAACGACGAGGATGATATGGATCTGGCGATGATGTTTGGAGTGTTCATTTTTGGCACGTTCGGCGCTGGCACGCTGCTGTTTTTATACAAGCTGCGGCCATGACGCTGGTGTGACGCAAGCATACAAAAAGCCCGTTCTTACAACGGGCTTTTTTATTTATTACAAAATAATAGTATTAAGCAAACGATCTGCTTTCGATATCGAAAGGCATCACGCAAATGCTTGGCGCTGCTTTTCGTGACCGGCATAATCGGCCCGGTTTGCTTGGCCATTTGCTGCACCGCCGCGGCTATGTGTCTGTCGCCAATAACGAAAGAGGATCGAAGCGTGACTTTGTGGTTTCTGATTTTTCTAAGCGTACTCCAGGGTGTGACTGAATTGTTCCCGGTCAGCAGCCTTGGACATACGCTCCTGGTGCCCGGCCTGATCGGGATGCACATCGACAAACACGCGCCGCAGTTGTTGCCGTTCCTGGTCGCGTTGCACCTGGGTACGGCGCTCGCACTGCTGTGGTATTTCCGTAAGCGGTGGGTTGCGCTGATCAAGGGGTTTATCGGCTCACTGGGCGGCCGCAAGAACGCTGATGGCCACATGATGTGGGCGCTGATCATCGGCACGATTCCGACGGGTATCGTCGGGCTGGTGCTTGAAAAGCGTCTTGAAGCCTTGTTCCACGACCTGCGGATCGTCGCGGCCGCGCTGATGGTGAACGGCGTGCTGCTGTGGTTTGGCGACCGGCTGACGCGTGCGCGTGCCGAGCGTGCGCCCGAGGATCTCACGTTCAGGCAGGCGTTCCTCGTGGGGCTTGCGCAGATTGGCGCGCTGATTCCGGGCTTTTCGCGCAGCGGCCTGACGATTATTGCGGGCGTTGGCGCCGGGATGAGTTCCGAGAAGGCGGCGGAGTTCTCGTTCCTGCTGGGTACGCCGATCATCTTCGCGGCAGGCGTGCTTGAGTTGCCGAAGCTGTTCCACGCACCCGATCAACTGTTCGATGCCGTTCTCGGTGGCGTGCTGACGGGAATCGCGGCGTACTTGAGCGTGCGTTTCCTGATGCGTTACTTCGAAGGCCGCGGCCGGCTGGCAGCTTTTGGCTTGTATTGCGTGCTCGCGGGCGCGTTCTGTCTTGGCTGGTTCATGTTGCATCCGCAACCGGTTTAAAGCGCATTGAAGCATGCGAGGTCCCGGAATGAGGCCTCGCATCCTTTCGATGAGGTAAAATCCTGGATTACCTGCGACGCGGCAGTAGCTCAGCTGGATAGAGCATCGGCCTTCTAAGCCGAGGGGCGGGGGTTCGAGTCCCTCCTGCCGTGCCAGAACATCGGGTTCATCTCAACGTCTCCGGCGTGTGCCTGACGGAACCCGACATCTCTCGAATGGACGTTCGCCTACCGCGCAGTCAGCGCGTCCTGGTCCCGCCACACGTTGTCCTTCACCGTCACCGCCTTCGGAATCAGCTTCGCGCGATAGAACATATCGGCAACGTTCTGCTGGGTCGTGACAATCTTTTCGTCGATCGGCGTAGCGCCATACGGCACGCGGCGTACCCAGGTTTCCACCAGCCCCGCATCAAGTCCGATTTTCGGCGCGAGCAACGCCGCCGTGTCTGCGGGGTGCTGCATGACCCATGCACCGGTTGTCCGCAACTGCTCGATCACGGCACGCACCGCCTGCGGATTTTGTGTGGCGAAACTGCGCGTGGCCTCGTAGAAGCTGAACGGCTTCGACAAGCCCGTGTAGTCCGCAAGCGTGCGCACGCTCAACGCCTTCTGTGCGGCGGCGTAATACGGGTCCCAGACGATCCATGCATCGACATCGCCGTTTTCGAAGGCGGCACGGGCGTCGGCGGGCGCGAGATAAACCGGCTGGATATCGTCGAGTTTCAAGCCTGCTTTCTGCAGTACCGCAAGCAGCAGGAAGTTCGAACTTGAGCCCTTTTGCAACGCGATGCGCCGGCCTTTTAGCTCGGCCGGAGAGTGAATCGGCGAATTGGCTTTGACGAACAATGCCTCGTTGGTTTCGCCGCCCGGCTCGGCGCCGACATAAACGAAGTTCACGCCCGCAGCTTGCGCAAAAATGGGCGGCGGTGCGCCCGTATAGCCGAAATCTATATTGCTTGTATTGAGTGCTTCGAGTAATTGCGGCCCGGCGGGAAACTCATACCAACTGACGGTATAGCCGAGCGGTTTGAGCTTTTGTTCGAGCGAACCCTGGGCCTTGAGCACGGCCAGCAGGCCGGCCTTCTGAAAACCGATCCGCAATTGCTTGGCGGGCGCGTTCGCCGGATCTTGTGCCGACGCAGACAACGGCAACAACATGAATGCGGCAGTGACCCATGACAGTAATGAAGATAACGACAAGCCCGGTTTTTTCATGGCGATTTCCGTGGGAGAAGAGATATCGCTGACCATAACGGCGATGGGTTTGCGCGTCGAATAAGCGATGCTTCGAAGCTAATGACGGAATACGCGAAACGGAAAGGCGAAAGCATTCGACGATAAAAAAGGGCAGCCGAAGCTGCCCTTGATTCACGACGGGTTGCGACCAGTCTAAGGTGCGAGTTGCCGGCATAACAACACCAATGTGAGCAACGCGGCAATCCAGAATGCACCGCCGATAGCAGTCATGACGCGCGGCCAGATTGACGGCTGCGTTGTGTCCTGCGCGTGAGGGATATAAGACCGTCCTGAGCGCTCCGAGCGTTCAGGACGTCTCGCCAGCATCCGGTCCATGACGATCAAGCCTTTGGGCGTCGCCATTGCGCACGCGATAATGGCGATGCATAGCCACTGGTAGAGCGTAGGTGTCCGGGTGGTAGCGAGAAGGGTGTCCATGATCGGTTGTGAAGCGGAGTCGGCAAGTTTCTGATATTAGTTTTCTGTCGCCAATGGTCCTATGAGACATTTCTGAGATAACCCTGGATGACACTGAAAATCACGTTACAGGGTCATTTGGCGGTCATTGGACGCTTGCAAAGTCCTGATGTCCTCATGCTATCCTCGACGCCAAATGAGGGTTAATGATCAGCAGACGCGGCCTGTTTCTGACACGCGACGCCGGCAATTGCCGCGAATAATCGTGTAGCGCGAATGCTGCTGATACCGCCGAAATCCAATTCAATACCAATACCAACGAGGGAGAGTGTTTCATGTCATACCCATCTCGCGCGCTCAAGCGCGTCTCTGTGCAACTGATAGCAAGCTGTGTTGTGCTTGCCAGCGGCGCGGCACACGCGGCTAACCTCGGGTTTCTCACCAACACGCCGATCACGTACATGAAGCAGCGCGACTTGCAGGCGCTCAATACAGCGGCGCACTCGGCGCTCGACACCAGGCAGGACGGCGAGTCGCTCGACTGGAACAACGAAGGCGCGGGCAATCCGGTCGCAATCAACGGCACGATCACGCCGTCGGATACGAAGAAGGATGGTGACCGCACGTGCCGCAAGCTCACCATGGTGGCTTATGCCAAGGGTCAGACGCAGAGCTGGGCGCCGACCGTCTGCAAGACGGACGGCGGTAAATGGGCATTGTTGAAACAGTGACCTGTTTGAAGCAGCCGGAGGTTGCCCGTCACGCGGTATCGCGAATCCGGAGGGCCGGTTAAATGGCTGACCGGACGATTTCATGCGGGGTCGTGATCCTTAACACGCAAGGGGACGTGCTGCTGTGCCACGCGACCGAGACGTCACACTGGGATATCCCGAAAGGTCAGGGCGAGGCGGACGAACAACCCGTGGAAGCGGCGTTGCGGGAGCTCGTGGAAGAGACGGGGATTGTGCTGAAGGCGGAGCGTCTGAAGGATCTGGGTCGGTTCGTTTATCGCCGCGACAAGGATCTGCATCTGTTCGCGGTACGCGTGACCGACGACGAAGTGAAGCTTGAAGAGTGCGTCTGCGAATCGTATTTTCCGCGTCGCCGCGACGGCACGATGATCCCCGAAATGGATGCGTACCGATGGGTCACGCCGGTAGACATCGATCAGTACGCAAGCCGCAGCCTCGCGCGGCTGTTCCAGACCACGCTGTCGCTGACCGAGTTGCACCAGACGCTCGCCTGAGCCCAGCGCCGGCCGGTCTACGTGCTAGTCATCGGAGGCCCGGTCGTTCGGATTGGCGAACAAGGACTTCATTTCTGGCGAAAGGGGAAAACGCAAGTTGATGTTGTCGGGTGGAATGGGCTGCGTGAACCACCGGTTGTAGAGCTGTTCAGCTTCGCCTGAGCGCTCCATGCCGGCAATCACGTCGTCGGCCAATTTCTTGAAGACCGGGTCGCCCTTGCGCATCATGCATGCGTAGGATTCGTGCGCGAGCGGGTCACCGGTGACCATGTACTCGTCTTGAGCCGGACCTTCCTGGGCGATCTTTCCGTACAGCAACGGATCATCCATCACGAACGCCACGGCACGGCCGCTCTTTAGCGCATCGAAACCTTCTGCATGGTCTTTCGCGCTGATGATGCGCAGATTGAGTTTCCGGCTCATCGACAGCTCCCGCAGTAGCTGTTCGTCGGACGTGCCGGCGGTTGTCGAAACCGTTTTGCCGGCGAGATCGGCGTAGTTGTGAATGCCGGATTTGCGCTTCACCACCATCCGGATGCCGTAGGCGAAGAAGCTGTTCGAGAACGAGACCAGTTGCTCCCGGTCGCGAATATGACCGGTCGACCCGCACTCCAGGTCGATCTGGTGATTCACCACATACGACATTCGATTCGCCGATGTGACCACCACCGTGCTCACGGCGAGCCGCGGGGTTTGCAAGCGGAGCCGGACCTCGTCGACAATCTTGAGCGCAATGGTCTGCGAATAGCCGATCGACTGTCTGTTCGCGTCGAGATAGGAGAAGGGGACCGACGACTCCCGCACGCCGAGGACGATGGTGTCGTTCTCGGCGATCTTGCGCAAAGTGGGCGAGGAAAGCTCGGGTGTGCCTGCGAAAGCCGTCTGCGCCGCGATCAGCAGCGCAAACGTGCACGACGTGTACGACACGCGCAACCTGCGCGACACCCGTGACGCGTGCAACGCGTGGACGAACGACCTTGGCAAGGTGCGTTGCAAAGCATCCCCCACAACAGGTGCGAGCGTCCGGCGGGACGCGCCTATGGCTTTAAGCCGGCTTGGTCCAGCTATCGCGCAGGCTGACGATGCGATTGAACACCGGCTGGCCGGGTTTCGAATCGATACGGTCGGCGACGAAATACCCGTGGCGTTCAAACTGGTAGCGATCTTCGGCGTTGGCTTGGCGCGCGCCCGGTTCGAGATAAGCACGCACGATGCGCTTCGAGTCCGGATTCAGTGCGTCGAGAAATTCCGCGCCGCCCGCGCCGGGTTGCGGTTCTTTGAAGAGGCGGTCGTAGAGGCGTACTTCGGCTTCATATGCGCCTTGTGCGCTGACCCAGTGAATGGTGCCTTTGACCTTGTAGCCGTTTGCGCCTTCCGTGCCGGATTTGCTGTCGGGGAAATAGGTGCAATGCACAGCGGTGATATTGCCGTGCTCGTCCTTGTCCGCGCCCGTGCATTCCACCACGAAGCCGTACTTCAGCCGCACCTTGTTGCCCGGGAACAAGCGGAAATAGCCTTTCTTCGGGACTTCCTGGAAGTCCTCGCGCTCGATCCACAACTCCCGCGAAAACGGAAATTCGCGGGTGCCGCGCTCAGGGTGATGCGGATGGACCGGCGCGTTGCACGTTTCGCTCGTGCCTTCCGGATAGTTGTCGATAATCAGTTTCAGCGGGTCAAGCACCGCGATTGCCCGCGGCGCCTTTTCGTCGAGGTCGTCGCGCAATGCGCCTTCCAGCACACTCATGTCGATCCAGGAGTCGACCTTCGTCACCGCCACACGGTCACACATGAGGCGGATGCTTTCCGGCGTGAAACCCCGGCGCCGAACGCCCACAATAGTCGGCATGCGGGGGTCGTCCCAGCCGTCGACATGATTTTCCGTCACCAGTTGCAACAGCTTGCGCTTGCTGGTGATGGCGTAGGTCAGGTTCAGGCGTGAGAACTCGATTTGCTGCGGCAGCGGGCGGGTGAACTTGCCGTCGTCGGCGAGTTGGTTCAGGAACCAGTCGTACAGCGGACGGTGATCTTCAAACTCGAGCGTACACAGCGAATGCGTGATGTTCTCGAGCGCGTCCGACACACAGTGCGTGTAGTCGTACATGGGATAGATGCACCACGTGTCGCCGGTCCGGTAATGATGCGCAAAACGAATCCGGTAGATGACGGGGTCGCGCAGGTTGAAATTCGGCGACGCCATGTCGATCTTCGCGCGCAGCACGTGCTCGCCTTCCTTGAACTCGCCCGCTTTCATGCGGCGGAACAGGTCCAGGTTCTCTTCCGGTGTGCGGTCGCGGAACGGTGAATTCTTCCCGGGCTCCTGGGCCGAGCCGCGCGTGAGGCGCATTTCTTCGGCCGACTGGCTGTCGACATAAGCCTGGCCGCGTTCGATCAGCAGCTCGGCGAATTCGTAGAGCTTGTCGTAGTAATCGCTTGCGAAGTACAGGTGTTCGGTGCCGTCCTTGTTCCAGTCGAAGCCGAGCCACTTGACGGCGTCGATGATGGAATCGACATATTCGACGCTTTCCTTTTCCGGGTTCGTGTCGTCGAAACGAAGGTGACAGACGCCGTCGTAATCACGCGCGATGCCGAAATTGACGCAAATGCTCTTCGCATGGCCAATGTGCAGATAGCCGTTCGGCTCGGGCGGAAAACGTGTTTCGACCCGCTGCGACCATTTGTCGTTGCGATTGTCTTCGTCAATGATATTGCGAATGAAATTGTTTACCGCCGGGGCGTCGTTGCGATCGGTGTTCATGCGAGAAAGAGAGAGCGGACGAGGGCGCTAGCGTTGAAGACTTGCAGCTTGCGTTCGGTAAGACTTATCTGGTCTTTCGATTCTACCTTAGCGTGAGGGTCAGGACAGTGCAGGCCAGGATTTTGCCGCGATGTGCGGCGTAGCTGCGACATCGGGGCGCCTGTGCGGTTGTAACGAGGCCGGACCGTTTCCTATACCGGATGTATCCGGCGTAACGGGACGTAAATCGAATTGTCGCCAATGATGGGAGGATTTTAAGATAGCCTCGCATTCCGGAATAATGAAATTGTAAGGTTGGAATGTGAGCGGTATCGACGATAAAAAGGACAGTCTCATCATGAACAAGATCACGCGGGTTTCTTTTCAGGCTGCACGGGTTGCGGCAATTGGCGTGTTTATCGCTTCGCTGTCGGCATGTGCGATGAACCGTACGCAGGCGCACGCGGGTATTGGCGCGGCGGCCGGCGGGGCGTTGGGTTACGTGCTGACCGGCGGTCCGCTCGGGACGGTGGCGGGAGCGGCAGCGGGCGGGTTGATCGGGGCAGGGGTGCGGTAAGCGGGGGTTATTACCGCGGCGGCAGAAGGGATTGCGGGAAGGCGGGAGTTGTGGGCGGTGTCGGCGCCAGCAAAATCCCGCTTCAAACCCCGTATAATCGACAATCCCATTTTGGCACCCGGCGTCCGGCCCTCGCGCGCGAGCGACAAAAATCAGAAGCTCCGCCCCAAGCGCCGCCGCCGTACAAAACAGCAGACCCGCACGCCATGAAAGCCGCCGACATCCGCGAGAAATTCCTCAAGTTCTTTGAATCGAAGGGCCACACGATCGTGCGCTCGTCCAGCCTTGTGCCCGGCAACGATCCCACGCTGCTCTTCGTGAACTCGGGCATGGTCCAGTTCAAGGACGTCTTCCTGGGAACCGAGAGCCGGCCGTATTCGCGCGCCACGACCTCGCAACGCAGCGTCCGCGCGGGCGGCAAGCACAACGACCTCGAAAACGTCGGCTACACGGCCCGCCATCACACGTTCTTCGAAATGCTGGGCAACTTCTCGTTCGGCGACTATTTCAAGCGCGATGCCATCCACTATTGCTGGGAGCTGCTGACCAAGGTCTACGGCCTGCCGCCGGAAAAGCTCACCGTCACGGTCTACCAGGAAGACGACGAAGCGTTCGCCATCTGGGAAAACGAAATCGGCGTGCCGAAAGAGCGGATCATCCGCATTGGCGACAACAAGGGTGCACGCTACGCATCGGATAACTTCTGGACCATGGGCGACACTGGCCCGTGCGGCCCGTGTTCGGAAGTGTTCTACGACCACGGCCCGGAAGTGTGGGGCGGCCCGCCGGGATCACCGGAAGAGGACGGCGACCGCTTCATCGAGATCTGGAATCTCGTGTTCATGCAGTTCAACCGCGACGTGCAGGGCAACATGACGAAGCTGCCCAAGCAGAGCGTGGACACCGGCATGGGCCTCGAACGCCTCGCCGCCGTGCTCCAGCATGTGCACAGCAACTACGAGATCGACCTGTTCCAGGCGCTGATCAAGGCCGCGGCCCGTGAAACGGACACGCAAGACCTCACCAACAACTCGCTGAAGGTGATTGCGGACCATATCCGCGCGTGCTCGTTCCTCATTGTCGACGGCGTGATTCCCGGCAACGAAGGCCGCGGTTATGTGCTGCGCCGGATCGTGCGCCGCGCCATTCGCCACGGCTACAAACTCGGCCGCAAGGGTGCGTTTTTCCATAAGCTCGTGGCCGATCTGGTCGAGGAAATGGGCGCGGCATACCCGGAACTCAAGGACGCGCAAACGCGCGTCACGGACGTTTTGCGGCAGGAAGAAGAACGTTTCTTCGAAACCATCGACCACGGTATGTCGATGCTCGAAACTGCGCTCGCCGAACTCGATGCAAAGGGCTCGAAGCAACTGGACGGCGAACTCGCGTTCAAGCTGCACGACACGTTCGGCTTCCCGCTGGATCTGACCGCGGACGTTTGCCGCGAGCGCGGCATCACGGTGGACGAAGTCGCGTTCGACGAAGCCATGGCACGTCAGCGCGAACAGGCGCGTTCAGCGGGCAAGTTCAAGTCGGCGCAAGGTCTGGACTACGCTGGGGCCAAAACCACGTTCCACGGCTACGAAGACGAAATCTTCGACGACGCCAAAGTGGTTGCGCTCTACGTTGACGGTGCGCCGGTGGAAGAGGCGCACGTGGGCCAGCAGGCCGTCGTCGTGCTCGATCACACGCCGTTCTATGCCGAATCGGGTGGCCAGGCGGGCGATCACGGTGTGCTCGCGAATGCGGCGGTGCGCTTCGCCGTCGTCGATACCCTCAAGGTCCAGTCCGACGTCGTTGGCCATCACGGCACGGTCGAGCAGGGCACGCTGAAAGTTGGCGACGTGGTGAAGGCGGAAATCGATACGGTTCGCCGTCTTCGCACCGCCCGCAATCACTCGGCCACGCACCTGATGCACAAGGCGCTGCGCGAAGTGCTCGGCGGCCACGTGCAGCAGAAAGGCTCGCTCGTCGACCCGGACAAGACTCGCTTTGACTTCGCGCACAACGCGCCCATGACCGACGAGCAGATTCGTCGCGTGGAAGAAATCGTCAACGCCGAAGTGCTGGCAAATGCGCCGGGTATCGTGCGTGTCATGCCGTACGACGAAGCCGTGAAGGGCGGCGCAATGGCGCTGTTCGGCGAAAAGTACGGCGACGAAGTACGCGTGCTCGACCTCGGTTTCTCGCGCGAACTGTGCGGCGGTACGCATGTGCAGCGTACGGGCGATATCGGCTTGTTCAAGATCGTGATGGAAGGCGGCGTGGCGGCAGGAATTCGGCGCGTGGAAGCGATCACGGGCGACAACGCCGTGCGTTTCGTGCAGGAACTCGACGCGCGAATCAACGCGGCATCGGCGGCACTGAAGGCACAACCGTCCGAGCTCACGCAGCGCATCACGCAAGTCCAGGATCACGTGAAGGCGCTGGAAAAGGAACTCGGTGCGCTGAAGTCGAAACTTGCTTCCAGCCAGGGCGACGAACTCGTGTCGCAGGCGGTCGAGATTGGCGGCGTGTTCGTGTTGGCCGCGCAATTGCCGGGTGCGGATGGCAAGACGCTGCGCGAAACCGTCGATAAATTGAAGGACAAGCTGAAGAACGCAGCCATTGTTCTGGCAGCCGTCGATGGCAACAAGGTCAGCCTGATTGCAGGCGTGACGGAGGAGGCATCGAAGAAGGTGAAAGCCGGTGATCTGGTGAACTTCGTTGCGCAGCAAGTCGGCGGCAAGGGCGGTGGACGGCCCGACATGGCGCAGGCGGGCGGTACCGAGCCGGAGAACCTGGCGGCGGCGCTGGCCGGCGTCAATGACTGGGTGAAGGGCAAGCTTTAAGCAGTCAGCTTTTCAGGGCCTCAGGCCCCCAGGCGTTTCAACCGTTTCAAAAAGCCCGCTCTGTTGCAGCTACAGAACGGGCTTTTTTTCGTTTGCGAGTGACGTGGTTCCTACGCGGCCTCGAATGCGAATATCGCCGCAAACGGCCATGGAAACTGAAAGCAAATTGACAGGTATGGGGCTTGCCCTTCCTTGATCAGCGCAGGCAAGAGGCCTTGCGCGTCGACTACAAAAGGAACCTGTCTCATGAATCGAAAACTCGTCACACTCGTCGCCGCTTCCTCGCTGTTTTTCGCCACGGGTTCCGTCTATGCCAAAGGATGTCTGGAAGGTGCGGCAGTCGGCGGCGTGGCGGGCCATATGGCGGGCAAGCATGGAGCGGTGGGCGCAGCCGGCGGTTGCGCGATCGGTCATCACGAAGCGAACAAGAAGGACAAGAAAGCGCAGCAGGCTGCGCAAGGCAATCAACCCGCCGGAAAATGACCCGGTAGAAGCGGTCAGCGGACAGGCATGAATGGCGTGGCGAGGGCGGTGCCCGCGCGCTCGCGCGCGACCCGCTAAAATAACGGCCACGCCCACTATCGCCCCGGCCCCTGACCGCATGCAACATTTTGCCTCCGACAACTACGCCGGCATCTGCCCCGAAGCGCTCGCCGCGCTGATCGAAGCCAACAACAGCGGCCACGAGCCAGCCTATGGCGACGACTCCTGGACCCAGGGCGTGTGCGACCGCATCCGCGACCTGTTCCAGACCGACTGCGAAGTCTTCTTCGTCTTCAACGGCACGGCGGCCAATTCGCTGGCGCTCGCGTCACTCTGCCAGTCGTATCACTCGGTTATCTGTCACGAACTTGCGCACATCGAAACCGATGAATGCGGCGGCCCTGAATTTTTCTCCGGCGGCTCGAAGTTGCTGACGGCGCCGGGTATGGACGGGAAGCTCACGCCCGATGCTATCGAAGCCATCGTCACGCGCCGCGCCGACATTCACTACCCGAAGCCCAAGGTCGTCACGCTCACGCAATCCACCGAAGTGGGTACGGTCTACACCGTGGAAGAAATTCGCGCCATCGCGGCGATCGCGAAACGCCGCCATCTGAAGGTGCACATGGACGGTGCGCGGTTTGCGAACGCGGTCGCTTCGCTGAATGTGCATCCGTCGGAGATCACGTGGCGCGCGGGCGTCGACGTGCTGTGTTTCGGCGGCACGAAGAACGGCCTGCCCGTTGGCGAGGCGGTGATTTTCTTCGATAAGGCGCTGGCCGTCGACTTTGCGTATCGGCTGAAACAGGCGGGGCAACTGGCGTCGAAGATGCGTTTTATTTCGGCGCCGTGGCTCGGGTTGCTCAATAACGATGTCTGGCTGCGCAACGCGCGCCATGCAAACGGCATGGCGCAATTGATGGCCGAGCGGCTGGAGGGCATAGAAGGCGTGAGGGTGATGTTCAGGCCGCAGGGAAATGCGGTGTTCGCCGAGTTGCCGCCGGCGGTTGCGCAGGCGCTGCGCAACAAGGGCTGGAAGTTTTATCAGTTCATCGGCTCGGGCGGCTGCCGGCTGATGTGTGCGTGGGACACGCTGCCGGAAACGGTGGAACAGTTCGCCGGCGAGGTCCGCGCACTGTGCGCTGCCCACTGACTTTTCTTAGATCCCCTGACCCCAGACCATGATCGAATACCATTTCTGTCCACGCGATGCCAACAAGCTCGTCGAACGCGCCGATCCAAGCCACGAAGGCGGCCGTGTGCGACTCGCGTGTCCGGACCCGGAATGCGGTTTCGTGCACTGGAATAACCCGCTGCCGGTGGTCGCGGCGATCGTGGAGTACGAGGGCAAGATCCTGCTCGCGCGCAATGCAGCATGGCCCGAGGGCATGTTCGCGCTGATCACGGGTTTTCTCGAGAACGGCGAGACGCCCGAAGAGGGCATCGCCCGCGAAGTGCACGAGGAAACGTCGCTGGTCGCGGAATCGGTGGAACTGGTCGGCGTGTATGAATTCATGCGCAAGAACGAACTGATCATCGCGTATCACGTGAAGGCGAACGGGACCATCAACCTGTCGCCGGAACTGCTTGAATATCGTCTGGTCGAGCCCGCGAAGCTCAGACCCTGGCGCGCGGGAACCGGCCACGCCGTGGCGGAGTGGATGCGCCGCCGCGGTCTGGCCGTGGAATACGTGGACCGGCCGGGACAGTAAAACGCGTAACACTCGCACGATCCATGGCGTCCGCGCGGATTGACGGACTCCCGTGCGACTCCTAACATGCCAGACGCCTCACTTAACTGCGTCAACCGCGGACACTCGTCATGGCCTTCATCTTCTACGTCACCCACATCCACCTCGGTTACGACGCGCTCGCCATGCTCGACAGCGAATGCGCGCGCGTCGGCATCAGGCGGCCACTGATCATCACGGACAAAGGTGTACTGGCCGCGGGGCTCGTGTCGCAGACCGTCCAGGCGCTGGACCTGGATGCGGGCGCTGTTCCCATCTTCGATGAAACCCCGTCGAACCCGACCGAAGCCATGGTGATGAAAGCTGCCGCGCTCTACAAAAGCGAAGGCTGCGATGGCCTGATCGCCGTGGGCGGCGGATCGTCCATTGACCTGGCCAAGGGTGTCGCGATCATGGCGACCCATCCGGGGACGTTGACTGAGTACGCGACCATCGAAGGCGGCAGCAACAAGATCACCGCTCAGGCCGCACCGCTGATCGCCGTGCCGACCACCTCGGGCACCGGCAGCGAAGTAGCGCGCGGGGCGATCATCATTCTCGACGACGGCCGCAAGCTCGGCTTTCACTCGTGGCATATCCTGCCCAAGTCCGCAGTCTGCGATCCGTCGCTGACGCTGGGCTTGCCGCCCATGCTCACCGCTGCAACCGGCATGGACGCGATCGCGCATTGCATCGAAACATTTCTTGCACCGGCATTCAATCCGCCTGCGGATGGCATCGCGCTGGATGGGCTCGAGCGCGCGTGGGCGTCCATCGAACGGGCGACGCATGACGGTCAGGAGCGCGATGCGCGCCTGAACATGATGAGCGCGTCCATGCAGGGCGCCATGGCGTTCCAGAAGGGTCTGGGCTGCGTGCATTCGCTGTCGCATCCGCTGGGCGGTCTGGTCGTGAACGGCCGCACCGGACTGCATCACGGCACGCTGAACGCGGTGGTTCTACCCGCCGTGCTGCGCTTCAACGAAAGCGCGCCGAGCGTGGTAGCCGACAAGCGTTTCGCACGGATGCGCCGCGTGATGAATCTCGCCGCCGACGCCGATATCGCTCAAGCTGTCCATGACATGACCGAGCGCCTTGGCCTGCCAACGCGTCTGTCCCAAATGGGTGTTGAGCAGAGCATGTTCGACAAGGTGATCAAGGGCGCGCTTGCCGATCATTGCCACAAGACCAACCCGCGCGAAGCGAGTGCGGAGGATTATCGGCGGATGCTGCAGGAGTCGTTCTGATCCATGAGCCGCCCTGTACCCACGACGCGCGCGGATTATCCGCATTTCCTGTCGATCAATACGCGCTGGTCCGATAACGATCTCTACGGCCACGTGAACAACGTGGTGTATTACAGCTACTTCGATACGGTCGTGAACGAGTATCTGATCCGGCACGGCGCGCTCGACCTTGAAGCTGGCAAGACGATCGGGCTCGTGGCAGAAACGCATTGCAGCTACTTCGCTTCGCTGGCGTTTCCGGAATGTATCGATGCCGGTCTGCGCGTAACGCGGCTCGGGTCCACGAGCGTGCGTTACGAAGTGGGCATCTTCAGCGCGGGGTCGGAACAACCTGCGGCGCAAGGGTATTTCGTGCACGTGTATGTCGATCGCGATACGCGCCGTCCGGTGCCGCTGCCCGACACGCTCGTCGCAGCGCTCAAGCCGCTCGTCAGCATGGTCACCGGGTAGGTTCGCGTAACGTGACCTCGTTCGTTCAGTGGTTCGCGATCAACCTTCTGAATGGAGTGAGCGTCGGGTTGCTGCTGTTCATGCTGTCGGCGGGACTGACGCTGATCTTCAGCATGATGGGCGTTCTCAACTTCGCGCATGCGAGCTTTTATATGCTCGGCGCCTATGTGGGTTACGCGCTTGCGGCCGTTGGGGGTTTCTGGTTTGCGCTGGTCATTTCTCCTTTGCTCGTTGGCGCGCTCGGCGGTTTGTTCGAGCGGTTTTTATTACGCCGGATTGAAACGCGCGGCGCGCTTGCCGAGCTACTGCTGACGTTCGGCGCGGCCTATCTGATCGCTGAAGTCGTAAAGCTGGTCTGGGGTCTTGCGCCTATCAACGCGGTTGTTCCTTCAGGCCTCGATGGCCCGTTGTTCACGCTCTACGGCGCCGCTTTCCCGCGTTATCGCGCATTCATGATGGGTGTATCGCTGGCCATGCTGCTGGCTTTGTATGCCGTGCTGCGGGTCTCGCGAATAGGGCTTGTAGTGAGGGCCGCGCTCACCCATGCCGCGACCGTCGAGACGCTTGGGCACAACGTTCCCCGTGTGTTTACGCTGGTGTTCGCGACCGGCACCGCGCTCGCTGCGCTGGCGGGCGTGATCGGCGCGCCGTTGTTCGTGATCGAACCTTCTATGGCCGAGAACATCGGCCCCATCGTGTTTGTTGTCGTAGTCGTCGGTGGCCTGGGGTCGGTGGGCGGAGCGCTGGTGGCGTCGCTTCTGATCGGATGCGTGCAGACGTTTGCAGTCGGGACTACGTTGTCGCTCGGGAGCGTCGCCCAGTTTGCCGGCGTTGCGTTGCCGCCTGCCTGGGCTGCATTGAGCGTCGCGCAGATCGCGCCCGTGCTGCCGTATGTGCTGTTGGTCGCGATGCTCGCGCTGCGCCCGCGTGGACTCTTCGGCCAGCGTGGCGACGACGATGCTTAACGTCCTCACCCAATCCCGTACCGCTCTGCGTCAGGCGCTTCCGTGGCTGCTGCTCGTGGCCGGTCTTGCGTTGCCGCCGCTCTTCACCTCGCAGAGCTGGCTGCTCGCCTATCTCGGGCAAACCGCGACCATGATCGTGTTCGCACTCTCATTCAACTTGCTGCTCGGGGAAGCAGGGTTGCTGTCGTTCGGGCACGCCGTGTATGCCGGGCTCGGAGCGTTCGCCGCCGCGCAAATCTTCAATCGATACCCCGTGCCGTTGCCCCTTTTGCCGTTGATCGGCGGCGTGTCGGCGGCGCTCGTCGCGGTCGTGTCCGGCTTCTTTTCAACGCGTCGCGCCGGTACGACATTCGCGATGATCACGCTTGGTATCGGCGAACTGGTCGCGGCGGGTGTGTGGCTTGTGCCGGGATGGTTCGGCGGCGAGGGCGGCGTTCCTATCGATCGGGCGAGCGGCCCTGTCATCTTCGGCTTGAACTTCGGGCCTTCGATTCAGGCCTATGCCCTGATCGCCGGATGGTGCGTGCTGGCGTGCATCGCGATGTTCGTGTTCTCGCGCACGCCGTTCGTGCGGGTGGCAAATGCGGTTCGCGATAACCCCGTGCGTGCGGCAGCTATCGGCTTCGATCCGCGCCGCGTGCGCTTTGCGATGGTGATCGTCGCGGCGTTTTTCGCGGGCGTGGCGGGCGGGCTGGGGCTGATCAATGTGGAGCTGGCATCGGCGGAAGGGGTAGGCCTCGCGCGCTCGGGAAGCGTGCTGATCGCAGCGGTGATCGGTGGGACTGCAGAATTCTTTGGGCCGGTGCTGGGCGCCGTGGTGCTGACGTTTTTCAGCCTGGTGGTGGGGAGTGTATCGGTGGCGTGGGTGGCCTATCTTGGGCTGTTTTTTGTGTGGGTTGTGGTGGTGGCGCCCAAGGGTTTGGTGGGCTTTATTGCTGCACGATCACGCGACGGTTACGTGGCTATCGCGTTTGCGTTGTGCGCCGCTGGCGCGTGGCTGCTGGCAATCGTCATCGCTATGGAACTCGCCTACGCGCTGCAATTCGATAGTCATGGCGACGGCCTTGCGCACATCGCGGGTTTCCTTCTCGATGGCCGGCACGCCGCTCCCTGGTGCGTCGCGTTTTTCAGCGCCGTGATTGCGGTTCTATTTACACGGCAAGCTCGGAGCGCACCATGAACACCGCGCTCGAACTGAAGGAGATCACTAAGCGTTTCGGTGCGACGCAGGTTCTTCGCGGCGTCGATCTGAGCATTCGCGAAGGCGAGCGTCATGCGTTGATCGGTCCCAACGGTGCAGGCAAGTCCACTTTGTTCGACCTGATCGCGGGGCGCACGCAACCCACGAGTGGCCGCATTGCGTTGAACGGTACCGACGTGACGGGGATGCCGGCTCATCGGCTGGGACGCAAGGGCCTCGCGCGCAGCTTCCAGACCACAAGCGTGTTCACGGGTCTCACCGTGCGCGACAACGTCTGTTGCGCGGTGCTCGGCTCTGGCGTAACGACCTGGAAGGATCGATGGCTCCGCTCGAGCGTGATCGATGAGGAGACGCATCGCGTGATAGCGGCTATCGGTCTTGCCGATCACAGCGATGCACTCGCGACCAGCCTCAGTTATGCCGAGTTACGCGCGCTTGATCTGGGCCTCGCGCTGGCCACCGGCGCGTCCGTGCTGTTGCTCGATGAACCCACCGCCGGTATGAATCGCGCGGAAGCCGCGCGTGCGCTCGCATTGATTCGCGAGACGACGCAGGGCAAGACGCTGTTGATCGTGGAGCACGATATGGAAGCGGTGTTTGCGCTCGCCGATCGCATTTCGGTGCTTGTGCAAGGTCGCGTGATTGCAACGGGGACGCCCGCTGAAATTGCAGCGAACCCGGCGGTTCGCACGGCCTACCTCGGCGAAATACCATGACAAGGCTGCTCGAAATCGATGGCCTGAACGCGGGATATGGCGCAAGTCATGTGCTGCATGACGTGAGCCTGCGCATAGGCGAGGGCGAGATCGTCGCCCTGGCGGGACGCAACGGGTCGGGACGCTCGACGCTCGCCAAAGCGCTGATGGGGCTCGTACACGCCGAAGGGGTAGCAAACTTTCGCGGGGTATCGATGATCGGAAAACGGCCTCACGTCATTGCGCGGATGGGCGTGGGCTACGTGCCTGAACAGCGTGATGTCTTCCCGACGTTAAGCGTGCGCGAAAACCTGCAACTCGGCATCAAGCGGGGTGGGTCGCGTTTCAGCAGTTTTACGATCAACGACGCGGAGCAACTGTTCCCCGTGTTGCAGGAACGTGCGGCCGTGAAGGCGGGGATGTTGTCAGGAGGCGAGCAGCAAATGCTCGCGCTTGCCCGGACGTTGATGGGCGATCCGTCGTTCGTGATCGTCGATGAGCCTACAGAGGGGCTCGCGCCACAAGTCGTCGAGCAAGTCTCTTCATGCCTGAAGAACCTGCGGGAGCGTGGCGTGGCGATTCTCCTGATCGAACAACGCATGAGCATTGCGCGTGAGCTCGCCACGCGGGTTGCCGTGATGGGTCACGGCAAAATCGTCTTCGACGACACGCCCGCCGCGCTTGCTGCCAACGAGCGTGTGATCAACGAATGGCTCTCGGTCGGCGGCTAAGCTACGAAGCCTTGCTATCCCTCTCCACGATCCACTCGTGCTTCGGATCGTTCTTGAAGTGCCAGGTTCGTTTGTCGCCGGCCATGACGTTCAGGTAGTAGTTGTCGTAACCATACGGCACCACGACCGGATGATAACCACGCGGCACCATGACCACGTCATGATCCTCAACGGCCATGGTTTCATCCAGATCGCGTTCGTCGGTGTAGACGCGCTGGAACGCAAACCCTTGCGGCGGATTCAGCCGATGATAATAAGTCTCTTCAAGCGAACTCTCCACCGGCACATTGTCCTTGTCGTGCTTGTGCGGAGGGTAGCTCGATGCATGGCCGCCGGGCGTTTTGACTTCGACTACGAGCAAGCCTTCGGCGGGTTCGGTTTGTGGAAGAATATCGCAGACGTAGCGCGTATTCGCACCTTTGCCACGGGTTGAACGTTTCATCTGCGACGGCTCGATCAACCGCGCCGGGTACTTGCCCGTAGCGGGCGCACTCGCCACGCCGACTTCCGCATCGCGGTCGGCGCGAATAGTCGCGGCGAGCTTGGGCGGCAGATACACGGCGTAGGGCGCGGTGTCCTCAAACACGCTGTCGCGCGAGCCGAGTTTCTCCCATTTGTGCTCACCGGCTTCTATGCTCACTGTTCCCGACAACACCACAATGCAGACCTCGCGCTGTGCCTCATGCACATGCACGATGTCCCCGGTTTCCAGCCGATAAGCAGCGAAACCTACGTGTTTCCACAACGCCGTTTCCGGCGTGACGCGCGCGATAGTCTGGCCTTCGCGCGATGCCTTGACGAGCAGGCTCATGCTGCCTCCTGAAGGTTTTGGTCTACGAGCGCACGCAGCGTCTTGTAGCCTTTTTCGGCGTACGCATAGCTGGTGGCAATGACCGG
This sequence comes from Caballeronia udeis, assembly GCF_044909315.1. Classification (GTDB taxonomy): domain Bacteria; phylum Pseudomonadota; class Gammaproteobacteria; order Burkholderiales; family Burkholderiaceae; genus Caballeronia; species Caballeronia udeis_A. The sequence continues at coordinate 166,840 of NZ_JBIYEB010000020.1, forward strand.
ATCTTGCTCCGCTTCAACCACGAGCCAGCCGCGATAACCGTGCTGCTTCAATCGGGCGATGATCGATGGAAAATCCACGGCGCCGTCACCCGGAACGGTGAACGCGCCGTTGATCACTGCTTCCAGGAAACTCCAGTTCCGGTTCCGGGCAAGCTTGGTAATTTCCGGCCGCACATCCTTGCAATGCACATGGCAAACGCGCGCGATGTGCTTGTTGAGAACCGTCAGCGGATCGCCGCCGGCGAACGTAATGTGTCCGGCGTCGAAGAGCAGGCCCACGGCATCGTTCGTGAGGCTCATCAGCCGGTCGACATCTGCAGGCGTCTCCACATACGCGCCCATGTGATGGTGATACGCCACCCGGACGCCGCGCGAGAGCGTGTATTCAGCGAAGGTGTTCAGGCGTGTTGCGTACTCGTTCCAGCGGTCATCGGAGAAAAAACGCGGGCGCTGGTACAGCGGTCGCGGCGAGCCCTGGATCGAGTCGGATACTTCGCCGTACACCATGACCGTGGCGCCGTTCTTCGCTAGCAGGTCGAGATGCGGACCCACGGCCGCGATTTCGTCCTCGGCGCTGCGTTCCGCCAGCCTCCCGGAATACCATCCCGAGACGAGCGCGAGGTCGTATCCGGCAAGCAAGGTTTTCAGCGCTTGCGGTTCGCGCGGGAATTTGTTGCCGAGTTCAAACCCTTCATAGCCGATCTGCTTGCCTTCGGTCAGCGCCACGCTCAGCGGTGTCTCGCCGCCGAGGGAGGGCAGGTCGTCGTTCATCCATGACAGCGGGTTGATGCCGATTCGTACATCGAACGTGCTCATCGCTTATTCCTTCGTGCGCTTCGAACGCGCCGTGATTTCATGTTCATAGTTTGCGCGCGCCGAGCGCACCGCTTCGCGCGACGACACTTCCGGCACCGCGACTTCCCACCACCAGCCGCCTTCTTCAGTAGGACGTGCCGGATCGGTGTCGATGCTGATCAGATACGAGCGCGTGGATGCGCGTGCACGTTGCATCGCGGCTTCGAGTTCGTCGATATTAGCCACATGCTCAGCACTCGCTCCGAGCGAGCGTGCATGCATCGCGAAGTCGATTGCGGGTGCGCCTTCGGGACCCTGGCGGCAATCGTCGATCAGGTTGTTGAACGGAGCGCCGCCGCATGCTTGCTGCAGGCGGTTGATACAACCGTATCCGCGGTTGTCGAGCAGCACCACGATCAGTTTGGCCCCGAGCATGACGGATGTCGCCAGCTCGCTGTTCATCATCAGGTAGCTGCCGTCGCCGACTATCACGATCACTTCGCTTGCCGGCCGTGCGAGTTTCGCACCAAGACCGCCCGCGATTTCATAGCCCATGCACGAGTAGCCGTATTCGACGTGATAACCGCCGGGCGTGCTCGTGCGCCAGAGTTTCTGCAGATCGGCCGGTAGAGTGCCGGCCGCGCATACGACCACGTCATGCGCGGCTGACTGTGCGCTGGAACGCCGCACCGCACCGATCACATCGGCTTCGCGCGGCAATGTGTTGTCGTCTTGCGATGCGTTCGTCACCTGGTCGACGGTGGCGCGCCAGTTATCCGCAAGTTCATGCGCGCGTGCGGTCCACGGTGGCGACGCGCGCCAGTCGTCGAGTGCTGCGCTCAATGCATCGAGGGCAAGACGCGCATCCGCTTCTACCGATAAAGCGCCTTGTTTCAAGGCATCGAATGCGTTGGCATTGATACCAACCAGCCTGGCCTGCGTGAAGAGCGTGTTCGATCCGGTCGTGAAATCCTGCAGCCGCGTACCGACCGCGAGCACGCAATCCGCCTCGTGTGCGAGCTCGTTGGCAGCGTCCGATCCCGTCACCCCAATACCGCCAAGATTCAGCGGATGGTCCCACGCGAGCGCACTTTTACCCGCTTGTGTTTCGGCAACGGGAATGCCGTGACGCTCGGCGAAAGAACGCAGCGCGTCAGTCGCGAGGCCGTAGAGCACACCGCCGCCTGACACGAGCAAGGGCTTTTTAGCGGCGCGTAATGCAGCCGCGGCGTTCGCGATTTCTTCATCGATGGGCGAGGGCGTATGGAACGACGCCACGCGCGGCTCGAAGAACGACGCGGGGTAGTCGTAGGCCATCGCCTGCACGTCTTGCGGCAGCGCGAGCGTCACTGGCCCGCACAAGGCGGCGTCCGTCAGCACGCGCATGGCGCGCGGCAGCGCCGTCAGCAATTGCGCCGGATGCACGATACGGTCGAAGTAACGCGAGACGGGTTTCAACGCATCATTCGCGGAAATGCCGCCATCGGCGAAATCTTCCACTTGTTGCAAGACCGGATCGGGCGCGCGTGACACGAACACATCGCCGGGCAGCAACAAGACCGGCAGCCGGTTCACGTGCGCGAGCGCGGCGGCCGTCACCAGGTTGGTCGCACCCGGACCAATGGACGTGGTCACCGCCATCATGCGGCGTCGAAAGTGCGCCTTCGCGTAAGCAATCGCCGCGTGTGCCATTGCCTGCTCGTTATGTGCGCGATAGGTCGGCAGCGTCTCGCGATGTGCGTACAGCGCCTCGCCAATTCCTGCTACGTTGCCATGCCCGAAGATGGCGAAGACGCCGCCGAACAGCGGTTCACCATCCGGGGTTTGCTGCGCGGCGAGATAGCGGACCAGCGCTTGCGCGGTGGTTAAACGAAGCGTGCTGTTCATGCTGCCTGCTCCTGCGTGAGCGCTTGCGTGGTGTTCTTTGCCCGTGCTTCACGCCATGCATCGATCAGTGTTTCAAATGTCCGTCGAACCCGCGCGATAAGCTCCGCGTCGTCGATGGAACCCGCCAGCCACGCGTGGCTTGGCTCGTGAAAGATCGTCCTGCCAACGGTGAAACCGCGACACGTCTTCGACAACGCAGCCGGCTTGAAACCCTCGCACAGTTGATCGACGGCCGCGGACAAGCCCAGCAGCACGACGCCGCGACACGTCGGGTCACGCTCGGCGATCAGTGCATCGATTGCTTGCCACTGGGTCGCGCTCATGGGTTCGAGCTTCCACCACTCGGGATAGATGCCAAGGTTGTAGAGGCGCTTCAGCGAACGCAAGGCGGTATCTTCCCCGATCGGCGGCCCGTTCTTCGGCACAATGACTTCGAGCAATAACTCGTGTCCGCTCACCTGGACCGCGTCGTACAGCGCGCGAATCTGCGCTTCCTGTTCCAGGCGAAGGTCGTGCGGATGATCGGGATGATAGTGGACCAGGCACTTCGCGACATGCTCGCGCGGCCACTCGATCAGCGTCGTGCCGATCGACCGGCCGTGATCGAAGACCAGCGGCACGGAGCCGGGCAATTCCACCGGACGCCCGATCCACCAGCCCCGACCCGTTGCCGCGTTCAACGCGTCCTGACCGTAGCGGTCGTCGATCAGTACGCCGATGCGTCCTTCCAGGCCGCGTTCTTTTTCCGTCTGCGCTACGGCTTCCACGAACAAGCCTTTGAGCGCGGCAATGCGCGATTCATCCGCGCCGGTTTGCTGCGCAAGATCGAAGAACTGATTCCGGTGATCGAAGGCGAAACCGAGCACCTCATCCCACGTCTTGCGAGCGGGCGTTACACGATGCAGGCGCGCGAGCGTTGCATCGCGATCCGGCCTGCGCATGCGCACGGGATCGGCGTTTGCGGCATCGAGGAAGTAGCTGAGCTCGGCGGGCGTCGGCATGGCGGGCGCGCAACCGTGACGCGATACAACCAGCCCGCCGCATGCATTCGCCGTGCGCGCGCAGACTTCCAGCGGTTCGTCTCGCAGCCATCCGGCGAGGAAACCGGACGCGAAGGCGTCACCCGCGCCGAGGACGTTCAGCACTTCCACCTCCACGCCGCGATAAACCGGCGCATCGTCGATGGAAGCCGGCACGAGGCCGTCGACGATCGAGCAGCCCATCGGCCCGCGCTTGACCACCAGCATGGCCTCCGTTACGGCGCGCACGGCCGCCAGCGCATCGATCAAATTATCCTTGCCGCCCGCAATCCGAAACTCTTCTTCCGTGCCGATCACGAGATCCATCAACGGCAGGATGCTTTGCAGATGCGCGGTCACACCCTCGTTTGCGATGAACCGTGTCTCGCCATCCGCTTTGCCGGTGAGTCCCCAAAGCACCGGGCGGTAATCGATATCAAGCACCGTGCGGACCTGGTTGCGCCGGGCGTAGTCGAGCGCGCGACGGCTCGTGCGGTTGACCTGGTCGGTGGAGAAGTGCGTGCCCGTAATCAGCAGCGCTTTCGATGAAGCAATGAACGCCTCGTCGAAGTCGTTTTCATCGACGGCCATGTCCGCGCAGTCATCGCGATAGAACACGAGCGGGAACGTATCGCGGTCTTCTATGCCGAGCAGCACCAAGCCGGTGAGCCGGTCATGGTCAATACGCACGTGGCTCGTATCACAGCCTTCGCGCTCCAGCGTCTCGGTAAGAAAGCGGCCCATGTGGTCGTTGCCCACGCGTGAGAGCATCGCGGATTTGAGGCCGAGCCGCGCGCACCCGAATGCAATATTCGCGGACGATCCGCCGAGATATTTCGCGAAGCTCGACACGTCTTCGAGCCGTGCGCCGACTTGCTGCGCGTACAGATCGACCGCGAGCCGCCCGAGGCAGATGATGTCGCGGGTTCGCCCGGTTGCGAAGCGCGATCCGGTTGATGATTGCAATGCCATATTCAATCCTGTTCTGTAGATGACGACAAACGAGAGCGGCCGTACGTACCAGCCTAAGCCGGCTCGCCTTCCAGTTCGTTCATCATTTGCTGCATCTCGGCGCCTCCCGCCATCATGTCGAGCACTTCGTTCTTGGTGATGGTGTCCTTCGTGAACGTGCCCATCGATTTACCGCGATTGAGCAGTGTGAACGAATCGCCGATCGGATACGCGTGATGCACGTTGTGCGTGATGAAGATCACGGAGATGCCTTTCGCGCGCGCCGTGTGAATCAGCTTCAGCACATTGAAACTCTGCTTCACGCCGAGCGCGGCGGTCGGTTCATCGAGAATCAGCACGCGCGCGCCGAAGTGAATCGCCCGCGCAATGGCGAGACATTGCTTCTCGCCACCGGACATCGTGCCAATAGGCTGGTGCGGGTCGCGCACATTGATGCCCATTTCGGAGAGCCGCGCACGCGATGTTTCGGCGGCGAGGTCCAGGTCCATTACGTTGATAAAGCCGAAGCGCTTTTTCTGCGGCTCGCGTCCCATGAAGAAATTGCGTGCCACCGACAGCAGCGGCACCAGCGCGAGATCCTGATAGACAGTTGCAATGCCCAGATCGAGCGCTTCTTTCGGCGAACCGAAGTGGACCGGTTTGCCATCGACGAGATACTCGCCGGAGGAGGGCGTATGGACGCCGGCCAGCGTCTTGATCAGGGTGGATTTACCTGCGCCGTTGTCGCCGAGCAGGCAGTGCACTTCACCGCGTTTCAGGCGCAGCGTGACGCCGTTCAGCGCGATCACCTTGCCGAAAAACTTGCTGACGTTTTCCAGTGCGAGGATGGTGTCTTCGGGCGCGGGCGGCGCGCTCTGGATGGGATCGGACATGGTTTCTTCTCCTTGACCTTATTGAGCCTGTGAGACGCGGCGGCGCACGTAGTGATTGAACAGCACGGCGATCAGCAGCATCATGCCGAGGAACACGCGGAACCAGTCAGAGGGCACGCTGGTGTAGCCAATGCCGATCTGGACCACGCCGAAGATGAGCGCGCCGAAACATGCGCCGACCACCGAACCGTAACCGCCCGTCAGCAGGGTTCCGCCAATCACCGCTGCGATGATCGCCTCGAATTCCTTTTCAAGCCCCCGGTCGGCCGCAGCCGAACCGATGTCGCATACTTGCAGCACAGCAAACAGGCACGCACAGAACGCGGTCAGGACAAAGAGCGAGATCTTCACGCGCCGCACCGGCACGCCGACGTTCTTGGCCGCCACCGCGTCGCCGCCGGACGCGAAAATCCAATTGCCGAAACGGGTCTTGGCGAGCACGAATGCGCCAATGGCCGCGAGCACAACCCACCAGAGGATGACTTTCGGAATCCCCGGCACGAGCGGCTGGCCGTTGTCGAGCATCTTCAGGATTCCTATTTTCCCCAGCCACGCGAAAATATCGTGGAAGGCGACGCCATGGAAAAGGGTATTGGCAAACCAGTCTTTCGCGGCAATGTCACCCACGCCGGAAACGATGGTCCGGTCGGCGAACATGATCGACAGCGCAAGCGTGAGGCCGCGCAGGATGAACAGGAAGGCCAGTGTGACAATGAACGACGGCAGCCGCGTGCGCATGACGATATAGCCGTTCAGCGCGCCGAGCAGCATGCAGCCGGCAAAGGCAAAAATAATCGCGAGCCAGATCGGCCAGTGGAAATAGACGGTGGGAATGGCGACCATCATCCCGGCAAAACCGATCATGGAGCCGATCGAGAGGTCGAACTCCCCTGCAATCATCAACAGGCAGGCGCCGACGGCGAGGATGCCCAGGTAAGCGGACACCTGCGACCAGTTCATGATGCCGTCGAGATTGAACATGCCCGAGCCGCCGGCGGCGATTCCGAACACGACGAAGACCAGCACGGCTCCCGAGATTGCTGCGAACTCCGGACGATTCAGGATGTGCCCGAAACGGGATTCCCGGCGAATGCGCTCGTCGGCAGAGGTGGATGAACTCGATGTCGCGACGTCGTCAGACGGCTTGCGATGTCCCGAGAGAATAGGTTTTCCGGCTACGCCCATGATGTCTCCTTCGTCTTTCATTCGCGATGCGGCGCTGGTTCACAAAGCGAACATGCTGATGCGCGAGCGATACAGTTGAGTGGTGCGGATGACGTGGTGAAGTTGCTGATGCCTGCAGATGCTTCGAAGACGGCGGCGCGGTGCTTGACTCATGCTGGCCGCGCCGCCATCGGGTTCAACGGTACTGACCTGCGTACTTCAGTACCTTGTCGACGTTTTCCTTGGTGATGAAGCCCGGGCCCGAGCCGATATTGCGCGGCCCGTAGGAAGGAGCGAGCCCATAGGTGCTAAGCCGCGCCTGGAACTTCGGATTCGCTTCGAGGGCCTGGCGGATCTTGACCGGGTCGGTGGTGTGATCCTTCTTCACGATAGCCAGCACTGCGACCGGGATATAACCCTGCAAGTAGGGTTGCTGGTCGATGGCGAACTGGATCGTGCCATCCTGGATCGCCTTCGCGATGTCCGTGTCGAAGTCGAAGGTCGCGAACCAGAGCTTGCCGGCAACGCCCATCTGCTTGAGCGCCTTGATCGTCGGATCCGCCGAGAGCGGGCCGAGTGTGAGCACGGCCTGCGTGTCCGGGTGATTACGCAAATACGCGCTCACCTTGGATTGGACGGTGGTCGGATCCTGGCCTGCGTCCAGCGTGGACGCCTTGAAATCGACGCCAATCGCATCGGCGAAACCGCGGCAACGCTCGAACGAAGCCGGATTCGTCGCGTAGTGGTTGACGCACAGGAACGACTTGATGCCCGCCGCCTTCGCCTTCTCTCCCGCCGCTTTACCAGCGGTGTATTCAGGCTGTCCCACGTGCATGATCGCGCCGAGCTGGGCGCTTTGCTCCTCGGTGCCCGAGTTGATGGTGATCAGCGGAATGTGCTTCGCCGTGACCTTGGAAATTGCGCCTTTCAGCACGTCGAAGTCGGCGATGGTGACGATCACGCCGTCATAGTTGCGTGCCGCGGCCTGTTCGATCAGGCGGGCCATATCGGCAATATCGCCGTTCGGCGGGTTGCGGTAATCCGTCTGGACATTGAAGTCCTCGTCTGCCTGTTTGATGGCGTTCTTGATCGTGTTCCACCACGAGTCCGAATCCGGCGCGTGGCTGATCAAAACGAAATGGGCATCGGGGGCGGCGTGCGCTGCCTGACCGCTCAGTGCTGCTGCGCCGCACAACGCAGCGGCAGCCGCTAGCGCGCGCAGGGCGCCTCGGCGATTGCAAAGTTTCATTGTCTCCACCTATCACGGTTGTTGTTCTGAACGAGCATCGGGCATCTTGCGTACGGCGCTTGACCGTTTGACGTCCCCTTGCTCACGACCAAGATTAGGACAAGTTTGGTCAATCTGCAATAGGAAGTTTAACTATTAGAAGTTTGGAAAATTAATTCCATTTGTTCCTGCGGATATCTATAATCGGTTTCATCGAAGACAGAACAATGACGAGCACGGCATGCAGGAAGACGCGCAAGACCCCCAAGAGACGGCCGAGATCCAGACAGTCGACGAACTGATGCAGCGGATCACCGAGGCGTACGACGCGTTGCCGCGCCAGCTTAAAAGCGTGGCCACGTACATCGAACAGCACCGCAGCAACGTGATGATGGATCGCACCGGCGACATTGCCAGCGCGTGCGGCGTGCATCCCTCGGCGGTCGTGCGCTTCGCCCAGCGTTTCGGCTTCTCCGGCTTCTCCGACCTTCAGGCAATCTTCAAGCAGGCCTACACGGGCCAGAACGGTTCCGCGCAGAGTTATCAGCAGCGCATCCGCAAACTGATCGATGAAAAGCCGGGCAAGTTGTCCGGCGGTTCGGTGGCGCGCGAGTTCATTGCAGCAAGCCGCAGCGGACTGGAGGAGCTCGAAGCCGGTCTCGACGACGTCCAGTTCGAAGCCGCGGTGAAGATGCTGGAGCACGCCGAGAACATCTACGTGGTCGGCGTGCGGCGCTCGTTCCCGGTGGCGAGTTATATCGTCTACGCGTTGCAGCACACGGCGAAACGCGTGCATCTGGTGTCCGGTTTCGGCGGCATGTACCGGGAACAGATCCGCAGCGTGAAGAAAGGCGACGTGGTGATCGCAATCAGCTTCGCGCCGTACGGCAAGGAGACGCAGTATTGCGTGCGCGCCGCGCAGCATCACGGCGCCAAGACGCTGGTGATCACCGATGGCCAGCTTTCGCCGCTCGCACGTCACGCGAGCGCGCATTTGTTCGTGAAGGAAGGCAGCGCGTTCGCGTTCCGTTCGCTCACGAGCACGATCTGCCTGTGCCAGGCGCTGTTTATCGCGCTTGCGTACCGGCTTGAACTGAACGTGGAAGAATCAAGGGAGACAGGTGGCTATGACGATTGATGTGGCGGTGTTCGGAGCAGGGCGGATCGGCAAGATCCACGCAGCGAACCTGGCGAAACAGCCGGGTGTGAGGCTGAAGTACGTGGTGGACGTCAACAGGGAAGCCGCCGCCGCACTGGCCGCGCTTCACGGTGCACAAGTGGCCGATGTGGAAGGCGCGCTCGGCGATGCATCGATTGGTGCGACCGTTGTGTGTTCGAGCACGGACACGCATGCCGACCTGATCCTGAAATCGGCGGCGCAAAGGAAGCATGTGTTCTGCGAAAAGCCGGTCGACCTGACGCTCGAGCGCGCGCGTGCTTGCGCCGACGCTGTCGCGAAAGCCGGCGTGGTCTGCATGATCGGTTTTCAGCGCCGCTTCGATCCGACCTTTGCTGCATTGAAGGCGCGTGTGGAGGCGGGTGAAATTGGCGATCCGGAAATGCTGGTGATTACGAGCCGTGATCCGGGCGCGCCACCGGTGGAGTACATCAAGCATTCGGGCGGCATTTTCAAGGACATGCTGATCCACGATTTCGACATCTTCCGCTGGATGCTGGACGACGAAGCCGACACGCTGCACGCCACGGGAAGCTGTCTGACTGACCCGGCGATTGCGGAGGCGGGTGATATCGATTCGACGGCTGTCACGATCCGCACCAAACGCGGCCGCTTGTGCCAGATCAATACAGCGCGGCGAGCGGCGTACGGATACGACCAGCGTTTCGAACTGCTCGGCAGCCAAGGCATGCTGCAAGCCGGCAATGTGCGCCCGACCGAAGTCACCGCATATTCAAAGAGCGCTGTATCGAACGATGTGCCGGAAGCGTTTTTCCTCGAGCGTTATCGCGCCGCGTACGCGCTGGAAATCGGCCATTTCTTTGATGCCGTCCAGGAAGGCAAGCCGGTTCGCACGACGGTAGCGGACGGCCTGAAGGCGTTGGAACTCGCCGATGCGGCCACACGGTCATGGCGCGATGGCTCGATCATCAAGCTGGGGGCAGCATGAAAGCGTCCGTGCGAATTGGGATTGTCGGATTGGGGCGGCTGGGTCAGCGCCATGCCCGTAACCTGGCGTGGCACGTGCCGGGCGCGACGCTCGCGGCAGCATGTAGTCCGGTCGCAGCCGAGCGCGAATGGGCGGGCGCCAACCTGCCCGAACTCACGCTCTACAGCGACTACGAAGCCATGCTGAAAGACGCATCGCTCGATGCCGTCTGGCTCGTCACGCCGACTTCGCTGCATCCTGACCAGATCATCGCGGCGTTGCGCGCAGGCAAGCATGTGTTCTGCGAAAAACCGCTGTCGCTGGACCTGGCGCAGTGCGATCGCGTGATTGAAGAAAGCGCGCGTTTTCCGGATCTTCAGGTGATGATCGGTTTCGTGCGCCGCTTCGACGGCAGTTATCGCGACGCTTTCAACAAGATCCAGCAAGGTGCGATCGGCCGGCCGTTCATGGTCCGTTCGCAGACCGTCGACAAGAACGATCCCGATGGCTTTTTCGTCCGTTTCGCGCCCACGTCGGGCGGTTTGTTCCTCGATTGCAGCGTCCACGACATCGACCTCGCGCGCTGGATGCTGGGCAATCCGCGCGTGACGCGCGTATTCGCCAGCGGCACGATTGCGATCCACGAAGGGCTGGCCGAATGCGGCGATATCGACAACGGTGTCTCCATCTGCGAATTCGAGGGCGGTCGGCTCGCGGTATTCCAGGCATCGCGGACCAGCGCCCACGGTCACGACACGCAGACGGAGGTGGTGGGAACAAGCGGGGCGTTGTCGGTGGGACACAATCCGCGGGCCAATCGAGTAGAAATCTACGATGCCGGTGGGATCCGCAATGAATGCGTGCCGACCTTCTTCGAGCGCTTCGAGCAAGCGTTCCTGAATGAGGCGGAGGTGTTCGTGGCCTCGCTGACGGGAGGCCCGGCCACGGGTCTGACGCTTGACGATGCGCGCGAGGCCACGCGCATTGGCATTGCGATGCGGGAGTCTCTGGCTAAAGGCCAGGCGGTGAATTTTTAAGCACTGGGGTAAAATCGAACCCTCACTAAGCGGAATCACCAAGCGGGTTCGAACAAGGCTCAATCTGATGGAAGTGCACAAGGAAGTCGATGCGCGCGGGCTCACGTGCCCGCTGCCCATCCTGCGGGCGAAGAAGGCGCTGGCCGATATGCAGAGCGGTCAGATATTAAAAGTGCTGGCGACCGATCCGGGTTCGCAACGCGACTTTGCCGCGTTTTCGAAGCAGACGGGCAACGAGCTGGTGGAATCGACATCGCACGACAAGGTGTTTACGTTTTTGATGCGGCGCCGTTGATCGGAACCGGTCAATAAAAAATGCCCATGGGTTTCATCCATGGGCATTTTTTTTGGCCGCAACCCGCGTGCCGGCGGCTTGTGGTTTAACGCTTGGTGCCTGGTTAGCCAAGCAGATGCGGCGAACGCGTATTCAGGTACTCCTGGAAATCCTTGGCCACTTCCGGATGCCGCAACGCGAACTCCACCGTCGCCTTCAAATAGCCCAGCTTGCTGCCGCAATCGAAACGGGTGCCGTGATACTTGTACGCAAGCACTTGTTCGTCAGCGAGCAATGACTGGATTGCGTCCGTCAGTTGCAGTTCGCCACCGGCGCCCGGCTTCAGGGCACGAATGTGATCGAAGATGCGCGGCTTGAGCACATACCGGCCCACAACACCCAGATTCGACGGTGCAACTTCGGGTTCCGGCTTTTCCACAATGCCCGACAGCTTGAAAATATTGTCTTCCCACTCTTTTCCGTCGATCACACCGTACGACTTGGAATCCTGAGCCGGGATCTCTTCCACACCGATCACGGAGCTGTGATAGTGATCGAAGACTTCGATCATCTGCGTCATCACCGGCGGCGTGCCGTACAACAAGTCGTCGGCGAGAATCACGGCGAACGGGTTGTCGCCCACCAGCTTTTCCGCGCACAGCACGGCATGGCCGAGACCGAGCGCTTCAGCCTGGCGCACGTAGAAACAATCCACGTGGCTCGGTTTGATGCTGCGCACGAGGTCGAGCAGCTTTTGCTTGCCGCGGGCTTCCAGTTCGGCTTCGATCTCATACGACTTGTCGAAGTGATCCTCGATTGCGCGTTTGCTGCGGCCCGTCACGAAGATCATCTCCGTGATGCCGGCGGCCATGGCCTCTTCGACCGCGTACTGGATCAGCGGTTTGTCGACAACGGGCAGCATTTCCTTCGGGCTGGCCTTGGTTGCGGGGAGGAATCGGGTACCGAGACCCGCAACCGGGAAAACCGCTTTCGTAACTTTTAGCATTTGATGACCCTGATCCTCTTATCGTGTTTAAACGTCAAGCCTGAAACGGTCGGCATGGAAGCAAATGCCATGATGCAGGTTGATGCGTTGATAAAAAAGTGCGGCGAGATTAATTCTTCAAGCACAAATACGCACTTTGCTATAAGGCGGAACAAGCAATCGGTTGTTTTCAGGCCTTAGCCGACCGCGCCCGGGCCGGCTAAGGCCTGTCAGGCCACGCAACACCGCCGCTTACGCAGGAAGCCGCGACAATTGCGCTTTCAACTTGTCAGCAGTCGATTCAAATTCCGCCAGCCGCTTGCGCTCCTGCTCCACCACCGCAGCGGGCGCGCGCGCCACGAAACTTTCGTTTTCCAGCTTCACACGGGCCTTCGCGATTTCCTGCGTCAGCCGATCCACTTCCTTCGTGAGCCGTTCGCGTTCCGCTGCAACGTCGATTTCGACCTTCAACACCAGCTTGTTCGTTCCTACGATAGCAACTGGCGCGCCACTTGCCTCCTTGTCGAGCGCGGATTCGTCGGCAATGATCTTCACCTCCGACAAACGCGCCAGCGCCTGGACATAAGGCGCAAAAGACTTGAGCTGCGCTTCGTCACCTGTTGCCAGCAGCGGTACCTTGACCGCCGGCGACAGATTCATCTCACCGCGCAGATTACGACATGAATCGATGATGGCCTTCAGTTCGGCTGCCCACTGTTCAGACGATTCATCAATTTTAGACGGTTGTGCGACCGGGTAGCGCTGAATCATGATGGACGCGGTTTGCCCGTCTTCGGCGGCTTGCGGATAGAGGTCGGTTAGCGGCGCTACCTTCTGCCACAAGGCTTCCGTGATGAACGGAATCACCGGGTGCGCGAGACGCAGCACCGTTTCCAGCACCCGCAGCAGGGTGCGGCGCGTAGCGCGCTGCTGCTCGGGTGCGCCGGTCTGGATCTGCACCTTGGCCAGTTCCAGATACCAGTCGCAATACTCATCCCAGACGAATTTGTAGATTGCGCTCGCCACGTTGTCGAAACGGTAGTCGGCGAAACCTTTCTCCACCTCCGCTTCCACGCGCTGCAAAAGCGACACGATCCAGCGGTCCGCCGGCGAGAAGTGGAGGTATCCACCGGGTCCGCAATCGCCTGCCTCGCACTCTTCCGGTTTGCCGAAGCCGCAGTCGTGGCCTTCGGTATTCATCAGGACAAAGCGGGTGGCATTCCACAGCTTATTGCAAAAATTACGATATCCCTCGCACCTTGCCAGATCAAAATTCACGTTGCGACCGAGCGTTGCCATGGACGCCATCGTGAAACGCAGGGCATCCGTGCCGAACGGCTGAATCCCCTCCGGGAACTCCTTACGGGTTTTTTTCTCGATTTTTTCGGCTTGCTTCGGGTTCATCAGGCCGGTAATCCGCTTGGAAACGAGCGTTTCGAGGTCGATGCCGTCGACAATATCGATCGGATCGAGCGTATTGCCCTTGCTCTTCGACATCTTCTGGCCTTCCGCGTCGCGCACGAGACCGTGGACGTAGACCGTGTCGAAAGGGACCTTGCCGGTGAAATGCGTGGTCATCATCACCATCCGGGCGACCCAGAAGAAGATGATGTCGAAACCCGTCACGAGGACCGAGGAGGGCAGGAAGTGCTTGAGTTCGGGTGTTTCGTTCGGCCAGCCGAGCGATGAAAACGGCACGAGCGCCGATGAAAACCACGTGTCGAGCACGTCGTCATCGCGTTTGAGCGCGCCGGTATAGCCTTTTTCCGTGGCTTCCGCGCGGGCTTCTGCTTCGGTCTTCGCCACGAAGATTTCGCCGTTATCGCCGTACCAAGCCGGAATCTGGTGGCCCCACCAGAGTTGACGCGAAATACACCAGTCCTGGATGTTTTCGAGCCACTGGTAATAGGTCGTCGACCAGTTTTCCGGGACGAACTTGATTTCACCGTTGCGCACCACATCGAGCGCCGTTTCAGCGATCGATTTGCCCGGGTGGAACGTGCCTTCCGGCGCCGGCTTGCTCATGGCGACGAACCACTGGTCGGTCAGCATGGGCTCGATCACCACGCCCGTGCGGTCGCCGCGCGGCACCATCAGCGCGTGCGGCTTGACGGACTCCAGCAGGCCAAGTGCTTCGAGGTCGGCCACGACCTGCTTGCGGGCGTCGAAGCGGTCCATGCCGCGATACTTTTCCGGCGCGTTGTCGTTGATCTTGGCGTCGAGCGTGAGGATCTCGATCATGGGCAGCTTGTGGCGCAGGCCGACCTGATAGTCGTTGAAGTCGTGCGCGGGCGTGACCTTGACCACGCCGGTGCCGAACTCGCGATCCACGTAATCGTCCGCGATCACCGGGATTTCCCGGTTCGATAACGGCAGCATGACCGTCTTGCCGATCAGGTGAGCGTAACGCTCGTCCTCCGGATGGACCATCACGGCGGTGTCGCCGAGCATGGTTTCCGGGCGTGTGGTGGCGACCGTGACGTGGCCGGAGCCGTCCGGCAGCGGGTACTGGATGTGCCAGAGGCTACCGGCTTCTTCTTCGCTGGCGACTTCCAGGTCCGAGACGGCAGTGCCCAGCACCGGGTCCCAGTTCACCAGCCGTTTGCCGCGATAGATCAGGCCTTGCTTGTACAGGGTGACGAACACGTCCAGCACGACCGGCGACATTTTGTCGTCCATCGTGAAATATTCTCGTGACCAGTCAATGGACGCGCCCAGGCGGCGTACCTGGCCCGTGATGGTCGAGCCGGATTTCTGTTTCCATTCCCAGACGCGTTTCAGGAATTCCTCGCGGCCGAGATCATGGCGCGACACGCCTTGTGCATCGAGTTGCCGCTCCACGACGATCTGCGTGGCGATCCCCGCGTGATCCGTTCCAGGCAGCCACAGCGTGTTTTCGCCGAGCATGCGGTGGTAGCGGGTGAGGCTGTCCATGATGGTCTGGTTGAACGCGTGACCCATGTGCAGCGTGCCGGTGACGTTCGGCGGCGGGAGTTGGATCGAGAAATCTTTTTTGCCTTCGATCAGGGTCGGCGCGGCGTAACCGCGCTTTTCCCATTCCGGGCCCCAATGGGACTCGATGTTTTGGGGCTCGAAACTCTTCGCAAGCGTGTTGTCACTCGTGTTGTCACTCATGGGGTGGAATCTGCCGAAAAATGCGTAAAAGAAGCGGAGGTCGGGGAATTATAAGGCGTCGGAGGGGGGGCGTTAGCACTTGGGGTCGTTCGGGGGCCGGGGGGCTTGGTTCTGGGGTTGGTCGGGGGCGGGGCTGAATTGCCAGGTTCCGGGGTTGGTGGTCGGGGGCGGGCCCGGGGTGCCAGGTTCTGGGGTTAGCGGTCGGGGTCAGTGCCGGGTTGCTGCTTTCGGTGTTAGTGGTCTGCCTGAGTCGGATTTTCTCTTTGTCACTATTAGCCACTACAGGCGTCATTTCTTTGTCCAAAGCGACAAAGAAACGAAGCAAAGAAAACGCTTTAACCGCTCTACCCTAAGTGTCCACAGCGTGCAGTTTTCATTCATAGGTGCCCCA
>NZ_JBIYEB010000021.1:0-178929 GCF_044909315.1 Caballeronia udeis
CCGCCGTCGTTGCCGTGACCGCCGTCGTTGCCATGACCTCCATCGCTGCCGCGACCGCCGTTGTTACCATGATCACCGTCGTTGCCATGACCGCCATCGTTGCCGTGACCACCGTCGTTGCCATGACCGCCGTCGTTGCCGTGACCGCCGTCGTTGCCGTGACCGCCGTCGTTGCCGTGACCGCCGTCGTTGCCGTGACCGCCGTCGTTGCCGTGACCGCCGTCGTTGCCATGACCTCCATCGCTGCCGCGACCGCCGTTGTTACCATGATCACCGTCGTTGCCATGACCGCCGTCGTTGCCATGACCGCCATCGTTGCCATGACCTGATCCACTGCCCGTATTACCGCCGGAATTGCCCCCTGAACTTCCACCCGAACCGCTACCGGACGCACCGCTGCCGCTTCCACTCCCGCCACTACCTCCGGACCCACCGCTCCCACCGCTGGAACCTGATCCGCTACCTGCACCCGCGCCGCTACCGCCCGAACCGCTGCCGGATGCACCGCTGCCGCTTCCACTCCCTCCACCACTTCCGGAACCACCGCTTCCGCCACTGGAACCTGACCCACTACCTGCACCCGCGCCGCTACCGGACGCACCACTACCGCTTCCACTACCTCCGGCGCCACCGCTTCCACCACTGGAACCTGACCCGCTGCCCGCTCCCGCGCCGCTACCGCCCGAACCGCTACCGGACGCACCGCTCCCACTCCCTCCGCTACCTCCAGAACCACCGCTTCCGCCACTAGAACCTGACCCGCTACCCGCTCCCGCGCCGCTACCGCTCGAACCGCTACCGGACGCACCGCTTCCACTCCCTCCCGCACCACCGCTTCCACCATTTGAACCCGATCCAGAACCCGCTCCCGCGCCGCTACCACTCGAACTACCGCCTGACGAACTGCTTCCGTGTCCACCGCTGCTACCAGATCCCGTCCCGCCGCTGCTACCCGACCCTGCACCGCCAGCGCCGGCGTTACCGTTCGAGGTGCCCGAGCCACCTGTACCCGAACCGCTGCCCGAACTACCCGTACTGCTTCCACCGCTTCCGTTCGCCCCGGCACCGCCGCTACCTGCACCACTACCCGAACCACTACCGGAACCACTACCGGAACCACTACCGGAACCACTACCGGAACCACTACTTGAGGTACCGCCCGAAGAGCTACCCGAAGAGCCTCCCGAAGTTCCACCTCCACTTCCCTTGCCTTTGCTACCTGATCCCGTACCGCCGCCCGAAGTCCCGCTCGACGAATCATCACCGTGTCCCTCGGAGGCAATGCCGGAGTTAGACCCGGTCGCTGCCCCGACGGCGAAACCCGACTCCTGCGAGCTGGATGTATCGGACTCCATGCCATAGTCACCGTTCACGGATCCACAATTGCCCGCCATCAGCTTGTGGTGGCTGTCGTAACAAGGCAGCAACGGCGCTGCCGAAAGCGGCGGGCTTCCGGCTTGCGCATTGGCCATTGGCGGAATCGCGCTGGCGATAACAATGCAGCTCACTCTAAGCGCAGTTTTCAGATTCTTTTTATAAGTAGTACTCATATTTCCCCCGGATTTAAACGCGTTTTTATTCCGCATTCCCCGTCAATCAGGGACGCGATGTGATTCCAGAATGACAGTCTGGAAAAAGCGTTCTGTGCGCTGTGCCACGCGAGTGGGGGGAGATGGTTCGAAAGGGTGTGAGAGAGCGCAGAGAACGTTTGCGCACAACGGAAAAACCGTTATGGAAAACCCGACATCCTGATCGAAAACCCTGATACAAGCCTTGTTTTATAGGGGGTTTTTCAGTTCTGAGCCGGTCACGCATCGACATCGACGACCATGCTTTCGTCGTGGCGGCCACGTCGTCTTGCAGATAGAGTGAGGAGTTAGCGACACAACCGGAAACCCATGCGCGAATCACAACGACGGGTGTCGAAACACCGGCGTGATTGCCGAAAAGATAAAACGAAGGATGGTAAAGCGCGGGGTAAAGAGATGACTGCTGCCACGATACATCTATCGGCTGGCAGCGGTCATGTAATCAACTGCATAGATCTTTTCAACAGCCGGCCAAGCACGTCGCGGGTGCCGGATTAAACAAGCCAAGCGCGTTATGCGGCTTCAAATGCTCCGCACACGTCTGCTTGCGTCCGCTCGCCACATCCAAGCATCAAGCGGTCGCGACTACTCGCCTGTCACTGCCGCTGTTCCTTGACGCGCGAGACCAGTTGCGTCGGGCTGACGAACTGCAGCGCGATCAATACCCATACCAGCGTGATCGCCATGTAGATCATCGCCATTGCATCGATGGATTGAGGCGCGCGCACGCCCGTCGAAAAGACCGCGTAATACAGCGCGACCACCAGCGTCTGCGTAGTCGGTCCCGCGGTGAAGAACGTCAGTTCGAACATGCCGATCGTGCGAACGAGCACCAGCAAGCCCGCGGCCAGCATGCCCGGCATCAGCAGCGGCAGCAGCACATAGCGGAAGTACTTCGCCGTGTTAGCCCCGAAGATACGTGCGGCTGCTTCAAGATTCGGATCGATCTGTTCAATGAACGGCGTCATCACAAGAATGACGAACGGCAGCGCGGGCACCAGGTTCGCAAGGATCACGCCGCTCAACGTCCCGGCAAGACCGACCTTGTACATGACGGTTGCCATCGGAATGCCGTAGGTGACGGGCGGCACCATCAGCGGCAGCAGGAACACGAGCATCGCAAAACGCTTGCCGCGAAATTGCACGCGGGCAAGCGCGTAAGCCGCCGGCACGCCCAGCGCAATCGACAGGATCACCACCGCGCCAACCACCTCGATCGTTACCCACAACACGCTCGCGAGCTGGAAGTCGCTCCATGCCTGCGCGTACCAGTGCAGCGTGAACCCGGGCGGCAAGAGCGTGCCGAACCAGCGTGTCGCAACCGAGTTGACGGCAACGGTCGCAATCAGCAACAGGACGTTGAACAGGAAGAACGCCATCGCGCCCCAGACGAATATCTTCCAGAGCCGGTCCCCGAGACTGACACGCGGTTTCATCGGCTTGGCCGGTTGTGCGCCGTCGTTGCGGCTGTTGCGAGGAGCCGAGGCATGAGTGGAAGCCGTCCAGGCAGGTGCATGATTATCGGTCGCCATCAGCCTTTACCTCCGGTCACCGGACCTGTGTAGAAGAAGCGGCGCGCGCTCAGCATGCCTGCAACCACCAGCAACTGTACAAAGCCCATCACCATCGCGATCGCGGAGGCGAGCGAATAATCGTAGCTTTCGAAGGCGGCTTCGGCCGCGGCAATCGAGATCACACGCGTGGGTCCGGCAGGCGCGCCGAGCAGCACCGCCGACGGAAACACCGAGAACGCCTGCACGAACGACAGACACGCGGCCATGGTCAGCCCAGGCATCAGCAGCGGCAGGTAGATCTGCCGAAACTGTTCCCACGGGCTCGCACCCAGGGTTGCCGCAGCACGCGCCAGCGTCGGATCGATGCCGGTCACATACGAAAGCGTCAACAGAAAGGCGAACGGAAAGCCCGAAACGATCAACGATATCAACACGCCCCAGTAGTTATGCGTTAGACGGACTTCGTCGCTATATAAGTGCAGCCCGTGCACCGCCTGCGAGAACCAGCCGTTCGGGCCAAAGTAAGTCAGCATGCCATCAGCGATCAACACAGTGCCCAATGTCACGGGAATCACCAGCAGCGTGGTCACGAACTTCTGATACGGTGAATTCCGGCGCAAAGCGAATGCAACCGGAACCGACAAACCCACGTTGATGATCGTTGCCGGCACCGCAAGCTTCAAGGTGACGATGATGGTGGGCCACATCGCCGTATCGGTGAAAAAGGCGATGTAGTTGGCGAACGTGGAGCCGCCGTTCATCGGCTGGAACGACAGCACTAGGCCGTACACGAACGGATAAACAAACAGCGCGAGGATGAAGATCAGCGCGGGAGAAACCAGCCACGCCTTCGCGTCGCGGGGGACTGCGGAAGGGAGCGGAGAGGTCGGAACGGTTGGCGAGTTCATGGCGTTTCCCCGTCGTACACCAGCGTGCGCGATGGCGGAACCCGCAGGCAAATGGGTTCACCTACTGCCACATCACCCGTCACACGCGCCCACAGATTGCCGAACGCAGCCTTCACGCGGATCAGCGAATCGTGCCCCCCGTATTCCACCGTCAGCACCTCTGCATCAAACGCATTTTCAGCTCCAGACGCGGCGCGTTCCAGGTCTTCGGGACGCATGGCAACACTCACGCGCTTGCTGTCGAAACCGGCCATCGGCATGCCGATCAGCCGCACGCCGTCCGCGCTCACGGCAACCCCTTCACCCTGCATGCCCTCGAGCGTAAATTGAGCCACGTTCCGATACCCCATGAAGCGCGCGACATGCAGATTGCCGGGCCGTTCATAGATTTCTTTCGGCGACGCAACCTGCTGCACGGTGCCCTCACGCATCACGACAATGCGGTCGGCCATCGAGAGCGCTTCGTCCTGATCGTGGGTCACGTAGATCGTCGCGCGTCCGAGCTGGCTGTGAATGCGCCGGATCTCGGCGCGCATTTCAATGCGCAGCTTGGTATCCAGGTTCGACAACGGTTCGTCCATCAGCACGAGCGCCGGTTCGATCACAATCGCCCGGGCGATGGCAACCCGCTGCTGCTGCCCACCGGATAACTGCCCCGGCAGCTTCTTCTCCTGGCCGACGAGCTGCACCATCTGCAACGCTTCATACGCGCGACGGGCAGCTTCGCTCTTGGCCACGCCGCGCATCTTCAGGCCGAAGCCGACGTTGTCGAGCACGGACATATGCGGAAACAGCGCGTAGTTCTGGAACACCATGCCGAAGCCGCGTTTTTCCGGCGGCAGGACATCAATACGCTGGTCGTCAAGCCAGATCCGTCCGCCGGTCAGCGGTTGCAAACCGGCGATGCAATTGAGCGCCGTCGACTTGCCGCATCCGGACGGCCCCAGCAACGCGATGAATTCGCCGCGCTGGATGTTCAAGGCGAGACCACGGAGCGCCGCGACCGCCTGACCTTCGGCGTTCATGAAATTGCGGCTGACCGAATCAAGACGCAACTCATCAAACTGATGCTTCATGGCAGGTTCCTGAGACTAAGAACAACGCCGTGCGACGGGCTTGACGCAATCATCAAGCCGCCGCACGGCCGTTAAAACACGCACTCGTTACTTCGGCATCCAAATTACTTCGACTTCTGCGAGCCGATCTCGCGGTCCCACTTCTGGAATGCGGCGACCATCGCAGCAGCGCTGAGCGGCACCACATGCGGACGGTCGGCAAGCAGCTTCGCGTATTCCGGCCGGCCGTACTTCTTGATGACCTCCTGGCTCTTCGCCGGGGCCTGGTCGATAGTCACGCCCTTCACTGCCGGACCCGGATAGAAATAACCGTCGTCGAAGGTCATGGCCTGCTGCGCGGGTTCAAGCAGGAAGTTCATCATCTTGTAGATGACGTCGAGCTTTTCTTTCGGCACGCCGTTCGGGATCACCATGTAATGGGCGTCGTTGACCCACGTCATGTTGTCGAAGGCCTGGACCTTGTATTCCGCCGGCACGAGGCCGAGCGCGCGCGGGTTGATGTCCCAGCCGGTCACGGTCACCGTCATGTCGCGCGAGCCTTCGCCGAGTTCCTTCATCACCGCCGACGTACCGCCCGGGTAATACGGAATGCAGTCGTTCAGTTGCTTGAGGAACGCCCAGGTCTTGTCCCAGCCGTTGATTGGATCCTGCGGATTCTTGTCGCCGAGCACATACGGCAGGCCCATCAGGAACGTGCGGCCAGGACCGGAATTAGCGGGGCGTGCATAGATCAGCTTGTCCGGATGCGCCTTGCACCATGCGAGCAATTGCTCCGGCGTTTTCGGCGGATCGGTCACCTTGGCGGGGTTGTATTCGATCAGCGGACCCGCCGGCATATAGGTCACTTCAATCCCGTAGCCTTGCGCCAGATCCTGCATCTTGCGCGGGCCGGGCGCGTATTTATCGAGTACGCCGGGGAACGCCGCGGCTTGATCCGGCAGCAGCTTCATCCAGAGCTTTTGTTCGATACCTGCGGCAAGCGCGTCCGTGCCGGTCAGCACGAGGTCGATATCCGAGCGGCCGGCTGCCTGCATCGCCTTGATCTTGCCGGGCAACTGCGGCGCGGGTGCGTTGGTGAACGTGATGTTGGAGACGAGTTGCGGGTACTTCTCCTTGAAGGCCTCGAACGCCTTCTGGGTCAGTTGCAGATTCCCCGCAACGTCCACGATGTTGATCGCCACCGGGTCCGCCGCGTACGCGGCAGATGCGGTAACCATAGACACCGCGGTGACCGCCGCCACGGCGCTCAACGCCATGCGCAGCACCCCCAGCTTCGCCGACAAACGGCCGGACAGAATCATTTCGTCTCCTCGCTCTTTGTATGGATTTTATTGCGGATCGATTAAGGCCGATGCCGGCCGCGCGACACAAATGGACCGCAGCAAAGTCAGTTTCGCGGCGCATTTATCGATGTATGTTGTCGTATGAGAACATAACCGTGAAGACGCGCGCTTTCTATCACCGTAAACCCCTAATCGCGATGACTTCGATGTCTCTGGAAAGGTCGGATAAATCTCATCTTTAGCTTTACGGGTGGCCGTTCCCACGATTTGAACCAGAGCCGAACCAGATCGGCCGAAAGCAGCGCGGCATCGGACATCGGCGTAAATATAATCTCTCTTGTTGTACGACAACCTATCTTTTAAGCGCACAACGGGGCACCGCGTTGAGTAACACGGGAAGGACGATTAAAGACGATTATTGCCCGAAAAAGCCGCTCCCCGGCACGCGAAGCGCCGGGCAAGCTATGCAGGGATCAATCTCAATGACTTGCCGAGGCCGGCTGCATCGGTACGCTGGCGGGCGCGTTGGCAGCCTGCGTCTCAGGCGTACTCTCCTGCTCGCTACCGCGTTCGCTACGAGACGCTGCGACCGAGAACGAAAACGTGTTGACGCCCCCGGCGCTGGTCGCGGACACCTTGCCGCCATGCATTTCCGCGGTCGCCTTGACGATCGCCAGGCCGAGTCCATGGTTCTCGCGGCTGTTGGTCCGCGAGACCTCGGCGCGATAAAACCGGTCGAACAGATGGTCAAGCACGGCGCGCTCGATGGGCTCGCCGGGATTGGCCACCGCCACGCGCACCTGATCGTCTTCGCGGGTGATCGAAACCTTGATGGTCGATCCAGGCGTGCAATGCTGGATCGCGTTCATCAGGAGGTTGATGCACGCGCGGCCGAACAGCGACTTGTTCACCCGCACGAGCGCGTCGCCGGTGGCAACCGCGCGCACGTGCGCCTCCTCGAGCGGAATCTCCAGGAACTCCAGCGTATGCGCGACTTCCGCGGCAAGCGATGCATCGACAAGCCCCGTCGCCCGTTCGCCCTGGTCGGCTCGCGCGAGAAACAGCATGTCGTTGATGATCGCCCGCATGCGCTCGAACTCTTCCAGGTTCGACTGCAGCGTGTGACGCAGGTCGTCGACGGAACGGTTGCGGGTCAGCGCCACCTCGGTCTGCCCGATCAGGATGGTGACAGGTGTACGCAACTCGTGCGCGACATCGGCATTGAACGATTCAAGCCGCCCGTATGCGCCATCGAGGCGCTCAAGCGCCCCGTTGAATGAATTGGCAAGATCATTGAGTTCCAGCGGCAGCGAGCGCGTGTTCAGCCGCTGCGAGCGATTGTTCGGGCTCACCGCCGACGCGTCCCGGGTCAGCCGTGTGAGCGGCGCAAGCCCGATACGGGTGACCGAGTAACTCAGCAGCAGCACCCCGAGACTGCCCAGGGCGGACAGGGCGGCCAGCGCAAAGCCGAAGGCGCGCATGGTCCGGGCGTTGGCCGAATAACCGGCCGCGACCTGCAGCATCACGGCCGGCCGCTGGCCATAAGCGGGAAGCGTAACCGTATTGGTCAGCATGTCGTTTTCGCTGCCCGGGCCGGTTCGCACCCGTTCGTAGCCACCCGACCAGCGGTCCATGACCTGCCCGGTGACCGGCTTGCCGAAGTGGTAGGACGAATCGGCGCTCCACACCGAATACAGCGTGACGCCGTCGCGCGGCGTCATGTCGGTGAGCTTTTCGCGCGCCATCTTCCACTTTTCAGGCGTGACCGCGTGATAGACGATGATCCGCGCGATCTGCGTGCGATCGTCGAGCGACTCCCGCAAATGCAGTTCGAGCTGCGTGCGCAACACCAGGAAAAGCCCGGTTCCGACCAGCGTGAAGACGAACAGCGCGACGGCCGCGAACATGAAAGCCAGACGCCGGGCGATGGATCGATTCATGATGTTCCCGCTTCTTCGCGGACCTCCAGCACATAGCCCATGCCGCGCACCGTGTGCAGTAATTTGGTCGGGAATGGGCCGTCCAGCTTGGCCCGCAAGCGCTTGATCGCGGTTTCCACCACATTGGTATGGCTGTCGAAATTGACGTCCCAGACCAGTTCGGTGATCGCCGTCTTCGACAGGATATCCCCCTGGCGGCGCGCCAGCACGCTCAGCAACTGGAATTCCTTGGCCGTCAGGTCCAGCCGCACACCGTCGCGGGTCGCGCGCCGGCCGATCAGGTCGACGTACAGGTCGCCCAGCGAGATCAGCGTCGACTCCTGCACGCGGGTGCGGCGCGCCAGTGCGTGCAGCCGCTCGACCAGTTCCAGGAAGGAGAACGGCTTGGTCAGGTAGTCGTCGGCGCCTTCGCGCAAACCCCGTACCCGGTCGTTGATCTGGTCGCGGGCGGTCAGCATGATGACGGGGGTCGCCTTGTGCGCGCGCAGCGACTTCAGCACGCTGAAGCCGTCGCGTTTGGGCAGCATTACGTCGAGCACGATCACGTCGTAGTCGAATTCGATCGCGAGATGCGTGCCTTCCTCGCCGTCAAGGGCTACGTCGACTATCCAGCCCTGCTCCGTCAACCCGGAGCGCAGGTAGTCAACCACCTTGTGTTCGTCTTCCACGATGAGCAGTTTCATGCGCGCCTTCTTGTGTACGTCTTCCCATTATAGAAAAACGCTGTGTCTCCCCCTGCGGCGAGCGGTGAAACCCGGTCTCCACAACCCGGGCCAGCGGCACCCGGGCGAGTTCACGTCATCGCACGTCAATCAGTTTGACGGGTTGGCTGCCGCCGTTTTCTCCAGTTCTGCCGCATTGTTGACGTCCCAGCCGCCCCCCAGCGCCTTCACCAGCGACACCGACAGGTTCCATTGCTGACCATGAATCTGCACATCCTGACGCTCGCTCGTGAGCAGCGACTGCTGGGCGGTGATCACATCGAGGAAAGCGACCAGGCCGCCCGAATAACGATCGTTGGCAAGCGCGAGCAAATGCTGTGCGTCGTTCACGGCCTCTTGCGACTCTTTCGACGCTGCATCGAGCACCGACAACCCGGTCACGCCGTCCTGCACCTGCTGGAACGCGTCAAGCACCGTCTGGCGATAGTTCGCCTCGGCCGCCTGGTAGCCCGCGCTCGCAAAGTCGACGTTGGCGGCGCGCCGGCCGCCATCGAAGACGACTTGCGAGAGCGTCGCGCCAAGCGTCCACATCAGCGTGGGCGCGCTCAGCAGGCTGGCGAACTGCGTGCTTTCCCAGCCGATGCCCGGCGTCAGCGAAAGGCTCGGGAAAAACGCGGCCTTCGCCACGCCGATCTGCGCATTCGCCGCGGCCATCGCGCGTTCAGCCGACGCAATGTCGGGACGCCGCTGCAGCAAGTCACTCGGCAGCCCGAGCGGAATTGCGGGCACGGTGGTGTCGATCACCTTCGGCGCAATGGCGAATTGCGGCGCCGGAACACCGATCAACGCAGCAATCGCATGCTCGAACTGGGCGCGCTGGTTGAGCAGCAAGCGCGCCTGGACCCGCGTGGAGTCGAGTTCGGATTTCTGCTGCAGCACGTCAAGCCCGGACACCGAACCGAGGTCATGCTCCGCGGTCACGTAATCCAGCGCCTTCTGCTGCAGGACGACTGACCGGTTCAGCACGTCGATCTCGGCATCGAGTTCGCGCATCGAAAAGTAATCGGTCGCGAGATCGGTGGTCAGCACGAGCCGCGCGTTGGCGAGATCGTCGCGCGATTGTTCGGCGGACGCTGTTGCTCCCTCGACTTCGCGGCGAATCCGGCCGAACAGGTCGGTGTCGTAGTTGATGGTCGGACCGACACTGAGATTGTTCTGCACTGTCGACTGGGTCGGCGTGGAGTAGCTGGTCAGCGGCCGGCTCTTCGAAATCCGGAAACGCGAGCCGCTGGCTCCGAGATCGACCTCCGGAACTTGCTGCGCCTTGTTGTTCGCCAGCGTCGCACGCGCCTGCGCGTAATGCGCGCTCGCGGCAGCGAGCGTCTGGTTCTGCGCGAGCGCCTGCTGTTCGAAGCCATTCAACGACTCATCGCCGAAACGGGTCCACCATTCCGGCGCGAGCGGCGCATGCGACGGCTCGGCGACACGCCAGTACGAGTCGGTATGCCACGCGGGCGGTGCATCGGCGTGAGGCTGCTTGTAGTCCGGCCCGACCGTGCAGGCGGACAGCAGAACCGCTCCGGATGCCACCACGGTCGTGCTGGCCAACACGGTCTTGAGGGCATTGAGCCGTGCCGGCAGAATCGGCCACTGGCGCGCGCGCTTCACGACGTCCCCTTCTTGGCGGCCTGTTGCGGTGCAATCAGGACATGGTCGCCGTCCGCAATGGAATCGCTCGGATTGATGATGATCTTGTCGGTTGCTTCAATGCCGCTTTCAATTTCCAGCGACTGCCCCAGGTCCTGTGCAATCACGATCTTGCGCAGGTTCACCTTGCCGTCCTGGTCAACCACTGCAAGCCGCGGCCCTTCGGAGCGGAACAGCAGCGTATTGCCCGGCACCAGCAATGGCGCCCGCACGCTAGCGGGCAAAGCCACCTGCACGTACGCACCCGGGCGCAGCTTGTTGTCCGGATTGGGCAGGCGCACTTCGATCTGCAGCGAACGGGTGGGAACATCGATTGCGCCGGAGATATGAGCGATCGAGCCGTGGAACTGCTGGCCCGGCAACTCCGCCTGCGTGACGACGACGTCCTGCCCTTGCGTCACGTTCTGTGCATAAGCCTGCGGAAGCTGCACGTAGACTCTCAGCGGGTCCGACTGCGCCAGCGCGAAGAGTGCGCGGCTCGCGCCGCTGCCGGCATCGATCAAATCGCCCACATCCACGTTGCGCTGCGTCACCACGCCCGTGAACGGCGCGACGATACGCTTGAACGATTCGAGCTGCTTCAGGCGCTGCACGTTGGCGTCGGCGGCGGCAAGATTCGCGACGTCCTGGGTATACGTGCTCTGGCGTTCATCGAGCTCTTGCTGCGAAACCGCATCGCGTTGACGCAATTGCTGCCAGCGCTCGTACGAACTCTTCGCGAGCACGAGGCTGGACGCGGTCTGCTCGCGTTGCGCCACCGCCTGCTTCAGTTCCTGATCGATCTCCGGCGTATCGAGATCCGCGAGCAACTGGCCTTGCTTGACCCGTGTGCCAATATCCGCATACCAGTGCAGCAGATAACCCGTAGCGCGTGCGTAGATAGGCGACTCCACGTAGCCGCGCAACGTGCCCGGCAGCAAGGTGTTGCCGCCGCCCACGGCCTGCTTGGGCAAGACGACATTCACGTACACCTTCGCATTTTGCTGCGAGGTCGCGGCCACCGAATGGCTTTGCATCACGTCCGACACCACCGTGCGTCCGGCGCCCAGCACGAGCAGGACCAGCACCACGATGATGGCGATCTTCGCGCGCTTCCATTCCCGGCCGCGAGGCGGCAACGCGTGCCCGTCCTCGGTGTCCCTTGCAGGAATCGCCAGCGAAGCATGAGTTTTTTCAGTCATATCAGTCAGCCATATTTAACTTGGAGCATGCTCGCCGGTGCCATGGCCCGGGCCATCGTGGCCTGGGTTGCCACCTGAATGGCCGCCGCCATGGTCGTCCCCGTCACCCG
Source organism: Caballeronia udeis (assembly GCF_044909315.1). Classification (GTDB taxonomy): domain Bacteria; phylum Pseudomonadota; class Gammaproteobacteria; order Burkholderiales; family Burkholderiaceae; genus Caballeronia; species Caballeronia udeis_A. The sequence continues at coordinate 11,971 of NZ_JBIYEB010000021.1, forward strand.
CTGAACGATCACGCCGCCGCGCCAGCCGGCTGTGAATACCCGCAAACACGAGCGGCACGAAAAAGAGTGTGGATACAGTAGCAAACAGCAATCCGCCGATCACCGCACGGCCCAGCGGCGCGTTTTGTTCCGAGCCCTCGCCAAAGCCGAGCGCCATCGGAATCATGCCGATGATCATGGCGAAGGCCGTCATCAGCACCGGCCGGATACGGCTCGCGCCGGCTTCGAGCGCAGCGGTCAGCGGCGGTGCGCCGGCTTGCAGCCGCTGGCGTGCGAAGGCGACCATCAAGATACTGTTCGCGGTCGCGACGCCCATGGTCATGATGGCGCCGGTCAGCGCCGGAACGCTCAAGTGCGTGCCGGTGAGGAACAGCATCCAGACAATACCGGCAAGCGCCGCCGGCAGCGCGCTGACAATGATCAGCGGGTCGACCCACGACTGGAAATTCACCACGATCAGCAGGTACACCAGCACGATCGCCATCGCCACGCCGACACCCAGGCCGAAGAACGACGAGCGCATGGTCGCGACCTGGCCGCGCACGACGATCTGGCTGCCGCGCGGCAGGGTTGCGCGGGCCTGGTTCACGAGTTTGTCGACCTCCGTCGCAATGCTGCCGAGGTCGCGTCCTTCGACGCTCACGAACACGTCGATGACCGGACGGATGTTGTAGTGCGTGACCACGGCGAACTGGCTTTTCGGCGTGACCTGCACAAGATTGCCGAGCAGTTGCGTGGGCCCGGTGGCGCTGCCGGAAACGGGTGTGCGCAGCAACTCGTCAATCGATGAAACCTGGTACTGCGGTGTCTGCACAGCGACAGAATATTCAACGCCGTTCTTGTTGTTGAACCAGAAACCCGGCGATGTCTGCGAGCTGCCCGACAGTGAAATCAGCACATTCTGCGCGACGTTGTTCGCGGTCAGGTTGAGCTGCTGGAGCCGGGTGCGATCCATCTGAAGATTGAGCGTGGGTTCGTCGAGCTTCTGCTGAATGTGCGTGTCCACCGTGCCGGGAATCTGGCGGATCGACTTCATCAGCCTCGCCGCGACGTCGAAATTACCTTGCTGGTCGGCTCCGGAAATCTGCACGTCGATGGCCGCCGGCAGACCGAAGTTCAGGATCTGCGTCACGATGTCCGCAGGCTGGAAGAAAAATTCAACTCCCGGAAAACGCTGCGGCAGCACGGCGCGCAACTTGTCCACGAAGTTCGCCGTAGGATCGTGGTCGGGCTTCAGCGCCACCTGGATCTCGCCGTCGAGCGTGCCGATCGTGCCCGCGTTGCTGTACGACAGGTTGATGCCGCTATACGGCAAGCCGAGGTTATCGAGGATCGTGTTGAGTTGAGCCGCCGGCACGATCTGCCGCACCACCTCTTCGACATGGTCCGCCAACCGCGCGGTTTCCTCGATCCGCGTGCCGGTCGGCGCACGCATATGCAGGCGGATGTCGCCCGCGTCGACTGTCGGGAAGAAGTCCTCGCCAAGCACGAACACGAGGCACACCGACAGCACGCAAAAGCCGAGAAACGCCGATGCGAACATCCGGCGCCGCACGAGCAGCGTACTCAGGATCACGATGTAGGTAGCGCGCATGCGCTCGAAGCCGGCATCGAAACGGTGATACAAACGCATGAACAGATTCGGCTTCGATCCGTTCTTCGGCTTGTGCGCGTGGCCCATCAGCAGCATGGCGAGTGTAGGCACCAGCGTACGCGACAGGATGTAGGACGCGAGCATGGCGAACACCACGGCTTCGGCGAGCGGCACGAAGAGGAATTTCGCCACGCCGGTCAGGAAGAACATCGGCACGAACACAATACAGATACACAGCGTGGAGACCAGAGCGGGAACTGCAATTTCGCCGGCCCCTTCAAGGATTGCCTCGTGCAGGTCCGTGCCCATGTGCAAGTGCCGCTCGATGTTCTCGATGGTCACCGTTGCATCGTCCACCAGGATACCCACCGCAAGCGCTAGCCCGCCCAGCGTCATGATGTTGATGGTCTGGCCGAGCGCATGCAGCACAAGCAAGGACGAGAGGATCGACAGCGGAATGGAGACCGCGATGATGCAGGTGCTGCGCCAGTTGCCGAGGAACAGCAGGATCATCGCGGCCGTCAGTGCGGCGGCGATCAGCGCTTCGCGAATCACGCCCTGCACTGCCGCCTTGACGAACACGGACTGATCGAAAAGCGGCGTGATTTTCAGATCCTGCGGCAGCGACGCCCGGGCATTCGGTAACAGCGCATAGAGCGAATCGACAATGGACAGCGTCGACGCGCTGCCGTTTTTAAGCACCGAAATCAGCACACCGCGATGTCCGTCCTGGCGCACGATATTCGTCTGCGGAGAGAAGCCATCGCGCACATGGGCCACCTCCTTCAGGTAGGTGGTCGCGCCGTTCAACGTGCGTACCGGAATGTCGTTCAGCGCGTCGATGGTGGCCGGCGAGCCATTCATGTTGATCGTATATTCCTTCATCCCGATCTTGGCCGTGCCGGTGGGCAGGATCAGGTTCTGCGCGTTGAAGGCGCTGACCACGTCAGACGGCGTCAGGCCTTTCGCCAGCAGTGCGCGTGTATCCAGATCGACTGAAATCAGGCGGCTTTTACCGCCATAGGGATAAGGCACGGCCGCGCCGGGAATGGTCACCAGTTGCGGTCGCAGGAAGTTCAGCGCGGTGTCGTTCAGATTCTGCTCGGACAGCGTGGGACTGGACAATCCCAACTGGATCACCGGGATACTGGAGGCCGAATAGCTGATCACAAGCGGCGGCGTGGCGCCTGGCGGCATTTGCTTCAGCTGCGCCTGCTCGACCGCTACCGTCTGCGCAATGGCGGTCTGGATGTTCGCGGTGGGTTGCAGGAATATCTTCAGGATCGCGATGCCGGGCAACGACTGCGACTCAATGTGCTCGATGTCGTTGACGGTCGTGGTGAGACTGCGCTCGTTGACTTGCGTGATGCGGTCGGCCATGTCCTCGGCTGACAGGCCCGTGTAATTCCAGATAATGCTGACGACAGGAATGTTGATATCCGGCAGGACGTCGACCGGCGTTGTCAGGAGCGCAAACGGCGTCGCCAACAGGATCAGGATGGCCATCACGATAAACGTGTAAGGCCGCTTCAGCGCAACGTTGACGATCCACATTGAGGCGCGCTCGAAAAAAGCAGGAATGAAAATGAACCGCTGGGATGCAACGACACCGTTCAGGCAAGGCCATCAGGTACTGTTTTGCACACGGCGAGCCGGATTGATTGCGGCCCGAAGCCATGTGGTCCCTCAGACAGTCGACAACAACCAACGACACGTGACAGGTAACTCACGCCCCGATCTTAACGGGCAGGTGCCAACACCCAGATGGCGCCAAAATGGCAGAAATGTCAGGAAGCGCGGGAGCATCTGCGGGTTTTCCATAGGCAAACGTTTTCGCGCAATCAGGCTGCTTTTCTTATCCAAAAAAAATAGAAGACGTCACGCCAGTTTCGAGTCCACCCACGATACAAACGCCGCCACCAGCGGCGCCTCCGTCAGCTCGTGACGACACACCCAGTAGTACGCATGCTTGGCCGGCACGGTAAACCGGAATGGACGCACGAGGGTGCCATCGGCGAGATCGTCGCGTACGGAAAAGCTATCGCCCAATGCTACGCCTTGTCCCCGCACCGCGGCTTCAATACCTACATGCGCAATGCCAATTTCGAGGATCCGCAAACCTTCCAGCTTGTCCGCCGACGCCTCCGCCAGCCATCGCATCCACGACTCGGCGTACTCGCAGAACAAGGTCCGGTTAGCCAGGTCCTGCACCGTGCGAAGCGCGCGCGGCCCGTTCATCAATGCCGGACTCACGACGGGGAACAGGACCGGATGCGTGATCATCTTGACGTCGCGATCACGCCAGCGGCCCTCGCCGTATCGAACGCAAAGGTCGACATCGGACGAATAGATTTCCTTGTCGTCGTTAGATGGAATCAGTTTCAAGTTGACTGCGGGGAACTGCTCGAGGAAGTCGCCAATGTGCCTTGCGAGCCAGCGCGTAGTGAACAACAGCGGCGCCGACACCACCAGGTCGCCCGCAATGACCGGCGAATCCAGCCTGACAACGGCTGTCGCAATCATGTCGAACGCGTTCTTGACCGGTTGCAGCAGCGCCTCGCCTGCGGGCGTCAGTTTCACCCGTGCCTTCGAGCGGATGAACAAGGCCACGCCAAGGGTGCTCTCCAGCACACGCACCTGATGGCTGACCGCGCTTGCCGTGACGTTGAGCTCTTCGGCGGCGCTTGCAACCGTCCCGTGCCGCGCCGTTGCTTCGAACGCGCGCAGGGGATTGAGCGGGGGCAGCCGATGGCGCATGAGGAAGCCTGCAAAAGCGTGGAACAACCGGAACGATGCTGAGAAAAATTTGATTTAAAGCGAATTTAATTCTCCCTACAAGCAAAAAATTTGTTTGCGTAAGCTAGGCATCATCGGCGACGAGCCGTGAACCAAGCCTCATCCCGAAACGCTTCGAAACGATTCCTTATGCAAACCTGGGCAACGCGCATGAACACTACCGACACAACCGAACGCCTCTGGGGCGGCCGCTTCAAATCAGGACCTTCGCCGGCGCTGGAAAACCTGTCCCGTTCGGACCCAAGCTTCTTCCGTCTCGCCCCCTACGATCTCGCCGGTTCGCGCGCTCATGCAAACGAGCTGAAACGAGCCGGTATTCTCACCGCCGACGAGCTTCAGCAATTGCTCGACGCCATGCAGCAAATAGAAACCGAGTTCGTCGCGGGTGAGCTCGCCCCGATTCTTGCCGACGAAGACGTCCATACCTTCCTCGAACGCGAACTGACGCAACGGCTCAAGGCGATCGGCGGGAAGCTGCGTGCCGGCCGCTCGCGCAACGACCAGGCGGCTAACGACCTGCGTTTGTATCTGCGCGACAAGGCTCGCAAGCTTGCGCTGGCCGTGATCGAATTGCAGCGCGCGCTGGTCGAGCAGGCCGAGGCGCACGTGGAAACCGTCACCGCAGGCTTCACGCATTTGCAGCCGGCGCAGCCTATTGTGTTTGCGCACCAGTTGCTCGCGCATGCGCAGTCCATTTATCGCGATGTCGACCGGCTGGTGGACTGGGACCGGCGCAGCGCACGTTCACCGCTGGGCGCGGCGGCACTTGCGGGGTCCGCAATCTGCTTGCGTGCCGATCTCTCCGCGCAGGAACTCGGCTACGACGGCCCGTGCGAGAACTCTATCGACGCGGTCGCCTCGCGCGACCACGTTGCCGAGTTCACGTTCATCACCAGCATGCTCGCGGTCAACCTGTCGCGGCTTTCGGAAGAAGTGATCCTGTGGACCTCGCGGCAGTTTCGCTGGGTCGAACTCGACGATGCCTATGCGACCGGCAGCTCGATCATGCCGCAGAAGAAAAACTCGGATATCGCGGAGTTGACACGCGGCAAGGCGGGCCGGTTGATCGGCAACCTGAGCGGCTTGCTGGCGACACTCAAGTCGCTGCCGCTTGCGTATAACCGCGATCTTGCGGAAGACAAGATCGCCGCATTCGACAGTATCGATACACTCGAACTCGTGCTCCCCGCGATGGCCGGTATGATCAGCACCATGCACGTGAACGTGGATGAAATGCGGCGTCAGGCGCCGCTCGGGTTTACGCTCGCCACCGAAGTCGCGGACTGGCTCGCGTTGCGCGGCGTGCCGTTCAGCGAAGCGCACGAGATCACCGGTGCACTGGTGCGGGCCTGCGAACAGCAAGGCATCGAACTGGGCGACGTGTCCGTGGCAACCCTTGCAACGGTCGACGCACGGCTTGAACCCGGCGTCCTCGATCACGTCACGCTGGATGCCGCGGTGGCGGCACGCAGCGGATATGGCGGCACGGCGCCGGTACGCGTGGCCGAACAGATCGCGCGCCTGCGCAGCGCTATTGAAGAACAGGTCGCATGGGCGGCTTACTACAAGGGACCTTCATGCTGAGCGCATCGAACGACCGGGCACCGGCGTCCGGCAACGCCGACAGCTTCACCGATATCTCGCACTTCGAACATGTGCCGCGGCGCTATTACGGGCGCTATCTCGCTTCGGCCGTGATCCTCGCGATCGTGGCGTACGTGGTGGTGGCGTTTGCGCGCGGGCAGATCGAATGGGCTGTTGTAGGACGTTTCCTGACAGCCAAGTCGATCCTCACCGGCCTCGGCAATACCATCATCATGACCATCCTCGCGATGGCACTGGGTATTGTGCTTGGCGTGATCATCGCGATCATGCGGCTCTCGACCAACCCGGTCCTTCGCGCGGTCGCGCATGGTTACGTGTGGCTGTTTCGCGGCACGCCGGTGATCCTACAACTGTTGTTGTGGTTCAACCTGGCGCTGGTGTTTCCGGTCATGGGCATTCCCGGCCTGTTCGAGTTTCGCACGGTCGACATCATGACGCCGTTCCTCGCCGCGCTGCTCGGACTCGGGATCAACCAGGGTGCCTACACATCGGAAGTCGTGCGCGCGGGATTGCTCTCGGTAGACACCGGCCAGTACGAAGCCGCGAAATCGATCGGCATGCCGAGGCTCCAGGCGCTGCGCCGTGTGATCCTGCCGCAGGCCATGCGCGTGATCGTGCCGCCTATTGGCAACGAGCTGATCGGCATGGCCAAGCTGACCTCGCTGGCCAGCGTGATCCAGTACGCGGAAATGCTGCACAACGCCGAGAACATCTATTACGCGAACGCTCGCGTGATCGAATTGCTGATGGTCGCGGGCGTCTGGTATCTCGTCATTGTCACGGTTCTTTCCCTGCTGCAGTCGCGAGTCGAATTGCGCTTCGCGCGTGGCGCGGGACGTGCATCCGCGAAACAGTAAGCAGCCCACTCCTACGCGAGCCCAGGCAACCATGAACCCACTAGTCAAAGCGGTCGACCTGCGCAAGTCCTATGGCGAATTCCAGGCGCTGCACGGCATCAATCTCGATGTCGCGAAGGGCGAAGTGCTGTGCATCATCGGACCATCGGGTTCGGGCAAAAGCACCTTCCTGCGCTGCATCAACCAACTCGAGACGATCACCGGCGGCGCGCTGTGGGTGAATGACGAACTGGTCGGATACCGGCGTGTCGAGAAGAAGCTGTACCCGCTGTCTGAAAAGCAGATGGCGCGGCAACGTCTTGCGACCGGCATGGTGTTCCAGCGCTTCAACCTGTTTCCGCACATGACGGCGCTGGAAAACGTGATCGAAGGACCGGTCCAGGTCTTGAAGAAGAAAAAGTCCGCGGCTGTTGAAGAAGCCCGCGCGCTGCTCACGCGCGTCGGACTCGGACACAAGTGCGACGCGTTTCCGGTCGAGTTGTCCGGCGGCCAGCAGCAGCGTGTAGCCATTGCACGCGCGCTGGCAATGCATCCCCAGCTCATGCTCTTCGACGAACCCACCTCCGCCCTCGACCCCGAACTCGTGGGCGAAGTGCTGAGCGTCATGCGCGACCTGGCCAAGAGCGGCATGACGATGATCGTTGTCACGCACGAACTCGGCTTTGCGCGCGAAGTGGCGAACCGCGTGGTGTTCATGGACCAGGGCAAGGTGGTCGAAATCGGCACGCCCGAACAGGTGCTCTCGCGACCGCAGCAGCAGCGTACTCAGGAGTTTATTTCGGCGGTGCTGTCCTAGTTTGATCAGGAACGCATGGCAACGGTTTTCCCCCGGCTTTCGGGCCCCTTCCGTCAACCTCATGTGCAGGCGACTTTTATGATGAATTCCTTGTTCCGGCGAACCCTTGTCACCCTCGCGTTCAGTGCTGTTTCGCTTGGCTCGTCGTTGGCCCTCGCCCAGACGCCCGTGGGGGGCAACGGCACGCTCACGGCCGCCATCGTGCCGAACTATCCGCCGTTCGAGTACAAGGACCCCGCAACCGATGAACTGACCGGCTTCGACGTCGATCTCGGCGTGGCGCTGGCTGCGAAGATGGGTGTGAAACTGAAGTGGGAAGAGACCAACTTCGACCAGATGATGAGCGCGCTGACCACTCATCGCGTGGATGTGATCCTGTCGGGAATGACGGACTTGCCGACGCGCCGCGACGCGGTCAACTTCCTCGACTACATCAAGAGCGGGCCGCAGTTTTATACGTTGAGGACGCACGCGGGCGACTTCCCGTCGATCGAATCGGTGTGCGGCAAGCACGTGGGCACGAGCCGCCGCACGTCCTGGCCTGACGACATCAAGACATGGAGCGATGAGCATTGCGTGAAGGCTGGAAAGCCTGCTGTAGTCGTGGTGGGAACGGATGGTTCGGCCGACGCACGTCTGCAGTTGCGCCAGGGACGGATTGATGCCGCCGTGCAAGGCGGTGAGACGCTGCCGTATCAGAACACCCTTGAGAAAGATGCGTATGCGCCGATCGGCCAGCCGTTTATGTCGCAATACACCGCAATTGGCATGGCGAAGAGCAGCCCGGCCTTGAACGATACGATAAGCCAGGCATTCGGCAAGCTGATCGCCGACGGCACCTATGCAAAGATCCTGAAGAAATGGGGCTTGCAGGAGCATGCGGTGTCGAAGGTCATCATCAACTCGCAGGAGTAAGAGCGGACCGTTACGCTTGATTGACGCACACAACGTAAAACGGGCGTTGTCGGGGCACTCCCTGACAACGCCCGTTTCAATCCAGCTTCAGGTTACCGTTCGATCTGACGGTTCCAGCGCGCGTCCCACTGCGGACGATTCGCGTTGATCACGTCCCAGTCCACCACGTTGACCTTCTTGACCAGCTCGTCGAGGTTGCCCAGTTGTTTCTGCATCGAGTCGGGCATGGTTGCCTGGCGGTTGGTCGGGATCTGGCGGCCGGCGCTCGCTGCCTTGCTTTGCGCGGATGCCGAGATCATGAACGCCGCGAGTTTTTGTGCGAGGACCGGATCGGGGTTGTTCGCCACCACGCATTCATCGACCAGCAACAACACCGGACCTTCCTTCGGGTTCACGTAGGCAACCGGAATGCCCTTCGCCTGCAGGTCGCCCACGGCGGTCGGCGTGAGCGGGAACAGGCCGGCTTGGCCCGTTTGCACCATCTCCGAGATCTTCGCGGAGTTGGGGATGTACTCGATCACGTTCCGGCCCACGGTGCTTTGCCATTTCGTGAAGCCGGGTTCGACGTTCTTCTCCGACCCGCCTTCAAGCCGGTTGATCATCAGGAAACCGTGCAGGCCGAACGTGCTGCTCGATGCCGACTGGAATACCACTTTGTCCTTGTATTTCGGGTCGGCGAAATCGAGCCATGACGTGGGCGGCGCCCAGCCATTTGCCGTGAAGAGTTTCGTGTTGTACGCAATGCCGGTCATGCCGAGCTGCACGCCCGCGCCGATGTCGTCCTTCATCCGCGCGAACGGATAGAGCTGCTTGAGCTCGGGGGTGTCGTTGAGTTTCTGGCAGACGCCCATGCTGACTGCACGCGCCATCACGCCGTCGTCGAGGAACACCACGTGGATTTGCGGCTTGGCTTTGTTCGCCAGCAGCTTGGCGAGAATGTCTGAGGATGTGCCTGGGACCACGACCACTTTTACGTTATTGGCCTTTTCAAATTCGGGCAGGACCTCGCTCGTGTAGGCCTTTTCCATCGCACCGCCGTTCATGCCGATGTATATGGTCTTGTCGTCGGCTTGCGCGGGGGTGGAGAGGGCTGCGGCGCACAAGGCGGCTATGCCCACGCTGGCTACTGTATGAAATGCTTTCATTTACTGATCTCCTTCTAACAGGGTGGTTTCGTTCGTACTTCTTGAAAATGTCTTGGGTTTTTGGTTTTGGGGATGGGCGGAGGGGTTGGCGCCAGGTTGATAGGTTCTTGGGTTAGCGGTCGGGGTCAGTGCCGGGTTGTAGGTTCTGGGGTTAGCGGTCGGAGTCAGTGCCGGGTTGCTGCTTTCGGTGTTAGCGGTCTGCATGAGTCGGATTTTCTCTTTATCACTATTAGCCACTGTGCGTGGCGGCACGTCATTTCTTTGTCCAAAGCGACAAAGAAACGAAGCAAAGAAAACGCTTTCACCGCACTACCCTAAGTGTCCACAGCGTGCAGTTCCAATTCATGGGTGCCCCAAAAGCACGGTGCTCGCCAGAGCGAAGGATGTGTGAACCCCTCCTTCTCCGAACACGGATACCCACACGCTTCGCCACCAGTGATTGAACCTGCCCAAGGACCACCCCGCGCTATCCGCGGACAACCTCCCACCGAATTTGTACGCACGTCGAACCACGTCGCCAACCCACGGAGAAACAAGGTCCAAAAACGCGTGAGGCCGTGCTGACCGTGGGGTGCTGGTGCTTGCCCGAGAGCACTGGTGGCGAAGCGTGTTCATGTCAGGATTCGCGAGAAAGAGGGGTTCACACATCCGTCGCTCTGGCGAGCACCGTGCTTTTGGGGCACCTATGAATAGAAACTGCACGCTGTGGACACTTAGGGTAGCGTGGTTTGAAAGCGTTTTCTTTGCTTCGTTTCTTTGTCGCTTTGGACAAAGAAATGACGTGCCGCCACGCACAGTGGCTAATAGTGATAAAGAGAAAATCCGACTCTCGCAGACCACTAACGCCGAAAGCAGCAACCCGGCATTGACTCCGACCACTAACCCCAGAACCTACCACCTCGACCCCTGCCCCCTGCCCCCAACACCCTCCCGACCAAACCGCCCAATAGAAAACGCCTCAATCGGCGTCCCCGATCCCCCCTCCACTATCAGGTCGGAAAGCACTTCTCCAACCCCCGGGGCAAGCAGGAACCCGCCGCCAGAAAATCCAAACGCGTGAAGCAATCGCGGCGTGGTACGGCTAAAGCCAATCACCGGATTATCATCAGGCGTACTGCCTTCCACACCTGTCCAGGTCCGCAACAGCAACGCATCTTTCAACGCGGGCAACAGTGCACATGCCGCACGCATCACCGTCCGTGTAGTCTCGGTGAGCGGCTGGGCATACTCGCCATCCCCCAACCCACGACCGCCGCCAATCACTACATTGCCGCGCGTGACCTGCCGCGCATAAATGCCGCCACCATAAACCCCAAGATTGTGATCGATGAAAAAAGGCAGCGGCTCGGTCACCCACATGTTCGGGTAGATCGGTTCCATTGGAATGGCCTCGCCAAAGGACCCGGCCACCGTGTTGCCCCACGCGCCGGCAGCATTGACCAGCCAGTCGCTCTGCACCTCGATCGCCGCACCCGAGTCATGCCGGGCCTGCACAACAAACCGTTCCCCCTCCCGCACGATGTTCGTCACGGCAGTCTGCTCGCGGACATCGGCACCGGCCGCACGCGCCGCGCGCGCAAAGGCAGGAGAAACCACACGCGGATTCGCATGACCGTCGCCGGGGCACAGCGAGCCGCCCACCGCAGCCTCGCCGAGCCACGGGTAACGGCGCCTGAAAGTCGGCCCGCTCATCACTTGCAAGTCGAGGCCGTACGGGTTGGCAAGCTGCGCGTATGCTTCCAGCGCCGCCAGATCCGCAACGCTGCGCGCCAGCCGCAAATGCCCCGACACAACGAACTCGCCATCCGTGCCCACGAGTTCCGGCAACCGGTCCCAGATCGACCGCGCACGCACGGCCAACGGCAGTTGTTCGACCGGCCGGCCCTGGCGGCGCACGCCGCCATAATTCACGCCGCTCGCCTGCGCGCCGCAATACCGGCGCTCGAAAAGTCCGACCTTCAGGCCACGCTTTGCAAGCATCAGGGCCGTCGATGACCCCACCAACCCACCGCCCACCACCAGCACGTCAAACCGCAATTTCTCAGTCATCGCGTGCGTGCTCCGGAATGGCCGCGAGATGATCCGCTGGCGAGACTTCGTCCATCATCGCTATCGATAAAGGTACGGGTTTGATCGGCGCCTGTCCACGCAAACGCCCGGCCTCCGCAATGGGTTTGCCCGTCTCCGCGCTCAGCAATTCCGCCGCCGCCGCGCCGCACATGCGCCCCTGGCAACGACCCATGCCCACGCGCGTAAGCGCCTTCAGCCGGTTGATCTCGCTAGCCTCGCCGTTACGTACACAACGGCGCAGCGTACCGGCATCGATCTCTTCACAACGGCACACCGTCATGTCGTCCGGCCAGTTCGACGCGCAATCGGAGGGCGGCGCAAACGCCTTCTCCAGCCCGATACGAAATTGGGCGATGTTCGCCAGTTGCCGGTCCAGCTTCGCAGCCTGAGCCTGAACATCAGCGTTGCCAACTCGATGCCCAAGGTCTTCCAGCATCGCCAGCGCCGCGCGACGGCCAGCCAGTTCCGCAGCATCCGCGCCCGCGATACCCGCGCCATCGCCGGCGAGATAAACGCCCGGCACCGAACTACGGCCGGCCGAATCGCGCTCCGGCAGCCAGGCGCGATTGAGCGCATCGAAGCGAAAACGGCAACCTGCGAGGTCAGCCAACTGCGTTTCGGAACGCAGGCCGTATCCGAAGCCAACCGCGTCGCAGGGAATGGTCAATTCCTGGTCGCCATCACGATAGGTCATGGCCTGCACGGCTTTATCGCCCGTGGCGCGCACAAGCGTCACGCCACGTTCGATACGAACCCCGCGCGACGCAAGCCAGCCGACGTAATAAAGGCCCTTCGCAAAGGTGGACGGCTGACGCAACAAACGCGGCGTCGCGGCGATCTGGCGCGAGAACGGATTGGTATCGAGCACTGCCTCGACCTGTGCGCCCGCCTTCGCGTATTGATACGCCACGAGGTAAAGCAACGGCCCCGTTCCCGCGAACACCACGCGGCGTCCGATCGCGCAGCCTTGGGATTTCAACGCGATTTGCGCAGCGCCAAGCGTGTAGGCACCCGGCAGCGTCCAGCCCGGAAACGGCAGCACGCGATCTGTCGCGCCGGTCGCAATCAGCAAGTGCGAATAAGGCACCGCGCGCTGACGGCCGGCGTGGAAGGTATCGAGTTGTGCAGCACCGCATCCCCACACCAATGTGTCGGGCCGGTAGTCAATCTTAGCGATCAGTCCCGCCATGGTGGAATGCACCGCGTCGGCCTTGCCTGCTTCCATGCCATACAACGTGCGTTTGCTGCGAGCGAAACCCGCATCCGCCGGCGGCTGGCGATAGATCTGGCCACCGGCACGCGGCGCTTCATCGATCACAACAGGCACGATTCCAGCCGCCACCAGCGTCTCAGCCGCGCGCACACCCGCGGGTCCCGCCCCGACGATCACGACCCGACGCATGCTGTCCTTATCGATTGTCGTGCTCACGCTCCTGTCACTCCCAGAGACCGGGTCAGCACTCGCATGCCGTCCTTCACGAAGGTAGAGCAGGCCCTGATCCGTGTGCCCTCTTCCAGTTGTACCCAGCAGTCCTGGCACGCGCCCATCAGACAAAAACCCGCACGTGGCTCACCGCTGAACTCGGTGTCGCGCACCCGGCGAGCATGCAGCAGGATGGCGCTTAATACCGTATCGCCGGTCAGCGCTGTCATGGCCGCGCCGTCCACCGTCAGCGTCACCTGCTTGCGATGCGTCTCCGTAAGACGCACGAATTGCGGCGCGGCATCGGCCGCTATGGGCGGCTGGGTGGCAGATGCTGCACTTGGAAGGTTTGTCATCGCGTAGAAAGAAGTCGTGGGCACCAGGCGATCAATGCGAACCGATCAGGATCCGGTTCAGTCCATACACGCGGTCCAGCACGATCATCGCGCCGGCTGTAATAAAGATCACGAGCGCGGACACCGAAGCCATCATCGGGTCGATCGATTCTGTCGCGTACATGTACATCCGCACCGGCAAGGTAATGGTCTGCGGCGATGTCACGAAGATCGACATGGTCAGTTCATCGAAGCTATTGATGAACGCAAGCAGCCAGCCGCCCGTGATGCCGGGCAGGATCATGGGCAGCGTGATACGGCGAAAGGCTGTCCATCGGTCCGCACCCAGCGATTGCGCCGCGTGCTCAATGCTGCGATCCATGCCGCTGACCGAGGCCAGCACCAGCCGCATCACGAACGGCGTGATGATGATCATGTGCGCCGCGACGAGCCATGTGAACGAGCCGGTCGCCCCGATCATCGCAAAGAAGCGCAGGAATGCAATGCCGAGCACGAGGCTTGGAATCACCAGCGGCGAGAGGAACAAACCGTTGAGGAATTCGCGCCCCGGAAAACGTTCACGGCCGATGGCAAGCGCCGCCGGCAGGGCCAGCGCGAGCGACAAGGTAGCCGACGCAAACGCCAGCCTGATGCTGTTGAAAAACGCGGAGATGAAATCCGGATAGTCGAGAATCGCGCGGAACCAGCGCAGCGAGAAGCCATGCGTGGGCAGCGTCAACGTCTGGTCCGGCGTGAACGCCACCAGCACGATGATCACGAGCGGCGCCAGCACGAACAGGATCACAAGCGTGTGAAAACTCAGGGCAACGAGGCCGTTCTTTCGCATGGCAGCGGTCTCCTTAACCTTAACCCAGGCTTCTGGAGTAACGACGCTCCAGAACCCGGTAATACGTGATCATGATCACGAGGTTCGCGATCAGCAACAGGATCGCGATGGTCGCGCCCAACGGCCAGTTCAGCGAACCGAGGAATTCGTCGTAGACAGCGGTGGCCGCCACTTTCAGGCGACGGCCGCCGAGCAGGCCGGGAATCGCAAACGCGCTCGCCGACAAACCGAACACCATCAGGCTGCCCGACAAAATGCCCGGCGCGATCTGCGGCAACACGATGCGCCGCAACGTGGTTGACGGCGACGCCATCAGAGAGAGCGCAGCGTTTTCCACTTGCGGATCGAGCTTCTGCAGCGAGGTCCACACGGGAATCACCATGAACGGCAGCATCACGTGCACGAGCGCAATCACGATCGCGAAGGTGGTGTATTCCAGCTTGTACGGACCGAGGCCAAAGAGTCCGAAGAACTGATTCACGATACCGCCGGTGTTGAGCAACATGCTCCAGCCGAACGCACGCACCACGACTGAAACGAGCAACGGTGCAAGGATCACCAGCAGGAACATCGAGCGCCACGGGTCACGCATGCGGTACAGCACGTACGCCTCGGGCGCACCAATCGCGACGCACAGCAAGGTCGTCAGGATCGCGATGCCGAAGGTCCGCGCAAAAATGGTCTGGTAATAGCTGTCCGTCAGCACTTCGGCATAGTTGCCGAACTGGAACGCCGCGATCGGGCCGCTGGCCGGATCGAAGCGATAGAACGTCAGCACAATGGTCATTGCGAGCGGCGTCAGCACGAGGACCGCGAAGAGGATGAAAGCAGGCAGACTCATCAGCCATGGCGGCACGAACGCATGCCAGGGCGCGCGGTCTTTCTTCAGCGCGCCGCCATCTTCAGGGCCGGTGGAATCGATCGTACTAGCCATGGCTCGCTTCCTGAATCACGCGCACGGCGTCACGATGCCAGTCGATGCCGACCATCGCGCCCTCGGCCACTGGCTCCGTGCCTTCGTTCTGGCTACAGACCAGCACTTCGCCAATCGCGGTATCCACACGATAAAGCCATTGGCTGCCGAGGAAAAAGCGGCTGGTGACAGTCGCCGTCAAGCGCCCCGCTCCCACCTCGCACAAGTGCAGTTTTTCCGGACGGATGCACAAGGTCACCGTATCGCCTTCGCGCCACACCGTGCCTGGATCAATGCAGGCAATGCCGGTCAGGTCATGCCCGAGATCCACATGCACTTCGTTATGACGCGCCTCGGTCACCTTGCCCGCCAGCATGTTCGCCTTGCCGATGAACTGCGAGACAAACCGGTTCTCCGGCCGCTCATACGCGCGATACGGCGAGTCCACCTGCGTCACGCGCCCTGCTTCCATCACGACCACGCGATCGCTGATGGAGAGCGCTTCCGATTGATCATGGGTAACCATGACCGTGGTCGTGCCGACCTTGCGCTGAATCCCGCGCAATTCGAACTGCATCTCTTCACGCAGCTTGGCGTCGAGGTTGGACATGGGCTCATCGAGCAGCAGCACCGGCGGCTGGATCACCAGCGCGCGTGCAATGGCAACCCGTTGCCGCTGACCTCCCGACAGTTCACGCGGATACCGTGCCGCGAGCGCATCGAGCCGCACGAGGGCCAATGTCTCACGAATCCGCTCCGCACATTCAGCCTTGCCGACGCCCCGCATTTCGAGGCCGAAGCCAACGTTTTGCGCCACCGTCATGTGCGGAAACAGCGCGTAACTCTGGAACACCACGCCCAGGCCACGCTTGTTCGGCCGCACGTTCGTGATGTCCTTCCCGTCGAGCGAAATCCGTCCGCGGGTGACATCGATGAAACCAGCGATCATTTGCAGCGTCGTGGTCTTGCCGCAGCCCGAAGGCCCCAGCAGGGAAACGAATTCGCCTTTTTCAACCGAGAGGCTCACGTCGCTCACGGCGTTCAGGTCGCCGTAGGCTTTTGTCAGTTTGTCCAGCACGAGAAACGACACGGTGGCCTCCAGGGTCAGGCAGAAAAACAGTTGAACGGTCGCGAGGCATGTGCATAAAAGCAAACGCAAACACAGCGCGTGGACAGGCGGAACGCGCTTCTTATGCGAAGCGCGTCATGGGACAGGTTCGAGACAGGTTCAAGCGCAACAACCGGGGATGACCGCGGAGGCCTGACGTCCGCCTGAGCGCGCCGCGGTTCGCATGCGCCCAAGCAGATGAAAGGAGTCGGCGTCGGGGTGGGACGCCAGGTTCATGTCTCGTTTTGATTCTTCTTTTAACGCTGCTGCAACTTCAGGTCAAACGTCGAACTTCACGCCTTGCGCAAGCGGCAATTCACGGCTGTAGTTGATCGTGTTGGTCGCGCGGCGCATATAACCCTTCCACGCATCGGAGCCCGATTCGCGGCCGCCGCCGGTTTCTTTTTCACCGCCGAACGCACCGCCAATTTCTGCGCCGCTCGTGCCAATGTTCACGTTCACAATGCCGCAATCGCTGCCCGCCGCCGACATGAACTGCTCGGCTTCGCGAATGTCGTTCGTGAAGATCGCCGACGACAAACCCTGCGGCACGCCGTTTTGCAGTTGCAGCGCGTCGGCGAAGTTATCGTAGGTCATCACGTAGAGGATCGGCGCGAAGGTCTCGCGTTCGACCACAGCCGTTTGTGCAGGCATGCGCACGAACGCGGGGCGCACATAGTAAGCATCGGCATGGCCGCCTACGTCTACACGCTCGCCGCCCTTCACGTTTCCGCCTTGCTCGCGGGCATCACCTAATGCCTTCTGCATGGCGTCGAACGCGGCGCGGTCGACCAGCGGACCGACGAGCGTATCGGCTTCAAGCGGGCTGCCCACTTTCACCGATCCGAACGCTTTTTCCAGGCGCGGCAGCAACTGATCGACCACGCTGGTATGCACGATCAGGCGACGCAGCGTCGTGCAACGCTGGCCCGCCGTACCGACTGCCGAGAAGGTCACGCCGCGCACGACCAGATCGAGGTCAGCACTGGGCGCGACGATCGCTGCATTGTTGCCGCCGAGTTCCAGGATGCTGCGGCCCAGGCGCTTCGCCAGCACTTGCGCCACTTCAATGCCCATGCGCACGCTGCCGGTCGCGCTGACCAGCGGCACCTTGGGCGACTCGGTCAGCACCTGGCCGACATCGCGTGCGCCGAGCAACAACTGGCTCAGGCCCGCAGGCGCTACGCCCGGATGGGTTTTGTCGAATTCACGCAAAGCCTTTTCGAACAGCGCGTGACAGGCGATAGCCGTCAACGGCGTTTTTTCCGACGGCTTCCAGACCACGGCGTCACCGCAGACAAACGCCAGCGCCGCATTCCACGACCACACCGCGACCGGGAAGTTGAACGCGGAGATCACGCCGACCACACCCAGCGGATGCCACGTTTCCATCATGCGGTGACCCGGGCGCTCGGACGCGATCGTCAGGCCGTAAAGCTGGCGCGACAGGCCCACGGCGAAGTCGCAGATGTCGATCATTTCCTGCACTTCACCCAGGCCTTCGGACGTGATCTTGCCGGCTTCCAGCGTGACGAGGCTGCCGAGCGCAGCTTTGTGTTCGCGCAGCACATTACCGAAAACGCGCACGAGTTCGCCGCGTTGCGGCGCGGGCACGGTGCGCCATTTGAGGAAAGCGGCGTGGGCAGCATCGATCTTGCGGGCGGCATCGGCGGGAGAATCCACGGCCAGTCCGGCCAGCGTTGCACCGTCAAGCGGCGAACGCGCCGTCAGGGCGTCGCCCTTCCATTGACCGAGGTCTACACCGAGTGCGCCAAGAATATCATTCAGTTTCATTACTTCCTCTCTATGTCGGGTGGCTGCCGGACACGGCGGCGCAGCTTGTGGCCGCAGTCCGTCAGTGCCGCTCTGGAACCCGCTCCAGCGCTTGAATGCTTACATTCGCCGGAACAGAGTTTCAGGGCTTTAAAAAACCGCTGCAATTGATTAATCAGCACGACTTGGTGCACTGGAGGAACCAACTAGTCCAAGCCCAAGCCATCATCAGCGTTCAGGTTACGCGATTAGAACGCGTTTCACCGCATCTGGCGAGCCAATACGGTGGCTTGCCCGCGCGTCTGCGCCCGGTCTAGCGGTTCGCCAGCGCGAGCTTGAGCCGCCGCACGCCTTCGAACACTTCGGCCTCGCCCGGTGCGGCGGCAAATGAAAGCCGCATGCTCGATTCGTCCGGATCGCGCACATAGAACGCCGGTCCGGGAACGTAGATCACGTTCTGTTCGATCGCGCGCTTGAGCAGCGCGGCAGACTGCCGGCCACCCGTCAGTCTCGCCCAGATGAACATGCCGCCCTCGGGCATCACATAGTCAATCTCGTCGGGAACAAACTGGCGCAACGCGCTCGACAACGCCTCGCAACGCTTGCGATAAGCCAGCGCAATCGTCTGCATGTGTTCCGCGAGACGCCCGCGCTCCAGATAATGGCGCGCCGTTTCCTGCGCGAGCGGCGAGGTGCAGAGATCGCTGGTCTGTTTGGCGACGAGCATGCGGCGTGTGATGGCGGGCGGCGCAATCGCCCAGCCGATGCGCAAGCCCGGCGCCACGATCTTCGAAAGACTGCCGAAATACACGAGCCAGTCGCTTGCACCCGGAATGGCATCGGCGAATGCGGTAATGGGTTTCACCGGCTCGCCCGAGAAACGCAGTTCGCCGTACGGGTCGTCTTCGACCAGCACGAAACGAAACCGCATCGCAAGCCGCGCAAGCGCTTCGCGACGCGCCGCTGGCAAAGTCGCGCCGGTCGGGTTCGCGAAGGTCGGCACCGTGTAGAGCAGCTTTGGCCGCCGGGACGGATCGAGCGCTTCGAGTTGGGCGGCGAGCGCATCCACGTCGATACCCTGTGCGTCAGTACGCACCGGGATCAGGTCCGCGCCCGCGAGCCGCAGCGCCTGGATCGCGGCCGGATAAGCCGGCTCTTCGATCAGCACCGTGTCACCCGGCGCGACCAGGATCTTGATCAGCAGGTCGAGACCCTGCTGCGAGCCCGTTGTCACGATCACGTCGTCCACGTCGCGCGTCACGCCGCGATCGTTCATCAAACGCAGGATCTGCCGGCGCAGCGCGGGTGAACCGGCCGTGTCGCCGTATTGCAGGCACGCGACCGGATCGGACGAATAGGCGTCTTCCAAAGCCTGACCAATCCCCGCCCGGTCGAACAGATCCTTCGACGGATATCCGCCCGCAAACGAAATCATGCCGGGCCGGCTGAGGTACTTGAAAAGCTCACGGATCGCGGAGCCTTGCGGCGCCTTGAACGGTTCCGTGAAATCGTAGAGGTCAGAGGAGTTCACGCGGCCGCCGTCATCTTGAAGATGCCCGTGGCGTTGCCGGCATCGAAACCCAGATCAAGTTTGCCGCGGCCCGTGGCTTCATCCATGACCGCGTCGCGGCTGATGAACTCGTAGAACGAGCCCGGCACGTCGCGTTCGATCCGCGCGCCATCGGCGCCAATGAACTCGCGGCGCACGGGGTCGGCGCGAAACGCCGTCTGGCGCACCCGGCCCGACTTCGAGATTTCAACGCTGTCCTTGATCGGACGGCCGAGCGCGCGTTGGGCATCGGCGACGGCGAAGACATCGTCCACGCGGTCGGTCGCATGATTGAACGCGTTGCCTTCGGTTGCGATCCACGCCATTTCCGCCGACTCGGCGCGCAGCGTTTCATAGTCCGTCAGGCGCGGCACGGGGTGTTGGCGCTCGAAACAACGCACGAGCACCGGCAACAGGTCGAGGGCGGCCGCCAGCGGCAACGAGCGGTCGCGCTCCAGTTCCGCCAGCGACGCAACCGCTTGCGGCGTGAGCGGATCGACACTCCGGCCGATCACGTTCGTTACCGCTTGCTGGAACTCGGGGCTGAAGCGCTCGGGATGCAATTCGCTCACGAAGTACTGCGCGATTTCATCGGGGGCATCGAGGTGCATGTAGGAGCGCCCCGTCATCTTGATCCGATCGAGCGGATACGTGCCGTTCAGCACGAAACCCAGCGGCTTCAGGATGCGCGTGAACGCGGCTTCGCCCGGCGGCAACGCGCCGGATTCGGTCCAGCGCACGGTGCGCAGCGCGCCGTGGTCGAACTGAACGCGGGTTTGCGTGTGTTGAAGGTCATCGGTATAAGCGCGGCCCGTCGGCACGCGCTCGAGCAGACCGGAGAACAAGGCCATGTTCATCGCCTGCGCCAGTTCGGCGCGGGTGACCGTACCGGGCGTCACGCCGGCGAGCACGGAGGGCAAGTTCATTAATTGCAACAACCCGGTGACATCTGATTCCGGAAGAGCTGTGGCGAGCAGTGCGGCTAGATTCGAGTTCATTGGTTGTTTTCCGGCTGATCCAGCGTGGTGCGAGCCCAGGGCCCGGTTCGGCGCTTCAATGGAAAGCGATTCTGGGGTGTGTCGAAAAGCTGCACAATTGATATAAACTCACCACTTCATTCTGAAACTGAACCAAGTCGGCTGAAAACAGCTTCCGGCCCGGGGTTTTTATAGCGTAATTGGCACAAGGCGAACATGAGAAAAGGCATTCCCAACCTGGTTGCCCTGCAGATCTTCGAGGCCGCCGCGCGTCACGAGAGCTTCACCCGCGCCGCCAATGAACTGGCGCTCACGCAAAGCGCGGTGTGCCGCCAGGTCGCGGGACTGGAAAGCCGCCTGGGCGTCGCTTTGTTCCTGCGCATCAAGAAGCGCATTGTGCTGACCACGCACGGCCGCCATTACGCGGCGCTCGTGCGCAAGAATCTCGACCGGATCGAGCGCGACACCCTCGAATTGATGGCGCAGCGCGGCGTGGGACGGATTCTGGAAATAGCGGTCGTGCCAACGCTCGCCAGCCAATGGCTGATCCCGCGCCTGCCGCAATTTCGTGCGCTGCGGCCGGATATCACCGTGAATCTGTCGATACGCACCGAGCCTTTCCTGTTCAGCGATTCGCCCTTCGACGCCGCGCTGTATTTCGGCGATTCGGTCTGGCCCGGCACGCAGGGGAAGCTGCTGTTTCGCGAGGGCAAGGTCGTGCCGGTCTGCAGTCCGTCCCTGCTCGCCGGGAATGCGTCCGGTTCTTCTGTGTCGCTTGAGCAGCTCGCCGACTTGCCGCTGCTGCATTTATCGACACGGCCCGACGCCTGGCGCACCTGGTTTCGCCTGAACGGGCTGGAGCACGATGTGCGCGCGGTACGCGGCGCGCGCTATGAGTTGTTCACCATGCTCACCAGCGCGGCTCAGGCAGGTTTGGGTGTCGCGTTGCTGCCGGAGATCTTGCTCGCGGACGAATTGTCGTCTGGCCGGCTGGTCGTGCCGCTGGATAAACCGATGTCGGGCACGTCAGGTTATTACCTCGTCGCACCCGATGAAATCGCCCACGACGAACCGTTCGTCGCGCTCTCGGATTGGCTGAGTTCGATCGTGCCGCGAACGCAAGGCGACGCGTAGATCAAAGAGCCGGCGGAATGGATGAATTCGCCGCCTTCACGAAATCGATGAAGACGCGCAACGGTGCGGGCAGGTGGCGGCGCCCCGGATAGTAGAGAAAGGGGCCGGAAAAGCGCGGCCACCAGGGTTCCAGGATCGGCTCCAGCGCGCCGCTGTCGAGGTGCGGGCGCAGCATTCCCTCAAACAGGTGAATCACGCCGACACCCTCCACGGCCATGCTGATTGCAAGGTCCATTGCCGCGCCGGGCCTGACCAGCAGCGGCCCCGTGGGGTCCAGCCGTACCGCCTCCCCATCCCGCTCGAAATCCCACGTAGGCTTCGCGCCGCCGGAAAACTGACCACGCAAACATGCGTGAGAAAGCAGTTCGCGAGGGTGCTCGGGTCTGCCGTGCGTATCAAGATAGCCCGGTGCCGCAGCAGTCGCGAAACGCTGCACACGCGGCCCGATCGGGATGGCGATCATGTCCTGCTCGAGCCTTTCGTCATAACGAATGCCGGCGTCGCAGCCGATCGACAGCACATCGACGAAACCATCCTCGACCACGACTTCCACGCGAATGTCGGGGTACGCTTTCAGGAACGGCGCGATGACCCCGGGCAGCACGATCCGCGCAGCGCTCGACGGCACGTTGAGTTTCAGCGTGCCGCTTGGCGTGTCCCTGAAACCATTCAGGACATCCAACGCAGCTTCCATCTCGCCGAACAACGGCGTCAGCTTTTCGATGAGACGCGAACCCGGTTCGGTCGGTGCCACGCTGCGCGTGGTCCGGTTAAGCAAGCGCAGGCCGAGCTTCGCCTCCAGGCGGCGCACGGCAATGCTGAGACTCGACGCGGAGACGCCGCTGATCCGGGCGGCGTCGCGAAAACCGCCGGCGCGAGCGACCGAAACAAACGCGGCCAGATCATTCAGTTCCATGGTCACTGTTCACTTTTTTTAACAACCCGTGCAATTTAGACCGGATTATCGAACAGCGCAATCGTCTCCATACTGGCGCCACGTTCATCGAGGAGAGTGTCATGTCGAAGTCAACCATCAACACATTTCCGCTTGGTCACCGCCCGGTGCATCGTCTGGGCTACGGCGCCATGCAACTGGCCGGACCCGGCGTATTCGGGCCGCCGAAGGATCATGATGCGGCGGTCGCCGTTCTGCGCGAAGCGGTGGAGTCGGGTGTCGATCACATCGATACAAGCGATTTCTACGGGCCGCACATCACCAACCAGATCATTCGCGAAGCGCTTCATCCGTACCGGGACGACCTTGTGATCGTCACCAAGCTGGGCGCCGTCCGGGGTGAAGACGCCTCATGGCTGCCGGCGATGGAACCGGAAGACCTCAGGCGTGGCGTCCACGACAACCTGCGCAATCTCGGCCTGGACGTGCTCGACGTGGTCAACGTGCGGATCATGGGGAACATCCACGCCCCTGCGGAAGGATCGATTGAAAAGCAGGTCACGGCGCTTGCCGGACTTCAGCGCGAGGGACTTGTGCGCCACATCGGACTGAGTAACGTGACCGCAGCCCAGATCGCCGAGGCGCAGGGCATCGTGGAGATTGTCTGCGTTCAAAACCATTACAACCTGGTTCATCGGGAAGACGACACGCTGATCGACGACCTGGCGAGTCAGGGCATTGCGTACGTGCCGTTCTTCCCGCTTGGCGGGTTCACGCCGATTCAATCGTCCGTGCTGTCAACGGTCGCTCAAACGATCGGCGCGACACCCATGCAGGTGGCGCTCGCCTGGCTGCTGCATCGTGCGCCCAACATTCTGCTGATCCCGGGCACGTCGTCGCTCACGCATCTGCGGGAAAACTTGCAGGCGGCAGATTTGACTTTGCCGGACGCGGTGCTCGCTGAACTGGATGCGATCGGCGAAGCCCACGGGGAACATTGATCGCGTGGAACGCTAAGGCTGGCGGCTGCGGCTGACCTGAGCGAAGCTCAGTGCAATCGCACCTTTTGATGCGGTCTTGCTGCGTTCCGCAAACGCGTTACCGTATGGCGGCATCGAGCGGTTGGGCTGCCCTCCACTATCAGAGCGGCGGGCAGCCAGGCATTGCTGGCCGACGCTTCCCGCTATCAGGCCGGGATCCAGGCTTGCGGAAACCATGGGGCTTGATGAGGAGCCGTGCTCGGCCAGCACTCGCCCGCCCGGATCGATGATCATGCCGTTCTGATGGCTGCCGGTGTCCGAGCCATTGCTAAAGACTACGAACATTCCATTGTCAGACGCTCGCGCGGTCAACGACCGCCGCAGCCAGTCCGTTGTTCCCACGCTCTCTGCGGCATGCGCGCGAGATCGCTGCACTGGAGAAAGCCTCTGTAACGAAGGCTCTCCACGCCCGTCCGATCCATACGTCCGATGCGGCGCAACCAATAACGTCGCGCCCATCATGGCCGTCATGCGAACATTCTCGATCAGATAATTGTCAGCGCCAATCAGTATGCCGATACGAACACCCCACTTCGTATCCACGACGGTGTACTGCTCGCCGCGCTCAATACCCGGATGTTCAACCGCCTGCCGTTTGCGATGACAACAACGTACACCTCCCGGCATGCAAACCACATAGCTGTTGAACAAACTGCCGTCCGGCGCCTGCTCGATGAATCCGACGCCCGCGGCAACGCCGGTGCGCTCGACTGCGTTAGCGACTCCATCGATTGAACGCCCGTCGAGCGGCTCGGCGAGCGTGGCAAGCTGGCGCAGACGAACGTTCAGGGTATCGCCGTATCCGGCAAGGCTGGCCTCAGGAAAAACAACCAGGGATATCTCTTGACGCGCAGCCTCCCCGAGCCAGGCTGACACGTTCGCAACGTTCTGCGACGCATTCCCGCGCAGCGAGATGAGCGGAACCGTCGCAACCTGGAATGGGGAAAACGAAGATAAAGACATGTCGTTCACCACCTGACTGAAGAGCTTGTTGAAGAGTCCATTGGACTGCCCCGCCTTCAATAAGTAAAATGAATCATTCGATATATTCAATAACTCATTGGAATGGAACTCAAACTCCTGCGCGCCTTCCTGACGGTGACTGAACTCCACCATTTCGGGCGTGCTGCCGACGTGCTCAATGTCACTCAACCTGCTCTGAGCAAGCAGGTCGCGGCCTTGGAAGACTCATTGGGTGGGCGGCTTTTTGAACGCGGCAGGCATGGCGCCGAACTGACTTCATTCGGCGCCGGCTTCCTTGCGGATGCGCAAACACTGCTACGCGATGCGGACGAACTGCTCGCGCGGGCGCGCGAAGCCAGCAGTGGAAAGCGTGGATATTTACGCGTCGGTCTCGGACTCACGACCTTGACCCTGGCGCCGCAACTGATAGCGCAATTTCGCAGGCTGAATCCAAACGTCAGCGTGACGCTCAATGATCTTTCTTCAGCCGAGCAAACCCGCCGGCTTCTCGGGGGGAAGCTCGATGTGGGCTTCGTCCGCCTGCCGGCCGACACGGGGTTGTCGTGTTTGCCGTTGCTCACCGAGGCATTGGCGCTTGCCGTGCCTCAGCACGCAAGATGGAAGCGGCTTCCGTCGAATCTGAACGAACTCAACGAACCCGGGTTGATCGCGCTCGCGCGCAGCAGTGGCCCCGGACTGGCAGCGCAGATAGACCGCTGGTGCAGCGAACACGGTTTCGTGCCCCGGGTAATTCAGCAGACCGATGATATCCAGTCCGTTCTTGCGGCCGTGGCTGCAGGCGTCGGCGCTGCATTCCTGCCGTCCAGGGCGAAATACCTGTTGCGGGATGCCCGGGTCCTGCCCTTGCGCGATGCCGCCGCCCGTTGGCAAGTCGGGCTGGCCTGGGAGACGACCCGCGAGAACGCGGTGGCAACACGCTTCGTCGAATTCGTACGCGCGAAGATACCGGCGTTGTGAGTCACCGGCTGCGATAGTTATCCGAGTCCGGGCATCGCTTTCGTCACATGGCCCGCAACGCTCGGATTCTGCTTTTGATGTAAAATACTGTACATCCATACAGCTATTTTCGTCATGCCCGCTCCCAGTGGAAACGTCGGCACATCCGGTTCTTGCGCATTGGTCGCGTCGATCACGTTAAGGCGCTCACCCGCCGGAGCGCAGCGATGACAGCCATGCGGCGCATCGCTCACCTGGACATGGACGCGTTTTATGCGTCCGTTGAACTCCTGCGCTACCCCGAACTGCGCGGCCAGCCGATCGTGATCGGGGGCGGCAGGAACGCCACGCCCGAGACTCTCGCGGACGGTACGCGGCGCTTCAAGCGGTTGCGCGATTACGCGGGCCGCGGTGTTGTCACCACCTCGACCTACGAAGCCCGCGCGCTCGGCGTGTTTTCCGCCATGGGCATGATGAAAGCCGCGCAGCTCGCACCGGACGCCATTCTGCTGCCCACGGACTTTGATTCATACCGGCACTACTCGCGCCTCTTCAAGGAGGCCGTGGGCACCTTTACCACGCAGATCGAGAACCGCGGTATCGATGAAATCTACATCGACCTGACCGACCTGCCGGGCGACCCCGCCGAGACCGCCGCGCGCATCAAGCAGGCCGTGCGCAATGCCACCGGGCTGTCGTGTTCGATCAGCGTCGCACCGAACAAGCTGCTGGCGAAGATCGGATCCGAACTCGACAAACCCGACGGCCTGACCATCCTCACCGCCGCCGACATGCCGCTGCGAATCTGGCCGCTGCCCGTGCGCAAGGTGAATGGCATCGGCCCGAAGGCGACTGAAAAACTGGCGGCTATCGGCATTGAAACAGTTGGCGATCTGGCGCGTGCCGACCTCGAGATACTGCAGGCCCGCTTTGGCCGGACTTACTCCGCATGGCTCGTGGAAGTGGCACAGGGTTTCGACGAACGGCCCGTCGTTGTCAGCTCCGAGCCGAAGTCGATGAGCCGCGAAACCACCTTTGAGCGCGACCTGCATCCGCGGCAGGATCGCGGGGAGCTCTCGTCGGCGTTTACCGACCTGTGCACGCGCGTGGCCGACGACCTGCGGCGCAAGGGGTACGAAGGCCGCACGGTCGGCATCAAGCTGCGTTACAACGACTTCAGCACGGTCACGCGCGACCTGACGGTCCCGTTTCCAACGGCCGATGCAACGGAGATCCGCCGCGCCGCCACGGAATGCCTGAAGCGCGTGCCCCTGGACCGGCGGCTGCGTTTGCTCGGCGTGCGCGTGACTGCGTTGCTGCCGGTGGGATCGTATGTGGCCGAGCCGCAACCGGTTCAGGGTGAACTGCCGTTCGCAGCGGATTAGCCAGGAAAGGAGTCGCCGTGCTTCAAAGCGATCTGTTCGATGCCACCCCGCTCACGCTTGTCGAAGACGCCGAAAGCGGGATTCGTTACCTGCCCGACGTGGTCCGCCAAGCCACTGCACACGCCTGGTTCGAACAGGCGCTTGCCAACGTGGCGTGGGGCAACCAGCGCCGCCTGATGTATGAACGCGAGGTGGATGTGCCGCGCCTGATGGCGCATTTCTCGCTGGAGGCGCCGGATTTGCCTGAACCTTTAATAGCGGCGGCCGCCCAAATGCGCATGATTGCCGGCGCGCAATTCAACAGCGTCGGCTTGAATCTGTATCGCGATGGCAACGACAGCGTCGCGCCTCATAACGACAAGACCCAAGGGCTTGTGCCGGGAGCGCCTATTGCAATCCTGTCGCTGGGCGCAACCCGTCGCATGACACTCCGCGCCAAGTCGGGCAAGGGCCGTACGCTCAATGTGGATCTGCATGCGGGCAGTGTGATGGTGATGAGCTACGCGTCGCAATTCACGCACAATCATGGAATACCGAAAATGAGCGGCGTTGACGGACCGCGCATCAGCCTTGCGTTTCGATGCTTTGATGCTTCAAAGCTCAAAGAGCGGTAAGCATCTACCGCGTGGCTTGTTTGAGCACCGTGAGCCCGCGGAGTGAGCGTGATTGCTGCAGAAAACGCAGCAGGGAGACGCGAACATTTAACGCCTCCCTGGGCCTCCGGCTAAATCAAGCCACCAAGTTAAAAGGCTTCCCAATCAGCGGCTCCGGCCAATGCAACCTGCTTCGACTTCGCGCCGGTCAGCGCCGGCGTCTTGAGCGGTGCAGCCACGGCAACCGGGCCCGGTTTCGAACTCGAATTGTCGACGATCGCGCGTTTCTTCGGCGCCGCCAACGCACGATGTGCCGCGGCACGCGCCGGTTTCACGCCCAGCGGTGTCTTGCTGGTATCGAAACCGCGCTCGTCCAACTGGAACACCGCCACGGCTTCCTTCAACGCACCGGCCTGATCCTCGAGCGATTGCGCAGCAGCCGCGGCTTCTTCCACCAGCGCTGCATTTTGCTGGGTCACTTCGTCCATCTGCGTGACCGCGCGGGCCACTTGTTCAATGCCGCTGCTCTGCTCGGCGGACGCCGCCGCGATCTCGCCCATGATGTCGGTCACGCGTTGCACCGCGCCGATGATTTCGTTCATCGTGCGCCCTGCATCACCCACCAGCGTCGTGCCCGTCTGCACTCGTGACACCGATGTGTTGATCAGTTCCTTGATCTCCTTCGCTGCCGCCGACGAGCGTTGCGCAAGGCTGCGAACCTCGGCGGCGACCACGGCGAAACCCCGTCCTTGCTCGCCGGCACGCGCGGCTTCCACGGCCGCGTTCAGCGCAAGGATATTCGTCTGGAACGCAATCCCTTCGATGATCGTGATGATGTCGGCGATCTTCGTCGAACTCTGGTTGATGTCGCCCATGGTGACGACAACCTGCGAGACCACCGTGCTGCCCTTGTTCGCGATCTCCGACGCGTTGGCCGCCAGCGAACTGGCTTGCCGCGCGTTATCGGCGTTCTGCTTCACGGTGCCGGTCAGCTCGTCCATGCTCGACGCGGTTTGCTGCAACGCCGACGCCTGCTCTTCCGTACGCGATGACAAGTCGATATTGCCCGCCGCAATCTGCTTGGTCGCCGAGGCGATCGATTCACTGCCCGAGCGCACCGTACGTACCGTGTTGACGAGGCTCGCCTGCATCTTCGCGAGACCTGACAACAGTTGCCCCATCTCGTCGCGCGAGGTGACGATCAGTTCACGGCGAAGATCGCCGGCGGCGATTGCGTCGAACTGCGCAAGCGCTTCGTCAAGCGGACGCCCGATCGAACGACGCAGCGACAGCCAGGAGAAAATAGCCGCCGCCAGGCCAACCAGAATGGAGGCTATACCGATGATCCGGAAGTCGACGAACGTTTCCTGCGAGTTGTCATAGTCGCTCTTCGCAGAGTCGAATTGATACTTGCGGAGCCCGTCGCCAATCGTGGACAACTGCCTGAACGCAACCTGCATGGCTTCCGCTGAGGCGACGATCTTGTCTGTGTCGTTCGCCCTGATATTGGCGTAACCGTCGTCCAGCAGCTTCTGGAGTTCAAGACGCTTGGCTGCGAAATCCTCAGCCAGTTTGTGTTCACCCGGACCCTGGGGCAACGCGGCGTAGGTCGCCCACTCCTTGTCGGCACGCGCGCGCATCGTTGCCCCGGTTCCAATGGCTGTCTCCGCGCCGGGCTTGCCGGCCAGCAAAGCCGCGCGATCGAAGCTGAGCCGCTCACGGGCAGTAAACATTTCCGCGTTGCCGGCCGCGACAGCGCTAGGCATCTGGTTCATGAATAGACCGCGAGTGGTGTCGTTACCGCGGCTCATTCCCCAAAGCCCCAGTCCGCCGATCACGATCAGCAACAGACCCAGAAGCGCCATGGCAATGCCCAGGCGGCCTTTAATCGTCGAAAACATGTTCGTCTCACCTTTATATTTCACACCAGTGTCAAAGCGGTGGCGTGCGTCGATGCCTGGCGAACGCGACCGAAGCCGACAGCATTCTCCGGCCCATATCCTTTAACGGCAAACACCGGCGTCACTTGAGCAAATGCTTACATCGCCTTAGCTTACATTTCAATAATTATTGAAATGTAAAAGCGTTTGTTGTACGCTTTGCCACATGAAATCGAACATGGTTGTCCGCGCGCTGGGCGCGCTCGCGCATGAGTCGCGCCTCGCAATCTTTCGGGCGCTGGTTGTGGCTGGACCCGAGGGTCTGGCGGCCGGCGACATTGCCCAGCAACTCGGCGTCTCACCGTCGGGTCTCTCGTTTCACTTGAAAGACCTGTCACACGCAGGCCTGGTCAACGCTCGCCAGGATGGACGCTTCATTTTCTACTCGGCGAACTTCGACGCCATGAGCGGGCTCATTGGCTTTCTTACGGAAAACTGCTGCGAAGGCGGCACGTGTTCGGTAAGCGCGGTGTCGAAACGCTCACGCTGAACGGCGTTGCTCAGTGGTGTTGATAAAGCAGCGCCCTTCTTTAACCATTCATGGAGACATTTAGCATGGCCGTCACGATTTACCATAACCCCGCTTGCGGCACGTCGCGTAACACCCTGGCGCTGATCCGCAATGCGGGCATTGAACCGGAAGTGGTCGAATACCTCAAGACGCCGCCCAGTCGCGACACACTATCCAGCATGATCAAGGATGCGGGACTGAGCGTCCGGCAAGCCATCAGGGAGAAAGAGAAAGTGTTCGCGGAACTCGGCCTTGCCGATGCAACGCTAACGGACGAACAGTTGCTGGACGCCATGCTGGCGCACCCTGTCCTCATCAATCGTCCATTCGTGGTGACGCCTGCAGGCTCACGTCTGTGCCGGCCGTCCGAACTGCTTCTGGAAATCCTGCCCGAGGCGCAAAAAGGACCGTTCAGCAAGGAAGACGGCGAAGCGGTGATCGATGACAAAGGCAACCGGGTGCGCTAATGTCATCAGGAATACAAAATATAAGCTACGCACACAGCGACATTCCGAGTGTCGAAAAGCTGGCGCCCAAATCCGCTGCAACACATCCTCCGCGGATTCTGCTGCTGTATGGTTCGCTGCGCCCCACGTCATATAGCCGCCTCCTGACCCTCGAGGCTGAACGCATCCTTAACCACTTCGGCGCCGAGACGAAAGTCTTCGATCCGCACGGTCTGCCGATTACGGACAGCGTTCCAGCCGATCATCCGAAAGTCGCGGAGTTGCGCGCGTTGTCCACGTGGTCTGAAGGTCAAGTCTGGTGCAGCCCGGAGCGGCATGGAACGCTGACCTCGGTATTCAAGAACCAGATCGACTGGATTCCGCTGGAAATCGGTGGCGTGCGGCCAACGCAGGGCCGCACGCTTGCGGTCATGCAGGTGAGCGGCGGGTCGCAATCGTTCAATGCCGTAAACGCGTTGCGCATCCTCGGCCGGTGGATGCGGATGGTGACGGTTCCGAACCAGTCGTCGGTGGCAATGGCCTACAAGGAGTTCGATGACAACGGCCGCATGAAACCCTCCGCGTATTACGACCGCGTAGTGGATGTCATGGAAGAACTGGTCAAGTTCACTTTGCTCGTGCGCGACCGTGCGTCTTACCTGACTGACCGCTATAGCGAGCGCAAGCAAGCTTCGCCGATGGAAGCCACAACGCTGGCAAATGCCGCGATGACTCATGAAACTGCTCCACCGGAAGACGACGACGTCGAGTAGCGCCGCAACGGTCGTGCTGTAAGCCTTGACTTCATTCCTCTCAAGCGGATATTTTCGATCCTGACGGATTGCTCGCACGAGCCGCCCTTCAGGAATATCGAGAATACACAGCAATACGCGGTGGCCTTTGCACCGCCCATAAAAACCGATGGAGACGTGAATGAACAACACACTCGCCCGACGCTCTGCGTGCGGCCTCGTTACGGCAGCCATCCTGAGCTTCACCGCGAGCGCGGCATATGCAGCGGCCGACTCGGTCAAGCTCGGCTTCATTACAGACCTTTCAGGGCTCTACTCCGACTCCGATGGCCAGGGAGGTCTCGAAGCCATCCGCATGGCGATCGACGACTTCGGTGGCAAGGTGAACGGCAAGCCCATCGAACTGCTGTATGGCGACCACCAGAACAAGGCGGACATTGCGGCATCAAAGGCGCGCGAGTGGATCGACCGCGACGGCGTCAACGGGATCATCGGCGGCACGAATTCAGCCACCGCGCTTGCGACCAACCAGATTGCCGCCGAAAAGAAGATTCCGTACATCAACGTAGGCGCGGGTGTCGACGCGCTGACCAACGAGCAATGCACGCCCTACACGGTCCATTACGCCTACGATACGGTAGCGCTCGCCAACGGCACCGGTCAGGCCGTGACGAAGCAAGGCGGCAAGACCTGGTACTTCCTCACCGCCGACTATGCGTTCGGCAAGGCGCTGGAAAAGAACACGTCGGAGGTCGTCAAGGCGAATGGCGGGCAGGTGCTGGGCGCAGTGCGGCATCCGTTATCGGCATCGGACTTCTCGTCGTTCCTGTTGCAGGCGCAAGCGTCGAAGGCACAGGTCCTGGGGCTGGCAAACGCGGGTGGCGACACGATCAATTCGATCAAGGCCGCGAAGGAATTCGGCCTGAACAAGTCAATGAAAATTGCCGCCTTGCTGATTTTCCTCACCGATATCCATAGCATCGGACTCGAGACCGCCCAAGGTCTGCTCGCGACCGATAGCTGGTACTGGAACAAAGATGCCGAAACGCGCAAATGGGCGCAACGCTACTTCGCCAAGATGAAGAAGATGCCAACCAGCCTGCAGGCCGCCGACTATTCGGCCGCGACCACCTACCTGAAGGCGGTACAGGCGGCGGGCTCGACCGACAGCACGATGGTGATGGAGCAACTGCACAAAATGAAGATCGACGACATGTACGCCAAGGGATATATCCGGCCCGACGGCACCATGATCCACGACATGTACCTGATGCAGGTGAAGACACCCTCGGAGTCCAAAGAGCCGTGGGATTTCTACACGATCACCGCGACCATACCGGGCGAGCAGGCGTTCGGCTCCAAGGCCATATCGCGTTGTGCGCTGTGGAAGTGAACGATAAAGCGGGGCATGGTGGCGCCGCTTGTCCAAAGCGGTCGTCATATGCAACGGGCTTTACCGTTTTAGACCTTCGCTACCGCTGCCCCACGTCCACCTGATTGTTCAGCGGCTCGCCACGCATCAGGCGCCGCACGTTCTCGGCGATCTGCAAGCCAATGGTTTCGAGGCTCGCGATCGCCGCCATATGCGGCGTGACGATGAGCTTCGGATGACACCAGAGCGGATCATCGGGCGGCAGGGGCTCGTTGGGAAAAACATCGACGATCGCACCGCCCAGATGTCCGTCTGACAATGCCGCGAGCAATGCGTCCATCACCAGATGTTCGCCCCGTCCTACGTGGATCAGTTTCGCGCCCGGGTTCAATTGCCTCAGCACCTCCGCGTTCAACAGACCGCGTGTCTCGCTGGTCAGCGGCAACAGGCACACGAGGATATCGACCCCCGACAGGAACGCCGGCAGCGCGTCCCGGCCGCTGAATGACTGGATACCCGGCAGCGCCCTTGTACTGCGCGCCCAGCCCTTCACCGTAAAACCCGCTCGCATCAGATCGATGGCAACCCGCGCGCCGATTTCATCCAGGCCCATCACGCCGATCGTGCAATCGCCGGCGAGTGTTTGCGCCGGCACCCGCCATACTCCACGCTGCTGATTCGCGAGCACCTGATCGAACTGCCGATGAAAATGCAACGCACCCCACATGACAAATTCGCTCATGGCGCGTGCCTGATACGGATCGACCACGCGGCATAACGGTACGGCCGGCAGATGGGGATCGCGCAAGATGTTGTCGACACCCGCGGCAATGCCATGCATCAGCCGGAGATTGGGCAGCGAGCGCAACGCGCCCGCCGGCGGATTCCAGCACACGGCGACCTGCGCATCGCCGGCATCGGGCGAGCCGAACGAATGGACTTGCAGTTCGGGCGCCGCGGCAACAATCGAGGGCGCAAGCGCGGACATGTCGTAGTCGCGACTGATGAGAACGAGCTTGGTCATGAGTGGCTTGAGGAGTGACGCTTGACGCGACAGGCGATCGAGGGATACCGGCGCACGACACTCTTCGTCGTGCAGCCGGTCGTGTGGTCGTGCGGATCAGGACCGGTAGTCGGGAAGGTTGTCGGCTATCAGGCGCAGCGCCGCTTGCCATGCCAGTTCGATGATGGCGTCCGCACCTTCGGAGTCGAACTGCCGCGAGGTGAGTTCGCGGACATGCGCCGGCGGTATCCGCAGTTGCGCGCCGCCGGCCAGCGCCTGAACCTGCGCCTGGCAAGCGCGCTCCAGGAAGTAGATCTCGTGGAACGCGTGCGCGGCGGTCGCACCGCCCGCGAGCAGGCCGTGATTGCGCAGGATCATCGCCTTGTGCGGGCCGAGATCGGCAACCAGGCGCGCGCGTTCGCCCAGGTCGAGCGCAATGCCTTCATAGTCGTGGTAACCCAGCTTGCCGTAGAACTTCAGCGCATGCTGGCTGATAGGCAAAAGCCCCTGCTCTTGCGCCGACACCGCGGTCCCCGCAGCCGTATGCGTATGGATGACAAACGCAATGTCCTCGCGCGCCATGTGGACCGCCGAATGAATCGTAAAGCCGGCCTCATTCACAATAAAGAGTTCGGGCGTGTCGCGCGCACGCTCGTCGATCACCTTGCCTTCGTAGTCGATCTTCACCAGGTCCGAGGCGCGCATCTCATGGAACAACACGCCGTACCGGTTGATCAGGAACGCGGGTTTCGCGCCCGGCAAACGCGCGGTGATGTGCGTGTCGATCATGTCCGTCATGCGGAAATGCGCCATCAGCCGATACAGCGCCGCCAGATCCTCGCGGACCTTTTGTTCGGCGGCCGGGATCGGCGTAGTTGTCGTTTCCATGATGTGCTTCTTCCTCCTGATGACGCGGCTTGGAACTTGATAGGGGGCCTGGCGCCTTATCGACGCTTATCGACGTTTAACGATGCTTATCGACGCTTCACGCCGGGCAGCACGCACAGCATTTCATAAAGCAGGTTCGCGCCTAGCAGCGAGGTGTTTCCGCTCGTATCGTAGGGTGGCGACACTTCAACCAGATCGCCGCCGATCAGGTCCAGCCCATGGCAACCACGGATGATCTCGATGCCCTGGATGGTCGTCAACCCGCCAATCTCGGGCGTGCCGGTGCCCGGCGCCCACGCCGGATCAATACCGTCGATGTCAAAGCTCAGGTACACCGGCCCGCCCGCCACCTTGGCCCGCACTTCGGCCATCAGGGGCTCGAGCGACTTGTGCCAGCACTCCTCCGCCTGCACCACGCGAAAGCCTTGCCGGCGGCTCCAGTTGAAGTCGTCGGCGGTATAACCCTGCGCGCGCAAGCCGATTTGCACCACACGCTCGCAATCGAGCAGGCCCTCCTCCACCGCGCGCCGGAAGGTCGTGCCGTGGGCGATTTTCTCGCCGAACATGTGGTCGTTGACGTCGGCGTGCGCGTCCACATGCACGAGGCCGATCTTGCCATGCTTGCGATGCAACGCGCGCAGGATGGGCAGTGTGATGGTGTGATCGCCGCCCAGGGTCAGCGGCATCACGTCATGCTCGAGGATGCGGTCATACCATTCTTCGATAATGCGCACCGCGTCCAGCAGATTGAAGGTATTGATGGGCACGTCGCCAATATCGGCCACTGAAAGCGAGTCGAATGGAGCGGCGCCGGTCGCCATGTTGTAAGGCCGGATCATGACGGACTCGGCGCGAATGCCGCGCGGGCCGAACCGGGTACCGGCACGCAGCGACGCGCCTATGTCCAGCGGCACGCCGATGAATGCAGCGTCCAGGCCCGCAGCCGAGGTGAGATGCGGCAAGCGCATCATTGTGGCAATGCCGCCAAAGCGCGGCATTTCATTACCGCCAAGCGGCTGATGAAAGATCTTTTCCATGGCACTTCCTCACATTCATTCGTCGAACTGTCTGGATTGAATTCTGGCGCTCACCGGCGCACCGACAAAGTGCTGGTGCGAAATATTTAGTTCAGTTATTTCTAAAGTATCGGCACGTCCGGGCCGGGGTCATTGCTTCGCTGCCCTTGGGCACCGGCTGTTCGCTTGCCGGCATTTACCGTATTCGATGGAGTCCGATGTGGCCACTGTTTTGCCTGAAGCACGCCTGCTGCGCATTTTTACCTGCGTGATCCGACACCAGGGTTTTGCCGCAGCGCAGCAGGAACTCAACTTGTCCACGTCTGCCATCAGCACCTACATGAGCCAGTTGGAGTCCCTGGTGGGCGTGGTGCTGTGTCATCGCGGACGCGGCGGTTTCAGTCTGACGCCAAAGGGAGAGGAATTCCATCAGGAAGCCTTGCGGCTGCTTGGCGAGGTGGACGGTTTCGAGCGCTACGCCGCGGGGCTGCGCGGAGAATTGCGCGGCAATATCAAGCTTGGCGTGCTGGATTCCACAGTCAGCGATAAAGCGTTGCCGCTCTCCGAGATCATTGGCGCATTTACGCGTGAGCATCCGGCGCTGCATCTGCATTTGCATGTGCAAAGTCCTTATGAATTGCAGCTTAGCGTGCTGGGCAATCGCCTTGACCTGGCAATCGGCGCGTTTCAATTGCGCATGAACGGGCTGATTTACCATTCGCTTTATCGCGAGCAGCACTGGTTGTATTGCAGCGACAGCCATCCGCTCTTTAATGAGCGTCATATCCCGCTGGAAACGATCAGCCAGCAGCGGATGGTCGGGCGCGCGTACTGGAGTCAGACTGAGCTGGCGCGGCATGGGTTCAAGCGGAGCGAAGCGACGGTGGACAGCATGGAAGGACAATTGATCCTGATCCTGTCCGGTGCGTTCATTGGTTTCCTCCCGGAGCATTACGCGCAGGCCTGGATTGACAACGGGCGTTTGCGTGCTCTCGCGCCGGCAGGGTTCGGCTATCAGGCGCCGTTTGCATTGATCATCAGGCGGGGGCGTTCGAAGGAACCTTTGATCCAGAAATTCCGCGACACGTTGAAGGGGCATCTTGGGCGCTGAAGGAGGTCAGGATTGGGGGGGTGGGGGTGGGGGTCAGGGGTCGAGGCGGTAGGTTCTGGGGTTAGTGGTCGGAGTCAGTGCCGGGGTGCTAGGTTCCAGGGTTAGCGGTCGGGGTTGGTGCCGGGGTGGTGGGTTCCAGGGTTAGCGGTCTGAGTCAATGCCGGGTTGCTGCTTTTGACCTTAGCGGTCTGCCTGAGTCGGATTTTCTCTTTATCACTATTTGCCGCCACGCACAGTGGCTAATAGTGATAAAGAGAATATCTCACTCTCGCAGACCACTAACCCCAAAACCACCCAAACCCCCACCCCGTCCACCGGCGCGAGCGAAAATTGCACTGTCTAAGACCCCAGCACAACCGACACGCCCTGGTCCACGTGCGACCGTTCCCCTTCCCTTGTTACGCCAATAAACCGCCGCACGCGTTCCGCGCCATCCTGCTGCCTGATCGCATCGGGTGCGGCATCGAGTTCGATTACGCCGTTCTCCATAAAAACAATCCGGTCTGAAATCGACATCGCAAAATCCATCTCGTGCGTGACGATAATCATCGTCATCCCTTCTTTCGCAAGTTCTCCAATCACATTGAGCACGTCGCCGACAAGCTCCGGATCAAGCGCGGACGTGGGCTCGTCAAACAGCATGATGGCCGGGTCCATCGCCAGAGCCCGCGCAATTGCCACGCGCTGCTGCTGCCCGCCGGAAAGCTGATGCGGATACTTGTACGCATGCGCAAGCAGACCCACCTTGTCGAGCAATGCCAGCGACCGCGCAGTCACATCCGCGCGCTTGCCACGGCCGTGATAATGCGGCGCGAGCGTCACGTTCTCCAGGATGGTCCGGTGCGGAAATAAATTGAAGCTCTGGAACACCATGCCGATGTGCCGCACACCATTGCGCACACGCCGGATGTCAGGTTTGTCGGCAGCGGAAATGAAGGTCTTGCCGAACAGGATGATCTCGCCCTCATCAATAGGCTCGAGCGCGTTGATCGTGCGAATCAGCGAAGTCTTCCCCGAACCGGATGGTCCAATCACCGCAATGACTTCGCCCGCCCTGACCTCAAGGTCAACACCCTTGAGCACCTCATGTTCGCCGTAGCGCTTATGCAGGTTCTTCAGCAACAACGCATGCGGCGCACCCTTGCCGTCCGGCCCGGCGTCAGGCGGCGCGACCGGCACAAGCCGCGTGCGCAGCGCCGCTATTTGCTCCGCCGCGAGCGTTTCAGGCTTGCGCTTCGTAAGATCAAGGCGACGCTCGACATACTGCAGCAACCAGCCGAAGACGGTGACGATCAGCACATAATAAATAGCGATGGCCGACAGGGTTTCCATCACCAGGAAGTTCTGCGAATAGAGCCGTTGCCCGACCAGCAACAACTCGCTCAGCGATATCACCGAGATCAGCGACGTCAGTTTCACGCAGGTAATGAACTCGCTGATAAGCGTCGGCAACGCAATGCGAAGCGCCTGGGGAATCACGATCAGCCGTTGCAAACCGAACGGCCGGATCCCCAGCGCCGCACCCGCCTCATGCTGTCCTTTAGCTACGGACAATAATCCGCCGCGATGAATCTCCGCCATATAAGCGGTTTCCGTAAGCGCCAATGCGACAAAACCGGAGAAGAACGGATGCGACAACGCAACGCCGCTAGCGGGAAAAAGCTGCGGCAAGTTATAGACGAACACAACCAGGACCAGCAGCGGGACGCTTCGAAAAAACCAGATGTAAACGGCAGCCGGCATGGCAAGCCAGCGCGAACCGGACAGTTTCGCCGACGCCAGCAGGAAGCCCAGCACCAGGCCTGTCAGCCACGAAAGCGCGCTGAGTTCCACCACGGTCACGCACGCCTGCCAGAAGGCCGGCAACGCAAATAGCGACAGCAGGTAGGGGAAATCGTAGTGCATGAGTGCCTCTCGCTAAACGCGGTGCGCGGATCAGGTGCCGCCAGGAATCGTGACGACTGAAGACAAGTCAGGACGACTTGGCGGGCGGCATGGACAGGTTGTATTTCTTGAGCATCGCATCGTACTCGCCGTTTTTCTTCAATGCGTCGAATGCTTTCGTAAGCGTGTCGTAGAGCGCCGTGTCATCCTTCCTCACATAGATACCCAGTGTCTGCGGATAGATCAGTTGCGGCGACTGCACCACCACCACGCGCCCCGACGACTTGGCAGCCAGTGCATGAGCCGCTCCGGCAATTTCCATCTGCGCTTGCACGTTATTCGAGAGCAGCGCCTGCAATACCTCCGGCGCCGACGGATACTCGCTGACCGTGATCTCGCCCTTGCCGTTCGCCTTGCAATAGTCCTTCGACAACGCCTGCAGTTGCGCTACCCATGTCGTGCCCTGCTCGAGGCCCACGTGCAGTCCGCACAATTCCTCAGGCGTCTTGGGTTTGACCGTGCTGCTCGCGGTGACCATGATGGCGGCCGAGGTTTGCGCGTATGGAATCGCCTTGGCCTGTGCGACACGCTCGGGCGTGACGTACATGCCGGAAATGACCGCGTCGTAATGACGTGCGTTCAAGCCGAGGATAAGACCGGAAAAACGGGTGTCGACGAAGCTCGCGCTCGCGCCGATTTGCTTGGCAAGCGCCCGTGAAAAATCGGGATCGGAGCCCACCACCTTGTCGCCGTCGTAGGATTCGAACGGCGGATAGGTGATCTCCATGCCAACCTTGAACTGGCCGGGCGTCAGCGTAACGGCGTTAGCCGGCGTCTGTGCAAAGGCACTGCTAATGGCACATGCGCCGGCAAGGGCGGCAGTCGCGGCCGCGATCAGGAAGCGCTTGGTGTCGGGCTTGAAAATCATCGTGTGACTCCGCTTGAAGAAGGGGTGGTGTTGATGAACGTACTCAGTTGCCCGGGCGGCGATCAGCCTGGCTGCCCGGCCTTTTTCAGGTGTCCGAAGCTTGATGGCTTGCGCGCACGCGAGGGCAGCGTCGCACGTCCTTGCGCCACCCGCTGGCGCAAGTAGGTGTAGGTTTGCAGCGCTTGCCCGTACATGTGTTCGCCAATCGCGATCTCTTCGTACTCGTCGCCCTCCTTCGCAAAGGCCGGCAGCGGCTTGATGAGCGTGTGGTAATCACATGCGTAGAACAGCGGGAACGAGTAGCGCTCCTCGCGCACGGTCCGCACGCGGTGAGCGGTGGCAACAAACGCGCCGGAGGTCATCACTTCCAGCATGTCGCCGATGTTCACCACGAACGTCCCCGGCAGCGGCGGTGTATCGATCCATTCGCCCAGGCCGTTCATCACCTCGAGGCCGGGCGCGTCGGCTTGCAGGATCGTGAAGCACTCGTAGTCGGTATGCGCGCCAATGCCGGGCGCATCCTGCGCCGCACCGTCGAACGGATAATGAATCAGGCGCAGCTTCGAGGGCGGCCGCGTGACCAGCGCATCGAAATGATCTTCAGGCAGCCCAAGGGCCAATGCGAAACCATGGAACAACACCCGCCCAAGCGCGAACACCTGCTGGTAGTAGCGCTGCACAGCCGGTTTGAAACCGTCGAGCGCGGGCCAGTGATTCGGTCCCAGCAACGGGGTCCCGGCGAGAACCAGGGGATCGTCGGCGGGAACTTCGAAGCCGACGTCGAACGCCTCCTTATGGTCGGGCTTGCCTTTCGCATAGACCTCTTCGCCCTCGGGCACGAACCCCTTGTGGGTGTCCGACGCGCCTATGTAGTGCTCCATCTTCTTCTCGAGCGGCTGCCTGAAATAATCCTTGGCCGCCTGCCTCAGGCCGTCGATCACCGCAGGTTCTATACCGTGACCGGAGATATAAAGGAACCCGACATGACGGGCGGCTTGCCCGAGTTCGTCGGCGACAGCCTGGCGATCCGCCAGCTTGCCGCTGAACAGGCCGGAGATGTCGATCACTGGAATCGATGTGAAATTTTTATCCGGCGCAGCTTCGCCGGCGTGGTTCGCTTGCATCGCGTTTGGCTCCTGGGGGTCAGTGCGGGTCCGTGATCTGACTGAAATTGATCTGACTGAAATGCTTGCGCTCGGCGTGCACCATCCACTCATTGAGCTGGGACAGATCGGCGACCGGAACATCGGTGAACGGCAGGTGATGCAGGTAGCCGTCCCGTCCGAACTCGGGTGTGAGGGTCGTGGTCTGGTAGCCGCGCGCCGCTTGCGAGCGCCAGACGGCTGCCCAGTGGTCCTGGTGAAAAGCGAGCGGTAACGAATATTCGGCGGCAGCGGGATGCGGCACCTGCGGCCCCTGGTCATAACCCACACGTGCCTGGATGTGATGCACACGCTCAATGAACGGCGTGAGGT
The DNA here is from genome assembly GCF_044909315.1 of Caballeronia udeis. Lineage (GTDB taxonomy): Bacteria > Pseudomonadota > Gammaproteobacteria > Burkholderiales > Burkholderiaceae > Caballeronia > Caballeronia udeis_A. The sequence goes on from NZ_JBIYEB010000021.1 coordinate 52,967, forward strand.
CGTCCTCGGCGTCATCCAGCAGACGTTCGCATACGACCACCCAATGACTGATGTCGCTGGTGAAGCGCAAGCCTGGCACCTGCCGGATCAGGTCGAGCGTGACCCACGGGCTATACAGGGAACGCGCTCTATGCGTTTCGAAACTGCAAAACTGCTCATGTTTTTTGGCCAGCTCAAGCGCGCTGCCGAAGAACTCGGCCTGCTGCGCGAGCGGCCAGCGGTCGTTGCCCGCCAGCACGTTGATAAAGCGCGGAGATAACTGCGCAGCGGTCCCGAGCTTGCGATCCAGGTCTTCCAGGTGTTGAGCAGGCGTTGCACGCTGGTCGGGCAATACCGCGTTGTCGGTGAAGACAATGGCGATGTAGTCGAGTTCGTGTTCCTTCAGCTCCCGCGCCAGCGCGGCACGTTCGTCCGCTGTCGGCGGCAGGCGTGCCTCGATACCGGCCAGACCCGCCTCGCGGACTTCACTGAAAGTACTGCGCCGGTCGCCTCGATGGCCCCAGAGCGAACGAAAGATGTCCAGTTGCATTGGCAGAGTTTGGATCATGGGACCGGCACCGCGCCGTTCTTGTGAAAACAATGTCGCATACAGCCCGGGCGGCAAAAAATCCTGAAAACAAAACAATTAGTTTTGAAATTCCTGAACTAAGTTTTGCCGTCATGCGGCGGTCATACCGGCGTCGTACAGCCGCCCACCTGTTTCCTCATACGATTGTGTGCTGTCGAACATCGCGCGGCGCCGACAACCGGCACCATGGATCCGTATCAGTTCCCGCCCTACCCATCGTTTGACTTCCGACTTCTTGTCAGACCGGCCGCACCCGCCGGCGGGCAAGAGCGGACAGCGGCCTTTATTTACCCGAGACACCATGAACCAGGCAGATTGTCAGTTTGAGATCGTGAGCAACGAAGACGACTTGCGAGCTTTAGAGCACGAATGGGACGATCTCTGGTCACGCGCGCACGGTCAGTACGGCCAGTCTTTCAGCGTGTGCTGGCTCGCCTGGCAACATGTCGCCAAGCCGCGCGGCAGACGGCTCTGCTGCATCGTGCATCGTGAGAACGGGCGTGTGGCAATGGTCTGGCCGCTCGTGACCTACCGGCGGCTGCTATGGACTTATCTCTGCCCGCTCAGTCCTGAAGCCGGGGACTACACGAGGGTGCTCATGGCCGATAGCCCCAACTCCTCCGCTCTGATTGCCGGCGCGTGGCGTACAGCGCTCACGCGCTGCGGTGCCGACTTCATTAAATTGCCCTATGTGGACGAAGGCTCCGACCTGCACGCTGTCGCCTCACGCGAACGCCATGTGATGATTGCCGCACGCACCGTTGCCGCATTTGCAAAGCTCCGCGACGAGACCGAATGGGACGCGTTTTGCAAGACGCTGGGCACGATGAGCGGGAAAAAACCGGGTGCGCTCGAACGCCGCTTGTCGAAGGAAGGCCAGCTTGCGGTACGTGTGACTGAGCCCGGCGACGCCCGCGAAAACGCCGTGCTGGTCGACTGGATCCTGGCGCGCAAACGCGCGTGGGGCGATCGTGTGGGCAAACGAGGCGAGTGGCTCGACTCGTCGCACTACCGGGACTTTCTCGTCAATCTGCTCTGCCCGGCGAACGGGCGCGCCATGGGCCGCCTGTTCGTGGTCACCCTGGATGGCGCGCCGGTCGCGGCAACGGTGGTTGGCGTGGGCACGACCTGCGTCGACGGCCTCATTGCCAGTTTCGATGACCGGTATGCCCGGTTTGGCCCCGGCTCAATCGTCGTTGAACACGTCATCAAGTGGGCATTCGAACAACGCCTGAACGTGGACTTCGGCGTGGGCGCCGAACGCTTCAAAGCCTATTGGAGCCGCAATAACATTACCGGGGCCTGGAGCGCGCAGATTGCCAATTCGCGCTGGGGAGTATTTGCGTTTCGCAGCAAGAAAACCGTGCGGGCGGCTGCCCGGCGAATGGCGCGATTAAGCGGTGTGTCAGGGGGACAAAGGCGCGGTGCATCGGCCTTCGTTCCTGACAATCATGACAATCCTGACAGCGTTCGCGGGCTTGATCTCCCGATGAATCCGTCCTGACTTCCGCCCATGGACACGAACCTCGTGCTTTCGCATTGGCGACCCATACGCACGATGTCAAACACGAAGGGAATAATTTGCCACGCCGGCTCGTTTAGCTCATGAGTGCCGCATATCGCGCTTGACGCTGTTGCGCGCTCGTCCAAAACTCATGGGGAAACCAAATGAACTTCAAACGCATTGCGTCGGCGTTGCTGGCTATTCTGACCATCTCGCTCGCAGTCTCCCTAGCCGGATGCCAGACCGATAGCCCGGCCTCAGGGTCTAGCACAGGCGGGAGCAGCAGCGGCGGGTACTGAAACCACCCGATATCACCCGAGCTCGCCCAATTGAAGTCTATTGAAAGCATCGCGTTTATGAAGGTGTTCCGGATACCCGGAACATGAGCGATCCGCCGCGTCCTCCCGGGATGCTGGAGTCTGATTTCCAGCAGGTGCTTGCGGCATTCAGGGCAATCGCGGGTCAGAACGCCGTTCTCGTGGGAGACGGTGCGGCGAAGCCGTATCTGGATCCGTTCGCACCGGGGGACGCGCATGCTCATGAAGCGTCGGCCATCGTGATGGTCTCGGATGTCGAACAGCTTCGTGCCGTGCTGAGCGTCGCGAACCGGTATGGAGTGCCTTTGTGGAGCGTATCGACCGGACGCAACTTAGCTTATGGCGGCGCAGCGCCCCGGCTCAGAGGCAGTGTCGTACTGGATTTGCAGCGCATGAACCGCGTCATCGAGATCAATGAGACGCTCGGTTATGCGCTGGTCGAACCGGGTGTCAGCTACTACGATCTTTATCAGGCGCTTCAGTCGCGTGGCATCGGGTTGTGGCTCGACCCGGCCGCCGCCGGCTGGGGCAGCGTGGTTGGCAATACGCTTGAGCGCGGTTTCGGCACGACCCCATACGGCGATCACGCGGCCATGCAGTGCGGGATGGAAGTGATGCTCGCGAACGGCGAGACCATACGCACCGGCATGGGCGCGATGAACGGCAACCAGGACTGGCAGGTATTCAAGGCAGGTTTCGGTCCCTCCTACGACACCATGTTCATGCAGTCCAACTTCGGCATTGTGACCAAGCTCGGCATCTGGTTGATGCCGAAGCCAGAAGGCTACATGCTGTGCCGTTACACGTTCAGACACGACGCCGATCTAGACAGCATTGTCGAGACGCTGCGTCCCTTGAAACTCGACGGCACGATCCAAAGCAACGCCGTCATCGAGAGTGCGGTGCGCTGGGCTGCGGGCGCGTCGGCACGCAAGCAGTGGTATGACGGTCCGGGCGCCATGCCCGACGCTGCCATAGAGACCATGGCGCGCAAGCTCGGCATCGGCCGCTGGAATCTACGCTTCTGCTTGTATGGTCCCGAAGCGCTGGTGAAGGCTCGCCGCGATGTCATCCATCAGCGCTTCGTGTCCATCAAGGATGCGGAGTTGACCGAGTCGCCCTATACGCCTGCCGGCGACAAACCCGAAGGCGGCGGCGATCGCAGCCAGGTCGGCATTCCTAATCTCGACGCATTCAACCTGCTCAACTGGCGCGGCGGCTCGGGCGCGCACATCGATTTCTCGCCCATCTGTGCGCCGCTCGGTCGCGATGCGGTGCGGCAGTATCGAATGATAAAAGAGCAAGCTGCGCGGTATGGCTTCGACTATTACGGCGGTTTTACGGCAGGCCCGCGCAGCATGCATCACATCTTCGCAGCCATCTTCGACAGTGACGATCCGGCTCAAGCGCGGGCTGCGGGCGACCTGCTCAAGACATTGATCAACGACTTCGGCGCGGCGGGTTACGGTCAATACAGGACCCATCTCGCGCTCATGGATCTCGCTGCGTCCCAGTACGATTTCAACGACCACGCGTTGATGCACATGAGCGAGACCATCAAGGAGGCGCTCGATCCAAACGGCATCCTGTCGCCGGGAAAACAAGGGATCTGGCCGAAGAGGATCAAGGAGCGGGACAGATGAAAACGGGCCGGCGTGAGTTCATCGGGGCTGCTTCTCTGGCTGCGGCATGTGCGCCGATGTCCTGGCCCGCGCAGGCAATAGTCCGATCAACGACATTATTGGACGAGCGAGTAGCGTGTGACCACGCGCTCGTCATCGTCTTCGATGAACGCGTGGCCGACAGCCGTGCTTTCGCTTTCAGATCGCGCACGAGGGGTGCGCACCTTGTGCCGATGGGACACGACATAGGGGTGCTGTGGTTTCAACACCTGATGCCCCTGGTCAGCTTATCCGGCAACACCGTCGCCGGGCTGACAAGGTACGCGGACGCGTTCCTGCTGACCCGCTTCGCACAAGGCATCGGCTTGCGGATCGCACAGCGCACAGCCGAGGCGCATGCGGGTCCCAACACGCTCGTCATGTGGCGGCTCACTGCCGGCAACGCCCGCACATGGTCCTGACCAGAGCGGCGAGTATGTTCCTGCAGGTCCGCGGCCACGTTACAGCAAGAACCGGGAAGCAATGTGGGACGGCCACCCAATCGGTAAAAAGAGCGTGTAAGCGAAAATGAGAGCGCGTAAGAACGCAAGGTTGACCGTTGAACAAGCACCTCATTGCCCCTATCAAGCCCCTTTACCGTGCTGTTTTATGTGCGCGAACGCACCCCGTTCCGGCTGCCCTCTTTTGGTTGTGATGTAGCGCACACATCAGAAGGTTTTCTCGTTGGTCCCCGTATTCGTCGTCGATACACTTTGGCTAAATCGTAAATCCGGGGAACACGATGCAACCCATTACGGGCTTTCTGCTGTACGGCGTCTGCGCAGCAATAGTCGCCGCGATTGCAGGCAAACGAGGGCTGAGCTGGAGCGCGTACCTGCTCGTGATGCTGCCCTTGGGGCCGGCGATCGCTATCATTGTTCCGCTGTTCACACTTGGCTCGGCCAACAGCCTGATGACAACGGTACTCGTTTTTTGCGTGCCGCTTGCCGCGCTGCTGGTGGCGCTCCTCAGCAAGGAGCCCGCGACGCTGACATCAGGCGCCGATTCACGCGAGCAGAAAGGCGCCTAGAGTACGGTGGACGTATATAGTCAGGACAACACATGTCCTGCCGCCGCAACGGTCTATTGCGCGCCGATTGCATCTCTCACGCCAGATAGCATGGCATGCACCCATCAAAAAAACAGCGCCTGTCATTCGATGACCGGCGCCGCTAGTCAACCACTCATGCCCGGCTCACTCAGGCCGCCACCGGTTCTTCCTCCACCGCACGTACCGTCACCGGCTTTGGCGTTCCATACGCGTAATCAAGCGTCATGCGCATATAGTCGTAGCTCTTGCGAATGGCGGCGCGGATCTTGTTGATCGACTCCACCGGCGGATTGGTCCCCAGCAACGTGGCCACGATATCCAGCGCGACCCACGGGTGCTCATCGTCGTAATGGGCGTGCACCTTGAGCCAGCGCATCGCCGACTTGCGAACCGGTTCCGGAAAGGTCAGCGCATAGGTTTCTTCAGAGCAGACGAAACACGAGAAGTCACCGGTTGCGCCCTCCACTGCGTAGTTCGTTGCCGCCACCGCCACCGCCAGTTCGTCGGTAAGGCTGACATGGCCGCACCAGTGCGCGAGCGCATGCATTTCGCTGGGCACCTCTTGCGACAACAGGTCATCAAGCTCAAGGCCGCTCGCTCCCGCCCACTGCAGCCAATGCTTGGCATGCATGTTCTCAACCCGGATATTCTGGATGAGATAGGAGCGCGCCATCCCTTCGCCATGTGAATTACCGAACCTTGCTTTCATCAGGTTCGACGCCATGAACTGCGGAAACTGCTCAATGACCGGGAAGAAGCCAATCAGAAAACGATGCGTACTTTCGATATCTAGCGTCGCGTCCTTCATGGCCTTGCAGAGCGGGTGATAGACAACCTTTCGCTTCGCTTCTTCGCAATCCTTGACTACCTCTTGGAGCCATTTCGGATAGCTGGCGATGTTCTTGAGTTCGCCGGTACGGGTGAAGTCTGCTTTCATCGGATGATCTCTCACAGGAATGGGTTTCAGGTGTTGGGCTTCGGCGCCCTATGCGGGTATAACCGGATCTCAACTCGCCATCGTGATGCTCGCCAAGCTTCGGGGAGCAGAAGAATTTCCTATATGCAGACGCGCACATTTCCCGGAACATTTAATAAAGGCATTTCTTCAGACAACATCGCAACGGCATCCTTTTTCGACACGCAGCGATGTTGCGCCCGGGCTCCTGGACCTTGGAAACGGTTGAGAGATCAAGACCTGCGCAGAGTCGACGCAGCCCGTCTGAGATCTTAGTCCACGCGGCGCATTGAAGTGCTTGTACGGGGGCGATCGCCGGGGTGTCGGTTTTTTCTAGATTTTGGCGGAGAGCGACTAGCCGGGCCCGCTTAAGCGGCCAGCCGTCCGAGACTCATGGCGGGGCGTACGGTTTCGGGCGGATAGATGTGCCAGGCGCCGTCATCGTGGCGAAAAAAGAAGAGCGTGAAAGCGTTGGTTGCGAAGCCGGAGGTCCGTTCCACTTCAACGCAGATGCACCGGCGGCGCCCCGCACGGATACGATGAATGGCGCGCACATGCAGGTGCCCGGCGCTCACTGCGCCCAGCCATTTTTCAACCAGTACACGCAACGACAGCTCCGGCGCAACCATAAGACTCTCCGTGGTGTGCTATTCAGCCCATAGGACCATGCTAGGAGCAACACAATCTCTTGTCCGTCGGGAGACACGGATTATGGCCTCAGGCGCTGCTGCTTTTCTTGTCGGAATATCCTTACGACCCATCTCGTTCGGATGTCAAACCATGCTTGATCGCATAGCGGATCAGTTCGGCGTTGTTCTCAATCCCGAGTTTTTGCATGAGCCGCATCTTGTGCGTGCTGATGGTCTTGGCGCTCAGCACGAGCACGTCGGCTATTGCGTTGATGCTCTTGCCCGCCGCGAGCAAGTGCAGCACCTGGAACTCCCGGTCCGACAGGATCTTGTGCGGCGCGGCGTCAATGGAGTGGGTGTCGAAAACCATGACGTCGACCAGCTTCGGATCCATGAACCGGCCCCCGCCGGCCAGCTTGCGAATGGCGGCAAGCAGGATGTCGGGATCACTGTCCTTCGTGACATAACCGGTCGCGCCGGCGCGCACCGCACGCGCGACCACCTGCGCCTCATTGTGGATACTGAGCACCAAGACCGGCAGCACAGGGTGTTCGGTGCGCACCCGCCGGATCAGATCAACGCCGCTGATGCCGGGCATGGTCATGTCCAGCAGCAGCAGGTCGACGTGGCAGGTACGCAGTTTCTCGATCACCTCGGCGCCCTGCGCCGCTTCGCCCGCGACAACAATGTCTTCTGTCGTGGCAATGATCTGTTTCAATCCGCTGCGCACGATGGCGTGATCGTCGGCAATCAGGATCCTGATCATGAGCGTGCTCCGCCATCCAGCGGCACGTGAATCGACACCACCGTCCCTGTTTCAGGCGAGCTGTCAATCCGCAGCGATCCACCAATCAAACGAGCACGCTCACTCATGCCGAGTAGTCCATATGAATATCCTTTGCGTGCCGCCGCCGGGTCGAAACCGCAGCCATCGTCGCTGACATAGAGATCGAGGGCCGTCCCGGTGCTGGTCAAGGTCACGTCAACGCGCGAGGCACCCGCGTGGCGCGCAACGTTGGTCAGCGACGCCTGAACGATACGAAACACCGCCGTGGCATGGGCATCTTCAAGAACCGGCTCGCGGCCATTGATCCAGAGCTGACAGGAAAGACCCTTGCGGCGGCCGAAATCTTCCACCAGCCATTCCAGCGCCGACACGATGCCGAAGTTGAGCGCGGCAGGCCGCAGATGACTCGCGACGTTGCGCACCATCCAGATCGTCTTCTCGACCAGCTCGCGCATGTCGTCGGCTTTTTTTGCGGCGCCCGAGTCATCGGCCAGACGCATCTTCAGCAAGGAGACATCCATCTTCAGGGCGGTCAGCAACTGCCCGAGTTCGTCATGAATTTCCATCGCTATGCGTTTTCTTTCTTCTTCGCGAATCGCTTCCATGTAGGCAGACAACTCGCGCAGTTGTTCGCGCGACTCCAGGAGTTCATGCTCGATACCCTTGCGCTCGGTAATGTCCTGGATCGTGCCGACCAGCTTGAGCGACCGGGTCTCGGCGCCGGGCATCGCCTCCGCCTGGAACTGGACGATCCGCACCACGCCGTCGGCGCCGCTTACACGGCAATCCAGGCCGTATGGCCGCCGCTCGGCCAGCAACGCCCGTACGGCGTGGCGCACCAGCGGCCGGTCGCTTCGATGCACGGCCGCCAGAAACGTGCGGTAGGTCGGCCGCGAAAGACGCGGCACCAATCCAAGGATCCGATACATCTCGTCAGACCAATGAATCACCCCGGCCGTCGTATCCCACTCCCAGTCACCGAGCCGCGCAAGCCGCTGCGCGTTCGCGAGGCTCGCTTCGCTCGCACGCAATTTCCCCTCGGCCAGCTTGCGTGCGGTGACGTCGTTAAGACCGACATAGATGGCAGGCGCTTCGTCGAAGCTCGCCACCCGGGCGGTCAGGATTGCCCAGAATGTGCTGCCGTCTGGCCGCTTGAAATGGACTTCAGTGTTGCGAAAAGCCCCGAGCATGCGTAACTGCCGCACGAGCCTGTCTCGCGTAGCGGGGTCCACATAGAAATCGATCACACGAATGTCCGTTTCGCCCCTGAGGGGGAGACCGAACAGCTTGCGAAACGGCTCGTTCATGTAGAGCAGCGTGCCGTCCGGCATTGATGTGATGCAGAACGGCAGCGGACTGGTCTCCACGATGTTGCGGAAACGGGCCTCGCTCGACAGCAGCCTGGCTTCCGCTCGCCTGCGCTCCTCTATCTCCAGCCGCAGGCTTGCATTCGCCCGCGCCAGTTCCGCCGTGCGTTGCGCGACCCGCGCCTCGAGTTCGTCGCGCGCGCGAGCCAGCGCTGCTTCAGCTTGCTGGCGCACGCTCACCTCGTTCGACAGCTGCCGGTTCTGCGCGACAAGCTGCTTGTGCATTGCACGCAGCGACAGATGCGTGCCGATCCTCGCCATCATTTCGTCGACCCGCACGGGCTTTGTCACATAGTCCGCGCCGCCTGCGGCAAAACCCTCGATCAGATCCTCGATGCGAGTCAGCGACGTCATGAAGATCACCGAAATGTCCCGCGTCTGTTCGTTCATCTTGAGCCGGCGGCAAGTTTCAAAGCCGTCTATGCCGGGCATCTTCACGTCGAGCAGGATCAGGTCCGGTTGCGAAAACTGCGCGCGTTCAAGCGCCTCCACGCCATCGAGCGCCACCAGCACGCGAAAGCCCCGGTCGGCGAGGCTGTCGACCACGAGGCCGAGATTGGCCGGCATGTCATCGACAATAAGAATGGTTGGCGGCTCGCCGGCGTCCGGGCCGAGGCCGGCGCTTGTCTCGTTCATGGCGCCGGCCTCGCTTCAAGATGGCGCTCGACCAGCCGGAGGATTGTCTTCGATTGATAGCCCCTCGCCAGCCCGCGCAGATGTGTTGCAAATGATTCGCACTGCGGATCGATTAACGAAATGCGGTCAGCCCAGGCAATGATGTCACGCATGTTGCCTAGCCGCGCAAGACGATGCAGCTCATCCATCTGCGCCGCCTGCACGCCAGCCGGCATATCGGGAAATGGGCACGGCGGGGAATCGCCCCTCGCCGCATAGGTCCACTCCAGCTTCAGCAATGTTCCGATCCTGGCCAGCAACAGGCCAAAATCGACCGGCTTGGGAAGGAACGCGTTCACGCCGGCCTCGAGGCTCCTTCTCTCGTCGACACCGGACGGGCTGGCAGTCACCACGATGATCGGCAGATCGGCCAGCCCGGGTGTCTGACGCAATCGCCGCGTAGTCTCGAGGCCATCCATGCCGGACATCACGATATCCGTAATGACCAGTGCCGGGCGCTCGCTTTGGGCCTTCTCCAGTCCCTCGCGACCGTTCGCCGCCTCCATGATTTCAAAACCGAGCCGGTGCAGCAATTCCGCAATGACCGTGCGATTGACCCCCACGTCGTCGATCACCAGCACCTTCCTGCGCGGCCCTTCATAGCCGCTCGCAACGCGTGCAGCCGGGTCCCGGGAAAGACCCGAGCGTAACGTCGTGGCGGGCATCAGTTCGAACCAGAAGAGACTGCCCCGCCCGATCTCGCTCTCGACGTGGATCTCGCTGTCCATCGCCCGCACGAACTCCCGGCTGATGGCGAGCCCGAGTCCGGTGCCCTCGGCGCGGCGCTCGGGATTGCCGACCTGTTCGAACGGTTCGAAAACCCTTCGCAACTGGTCCGAGGGAATACCTATGCCGGTGTCACGCACTTCGAACCGCACTGCACCGGCAGCGGTCCGCGTGACAAGCAGGCTCACCCTGCCGCTATCAGTGAACTTGACGGCGTTCGCGAGCAGGTTGAGCAGCACCTGCCGCAACCGCCGCGGGTCGGCCTGCACGCCGTCCGGCACATCGGGCGCGATCGCGCAGACACATTCGAGCTGTTTCTCCTCCGCCTTCACGCCGATGATCTCGCGAATCGCATCCACGAGATCCGGCAGTGCCACGTCGACGATCTCAAGCCGCAACTTGCCTGCTTCTATCTTTGCGAAGTCGAGCGTGTCGTCGATCAGCGTCAGCAGATGTTCGCCGCTGCGCTGGATCACGGCCACGCCCGCGTGCTGCCGTTCGTTCAGCGCGCTGTCGCGCTGCAGGATCTGCGCATAGCCCAGGATGCCGTTCAGCGGCGTGCGCAACTCATGGCTCATGTTAGCCAGGAATTCGCCCTTCGCGCGGTTCGCCGCCTCGGCCGAACGCAGTGCCTCGCGTTGCATGGCGGCATTGCGTTCGTCGAGATAGGCAAGGTGCAGGCGTACCCCCATTGCGTGAAATGCGGCGACCACGCGATCGAGTTCGTCGGCCCGTCGGGGTGGGCGACGTTGCAGGGCGAACGGGCGCGGCGACTCGCGAAAATCGTAGCGGCCGACAAGCCGCGCGATAGCGGCAAGGTGCCGCGTAACCAGCCGCGAAAAGATATAGATGATGAACAGCGCAACGAGGAACGTGTTGGCCGCCTGGCTCACCAGGATCACGAGCGCTGTCTGTGCCAGCGCGCCATAGAGATCGGAGAGCGTGGCCTCGACGTATAACGTGCCGAGCACGCGTTGGGTGCCGCGAACGCGGTAAGAGATCGGGAATTGCCGCCATATGACTGCATCCTTCATCCGCTTGCCGGCGCTCACCACCAGGGGCGAGGCGATCGAGCCGGTCTCTCGGACCTCGGCGGCACGAATGTCGGCAAGACGAAGCATGCCATCCAGTTCGAGTTGCAGTTGCCGCCGGTCAAGGCGCCACAAGCCCTCGCTGAGACTGTCGCGATAACTCTGGTCGATATCCGACAGCCGGTTTTCGACAAGCGCGATTCCGCGCTCATAGTCGCCGTAGAGTTGAAGCGCGGTCAGCACCAGCGTGACCCCGCAGCTGAACAACAGGACAGTCGCGAGAAGCCGCAGGACCACACTGTGGCGGAAGCGGCCCAGCGAACTCCACAGCGCGCTGAACGTGTTGAGAACCATATCTCCCCGCGAGTGCCCTGATTCTCGTTTTCTCGAATCCGCACTCGTTGCCGAATGACGGTTCCCGTGAGTTCATCGGGCGGACGGCCACGCGTGTTGCATACCGTCGGTACTGAGATGGTTTAAGTGAGCAGACCGGCGTTGCGCCTCATCGCACGCGCCCGCTGCGGACTGGAATCAACTGGCTGAGACGATCACTTCCGTATGCTTTTCCTGGAAGCGCTTGAGCAGACAGCCGGAGGACTCGAACGGAAACAACCGATGCCCTCAAGCTTTCTAATTCATTTAGTTCACCGCAGCATGAAAACATGGCGCAAGCTTAGCCGTTTGCCGCGATATTAAACGAGCCGAACGAGTTCCCCAGAATCTCGTCGATGCAATCGGCCAGATCGCACAGCGCACCCGAATCGTCGCCGTCGAGCGTTTCCGAGTGGAATTTACGCAGCTCCCACATGGTGTCAGCCAAACGTCTGATCGATATGGGACCGCTGTTGATCAGGGGCCAGCAATGCATCAGATAAGCGAGCGGAATCACGTTCCTGTTCTCACACCATGAATCGAACAAGCGCAGGCAGATAGTGTGGATATGCTCCACCGCGTTTTCGCGCTCGGACAGATACGGAATCATGGTGGATAACCGGAAGACCCATTTCGATCCTTCAAATTCTAGGCGGGTGACCCGTCTCGCACAGTCAGGAAACGCGGATATTGAGCCGGGACGTATGCTGATTTCCCTGTCAGGAAATCCTTATGCGGAAAAAAATGCGCTGCGGGGAAAGGGAATGATGGCAGCACCGGCGGCAAGGCGCCGTCCCGCCTGGGTGCATAAGGAGCCAAAGGAGCCCACGTGCATGGGCTCCTTGATCCTGGTTTGTGTGGTTTGCGTGGAGGTTTGCGTGTGACTTGTGCCAAGCACGGCGTAAGCCCTTAAGCGGGCCCCGAGCTTTCTTCAACAAGCGGACCGGGCGCGTTTTCCAGAGCGGTGTCGTGGCGCAGCAGCAGGACCGCCGCAACACCGATCAGTCCTGCTCCAGACAGGCAGAGCAAGCCGGCGGCGAAACTGCCGGTACTGTCCTTGATCCACCCCATGGCGTAGGGTCCGAAGAATCCGGCCAGGTTGCCGAGTGAGTTCACCGCGGCAATGCCGCCCGCTGCGGCCGCCCCCGAAAGAAATGCGGCGGGCAGCGTCCAGATCACCGGCAGGCAGCCGAAGATGCCAAATCCCGCAATGGACAGCGCGATCATTTTCAGCACAGGATCATCCAGTGCGGTTGATGCCGCGATCCCACCGGCTGCCACCAGCAACGGGATAGCCACATGCCACTTGCGTTCAAGCTTGCGGTCGGAGCGGCGTCCCCACAGGATCATGCTGAACGCACCGACAACATACGGCAGCGATGTCACCAGCCCCGTCTGGACATTGCCAAGGCCAAATCCCTTGACGATCTGCGGCAGGAAGAAACTCAGGCCATAGTTGGTCGCGTTGGCGCCAAAGTAAATAAGCGCGACAGCCAGGACTCGCGGGTTGAACAAGGCTTCCCGCACGCTGAAGGAACGCACGGCCTCCCGCTGCGCACGTTCCTGTGCTTGCCGTGTCACCAGCCAGTCGCGCTCATCTGCGGCAAGCCAGGTTGCATCGGCTGGTTTGTCGGTGAGATAGAACAGGACCACGAACGACAGGAACAGGGCCGGCAATGCCTCAATCAGATAAACCCATTGCCAGCCCGCGAGATTTGCGAGTTTATCGAGGTTGAGCAACGCACCGGAGATGGGTGCTCCTATCACGGTGGACAGCGGGATGGCCACCATGAAGTAGCCGACCACCCGGGCCCGGTACGCCGCTGGAAACCACAACGTCAGGAAGAAGATGATGCCGGGGAAGAAGCCCGCTTCGGCGATTCCGAGCAGCACCCGCAGGGTATAGAACACGTGCGCCGCCGACATGCCCGTGAACCGCGAGATGTCGGGGATGAACGCCATGGCGCCGGCGAGGATGCCCCAGGTGAACATGATCCGGGCAATCCAGCGGCGCGCCCCGAATTTCTCAAGCAGGAGGTTGGACGGAACTTCGAAAAAGAAATAGGCAATGAAGAAGATCCCGGCGCCGAAGCCGAAGGCGCTTGAAGAAAACCCAAGGTCCTTGTTCATTTGCAACGCAGCAAAGCCGACGTTGACGCGGTCCAGGTACGCTATGAAATAACAGAGGATCAGGAACGGGACGAGCCGCATCGTCACACGTCCCAAAGTACGGGATTCGAGTTCCACCAGCCTTCCTCCAAGTCAGAGTTTTCAAACCTTCGTCATGCGTCGAATGTTCATTTCTCTTTGCCGTAGAAAGCATAGTGCTCCTAAGACGAAGCGGGAAGTAGTATGTGCCCGTGGGCTCCTGATTAATGCGTGGAAGATGTCAGGCCGGCTACCGGCAGAATTGGCCGACTCCCCCGAAGGGAGCCCCGGATTCGGAAGAATTGTCCGCAGGCAATGATGCATGAACGCCTGCCAGGAACACATCGCTTGCCTGTCCAGGCGCCAGCGCCACGAGACCCGTCATGAGAAGGCATATGCGAAGCGATTGGACAGCCGGCGTTCGTGCTCTGGCCGGCGCCGCGTTGCTGGCGAGCGTGGCCAGTCTTTCAATGACCGGCATTGCTACGGCCCAGGCGAGCGATCCGAAGGATGCGGCCATGCATATCCGCCTCCTTCGCGTGGCGGACGAAGTCGTTCGGGAAAGGCGCTGGGACTTTCTCATAGCAGCGCTGGACCATACGATCCCCGCTTACGGACCGTACGTCATAGACGCATACTCCGAGCCAATGTCTACGCAGCGCGAGATCGAGGAGGTGATATCGGGCCGGCTCATCAATGTGATCGCGAGCGATCCCGGTCACCCCGACCTCAACGCGCAGACCATTCCGATTGCCATTCCTATCGACAAGGGTTTGCTCGGTTATCGGGTCGCGCTGATCCGGCGCGACAACCAGGCGCGGATCAACGAAGTCAACGACATCCAGGGCCTTCGTCTCCTGAGCGTCGGGCAGGGTCAGGACTGGGGCGACGTGCCCGTGTACCGGTTCAACGGCATTCCCCTGGTCACGTCGAGCCACTACAACCTGCTGTTCCCGATGCTGGCCCGTCGCCGCTTTGATCTGTTCCCGCGTGGCGTTCTCGAGATCACGCCCGAACTCATTTCATTTCACGCCCAGTACCCCGACATGGCCATAGAGACTCACCTGCTGATACGGTATTCCTATGCGCAATTCTTCTACGTCAACAAGTCTTACCCGATGCTCGCGCAGCGAATCAGGGACGGGCTGGAGGCAATGCGCAAGGATGGAAGTTTTGACGCGCTGTTCCAGAAGAATTTTGCGCAGGCCGTGGCCGGCCTGCATCTGGAACGACGCGTCCTGATCGAGTTGAAAAACCCCTTTCTTCCCCCGTGGGTACCGGTCGGGCGCAAGGAACTCTGGCTCGATCCGGTCACGGTCGGCAACCCGGGTTAAACCCCGGGGTCAGAAACGGTAGCCGATCGAAACAAACGAGACGATAGGGTCGAGTTTGATCTTGGTGCTGCTCGTCACGGTGCCCAGTTTCGACTGGGTGGTCAGCGTGGCGCGTGTTGAAAGCCACATATAAGACAGCGAGGCATCGACGGACCAATGCTTGTTGATGTTGTAGGAAAGCCCTGCGTTGATGACCGGCGCAAACGAACTGCTCAGCTTCACTGTCGTTGGTCCTTCCAGTGCCGTCCCATAGGTTGAGGAATACAGGAAACTGCCGCTGGACATGACTGGACTCAGCTTCACACCGCTATACCAGACATACGATCCACCGGCGCCAAGATAGGGCCGCAGGCGGCTCTGAGCGTCATTGAAGTAATACTTCAGCAGCAGGGTCGGGCTCCATTCATAAGCCGTCCCCATCTGCCCGAGTGACGAGAGCGTTCCGCTGCCCGACAGATCGAACTTGGGCGGCACGCCGAGCACCGCCGTGGCGGCAATGTGATCGGTAATGAAATAAGTCGCCGTCAGGCCAAACGTGTCCGCGTTGTCGACAGATGTTCCCGTACCGTTTTCTGTCGTACTCATACCCAACGCGCTGACCGTCAGCGGCTTGCTCGAATCCTGCGGCGACAGATGAAACCAGCCGAGGTTCGCGACCACGTCGCCTGCGCTCTGCGCATGCGCGCCGGTACTGATCAACAATGCGGCCATCACCGTCATCACGCCCAACGCTCGTATCTGCATGCTCATGTCTCCTCCGTTTTTGTCCGACCCTGTCAGTGGATCTGGAGAAGATTCTATGCGAACGATCGTACGAATAATTCCCCTGGCGGTGGAGCAATACTTCTGGAATCTGGTAAGAATCAGGAACTCGACGCAGGCCCCCGATTCAGGCACCGGATTTGCTGCGCGTTTGTCTGTCGATGCATCGCGATACCAGGCTTGACCGGACCTGATGACAGATGGTTGTTGAACCGCGTCGGCGTGTTGCAGCCCAAATGCCGCCTCGCGCCGGAAAAGCGATTGACGCCTGCGCATGAAATAGCCGGAGCACTCGCCGGCCGCTCATGTTGCTTCGGACGGCTTCATGCCGTCATACAACGCACGAGAACGTTTGCTACGTGCGAATCGGCCGGGACCGTGCTTCCTCGACTCGACACGAAGCGCACGTCCCTTGCGAAAGCCCTCTTTATCTTCTCAAGAGTTTTCGAACAAACCCCCTCTTACGCCTACAATACAGCCCCATCCACGCCATACCGCGTCACCGTCTTCGAACCCATCACGCGCTTTTACCGGTCCACAGGCAGCATGGTCACAGAAACCTCATCCTCTGATTCCCTCGCAGTCGCCCAGCGTGTACGCGACCTGATGAATCGTCACGGCATTGGCAAGCGGCAGCAGACCGCCGAACTGTGCCGGATCCTCGACCTCAGTTTTTCGCAAGGACATCGAAAGCTGCGCGGTAACAGCCCGTGGACACTCGCGCAGATCCGCCGCGTCGCCGAAGCTTTCGGCGAGCCTGCACTGCAGCTCTTCGACGCGAAGAACGCCGACGTGGACGACACGGAAGGCACGGCTCAGGACGCCGTCCTGATGCTTGGCGCTATCGAGATTCCGTGCGTTGCGTGGATTGGCGAGGCGCTCGAACCGGGTAGCCGCCCGGATTTCATTGCGCAAAACATGAACGGCCGCTGGCTCGTGACAACGCATGAAGGCGTGCTGCTGCACGCCGCCCACGATGTCCACAAGATCGAGATCCAGCCCCGCCGCACCGACATGGACAAGCCGCTGATCGCAGTCGTGGACGACGACCAGACCTCCGCCGACAACCTGCACGACTACCTCGAGCGCAGCGGATTCACAGCGGTCGCGCTATATGGTCTGGAAGGGTTTTCGCAAGCGCTGCAGACACAGGTGTTCGACGCGGTGGTGATCGACTGGCTGTTCGGCGCGCACACATCGGCCGATGCTATCCGCGCCGTGCGCAACTCCGACAATCCGGATGCACCCATCTTCGTATTGACGGGCGAACTGACCACCGGCAAGGCCAGCGAATCGGAAATCAGCGACATCATCCAGCGATACAACGTCACGTGTTTCGAGAAACCGGCGCGCATGGCGATCCTGGTAGCCGATCTCTCGAAGCGCTTGCAACGCGCCTGATTTGCAACGGCACGCACGCCGCTCAATGGATCCGGCGTGTCGCCGATAACGCCCGCGCCAATGCGCTTTTCAGCACTTCGTAGCGCACCGGCTTGAGCAGGTAATCGAAGAACAGGATGGCGGCGCTCGGGTCGACCAGATCGGGCGCATAAGCGCTGACCGCGATCACCGGCAAGCTCGCGCCCGCCGCCCGCCGTGCCCGGTATTCATTGACGAACGAATAGCCGTCCTTGCCCGGCATGTGCAGGTCGGCAAGGATCACGTCGGCCTGATTGCTCTCCAGCCACGCGAGCGCGCTGTCCACGTCGGGCATGGCCACGCTTGCATAACCCAGGTGCGCCAGCATTTCAGTCAGCGACTCGCGGATGGAATCGTGATCGTCGATCACCAGCACGCGCGCTTTCTTCAACGGCGGCAAGTCTGCGGGCGCGCGCTCGCGCTCAGGCATTCGCGCCACCGGCGCAGCGGGCAAACTCACGCGAAACGCCGCGCCCCGGCCGACGTCGCTCGACACGTTGACCACACCGCCCAATAACTCGACCAGCCCGCGAACGACCGCGAGTCCCATGCCGGCGCCATCGAAACGCCGTGTGGTCGATGAATCGAGTTGCGTGAACTCCTTGAAGATCAGCGGTAACTGTTCGCGTGCAATCCCGGGACCGGTGTCGATCACAGAGATATCGAGCCGTTCCAGCGAGCGTTCGAAACGGACATCGACCGAGCCGGAGTCGGTGTACTTGATCGCGTTCGTTACCAGGTTCGTCACGATCTGACGCAGCCGGTGCTGATCCGATTCCACCAGCCCCGCCTCGCCCGAGAACTGCCCGCGCAATACCAGGCCCTTCGCGACCGCTGCCGGCGTATTCGCGTCCACGATGGAGTCAAGCAGTTCCATTGGATCGAATACGGTCAGCCGCAATTCAAGCTTGCCGGCGCCGAGCCGCGCGAAGTCGGTCAGGTCGCGCATCTGTGCCTCGAGATGGCGTGCACCGGTCTCGAGCCGCTGGATGATCTTGCGGTCGCTTTCGCTATGCAGGTTCAGTTCGAGCAATTCCACCGACGACACAATGGCATGCAACGGCGTGCGCAATTCATGGCTGATCATGCCGAGGAACGCATCCTTCGCCTGCGATGCTTCGCGCGCAGCGCGGGTTGCCTGATGCTGCGCTTCGAGCGCCGCTCGCTGCTGGTGAATCAGCTTCGAACGCCGGTAGCCGTTGAGCAGCAGCATGGCGGTGGCGACCATGGAGAGCAGCGCGAGCAGCATGCCCGCCCCGAACAGGTAACGCCGCTTCGAAATGAAATCGCGGGCAATGTAGTCACGCTCCTCCACGTCGACCACGCGGCGTCCGTTAGCCAACTCGTTCACTGCATCCTGGTTCTGCCGCAAGACGCCAATGATCTTCAGCGTGCGCCCGGGCTCGCGGCCCAGCGCTTCGACATCCGTTTCGATGGACTCGAGCGCCGCGTCCAGCTGGCGCAGGATTTCCTGCTGGCGGTTCCGCAGGGTGCCGCCGTCGGAGAGCATCGCGGTGGAAGCGGTGACAATGGCCAGCTTCGATTCAAGCACCTCGAAGCGGAGCTGGATCTCGTCGGTATCGGCGTCAATACCGCTGCGATACAACAGCACCTGGTTCGCAAAGCGGCCGTACGCAATCTGGAATTGCGCACCGTCCCAGTAGAAACCGTCGTACGGCATGGTGAGTTGCTGCGTGGTCTGGTTCGCCAGCAGAACGGAATACAGCACGTAGCCGACCCCCGCCAGCGGCGGCGCAATGGCTGCAGCGACCAGCATGGCGACCTTGAAACGGCGGAACAGCGCACGCATCATTTCACGACCAGCGCTTTGATCAGCCACACGAACTTGGCCTCGGCGACCGACCCGCTCAGCTCGGACGGGTAAGCGTCGCGCGGATAGACCAGGAACAGCGGCCCAAAGTTGCTGACCGTGAGACGCACACCGTCCCTGCTGTACGCGAGAATCGCGCCGTAATGCTCGGCTTCCCTCGCGCTCACCGTGTACGAATAGTCGTCGATCGTGCGCAGTTCCACGTTGTCGGCGCGTGCGTCCACCAGCTTCAGCACGTCCCCGAGCAACGGTCCGGCGAAGGTGGATTTCGGCGTCCAGGTGGTCGAGGTCGTGATGGTGTGCACAGGAAGCTTCAGCAGGTCGGCTTCGCTGAGGTGATACACGGTATGGTCCGCGTCGTTGGTGCGCCCGATCATGCCTTGCACGTCCAGCGCCAACGGAGCCGCACTCGCGGCAAGAGGCAACGAGGCGAGCAGCGAAGCCGCCAGCAATCCCAAGGTCCGCTGCAGTGTCATGGCGGCGGTCAATGCTGTTCGTCGAACGCGAGCGCCGCACGTTCGGACGCCACCACGATCAGCTTCATGGTGGCACGCGTTGCGCCGACAAAGAACTTGCGCGCGACCTGTTCGTCGAAGGTGTCGAAATCGACTTCGGTCAGGATCACGCAGGGCGCCGACTGTCCCTTGAACCGGTAGATCGATTCGAGCAGCACGTCGCCTTCCCGATACTCCGGATTCCCGAACAAATCGTAACGGCCGGTGAAACTGCGCAGGCGATGCGGTCCGAGCTGGTCGACCGACATCAGCACCGAACCCTCGCGCCCCCGAAAGGACAACACGGCGATGTCCTGCTTCCGGTAGCCAAGCGCCAGCGCCTGGGTAATGGCCCGCTTGGTCGCCTCGATCACTTCGTCGGGATGGCCGTTTTCGTAAGTGGAGAGACTGACTTCGGAACCGTCGAACGGACTGCCCGCATCAAGCCGCACGTCGCGTCCGACGATCCGCCGGATATACGCGAGCAAGTCGCGCGGACTGCGATAGTTCGTGGTCTCGCGCAACGTGGTCCAGCCGGGCAACGGCACGGGGTCGCGGAAATACAGGTTCTGCATGGGATCTTCGAGCCACCACCACGCGCCGTCCGGCTTCAGCAAACGAGCCAGCGCGTCCACCCAGACCGCCTGGAAATCCTGGCCTTCGTCAACAATCAGTATGTCGAACTTCCAGTTTTCCGTAATCTCCACATTGGCGAACCGCTCCTCCAGCGTAGCGAATGCGTTCGGCTGGCTAAAGTCCGGCGGGGTGCCCGCATCGCGCGCCACGCTTGCACTGAGCTGGTGATAATTGGCAATGCGTGCTTCGGGCGGCGCAACCCGGCGGATGTGATCCGCAAGCGGCCGGTTGAAGCACACGTAGAGCACGCTGAGGCCCTTCGCCACCGCGTCGCGCATCACCTGCACCGCCAGTTGCGTCTTGCCCGAGCCGGCCGTGCCAATCACGCGCAGCCGGAACGGCTGGAACTCGAGCCGGCGTGCCCACGTGGCCAGGCCTCCCGAGAGCCGGGTGACGAGCATGTCGGCCTGACCGACCAGCGCGTTGGTATCGGGCGTAAGCGCGAGTTCGTCGGAGAGAAAATGATGGATCCGCGCTGAGGTTTCGAAACGCGGCTCATTGGGCGGCAGGATGTCCAGCACGACCGCCGGCAGCTTCGCCTTGCGGCTGGCATCGACAATGCGCGCTTCAGGTACGCCTGCAATGGACGCGTCCTTCACCGTGTAGTCGGGACAATACAGCAGCTCTTCAATCCGGTAGGTACCCGCGCCGAATGCAGCCGTGAAACGCCGGTGCAGGTTCTCGAGCGTGCGTGCCAGCTGGATGGCGACGTTGCGCTCCTTCTGCATGTAGACCTTCATCAGGCCCGCGGGGGTCTCGCGCAGGAACCCCGCCTTCTGCTCAATGACCAGCACCCGGCCCGACGGCGCGACCACCACGAAATCCGCTTCGCCGAACACCGAAAAACCTTCGTTGATACGGGTCCAGTGAACACCGTGGTAGACGGTGTATTCGTCGGGAAGTTTTGCGAGCAGCGCGAGCGTGTCGAGTTCACGCACGGCCGCGCCGGTCGCTTCCATATTCTTCCAGTCGTCGGGGACGATTCGAGCCATGCTTCGCCTTCGCGCCTAAGTGCGTATGAATGCGTGTAAAAGCCGGAAAGACCCTGATTCAGGCAGGATTCCGGGAACCAGCGGCCATTGTACGCAAGCCGCGCGGCCGTTCCGGGTCAGTCGGCAAAATCGTATTTTCCGCCGCGCTCCAATGCTCGCTGATAGGCCGGACGCGCGTGAATCCGCTTCACGAAAGCCGCCACGTGAGGCAGCGTCCTCGCGCCCGCGCGCTGGATTCCGGCTTCGAGCGGGAAGCTCATTTGCACGTCGGCGGCGCTGAAGGAATCGCCGGCGAACCATTCGGACTTCGACAGCTCGCTCTCTATGAAGCCGAAGTGGAGTTTCAATTGCGGGTCGATGAAACTGTCCTGCATGGTTTGCGCGATCCGGCGCGCGATAGGCTTGACGAAAAACGGCATGGGCGCGCTGGCAATGCGCAGCGCCACCAGCTTCAGCAGCAGCGGCGGCATGGCCGAACCTTCGGCGTAGTGCATCCAGTAGTTATAGCGAAGGCGTTCCGGCGTGATGCCGTGCGGGGGTGCGAAGCGCCCTTGTCCGTAACGCTCGTTCAGGTACTCGATGATCGCGCCCGACTCGGCGATAGTCTGGCCGTCGTCCGTGATGACCGGCGACTTCCCCAGCGGATGCACGGCGCGCAGCTCGGGCGGCGCGAGCATGGTGCCGGGATTACGCTGATAGCGCTTGATTTCGTAATTGACCCCCAGTTCTTCCAGCATCCAGAGCACACGTTGCGAACGGGAATTGTTGAGGTGGTGAACAATCAGCATGGGGGATAGCCGTAAGGGTTGAAGTCCGGGCATGACCGCGCCAAGAATACAACAAGCCCGCGTACGGGCGTTCGTATTCACACTGAGGTCATCTTCGGATTCGCACCGGATTCGAGGACGAGGCCCGCTTTGTGCGACGGCAATGATCTGACGCGAGCTGCCGTTTCCTGCTTGTTCGCTTTTCCAGACCAAAACAACACAAAAGGACAATTCAATGACCCTGGTTATTTATCTGTTGGGCTGGCTGATCCTGATTGGCGGCGTGTCATGGGCGCTGATCGCCATGCACGTGTCGCAGCACATCATCTTGATTGTCGACGTGATCCTGCTGGGTATAGCGGTCATCACCGGCGCCACCCGCGCGCGCAACCGCGACCGGTCATAAGACCGTCATCAGCACGCCGGGCGCATCCGCCCGGCGCTTGTTGGCGGCGGGCGGATCGGCTCAGGACAGCACGCGCGTACTAAGTGACTGCTGGATCAGTGTCACAAGCACATCCGGATGCGCGGGTTTGGTCATGAAGTGCTGGAACCCTTCGCCGATGCTTCGCAAGCGGTATTCGTCTCCGTCATGGCCTGTGAGGGCAATCGCAATCGATGGCGTCAGGTTGCCCCGGATCTCATGGTCACGCAGGCGCTGGATCAGGTAAAAACCATCCATCATCGGCAGGTCGATGTCGCAGATGACCGCGTCGGGCAACTCCCGGATGACCGTCTCGGCGCCCTCTTCGGCGTCCGCCACGGCAACGACTTCCGCGCCTTCCTCCTCCAGCAGCATTCGCAGTGATTCGCGGCTCTCAAGGTCATCTTCTATCAACACAATCCTGGCATGTCCCAGTCTCGCTACTTCATTCATCATTATCTTTTCTAACAGCCCCAAACAGGATTCCGGCGACCGCGTCGCGGCTCTCGCGTCTCACTCACTGCGGACCTTGCGGCACGATGGCATGAGCTCCATGCGGCACCGTGTGATGTGCCGCGCACGCCGGTGTCGAACGTCGCGCGGATTAAGAAATTTCAACGGGCGCAGTATGCCTGATCGCCTGTCGAGCATGCTTGCAGCAAAAACCAGACCGAGCGCAGAAACTGCATGAGGAACCACGGCGAAAGCCCCGGCACGCATGCGTTTGCGCAAACCCTAATGGGCTCGCAACGGATCTGCGCAAAGGGGCGAACGGGCGGCGCCGCAGGTAAGTTTTTACCTCGGCGTGCCGGTTCGAAAGTTCAGACTTATCGACGGCGATATTGACGCGGATATCACATGGAAAGCTTTGCGGCGCCATGGCTTGCAGGGTGCGCCGCCACATGATGAGTGCGCAGCAGCGCGCGATATTCGGTCGGCGTCAGGCCCACGGTCGCCTTGAACTGCCGCGTGAACGCACTGTGGTCGGTATAGCCGCATAACGCCGCTACGTCGGTGACTTTCTCGTGCGTGACAAGCAGCGCGGTGGCTGCATCCAGCCGTGTCTTGAGCAGCACCTGGCGCGGTGTCAGATGAAACACCTTGTGGAAATAACGCTCGAGCTGCGCAATCGACATATTCGCCATGGCCGCCAGATGCGGCATGTTCAGAGGCTGCACAAAGTTGGCCTGAATATGCTGGACGACAGCCGCGAGCCGGCTGTAAGCCGGATGCGTCCCTTCGTCCGCCTGCAGGTCTCGCGAGATGCCGGCCAGGCCGACAACCTCGCCGCGGGAATCGTGGAGCGGCTGCTTGGACGTCATGCACCAGCCCGGCTGGCGCGCCGGATATAGATGCAGTTCGAGCTGGTCGATCATCGGGCTGCCCTGCGCGATGATCGACTGGTCCTGTGCGGTGTAAATGCGGCCAAAGCGTTGCGGAAAGACTTCTTCGGCGGTCTTGCCAAGCAGCCCCAGCTTGTCCTTCAAGCCGCAGCGCGAAGCCAGCGCACGGTTCACCAGGGCATACCGCGCCTGCGCGTCCTTCACGAAGAAAACGATATCAGGCATGGCGTCGAAGACCGGTTCCAGCAGCCTGAAATGCTGCAGCATGGCCTCGAGCGTCGCCGCACCCGCAGGCGCGTGCAGCGTAGCGTGCAAGCCCGGCGGCGTGGCGCCGCGTTCATGCTCAGCATGCGCCGGACTGTCCGTCGTAGTGGTCATTCGCGTCTCGCTGGCATCGTCGGGATCCGCAAGTGCCGTCAATGCCGCGTAGGCCGCATGCATGGGCGCGCACCGCGCTGTGCCCGATTATAGAGGCGGGAAGCGTCCGTCAAAATTGGTGTTGACGGCAGGGAAACCCGGGGCTGCCGGGGAACGAACGAAAGGGTGGGCGCGTGCCGCCGCGCGAGTGTCCGGTCGGGCATTCACGCCGCAGGAATACCCCAGGCGAACGGGTCGGTGCTGTCGAAGCAAAGGCGGCCTTCGGCCATGATGTGCGCGTGTCCGGTGATGGTCGGAATCACCGCCCCGCCCGCGAGTTCGCCGGAGCGCCGGTAGCTCGCTTCGAACACGCTGCCAATGATGCTTTCCTGGCGCCACACCTCGCCTTCCGCCAGCTTGTTGTCAGCGGCGAGGCATGCAACCTTCGCGCTTGTCCCTGTACCGCACGGCGAACGGTCGTAGGCGCTGCCGGGACACAGCACGAAATTGCGGCTGTCAATACCTGCACGCGGCGAGTCCGCGAACAATTCAATGTGGTCGATCATTGCACCGTCCGCGCCGGTAATACCTTGCGTCTGCAATGCGTCGCGAATGGCGTTTGTAAGCGCCGTCAGCCGGGCCAGGTTCTTTACAACCAAATCCTGGCCATGATCGGCCACGAGAAAAAACCAGTTGCCTCCCCAGGCAATATCGCCTGTCAACGACCCGTAGCCGTCGACGTTCACGCTGACCGCCTGCCGGTATCGATACGCCGGGACATTACGCACGCTCACGCTGCCGTCCTCATGCAGGGTGGCCTCCACAACACCCGCCGGCGTCTGGACCCGGTGCGAGCCCGGTTGTATCTTCCCAAGGTAAGCAAGGGACACGATCAGGCCGATCGTGCCGTGGCCGCACATGCCGAGGTACCCGACGTTATTGAAGAAGATGACGGCCGCCGCACACCCCGGATCATCCGGCTCGCACAACAACGCCCCCACGATCACGTCCGAGCCGCGTGGCTCGGTGACCGCACCCGCACGCCAGTCGTCATGTTTCGTGCGAAGGTTTTCCAGGCGCTCGGCCAGGGTGCCGGCGCCCAGATCCGGTCCGCCCGACGTGACGAGGCGAGTGGGTTCGCCGCCCGTATGGGAATCGATGAAGTATAGGATTTTCATGCTGACATCGTAGAAATTCGGACTGGATCCGTCTTGGTGCCGCTCAACGGATTTGATGCCGATTTCGGCATAGATGGAGCAAGTTTTCTTAAGTCTGGAGCCCTCGGATAATGCTGGCTGCAGGCCCGATTCCCTAATGGGCAAGCCGTGCACTTGGGAAGGTTGTGGTCTTGAAGTTGTGCCGAAATCGGCATCGCAGTTGCGTGCAACATGCAAGACGGTATTTTCTGCAATGCTTAGACTGCTCTCAACCGATCACTTTTAGGAGAGCCGCTATGGCGCATATCTGGGAAGGCGTAATACCCGCCGTCACGACCAAGTTCAATGCGGATTTCAGCATAGACAGTGCTTGGACGAAGAAGAATATCGAGGCGCAGATCGCGGCCGGCGTGGACGGTATCATCGTCTGCGGATCGCTTGGCGAGGCGTCAACGCTCTCGCTCGACGAGAAGCTGGACGTGCTGGATATCGCGGTTGATGCAGCGCAGGGACGCGTGCCCGTGCTGCTGACCATTGCTGAAAACAGCACCCTGGACGGTTGCCGCCAGGCCGAACTGGGCGTCAAGCACGGCGCTGCCGGTTATATGGTGCTGCCGGGTTTGCGTTATTTGTCGGACCGGCGCGAAACGCTCAACCACTTCCGCGTGGTCGCGAGCGCGAGTCCGTTGCCGATCATGGTCTACAACAACCCGCTCGCGTATGGCGTTGACGTGACACCGGACATGTTCGCCGAACTCGCCGATGAAAAGAAGCTCGTCGCGATCAAGGAATCGGCCGGCGATGTTCGCCGCTTCACGGATCTCATCAACGCGGTCGGCGATCGCTACGCGCTCTTTTGCGGCGTCGACAACCTCGCGATGGAAGCCTGCCTGATGGGCGCACACGGCTGGGTTGCGGGGCTGGTTTGCGCGTTTCCCGAAGAGACCGTGGCTATCTTCAAGCTGCTCAAGGCGGGCCGCCTGGAAGAAGCGCGGACGATCTACCGCTGGTTCGCCCCGCTGCTGGCGCTCGACGTCTCGGCGAAGCTGGTGCAGAACATCAAGCTGGCCGAGGCAATGGTCGGTCTGGGCACCGAACCGGTCCGGCCGCCGCGCCTGCCGCTTGCAGGCGAAGAACGTCTCGCGGTGGAAGCGTTGATCAAGCGTTCGATCGAAACCCGGCCGGTGTTGCCAACATTCTGAATGTCCTGAATGAAGTTTTACCCTCGGCGGCTGCGGCCTGTTCTCATGCGAACAGGCCGCAGCCACCGCAGTTCCAGTTCCTGCCAAATCCCCTACTCCCTCCTGATCTGCCGGCCGAAAAAAATGAGCCTTCCTGGCTCCACTTCCCGTGCCCGGCGCGTTGCCGCCTGAGCATAAAGCAGCCCACCGGGCACGCTCCAAAGCCTGAAAACCGGCCAGGCGCTGTCTGACCCCCGTTAACGCCCAAGACAAAAAATCCGCACTCGTTATATTCTACGGAATATCACGATACTATTCGTTAGCTACCGCTTTCTCACGCTGCCGGCGCAAAGAAACCGGTTCACTCATACATCTCGAGGATTCCCCCATGTCCGGGCAACAGGCATCGACACCCCGCGCTTGCGCCCCGCTACGCCACGACCTGTCGGTTGCGATCACGCCGCTCAACTCGGCGCGCAATCCCGAGCGTACAGAAGCGATCAGGGAAGTGGTCGATGCATTCCGGAACCTGCGCGCAAGCGTCGCCCGGTTTGTCCTGATGCTGGAGGACATCCGCGGCAATGCCCGCTCCCTCGAATCCACCACCGCCCAATCACTCGGAGACCTTTTGTCTTCCCTTGAAGATCATGCGCGTGCGCTCGACTTCGGCCGTCTCGACGACCTGACGTTTGCGATCAAAACCGCGCGGTCTGCCGAACAACAGCGCGACCTGGTATTCCAGGCCTCGCCCGGGAGCGGGACCGCCGGCCTTCAGCAGGTTGCTCGAAGTCTCGAGCGCCTTGACGCCACCTTCGTCGGCTTGTGCGTCGAGCATGTGCTGGAGCGGCACTATCGAGAGCGTGCGGGCAGCGGCGTGTCCGCCTGAAGGCAACCCCTGACAGACCGGCCCAAGCCGATGTTGATTTCATTGGATAACCGCCCGAATTCGTACCGTTATATTCAATGGTATATTTCGATATCCGTTTATCGAACAGGCAGGGAGCCATTGTCTGTTCAGCCGTTTGACATCCAGATCGATTCGAGGTGAATGTGCAATCCGTTCCCCCCTTCCGCCTTGCTCGCACCCCGTCCGGTGAATCGACCAGCGCCGCGGGCGCCTATGGAGCCGCTTATTCAGCCACTCCCGCCGGCGCGGCGGATGCGTGCTGCACACCGACCGAAGCACAGCTTCGCAGTCCGCACCGCCGGGCGCGGCTATCGGATCTGGATTCGCATTTGCATTGCTCCGTCATCGGCACATGCCTGAGCACGAACGAGCTTAGAAAACTCGTGCCGAAGTTTACGGATCTCGACCGGCAGCACGCAACGGACCTTGAAATTCATCACGCTGCGGTGGAACTCGCGATAGAGGGCGGCGCGGCCGCCAAGGCGCTGCAGAAGGCACTGGATGCGCGTTACTCAGGCGCCGTGCGCCGCTTTGAAGTGGCGAAAGATCCGGAAGCCCTGCTCGCACTCTGGAAAGACGCGCTCAAGAGCGGCGATATTCCGCCGGCTTACTGGGCGGTGATGACACATCCGCACGCCATCATGAGCGTGCGTCAGGCCGCGTTCGGCGACTTGCACATGCTATCCCATCTCGTGGGTGTGGCTAACCGGGCCGACATCCACCGCCTGGTTGCACTTGAAGAAGAGAACGCGGCGCTCAAGGACAAGATCGAGCGGCAACAAGAAAAACTGCACGAACTGACGACGGAGCGCGACGCGTCACTGCGTCAACTGAGCACGCAAGTGGCCGAATTGTCCGCGAAGGCGGAGCGTCGGCCAGATACGTCCGAGGTCAACCTGGAGGCTGAAATCGAGGCGCTGCGCGAGGCACTGGCTGCGCGCGACGAACGCCTCGCGATTCACACGAGCCGCCGGGAAACGGCCGAGCAACGTGCGCTCGACGAGCAGCGCCACGCGCAGACACTGAGCCAGCGCCTGGACAATACGATCGCCACGCTCAACGTGGTTCAGGCCGAATGCAACGCGCTAGAACAGGCGCTGGTGGCACAGGGCGGCGAAGCCGGTTCAAAGGCTGAGGACCTGACCAGCCTGAGTGGCAAGCGCGTGGTTTATGTGGGCGGCCGGCCCGGTTCGAACGCCGCGCTAAGGCAACTGGTCGAATCGGCGGGGGGCGATTTTGTCGTCCACGATGGCGGCATAGAAGACCGCAAGGGCATGTTTGCTGCAGCGCTCCCGCGCGCGGATATTGTGGTGTTTCCCGTTGACTGTATTGACCACGACTCCATGAATCTGCTCAAGCGCGTATGCGACCGTCATCAGGTCGACTATCACCCGCTAAGGACCGCGAGCGTGGCGAGCTTCGTGGAATTGATGACCCGGCTCAGCCGGGCGTCGCAGCAATCCGGCAAGTCCGGCAATACGCCGCCGGCCTCCCGTTTCTGCCTGCGGCACGGCTAAGCCCTTGCGCCTTGAGCTTGCTGTGGCATGCACCCTGATCAGCGCTTCATAAGCCTGGTCAGTGCGGAAATCTGCGGCGCGCAGGTCCTGGCCGCTTCCGCTTCAATCTCACGGTAAAGCCGTACGATCTTTTCGCCAACCGGCGTCAGCACGCAACCGCCGCCCGCCGAACCACCCGTCTCCGAAGACGTTGCGGGCGCTTTGAGCGTGCGGTTCAGCTCGTCGATAAGCAACCACGCGCGCCGGTACGACATGCCGAGACTGCGTGCCGCGGCGGAGATCGAACCATGCGCATGCACCGCCTCGAGCAAGTCAATTTTCCCGGGGCCGATTGCCACGGCATCGGCCTGGCGAATGCGCATGCGAAAACGCACCTCGGGTTGACGGGATAGGGAAGTCGCTGGATCTTTCACGGATTTGGCCATGCGCGAAAGCATACACGAGGCCGACAGGCCCATGCATTGGCGCCATTACCAGTGCGTCGGGTAACCGCGGCGCTCAGGCGCGGCTTCCCGATTTAGCGCCGGATTCACCGCCGAAGCAATAGCCAAAATCCTCGCAGCCCGGGCACCCCGGCGCGGGCTGCGGCGGTTTTCCCAGCGACAGCGCAAGCTCGCGCGCCAGGAATTTTTTCCAGCGCATCCCGTCAACGTTGCGTGCCACCAGCGCGGGGAAATATCGGTTGAGCATGTTCGTGACGTCGTCACGCCCGGTCAGCCCGAGATCACGCCACAGATGGTCCGGCCGCAAGCACGCATGGGCGATGATCGACGCGAGACAGTTCGCGTCGGCCATGCCGGCCACGTCATTCGCTCGAGCATGGCTCAGCAGGAAAGCCTCAAGCGCGCTCACGAAACCTGCCTGCTCTTCTGAGCGGATAAGCAAACCCACGCCCGGCGGCTGCATTGCACCGAAATGCCGGCCATACAGCAAGGCGATTTGTGCCCGCGACAACCCAAGCAAAGAAGGCTCGTCGCGCGCGGCAAGCAGCGTGGCGAACAATGCGGTGCCGGGAGAATGGGGGGTGGCGGAGGCGGCCAGCAGCTCGGCGCGCGTCGCGAGAAGGTGTGTCATTGCCGGATGCCAGAGGTATCGCAGGGTGCGGCAGCGAAATAGCCGAACGCGGATGTCACGCGAAGGATCAACTCAAAACCAGTATGCCATCGCAGCTGGCAGTCAAGCCCGTGTCTCGCTAACCCTTATTGCAAGAAGCGCCTCGCCGCCCCGGGCTCCAGAGGGTCACCGGGTTTCAGACGGCCATCAGACAGTCAGGACCCTCGCCACGATGCGCACCAGCCGTTTTACATGACGGGGCGCGGGAAGAATATCCGCGCCTGAAAACAGAATGGGCACGCCGTCCTCGCCGCTGAGCGCGCGGCCTCCGCATTCATGCGCGACGATCACGTGCTCGCCGACTGGCGTATTGAACAGTTCATGCCATGAGAAGGTGACCGCGTAGCCATCGTGCGCGACCGCAATGAATACCGTGCGCTTGAACTCGCCCTTCGGCTCCGGACGCAGGCCGGCTTTCAGGATCAGGTCTTTCAGCAACACCCCGCGATACGTGTCGACACTGCGGATAAACCGGTTCGTCGTATAACAACGCAGATCGAACGGATCGGCAACGACGTTGGGTTGCTCCCTGAATTCCGCAAGATCGATAGTCAACGGCCGCAGGAAATCTCCTTCAAGCGACAGGACGGTTTTCGCCGTGGTTTCGAGCGCGACTGCGTGGGAGTGGGCTTCACTCATTTCTCATCCTCCAGGGGCCGGATTCAGATGGCTTGTCCGGCATTATATCCACGCGAATATTACGCTGCTGTCGCGGCCGGCGAGTCAGTGCGCAAGCAATAGGCAACATACAAATCCACGCATGTGCGCGCCAGGATGGCACTAAGCGATATATTGGTGGCCTTCGATCCCCGCGCCCAAGGAAAATACGATGCTTTCTTCGCACTATTCTCAACGGTTCTTGCAGCGTTTCAAGCGCCAGGCGCTAACCGTAGCCAGTGCCTTGACGGCCGCTGCGGTCCTCACGCTATCCGGTTGCGGTTCGACCCAAGTCGCCAGCACGCCGCAGCGAATCTCCCTGGATGCACGGGCAAATGGCATTGCAATCCGTCCCGCCGACGGGGCGGTCTTCATCACCGACGACAAGACTAACAGCGTGCT
The DNA here is from genome assembly GCF_044909315.1 of Caballeronia udeis. Classification (GTDB taxonomy): domain Bacteria; phylum Pseudomonadota; class Gammaproteobacteria; order Burkholderiales; family Burkholderiaceae; genus Caballeronia; species Caballeronia udeis_A. Next base: position 84,051 of record NZ_JBIYEB010000021.1, read on the forward strand.
TTCATCGGCTGACGGCAAGGCATTCAAACCGTTTGCCTCGCTTCCTCCCGTCGCGGGACAAGCGAACGCGCTAAGCCAGGTGAGCATGGCGGATGACGGGTCGCTACTGGTCGGACGATTCGGATTCGGCACGGCAGGCGCCGTGTTCGACGTTGACGCGAACAGGTCCGTCTCCATCCTGTCAGGACCCGATCCGGTACGCCGGAGACTGGGACTTGCGTCCATTGGTATGGGGAAAATACTCTCGACCTGGTTCGTCAAGAACGGCAGCAGCCCGGCAACGGGCGGCCTCAGCCTGATCACGTACGATGTTTCGACCCACGCCGCGTCCGAACATAATTTGCTGACGGGATTGGCGAAACCCGTTGGCATAGCCGTACAAGGCGACGCCGTTTTTATATCGGATCAGACCGACAACATGATCTTGAAAACGAGCCTCTCCGGGTTGCTCAATCATGCCCAGGCCGGCGGCTTGAACACGACGGTCATCAAGATCAATGGACCTGACCTGCTCAGCATTGATTCAAGCGGCACGCTCTATACGAAATGCAACTCGACCGCCGTGTGCCGGATAAGCCCGGATGAATCGGTTACGGTCATCGCAAACGATTTCGAGGATGCACGCGGCGTGGCTGTTGACCCGGTGCATCACCTGTTGTACGTCATCGACCGGCCGAAATCCGCTGACAGCGCCAGTACCCTGCGGACCATTCCACTGAACTGATGAACTGGCGTTGCGCGGATTCGCGAGAGGACTAGTTGTCCACGCCGACAATCACGCTCGACGCCTTGAAGATTGCCGTTGCCGCTTTCCCGCTGGCGAGCGCGAGCCGTTGGGCGCTTTCGTTCGTGACAATAGCGGCAATCTGCGCGCCGCCCTCGACCGTAATAACGACTTCGCTGTTGACCGCGCCCGGGGTCATGGCCGACACCGTGCCGGCAAAACGATTCCTGGCCGATACCTGGCTATCCGCTACATCGACCATCACGATCACAGACGACGCCTTGACCAGCGCGAACGCGGGCTTTCCGGCGGCCAGCCCGAGCGATGCCGCGCTGCCATGCGTGATCACCGCGACGATCTCGAGGCCGTCATTGGCGCGCAGCAGGATCTCGTCATTAACCGCGCCGTGCTTGAGCTCAATCACTTCACCGACAAATTGATTTCGGGCGCTTGTTCGCATGTTCATCTCCGGTTGCGGCGTCCTTCGAAGACGTGGATCACCTGGATCCGAGGACGCACGTTTTGCTGGGTTACCTGGGTGGCAGGCAGGCCACAAGTGTAACCGCACCACGCCGCCCGCTTGGGACAAATAGCCACGCGAAACATGTCGATGGCGTTAGCGAACAAGTTGAGTCTGAGCGTAATATAGCGCCCTTTATTACGCACTTTATCAATGTGGAGAATCAGATGATCCGTAAGGTGATGGTGTCGGTTGCTGTCATGGCTGGTGCGCTCTTGAGCCATGCCGCCGTGGCGGATGAAAACGCCGTAAACGTGTTGTATGCCGGGTCGCTCGTCAATTTGATGGAGCGCAGTGTCGGCCCCGCTTTCGAGAAGGAAACCGGCCTGCATTTCCAGGGCTACGCGGCGGGTTCGAACAAGATCGCCAACGAGATCAAGGGCAAGCTGCGTCGCGGTGACGTGTTCATTAGCGCGAGCCCGAAGGTAAATACGAGCTTGATGGGTGCAGCCAACGGTGACCATGTCGCGTGGTACGTCACGTTCGCCGAATCGCCGCTGATGATCGGTTATAACCCGCGCAGCAAATTCGCCGCCGACTTCAAGACAAAACGCTGGGACAAGGTGCTGCAGGAACCGGGTATTCGCATTGGCCGGACCGATCCCAAGCTGGACCCGAAAGGCGCATTCACGGTCGAGATGGTGACGAAGGCCGCCACTCTTTATAACCAGCCGGATCTGGTGGAGAAGACGCTGGGCGACGCCGAGAATCCCGATCAGGTCCTGCCTGAAGAAACACTGGTTGGACGTTTGCAATCCGGGCAGCTGGACGCCGGTTTCTTCTATTCAACGGAGACCTCGGACCTGAAGATTCCGTCCATTCGTCCCGCGCCCGAATTGCAAGCCAAGGCAAGCTACACGCTGACCATTCTTGGCGATGCCCCGAACTCCGCGGGCGCCACGCGCTTTGTCGATTTCCTGCTGAGCGAGAAGGGCCGCGAACTGCTCAAGGAACACGGTGTCGATGTGATCAAACCCGCGATCACCGGTAACACCCAGGCCATGCCGCCATCCGCTCAGGCCGTGATCGACGCGACTCGATGAAACGCACCGCCGCGCGACCGCTGCTGTGGCTTGCCGCCCTGCTCGCAGTCTATTTGTGCGCGCCCTTCCTTGCGAGTATCCCGCAAGTGGGCGCGGCGGACTGGCATGGGGTCGACTGGACCAGCACGCTGTCGGCCGTGGCTGTATCGGCGGGCAGCGCGAGTGTCGCGGCATTTGTCATCCTGTTGGGCGGCGTACCGCTGGGCTATCTGCTCGCCCGGTCGAATTCGCGCAAAGCGGCGCTGCTCGGTTTTGTCGTCCAATTGCCGCTGGCCTTGCCGCCACTCACCAGCGGTGTGCTGCTGCTGTTTCTTCTCGGCCCCTATAGCTGGGTCGGACAACTGACGGGTGGCGCACTGACCGACTCGTTCGCCGGCATCGTGCTGGCTGAAACGTTTGTCGCCGCGCCGTTCCTGATCATTGCTGCGCGCTCCGCGTTCGCGGCCGTCGACCCCGTGTTCGAGGACGTGGCCGCCACGCTGGGTCATCGTGCCGGCAGCCGCTTCTTTCGCGTCACCCTGCCCGTTGCATGGCCGGCAATCAGCGCCGGACTGGCGCTGGCGTGGCTGCGCGCATTCGGTGAATTCGGCGCGACCGTGATGGTCGCTTATCACCCGTATTCGTTGCCTGTTTATACCTATGTCGTGTTCGGTGGCCAGGGCTTGCCGGCCATGATGCCCTTGCTGCTGCCTACGCTTGCCATCGCGGTCGCGTGTGCCGCGCTGTCCATCTACAGCCGCAAAGGCCGTGTTTCGTTGGGCGCGGAACTCGTCAATGGTGATGAGGCCGACGACAGCACGCCCGCACATCGGTTGGTGGATGAGGATGACCGGCGCCTGAGCATCGTGTTGAAAAAGCGTCTTGGCAGCTTCGATCTCGACATTGAATGGGCGCCGCGAACCCGGCGTCTTGCGATCATCGGCACGTCGGGGTCGGGCAAGTCGCTGACGCTGCGCCTGATCGCGGGGCTGGAAGCCGGCGAGACAGCTAGCGTGACACTGGGTGGAGAACAGCTCCATGCCCTGCCGCCCGAGGAGCGCAGGATCGGTTATATGCCGCAGGACTACGGTCTTTTCCCGCATATGACGGTCGCGCAACAACTGGCGTTTCCGCTAAGCGCGGATGCTGCGAGCGCGCGGCAATGGGTTGATCAACTGGGTCTTTCAACGCTGCTTGGCCGCTTGCCGCGTGAGCTTTCATTCGGTCAGCGCCAGCGGGTGGCACTGGCTCGCGCACTCACGCAGCATAGCCAGTTGCTGCTCTTCGACGAACCGTTCGCCGCGCTCGATACCCCTCGCCGCCGCCGTCTGCAGCAGTCATTGCGCGCATTGCAGCGAGAGATATCGGCGGTCACGGTGATCGTCACGCATGATCCCGATGAAGCCGCGCTGCTCGCCGACGAAGCATTGCTGATCGAACATGGCCGCATGCTTCAGGCGGGACCGGTGAGCGAGGTCTTCGAACGTCCCGCTTCAATGCGCGTGGCGGAATTGCTTGGGCTTCACAACGTGGGGCAAGGCCGCTTGATTGAAGCAGACAGGGTGGAACTGGGCAGCGAATTGCGCCTGAACATCGCACGCAACCCCGCACTCCCCGTTGGACAAACCGTGATGTGGCGGCTGCCTGCGCTCGCCATCACACCGTCTGATGAAGGTCCGTTCGAGGGTACGGTCGAGGGTATCGAGGTACGGCGCGGAGAGCGGTATGCAAAGCTGAAAATACGCGGCGTGGCCTTCGATATCCCCAGCGACGACACCCGCCTGAAGACCGGTACATCACACCGGTTTTCGGTGGATATCGACAAATTAACTATCTGGTCCATTTGAAGAGACCACCGAAAGAACCCACGGCTTGTTCTGCTTCACGGCTCCACGCACGCATCAAGCCGTGGCTTCCTCTTGCATGCGCGCTTCCTCGGCTATGTCACCGTAAAGATGCAGCAGCCTGTAGCCGCTCTTGTACACGGGCTGCAAGCGGAAGTGATTGACCGGCTCGATTGTCAGTGCAAGCCTCAGGCGCGAAACATGGCTGTCGATGGTCCGGGTGGACTCGCGAAACTCGCGTCCCCAGACCATGGCGAAAATATGATCGCGTGACAACACGCGTCCAATGTTCGAGAAAAACAGCAACGCCAGCCGGAATTGCGTGCCGCTCAGCTGCACGGGCCGCCCGCGTACCGTGACGCTCTGCTGGCGCGAATCGAAGCGATACGGACCCAGCTCCGTCACAGCGGCGGTTTTCGCCGGATAGGCGCGCCGCAACAGCGTTGTCACGCGTGCACCGAACTCGGCGGAACGCACGGGCAGCGTGACGTAGTCGTCGGCACCCGCACTCAGTGCACGCACCACGTTGCTCTCTCCGCCATCCACCGAAGCGAACATCACGGGCACGCGCTCGCCGATGCCCGAGCGCATCGACTTCAGCAGGTTGAGCCCGGACAAGCCGGTGGAATGCCAGTCGAGGATCAGCATGTCCACCGTGGAGCGGGAGAGCGATTTCGACATCGACAAACCATCGCCGAACGGAATGCATTCATGGTTGAGCCGTTCAATGATTCCGCCGATAACGAAGCGGTGCTGGGGATCGGACTGAAGAACTGCGATGCGCATGATGACGGGACCGGTGGCCTGTAAACGGCGGCTTCGGGACGTCCTTGGAAGACGTCATTGAAGGCGCCCAAGAAGGTCTCATGACGCTCCACGAGACCGCTTTCAACGCGCGAATTCTGAAGAGCGGTACCGGGTTGATCCATCGGAAAACTCTTAATTGCGTCCGCGGGGCTGTAACAAATGCTTTCAATATGTCTCGCGAAGTCTCAGCTTGTGCCGACACGTGGCGGGGCCGGATCGTTTGAACAAGCGGTGTCCGGACGTCGGCCGATGACATTGGCGCGGGCGCGCACGGCCGCAAAGTGCAGTACATCCATATTTCAGGAATCACGGAAACGTTGAAGGTTTCGGGTCGATAAGCTGGTCTTCATGAACTCGAACCTTATCTCCTCACGCGCCGGACTGAGCACACGCCAGGCGCTGATCGTCACCACGGCCAGCATGGGTTTCGTGGTCTCTCAACTCGATGTCACCATCGTCAATGTGGCGCTCGCGAGCATCGGCCGCGACCTGCACGCGAGCGTGGCGGGCCTGCAGTGGACCGTCGACGCCTACGCGCTCGCGTTCGCCGCGCTGATGCTCTCGGCGGGCGTGCTCGGCGACCGCTTTGGCGCGCGGCGTTTGTTCGTTGCGGGCCTGATGGTGTTCGGGCTGGCTTCGGCCGCTTGCGGCTTTGCCATGGATGCGGGCCAACTCGTCGCCGCGCGGGCATTGCAGGGCATAGGCGCGGCTGCCATGCTGCCCAACTCGCTGGTGCTGCTCAACCAGGCCTGCGGCCACGACGACGGCTTGCGGGCCCGCGCAGTGGGCTTGTGGACGGCAGCAGGTGCGGTATCGATTGCTGCGGGGCCGATCGTAGGCGGCCTGCTGATCGCGGCGTTGGGCTGGCGCAGCATTTTCTGGGTCAACGTGCCGCTGTGCGTGGCGGGCATCGTGGCGACCTATGTATGGATCGCCGATAAGAAACCGGAGCAGAACGCACGCGGTATCGACTTGCCCGGGCAGGTGCTTGCGACCATCGCGTTGACCGCCTTCGTGGGCGCGATGATCGAACTCCGGCCGCTGGGCCTGACCCATCCGCTAGTGATCGGAGGCATTGCCGTGGCGCTTCTCGCCGCCATCGGGCTCGTGCTGGTCGAGCGGCGTGCGGCATCGCCCATGCTGCCGCCTGCGCTGTTTCGCGACGGCACGTTCAGTTCGGCCACCGTGTTCGGCATCTGCGTGAACCTCACGTATTACGGCATGGTGTTCGTGCTCAGCTTGTACTTGCAGCGCGTGCTCGGCCATACGCCGCTGGAAGCGGGGCTCGCGTTCCTGCCCCTCACCGGGGGGTTCCTGTTGTCGAATCTTGCCAGCGGCCCAGTGGTCGCGCGCTACGGCTCGCGCTTGCCGATGATCGTTGGTGCTTTGATCGATGCAACCGGTTTTGCCGCGCTCCTGTTCGTCAATGCATCCACACCGGTGCGGGCATTGCTGCTGCCTTTCCTGCTGATTCCCACAGGCATGGGTCTGGCCGTTCCCGCGATGACAACCGCCGTATTGGGCACGGTCTCGCCTGACCGGGCAGGCACGGCGTCGGCGGTGCTGAACACCGCGCGGCAAGCGGCCGGCGCGATTGGCGTCGCCGCGTTCGGCGCGCTGGCCAGTCACGCGGCCCTGGGGGAAAGCGCGCAGATCGTGATGGGCGTAAGGGCGTCGGCGGGGGTATCGGTGGCGCTGCTGTTGTTCGCTGCATTCATGGCGCGGCGAGTGGTTGAAAGCAAGCGCGCAAAGGGTGCTAAAGCACCCGAGGCGATATTGGTCAAATGCAGCAGGGGGACGCAGCACTGAGTCCCGCTGAAGGCATCAACCTGTGCGGGAACGCGCGTTGCGTACGCAATGACACGCACTTCTTGTGTAACGCGCGGTCCGCAGGCCGCAAATGAGGAGCTGGACATGTCCACCCCGCCGCCCGACCCGACATACTTACCGATTGAACCCGATCCCGACGAACTGCTGGACCCCGATGCACCCCCGCCCCCGGACGATCCCGACTCGCCCGACGGTCCGGATTCCTCAACGCCTCTGGTGCCTGCTGATCCGAACAACGGCACACCGCGTCTTTGATGCCGGCATCACGGATCAGCAGAAAAAATGCCCGCCTGTTTTAGAAGGCGGGCATTTTTTCTGAGCAGCGTGATGCGCGTCAAAGGCTCGTTGTCAGGATTTCGCCCGTTGCGAGCGCCCGTTCAATCAGGCCTTCCTGCTGGGCCTTGCGCACGGCTTCGGCAACAAACGTCTCCGGCGCTTCGACCTCGGCCTTGATCGCGCCGATGATCCCCGACGCCTCGACAATCACCAGCGATTTCGCCGAATCCGCCCGGCTGATTATGACGCGCTGCGGACTACCGCCGTCTGCGATGCTTGCGCAGAACTGAACCGACTGGCCGTCAATGGTTTGCTCGAAAGTTTGAATCATCGCTAGGGTTCGCCTGTAGTAAATGGAGGTCAGGCCAAGGCACGCATAAAACATTCCGCACCCTGTCCGCCCTTGTTACCTGTTGAACATCCCGCGCGACACAGGTTCAAATTTTGCAAGCGTGGAACCCGTGGTTCAGAACCGGTAAGTCACGCCCAGCTGCACTACCGGGTACCAGCGATACTTCTCCACTTGATTGGTGATGTTCTGCTGCTCCTGGTCGATATTCGCCTGCGTCGTCAACTGGCTGTAGACCGCGGGCACGAAATACGAAACGTGGGGACGGCCATATGCCACGCCGAGGTCGCACATGAAGCCAAATCCCTTCGACACCGGCTTGTGGCCATAACCGACGCCAAGATACGGCATCACGCCCGGAAAGCGCGCAGTGGCTGATGGCGCGGCGCCAATGGCGGGCACGTAATCATTGCCGATCTTGTAGTTGCCGTCGGCGTTGGGCACCGCATGCGCGGTGATTTCGTCGCCGTTGAACAACGCGCCGCCCGTCACGCGAAATCCGCTGCTGGAAAACGGGAACAGGTCAAGGTAGAGCCCTCCCTGCTTCAGGCTCAGGTGGCCCTCGTATTGGCCGCCGCTGACGTTGAACGAATGCGACAGGCCAAAGCCCTCCACATCCGCGTGCACGCCCGCCCACGAGTTGAAGGGATACGCCGCACCTATACCCGCACCCAGCGTGCCGCCCAGTACATAAACTTCCTGCGCGTGGACAACGCCCATTGCGAGCGTCGCGATCGTTGCGGCGGTTGCCGCCCTCAAGACAGTGTTCACTGCACCCTCTCCGTAATGTGCCGGGCCCTTTCCCGTGGCGAGACTTTACGGTTTCACCAATCGATTCAATAAAGCGAACAGTGACTGTTTTCGAGTTCAATTCGCCAATCGGCGGAAGCGAAGAGAAACCAATGAATCGAGGCGCATCAGGTCATTTTTTCGCTCAATCCTCTGAAGATTCAATAACAAAGTTGTTTTGAACCCTCGCGCCGCGCGGCTTATCGACGATCCGGAGAAAAGATACCTTCGTGCCACCCTAAATCTGCGGGTCTGATTGCCGTTAAAGTCTTGGACAGCTTCATTCAAAGGAAGCACTGAAGAAATCAAGCGGAGAGAGCATGTTCGTCGTTATTGGCTGGGTCGTGGTCATCGGGTCGGTGATCGGAAGTTTTTTGGGTGTAGGCGGCCATCTGCTGGCGCTGTTCCAGCCCTTCGAACTGCTGTGCATCTTCGGCGCGGCAATCGGTGCGTTCGTCGTATCCAATCCGCTCACGACGCTGAAGAAAACCATCGAGGTCCTCCCGAGCGCATTCAAGGCCAGCAAGTACTCGAAGGAAAAGTATGTGCAACTCATCGCGCTGCTTTACGAGCTACTTCAGAAGGCGCGCAAGGAAGGCATGATGGCGCTCGAAGCGGATGTGGAAGCGCCCGAGAGCAGCGCGACGTTCAAGAAGTACGAACACGTGCTGTACGATCATCATCTGCTGGAATTTATTGTCGACTACTTGCGCATGATGTCGAGCGGCAACATCAACGCGCTCGAGATGCAGGACCTGATGGACGAAGAACTCGAGACGCATCACGCGGAAACATCGCTGGTGGCCGGTGCAATCCAGAAGATGGCCGACGGCCTGCCCGCGTTCGGTATTGTCGCGGCCGTGATGGGTGTCGTGCATACCATGGGCTCGGTGGGCGCCGCGCCCGCGATACTCGGCGAGATGATCGCAGGCGCACTGGTCGGCACGTTCCTCGGCATCCTGCTCTCGTATGGTTTCTTTGGACCGCTCGCCGACCTGCTGACTGCGAAAGGACAGGCTGAATCCAAGCCGTTCCAGTGCGTGAAGTCCGTACTGCTCGCGTCGATGAACGGCTATGCACCGGCTATTGCTGTCGAGTTCGGACGCAAGGTGCTGTTCACCGCCGATCGTCCGACCTTCAAGGAGCTCGACGACGCCGTCCGCGCCACCAAGCAACCGAAGCCGGCGTGACGGGCCGCTCGCAACCGGCCCTGATCATGCGTCTCATGTATCTCGCGCACCTCAAGCGACACATCACCAGGAGTTTCGCTCATGGCTGACAACTCCTCTCGCGACCCCATACAGTCCGTCCTGTCGCCAACCGTCGTCGTGCGGCGCAGGAAAAAATCCGGACACGGCGGCCATCACGGCGGCGCATGGAAGATTGCCTACGCGGATTTCGTGACGGCCATGATGGCGTTCTTCCTGCTGATGTGGCTGCTCGGCTCGACCTCCAAATACGACAAGCAGGGTATTGAAGACTATTTCAACACCCCGCTCGCGACGGTCTTCGGCGGCAAGGACGGCAGCGGCGCCGCACGCACGAGCGTGATTGAAGGCGGTGGCCGCGACCTCTCCAGCTCCCGTCCGGGCGAGGCCACCAAGAGCCAGCCCAAGCCATTGCCGAAGACACCCGTGCGCGCTGCCACGACTGCGCAAGACGACTCGCAGCGCCTGCAGCAACTCAAGCAGAAGCTCAGCGCGTTGATCGACCACACGCCCGCACTGGCTGCGTACAAGGATCAGATCCGGATCGATATCACGAGTGAAGGATTGCGCATCGAGATCGTGGATTCACTCAAGCGGCCGATGTTCCCGTCTGGCAGTGCGAAGCTGGAAGCGTATGTGGTGACCATCCTCTCGCAGATCGGCGCCTCGCTCAATGACGTGGACAATCGTGTGTCGATTGCCGGGCACACGGACGCGGTGCCATACTCGGGCGGTGAGGCCGGTTATTCGAACTGGGAGTTGTCGAGCGAACGCGCGAACGCCGCGCGCCGCGCGTTGATTGCAGGCGGCATGAACGAAGGCAAGGTCCTGCAAGTGCGCGGACTCGCCGATGTATTGCCGCTCAACAAGGCTGTCGCCGATGAACCGACCAACCGGCGCATCAGCATCCTTGTATTGAACAAGGCTGCCGAACAGGCGTTCTTCGCGGACGGCGGGCGCACCGCCGTCGACGAGTCGCAACCGGCAAGCTCGGTGATCCCGGCGGCCGTCGCGTCTCAGGCCGTCGGGTCTCAGGCCGCAAGCGTTGCCATTCCCGTGGCAGCGCTGGCGCAACCGGCGAAGCCGAATGCCGCCAAACCAAGCGCCGTGCCGTCCTCAAAAAGCTAGCACGCTGCAGTGGGCGGCGGCGATCCGCCAGCCGCTTTCCGTCTCCACCCACATGCGCGTATAGCGAAGGTTGGCCGAGAGCGGCATGCCGCCGAACTGTCCGCTCAGCGCCGCATGCGTAAGCGTCACCGCGCTCTTGTCGTACACGCGCACTGTCTGTTCCTTGATCTCCAGCCGTTCGATCCGCTGTATCCCGTAGCGATGCGCGTTCAGGTCGTCGGCCTTGCTCCACACCTTGCCTGTTACATCGACGAACGTCAGGTCGTCGGCAAGCAGCGTGTCAAGAACCTCCACATCGGATGCCAGCATGGCCTCCCTCAACTGCACTTCCAGCTCCGCTATCACGCTCTCGGTCATGGCTTCGTCCCTAGCTTGAAGATGAGCCGCCAGCATAGCGCAGCGGCTCGCGAAAACGCCCGCCGGGGGCTCGGGCAGATCCCTGTTCACGCCCGCCGGCGAGCCCGTTTGCATGGGTCAATTCCGCTTCTTGTTCAGTGCCCGGTTAGTGCTCACTAACCGCTCGCGATGCTTACAGGAAGTATTTTTTATGTAGCCGTCGCTTAAAAACAACTGTCATATACCTTACATACGCTTTCGATAAAGTCCGCCCGTCGCGAGCTACAGACCGTCAGAGTCCGATGCCGCGCATCACTTGCTCGCAGCGCTTATTTGCATGACTTACTCACACCCACGCTTAGGGAGAACGTTTTGAACCGTCAAACACTGCTCGCCACTGCTGCAATGGCGGCATTCGCCGCATCGGCTACTTCCGCTCAAGCTCAAAGCAGCGTTACCCTCTACGGCCTCATTGACGCCGGTATCAGCTATGTCAACCACAGCGCCGTCGGCACGACCGGCAGCGGCAAGAACTTCAAGTACGACGACGGCGTGGCGCAAGGCAGCCGTTGGGGCCTGCGCGGCGCAGAAGACCTGGGCGGCGGCCTGAAGGCGATCTTCACGTTGGAGAGCGGCTTCAACAGCGGCAACGGCACGCTCGGCCAGGGCGGTGCGGAATTTGGCCGGCAAGCGTACGTGGGGATTTCGAAGTCCGACGTCGGCTCGGTGACCCTCGGCCGGCAATACACGTTCTCGACCGACTACCTCGGCGGTTCGTATTCCATCGGCGGTCAGACGGTTGCCGGCAACTACGCGTACCACATCAACGACGTCGACCAGCTCACGTCAAGCCGTATCAACAACTCGATCAAGTTCAGCAGCGCCAACTTCCACGGCGTGACGTTTGGCGGCTTGTACGGCTTCTCGAACCAGGCCGGCGCGTTCTCGGGTTCGCCCACCACCACGACCGCAGGCGTAACCACACAAGGTTCATCGCGCGCTTACAGCTTCGGCGTGAACTACGCCGGCGGCCCGTTCGGCATTGGCGCGGCTTACACGGACATCCACTACCCGGGCTCGTCCACGCCGGCGTTCACCACGAATATCGCGAACGTATCGACGGGCGGCTCGAAGGACCTGCGCACGTTCGGCGTTGGCGCCAGCTACAAGTTTGCGGCCGCCACGGTGTTCGGCCTCTGGACCAACACGCGCTTCGAGTCCATCACGGGCGCAACGTCGAAGTTCAACGCGTATGAAATCGGCGGCAAGTATGCGTTCACGCCGGCTCTTACCGGCGGCCTCGGCTACACGTACATGAAGCTGACCGATGCAGCACAAGGCAAGTGGCAACAGGTCGACGCGAGCGTGGACTATGCGCTGAGCAAGCGTACCGACGTCTACGTGCTGGGGATCTATCAACACGCGTCGGGTTCGAACGGCGGCACTCCGGTGCAGGCGGAGATCGGTTCGAGCACGAGCTACTTCGGAACGTCGTCGGGCAAGGGTACGAACGAGCAGATCGCTGCGCGCGTGGGTATTCGCCACAAGTTCTAAAGCAGGCTTCAGCTGTTGAAACGGGCCACCGGGTAGTTGATTCCCGGCGGTCCGTTTTTTATTCGACGCCTGAAGTACCAGGCATCGCAGACGTATCAGAGCACCTTGTTTTTATCGAGCGACTTGCCCGTAGCGGCGTTATAACGCTCGACGTATTCGACCATCAGCTTGCGCATTGCGCGGCCGATCGCCCTGTAGTCGCTCTCGTTGAGGTTGGCGAGCGACACGCGCCCCGACGGGTGTTGCGTGCCGAAGCCGCGTCCCGGCAACAGCACGACGCGGGCTTCCTTCGCGGGCCGGAACAGCAGTTCGGAGGGCTCGGTATTCTTGAAGAGCCACGCGACGAACTCCGGTCCATACGCACGATTACCAAGGAATTCGAGGTCGATGATGGTGTAGTAGTCGACCTGGTTCACGTCGCTGTCGTCGAACCTGATACCTATCTCCCGGTACAACGCTTCCTTGCGGCTGCGAATCAGGCGCTTGAGCGCGTTCTTGCAGGCGTCCGGGGTGTCCATCAGCGCGAAGAGCGAGAACAGCACCATCTGCACCTGCTGCGGCGTGGAAAGCCCCGCAGTGTGGTTCAGCGCGACAGTACGGCTGTCGGCTACCAGGCGGTCGATGAACTTCAGGTTCTCCGGCTCGGTGGTGATGGATTCATACCGCTCATGCAACTCCTTGCGCTGTTCCTTCGGCAGCTTGCGGATCAGCTCGTCGATCACGTTCTCGCGATGCATGGCGATGGTGCCGAGCCGCCAGCCGGTCGCGCCGAAGTACTTCGAATACGAATACACGAGGATGGTGTTCTTCGGACACAACGCGAACAGCGAGACGAAGTCGTCGGCGAAGGTGCCGTACACGTCGTCGGTCAGGAGGATCAGGTCCGGCCGCTCTTTCACGATCTCGGCTATGTACGCGAGGCTCCCGGTGTTCATCTTGACGGAAGGCGGATTGCTCGGATTCACGAGGAAGAAAGCCTTCACCTTCGGATCGCGCAGCTTGTCGAGTTCCTTCTTCGAGTATTGCCAGCCAAGTTCCACCTCGGCGTTCAGGTTGACCCCGTTCAACCGATAATCGTTCAGCGTGGGGATTTCTATGTACGGCGTAAAGATGGGGGAGCCTAGCGCGATGGTGTGATCAGGTGATTCTCGCGCATCGTGTTGAAGATGTAGGTCATGGCGGCAGTGCCGCCTTCGGTCGCGAAGATATCGAAGTCGCCCACGAACGGGTGCTTGCCGATCATCTCCTTCTTCAGGTACTGCGCAACAATCACTTCCGACAGCTTCAGCATCCGGTCCGGCACCGGATAGTTTGACGCGAGAATACCCTCGCACATTTCGTAAAGGAATTCACCGCCGTCAAGGCCAAGCTGATCGCGCACATACGAGAGCACGCCGCGCAGGAAGTCGATACCGGCCACGCCCTTGTTGTCGCGCGCAAAAATTTCAAAGCGCTCTTCGAGTCCCTGGTGCTTGGGGAAACCGCCCAGCCCTTCGGGCATGTGGGCGAACGAGCGCTCGGACTCGCGCATGGCGAAAAGGCCGAGTTGCCAGAAGCCGTGGCGTGGAATAGTGGCGAGGAAATTCGGGTTGCCGCGGCCCGCGTTGAGCATGGCCGCGTTGGCGGGACGCTCGGCCACGCCGCCGCCGGCAGCCTTGATCGTTCGTCCTTGAGTTCGAACGGGCTGAGCGCCGCGATCTTGGATCGTTCCCGCGAACCCGCCTTTGTAGATTTTGCCATCCAACACCTCCAGAAATGATCGACTGCTTGAAAGAGTGACGTTCGGAAAACCCGTCAATCCTTTTGGGAGAAAAAGCGGCAATGAAATTTCAGGTAATGCGTCTTTGATCGCAATCGATTATCGGGAAACTACGTCGCGGCAAACTGCCTGGATCCCTTTCAACCGATATTCGCAACCGCGCCGCAATTCAACACGCGGCTGGTTTATGCATGATGACCACGATAGTTTTAGGAAACGAAATAATCCCGACGCCACCCGCCGGGCAGAGAGTAAATAGTCTAGGGGGGAAACTTCAAACGCAATCGGTTTATGTTTGCTCCTGGGGCTTGCGCCATCTGCTTTTCGCTGGCAAAGACGATGGCGAATGTATTCGACAACATTTAAAGAACTCAATACGCGGTCATATTACCGTTCGCAATCATGGGAGTCTGGCGCGTGAATGCAATTACATCACCCACGCAAACATGAAAGGCTAATTACCAGAGTCAATCCCGGTTGCTTGAACCCTTCAGGACGCACGGGTAAATATCGCGGATATCAGCGCATGAGCAGGTGGGCATGCTCCGTGCGGCAAGTGTCCGGCGCCGGATCAAGAGCCGCTTCACAAGACGCTTATGCAAACCCCTTAAACTGTCTTCCATTCGCGCGGCCAGGCGGCGTGGGACTGCGCATGATGTCCCGGCATGCCCTTGATGCCGTCCAGGCAAACAGACACATATAACGGCTTTGAAGCGCATGACGAATCGAAACAAGAAGACTGAAACCCCGTCGGCCCATCCTTCCCGGGCCGGCTTCGTGCGCGTACGGGGCGCCCGCGAACACAACCTTCGCAACATCGATGTCGACATTCCCCGCGACGCGCTGGTTGTCTTCACAGGCGTCTCGGGATCGGGCAAATCGTCGCTGGCGTTCGGCACGCTCTACGCTGAAGCGCAGCGCCGTTATTTCGAATCCGTGGCGCCCTATGCACGTCGTCTCATCGACCAGGTAGGCGTGCCGGAAGTGGATTCCATCGAAGGTCTGCCGCCCGCCGTCGCGCTGCAGCAGCAACGCGGCACGCCCAACGCGCGCTCGTCGGTGGGCAGCGTAACCACGCTGTCCAGCCTCGTTCGCATGCTGTACTCGCGCACCGGCACGTACCCGGCGAAACAACCCATGCTGTTCGCTGAAGACTTCTCGCCGAACACGGTGCAAGGCGCTTGCCCCACCTGCCACGGTCTGGGGCGTGTCTACGAGGTGACCGAGCAATCGATGGTGCCCGACGACTCATTGACTATCCGCGAGCGCGCCGTCGCTGCGTGGCCGCCGGCGTGGCATGGCCAAAACCTGCGCGACATCCTGGTCACGCTCGGGTTCGATGTCGACACCCCGTGGCGCGAGTTGCCGAAGAAAGACCGCGACTGGATCCTGTTTACCGACGAGACACCGACGGCTCCCGTGTATGCCGGCATGACACCGCAGGAGACGCGAGCCGCGCTCAAGCGCCACGCGGAACCGAGCTACCAGGGTACGTTTACCGGCGCGCGGCGCTACGTGCTGCACACCTTCGCCAACACGCAAAGCGCGTTGATGAAAAAGCGCGTGTCTCATTTCATGGTGAGCAGTGCGTGTCCGTCGTGCCATGGCAAGCGCCTGAAGCCCGAGGCGCTGTCCGTGACCTTCGCGGGACTCGATATAGGCGAGTTTTCGCAGATGCCGCTCGCGCGTGTTGCGGACGTGCTGCGCCCTATTGCCCGCGGCGAGAGCCCGGAGCCCGGGACAGCGTCGGCGGATGAAATATTGAGCAAGGACGAGATGCGGGCAGCCGTCGCACGCCGGGTCGCGTCCGGTGGAGCGGAACACAAGGCCTCCCCCGATATCAGACGGACTACGAATCAATCCAGGGAGAAGCAGGTTGCTGCGCAACGAATTGCAAGCGAGTTGCTCGAACGGCTGACCACCCTGATCGATCTTGGCCTGGGGTATCTTGCGCTGGACCGCGGCACACCGACCTTGTCGTCGGGCGAGTTGCAGCGGCTGCGGCTTGCGACACAACTCGCATCGCAGTTGTTCGGGGTGATCTATGTCCTCGACGAACCCTCCGCCGGCCTTCACCCCGCCGACGGCGAAGCGTTGTTCAGCGCGTTGCTGCGCCTGAAGGCCGCGGGCAATTCGCTGTTCGTGGTCGAGCACGACCTGGAGATGATGCGCCGGGCGGACTGGCTGGTGGATGTGGGTCCTGCCGCGGGCACGGGGGGCGGCCAGATTGTCTATAGCGGGCCGCCTGCAGGCCTGGCGGACATCGAGGAATCGCAAACGCGGCTGCATCTGTTTGGCGACGCCCGGCCGGCTCCGCGTTCGAAGCGCACGCCGACCGCCTGGCTGCGTCTTGAGAACGTGACGCGCAACAACTTGCTGGACCTGGAGGCAGCCTTCCCGCTTGGCTGCTTCACGACCGTGACGGGCGTTTCGGGCTCGGGTAAATCGAGCCTGGTCAGTCAGGCGCTGCCGGAGCTGGTTGCGGACCGGCTTGGACGGCCGATCGTGGCCGATACGGACGAGGAAAGCGACCCGTTGCTGGATGCCGAGGACATTCCGACCGGTGGCGAAATAACGGCCGGCATGGAGCGAATCCGGCGGCTGGTACGGGTCGATCAGAAACCGATCGGACGCACGCCGCGCTCGAATCTCGCGACCTACACGGGCCTTTTCGATCATGTGCGCAAGCTGTTCGCAGAGACACCCACCGCGCGTAGGCGGCGCTATGACGCGGGCCGTTTCTCGTTCAACGTTGCAAAAGGTCGATGCCCGACATGCGAGGGCGAGGGCTTCGTGAGTGTCGAGTTGCTGTTCATGCCTAGCGTATATGCACCGTGCTCGACATGCGGAGGGACACGATACAACCCGGAGACGCTGGAGATCGAGTGGCACGACAAGAACATTGCGGACGTGCTGCAGATGACCGTGGACACCGCATGCGCCTTCTTTGCCGGCGAGCCGCAGATCATGCGTGCGCTGACCGTACTCAAGGACATTGGACTGGGTTATTTGCGCCTGGGCCAGCCTGCCACGGAACTGTCGGGCGGCGAGGCGCAGCGGATCAAGCTGGCGACGGAACTGCAGCGGGCGCAGCGGGGCGAGACCCTTTACATCCTGGATGAACCCACGACCGGCCTGCATTCCACGGACAGCGACCGCCTGTTGATTCAATTGCAGGGTCTGGTCGATGCAGGCAACACCGTGATCGTGGTCGAGCACGACATGCGGGTCGCGGCCCAAAGCGACTGGGTCATCGACATGGGACCGGGGGCGGGCGAGGAAGGCGGCAAAATGGTGGTCAGCGGCACGCCGGAAGACGTGGTGAAGCGGGGGGAAACCAGCAGCCATACGTCAAGGTATCTCAAGGCCTGTATGCCCTGAGGTTCGGCGGCGCAAGACTCTCAAGACAAAACAGCCGGTGACTCCTCTTAGAGCCACCGGCTGCCGCCAGCCAATACCAGAACGCTTAGTCCATTGTCTCGAGCATCGGGTAGTCCGTGTACCCTTCCGAGCCGCGAGCATAGAACGTCTCGGGGATCGGCGCGTTCAACGCGGCATCGCTTTCGAAGCGTTTCACGAGATCCGGGTTGGCGATAAACAACTGCCCCCACGCAACGGCGTCGGCGTCACCCCGGTCAAGCGCTGCCTGCGCGCTTTCCTTGGTGAACTTCTCGTTAGCGATATAGACGCCGCCGAAGGCCCGCTTCAGCTGCGGTCCGATCGAATCCTCACCAACGCGCTCACGCGCTGCGATGAAAGCGATCTTGCGCTTGCCCAGCTCACGTGCAACATAACCAAACGTCGCCGCGCGATCGCTGTCGCCCATGGTATGGGAATCAGCACGCGGCGCAAGGTGCACGCCGACCCGGTCAGCGCCCCAGACTTCAATACATGCATCAACTACTTCAAGCATCAGGCGAGCGCGGTTTTCAATCGGGCCGCCATAGATGTCCGTGCGCTTGTTCGTGCTGTCCTGCAGGAACTGATCGAGCAGATAACCGTTCGCGCCGTGCACTTCAACGCCGTCAAAACCGGCAAGCTTCGCGTTCTCGGCACCCTTTCTGAACGCGTCAACCACGCCTTGGATTTCGTCGAGCTCAAGGGCTCGCGGCGTCACAAATTCACGCTGCGGCCGCACCAGGCTCACATGCCCTTGCGCCGCGATCGCGCTCGGCGCCACCGGCAGGTCGCCATTGAGGAAGATGGGGTCCGAAATCCGGCCAACGTGCCACAGTTGCAGCAGGATCGTGCCGCCGGTGTCATGGACCGCCTTCGTAACCAGCTTCCAGCCTTCGACCTGCTCGTCCGACCAGATCCCCGGCGTTTCTGCGTAACCCACGCCTTGCGGCGTAACCGAGGTCGCTTCGCTCAGGATCATGCCTGCCGCTGCACGATCGGCGTAATACTGCGCCATCAATGCATTTGGCACACGTTCAACGCCTGCGCGCTGACGTGTCAGCGGCGCCATGATGATGCGGTTGCGAAGATTAAAGGCACCGGCTTTGAGCGGGTCAAAAAGATTGGGCATTTGAAAGTATTCCTAAATAGGTTCTAAGGGAATCCGGCAACCGGAACCCGACGGACAAACTCATCGGTCAGAGGCCGTTACGAAGCTGATCAAGAAACGCCTGGATGACCGCTTCCTCGCGCTTGAAAAATATCCACTGCCCGATCCGCTTTGAACTCACCAGGCCCGCTTTATGAAGCGTGGCCAGATGAGCCGACACCGTGGATTGGGACATGCCGCAACGCGCGTCGATCTGGCCGGCGCACACGCCATTCGCGAGCGGTAACTCCTGCTCGCTGAAATAAGCCTCGGGCTCCTTGAGCCACGCGAGAATCTCGCGTCGCACGGGGTTGGCCAGGGCCTTGTGAATGGCGTCGATATCCATGAAAAACGCTTTGGGTGGAATCGTAATGAAGCGAAGTATATTTCGTAAAAACACGATATACAAGCAAACCACTATCACCGATAGGGGTAATCCCTGATCAACCCGGTTGCTCGCTCCCGTCAGGACGCTTTGTGCGTATCGGGCGGCCAGGGCGCGTCGTCTCGTGAAAGCCCGAACATGCTGGCATCGGGCGGAGGGTTATGGTCTCATTCGTCCTTTGGATCACCCGCCGCCGTCCATGGACCTGAAGCAGATTCACTATTTCATCGCGCTGTTCGAAGACGGCTCGGTCACGCGCGCGGCGAAGCGGCTCAACATCGTGCAGCCGGCGCTCAGCATGCAGATCTCAAAGCTCGAAGCGGAGCTTCATCAGCCGTTGTTCGAGCGCGGCCCCCACGGCATGACGCCGACCGAAGCCGCGCGCCTGATGTACCGGCTCTACGTGCCGATCATTCGCGATATCGAACACGCTCGCGAGCAACTGAGCCGCAGTGATGTGATTGTTACGGGGCGTGTGGCGCTCGGCATGGTGTCCTCGGAAGCGGAGAGCGTGCTGCCCGAATCGCTCGCCACCTTCAACGCGCTGTTTCCGCAAGTGGAAGTGTCGGTGGCGGACGGCTTCAGCGCGCAGCTGATTGATGCGGTCGAAACCGGGCGCCTGGATGCCGCGGTCATCAACAAGCCGCGCGGCCGTCTGTCGCTCGACACGCGCTCCTTGCTCGACGAAGAGATGGTGCTGGTCACGAGTGTCATCCACGGACGAGCGATGCCCGATGTTATCAATCTTGCTGAACTCGGTGACCTGGAGCTTGTGCTGCCCACCCGCCGCAACGGCCTGCGCGGCGTGCTGGATGCCGCGCTTCTCAACGCGGACATTGTGATCAAGCCGAAGTTTGAAATCGATCTGCTGAACACGATCGTGCAGTTCGTCGAACAGAGCAACGTGGCCACGATCCTGCCGCGGGTGGTTGTGCAGCGGAAGGTGGATGACGGCCTGCTGCGCGCCTACCGCATTGCGTCTCCGGGAATCGTGCGGCATATCGTGTGCGTGAGTCACCCGAAGCGGCCGATCGGCGCCGCGACGAATGCACTCATTGAAATCATCACCGACAACATTCGTCGCGTGACCACGACCGCCGTGTCCCTTTGAGTCGCAAGGTCAGTTCAAGAAAGATCAACCCGCACGCGCCAGACGATTCTCGAGCTTGCCGAGCGTCTCCGGCACGATGAACGCCCCCGCAAGAAAGATCACGCTGATCACGCCGACGAAGATCGCGAGCGTCATCGGCAACTCGCTCGGGTTCTTCGCTACCAGCGAGACAGCGGTCGGCATCATGCCGCCAATTGCAAAGCCGATATTCCACGAGAGCCCCGTTCCTGTCGCGCGGATAGCAGTCGGAAAACGCTCGTTCAGGAAGATCAGGATAGGCGCATAACCTGCACTGCCGAGTGCGCTCAACACAACCGCATACACACCGATCATCGTGATGCTTGGCGCGGTGGGCAACAGGAGGAACAACGCAGGCAGTGCGATCAGGCGCACCAGCCCGATCCAGATGAATGCCGTCTTGCGGCCGATGAACGTGCTCAGGTGCCCCGCCGCCACCGACGCAGCAAGTACCCCCACGCTCGCGATCATCAGGATGGCAGCGGCGGCGCCATTAGGCACGTGGCTGACCACCTTCAGGAAGGTCGGCAGGTAACCCGAGGTCAGGTAATAACCGCTGCCGCCGCCAATGGTGAGCAGCAGGTTCACGAACAGGATGCCGCGGTAGTCCCGCGAAAACAGCGTCCTGATCGGCGAGCGGATGACTTCCACCGGTGCGGACATATCGCGTGATGCTGCCTTCGCGGCCTTCTCCGCCGCCAGCTTTTTCCACAGCGGCGACTCTTCGAGGCTATTGAACACGAACAGCCCGAGCACCGAACTGATGATCCCGGTGAAGAACATGCAACGCCAGCCCCATACGTCAAAGAGCGCACCTGGAAAGAGTGACGACATGGTCAGGAATACGATGGAAGCGAGCAAGGCGCCCAGGCCCGCACCGCCGCCACCGATCAGCCCGGACACCGCGCCGCGATACTTCGGCGCAACCGATTCCGTGCCGATGGTATGCGTGGACGCTACCACCCCGCCCACGAACACACCCTGCACCAGCCGCAACAGGAGGAACAGGACCGGCGCTGCCAGACCGACCTGCGCAACCGTAGGCAAGGCGCCGAAGAGCGCGGTCGATATCCCCACGCCTACGACGGCGAGAATCATCGCGCCCTTGCGGCCGTGCCGGTCCGCGTAGGAACCGAACCACGCGGAGCCGAGCGGACGCATCAGCAGGGTCACCGCAAACGACGCGTAGACCGCTGCCAGCGAGAGCATGGCGTGTTCGGACGGGAAGAACAGCCGGCCGACCACGGGAGCCACGTACAACAGCACGAACAGATCGAATAGATCGAGTGCCCAACCCAGGCATGACGCCACTACTGCGCCCATCACCTGTCGCGTGTTTACTTCGGGTGCGGCGGCGCTTTCCTGTGCTGCTACGGACATTGTCATCTCCTTGAAGGTCACGGCGCCCTCTTTCGAATGGCGCCGCGTTTTAGGCACGTCGGACTGCCGTGCTCTCGTTGGCGGTTAAGAAATGGTTGAGTGCGTTTGATATCGGTGCTGCGCTTGCGCGCCGGAACCCGCTTGTGTGCTCAGCATCGTGTCGGCGATTTTCTCGGCGATCATGATGGTCGGAATGTTGGTGTTGGCCGAAGGCAGCCGCGGCATCAGCGACGCGTCTGCTACGCGCAAGCCTTGCGCGCCGTGCACGCGTCCCTGGGTATCGACCACGGCTTGGCGATCGCTCGCCGGACCCATCCGGCACGTACCGCTTGCATGCCATACCCCGAATACATTCGCGCGGATAAACGCGTGCAGCGCGTGCTCGTCGGCCAGCAGGGACGCCATGTCCTTGCCACGTGTAAAGAACCGCTCGATCAGCAAACGGCGCAGCGGTGCGGGCGTATCGAGCATCGCGCCGAGCAGCGACGTCACGAACGCGTTGGTCTTGCTCACGCGGCTGAGCGCCTTAACACGCGGCGAAAATGCAGCCGGGAAGAAGTCGCGCGGGTCACGGTTCAGGCCCGATGCTTCAACCACGTTCGCCAGCAAGCGGATGCCCGCGGCGAGGCGCGCGGTGTCGCGTTCATCGTCGAGCAGGTTCAGGTCCACGCGCGGTGCGACAGCGGCGTCAGGGGAAACCAGTTGCACGCGGCCGCGCGAATACGGCCGGTTGCACCAGAGGAAGAACAAGCCGAGGCGGTTACCCAGCGCATGCCACGCAGCACGGGTCGCGCTCGACAAATACATGTCGGAGGCGTCGCAGTGATCGACGCCCGATGTAAAGCGCGCAGCCGTCATGCTTGCGCGGCGCCGCGTCAGCGGCATCCTGAACCGGGGTTCGAGGAAGTGACAGAACGTCAGGGACGGATGATCCTGCAGGTTGCGCCCCACACCGGGCAAGTCGATCGCGCAACGCAGGCCGAGTGCATCGAGATCCGCCATGCCGCCGATACCCGCGCGCAGCAGCATGGCCGGAGACTGCAACGCGCCGGCCGCAACAATCACCTCACGCGCGTCGAATCGCACACGCTCACCATTGGCTGCGATCGCTATCACTCCCTTTGCCGTGACACCTTCCATCAGAATGCGCTCGACATTCAGGTTCGCGAAGATCGACAGGTTCGGCCGTTTGCGCGTCGCCGCATCGAGGTAGGCAGTCGCGGTGGTCACACGCCGGTCGTCGAGATTCGAGAACGCGCCGGGGAAAACACCATCGCCGAATTCCGCGTTCTGGTCTTCCAACAGGGTCAGCCCATTCTTGCGCAGGCCGTTCGCGAATGCATGGCAGAAAGGCGGCCAGTCGTGCGGCATGATGCGGCGGATGGCAACCGGCCCATTGCGGCCATGCAACTCGGCATCGGGAAAATTCACATCGCGTTCGAGCTTGAGAAAGTACGGCAGCACGTCGTCCCAGCTCCAACCCGCTGCGCCGTTCGCAGCCCAGTCGTCGTAGTCGCGCGGCAAGCCGCGATTCGCCGACTGGACGTTGATGCTCGAGCCGCCGCCCATCACGCGGCCCTGCTCGTACACGCGCTCGGCCGCCTGTTTCGTGGCGCGCGCTTTCAGCCCGGGCCAGATGTAGGTGTCGCCGCAAAACACCGGCATGGGGTAGCTGTCGAGGATCGCTTCGGGCACCTGGCCCGGTGGCGTATCCGCGCCCGCTTCGATCAACGCGACGCGCAACGACGGCACGGCCGACAGCCGGTGCGCAAGCACGCACCCCGCCGACCCACCACCCACGATCACGTAGTCGAACGCCTCCACGCCTGTCTCCCTGGTCCCATGCACGATGATTACTTATGGTGTGCTGCAGTCTTCAACTACCTCGAAACACCGGCTTGCGTTTGCTGTGAAACGCTTCCACGCCTTCGCGGAAATCGTCCGATGTGCGCAACCGGCTATAGCTGTGCCCTTCAAGTTCGATAGCAATCGAGAGCGGCGCATCTTCCGTGTCATTGAGCAGCTTCTTGGCCGTGCGCTGTGCGAGCGGCGAAAACGCGCGCAGTTCATCGACGAGTGCATCGGTCGTGGCTTCCAGCTGCGCGTCCGCTACACACTCCACCGCAATGCCCCACTCGTACGCCTGCTTGCCGGGAATCCGGCGCGAGCGCATCACGATGTCCTTGGTCCTGCCAATGCCTACCATCTGCTGCAGGCGAGCCGATCCACCCGAACCCGGGATCTGGCCCAGCTTCTGTTCCGGCAGTGCGTAGAAGGTCGTGTCGGTCGCAATGCGGAAATCACAGGCGAGCGACAACTCGAAGCCCACGCCGAAGCAAAAGCCGCGATTCGCCGCAATCACCGGCTTCGAGCAGCGAGCGGGCGCCGCGATATTCCACGCCAGCTTCGACACATGTTCCGGCGATGCTTCAAGGAAACCCTTGATGTCACCGCCGCTCGAAAAATGCTCACCGTTCGCGCGAACCACGATCACGCGCACGCGGTCATCTTCGTCAAGCGCTTCGAACGCCGCGCGCAACTGGTCACGTGCGTGCATCGAAATGACGTTGAGCGGCGGACGATGCAGGATGATGTCGGCACGCTCGCGGGTTTCATCGACTTCGATCGAGAAGCCGTCCAGGTCCTGCAACAGCGTCTGGCCGCGATGGGTCAAGTCAGTCATCGGTTACTCCTTCGTTGTTTCAGTAGGGTTGTTCGTGGTGTCGAGGTCATATTCACCGGCGGATAATTTGCGCCGCAGGATCTTGCCGACCGGCGACTTCGGAATCTCGTCGACAAAAACATAGTCGCGCGGACGCTTGAAATTCACGAGATCAGACTCACGGCACCAGGCGTCGAGCGTACGGGTATCGACGTAATCACGGCGCTTGATGAACGCGACCACGCGTTGTCCCCAACGCTCGTCCTTCACGCCCGCGACCGCCACTTCGTCCACGGCGGGATGCAGCGACAACACCGATTCAATATCCACCGGTGAGATGTTTTCACCGCCGCTGATGATCATGTCGTCTACCCGGCCGCTCACGAAGAGGTCGCCGTCCTGGTCGAAGAAACCGGTGTCGCCGGTGAAATACCAGCCGTCGCGCAAGGACTTCGCATTCGCGTCCGGACGATTCCAGTAACCTTCGAATGCTTCGTCGCCAAGCAGGTCCGCAATGATCTGGCCTTCCTCGTGCATGGCCGCGAGATCGGCCGACGAGACCGCATCCAGCTTCACCACGCGCAGCCGCGTGTTGATACCCGCGCGTCCCGCGCTGCCCGGCTTGCGTGTGGCGTCCTGGTCGATGCTGAACGTGTACACCTCGGATGATCCGTAGTGGTTCACGAACAGTTCGGGCTTGAATGCAGCCGACAGGCGTTTCAGCAAGCCGTCGCTCATGGGTGCGCCGGCAAAGCCGAGCTTGGTCACCGAGGCTACGTTTTCGCACGCGAAGCCGGGGGCGGCCAGCAGGTCGTGATAAAGCGTAGGCACGAGATACAGGCACGTGAGTTCGAACGAGCTGATCGACTCCAGCGCCTGGGGCCCGTTCCAGCGCCGCATGCAAACGAACAGGCCGTCGACCAGCGCCATGGCGAGAAGCGAGCGCACGCCCATGGTGTGATACAGCGGCATGACGCCAAGCGTGCGTTCACCGTAGCGGTAGAGGTTTTGCGCCACGTGCGCGAGCGCAGCGGCACGCTCATGCCGGTGACGGCGCGGCACGCCCTTCGCTTTGCCTGTTGTGCCGGAGGTATAGAGGATGAGCGACAGGTCCTCGGCCGTGGCTTCCGTTGTGCCGCTCGCCGCCTGCCCGCTCAGCAACGCATCGAACGAAGTCGTGCCGAGGGCGTCGTCCAACGCCACACGCGGCAGCTTCTGCGCCGCCTCGCTTGCGTAGACCGCATCGGCGGAAACCGGTTCGAATACGACCGCTTTCGCGCCCGCATCGGTCACGCAATAGTCGAGTTCCTCCGGCTTCGCGCGCCAGTTCAACGGCGTCATGACAATGCCCGCGAACTGGCAGGCCCAATGCAGCGTTGCCATTTCCCAGCGGTTTTGCAGCACCACGAGCAAGCGGTCGCCGCGTACAAGACCCAGCCCGCGCAAACCGCCGGCCGCCTTGAGGATGGTTTCGTGCCACTGCGCATAAGTCAGCCGGACGTCGCCATCCACGAGGGCAAGCGTGTTAGGACTGCGCTCAACGCTTTGCAAAAAGGTCCGGCCGAGATCAAGCATGTTCCGGCTCCTTCTTGCTGCTCCCCTTGCTGCACCCGTCGCTGCACCCGTTACGCTGTGCCGCTACATCCAGCACCGCCGCCACTATCGGCGTGTAGCCTGTACAGCGGCACAGATGGCCCGACAGCATCTCGCGTACCTGCGTTTCCGTCGGGTCAGGGACCCGCTTGAGATAGTCCGCACACGACATCAGGATGCCGGCCGTGCAGAAGCCGCACTGCAATGCGTGATGACGTTGAAACGCCCGTTGCAGATCGCCAAGCGTTTGGTCAGGCGCGAGACCTTCGACCGTGTCCACCCGGCGCCCCTCCGCCTGCACCGCCAGCATCAGGCATGACCGTGCCGCCACGCCATCCACATGCACGGTGCACGCACCGCACACGCCATGTTCGCAACCCACGTGCGTTCCCGTCGCGCCCAGTTCATGACGCACGAAATCGGACAGCAGGTCGCGCGATTCGCAATAGCCGGTCCGCTCCCGTCCGTTGAGCGTCACGGTGATCCGCCGGCGCTCACCGCGCTGCAGCGTGGTGGATGATGTCTTGCTCACTTCGCCTCCTCTATCACGCGCCATCCGAGTTGCCGCACCAGATGGCGTCTGTAAGTTGCGCTGACATGGGTGTCGTCCTGCGCATTCAGCTTCCAGCTCAAGTCGTTCAACGCGCCGCGCAAGTCATCGCCATGCAGCCTGGGCCATTGCTCGACCACGGGCCGGTCCGCCACGCCGCCGACCGCGATCCTGATGTATGTATCCGTGACCACGGTGGCGCACGCGACCATCGCGAAGTCCCCATGGCGGGCTGAGAATTCCGTGAAGGCATATCGCTCGCCGGCTCTCTTCAACGGGAACCGCACGCCTTCCACCAGTTCGTCGGGCTCGCGTGCAGTCATCAACATGCCCTGGAAAAAATCCCCGGCCTTGAGCACGCGCTTGCGTTTCTTCGATCGCAACATCACGTCGCCACCCAGTACCGAGAGCACCAGCGGCAGTTCCGCGCTGGGGTCCGCATGCGCGATCGAACCGCATACGGTGCCGCGATTGCGGATCTGAAAATGCGAGATATGCGGGAACGCAAGCGCGAGCAAGGGCACTTCGTTCTGCAATGACGGCCGCCATTCCACGCTGCCTTGTGTAGCGGCCGCATTCACCACAAGATGACCATGGTCAATGATCGTGCGATCGAGGTCTTCGGTACGAGAGATATCGATCAGCACCCGTGGTTGCGCAAGCCTCATGTTCAGCACGGCCATCAGCGACTGGCCACCCGCGAGGATGCGTGCGTCTTCGCCGGTTTGGGCAAGGACCTCGAGCGCGTCGTGCGAGGAAGCGGCGCGCAGATAATCGAATGGCGCCGGTTTCATGACTTCCTCCTGAAGTGTGCAACAAGCCTGCCGAGCCACGAACCGCCGGTTTTCAAGGGCTTGCCCGCTGCCTGACGTCCCAGCGACTCAAACAGTTGCCGCAGCACGACCTTCGCCGCGCCTTCAAGCATCCGGCCGCCTACGGCTGCGACCTTGCCAGACACCTGTGCCTCGTAGTCGTAGGTAAGCCGCGTACCGGTAGCGACGGGCGTGAGTTCCACCAGGCCATTGCCGCGCGCGCTGCCAAGCGACGACATACCCGCGCCGGCCAGACGCAACCGGTGCGGCGGATCGAGATCTGACAGCGTGATCTCCGCTTCGAAGCGCGCCTTGATCATGCCCACGCCCACGGTCACATCCGCGCGGTACGCGTTCTCGCCCGTAGCTTCCAGCGCATGACAACCGGGGATCACCTTGGCGAGCGCGTCCGGATCGAGCAGCACCGCGAAGATCGCTTCCGGCGACGCAGCGAGATCAACGCTGCCCTGCGCGGTCAGCGCCTTGCCGCCGGGCAGGGTCGGCCGCTTCTGCTGCGTCTCGCGGAACTCCGGCCGCGAAGGCTCCGGGTCGTCGATACCGATCAGCGCCATCACCTTCGAAGGCGTGAGCGGCAAACGGATGTCATCCACACCGAGCGCGTCGGCCACCGCATTCGCAACGCATGGCGGCGTGCTCATGTTGTTGCCCTCGCCCAGTCCCTTGGCGCCGAGGGGCGTGAAAGGCGACGGCGTCTCCAGATGGATGATCACCGGATCGGGCACTTCGCACGTGGTCGGCATCAGGTAATCGGCGAGCGTGCCGGACTGGAAACTGCCGTCGGCGCCATAGCGAAACTCTTCCATCAGCGCCGCGCCGAGTCCCTGCGCAAACGCGCCGCGAATCTGGCCGTCGGCGAGCGCGGGGTTCAGCAACGTGCCGGCATCGTGCGCGGTCACATAGCGGTCGATCCGCACGCGCCCCGTTGCGCGGTCCACTTCAACGCCGCACATGTCGAAGGCAAAACCATATGCGGCCGAGGTATTGATGCGGTCCTGTTCATCGGGCGCATCCATGTTTTCCGGCGTCCAGAACACTGTCTCCCGCAACCCCGGTTCTTCGCCTTCGGGTAGCAGCGCGGGCGCCCAATGCGGAGCGTTGCTGGCGACGCGGCCAAAGGGCATCGCACGGTCTTCAGCACCCTTTGCATACACCCGGCCGTCCTCGAAGCAAATGTCCTCGGGCCGGCAACCAAGCTGCGACGAAACAATGCGCGCCAGCTTGTCGCGCACCCGCATGGCCGCAAGATGCACCGTGCCTGCGACGGCTCCGGCAAAGCGGCTTGAATAGTTGCCCGCCGCCACCGACCACGCGTCCTTGTGCGTATCGAACTCCACGTTCACCACGATCTCGTGTGGCGCGAGCCCGAGCACATCCGCCACCACTTGCGCGCACACGGTCATGTGACCCTGCCCCGCCGGTGTCGATGCAACCGTGACGACCACGCCGCCAAGCAGATCGACGCTGACCGTCGCACTCGCAATCGCGCCGCTCTTGGGTCCGGCCTTCTTGCGCGCCTCAGCGGGCATCACGGTCGTGATGTAGCCCATGTTCGATACCGACGGCTCGACAATGGCCGCAAAGCCAATGCCGTACAAACGGCCTTCCTTGCGCGCGGCTTCGCGGCGCGCCTTGAGCTCGTCGTAACCGCCCTCGGCGAGCGAGCGCTTCAACGCTTCCTGATAATTGCCGGAGTCCAGCAACGCGCCCGCCGCGGCACGATAAGGGAAGGCATCGGCGGGAACGAAATTGCGCCGGTACACGTCGAGCACGTCAAGCTTCAACTCGATCGCGATGCGTTGCACCAGGCGTTCGAGCGCGAAATAAACTTGCGGACCGCCAAAACCGCGTACGAGGCCGGTAGGCGTCTTGTTGGTCAGTACCACCCTGTTGCGCACCAGCAGCGCGGGAATGGCATAGGCGCCCGTTAAACAGCCGTGCATACGATAAAACGTGGCGGGCTCGGGCGCACGCAGATAACCGCCGCAATCCTCGATCTGGTCGTAGTTGAGTGCCGTGATCCGGCCGTCGTTTTCCACGGCCGCTTCGAGCGTGGTCAACCGCGCCGTGGCGGAGGTCGCCGCACTCAGGTGTTCAAGCCGGTCCTCCACGTATTTCACCGGCGCGTTCGCCTTGCGCGAGGCCAGGCACATCAAAACCACGTACGGGAACACCGCCTGCTTCACGCCGAAGCTGCCGCCCGAATCCCGCGGCGCCTTGTGACGCAGGCGGTTGGCCGGCACGTTCAGCGCGAGCGCCATCACCGCGTGCAGCGAGAACGGCCCCATGAAATTCGAGGTCACGTCATACCCTTCGTCGCCGGAAAGATACTCGGCGATGACCACGCCGCATTCAATCGGTGCGCAGGTATTGCGCGGATAGTGCGCTTCGAGCTTCACGCGATGCGGCGCGTTCCTGAATGCCGCTTCGGGCTCGCCATAGCGAAAACTGCGGTCGCTGATGACGTTGGTCTGGACGTTCGCATGCAGGACGGGTGCATCGCTTTTGAGCGCACCTTCTATTGACGTGACCGGGTCCAGCGTCCTGTATTCCACCTTGATCAGGTCGAGTGCGTCTTCGGCCAGCGCACGCGTTTCTGCCATCACCACCGCCACCGGTTCGCCGACATAACGCACGCGTTCAGTCGCGAGCGCCCACTGCTCCATCTTCGACTTCACGCCGACCACGAACGGCCGGGACCACGCGGCGAGATCATCACGCGTCAGGACCGCCCGCACGCCTTCGTATGCAAGCGCGGCCGTGGTGTCGATGGAAATCAGCTCGGCATGGGCATGCGGCGAGCGCAGGACCGCTGCGTGCAGCGTGCCCGGCTTGATCGCCAGGTCGTCGCCATAACGGCCGCGGCCAGTCAGGATCGCGGGGTCCTCGAAACGTTCGAGCGGCTTCCCGACGTGAGTGGTTCTGGGCTTTGGCGGCGTTTGCTGTGCCTCTTGCACCAGGTCGACCGCTTCGGATGCGCGCGCGTCGGCACCGGCGAAACCGGTCTGTTCGCGCTGATTCATTCGTCTGCTCCTTCGTTGCGCCGGGTGCCGAACTCATCGGCAAGACCGCTCCAGCGCCGGGTTATTTCGCTGTGCTCGATACTGAACAGATCGAGAATCCGGCCGACGGTATGGTCGACAACGTCTTCAATGGTCTTCGGATGTGCATAGAACGCCGGGACCGGCGGCATCACGATCGCGCCCATTTCCGTCGCCATGGTCATGTTGCGCAAGTGCGCGAGGTTGAGCGGCGTTTCGCGCGCCACCAGCACGAGCCGGCGGCGCTCTTTCAACATGACGTCGGCTGCGCGCGTGAGCAGGTTGTCGGCAAAACCATTGGCCACGGCGGCCAGCGTTTTCATCGAACACGGAGCCACGACCATGCCGCTCGTCACAAACGAACCGCTCGCAATCGATGCGCCGACATCGCGTATGTTGTGCACGACATCGGCGAGCGCATCGAGATCAGTGCGCGTGATGCCAAGCTCCTGCGCCGCGGTCACCGCGCCCGACGCCGACACGACCAGATGCGTCTCGTGCGTGCCGGTCCTGCGCAGCGCGGCAAGCAGCCGCACACCGATGACAGCGCCGCTCGCCCCTGAAATGCCGACGACCAGGCGCGGCTTTTGATCGGCGTTCATTCCGTGTCGCTCAGATAGGAGTCGAAGCCGGCGTTGTCGGCAACGACGAGCGCGTCGAGGTCGACCGCGTCGTAGCCCGGAATCCGCACGCGGGTGAACACATGGCCGGAATACATGACCGGCCGCGTGGCGTCGAGACCCATCTTCGCGCTGATACCCTGCAGATGCGGGGGTGCGTCGTCGGGATGACCGACGGTTGTCGACGGGTCCAGCGGCGAGCCTTGCGCGCCTTCGATCAACACAAGATCGCGGTCCGCCTGGAACCGCGTGGCGACCGCCCATTCAATTTCGGCGGGATCATGAGTGTCGACGTCGGTGTCCACCACCACGACCTGCTTGATGTCGTAATGCGCGCCGAATGCGCACAGGATCACGTTCTTCGCCTCGCCCTCTCGCTTCTTCGCGAACTGCACCCACAGGTGATAACGGCACACGCCGCCCACCGAAAGATGCACGTCGGTCACGCCGGGGTGACTGCGCTGAAGGTGCGACAAAAGCGTCGCCTCGCGGGGAATTCCACCCAGCAGCAAGTGCTCCATTTCGGCTGGCACGATGGTGTGATAGACCGGATTCTTCCGATGCGTGACCGCCGTCACCTCGATCACTTCGCGTGCTTCCTGAGCGCTGTAGTACTTCGGGAATTCACCGAACGGCCCTTCCGCTTCCCGCACGTCCGGCAGGATGCGGCCTTCGATCACGATCTCCGCGAACGCCGGCACGCGCACGTCGTTCGTGACGCATTTGACAACCGGCAAGGGCGCCCCATGCAGTGCGCCGGCAATCTCCAGTTCGTCGAAATCGATGGGAGAAATGGCTTGGGATGCGAGCATGGTCAGGGGATCGACGCCGATCGCCACCGCAATATCGAGTGCATCGCCGGCGGCTTCGGCTGCCTTCTGGAACGCATGCAGATGGCGCGGCAGCAGCAGGATTGCCATGCGATCGCGGGCGTGAACCTGGATACGGTTGATCGAGACATTCTGCACGCCGGTGCGGGGATTACGCGCAATCACGAGCCCTGCCGTGATGTACGGACCGTTGTCGTGTTCGCTATGAGTGGGGATCGGCAGCAACGCGTGAAGGTTGATGTCGTCGGTATGCAGGACCTGCTGGCAGGCCGCTTCACCAGCGGGCACTTCCTTCCACGGCAGGGGGTGGTCGGCTGCATCGCGGAAACGTTGCAGCAGGTCTTTCTCGGGCACGCCCATGGCTTCGGCAATCCACGCGCGCCTGGACATGAAACCGCTGACCACCGGCATGGTGTGACCACCTGGCGCCAGGAACACCGCTGCCTGCTTGCCGTCGAGCCGCTTCGCCACTGCCGCGAGTTCGTGTTTCAGCGAAACCGGCCGGGCAATAGTCGCCAGGCGGCCCGTGGCGGACAGGTGGGCGAGCCAGCCGCGCAGCGACAGCGCGCCGGCGAATTTCGGCGCGGGTTGGGTTGATGCGGTACCGTTCGTTGCGGCGTCACGTTGATTCATCTGCGTCTCCATCGTTGCTGAAATGAAGCGTAACGAGAACGCGATATAACTTCTAATACTGTTTTTTGATGCGTTCGATCAGTACCCGTGATATCCGTATTTGCCCCGATGTAAGTGTTTCGTTAGTGGAATATCGATAGCATGGGACTTGGGCGCACCGCCTGCCGGCCGGGAATCTGATAAATAATTGCGCTCTCATTAGACTTATTGATGGCCTGCCGCCGGGCCACTATCCGCTGTCTTTACTCAACTGAGCTGAACTGAGCCGACCAACATGGACCTGAAATGGACCTGAAGCAGATTCAGTATTTCATCGCGCTGTTCGAGGATGGGTCGGTCACGCGGGCGGCCAAGCGGCTGAACATCGTGCAGCCGGCCCTGAGCATGCAGATCGCGAAGCTGGAAGACGAACTGCATCAGCAACTCTTCGACCGCGGCGCACACGGCATGGCGCCCACCGCGGCGGGACGCCTGATGTACCGCCTGTTCCTGCCGATCATGCGTGACCTCGCGCACGCGCGCCAGCAACTGGTGCAGCGTGATGAAGTGGTGACCGGGCATGTATCGATCGGCTTGATTGCGTCGGTAACCGAAAGCGTGCTGGCGGATTCGCTGTCGCGGTTTCACGCTCGCTACCCGCATGTGGAGGTGACCGTGTCCGACGGTTACAGCGCAACGTTTATCGACTGGGTATCCGGGGGACAACTCGACGCCGCGCTGATCAACAAACCGCGCTCGCGGCTGTCGCTCGACTCGCAACCCTTGCTTGATGAAGAGATGGTGCTGGTCACCAGCGCCGTGCATGGGCCTGACCTGCCGCATGCCATCGAACTGGCGCAGCTTCCTGAACTTGAACTGGTGTTACCCACGAAGCGCCATGGCTTGCGCGGCGTACTCGATACCGCCGCCCAGCACGAAGACGTATTGCTCGCACCGCGCTTCGAGATCGACGTGCTGAGCACGATCGTCAGGCTGGTGGAAAGCACGCGCTTCGCGACGATTCTTCCGCGCATCGTGGTTGAGCGCGCAGTGCGGCATGGAACGTTGCGCGCCTATCCCATCCTTGCGCCGCGGATCGTGCGCCATATCGTGCGGATCAGCCATCCGCGACGTCCGTTGAGCGCGGCGGCGGAAGCGCTGATTGCAATCATTGCGGACGAATTGCGGCTGGTGTCCAGCGAATCGACAATGGAAGCTTGAACGTCGCCAGTGGCTTTATCGTTCTTCCAGCACCGAAAAAATGTTACCCGACGGGTCCTTGAACCACGCGATCACCGGGCCTCCGGAGCCGCGGCAAATCCCTTTGGCATCGGTCTTGAGAGTCGGCATGTCGTAGTGCTCGAAACGCACACCGTGCGCGCTCAGCGTGTCGACTGCCTGGTCCACGCTGTCGACCGGGAAATTCAACACCGTGTACGTCGCGGGCACATGATTGGACTTGGGATAGACCAGCACGTTGTTCCCGCCTGCCAGATGCAGCTTGAGAACGCCCATGGATCCGCTCGTCACCTTCAGGCCCAGCGTTTCGCTGTAGAACGCCTTTGCTTCGGCCAGATCCTTCACTGCAAAACCGCTGAACGCGTGACTGTCTTTCAATAGCGTTGGCATTGTTTGCTCCTTTCAGGTTGTGCAACTCATGCGTCCGACCATGACGCGCGCAACTCCTTGACCGGACGCACTTCCACGCCGCCCAGGCGTGCGCCGGGAAAGCCCGATGCCACGCGCATGGCTTCATTCATGTCTCGTGCCTCGATCAGGAGAAAGCCACCCACCTGCTCCTTGGTCTCGGCGAACGGGCCGTCCGTGATCGAGACATGCTCGCCACGGACCCTGAGCGTGACCGCTTCCCTGGCGGACTGCAGCGCCTGCGCCGCAATAAGCTGGCGGCTCTCTCGCAGACGTTCGTCGTACGCCAGGGATTCGTCGACCAATGCGTCGTACTGCCGTTTCGAAAGATCGTCGAGCACCCGTTCGTCAAAGAAAATAAGGCACAGGAATTTCATCAATGTCTCCGGTTAGGGGCTTCATCCGCTAGACGCTCGAACCGGGTCCGAATCGACCGCAACCGGGCACAAAAAAGTATCGAAATGTAACGGGCCGCTTCCGTTTGCGGGATCGAGCCGGATCCTGCTGGTTCTGCTGCGGCGATCTGCAGGATGCGGCGTGTTGGGCGGGTCTGTTAATCTGCGCCTTTCTTCCCGCCGACAAGACTTCGAACCATGCAACAGAATCTCCCTTTCAACGAACGAGGTATTACATTTGCCCGTGCTGGCCTGAGTGCGTCGGGTCAGTTGTTTCCGTTGCGCGATTTGCTCGGTGCAACGGTGGTGATGGTGCCGCGGCAAAAACCCTTGCCTATTGGGTTGGGCGTGATCGGCCTGGTCGTCGCGGTGGCGGGTGGAATTCTCGGCTCGGGGCCGGCGTTGCTGCTCGGCGTGATGATTGCGGTGGTGGGGTATTTGTCGTGGATTACGCAGGACGTGATTTACCGGATGTACGTGACCACGCCGGCAGGCGAGCGTGAGGTGTTCACGACGAAGGACGAGGAGTTTGCACAGCGTGTCGCGAAGCTGGTGCGCGAGGGCATTCCGGGGGCGCCTGCGCCTGTGCCTGCTGCTGCGCCCCCGTCTGAGCCTATGCCTGGTTAACGCTTTCTTTACGCGGACCGCAGCGATCCATGCCCCTTGTTAATGCGCCGCTCGCTAAAGTGGTGTTGTTCCCACCACCGCCCGTCGCGAGACGGCGCACTTCCCGATGCTTCAGGCAAGCGTTGCTTCCCCGGTCCGTTCCTCTTCTGTTCCTGTGCCCCAGCCGTTCGTGCGGGCTGCTCGAAAACTTCAAACAGTGGTTGCCTTTGATCTCATCCTGCCGGGGCTTGACTCCAGCGGGCCGCGGCGTGTTTTGCAGAAGGCGTTGGGCGGCGAAGCACGCATGCAGGTCGTGGCGACGGATCGCCGGCGTGAATGCGTCACGTTGCACGTTGAAGTGCCGTCGAGGTCGTTGAGCGATGTGATTGGCGTGGTGACTTCGCGATTTGAACAGGCGACGCTTGGGCATGCAACCACGTTCACGCTGCGGCGCTAGTTTGGTTTTACTCGCGCCGGTTTGGTTTCGCTCGCGCCGGTGGACGGATTAGAGTTCGCCGGTGCGCTGGGGCTTGGTGTTTGCGGTCGGGGTCTATGCCGGGTTGCTGCTTTCGGCCTTAGCGGTCTGCTTGAGTCGGATTTTCTCTTTATCACTATTAGCCACTGTGCGTGGCGGCACGTCATTTCTTTGTCCAAAGCGAGAAAGAAACGAAGCAAAGAAAACGCTTTAACCGCTCTACCCTAAGTGTCCACAGCGTGCAGTTCCCATTCATAGGTGCCCCAAAAGCACGGTGCTCGCCAGAGCGAAGGATGTTTGAACCCCTCCTTCTCCGAACACGGATACCCACACGCTTCGCCACCAGTGACTGAACCTGCCCAAGGTTCACCCCGCGCTATCCGCGAACAACCTTCCACCGAATTTGTACACACGTCGAACCACGTAGATAACCCGCCTGGGAAGAAAGCCTCGGAAATGCACAAGGCCGTAACTCACGAAAATAACCGTGCAGCTCATGCCGTCAACCCACCAAGAAATGAGGCCGCAAAAATGCGTGAGGCCGTGCTGACCGTGGGGTGCTGGTGCTTGCCCGAGACCACTGGTGGCGAAGCGTGTTCATGTCAGGATTCGCGAGAAGGAGGGGTTCAAACATCCTCCGCTCTGGCGAGCACCGTGCTTTTGGGGCACCTATGAATAGAAACTGCACGCTGTGGACACTTAGGGTAGAGCGGTTAAAGCGTTTTCTTTGCTTCGTTTCTTTGTCGCTTTGGACAAAGAAATGACGCGCCGCCACGCGCAGTGGCTAATAGTGATAAAGAGAATATCTCACTCTCGCAGACCGCTAAGGCCGAAAGCAGCAACCCGGCATTGACTCCGACAGTTAACCCCGGAACCCGGCAACCCGGCATTGACCCCGACCGCTAACCCCGGAACCTGGCACCCCGGCACCAACCCCGACCGCTACCCCCCAGCCCGCCAAAACCCAAAAACCCGTCCACCGGCGCGAGCGAAACGCTAAACCACTAAAGGCTCCACATGCCAGATATGTTTCGCATATTCCGCAATGGTGCGGTCTGAAGAGAAAATCCCCATCCCGGCGACGTTTTCAATCGCACTGCGCGTCCACGCTTCCTTATCGAGAAACTTCGCATCGACGTCCGCCTGCGCTTTGTCGAAACTCTCAAAGTCCGCCAGCACCATGTAGTGGTCGCCCCAATCCACCAGCGTATGAAAAATGTCGTAGAACCGATGCGGCTGGTCCGGCGAAAAATGCCCCAACCGGATCTGGTCAAGCGCCATCTTCAATTCGGGATTCTCCTCGTAGATATGACGCGGCCTGTATCCCGTCGCCCGCAGCGCATCAATCTCCTCGGTCGAGTGCCCGAAGATAAACATGTTCTCACGGCCAACGGCATCGCAAATCTCAATATTTGCACCGTCCAGCGTCCCGATAGTCAACGCCCCGTTCAACGCAAGCTTCATGTTACCCGTGCCTGACGCCTCAGTCCCCGCCATGGAAATCTGCTGCGATAAATCCGCCGCCGGAATGATCAGCTCCGCCACGCTCACCCCATAGTTCGGAATGAAACCGACCTTCAGCCGATCCCCGATCAACGGGTCGTTGTTGACCTTCTCCGCCACGTCGTTGATCAGCTTGATGATCGTCTTGGCCATCTTGTACGCCGACGCCGCCTTGCCGGCGAACATCACCACGCGCGGTGTCCAGGCCTTCTCCGGCTGCTCGCGAATCCTGTTGTAGCGCACGATCACATGCAGGATGTTAAGCAACTGGCGCTTGTATTCGTGAATGCGCTTGACCTGCAAATCGAACAGCGCGTTCGGGTCAATGATCGCACCCGTCTCAAGCTTCGCGCGCGCAGCCAGCCGCACCTTGCTGGCAAACTTCGCGTCATGGAAGGCTTTGGTGAACTCAGGGTCATCACGCCATTCACGCAGCCGGGCCAGTTCGAACAAGTCGGTCCGCCAGCGCGGCCCAAGCCGCTCATCGATCAACGACGACAGCGTCGGACTAGCCTGCGACAACCACCGCCGCGGCGTGATGCCGTTCGTTACGTTCGTGAACCGCTCGGGATACATGCGCGCGAAATCGGCGAAGATGTTTTGCGTCATCAACTGCGAATGCAGCTTCGACACGCCATTCACCGTGTGGCTCGCAACAATGGCCAGATGCGCCATGCGCACGCGCCGCTGACCATATTCATCCACCAGCGAAATGCGGCGGATCAGGTCAACATCACGCCCGAATTTTTCACCCACCTGCTTGAGAAAATCCGCGTTGATGTCGAAGATGATCTCAAGGTGGCGCGGCAGCAGCCGCGACAGCATCTCCACGTCCCAGGTTTCCAGCGCCTCAGGCATCAAGGTGTGGTTCGTATACGAGAACATCTGTTGCACGAGCTTCCAGGCCTTGTCCCACGGCAAGTGATGCGTATCGACCAGCAAACGCATCAACTCGGGAATAGCCAGCACCGGATGCGTGTCATTCAGGTGCACCGCCACCTTCTCCGCCAGCCGCCCAAAATGCGTATGCGTGCGTTGATAGCGGCGAATCAGATCCTGCATCGTCGCGGACACAAAGAAATATTCCTGCCGCAAACGCAGTTCCCGGCCGGCCTGCGTGGAGTCGTCCGGATACAGCAGGCGCGACACGTGTTCAGACGTGTTCTTTGCTTCGACCGACCGGCGGTAATCACCCTGGTTGAACGCGGACAGGTCGAATTCATCGGTCGCCCGCGCCGACCAGAGCCGCAATGTATTGGTCGCGGTCGTGGCAAATCCCGGGATCACGGTGTCGTACGCCATGGCGTTCACGTGTTCCGTGTCGATCCATTCGGTCCGGTCGCCATGACGTACCGTGCGCCCGCCAAAATGAATCACATAGTTCACCTCCGGCCGCGGAAACTCCCACGGATTGCCCGCGCGCAGCCAGTAATCGGGCGTTTCGACCTGATTGCCGTCCACGATGGTCTGCCGGAACATGCCGTATTCATAGCGGATGCCGTAACCAAAACCGGGAATGCCGACGGTTGCCATGGAGTCAAGGAAGCACGCGGCGAGGCGGCCCAGGCCGCCATTGCCAAGCGCCGCATCCGGCTCCAGGTTCTCGAGGGTATTGAGGTCAATGCCCAAGCCGGCAAGGGCGTCGCGGACTTCGTCGTGAATGCCCAGCGCCAGCAACGCGTTGGTGAAGGTCCGGCCGATCAGGAACTCCATCGACAGGTAGTAGACACGTTTGACGTCCTGCTCGTACTGCTGGCGCGTGGTTTTCATCCAGCGCGCCACCAGCCGGTCGCGGACCGCCAGTTCGGCGGCATGAAGCCAGTCGCGCGGCTGCGCGGTGACCGCGTCCTTGCCGACTCCGTACATGAGACGGTTGGAAATGGAGCGCCTGAGCGCATCAACGGTGCTGTTCAGCTGTTCGAATTCCAGGTCGACGGATGTCATCGAACTCTCCAGAAATGCATCGCTGGACAACGCGCTAGGTGCGAGCCGCGTTCTGTCAAGCGGGACGGGGCCGGGTGAACAGGCAGGTTACGCTATTTTTATTTTTTTGGTAATGGCCCCCGGCCGCCGTGGAATCGGCACGACAGCCGCCGGCGGTCCGTCCTTTTGTCGCATTTCCGTCATCGGGAACAGTCCGGCTGATCCCGGACCAGAATTGTTAAATTATTTTGGTTTCCTGATCATTTCCCCGTTCCAACGCGGATTCATGCCGCCGTGCGGTGGTTTTCCGCCAGCCTTTCGATTAGCTGAATATAGTGGTCGAGCGGGGGCGTAACACGCTCGGGGCGCTTGGCCAGATCATCCCAGCGGCGCAATGAAAGCGCGTCTTGCGCAAAAGGCTTGCGCAGAAAAACGTCCGCCTCCTCCTTGCTGAATATGCCGCCCTGCAGTTTCAGGCTGCGGACCGAATCCGCGGATAGTGTCGAAAAATAGCCGTCGTCAATGGCACATAAACAGCGTTTTGCGTCCACGTGCAGGCGGATCGGCTCAAGCACGGCATCGCCGAACAACGGCCGCAGGAACGGCAGCGCGAAATACTGGTGCAGGTCGTCAATACCCCGCTCGCTCGGCGTCTCGCCCTGGAGATTCAGCAAGTGGCCCAGGTCGTGCAAAAAGGCCGCGCCAACGAGTGTTTCGTCGGCGCCCGCTTCCTCGGCCAGCGCCGCCGTCTGCAATGCGTGCTGGAGTTGCGTGACCGGTTCACCGCTATAGGCAATCGCGCCGTAAGTATCGAAGAGATGCCGGATGTCAGTCAGCGTGAGCGCCATGATTCAGCCCCAGGGTAATGAAAAGGTCTTGAGGTTCGTGAAGCTTTTCATCGCTTCCTGCACCCCTTCCTTGTAACCCAGGCCCGAGTCCTTGATGCCGCCGAACGGCGTCAGCTCGATCCGGTAACCCGGCACTTCCCACACGTTCACGGTACCCACGCGCAGTTCGTTCACGAAGCGCGTGATCAGGTCAGCCCGGTCCGTACATATCCCGGACGACAACCCGAATGCCGTGCCGTTGCTGATACGAATGGCGTCGTCGATGGTATCGAATTCGATGACCGGAGACACCGGCCCGAAGGTTTCCTCGCGCACCAGCGTCATGGCCGGATCGACGCGGTCAAGCACCGTAGGCGAATACAGCGCGCCATGGCGGTGATTGCCGCAGAGCAGCCGCGCGCCCCTGGACACCGCTTCGTTCACACGTGCCTCGAATAACTTGGCCGCGGCCTCGTCGATCACCGTGCCCATCTGGTTGGCGGGATCGAAGGGATCGCCATAAGTCCACGCAAGCGTTTTTTCCACCACGAGTTCCGTGAACCGGGCGGCCACGCGCTTTTGCACCAGCAAACGCTTGACCGCCGTGCAACGTTGTCCGGAGTTCTTGTACGAGCCTTGCACGGCAAGCGTTGCCGCGCGGTCGAGGTCAGCGTCGTCCAGCACGATCAGCGGGTCATTGCCGCCGAGTTCCAGCACCACGCGCCGATACCCCGCCCTCGCCGCAATCTCCTTGCCAATAGCCACGCCACCCGTAAAAGTGACGAGGTCGGCATGCGGGTTCGTGACGAGTTCCACCGCGATCTCGCGCGGATCGCCGGTTAAAACCTGCAGCATGGGGGCGGGCAAACCGGCTTCATACAACACGTCGGCGAGGTAATAAGCCGATAACGGCACTTTCTCCGACGGCTTCAGGATCACCCGATTGTTCGTCGCGATAGCCGGCGCGAGCTTGTGCGCAACCTGATTCATCGGATGATTGAACGGCGTGATTGCAACGATCACGCCAGCCAGCGGCTCACGCTGCGAGAACACGCGGCGAGCCTTGCCGTGCGGGGTGAGATCGCAGGAAAAGCTCTGGCCGTCGTCGCGCAACGCTTCCATTGCGGCGAATTTGAGCACGTCGGCCACGCGGCCGATTTCATAGCGCGAATCCTGCTTCGACAAACCCGACTCGAGCGAAATAAGATCCGACGCTTCTTCCGTGCGCTCACGCAGCAGCGCAGCGGCGCGTTCCAGAATCTGCGAGCGTTCGTAACGCGTCAGCGTCGACCGGTAGTTCACCGCGTACTCGAATGCGTTGCGCACGTCGTCGACGCTTGCCATCGGCACAGTGCCAACACGGGTGTTCGTGTAAGGATCCAAAACATCAATAGTGCGTGCACGCGCCGCACGTTCGCCCTTCAGGCGCAGCGTTTCAACCCGCAATGCATGCTGCTCAACCGCAAGGACGGCGTTCATGATGCAAGCTCCAGATGGTTCAACGCGATGTTGAAAACATCGAAGTTGCGTAGACGCTTTCCCTCTTGCTTCGACTCGAAGCCGTCGGTTGGACGATTGAACAGCAAGGGCACCTCCTGCTCGGACACACCGCCGTGCGAGCGCAACGGCACCGTCAATCCCGACAGGTCATGCTCCGCGCGCCGGGTGCCAAGCGCCGTATCGCGGCGGCTTACCACCACAAGATCTCCCACACGATCGTTGGGCAACTCGAAGCGCTCGCAAGCCGCCGCGTTGTCGAGCACGATATCCACGCCCGGCAGTTCGGCAATGCGCGCGGCCAACGCTTTGGCATCGACGGAAGCCGGCAGGTAGATGGTCGCGAATGAACCGAGCGCCCCGTGGTGGACCACGTAGGGATCCGTGATCGGCAGGATCACGCGTGCGTTCGGGACGTCCGGCGTTTCATCCAGCCAGTCCTGCAGGTACACCACGTTCGGCTCGCCGGTTGCGGCGTCGTGCTTCGCGTTCATGCCATGGTCAGCGGTCAGGCCGATCACCGCGCCGAGTTCGTTCAGACGCGCGAGATAACCGTCCATCATCGCGTAGAACGCGTTCGCGCCGTCCGTGCCGGGTGCGCATTTATGCTGCACGTAGTCGGTCGTCGAGAGGTACATGATGTCGAGCTTGCGCGTCTCGGCAAGCCGTACGCCGGCCGCGAACACGAACTCGGAAAGGCCGGCGCTATACACGTCCGGCACCGGCTTGCCGACCAGTTCCAGCACGTTCTCGATACCGTTCTCCGCGAGCGTCACCGCGTCCGCTTTCTCCGCCGAGAAACAAATGCCGTCGAGTTGCCAGCCGAGCAGGCGGCGCAGCTTGTCCTTCGCCGTGACCACGGCCACTTTCTCGCCGCGTTGGGCCGCAGCCGCGAGGATCGTGCCGGCGCGAAGGTAGGCCGGGTCGTTCATCATCACTTCGGCACCCTTGCCGCCGTTCGCCAGCGGGTCGTAAAAGTAGTTGCCGCAAATGCCATGCACCGAAGGCGGTACGCCCGTCACGATAGACAAGTTGTTCGGGTTGGTGAACGACGGGATCACACAGTCAGCGCGAAAGGCGGACCCGCCACGCAACATGATGCCGATAAACGGTGCGACACCCGCCGCAACGGCCGCTTCCAGGTAATCGTATTCGCAACCGTCGACGCAGACGACCACGGTCAGCGCACGCGCCGGACCATAAGCGCGGCCGTTGACTTCCATAAACATTTCGGTGGACGTGGACATGAAGTTCCTTTCCGTGATGAACCAGCGTTTTGCCAACCCGTTTTGCGAACCATTAGGTCAGGCACGATATTCCATATTTTGATGCACAACGCCAATATTTGCCACATTTTTCGGCGCACGAAAGTCCCGAAAAATGGGATTTTCGGCAGGACCCGGCTGGATCAGACCATTCGCCGCCGTGGCACTTTTGCCGCGATCAGCAACAATGCAGCGAGCGAGACGCCCAGCAAGATCAGCGAAAGCGCCGACGCTGGCAAGTAATAACCGCGGTTCACCTGCCCGACCACCACGATGGGCACGGTCGCAAAACCCGGGGGATAGACGGTCAGCGTCGCGCCCAGTTCGCCGAGCGACAAGGCAAACCCCAGTGCGAGGCTCGCGCGGATCGCGGGGACAAGCTGCGGCAGGACAACGCGTGAGAGGACCATCGAAGGCGGTGCGCCGAGACTGGCTGCCGCTTCACGCAGGATGGTAAGTTCGGGGCGCAGCGCAGCGGCCGCGCATCTATAACAAAAGGGCAGCACGAGCGCGAGCTGCACCAGCACCACGATCGCCGCCGACCCCGAAATATCCAGCGGTTTCTTGTGGTATGCAATCAGCACGGACAGCCCGAGCACGACGCTCGGCACGCCGTTGGGCATCATCGCAATGGTGTCGACCCACGCTCCCACACCGCGGCGGTCACGGCCTTCCAGAGCCAGCGCAAGCCAGAGGCCAAGCACGGTACCCAGCACCGCGACGCCAAAGCCGACTTCAAGGCTCGTGGTCAATGCATCGAAGTCGCTTCCGCTCAGGCGTTCGAACCAGCGCATGCTGAGACCGTCGGGAAAGATGGTCCCCGACCAGTGCGACGCCACACTCGAAAGCGCGACCACGATCACCGGCAACACGAACAGCCAGAAGCACAGCAGCGCGGCAAAACCCGTGAATGCCCATGCGCCTGTCCGCTTCAGCGAATGCGGCTTCGAAGTCGTCGCGGGCAGCGTGAAATCAGTTGCCATTACGGCCTCCCGTGCGTCGATTGACTCGCCTGTACAGCGCATACAACGAGAGCGACATCGCCAGCATGACGACCGCGCCGGCGGCGGCCGTCGGCAAGTCGAGATCGACCGTGGCCGAGCTATAGATGGCCATCGGCAATGTGATCAGGTGCGCGCTGCCGAGCACCAGCAGAATGCCGAACTCATTGAGCGTCAGCAGGAAACACAGGATCGTGCCTGCCGCAATGCCGGGCCACGCGAGCGGCAGGATGACCTTGAACGCAACCATCCAGCCGTTCGCGCCAAGGCTCTTGGCGGCTTCGATCAGGCGCGTGTCGAGCGTCGCGAACGACGCGAGCGTGGGGCGCACGACGAACGGCGCGTAGAACACGACTTCCGCGAGAATCACGCCGCCGATACCGAACAGGAAGTTGAGCGGCGGGTCCTGCAGGTTGAACAGCCGCTGCAAGCCGATGCTCACCGACCCCTGCGAGCCATATAAGAAGATCAGCGTGAACGCGACCAGGAACGACGGGAACGCCACGAACAATTCGAGGAACCGAGTAACGAGCTTTGCGCCGGGAAACGGCTTGAAAAACAGCATGGCAGCAAGCAGCACACCGAGCACTGAAGCGAGTGTCGCGCTGGCGAACAGGATGCCGAGCGTCGTGCCGACCACCCCGCTGGTCTCGGGATTGCCGAAGAACGCGGTGTAGGCATGAAAGCTCAGGCCATGCGCACCGCTCACGCTGAGAATCAGGAGTTGCAGCAGCGGATAGATGACCAGCGGACCCAGCACAACAACCAGAATGAACCACAGGTGCCACTGCGCCAGCCGTTCGCGACGCCGCTTCGCGGCCGTATGCGCGACGTCGTCGACTACATGCTCACTCACTGATAAGGACGACATCGTCAACCTCATGGCGTAGGGAAACGCGCTCGCCCTTCACGGGCATCGGGCCGTGGGCACGCTGCATGGTGACGAGCACGGGCTGATCGGGGAGCGCGTCGATCATGACCGATACCGACAGGGCCGCACCGTACCACTCCACCGAAGTAATAGTGCCGTGCAGTTGGGCATCCCCAAGCGGCACGATCTTGAGGCACTCGGGACGCACGCACGCGACATGCTCGCGGTCGTCGTGACGGGCGTCG
The DNA here is from genome assembly GCF_044909315.1 of Caballeronia udeis. Taxonomy (GTDB): domain Bacteria; phylum Pseudomonadota; class Gammaproteobacteria; order Burkholderiales; family Burkholderiaceae; genus Caballeronia; species Caballeronia udeis_A. The sequence continues at coordinate 128,630 of NZ_JBIYEB010000021.1, forward strand.
CCGATGGGGAACATGATGGACGGCGGCAACAGGTTCGCCGCGCCAAGATAACGTGCGACGAACGCGTCCTTGGGGTTGTCGTAGAGTTCGCGCGGCGTGCCGAGTTGCGCAATGCGGCCATCGCGCATCAGCAACGTGCGGTCGGAAAGCACGAGCGCGTCATCCTGGTCGTGCGTGACGCATACGATGGTCAGGTTCGGCAAACGCTCATGCAACGCCTTGAGTTCAGTCCGGACCGAGGCGCGCAGGTTGGCATCGAGTGCGGACAGCGGCTCGTCCAGCAGCAGCACATCCGGCTCGATCACCAGCGCCCGCGCCAGGGCCACGCGTTGCTGCATGCCGCCCGACAACTGCGCGGGCATCACATGCCCCGCGTCGCCGAGCTGCACGAGCTTGAGCGCATCGGCTACGCGCCGTGCGATCTCCCCTGCTTTCAGGCGCCGCGCCCGCAGGCCGAACGCGACATTGTCATACACCGACAGATGCGGAAACAGCGCATAACTTTGAAACAGCAAGCCGAGATTGCGCTTGAACGGCGGCACGTGCGTGAGGTCACGCCCCGCCACCGTCAACGTCCCCGCCAGCCCGTCCGCCTCGATGAAACCCGCGATAAACCGCAGCAACGTGGTCTTGCCGCATCCGCTGCGGCCAAGCACGGTCAGCAGTTCCCCGCGCTCAATGGTCAACGACAGGTCATCGAGCACGGTGCGTGTGCCGAAGCGCACGCTCAGGCGGTCGATACGCACGCCGCCGTGCGCGTGCTGATCTGAATCCACGGCGGCGGCTTCACGAGCGGCCGGAGCCAGCGTCAAAGTGTTCACGGTTCGCATCCTTGAAAGCTTGGGGAAAACAGGACGAGCCCGAAGGTCAAGGCAGATTAAAGCTCAGACGCTCAGGACTTCGGCTTGACGACCTCGAGCTGCTTGTCGGAGTTGCCGATCACATCGTTTTTCCAACGCGTGGTCCATGCAGCCTTCTTCTCCATCACCTGGTTCCAGTCCACCGGAATCAGCTTCACGCCGGCTATAGCCTGCTTGACCGTCTCGCCGTTCTTGCCGGCCAGCGGTACGTCCGTGCGGCCCGGAATGCCGTAGATATCCGGCACCTTCGCCTGCACTTCCTTCGACATCAGGTAGTCCACCAGCTTCTTGCCTTCAGCCTGGTTCGGGCCGCCCTTGATCAGGCCGATTGCGTAGGGCAGCTGGAACGTGGTCGGTGCTTCGCCGGGCTTGGCCGAGAGGAAGATCGGCTTGAGCGACAGGCCGCCGTTGGTGGCGTCGTCCAGGTCCATCTGCAGGTCGCCGTTGGCGAACGCGATCTCGTTGCGCGAGAGCAGGACGTCGAGATAGCCCGTGCCCTTGGTGTGGAATTTTGCGCTCTTTTCCAGATCCTTCAGATAGTCGAACGCCTTGTCTTCGCCCATCAACGCGCTCGTCAGGATGATCACGGCCATCCCGTCGCCGGCGGTGGCGGGATTCGAATAAGCCACCTTGCCGCTGAAGTCGGGTTGCAGCAGATCACCAAAGGTCTTCGGCGCGGTCTTCGTGATTTCAGGGTTGATCGCGAACGAGAAATAGTTGTTCACGAAGGTCGCCCACGCGCCGTCCGGAGCCTTGGCAATCGCCGGCACGTTCTTGTAGTTGACGCTCTGGTATGGCTCCAGCAAGCCGCTTTGCGACGCCTGCTGAATGAATGGCGGCAGCGTGACGAGCACGTCCGCTTTCGGCGAATCCTTCTCCACGGTCGCGCGATTCACGACCTCCCCGCTGCCCGCGATCACGATATTGACCTTCACACCTTCTTTCTTTTCGAAGGCCGGCAGTACGTCCTTGTACAGGTTCTCCAGGCCGTCGGCGCTGTACAGCACGACTGCGCCGGCAGCAAAAGCCGGCACGGTCACAACGCTCGCGAAAGCGGCCACGGCCAGGGCCGGCAATACGCGCTTTGCAAAACGGGAGGCGGGGAAGCGATTTTTCGTCATGGTGCTTGTTCTCCGGGATAGCGGATACAACCAGGTGGCGTGAGGGTTAGACGCACGTTTTTCTGAACATCGGCTCGATTCTTTTAAGTCCGATGCGTCTGATGATTCATTGGTGCGGCGTCCCGAATTTCAGTCCGCCAGCAGCCCGAACGAAGAATCACAGAACTTCATGACAGCGACATGACGATGCCACATTTTTCCAACAAAAACCACAATTCGCCAAAATTCCGACGTAGACTATCTCAACCCTGCCGCATGAAGCTTGCGCGTCGACCAACCGTCGAGGAAGCCATCGAAGCGGCGCTTGAAAGCTATGAATGGAGAAAAACATGATCAACGGAAGCGACCCGATTTTGCTGACCCCTGGGCCACTGACAACCTCGCCCGCCACTCGTCAGGCGATGCTGCGCGACTGGGGTTCCTGGGACGCGGCTTTCAACCGGATGACAAGCGATATCTGCCGCGATCTCCTGACGATCGTGTCCGGTCAAAAAGATTTTGTGTGCGTCCCCATGCAAGGCAGCGGCACATTTTCCGTGGAAGCCGCGCTCGGCTCGCTCGTGCCTCGCGATGCGGTCGTGCTCGTACCGAACAACGGCGCGTACTGCACACGCTTACTGAAAATACTCGAGCGCTTGGGTGTGGCGTCCGTCGAGCTGAAGTTTCGCGATGACGAGCCGGCCAGCGTCGCGCGGATCGAGGAGATGTTTCGCCGCGAGCCGCGCATCACGCACGTGGCGCAAGTGCATCTGGAAACAAGCGCGGGGTTGCTGAACCCGCTCGACGAGATTGCTGCGCTGTGCAAGCAACATGGCAAGAGCCTGATCGTCGACGCGATGAGTTCGTTCGGCGCCTTGCCTGTCGATGTATCGAAGGGTGGCATTGATGCGGTGATTTCCGCCAGCGGCAAGTGTCTCGAAGGCGTGCCGGGGATGGGTTTCGTGATCGTGCGGCGCACGCTGCTGGAAGCATCGGCGGGCAATTCGCGCTCGCTCGCGCTCGATCTCCACGACCAATCCGCGTACATGGTGAAGACCACGCAATGGCGCTTTACGCCGCCTACGCATGTGGTCGCCGCGTTGCGCGCAGCGCTCGATCAGTTCATCGCGGAAGGGGGGCAGCCGGCGCGTGGCGCGCGGTATCGCCGCAATTGCGCGGCGTTGATCGACGGCATGGCGTCGCTGGGTTTCAAGCCGTTCCTGGATGCTGCGGTGCAGACGCCGGTGATCGTCACGTTCCATGCACCGAACGATCCGGCCTACGATTTCAAGCGCTTCTATGAAGCCGTCCGCGAAGCGGGTTATGTGCTCTATCCGGGCAAGCTGACGGAAGTGGAGACGTTCCGCGTGGGCTGCATCGGGGCCATAGATGCAAACGAAATGTGTAACGCGGTAGCGGCCATCGGGCGGGCGCTGGGCACGCTGCACGTGCGTCTCGCAGCATGAAACAAGCGCAGGAACACGTGAACGCCTGCCACTCAGGCGATCACCAGCTCCGGCCCGCGCGCGGCAATTGCACGGCGCATGGCTTTGTCGGGTGCGACTTCGGTGATCAGGTAACGCGCCTTCTCGAAGTCGCGGATGCGCACGGGCGTGACGTTGCCGAACTTCGAGTTGTCCGCGACGATAGCCGCCGCGCTGGCCGCCAGGATCATGCGGCTGCGTACCTCGGCGGCGAGACGCGAGTAGTCGGTCAGGAAGCCTTCGGGTGTGATTGCGCCCGCGCCGACAAACGCGAAGTCCACGTGGTATTGCGAAAGTTGCTGCACGGTGTCCAGCCCGAATACCGCGTCCTCGTTGTCCGAGAGCTCACCGCCGAACAGCGTGACCTTGTTGTCGTTGCGGCGGCCGAGCAGCAGCGCGATGCGCCAGTCGTTGGTGTAGACCGTCAAGCGGTGCCGGTCGCCCAGCGCGCGCGCGACGGCCTGGGTCGTGCTGCCCGAGTCGATGATCACCGACGCGCCGTCGGGCACGAGTTGCGCGGCACGTTCCCCGATCGCGCGCTTGGCGGCTGCGTTCGCCGCTTCACGCACGTCGAGGTCGGGCTCCCGCCGGTCGTTGGACAGCGCACCGCCATGGGTGGTCGCGATCAGGCCGCGCTCGGCAAGAGCGTTGAGGTCGCGCCTGATGGTCTCGCGCGACACGTCGAGTGCACGCACGAGTTCGGCGACCGACAACGCGCCGTTCTTCGACAACTCCGACAGGATGTATTGATGACGTTGTTCGGCGAGCATCGAGTACGGCCGGGCATGCCGGCAATGAATGAACGGGCAAAGGGATAAACACGGGACCGCGCGTATTGTAGTACGCGAAGGCCGTCACACGAATGATCACGACAACAACACAGACTCCTGTTCACACCGATGTCGCGATTGTCGGCGCCGGTATTCTCGGCCTCGCGCATGCCTGTGCGTTCGCTCAACGCGGCTTGCGCGTGACCGTATTCGAGCGCAGCGGCACACCGGTGGGCGCATCCATCCGCAATTTCGGCATGGTGCTGGTGACCGGCCAGCCGCCGGGCGCGATGCATGCGCTTGCGCAGGCGTCGCGGAAAATATGGCTCGACTGGGCGGCCGGCGCGGCGCTGCATGTCCGGCGTTCCGGCTCGCTGATGTTCGCCCGCAGCGCGGCCGAGGCGCAAGTGATGGAGGCGTTCGCGGCGACCCGTGCCGAGGGGGCCGGCTATGACACGGCGTTGCTTTCGCGCGCGGCGCTCGACGATCTCTACGACGGCCGCTTCCGGAAACATCGCGCTGCACTGCATGGGCGCGCCGACTTGCAAGTGTTTTCACGCGAAGCGGTGCCGGCACTCATCGACTATTTGCGGCGTAGGTTCAACGCCGATTTTCGCTTCGGCACGCTCGTGCAGAATGTCGATGACGGACGGATCGAGACGACCGCGGGCCCGTGGCGCGCGGAGCACGTGGTGGTCTGCGCGGGACATGATTATCTGTCGCTGCTCGCGCCGCAACTCGCCGCGCTTGCGCCGCGCGTCTGCCGGTTGCAGATGCTGCGCGTGCGGCCGGCTACCCCGTTCGCCCTCGATCACGCCGTGCTGACCGGGCTGAGCTGCCTGCATTACGGCGCGTTCTCGGACCTTCCCGAAGCCGCCGCGTTGCATGCGGAAGTGGCGGCGCGGGAACCCGCGCTGCTCGAGCACGGCATTCACCTGCTGGCAAGCCCGACGCCTGGGGGAGATCTGATCGTGGGGGATTCGCACGACTACGGTGATGATCCGTCACCGTTCAATGCGCAGGCGATTGATGAACTCCTGCTGGGCCTCGCCGAAAACACGCTCGGCAGTACGCTGCAGGTCGTCGAGCGATGGCAAGGAGTGTATGGCGCACGCACCGGGACATCGGGCGCACCCTTTTCCGTCCTGCGGGCCGCACCAAATGTGACCGGTGTGTACATGCATAGCGGCGTGGGCATGAGCATTGGGCCCGCGCTTGGCGAGCGCGTGGTCAGTCATCTGATTGACGGGGCAGCGCTGCCCACGGCGTGACAACTTGTCGCAGACGCAACGTCTTCAGGCCTTGCGGCACCGGGCCGCTTCGTTAAACCAGTGGCAAGAGACTGTTTCCTCGCCGCGCGCCAATGAAGGCCGACTGGCCCGGTAAGATCGACGCCTGTTCTTTTCTGCGACCGCGCGGAGTGTTGATCGATGAGCTACAAGAAAGGCATTGTGCTGGAGATCCAGTTTCCGCCCGAGCGTCTGAACGACGGCGCGGGAGACCCGTACTGGATCGACCTGACACTCGACGAAGCCCGCCGTCTTCATGACCAGTTGGCGAGACGCTTCGCCGGCGAGGCGCAGGCGAATCAGCCGCTTGATACCTTCACGATGGGATAAGAAGTCGTTCGGAGCGGTGCTGATCGCCAGTGGCGAACCAGCATCCCCTCACCCGCCGTTGCACGTGGGACTCGACAGATTGCGGAAACGGCTCGGCCAGTCGCCCGCCATGGCCGCCTGCGCGTCTGCCAGCGGCATGTCGCCGGTGCACACACAGCGCTTCAGGAACACCGCCAGCCGCTCCTTGCGGCGCTGCCCGGCACGCCCGTCCCAACGGCGGATATCAAGGTTCGCCGCGGCAGTCGGGGAGCCTCCCAGCAGGATCGGCATGCGGTGATCGAGCGCGTAGTCCGAGGCGCTCTGCGGGTCCACATGGCGCTGGCTCAGCAGTTGCTGCTTTTGGCGCTGCAAGGTGTCGAAGGGAGGCAGGACGTCGTCGGCATAACCGGGGCGGCAGATGGTGTCCACGATGGTCGACTGGGTGACGCGCGGATCCAGCAGCTCGGGCTTTTGCGCGTGAACCGGCAAACTGCCGGCGGCGAGCGCAAGCAGGAACCATACGGCGGCAACACGCCGGCGACTGTGGCGGCGGTGACGGTAATGCGAAAGAAGCCTTCTATTCATTCGGCGATCGGGCCGCGCCAGAAACGCAACGGCCAAGTGTCGGAGCGAGAGGAGGGGCTAATTAAAACACATGCGCGTTCCCGGAACGGAATCGGACATTAATCAAGACGCGGGAACAAGCAGGATGGCTCGCCGTGGAGCGACCATAAAGCAACGTGGCGAGCTTAGGCAGGGTGCTGCTCTAGCGCCGTATCGAGTGCTGTCGCTTCAGTGTGGAAACGGGCGTAGGCAATGCGGATGGCCGCGGTGTCATAGCTCTGCTCCGGCGTTATCGCGCATGCATGCTGCAGGTCCAGGCAGGCATTGGAGAAAGACGTGGCGCCTATCACGAACGCAGCGCCCTTCATCCGGTGCGCAAGTTCGAGCAGACGCTGGAAGTCCGCCGATGCGAACGCCCGGCGCGCCTCACATCGAGATCTTGCCGGTTCGCGGATTTGAGTGCGTCGACCAGCGCGGCGGCTTGATCGCCGAAGCTGTTGAGCTGGTCCGCGTTGAAACGCGGAACCGTGGCAGGGGTGGCAAGTTGATCAGGTTCGGGGGTGGTACCGGGTGCAGGCAACACCACCCGGCGAACGACAATGTTGGCCGGGAAGTTTTGCGTGGGGCCATAGGCAACGGCACGCGCACGACCTGGCCCGGAGCGCCCCGCAGAACCGGCCGATGCGGCCGATGCGGTCGACATATGCATGGGTGCAACACGCGATGCAGCGAGCAAGGAACCGTCCGGCGCGCTGGCCTTCGGCTCCTGTCCATCATGCAGGGCAGCCACCAGCGCCCGGTGCAGCGCGTCGAGCCCAAGCGGCTTGACCAGGCACAACGTCATTCCCGCAGCCAGCGCTTGCGTGAGCGCCTCGGCCTGCGCGTTCGCCGTCACGCCTACGATGGGTACCGGCTTCACATCGGCGTTCATGCACATCAGCGCCTGTTCACGCGCACGAATTGCGCGCACGAGATCCTCGCCGCTCATCGTGGGCATCGAACAATCGGTCAGGATCAGGTCGAAGGGCAGACCTTCTTGCCGCTGCCGGTCCCAGCGCGCGAATGCCGCGTCTCCGTCGTTGGTGGTCTCAATCACGCAACCGAGCGTAGTCAACTGGCTCGCCAGCAGGATGCGATTCGCCGGATGATCGTCGACAATGAGTACGCGCAGGCCCTGCAAATCATGTGTATCGAGCGCGGGGATGAGCGCCGGCGCATGCGGTTCGACCGGCGGGCGGGCGACAGGCAAGCGCACTCGCACGGTGAAGCGGCTGCCCTGCCCGGGTCTGCTCGATAACCTGATCGTGCCGCCCATCAGGGTCATCAGGCGCAGGCAGATGGTGAGGCCAAGACCCGTACCGCCGAAGCGGCCGGGCCGTTCCTGACGTGCCTGCGCGAACGGCTCGAACAACAAGGCTTGTTGATCCGCAGCAATGCCAATACCGGTGTCGCGGACCACCAATAACAGTTCGTAATACGAAGTATGTTTGTCACCCTCCTTCGCTGCCCCGATCGCGTACTCGAGCGTCACGTGTCCCGTCTCCGTGAACTTGATCGCATTCGACAACAGATTGCCCAGCACTTGCCTCAGGCGCAGCGCATCAGCCATCGCCCATGCATGCCCGTGCGCGAGGCCGCCACGCATGCGCACCACCAGCGCGATACCCTTGCTGCGCGCCGCCTGCTCGTAGATCGCCGCCACGCTGTTCACCCATCCACCCAGTTCCAGCGGCGCGGGTATCAGCACAAGCCTTCCCGCTTCGATCTTCGCCATATCGAGGATATCGTCGATCATGCCGAGCAGGTCGCGGGCCGCCTGATGCGCAGTGCCAAACGCTCGCTCGGTCGATGCGCGATCCCCCGGACTACGCAATTCGAGTTCCAGAAGGCCCAGCACGGCGTTCATCGGCGTTCGGATTTCGTGGCTCATGGTGGCGAGGAACATCGACTTCGCGCGGTTCGCGGTTTCGGCTTCTTCCTTCGCCACGCGCATCGCATGCTCGGCCGCCCGCCGGCGCGCGATCTGCGCTTTCAACGACACCGCCCAGCCAGTCAGCAGCGCCAGCATCAGCCCACCCAGCAGCAGGCCAAGAAGAACCTGCGGACGCCGCCGTTCCCACAGGCTTTCCGGATGATTGACCAGCACCCATCGACGGCGCATGGCATCGAGTTCTGTCGGCTGCATGTGTTCGATCGCCTGATTCATGATCGTGAGCAGCATCGGCTGGTTTCGCGCGACAAGAAAGCCGTACGGCACGGGTTGCTCCGAGAATGCGCCGGTGATGACAAGCTTGCCGCGATACGCGTCGCCGACCGCATAGTTGGCGAACGGAAGGTCGGCGATGGTTGCGTCCGCCTCGCCTTTCACGACGGCGTCGAACTGGCCATCGACCGGCGAGGCCGCGACAATCCGCGCTGACGGCACGCGCTCGCGCAGCATCGCGATGATTGGATGGTTGCGCCATAACGCAATGCGCTTGCCGGCGAGTGCACGCACATCGCGCAGCGGCGGTGCGCCCACGCGCGTCAGGATCACGAATACGCCTTCCCCGTAGGGCCGGGTTGACACGAGCTCCGGCGGAACCTCGCCGCTACTCACGCTATGCGCGATCAACATTGCGCTGCCGTTGCGTATGTCGCCCATGACCTGGTCTGTCGAAGCACGCAAGCGGCCTTCGAACCGCAACCCCGTCAACTTGCCGATAGCAGCGAGCACCTCGACGGACAGGCCCGCCGGTTCGCCACTTGCGTCGCGGAAGGTCATGGGCGCGGCGTTGGCATAGGTGGTGTAGTCGATCACCGGATGCGCCTTGATCCACGCACGCTGCGCGTCGTCCAGCGTGAGTGGCCGGGTAAATGTCACGGTCGACGCAGCGGCCCATCGGGCGCCCGCTCCAGCGCAAAACGCTCTGGCAGCGCAGCCAGCGCCGCATCCACGCGTTGACGCAATTGTTCGCCCTGTGCGTCCGCTGCGAAAGCAAAGCTGTAACCCGCTTCGTCGAAGGGAGCGAAACCCGACAGGGTCAGGTTGATCAGATCAAGGTGATCGACGGTATAACCTGCCGTGACGAGATCGCCGACAAACGCGTCTGCATCTCCCTGCGACACCGCAAGCAATGCGCTCAGCGTATCGGCATATCCGACCGGATACAGCGCCGGATAAGCACGGCGCAGCCGCTGCACCGAAGTCTGCTGCCCGACATAAGCGATACGTCCGGTATGCGGGTCAGCCACCCGGCGTTCGACGAAGACCTGTTTGGTGACCACATACGGGCGGCTGTAGAGCAACGCGGTACCGGAATCGTTGCCGGTCGCGCTGGTGGCGGCATCGATCTCATGGCGGCGCAATGCGTCGATCATGGCGGCGCGGTCATGAAAGGTCCTCCATTCGAGCGGCCTTTTCAACGCGCCGGCAATACGCTGCGCAAAATCGGCGGACATCCCGCGAACAGTGTTGCCGGCCCCGCTCAGGTCTTTCATTTCCATGGGCGGCAGCGCGCCGGGCACGGCGCCAACCAGAAACGGCTTGAGCGTGGAGGCATGGGCTGCAACGGCAAGCGCGAGCAGACAGATGAACAAGCGTGCCTGGCGAAACACTGCGGCAGTTAGTGTCGCTGCGTGTGTCCTTAGCGAATTCATTGAGTGATTGCCTGCGCGACGACGCCGGACACGCCTGTTTTGAACGGAGCGCCAGTGTCGCAAATGCAGGCGGCCACGCCAATTGAATAAGCTGAAACGATCGGTCCGCCTAAACGACACAAGCACCCGGGACGGTGTGGGAACGCACGGGGCCTCGCGGCAACTCGACTAACCCCCAAATTAACCAAACAGTTCACCGCACCGATCAAGTGCATTCATTATTGCGAGACGCACAACAATATTTCGACAGATTCAGGGTTAATGCAGCGACGCTTGCTTACCTACACTTAAGTGTTGAGATTGTTCGGCATGACCTCAACGGTCCTGGAACAAACTCGACCCACAAGACCCCGAGGAGATTCCATCATGAACAAGTCACTGGTTCCCGCAATGGTGCTGGCTTGCGCGCTGGGCGCACCGGCATTTGCCTATGCGCAAGATGCAGACACGGTAAGCCGCCCTGCAGTCAAGGCCGATCTGGTTCAGATGGAACAATCCGGCTATAACGTCGAAGGCGATCACACGACCTACCCGGTGCAGGCCCAGGCAGCGGAGCAACGCGTGGAAGCGAACCGCGGTGTCACGGCAACGTCTTACGGCTCGCCGACAGACGGTTCATCCGCGGCCGGCATGCGCATGCCGATGGCACAACCCGACGGAACACATTCGGTGTACTTCGGACACTAAGCTCGACACTCATGACCCGACGGACATCGGGCGAAAATTAACGCTTTAGTTAAATTGAGTTGATGAAGAGGGCCGCCTTGCAGCGGCCCTCTTCATTTCAGCCTCGTATTTAAATCTCGCATTCAAACCTCGTATTAAACCTTACAAACAGCGCCATCCGCACTTTACGGATAGACGGACATGCGAGCAGAGTTCCATCTCGGGTCCTGTCCGCTCTCCTGACCCTAGGTTGGGCCTCCTCTGACAGAAACTGATTTCACCGCTACCATTCAGCAAGGTTCTGTTGCCGTACCCAATCAGCTCGCTCGTTGCGATACGAAGACACATCCATGTCACATCGCTCAAGCGAACCATCCGGACAAGGCCACATTCAACCTGACCGGTCACACGCCGACGTTCATTGCCGGCATGACCGTATTCGTTCGCTTTTCCCAACGTGTTTTGTGGCACTCGTATCAAGCCGTCCGTTTCGCTTAGCTTAGTCGTGCAACGCTCCACCCACCACCATCAGCCATGATCTGTCAGCCGATGGTTTTTCCTGTGGTCGATGCAAGCGTGTCTCCGGTTTTCCAACCTGAGCCCCGCATGCCCGTTCATTCACTCGCGCAAGAGGACACACATGAAGACGAAACTCATCGCAGCGCTACTCGCCGCAGCGCTTGCTCAAGTCGCCCTTCCTTCGCAGGCGCAAGTTGCCGGCTCGCAGCCACTCGGTATCAGCGTGCAGGAGTCCACCGCCATCCTCGGCGGCTGGAGCATCAAGAAATCCATCCTGAACAAGCCGGTGGTCAACGAGAACGGCGCGCGGGTCGGTGTGATCCACGACATCATCGTGGCGCCGGACAAGTCGGTGTCGTTTGCAATCATTGCGGCCAGCCAGTTTGCCGGCGTCTCGCATCACGACGTCGCCATTCCTATCGAGCAACTCGATATAGTCGGCGGCAAGATTGTGCTGGCGGGTGCGACAAAGGACGCGATCAAGGCGTTGCCGGAATTCGAATACGCGAAGATGCCGGCCACGCCGAAACCCCGTGCAGAGTTCAACGACCATCATTGAACCCGATTTGAAATGATTTATTTGCAATGACCGGTCCGCAATGAATCGGTGGGTTTGCTGCGGCGTTGCGCTCAACGCCGCAGCACGTGACACCCATGCCGCGTAGGTTCAGCCCGGCAGCTTCGCTGCCAGCAGATCAACCTTCATGATCTGCGGCGGCGAAGCAAGCAGTTCATCCGCCTTCGCCATCAGCGCTTCGGCGACCTTGCCGGAAAGATGCGCGTCGCGACCGGCTTCGTCGGGGAAGGCATCGAAGATTCCGAACGTGCTTGCGTTCAACTTCAGCGCAAACCACGCGGTCGTAGCGGGCTCCTGCTCGACCAGCGCCAGGCCACCCAGCAAGAACGCCTCGACATCTTTCTCCTTGCCGGGCTTTGCTTCCAGCCGGACCCACAATGCTGTCTTGACCATGTCATCCTCCATGGAAATTAATCGGCTGATTGAGCAGCTCAACCAGTCACCCTCGATCACGCCGGCACGCTTTCCGCCTTTTCAGCCCGCGTCCATACGCGATGTTTCGACATCGCGGCAATAAACGCCTTCATGACCTTCTTCACGTCACTGCCCACGCTGACGCCCTCGTCATCTGTCGGCAAATGCGCGGCGGCCAGCACGTCCTCGCCGTCGCCCACTGCGCCGATAGCCTTGAGGTGCTTGAACGATTCGAGTACGAAGTGGCGGGCATCGCCGGATTCCGACAGGAGCTTTGCGCTCGCCGCGCCGCCGGCCACCACCACGCCGTCGAACATGATCGATGGCAAACTAAGAATGGTTGCATCGACTTCGACGCTGTCGCCAAGCGTGCCGAGCTGCGGCGCCACCACCTTTGCATGTGCGCCTTCAGCAGCCAGCGCCTCCTTGATCGCCTTGATGGTGGCGACATCCGCCCCCTTGGCCGCAAGAATGGCGACTTTGCGCGTCTTCACTGACGGCTTGGTCTTCGCGACAATGCTCAGCGCCGGCGACTCCGCCAGCGACGACTTGCCCAGTTCAGCCGCGCTTGCAGTCGCTTTCGGCGCCGGCAGGCCGAGATTCCCGGCAACCCGCGCACACAGTTCACTGTCGATATTCGCGAGAATCCCAAGCTGCCGTTCGCGGATGAACTTGCGTTCGACCTTGCTCAGTTCGAACGAATACGCACCCACAATATGATCCTTCTCCGGCTTCGTCATGCTGTTCCAGAACAGCGTGGCTTGCGAATAATGGTCGGCGAAGGACTCGCTGCGCTGCCTGATCTTCACGGCATCCACGCGTTCCGGATAGGTTTCGAAACCACCACCGGCTGCAGCCGGTTCAGTTTCCTTTGGCCAGCCGCTATCGATGGAATTCGGCTCATATGAAGCCTGACCGCGATTCACCGTCATCCGGTGTTTCGCGTCGCGCTGGTTGTTGTGCATTGGCGCGATGGTGCGGTTGATCGGGATCTCGTGGAAGTTCGGACCGCCCAGGCGGCTGATCTGCGTGTCGGTGTACGAGAACAAACGGCCTTGCAGCAGCGGATCGTTCGAGAAATCGATGCCCGGCACAATGTGCCCGGGGCAAAACGCCACCTGTTCCGTTTCAGCGAAAAAGTTATCCGGGTTGCGGTTCAGGGTGAGCTTTCCGAGCATGGTGATCGGCACGATTTCCTCCGGAATGATCTTGGTCGGATCGAGCAGGTCGAAGTCGAACGAATGCTCGTCGTCCTCTTCCACGATCTGCACGCCCAGTTCCCATTCCGGGTAGTCGCCCATATCAATCGCTTCCCACAGATCCCGCCTGTGGAAATCCGCATCCTTGCCGGCCAGCTTCTGCGCTTCGTCCCATAGGAGCGAAGCCGACCCGATGGTTGGACGCCAGTGAAATTTCACGAACCTCCCTCGGCCTTCGGCATTCACCAGACGAAACGTATGGATACCGAATCCTTCCATGGTGCGCAAGCTGCGCGGAATGGCGCGGTCGGACATGGTCCACAACACCATGTGCGCAGACTCCGGCACGAGCGAGACGAAGTCCCAGAATGTGTCGTGGGCCGAGCCGCCTTGCGGCATTTCGTTATGCGGTTCCGGTTTGACCGCGTGAACGAAGTCGGGAAACTTGATGGCGTCCTGGATGAAGAAGACAGGCATGTTGTTGCCGACCAGGTCGAAGTTTCCCTCTTCCGTATAGAACTTGACGGCAAAGCCGCGTACGTCGCGCACGGTGTCAGCCGAGCCGCGCGATCCCTGCACCGTCGAGAATCGTACGTACACCGGAGTTTCCTTGTTCGGGTCCTGCAGGAACGCGGCCTTGGTCAGGTCGGTATGCGCCTTGTACGGCTTGAACACGCCATGCGCGGCCGAACCGCGGGCATGCACGATACGCTCCGGAATCCGCTCATGGTCGAAGTGCGTGATTTTTTCACGCATGATGAAATCTTCGAGCAGCGAAGGTCCGCGAGGACCGGCCTTGAGGGTGTTCTGGTTGTCGGAAATCTTGACGCCCTGATTAGTCGTCAGGGCTTGATTCGTCGCGTCCGAGCGGAACTGCTCAAGACTATCGAGCTTCGTGTTGGTGTTGGTTTGTGAGGGGGTCCGCGCAACTGCGCTGGCATTTTTCGACGGCGCAGTTGCGCCACCGTTCTTCTTCGAGGTTGGCATCGGGGGAACTCCAGTGTGCAGTTGAAGTGGCGCATTCCATATGCGCTCGTTCATCCATTCGCAACTTGTGTTCCCGCCGACGCCGTGATCCAACCCTCGCTAATCGCCTGCTATTTCAATTCAGCCCTGCGTTGCTGCAGTGCGCGGATCCGGCCCATTGCCTGATGATCCGTTGTCGCGGCCTCGTACATCTTCGCCAGATCCGCCTTCAATTGCGTGCGCGAAGGGCCGTCGAGATAGATCATGTGCCCCGACGGATAAAACTTCGCCGATAAATTCTCCCGCACGGTTTTATCGATAAGCGGCATTTGTTGCAGGTCGATTATCGTCTGGTAGAACGGCGTCACGAAGTCGTAGAAACCATTCGCCGACAACACCTTCAGGTCGATGTTGAGCGCCATCACCGCGGCCAGGTCGCCGGCCGTGTAGAGAATGATGTTGCCCTGCGCATCCACACCCTTCTGCGCGCCGGTCGGGTCCGTGTGATGGAAGTCCCAGTTGGCGAAAGCCTGGTCGTTCAGGTCCGTGAATGACGACGTGGACGTGAACTTCAGCTGCTCGTTCAGGTACTCGTTCCACATGGCCGTGTACACGCCGGTCACGGCCGTCATGGTGGGGTCGTTGCCGCCGGAATTCGGATCGATCTTGCCCGCTATGCCCGTCGAGATAGCCGTCACGCGGCCATCGTAGGAGCCTAGCGCCACGCCTTTGGATTTCAGCAGCGTCGTAAGAAATAGCGAGTTGCCCTGGCTGTCGTAAGAAGCCACGTCGATACTCCACGCAATCAACGTGACTTTGTCGATGCCCGTGTATTCGGACAGTTTCTCCACCGTGTCGTTGTCGGTCTGCGGGAATTTACGCAGCGCCGCGATGTAGTCCGTGCGCGAGAACTGCGCGACTTCCTCAGCGAACGTCAGCAGGTCGGCCGGACGCGGATGTACCCCGAGCTTGCGATGAAACCACGCGTCGGCGGCGGCCGTCGGCAGCGCGCCCACCGGATTGCCGGATTGCGTGTAGTCGAGAATCGACGACTGCAGCGTGACGCCGTTCAGGTCCACGCCGTCCTCGTGCAAGAGGTACGCAAGCACGCAACTGCGCGCCGTGCCGTACGACTCGCCGTACAGGAATTTCGGCGAATTCCAGCGGTTGTTTTTCGTCAGGTAGCGCTTGATGAATTGCTTGAGCGAGTTCGCGTCCTGGTCGACTCCCCAGAAATCGATGTTCTTGTTTGGCGCCATGGCAGCCGAATAACCCGTGCCGACCGGATTGATGAACACGAGATCGCTCTTGTCCAGCAAGCTGTCCGGGTTGTCCTCCATCTGGTAGGGCGCGGGCGGAGTGAACGAGGGCATCGAGGTCTTGATGCGTCTCGGAGCGAAAGACCCGAGCAGCACGAATACCGACGACGATCCCGGTCCGCCGTTATAGAAAAACGTGACCGGGCGCGATTCTTCCGTCTGATTATTCTGCGTGAACGCGACGTAAAAAAGCTTCGCGTCGGGCTTCGAACTGCTTGGATCGACAATCACGAGATGGCCGGCCGTTGCCGTGTAGTCGATCTGCTTGCCGCCTATGACGACCGAATGCTGCGTGACGGCGGCGTTTTCGTCGGTCAGGCTGGCATCGATGGAATCATTGGGGCCATTGCCATAGGGAGTGGGATCGAAATAAGGCTGATCCGGTGCTGTTGTAGGAGTACCTGCAGACGTGCCTGAAGATGCATTTGCCGCTGAACCGGAGTTCGTCATGATTGCTCCCTTGCCGGTGTTGTTGGAGTTCTTGCCTGGGCCCATCGTCACAACTCAACCAATCTCAACTCAATCACTGCGTCAACTCAACCGCGTCACTCAATCAATCCGGACCTGCAACCGCTACTTCAGCGCAGCCGCGACTTTCACGCCGTCCGGGCTGCCCAGCCCCGTGCAGGCGTCCCATCCCGCCGTCGCCTCGAAGCTGCCGTTGTTTCCCTGCGTGATGTCGTGGCCCGCGGTCTTCGCGGCGTACAGCTTCGGGTTGAGGAAACCCGCCGGCTTTCCCGCCGCCGCGTTGATCCGGGTGATCAGCCCGGCCCATAGCGGCGCGACCGCGCTCGTGCCGCCCACCACCGTCTGCGTCCCGCCAATGATCACATCGTAGCCCGTGAGCGGCGACGCGTCGCCGGCAACATCGGGCACGCCGCGTTTGGTCAGCGCCGACCTGCCGCCACTGACGCGCGTCACGCTCAGGCCGTTCTGCCAGACCGGCAGCGCAAACACGGCGCTCACGCCGCCACCGCCCGCGCCGCCCTGGTCACCGTCGTTCCACACCACCTCACTGCGGATCCCGCTCGCCGATGCCAGCAGGTGCGTCCCTCCGCACGCGAGCACGTACGGGCTCGACGCCGGGAAATCGACATGATCGCCGTTCGCGACACCGTCGCCGGAACCGCTGTCGCCGGAAGCTGCGCACACCGTCACGCCCAGCGCCGCGGCGGATTGCAGGACTTCATCGAAGGCGTTTTGCGACTGCGACGTCCAGTTGGTTTCCGGTCCGCCCCAACTGATCGAAATGACCGATGGCTTGTTGGTATCGTCGTGGACTGCGCGGTTCACGGCGTCGATAAAACCCGCGTCGCTGTTCGCCGTGAAATACACCGCGATGCGCGCGCCCGGCACGATCGCACCGACAATTTCTATGTCCAGCGTCACCTCGCCGTCGGGCCCGTTCGGGTTGCCCGATGGCGCGTTGTTGGCCTGGTCGACGCCGACCGCCACCACGTTCGGCTGGGCCACGCCCAGTTGCGAAAAATAGGCGCTCAGGTCGCTTTCGCTATACCCCCCGCCCAGTTCGATAATGCCCACACACTGGCCGCTGCCGTCGCCGCCGGGAAAGTCGTAGAGCCGCGCGAGATCGAGTGGCGTGTATGACGTGCTGGATTCGCTGAGCGCCGTCTTGAACGGCGGCCGGAAGCGGAAATGCGGGCGCGCCTGTGGCCGGCTGTCGAGACCCAGCACGGCGGTCACCACGTCCTTCATGTCCTCCGGCACGTTCACCGGTCCCGTGCGCCCGCGATACTCGCCGATCGCGTGATGCTCGAAGCGCTCCAGCTTGACGCCGAACACCGTGCTGAACTGGGAGATCGTGCCGGAGAGCACCACACTGCGCGCGCCCGGATCGGCGCGGACTACGGTCAAACCGTGCGCCTTCGCGAACGCTTCCGTCCGGGCCACATCCTGCGCCGATGCCCCGAAGCGTTTGCTGAATTCCTCTCGCGAAACCGGCACGGCGTCGGCAGCGCCGCTGTTGATCTTTTGCATCAACTGCCGGAATGCGTCCTCGTTTTGCCGCCGAAGCATGACCACCACTTCGATTTTTTCGTCCGGATTGCATGCGCCGAGGCAACGAGCGCCCTCGGGTTGCGGCTTGTCGCTGCCGGCTATGGGATGCTTGTTCATGGGTCGCGGTTCCTTGCTGTTACGGGAAAATTCGTGTCACGCGGATTCGGGGGTCGAGATGACCGGCAAACGGTGACCTCAATTCCAGGGCGCCCGTTGCTTGCTTCAGCCTGATATCCGACACGGCGCAACGGGCACAGTTCCAGCATAGGCAAACGATTGCCTTCTGCTTGGTCATCGAATGCCGGGAGAGGGTCAATTCGGTGTCGCTCCCGCCGTTGTGCCGGATTCCGGGTAGATCGGTGCGGTCTGCTGGCGGTCGCGCTTGCGGCGATCCGGCGATCCGGTGCGCTCGTCAGGACCGGTCTTCGGAATATTCGCGCCGTCCATCGCCTGACAGCCACGGCTCGCGGTGGATGCACCAGAGTTCATAGGTGGGATCGAGGAAGCCGGTTTCATCGAAGGCGCCAATCGGCAGGTCGATCTCGTCATTGTTGACGTACGCCATGTAGGCTACCGACCCGCAGACCGGGCAGAAGTGGCGGCGGGCATCGGCGGAACTTTGCCAGGCTTTGGTCGCGCCCGACATGGTGACCTGCTCCTCGGGGTAAACCGCGTACGCGCCAAACGCCGAACCGTGCACGCGGCGGCACGTCATGCAATGGCAAAGACCGACGCGGTCCGGCTGCGCCGACACCGTAAAGCGCCATGCTCCGCACGCGCAGCCACCTTCGTGTCGAACTTCCTGATGAGTTTGATCATTGATGTCATTCATCGCGGCCTCCCTATAATCTGGTATCTGTTATCTGCTGGCATGCAGGACGCCGCCATTCAGGCAGCAGTTGCAGCAACAAATCGTTCGAGCAATCCGCGTGGTAGCAACCTGCGCGCCGCATCGGCGTTGCGTCGTACAAAAAAACGCGTTTTTGCTACGATGACACCCCCAAGAGACGGAGATGGCACTCATGAAGCACCTATCCCTGCTGGCTCTGCTCCCCTCCGGCGCGGCTGTTTCCACCGCGACCGGATCGCACGCGGTGCCGGGCGCCCCCGATCTCGCTGCCTACGTGCTGTCGCACGAACGCTATGACGCGGACGAAAACGCGCCGTCTGCGCGCAAGGATTACAAAAACGTGCACGTTGCGGATGTCATGACCGACGAGTACGTGTTCCCGCTTGGAGAAACCGGCAAGTCGATCGTGCTGTCCGGTTATCAGATTGCAGCAGGATTTCTGGCGGAGCGCGCCGCCGACGCATGGCTCGAACTCGCGCGCCAGCAACACGTTGAAAACGGCGGCGCTCAGGGCGACGGCACGCGGCACGTACCCGATCCCGCTGAAGCCGATCAGTTGATGGATCGCGCAATGGAATCCGCGGAGCGCATTCTTGCGCCGTTCGAAACGGCGCCGGTCGCGTCGTTATTCGAAACGCACTATCGCGGCGCTCGCGAATTTCTTCGCCTGAGCTGGGAAGGCTTGCCGGAGGACCTGGTGCCCAAGTCGCGGCGACCGGCCGTGGTGTTGAAAACGGCCACGGATCCTGCGCCTGTAACAGCCGCTACGGCCGCGCAGGACTACGACCCGTACGGACTGGAAGGCACGAGCGATTACGACGTCGACAAGCCGTTGGCCTATCGGGAAAAAATCGGCCCGTTCCTGCTGACCATGACGTATCGGCATGAATATCCGCAGGTCGACGACGAACGGCTCGGCACGGCTTTCGCCGTATTTCATGAGGCGGGTACGGATATTGTCGCGGCGGCGGTCGAGTTGAAACTCGTGAAGGTGCCGCCCATCCACAGCAGCGCGGACCTGGTGTATGTCCTCGACACCTACTCCGGCGAGATGCTGTCCCTCGCGCTCGCCGCTACCGAAGCCCTCGGGCCGGAGCGGCTGTGCAGCGTGTTCAATACGCATCGGGTGGTGTACATCAGCACCTGGGAAGTGAGGAAACAGTGGCGCGGCCAGGGCCTGGGCGTCGCGTTGCTGCGTGAAGCGTTGCAACGCTTGCCCGCGGATCCCGATGGCCGTCCCGACGCGTTGTGCGTCGCACCTGAACCGTATCAGACCGAAGCGCGATATCTCGGTCAGTTGCCGCCCGCGTTGCGCGCCGAAATCGATGTCCCTGCGCAAAGGCTCACCCGGCATCTGACGGAATGGCTGGATCGTGCAAACCTGCCGAACGTGAAGACGCATTTTTTCATTCCAATGGCCAAGCATGAAGGCATCGGATCGGCGGGTGAAAACGCCCGGTTGATTGACCGGATCATGGAAAGTGAAGCCTGATCCGGTGCTTGTTGTCATTGATATGCAAGCGAAGTTGATGCCGCATATCGATAACGGCGCAGCCGTGTTGAAGCGTTGCGTGACGCTGGTGAAAGCGGCCGATCTGCTCGATATCCCGGTGCTTGTCACCGAGCAGAATCCAGGTGGGCTTGGCGGGAGTGTCGCTGGCCTGATCAGCGAGCGGCATCGTGTGATAGAGAAAGATACGTTCGACGCAACGCTGTGCCCGGACTTCGTGGCGGCGTTGCCGTCAAAGGACTCAGTGCTGTTCGTGGCCGGTTGCGAAGCGCATGTGTGCGTGCTGCTGACGGTGAACGGCTTGCTGAAGCTCGGCTATACGGTGGAACTGATTGCCGATGCAGTCGGTTCACGTGCCCCGGAGAATAAGGCAATCGCGCTGGCGAGAGCGCAGCGCGAGGGAGCGCTTGCCACCACCACGGAAAGCACGATCTTCGGCTGGCTGGGAAGCTGCCGGCATCCGCGTTTCAGGAACGCGTTGGCGCTGATCAAATAACTTCGGCAAACGCCCCTCAAGCCATGCACTCTGGTCATGGCTGGCATGAGCATATTTCGATTGTTGCGGGTTTTTGGCCTGCCTAGAGTGCTTTCACGCGTACGGTCACGTAGCGCTCCGGGATGTCGAGTGATTAGCGACCTCCCACTCTCCGAATTTTCTGCTCAAGGCCACCATCATGACGACTCGCCTCTCCCGCCTTGCCCGGCGCCTCTTCGTGGCTGCGGCTTTCGCCGTGCCCTTGGCGGCCACGGCCACTTTCGCCCACGCGGACGCCCTCGATACCGTGCAGAAAAACGGCGTGCTGCGGGTTGGCGTATTCATGGACTATCCGCCGTTCGGCTCGATCGGTCCGGACATGAAACCGCAGGGTTATGACATTGAAATGGCCGACTATCTGGCCAGGACGATGAAGGTCAAGGTCGACCTCGTACCAATCACCGGTGAAAACCGCATCGCTTATCTCGCCACCGGCAAGGCCGACGTGCTGCTGAGCGTGGGCCAGACGCCGGAGCGCGAGAAGGTGCTCGATTTTTCGCGGCCCTATGCGCCTTACTATCTCGCGGTATTCGGACCGAAGTCGTTGCCGGTGAAAAGCGAAAAGGATCTGGCAGGCAAGACCATTTCCGTCGCGCGCGGAACACTGGAGGATCTGAGCGTGACGAAGGTCGCGCCGCCGGACGCGACGATCAAGCGTTTCGACGATCCCAACGGCGCTATTTCGGCGTTTCTGTCGGGGCAGGTTCAGTTGATGGTGGTGGGTAATGACGTCGGCGCGACAATCATTGCGCGTAATCCGCCGATCGCACCCGAGCAGAAATTCGCGCTTTTCAGTTCACCCGATCATGTCGCCGTGAACAAGGGTGAGGCGCGCCTGCTGAAGGAGGTGGACGCAGCCGTGTTGAAAGCGAAGACCGACGGCACGCTGAACAAGCTCTCGACAAAGTGGCTCAAGGCGCCGTACCCGAGCGATTTGTAAGCAAGGCTGAAGCCTCAGCGATGCGAAATACAAACTGCCACCGTGAGGTGGCAGTTTGCATTTCTGGCTAGTGCGGCCAAGGTGACAACCACCCCGATTTACCGATGAATGTAGCCCTTACCTGCAATCCTGAACGGCAAACACCGTCAGCGCGCAGCCCTTATCGATGGCATTGGATTTGCAGACTCCCTTGGTCTCCATTCGCCTCATTGGCTTGCACTCCGCAAGGTCCAGGCGAATGGTGTCAGCGCCTCGGTTAGCCGGACACGCCAACTCCCCCGACGCGTCCAGCCAAACCCGGCGCTCACTCGATCGAGCGAGGAGCTTCATATCGCCATGCGCCACATCAACGTCCCCCGTAACAGCAACCCAGACACCGAACCATCCGAAGCAATCAAACCGTCGCGCCGCAGGTTCCTGCAATCCGCGGCGGCAGCGGCAACCGTTTCAGCCGCGCCGCGAGTTCATGCGCAACAACCGGCAGCGACATCCGCACCACCGCCGTCACCGGCCGTCACAGCCGCACCGCTCATGCCCGTGAAGCTGACCATCAATGGCCATGCTTACGAAATGCAACTTGAAGCACGTACGACCTTGCTCGACGCATTGCGCGAATACGCGAGCCTCACCGGCACAAAGAAAGGCTGCGACCGAGGCCAGTGCGGCGCGTGTACGGTGATCGCAAACGGCCGGCGCATCAACTCGTGCCTGACGCTCGCCGTCATGCACGAGGGTGAATCGATCGTGACCGTGGAAGGACTCGCCAACGCGCAGACGCTCAGCCTCAGCGCGATACAAAAGGCTTTCATCGATCACGACGCCTTCCAGTGCGGTTTCTGTACGCCCGGCCAACTGTGTTCGGCAACGGCGCTGCTGGACGAATTCCATGCCGGCGACGCCAGCGCCGTGACCGCCGATGTCCGCTACCGTCCGCCCCAACTCTCCGACAATGAAATCCGCGAGCGCATGAGCGGCAATATCTGTCGCTGTGGCGCCTATCCGAACATTGTCGCCGCGGTGAAAACCGTCGCGATGAACAAAGCCTAGGAGCGCCACATGGATGCCATTTCCTACGAACGCGCCACGGACGTGAGCGCGGCGATCAAGGCAGCACAGCAGCCGGGTGTTGCGTTTATCGGCGGCGGAACGAATCTGCTCGATCTCATGAAAGGCGGTATTGCGAGGCCGGTGAAGCTTGTCGACATCACGCACATAGCCGGCTTGAACACAGTGAGCGAACTGCCCGACGGCGGCCTGCGGATCGGTGCGCTGGTTCGCAACAGCGACGCCGCGAATCACACGTGGATTCGCGAACGTTATCCGCTGCTATCGCAGGCGTTCCTCGCGGGTGCATCGGCGCAGTTGCGCAACATGGCCACCGTCGGCGGCAACCTGATGCAACGCACGCGCTGTTATTACTTCTACGACACCGGTTTCCCCCAGTGCAACAAACGCACCCCCGGAAGCGGCTGTGCAGCAATAGAAGGCAATAGCCGCATCCACGCCATCCT
Organism: Caballeronia udeis; assembly: GCF_044909315.1. Taxonomy (GTDB): domain Bacteria; phylum Pseudomonadota; class Gammaproteobacteria; order Burkholderiales; family Burkholderiaceae; genus Caballeronia; species Caballeronia udeis_A. The sequence goes on from NZ_JBIYEB010000021.1 coordinate 151,670, forward strand.
GGGTGCAAGTGCGCAATGCATCGCGACGAATCCATCCGATATGAGCGTGGCGCTCGCAGCACTCGACGCCGTGGTGCACGTGAACGGCCCTCACGGCGAACGCACGATTGCATTCGCGGAGTTTCATCGTCTGGCCGGAGATCATCCTGAAGTCGATACCACGCTGCAACCCGGCGAACTGATCACGTCCGTCGATCTGCCGCCCCCGCTCTTTGCGCAGCACTCGCACTACCTGAAGGTGCGCGACCGCGCGAGTTACGCGTTCGCGCTTGTGTCGGTCGCCGCCGCATTGCAGATGGACGGCAACACGGTGAAGACCGTACGCATCGCGCTGGGGGGCGTCGCGCACAAACCGTGGCGTGCCACGGCGACTGAGCAAGCGCTCACCGGGCAGCCGTTATCACGTGACACGTTGCGTAGCGCAGCGGCGCTTGCCGTTCGCGATGCGCGGAGTTATCGCGACAACGGCTTCAAGATCGAACTGGCGCAGCGCGCGATTGTCCGCGCGGTGTCGACCGCCGGAGGTGTGGCATGAGTGTTTTTGGACAACCGCTCGACCGCACCGACGGTCTTCTGAAAGTCACGGGCCAGGCGAAATATTCCGCCGATAACCCGGAAGCCAAGCTCGCGCATGCGGTTCTGGTGACGAGCACAATCGCTCATGGCAGAGTGGCTTCCATGGATACTGCGCGCATCCAGGCCATGCCCGGCGTGCTGCTCGTGATGAATCACGAAACCGCAATGCGCCTGCCCAATGGCGGCAAACCGAATGCGGAGCCGCCGGCTGTGCGCGGATTGTCGCTCCTGCAAACCGACGAAGTACGCTACAGCAATGAACCCGTTGCCGTAGTCGTTGCCGATACGCTGGAACGCGCAACCGATGGCGCCCGCAAGCTCCAGGCATCGATTCGTTATGAGGCCGCGACGCCGAACACGGACTATCAGCGCGCGAAGGCCACGGCATATCAGCCGGAAAAGATGATGGGCCGGCCAATCAACACCCAGCGCGGCGATGTGGCCGCCGGACTGCGTCAGGGCCCTACTCACCTCGACGCCGTCTACACCACGCCGAACGAGCACCACAATCCAATGGAGCCGCACGCCACGCTGGCTCGCTGGGATGGCCCAAACCTCACGCTCTACGATGCCACCCAAGGCGTTTCCGGCGCACGCAACGCGGTGGCGAAAACGCTCGGCATCCCGGATACGAACGTGCGCGTGCTCTGCCCGTTTGTCGGCGGCGGTTTTGGATGCAAGGGCTCGGCCTGGTCGCATGTCGTACTTGCGGCCATGGCCGCGAAGCAGACCGGCCGGCCGGTTCGGCTGGTGCTGGAACGTCCGCAGATGTTCGGCATGGTCGGCAACCGGCCGTTCACGGATCAGCATATCCAGATCTCGGCCCGCGACGACGGCACACTCACCGGCATGCGCCATGACGTGATCTCGACCACATCGACCTTCGAAGACTGGAACGAAAGTTCGGCTATTGTCACGCGCATGCTGTATGCCGTGCCGAACCAGGCGACCACGCACAAGCTGGTGAAGCTCGATGTCGGCACGCCGACGTTCATGCGCGCGCCCGGTGAAACGAGCGGCTCGTTCGCGCTCGAATCCGCGATGGACGAAATGGCCTACCAGTTGAACATGGACCCGCTCGCGTTCCGGCTGAAGAACTATGCCGAGATGGAACCGCAGGAAAAGAAACCGTGGTCGGAGAAGTCGCTGCGCGAGTGTTATCAGATCGGCGCCGATAAATTCGGCTGGTTGCGGCGCAATCCGAAGCCGCGTTCCATGCGCGAAGGCAACATGCTGATCGGTCTGGGCATGGCGACGGCGACGTATCCTGCAAACCGCAGCGAGGCATCGGCTATTGCGCGCATCTTGCCGGACGGCACGGCGATGGCCGCATCGGGCACGCAGGATCTCGGCACCGGCACCTATACCGTGATGACGCAAGTCGCCGCCGATGCGCTGGGTTTTCCGGTGGACAAGGTCGACTTCGCACTCGGCGATTCGTCGTTGCCGCATGCACCGGTGTCGGGCGGTTCGCAGTCGGTGGCGAGCGTCTCGCCCGCGGTGCGCGAGGCGGCGGCGCAGGCGCGCGCCAAGTTGATTGCGATGGCAATAGCCGATCCAGGATCGCCGCTAAGCGGGGGTTCCATGGACGATGTCACCGTCGATAACGGCTGGGTCATCAGCCGCGCCGATCCATCGAAGCGCGATCCGGCTGCCGCGGTGATCGCACGCAATGGCGGCAAGCCGATCGAAGCGATGGCGACTACGAAGCCCGGCGATGAGAAACAGCAGTTCGCGTTTCACTCGTTCGGCGCGGTATTCACGGAGGTTCACGTCGATGCCGACCTGGGCACGATCCGCGTCCCGCGCATTGTGGCAGTGTATGACGTCGGCAGCCTGCTCAACGAAAAGACCGCGCATAGCCAACTGATGGGCGGATTGGTGTGGGGCATAGGCTCGGCGCTGACCGAGAAGAGTGAACTCGATACGCGGTATGGCCGGTACACCAACGCCAATCTTGCCGAATATCACGTGCCGGTAAATGCCGATATCGGTCTGCTCGACATCACCTTGCTGGGCAAACCCGATCCGCATATCAATCCGCTCGGCGCGCGGGGCATTGGCGAAATCGGCATTACAGGGGTGGCGGGATCGATCGGGAACGCCGTGTATCACGCGACCGGCGTACGCGTGCGCGATTTGCCGATCACGCTCGACAAGGTCATGCCGAAAACTACCGTCTGATCTTTTGCCGGGAAAGTTTTGTCGGCAAAACCGCGCGGTTTTTTTTGGACTTGCGGCACGTCTTGGGGCTTGTCAAAATCGACCCTTCTTACCTTCTTACGATCGGGAAGCCGGCCATGAGTTATTCATCGAGTGCGACCGGCATTCTGCTTGCAGCCGGCTACGGTTCCCGCTTCGATCCAAGCGGTCTTCATAACAAACTCCTGGCCACGCTTCCAGACGGTACGCCGGTCGTGTTTCAGTCTGCCCGGCGCTTACTGTCAGCCGTATCGCGGGTGGTCGCCGTGGTGCGCCCGGGGTCGGAGAAGCTGGCGGAAGTGTTGAACGAAGCGGGCTGCGACGTGATGTTTTCCATCGATGCCGAACGCGGCATGGGCGCGACGCTTGCCGCCGCGGTGCGTGCAACGCAGGACGCGGAAGGTTGGCTCGTGACGCTTGGCGATATGCCGTGGATCGAGCCGGAGACGGTCGAGGCGGTGGCGCGATCGCTGGACGCGGGAGCGTCGATTGTTGCGCCGTTTTATCGCGGACAAAGGGGGCATCCGGCAGGGTTTTGCGCCATGCATCTGGAAGCGCTCAGCGCGCTTGACGGCGATGCCGGCGCGCGGGCGCTGTTTATGTCGGAGGCGGTGGAACGCATCAATGTTGAAGACGCAAACATTTTGCGGGACGTGGATTTGCCGGCGGACCTGGGGTTGCATTGAGATGTTGAAGCGATCGGGCACTATCCGTTCATATAGCGCCCGCAACCGAACTTCATGGAAGATTCGATTACTCCAGTGTGAGTGAGCCATTGCTTGACCACCCCGATACAAATCGCCACCTGAAACATCAATAAGGGGTTTTTCACGTTCCGGCGTCGATCTGCGCCAGAACTCACGCCGGCGATTGTCCTGACCTGACGCTCGCGGCGGTATGTAAGGCCGCTCGTGCGACGCGTGTCGAAATCAACCATGGTGGCGGCCGACTACGGTGCTACTGCCGTTCTTCTGCTGCGTCGTATACGTCGCCGCCGTTGCGCTTGCCAACCGCGATAGCGACAACCGTCACAATCTCATCCTGTACCTGATAGACAAGCCTGTATCCTCGGGTACGAAGCTTGATCTTGTAGCAGTCCTTCATTTCGTACAGCCGTGAAGCCGGCACTTTCGGATTCTCGAGCCTCTCGTCCAGCTTCTTGGCGAACTGCCGTCGCGTCTCGGCGTCAAGTTTTCGCCATTCCTTCTCCGCGTTGAGTTTGAACCTCAGCTTGTATGTCATTTATGGATGTCGACCTCGACCAACGGTTCATCCTGCCTGGCTCGGACAATGTCGGCCAATTCATAGTCTTCCAACCGATCGAGCAGCGCTCCGTAATGATCTGCCGGCAGCAGGTACGCCACCGGCTTGTTGCGATTGAGGATGGCGACCGCACCGCCGTCCGCGCTTTCGATAACCGCGCTCGGATTGAGCTTCAGCTCAGAAATTCCCACAGATTGGGTAGCATGAATAGCTTCCATGACGCTCCTCGCCGGTGAAATAATCTTCAAGAAGACCTGATAATAGCTCTTTTAACAGATCACCGTAAAGCCACGGTACGGCGAAGCCACGTTATTAATACTGCCACCCGGGCTCGCACCACCCGACCTCTAATAGCTGTCCAAATGGCTAACGAGTAAAACCGCCGAAACATTTTGAGACCCAACTGAAACAACACGTAACCTGAGTCAACTTTCCTGAAAGCTTGGCGTTAACCCGTGGATAGCGCCAATCCTGGCGACGCTTTTCAAGGCAACCGACTCCATGGCAGCCCTTCCGTTTTCAGCACTTCAGCAACGTCGGCAAAAACAGGGCCACGCGGCACTCGTTCCGAGATCCGCCGGGCAACTCAAGGCGGAACACGATCGCATCGTCGGCCGCGCGCAGTTTTTCCTCTACGCGACCATCGCGCTGGCTATTGCGGGCGTGATTGCCGTCGCCATGCTGCCGTTCTCGTCCATTCCGAGCGACTTCAGTTTCGGCGTCCAGGAAGTGGTCGGCGTGGCCGTGTTCGCGGCTTGCCTGTTCCTGCTTCACGAGCGCACGGAACTCACGCTGCGGCTCTACAACTACGAACCCGTCGAACAAACCACGCAGGGCGAGCTGCGCGCGCTGCTGCATCGCGTACCGGAAGGCATCTCGTACCAGAACGCCCTCGCCGCCGACAACCGGACGTTCGTGACCGTGGAAGCCGAAGAAATTCGCCGTCGCGCCGATGCATTCAAACCGCAAACCGAAGGTCTGGAAGCGGCAGAAAGCTGATAGTCGGTCCGGCGGTTGATCCACCGCCAGACCTGGCGATAGACACCGCAAAAATCTCCGTCTCGGCCAGGGTGAAACTCTGGGTGTGCGGAGTCTGTTTCTTGCCACACAGCTTCCCGCCCGCGAAACGCATCCTCGCCTTTCGCCTCTGTTGACCCGCGGGGCGACACCACATCAAGTGCAAGCCTGCGAAAGTCGGTCGTGCGGGCAGCTCGAGGACACACCGCGCATGAACGCGGCACTCCGTTAATTGTCACTGGACGGTGCGATGCAGACGGTTGCGCAAACCGTTACCCGCGTGGCGCCCGGCCACATTTCCGTGCACGGGCTACCTGTACCGCCTGCCTTCCATCCCGCATGCGCCTATGCTGGAGGACACGACATGAACTGTCGACGATGGACCATACGGAGGCCACTCATGAACCCCATGAACATCCTGCAGCCCACAAGATACGACCTGCAGTCCAATCCGATTCCCGACCCGCTCGCCGATCCGAACCGCGATCCGGAGGCCGACCCGCTGTCGCCGCCATCGCCGGGGCACCGGCCGGAGGAGCCGCAGCATCCCGATGCACCGCCGGACGGGCATCCGGTTTAGGTCAGGATTCAGCAACCCATGTCATGGCGCGGTTTCCGATCGTTCGTCGACAACGACGAACGTAGTAACCGCGCGGCTCTGAGCAACGGGCTCCGCGGCAGGATCGGAGAAAATCTTCGCGCCGCGCTGATAGTTGAAAATAAACAGCACGACAGACGCTGTGGACGCCAGCATCACGCAGAACACGAACACCGCGCGATAACCCCAGGTCGCGGCTACAAAGCCCGACGCCACCCCCGCCAGCACGGAGCCCGTGCGCATGGTGTTAAAAAACAGGGTGGTCGCGCGGGCCAGCGCGCCAGGCATCAGTTCCTGAAAGTACGACATGCCGAGACATGACGTCACCGCGACCACGACAGCGTTCAGGATTTGCAGCGGCACGAGCACCCAAAGGTTCGGTGCGAGCGCGATACCCGCGAAATACACAATGTGCGATAACGACGCGAACGCGATCATGTTCGCCTTGTTGATGCGCCGGGACGCGCCGCCGAGCAGGAGCATCATCGGAATCTCGGCAAACGCGCCGAGGCCGACCATCTGTGCGACGTGCGCGGTCGTGCCGTGCAACTGATCGACGATCAGCACCGGCAGCATGATGGTCGCGATCGCCGAGCCCATGCCGATCAGCGTAAAACTCACCAGCGCCGCATAGACGTGTGCATTTTTGGCTTGCGGCGGGATCTCGCTGGAGGTCTTGTCGGCGGCCTCGTAAGTGTCATAGGTCTTGGGTTCGCGCATGCAGAGCACGATCAATCCAGCCGCCGCGAACGCACCCGCCGCCGACAGGAACAGCCCGTTGAAACCCGACACCCCCAGCACGATTGCACCCACCGCCGGACCAAACACCCATGCGCAGGACAGCGTGGTGCGCAAGGTGGCCATCGGTAGTTCGGTATGTTCGATGCCCTCGGCGTGCAGCCGCGCTTTGCCGAACGTGAAAAGCTGCGGGAATACCGCCGCGCCGATGCTCAGGAATACGCAGCCGAAGATCGTCAGCAACACGTAGTTGCGCGTGACGCACAGCAATGCATAACCAAGCGCCGATCCCGCAATGGACAGCAACACGATACGTTTTTTATCGCTCCGGCGATCGGCGATGCGCCCCAGATAGGTACTCACGATCACGCTGCTCACCGCTGTCAGCGTCATGAAGATGCCGAGCCGGAGCGGCGTCATGTGCGCCTCGGTCGCGCCAAACAGCGACGTGTACGGCACCGCGAATGAGGAAGCGATGCCTGACAGGAACATCGCGAGGGAAATGCCGGGATAACCGGGAAGACGGATAAGCGCGAGAAAAGTCTTGAAGACGGCGTTCATTGAAATTCACGTTGGCGGCGAAGGTCCGTCGCGTGACGCTCCGTTTGAGCGATAAAAACGACGTTCAGCGGGCACTTAAACACGCGCTCACGTTTTTTTCAATAACGTTTTCCTTTGGTTTCAGACTGGCGAAACCTGCTCGCGGATAAACGCAACGCTATTGGGCAATCAGCATGGAGACCGAACATGCAATCGCGCGAGATGCCAACGCGCCCTGATCATCGGCGGGGGAGGCAAATACCAGGGCGGAGCATCGATGCCATCACGCACCATCGGGAACGGGACAAAACCTGAGGAAGACTGTGGGAACGCAAACCCAGTCGGGTTAAATATACGGCCGTGCTCAGATGCCTTGCCGAATTAAAAACCCTCATAAAGGCTACTATTTTCTTTAAAAGCCCATGTAGGGCCTCTTAAATCATAAATTAAACGACATCTTCGTAAAACTACTATAATGGCCCACATGGAGCCTACTAAACCTCTTAAAAGCCCTTCTGAAGGCCGTAAAGCCGGTAAACCGCTTCCTATCCCGGTACAACGGACACTCACGAAGCTTGGCGAAGACATCAACCGCGCGCGCCGCCGCAGAGGGCTGACGCAGCAGGCGCTCGCCGCGCGCATCGGGGCCGGGCTCAATACCGTCAAGCGCATGGAGAACGGCGACCCGCACGTGCAGTTGCACTTCCTCGTAAGAGCGCTCCATTTTTTTGGAGAGCTGCAGCGGCTCAATGATCTTCTCGACAGCGGCCAAGACGATATCGGCCTCGCATTGATGGACGAAAAGCTGCCGCAGCGGGTGCGAACCGCGAAGAAAACCACCAAAGCGTTCTAACGGCATGGCAATAAAAAAACAGCCCGCCAAGTCCGGCAAGCCCGGTATCAGTACAGCCCTGGAGGTTCACCTCGGGGCCGCTGGCACGCTCGTGGGTCACCTGAACTACGTGAGCCAGGGGCGGCGCGAAGTGTCGCAGTTCGCCTATGACGAAACCTGGCTGGCCCATCCGGACCGGTTTGAAGTCTCTCCCGATCTGCCCCTCGAACCTGGCTACCAGCCGCGTCGCGCGCCCAACGTCGTGGACTCGGTGTTTCACTTTGCACTGGCCGACAGCGCCCCTGACGCCTGGGGGCGTCGTGTCATCAACCGGATACACGCCAAGGCGCGCCGTGACAATCCTCGCCTGTCGCCCCTGAGCGAACTCGACTACCTGTGTGCAGTGGACGACTTCAGCCGCATCGGAGCGCTTCGCCTTTGCAAGGAGGGAATCTATCTGAGGACGGTTGACGAAGGCCGGCGCACGACACCGCCCATGATCGAACTCGAGCGGATGTACAAAGCTACGCGTGCGGTCGAGACGGCCAGGGAGACCGTCGAGGACCTGCGCTATTTGCAAGGCAAGGGCACCTCGCTCGGAGGCATGCGGCCCAAATGCACCGTGCTGGATCAAAACGGCACGCTCGCCATCGGGAAGTTTCCAAGCGTCAATGACACCATCAACGTCACCCGGGGCGAAGTGCTGGCGCTAAGACTCGCGCGCCAGGCCGGTATTACGACGGCCAATGCCCGGTGCGTCACATTGAATGGCACACCGGTAGCCATCATCGAACGGTTTGACCGGGAGGATGGCGACCTGCGCGTCCCTTATCTGTCGGCTGCATCCATGCTGCAGGCTTCGCGCCAGAACGCCCACGCCTACACCGAGATCGTGGACGTCATGCAGCAAAAGTGCTCGCACCCCGACAACGACGCGCGGGAGCTATGGCGCCGCCTGGTTTTCAACCTGCTCATCACCAACACCGACGACCATCTGCAGAACCTGGGGTTCCTATACGACGGCAACGGCCTGTGGCGCATTTCTCCCGCGTTCGACGTGAACCCGATGCCCGGCAAGGTGCGCGAGTCCAAGACCTGGCTCACTGAAGACGCGGGCCCTATTGAATCAGTCCGGATGCTTCTGGATACGTGCGCCTATTTTTCACTGACCGACGCGCAGGCGAAGATGATCCTGGCCGAAGTCCTGGATGCAGTCATGGACTGGCGGCAAGTTGCCGTTACGCCGGAAGTCGGGCTCGACGCTCAGGAACTGGATGACTTCGAGGATGCCTTTGAGCACGCCCAGACGGATCAGGCCCGCAAGATATTGGGCCGGCCCATGCTGCGGCCTGAGCTCGCGGAAGACGCCGGTTAGGAGCCCCGCGGCGAGCTGTGGGTCCAGCGCATTCGTCCGCCGGACAGATGTCGCCAGTCTAAGATTTCTTTAAGTATTCCCGCCTACTCTTGTGATAACGGCTGTTCACAGACGCCGGCATGGACGATGAAACCGTTCAATACTCAGCCCGGCTATTTCCCGTGTATACGGCTCGAAGCGCAAGGCTGTTCGCGTCGTTATATTCCTCGACGAGCGCAACGTCTTGCATGAAACGCGTGGTCTGGGAGTCCATCATGAAACAGCTTGTCTCCGCGGTCGCCGCCGCTTCGGTCCTGATCCTGCCCGCCGTGTCGTTTGCCGCCCAAGCCGATGGCCCAAGAGCACTGGACCGCATCGTTCAACAGAACGAGAAGTATGAAAGAGATCACCCGCGGCAATCACCAGCCGCCCATGGCGAGCGCAAAGCTGCGGATAAGTACATGGGCGAGTCCCCCTCCAGCGCAGACTCGCGTTAAGCCGGAATTAAACCGATGCACGGAGAGTGGTGCCCGCGCCAGGCGCACCGCATTTCTCGCCCTCTTAGTCGGCTAGAGCGTGCATGTTTCCGGCGACTAGCTGACTGCATGCTGAGTCACTGCGTTGGTGGGGATTGGGGGGTGCAAACTTCGACCTTCTTGTCTCGCAAACCAAACGCCGCAGCGATATCTGCAAAGCCGTTTCCTCATGCGGATAAAACGGCTTCGCGAACATCGCTGCGGCGCTTGATACTCAATAGACAATTCTCGCGCAAGCGGCCTTCACGCGAATAGATGTCTGATCCTTTGCCAGAACGCGAACCGGTGCCGGGGTGCGACCTCCGCCGACACTTCTTCGTCGGGATGAAAGTGGACCTCCTTAACCTGCCGAACCTGTGAGACAAGCAGCCCGATGTACATGGTGACTCTCCCAACGTTAGACTTTTAAGTTCACGGAAAAGTCGGCAGCTCGGAGTTTGAACGCGCAGGCGCGTGGCGACGGGCTTACCCTCTTCCGCGAATAGCGGGAATTGCGTGTGAAGATATTGTTGTTTCCGCCATAACCCCCCTTTCTTTTCCGCTTATCAGTCGTCCGTTGTCAGCCGCCGGTATCGGGTGACCATTGTTTTTTATACTAGCAGCTCAATAAGATAAGTATCCCAAACTATTGATGTGTCCCTCAATGCATTCAAAACGCCGGTCAATGTTCGGTGACACGTCCCATGGTCATATTAGGCCGATCCGACGCAGGGGGGAACACACACCAGCAACCGTCGTCGTGGCGAAAGAAAAGCAGTGCGCGAGATCCAAGCGGCAATGCGGTTTCTACACACACATACCGCCTTCCGCCTGAGCGCGTGCGGCTGAACTCGGTCACACGAACTGGCGTTGAGAGACCGGGAGCCAGCCATTTGTCGACCTGCGTACGTAGCGAATATTCATGCGTGGATTTCATGTGCTGCTCCGGCAAATGACTCTTGCTCGACCTCGTTTCGCACGGACTTGATGCTGTCCGTGGGCCGCCCTGTTTCTTCATCCGGGCTTTGACCTATGGTCCTGCTGAGCGCTGACGCCCTCAGTGCGCTACACCGCGCGAGATGCTTTAAATCCGCAAGTTGAGCAACAAGCTGTCTGGCTGTCCTGCGTTTCATGACAAACCTCCCGCACCGCAACCTGAACTTGATAAAACACTTTAACTCTATGCCTGGATCGCCCGTTTGGGAGCGTTGTAGGCAAAATCGCAACACTTTGTCGCAAAGGGAGTAAGCGCCGGATTGATCACCACGTATTTGCGACGGCTGTTTAAATCGGCGGCTGCTCGCCATGTTTGTTTATCGGCACAGGGGATTCGGACTTGAGTGCCGGCAATCAATGCCGCGGACGTTTTTTTAGGTGGGGATGATCGCCATACGGCAACGGTAGCCTGTCATGGACAAGAAGCGTGACGCTCCTCACGCGACAGCGTTGTCATTAATCGCCCCCCAGATGCGCAAACGGCTCCGTCGAGATATCGAGGGAGCCGTTTCGTGGCACATTGGAATGCATTACGCCGAGGAACAATCAGTCGACGCTTCTCATGGCGCCGGTGCGAGTGTGCGCGGCACATCGCCGGGTTGAAACGAATTGGCAGCGCAGGATTCACAGTTGGTGAACGCTACGGGCTCGCGCCCGTTCGTTACAGTCCCGCCTCACGCGCCAGCACCGTGTCCAGCTCGCGAATGGTCTGATACAAAACGCGCGTGCCGTCGACCAGCTGTTGCGGTTCGATCCATTCTTCAGGGCAGTGGCTGCGGCCGTTCAAACAGGGAATGAAGATCATGCCGATCGGTCCCGTTGCAGCCACATACACACCGTCGTGCCCCGCCCCGCTCGGCAAACGCATGCTTGCATATCCGAGGCTGGCGGCCGACCGCTCCACCGCGTCCATCACCAGCGGCTGGCATTGCGTCGGCCTCGCGCGGCTCACGTGCACAGCGGACGCCGTCAGCCGCAACGCCAGCAGATCATCGGCCACGCTCGCCATGAGCTCCTCGGGGAACTGATCGAGCACGGCGTCGCTGTCACTGCGCACTTCCAGCATCAACTCGACGCGACCCGGCACCGCGTTCGGGACGTTCGGTGTCATCGCCAGCCGGCCGATAGTCGCGACCACGTAGTGCGGCTCGCCGTTCATCGCCGACGCCATGCGATACGTCCGGTCGATCACCCGCGCCGCACCGACGAGCGCATCGCGCCGGATATCCATGGGCGTGGTGCCGGCGTGGTCGGGCTGGCCGGTCACCGTGATCAGCACACGCCGGATGCCGACGATGTTCGTCACCACGCCAATGGGCAAGCGCTTCGTCTCGAGCACCGGCCCCTGTTCTATGTGCAGTTCCACGAACGCCGCCGTGCTGCCGGGGGCGCGCAGCGCCTGCGTCAACGCGTCGGGATCACCGCCAATGCGCTGCAGCGCCTGCCTCAACGATTCACCCTCCGCATTCTTCGACGCCAGCATGCCGGCGTCCAGCACCCCCGAAAACGCCCGGCTGCCGACGCACGAAATGCCGTAGTCGCTGGGTTCTTCAGAGAGGAAATCGATCACTTCGAACGGATGGTCCAGCGTCACGCCCTGCTCGTTCAGCGTATGCGCCACCTCGATACCCGCCAGCACCCCGATGATCCCGTCGAAGCGGCCTCCGCCCACCACCGTATCGCAGTGCGAGCCGGTAATGATCGGCTTGGTCAGGCGCCCCGCGCCTTCACGCCGACCGATCAGATTCCCGCCCGCATCCTGCGAAACGGTCAGGCCGGCGCCCGCGAATTCACTGCGCAACCAGGCACGCGCCTCTTCGAACAAGGGCGAAAACGCGCGACGTGTCCACGGGACATCGGGCCGCGTGAACTGGCTGAGACGTTCGACGCGGGCGTTCAGGCGTTCGGCGTTGATCGGCGGGAAATGAGTGTTGGACATGGCGTAGGTTTGATTCATGAGGCCGCCGGCGATAAGCCAGCGCGATTAAAAGAGGCCGGGCGCAGGAAGCGCCCATCGCCTGTCTGATTGACGATACGCACACCGTCGAAGACCTGTTTCCCGCGGCAATAGGTTGCCGCAACGCGCACCGTGAATTCCATGCCTTCGAACGAACTCCACTGCACGGCGGACAGGCTGTGCGACGGGTCGAACGCATACCGTTCGGGCGTGAGGATCACGAAGTCGGCGTCCGCGCCGGTATGGAAGGTTCCTTTGCGATCGTGCAGCAGGAAGTGGCGCGCAGGATTGCGGGCGAGTTGCCTGGCGACCATCGTCGGGAAAATGCCTCTCTGTTCGCATCCGCTCCAGAACGCCGGCAGCAGCGTCTCCAGTCCCGGGCCGCCCGATGAATTCCTGAACACGTTCGGATTGCCCTTGCGTTCGAGCCCCCAGCTCACGTGATCGGAGGAGACGAACGTACACGCGTCGTTCGCAATATGAGTCCACAGAAGCTCGGTCTCGGCTTTCGGGCGGATCGGCGGATAGTGCTTGGTTTTAGCGCCGAACCGCTTTGTGTGCTCCTCGTGATTGAGCATCAGGTACTGCACGCAGGTTTCGATACTGGCCTGATGCCCCGCGTTCCGGTACATGCCGCACAGTTCGAAACCACGTGAAGTGGACACATGCACCGCGTGCGCGCGTGCGCCCGTCTCGGCCCCGATCTCATAGATCAGCGCCGTCGCCAGGTTCTCGATCAGCGGCGTATGCGCACGCATGAAGGCGTCCCAGCCGGTGTCGCCTGCTTCGATCATGCGGCTGACGTTCTTGCGCGTCAGGTCCTGCATCTGGTTGTGCACGCCGCACACGAGACCCGACGGCGCGATCAGCCGGAACGCCTCGTACAGGTCGTCCTCTTCCACGCGGGGGAAGCGGCCGGGGGTCGCTTCAAAAGTCGAGAACTTGAAGGCGCACACCCCACCGTCGATGAGACCGGCCGCCGCCTGCAGTCCGTGCTTGTCGTTGAGCGTGCCGAACAGCGCAACGTCCACATGGCAGTCGCGTTCGACCTCGGCAATCTTCGCGTCGAGTCGTGCCCGCGAGGCCACCGGTTCGGGATCGTCATACGGCATGTCCACCATCACGGTCACGCCGCCTGCCGCCGCCGCACGCGACGCGTGGCCCAGTCCCTCCTGATTCGCCTGACTGCCCGAGTGCACTTGTCCGTCGATCACCCCCGGCATCACCCATTGCCCTTTTGCATCGATGAAATCTTTCGCGGCCGGCGGCTTGCCCGCGCCCCGCGTCACCACGCGGCCGTCGCGCACCGCCAGCCAGCCGTCCATCACGACACTGTCCGCATCGACGATATTGCCGCGAACCACCAGATCGAAATCGCTCATGCTCTCCTCCCCCCCTGTGCCGATACTGCTTCGATATCACCTCAATCGGAGTCAAGTGTAGGCAGCGGCATCCCAAAATGTCTTATGCTTAATTGTCCTGTCCACATAACATCGGGTTAATCGTTTGAGACTCAATCTGCGGCAAATCGAAGTCTTTCGCGCCATCATGCTGACGGGGTCCATCAGCGGCGCGGCCAAGCTCCTGCATGTCTCGCAGCCGGCGGTATCAAGGCTGATTTCCTATACGGAACAAAGGCTTGGGCTCTCGCTGTTCGAGCGCATCAAGGGCCGGCTGTACCCCACGCCCGAAGCGCGCCGCCTCTTCACGGAGGTGAACGTGGTGTATCAAGGCGTGCAGCGCGTGAACGAGGTGGCCGACGACCTGATTGAAAACCGCATGGGCCATCTGCGCATTGCGTGCAGCCCGAACCTCGGGCAGTCGCTGATTCCCCGCGCCATTGCGCTTTTCTACGAACGTTTCCCCGATGTCCGCATCATCCTGCACACGCTGTTGCCCAGCATCCTGCTGCAGGCGGTGATCACGCAGCAGGTTGATCTGGGCATCGCGTTCATGCAGGAGACCCATCCCAACGTGCAGATCCGCCCGATCCACGAGAACCGCATTGTCGCGGCGCTGCCGGTCGGTCATCCGCTCGCGCAACGCGAGACGTTGCATGTGCGCGATCTGGTCGATCAGCCGTTCATTGGCTACGGCAGCGACATTCCGTTCGGGCAGCTCGTGCGCAAGATGTTCCTCGACGCCGACTGCCCGCTGCGCATCAAGACCGAAGTGCAGCAGGCTCATGTGGCCTGCGCGCTGGTCCAGGCCGGCGTGGGCATTGCGTTCATCGATGAACTGACAATCGGTGGACCGGCCTGGTCGAACATGGTCGTGCGCCCGGTCGAGCCGGTTATCGCCGCGCCGGTCAGTGTCATTCACGCGGTGCTCGAGCCGCTGTCGCGCACCGCGCAAGCGTTCATCGCCACGCTCGAAGCCATGCGCACCGAGCTGTAAGCACGCTAGATTTAGCTTATTCGCGTATACCCTCCCTATAACACCGCGTTATGTACTCGCCATAAAAAAGCAATAACGCGTTAAAAAATTGGCTCCCTAGACTCATCCCCATTCGATTCCCCGTACCGCTTGCCGGCTCTTGCCCGCAACGAGCCAGCCGTGTCTTGCACTCGCCTTGGTTCGCTGCTTCGTGACAGCGGCAAGGCCACAGCAAGCGTGCGCAGGGTCGAGCACTTCTTAACGAGAAAAGGGGAAAGACATGGGACGCATCCTGAACTTGAAGGACGTTGAAGCAGCCGTGAAGGGCGGCTCGGTGTTCGCCTGCGGTGGCGGCGGCTGGGCCACGCACGGCCGTGAACTGGGCACGCTTGCGGTGACCATCGGCCGCCCCGAACTGGTGTCGATGGATGAGGTGCCTGACGACGCGTGGATTGCTACCGCCGCTGCTATCGGCGCACCCGGCGGCCTGACCGAATGGGAGATGCTCGGCGCGGATTACGTGAAGGCCGTGCAGCTTGTGCAAGAGGCGCTGGGCGCGCCGATCCATGGCTTGATCATCGGCCAGAACGGCATGTCGAGCACGCTCAATGGCTGGCTGCCTTCCGCGCTGCTCGGCACGAAGGTGGTTGATGCAGTGGGCGATATCCGCGCCCATCCGACCGGCGACATGGGCTCGCTCGGTCTCGCCTCCAGCCCTCAGCCGATGATCCAGGCCGCCGCCGGCGGCAACCGCGCGCAGAACGCTTATATGGAACTCGTCGTGCGCGGCGCGACCGCCAAGGTGTCGCCGGTGCTGCGCAAGGCCTCGGACATGTCTGGCGGATTCATCGCCAGTTGCCGCAACCCCTTGCGTGCGAGTTATGTGCGCGAGCACGCGGCGCTCGGGGGAATCAGCCGCGCACTGGCACTGGGCGAAGCGATTATTGCTGCGGAGTCCAAAGGACAACGCGCGGTCATCGATGCAATCTGCAAGACGACACAAAGCACGATCATCGGCAGCGGCAAGGTCGTGCGCAACACACTGAAGTACACCGGCGAAGCCTTCGACGTGGGCATCGTGGAGATAGGAACCGGCGCGCAACGCTGCGTGATCCACGTGATGAACGAACACATGGCCGTGGACGATGCCCATGGCGCGCGCATCGCAAGTTATCCCGACGTGATCACCACCCTCGACACCGAAGGCCGGCCGGTCAGCGCCGGCCAGCTCGTTGAAGGACTGGAGGTCCTGGTCCTGCATGTCCATAAGGCGCATCTGCCGTTGTCATCCTCCGTACGCGATCCGGCGGTGTATCCGCCGGTCGAGAAAGCGCTTGGGATCAGTTTGTCCGGCTACGCACTCGCCGTTTAAGGAAATGCCAGATATGAAACGCGAATTCAACGTCACTTCAGGAACCACGCTGCGATGCAAAGGCTGGCGCCAGGAAGCGCTGCTGCGCCTGCTGGAAAACGTGCTGGCCGTGGGCGAAGACCCGGCTCAATTGATTGTCTATGCAGCACTGGGACGCGCGGCGCGCGACTGGCCTTCGCACGATGCCATTGTCCGTGCACTCAAGACCATGACAGAGGACCAGACGCTGGTCGTGCAGTCGGGCAAACCGATAGGGTTGCTGCGCACGCATGCCCACGCACCGCTCGTGATCATGGCAAATTGCAACATGATCGGGCAGTGGGCGAAGGCCGAGAACTTCTACGATCTCGAACAGAAGAACCTGATCTGCTGGGGCGGGCTCACGGCCGGTGACTGGCAGTACATCGGTTCGCAAGGCGTGATCCAGGGCACTTACGAGATCTTTTCGCGTATCGCCGAACGTCACTTCGATAACGACCTGCGCGGCCGTTTCATCCTGACGGCTGGCCTGGGCGGCATGGGCGGTGCACAGCCGCTCGCGGGCCGCATGGCAGGCGCGGCGATATTGACGATCGAGGTTGATCAGGAACGCATCGACAAGCGGATGAAGATCGGCTTCCTCGAAAAGCAGGCGCGCAACCTTGACGGCGCGCTCGCGATGATCCGCGACGCGCAGGCGAAGCGCGAACCGTTGTCGGTCGGCTTGCTCGGTAACGCCGCCGAGATCTATCCCGAGATCCTCGCGCGGGACGTCATACCCGACATAGTGACCGACCAGACCGCCGCGCACGATCTTGTCTACGGCTACGTGCCGGTGGGACATACGCTCGAGCAGGTCCGCGCGCTACGCACCACGGACATCCCCGCGCTCATGAACGCAAGCCGTACTTCGATCGTGCGGCACGTCAGCGCGATGCTCGGTTTCAAGGACCGCGGCGCGATCGTCTTCGACAACGGCAACCTGATTCGCACGCATGCGAAGGAAGGGGGTGTGGAGCGTGCGTTCGAGATTCCGGTCTTCACCGAAGCCTTTCTGCGTCCGTTGTTTTGCCGGGCGATCGGACCGTTCCGCTGGATTGCCTTGTCGAACGATGCCGACGATATCCGCAAGATCGACGACTACCTGCTCGAGCACTTTGCGGACAATGCGATTGTCGTCAACTGGATCAGGCTTGCGCGTCAATACGTGCCGTTTGAAGGCTTGCCGGCGCGCATTGCGTGGCTGGGTCACGGCGAACGGACGGAACTCGCGCTCGCGGTCAACCGGATGGTGCGCGAAGGCCTGCTCAGCGGACCGGTTGCATTCACACGCGACCATCTGGATGCGGGCGCCATGGCGCATCCGAACATCATGACCGAGAACATGCGCGACGGGTCGGACGCTATCGCCGACTGGCCCCTGCTCAATGCAATGGTCAACTGCTCGTCGATGGCGGATCTCGTCGCGATCCACTCCGGCGGCGGCGGTTACAGCGGCTACATGACGAGCGCCGGCGTGACCGTTGTTGCTGACGGAACGGCGCAAGCCGATGAACGCCTGCAACTCTCGATGACCAACGATACGTCGATGGGCGTCATGCGTTACGCCGATGCAGGCTACCCCGAGGCACTCGATGAAGCCGAACGCAAGTCCCTGCCCTACATCCGGATCTGATCCCATGTCCAATACGAGTCAGGTCGCGGTAACGAGCGCCACAGCCGAGGTCCCGTCAACACCCAGCAGCCTGAAGACCGGGCGCCGGGCGTTGCTCGCAGCGTCCATTGGCAATGCGCTGGAGTGGTACGACTTTTCGGTGTACGCATTTTTTGCGGTGTATATCGCGCAGAACTTCTTTAGTCACGGCGATGCCGGCGCGGAGTTGCTGCAGGCATTCCTGGCATTCGGCCTCGGATTCGTTGTGCGTCCGCTGGGCGCGCTCGTACTGGGTGTCTATGGCGACCGGGCGGGCCGAAAGGCTGCCCTGACCGTCACGATTCTCATCATGGCGCTGGGCACCGCGGTCATCGCGTTTGCACCGCCCTACACCGCCATCGGCTTCGGCGCGCCGTTGCTGATTGTGTGCGGGCGCATGCTGCAAGGCTTTTCGGCCGGCGGCGAAGTGGGCGGCGCCGCGGCGTTCCTGATCGAACATGCGCCGCCGGACAAGAAGGGGAAATACGCTTCATGGCTGCAGGCCAGCATGGCGATCTCGAACATCCTCGGGGCATTGATCGCCACCGCCGTCACGCTGCTCCTGACACGCGAGCAGATTGGCGAATGGGGCTGGCGTGTTCCGTTCATCCTCGGGCTCGCGATTGCACCGGTGGGTTTATGGCTGCGAAAAACCCTTCATGAAACGCCGCAATTCGAAGCGGAAATGGACCGTCAGCATCGGGGGCATCAAGCGGGCAGGACGCCGCTGCTGCAGATTGTTCGCGACTATCCGAAGGCGCTCGCGACCGGCTTTGGTTTCTCCGTGTTATGGGCGGTGTGCGTGTACGTGCTCATCATCTTCATGCCGATCTACGTACAGCGGACGCTGGATTTCTCAGGCCAGCAAGCGTTTCTCGCGGCATTGATCGGCAACTGTTTCATGGCGGTGGCGTGCGTCTATGCCGGTTCGCTGTCCGACCGTTTCGGCCGGCGCACCGTGCTTACATGGGGAGCCGCGTTGATGCTGGCCGGGGTCTATCCGTTGCTTGCATGGCTGCAGGCAGCGCATACGCTTTCCGTGCTGATCGTAGTCCAGATCGTGTTCTGCGTAATGGTCGCCATCTTTACCGGCGTCGCGCCCTCCGCGCTCTCCGAACTTTTCCCGACCCGCGTGCGCTCCACCGGCATGTCGCTTTCCTATAACGCAGCCGTCACTGTTTTTGGCGGTTTCGCCCCCGCCATCCTGACGTGGCTGACTGAAAGTACGGGCAACGCATTTGCGCTCGCCTGGTACGTCATGGCTGCAAGCATTGTCGCGTTGATTTCCATTGCCTTCCTGCCTCGGCAAGCCCAACTTTAAATAATAAAGGAATCCGAATCATGTTACGTCCCATCCGATGCGCGCTCATCGCGGCCGCATTGCTTCATGCTTCCCTGTCATTTGCCGATGTCGTGCTCGACGGCCGTTCCGCGACGCCCGAAATCATTGCCGGCATTGCCGACGGCGAAACCGTTCGGATTGCGCCGGTTGCGATGAAACGCGTGGAGGACGCGCATACCGTGCTGCTGGAAGCAGCACAGGACGGGCAGCAGATCTATGGGTTGACAGTAGGCGTGGGGTTGAACAAGGACCGCAAGATGGTCGATGCGCAGGGCAAGCTCACGCAGGAGATTATCGACGCGTCGGGGCGCTTCAACGTCGGCCTGATTCACGCGCATTCGGGCAGCGTCGGCCCCGACATGGACGTGCGTACCGCACGCGCCGCAATGGCGGCCCGCCTGAACGCGATGCTCGACGGC
This sequence comes from Caballeronia udeis, assembly GCF_044909315.1. GTDB lineage: Bacteria > Pseudomonadota > Gammaproteobacteria > Burkholderiales > Burkholderiaceae > Caballeronia > Caballeronia udeis_A. Next base: position 171,439 of record NZ_JBIYEB010000021.1, read on the forward strand.
GGCGCGGGCGTGCAGACGAGTATTGTGGATACCTATGTGCAATTCCTGAATCGCGGTGTGACGCCGGCCATGCCGTCGGGGGGATCGGTGGGTGAAGCCGATATCACCATTCTCAGTCATGTCGGCCTGGCGATGCTGGGTGAAGGCGATGTCTACTATCAGGGCCGCAAGATCCCCGCGGCCGAAGCACTCGGCGCGGCAGGCATCACACCCATCAAACCCTACGGCAAGGACGCGCTCGCCATCCTGAGTTCGAACGCGTATTCGGCGGGCATGGCTGCGCTGGCGCTCAACGACATGGGCCGTTTGCTCAAGGTCTCGAAGCTCGTCTACGCGCTGAGCCTGCAAGCGTTCAACGGCAACGTGTCGCCGTTCCTGCAGGACACGCTGGCACTACGCCCGTTCCCCTACACCATCAAGGCGGGTGACCAGCTTCGCACACTGCTTGCCGGCAGCAGCATCTGGAACCATGACGACAAACGCGCGCTGCAAGATCCGCTGAGCTTCCGCTCGGGTGTGTATTTGCTGGGCGAGGAAGACCGTATGTACGCCGAGACGCGAGCGCTGCTCGACATCCAGCTCAACTCGTCGGATGACAACCCCGGCGTCGCCGTGGGCGTCACGCCCCACTCGACCCGTGCGCAGGAATCGCGCGGTTATGTGAAGGTCAACGGCGTGACCGGTGCGGTGCTGCCCAGCGCGAATTTTGAACCGCTGCCGTGGGTATTGTCGTTTGAAGAGACGGGGCTTGTCCTGGCTCATAACTCGTTGGCATCGGCCCAACGTATCATCAAGCTGAACGATCCGCATCTGACCGGCTTGTCGCGCTTTCTCGGCACCGATCAAACCGTACACGCGTTCGGTGCGATGGAAAAACCGCCGGTCGCGCTGGCGATGGAAAACAAGGAACTGGCCATGCCGGTATCCATGGACTACCTTCCGGTGGCCGGTGACATCGAGGACATTGCAACCAATGCGCCACGCGTGGTGGAACAGGTGCAACAGCAAATTGACAACAGCTTCACGCTGCTGGGTATCGAGCTGATTCACGCGAGCCAGGCCATTGATTTGCGCAAGCAGCAACAACCGGACTTCACGCTTTCGCCGGCCACCGCGGGTCTTTACACTGCGCTGCGCGGCAAGGTTGCATTCCTCGATCGCGATCGGCCGCTGACCCCGGATTTCCGGGCGGCAGAAACCTTGCTGCACAGTTACCCCGGCTGACTTTGTTAATTTTCGGAGCACGTCATGACGCCATGCGTTGAAGCATTCCCGGACCCGGCGACCTCTACCCTCACCTACGTGGTGTATGAGAGAGGGGGTTCACCATGCGCGGTCATCGACGCAGTGCTCGACTATGAACCGCAATCCGGCCGCACTTCGACGCATTCGGCGGATCGCGTGATCCGTTTCGTGAACGATCAGGGCTTGCAGGTGCAATGGCTGCTCGAAACGCACGCCCACGCCGACCACATCTCGGCCGCGGCGTATCTCCGGAAACAACTGGGCGGCGCCATTGCCATCGGCGAACACATCCGGTCGGTGCAGGCGGTGTTCGAACGAATCTTCAATCTTGAACCGGCGATGTCGTCGATTTCGCCCGCCCCTTTCGATCGCTTGTTCGCGGATGGCGACACATTCCAGGTCGGCGCGCTGACCGGCCGTGTGATGCATGTCCCCGGTCACACGCCGGCCGATGTCGCCTATCTGTTCAACGGCATGGCGTTCATGGGCGACACCCTGTTCATGCCGGACGTCGGCACGGCGCGCTGCGATTTCCCCGGCGGCAACGCCGGCACGTTATACGAATCGATTGGGAAACTGCTTGGCCTCCCACCACAGACGCGCCTGTTTGCGTGCCACGACTATCCTCCCGATGGCCGTGAAGCCTGCTGGGAAACCACGGTCGCCGAGCAGCGTGCAGCAAACATCCATGTCCGCGATGGCATCACAGTCAGCGATTTCGTCGCCATGCGCACGGCACGCGACGCGACGCTGGGTGCACCGGCGCTGATCATCCCCGCCATTCAACTGAATATCCGCGCGGGCGTTTTTCCGCCCGCCGAATCCAACGGCGTGAGTTATCTGAAGCTTCCGCTGAACACGTTTTAAGCAGTCAGGCAGGGTAAGCAAATGAACTTGGAAGCAGGGGTACCGCGATGAGCACGAATGCAGCATCTTCAGGCAATACAGAGACCTTCGACGTGGTGATCATTGGCGGCGGCGCTGCGGGTATTGGCGTGACCGCAAGCCTGCTGCGCCGGCGGCCCGATCTTCGCATCGCGATCATCGAGCCGAGCGACCGGCATTTCTATCAGCCTGCGTGGACACTGGTCGGCGGCGGTGCTTTCAACATAGACGACACCATGCGGCCGATGTCATCCGTGATGCCTGAAAAAGCGCACTGGCTGCGTGCCAGTGCGAGCGCGATCGAGCCTGAGCAGCGTCTTGTCCGGCTCGACGACGGGCATACCGTTGGTTACGGGCACCTGATCGTCTGTCCCGGCTTGCGGCTCGCGTGGGAAAAAATAGAAGGCCTGGAAGACACACTGGGCAAGAACGGCGTGACGTCGAATTATCGATTCGATCTTGCACCATACACGTGGAAGCTGGTCAATGAGCTCAAGCGTGGCAAGGCGCTCTTTTCGCAACCGGCCATGCCGGTCAAATGCGCCGGTGCCCCGCAAAAAGCACTGTACCTGTCTTGCGATCACTGGCTCAGGCAAGGCGTGCTCGATCATATCGATGTCGAGTTCAACCTGGCCGGCGATGTCCTTTTCGGGGTGGCAGCGTTCGTGCCCTCGTTGATGAAGTATGTCGAGCGTTATCGCGCGTCGCTTGCGTTCGGATCGAACCTGGTGAGTGTCGACGGCCCTCACCGGGTCGCGTCGTTCAGTGTCAAGGACAAGGGCGGCAGCATAGTTCGTATCGACAAACCGTTCGACATGCTGCATGTCGTCCCGCCTCAGCTTGCGCCGGATGTGATAAGCAGGAGCGTGCTCGCCGACAAGGCCGGCTGGTGTGAAGTCGACCACGCCACACTCGTGCACCCGCGTTATCCGGACATCTTTGCACTCGGCGACGCCTGCTCGGCACCCAACGCAAAAACAGCCGCTGCCGTTCGCAAGCAGATTGTCGTGGTGGCAGAAAACCTGCTGGCCGCGCGTGAGGCCAAACCCCTGCCCGCACGCTACGACGGCTACGGCGCCTGCCCTCTGACAGTTGAAAAAGGCAAGGTCGTACTGGCGGAATTCGGCTATGGCGGTAAGCTGCTGCCGGCCTTCCCGCTCGATCCGACCGTGCCGCGGATCCTTGCCTGGCATCTGAAGACATCCGTCCTTCCTTGGCTGTACTGGAACGGCATGTTGAAGGGCCGGGAATGGCTCGCCGGGCCGGTGAAACCTCGGGCATGAGCGTCCTGTTCTCCGCCACACTCGTCACATCCGTCACGTTGACGAGCACCGTGCTGGGCGCCTGCGTTGGCGCGACGCTCGCTCTGACCGGTGCGGGCGGTGCCATTATCGCGGTGCCGCTGCTCATGTTCGGCTTGCAGCTTTCCGTAATTCAGGCGGCGCCCATCGGCCTGCTCGCCGTGGCGTCATCCGCTGCGCTAGGCGCCTTCCTCGGGCTGAGGGCGGGTATTGTCAGGTACCGGGCAGCCAGCCTGGTCGCTGCCGCCGGCATGTTCATGACGCCGGCTGGATTGTGGGCTGCGCAACGGGTACCGAATACGCCACTTACGGTGCTGTTCGCCGCCGTCCTCGCCTATGTCGCGGTCCAGATGTACCGCCGGGCTCGTGGATCGCACAGCGCGTCTTCGTCCGCCCTATCCATACCTTGCCGCCTGGATTCAGTACGCGGACGCCTGATCTGGACGCTGCCATGCGCACGCGTATTGGCCATGTGGGGGGCGGTAGCGGGCTTTCTTTCCGGTTTGCTCGGGGTGGGTGGCGGCTTTGTGATCGTGCCGGCTCTGAAAAAATCGACCGACCTGCCAATGCAATCCATTGTCGCGTCCTCGCTCGCGGTCATCGCGCTGGTCTCGGTAACGGGCGTGGCGTCATCCGCGGTGCAAGGTCATATGGACTGGCCCGTCGCCATTCCATTTGCCGTGGGCGCCGTCTGCGCGATGCTGATTGGGCGCACGTTCGCGAAACGCCTGAGCGGCCCGAGACTGCAACAAGGTTTCGCCGTGATCGCGGGGCTTATCGCGTTTGGTCTGGTGATAAGGGTGGTGATGGAGCACGTTTGATCGTTCACGGAAGAATGTTGGGCAAAATTGTGATTTGTTTCCAATCTCTATACATAGTTATCCGAAATACAATTTCGCAATCTTGACAGATAGCGCTTCAATTATCGAATGGACGAAATTTGACACGCCAATCGCTCGCTTTTCTACGTTTGTTGTACTAATTGTATGCCCTCGAAATCAAACCATCCCCCAACCTTCCAAAGCGGCGTTTATATGATTAAAAAACTTGCAACCATTATCCCGATCATGGCCACCGCCTCCCTCGCGCATGCGCAGAGTTCGGTCACGTTATATGGGATCGTGGAAGACGGTGTCGACATTGTCAGCAATGTGCAGGGCAGTCATCTGGTTCAACTGGCATCCGGTGTGACCGCAGGCAGCCGCTGGGGCGTGCGCGGCACCGAGGATCTGGGCGGCGGTCTTTCAACCATCTTCCGTCTCGAAAGCGGCTTCAACCTGAACTCCGGACGCCTTGGCAGTGGCCTGGAGTTTTCACGCAACGCTTACGTGGGCCTTCAGAGTGCTCAAGCGGGTACGGTGACACTTGGACGCCAATGGGATTCGGTTGTGGATTTCGTCGAGCCCTATACGCTTAACGGCAATATCGGCGGCTATTACTTCGCGCACCCGAACGACATGGACAACACCGACAACGGCTTCCCCATCTCGAACGCCATCAAATATCGCAGCCCCACCTTTGCCGGTTTCACCTTCGGCGGACTCTATTCGCTAGGCGGCATCGCCGGGCAGTTCTCGAACAACTCCACCTTTAGCGCGGGCGCAACCTATGCCGCCGGACCGCTCAGCGCGGGCGTGGGCTACCTGCGCATCAACGATCCGGGCGTCTCCACGCAGGGTTACCAGAACTATCCGGGCTTCACGAACGCGGTCTATGGCGACTTCCTGGCCGCCGCCCGCGCGCAGAAGGTGCTGGGCGTAGGGGCTTCATATCAGGTACTGGCGTCGCTGCGCGTGCTGGCCGATTTCACTAATACGATTTTCCAGCAGGGCAGTGCGGGACATGATGCAACGTTCCAGAACTACGAGTTGTCCACCCTGTTCAATCCGACACCCGCAGTGACGATTGGCGCGGGCTACACCTACACCACCGGCCGCGATCATGCGACCAGCGCACAGCCCAAATACAACCAGTTCAACCTGACGGCTGAATATGCGTTGTCGAAGCGGACATCGGTGTATGTGCTGGGCGTGTTTCAGAAAGCGGCCGGCGACGCATCCGTCGCCCAGATCGCGGGCTTCAATCCTTCAAGCAACCAGAAGCAGGCGGTTGGACGAGTGGGGATTCGCAGCAGTTTTTGATTCCATGATCTGACCACTGGCAGTAAAGCAACATGACCGGTTGCGCTATGAAGTCATGCAACCGGTCACGCGGCTACAAGTATCTGTATCGCACGGTCTTATCGTCTGATGAATAAAATGGCGTGCTCATTTCATCGCTAGGGGTTATCCCACCCCTACATTCCGCCACCGCTTTGCCGTAAAGAAGTCACGCATAGCGTTCGGCAAAGCCCGACGCCGCACATTCAATCAAACGGTTCAACATTAGGCGACGGCGAAAACATGAAGAAGATGACATTGAATCAGAAGCTCGGATCGATGATCGCCGTGCTCTGGATCGGACTGGTCGCGATCGGATTTATAGGGGCGTGGCAAAGCCGCGCATCGACAATGGACGATCGCCGTGAACAATTGAAAGCGCTGGTTGCTGAAGGTACCAGCGCCGTGGCGCATTTCCAGAGTCTCGCCGCGAACAAGACGATCTCGGAAGACGAGGCGAAAAAGCGAGCGCTTGAAGTGCTTTCTTCGATTCGCTACGGCACCGACGGCTACATCTCGGTCAACGACTCGCAGTCCACGATGATCATGCATCCGATCAAGCCGGCCATGAACGGGCACAACTTCGCGAACTTCACCGACCCGGCGGGCAACAAGCTCTTTGTCAATATTGTCAACGCCGCCTCAACGCCCGAAGGCGGTTTCGTCAACTATCTGTGGTCGAAGCCCGGCAGCGATACCCCCGTGCCGAAGATGAGTTTCGCGAAGCACTTCGTGCCGTGGGACTGGTTCATCGTGACCGGCATGTACACGGACGACATCGACGCCGCGTTCTACGCAAGCGCGTGGCGCTGGTTCGCGATCACGGCCGTACTCGGCGTACTCGCTTCGATAGTCATGTTGCTGGTGTTGCGCAGCATCAAGCGTGAACTTGGCGGCGATCCGTCAATTGCTGTCAGCGCGGCACAGCGCATTGCACGAGGCGACCTGACCACGCACGTACCGCTTGCCGACGGCGACTTGCATAGCCTGATGTTCGCGTTGAGCGAGATGCAGAGCGGTCTGGTGGAAACCGTCACGCGCGTGCGCACCGGGACCGAGAACATCAACGTGGGAGCGTCGGAGATTGCAGCGGGAAATACCGACCTGTCGCAACGCACCGAGCAGCAGGCGGCCGCACTTGTACAGACTGCATCGAGCATGGACGAGATGACGGCGAACGTGAAGCAGAACGCCGACAGCGCGACACAAGCAGCCAAGCTGGCCGGCGAAGCCGCCGATGTAGCCCAGCGCGGCAGCGGCGTGGTCGAACAGGTCATTCACACCATGACGCGTATTACGGAAAGCTCGAAGCAGATTGGCGACATCATCGGCGTAATCGACGGCATTGCGTTCCAGACCAACATCCTGGCGCTGAACGCGGCCGTGGAAGCGGCACGTGCCGGTGAACAAGGCCGTGGGTTTGCCGTGGTGGCGGCGGAAGTGCGCAGCCTCGCACAACGCTCGGCGACCGCCGCGAAGGAGATCAAGGCGCTGATCGGGACGTCGACGGAGACAGTGAAGGAAGGCGCATCGCTGGTGTCGAACGCCGGTGCGACGATGGGAGAAATCGTGAGTTCGGTGCGCCGGGTGAACGAGATCCTCGATGAAATCAGCCACGCCTCGAATGAGCAAAGTGCCGGTATTGAACAGGTGAACCGCGCAGTGGGTGAAATGGACCAGGTGACACAGCAGAACGCGGCGCTGGTGGAAGAAGCGGCAGCGGCGGCGCATTCACTGAAGGATCAGGTCGATGTGCTGCGTGAAGCGATCGGGAGCTTTTCGCTGCCGGCTTGAGCGATTCTATTGAGTCGGCCCTGAACAATCACCAAAGCCTTTACTGACGGGCGTTTAAGGGCGAAACCGGATTGCTGGAATTGCAGGATACGGGCATATTAATACAT
>NZ_JBIYEB010000022.1:0-168576 GCF_044909315.1 Caballeronia udeis
GCACAGCTGGTCGTCACGCTCCTGGAGCCGTATTTGCAACCCGATAATTAACGAGGCTAATTATTAAAGCTATTTAAGCGATGTTGTACTAGTACCATCATTCGCCCACCAGAGCCGAAAATAAGGTACCCATTGGGGTCGGCGCCCCACGGTTGAGTGCGCTCCTTTGAATCCTGAAGCTCGGTATCAAAAGAAACCAACCGCCAGCAACCGTGGAGCTTTGTGTCGCGCTCAGACATATTCCCTCCCGTAGTAGTTCGACTAAATGCACCCACCTGTCGAATGTTGGGTAAGTTGCCATGCAAATTGCAATAACACCATCAAATTCGCGGGATACGCCACGGGCCGCTTGTGGCCGAACCCATATATGCGCTTCCCCGTATCAACGCGAGGGGCTAAACAACGACCGCAGTCAGATATCCGTTCTGGACGTGTCCGATCCTGAACAGGCTGTGAAGTTGGTCCGTAGCGAAGCGATCGCGTCAACGATTTCCTGCGCGAGCGTCGCGACCAGCGACGTCGCGGGCATCGCTCGCGACAGGCGAACTCCCTCCCCGGCCCATCGTGCGGCGAAGGCTGAACTGCCATGTGCCTTCGCTGCTGCATTGAGCGCTTTGGCAGCGTCAAATGCAATTGGGAAGTCGGGAATTGGCGGGCAATCAGGATCGCGCTCAAGATCCATATATGCGTTTTCAATACCACGAGCAAGCCTGCCGGAAATCGCCTTCGTGAAGGCAGTGCGGCTTCGTGGGTCGAGCAGGGCAGCGCGGTCGGTTGCATCGGCTGCTGACTCAGGAGTAACGAGAAATGCAGTGCCGAGTTGTGCGGCTTGCGCGCCAAGCGCGAGCACAGCTGCGATACCCGCGCCGTTCATGATTCCGCCTGCCGCGATGACGGGCAACGACGTCTCGCGCCTTAGCAACTGAACAAGTGTCGTTGTCCCAAGCAACTCGTCTGGCGCTGCGGGATCGAATGTACCGCGGTGGCCTCCGGCTTGCGCACCTTGTGCAACGATCGCATCGATTTGCGCGTCTGCCACACGGCCGGCTTCATCCGCGTTGGTTGCAGTGGCAAACAGCACAATACCGGCATCGCGCAATGCGGCTATTGCGTCCGGTGCAGGTAACCCGAAGTGAAAGCTGACCACAGCTGGATGTTCCTCGATCAGCATCGCCAATACCGTATCGTCCTCAACGAAGCTCGGCACTACATCGCGCATGGCTGCGGGCGGCGGGGTCTGAAACTGCGCAAAGTAAGGATGGAGGTATTCGAGCCAGCGCGCTTCCCGGGCCGAATCGGCAGCGGCCCGTTTGTGGCAAAACACATTGACGTTGAATGGACTTTCGGTGAGCGACCGCGTCTTCTGGATAATGGCACGGGCGTCCTCCGCTTTCATGCCGCCAATCCCGAGTGACCCCAGTGCGCCCGCGTTGGACACAGCTGCGGCCAAGGCAGGCGTTGCCCAACCGGCCATCGGCGCCTGGACGATCGGCACGGTAATCCCGAGCCTCGCAAACAGATCTTCCGAATGGAAAGAGCAGTTCATTGCTTTCCTCCTTACAGAACCCGAGCGCTTATGTATGTCCAAGCCCGAAACATCCCACACTTATTGTGCAGTGATTGGAGGACGACGACACGATCGGACGCTCTGCCCTCGGACTGGCGGTTGGCAACTACCGATCCACAACGGCCCCTTGACTCTTTCGAAGGAGACATTCACAACAGGCTGCGACGCGCCAGATGCGCGGCCATTCTGACAGCCGCGCATCCCCCATCAACGTCAGGCGGCCTGACCGGCACCAAGGTCAGCGCCCGTGGTCGGATCGGAGCTTGCATCCGACGCCGTTCTCGATGCCATTGCCTGCAGCACCTTTACATCGCCCTTCGATACGTTGACCGTGGCAATTCCGTCCCCGCCGTCCACCGCCGGTTCCGGGGAGTCGACGAACTTCCAGTCCGGACCTTCGTTCCATGGCCCACGCGTCGCATCATCGCCTTGCGACATTTTGTAGTACACGCTGGTGTATTCCGGCACGCCGGGAAGCTTGCCCTGCGGAAAGTTTGGCTGGATCGAATGTAACGCTTTCTCGAACGATTTCTGGTGGGCGATTTCCCGTGTCATCAGGAAGCCGAGCGTTTCCTTGATGCCCGGATCATCCGTCACATTGATGAGGCGTTCATAGACAATCTTCGCGCGAGCCTCGGCGGCAATGTTCGACCGCAGATCGGCCGTTGGATCGCCGATCGTGTCGACATAGGCAGCAGACCACGGCACGCCCGCCGAATTCGTCAAGGCCGGTCCACCGCCGTAAAGCAACGCCGTCGTGTGAGAGTCGTTTCCTCCACCCGTCATCGAACGATACAACTCCGCCTCGGCTTCCACGGCTTCAGCCAATTGACCCTTCGCACTTTTGTTCAGCATGGCAACGATCGACCCGACAATTTCCAGATGGCTCAATTCCTCGGTCGCAATATCGAACAGCAGATCCTTGCGACCGGGATCATCTTCCCCAATGGCCTGGGTGAAGTATCGGCATGCGGCGCCGAGTTCTCCCTGAGGACCACCGAATTGCTCGAGCAGCAGATTCGCAAGGCCCGGATTCGGCGCCGCGACGCGCACGGTGTACTGAAGGCGTTTGTTATGAATGAACATGAGATTTTTCCGGTGATTGGCCGAAGCAATCCCGTACGGGCGCAGACGTGGACCTTGGATGTCCCTGTGCCCGTCCGAAGTCGCATACGACCATGGGTCTATCCGGACAGCGGTGCAACCCAATGGTTGTCCGCACCCAACGATGGGCGCCCGGCTCTCAGAGCGGACGCTCTGGCAGATGCGCGGCGAGAGTGCCGCGCATGGCAACGCGTTGCCGATCGTTATTCAGCATGCGCCGTGCCACTCGCGCACATTCCGTTGCCTGACTGACCATGTGGGGCTAACGCCAAGGCTTTGCGGGAAAATCAGTGAAGTGACACGAACTTTGCGAGAGTTCGATTGACCGGTGTGCTCGTTGGTATAGAGCGATTATTTACTTGGACGGCTTCCTGGCCCTTGGAGCCGCTGGGATGGGTTGCTACCTGCTGCGTGGCAGTCGTACGGTGAACACCGTTTCGCCGTTTTCGGAGTGCACCTGGATCTCACCTCCGTGAGCCTTCGCAATTTCACGGACGATGTACAGTCCGAGGCCGAGGTGGCTGTCTTCGTCATATCCTTCGCCATGATCCACGCCGCGCTTCAGGGGCTCAAAAAGCTGCTCCATGGCTACTGGTCCGATTGCAGTGCCGCTATTCGAGACAGCGATACAGACATCGGCCTCCTCGCCGGTCACAATGACTCGCACCGGTGAGTTCGGTGTGCCGTATCTGATCGCGTTCAGGACAAGATTTCCGAGTAATTGCTGCAAACGTTGGCCGTCCCAGACACCATCGCATTTCCCCCGTACCGTCAGATCCAGCTGACGATCAGGATGTATCGTACGAAGCTGGTCGAGTTGATCGCGGATGACGGCAGCGAGGTCCACGCTAGCCGGAACTATGTTGATGCCCAGACCTAGCTTCGTCCGGTTGAAATCACACAGGTCGTCCAGGAGGGATTGCATGCGGGCACCGCTTCTGATCAGACGACTCGCGGCACTCGCCACCCTGTCTCCGGCATTCAGCGCGACAAGATACGAAGCGGTCATCTGAATGGTCTGAAGCGGGCTGCGCATGTCGTGACCGAGCATGCCGAGAAACAGGTTGCGAGCCTGGTCCACTTGCTCGCTGAAAAGGCTGACCGATTCGGCGAGCGCCTGGTCGACGGCTTCATTGAACCGGATCATGTCATCCATATCCAGTTCGTCGCTCGGACAGTGGTCCATCCATAGACGAAGGACACTGGCGCGGAGCGCGCGGTATTCCGCCGCCAGTTGCTTGATGTCGAAACCGCCGCGTGCCCGCAGAATCGCGTGTGTCTGCGCAGCGGTCTCTGGAGCGTCAATGATCACCGGGGCGCGCCCCTTGGACTTTTCGAGTTGGGCATCCCTCGTCTGGATCACCGACAAGTCCTTCGCAACGGCCTCCAGGATCTGTTGCGCGTGGTCGCGTAACGCGGACGATTTCATGTTTGCGGCCGCCGGCAACAGCGTGCAAGCGAAGGCTTCCCACTGCGCAAGGATCGTTTCCATGTTCCGAAAAATGAACTCGGCCAACCGCATGTGTGCCTCGAATAGTGGCAAAGAGCCGTGAATTGAGTGTCTATATCGGACCCATACTACGCGGAAATCTTGCGGGCGAATGCCTCGGGTCTGCCAATTGCGTCCCAGCAGGCACAGTCCGGAGAAACGCAAATGCTCCCAGGCCCCACTCACCACTTACTTGTCGCAGATGACGACCCTGGTTTGCTCGCCGCATACGTCGACTATTTCGAGATTCACGGCTACGAGGTTCGGGCCGCTCAAGACGGAGTTGACGCGTTGGCCGAGTACTGCCGGTGGTTTCCGGCACTGGTTATTCTCGACATTCAGATGCCTCGACTCGACGGTCGGGAGGTGGCTCGGGAGATCAGGCGCCGCAAACGCGGACCTTCGCCACTGCTTGTCGCGGTGTCCGGGCTTTCATCGCAGGCCGAAAGGGCGCTATGCCTTCAGTCGGGTTTTGACCACCATGTTGCAAAACCAGCCCACATGCCGGTCATTCTTGCCATAGTTGCCTCTCACTCGCGCATCAGCGACCCGGACATTGCCCAAGTTCATAGTCGTTGTTGAGCGACCGCTTTCTGGACTCCTGTCGATTGACCGAAAGTGGCCGGTCACTGCCTCATACGATCAGCATATGCCGCGCCGCAAGCCAGTTGGGGTTTTGGGAAACATACTCTAAACGAATCTCGTCGCCGGACCTCGGATGCGTCCTAAGCGCGCGTACAGGAGGCTTCGAATAGCATCGAGGGGCTTGGGTATTGTGCCCATCCACGAATGGACGGACACTGGGACGCTATTGTTGAAGCAGTGTCGACAGACAACGGTCACGCAAGATTCCGCCAGACATGCGTTCATCTGCCATGATCAGGCAGCGACCCCGGGGCTTGGAAGAACCTCACCAATATCGATGCGATTCCCATCAGGATCTGCCAGCACGAAACACCTGAGTCCGAAGTCAGCATCGCGCAGGGCCTTGATGATCCGAACATCGTGGGTCGTGCAGTGCTCATAAAGGACAGCTGCGTCTTCGACCATGAGGTGCGCAACATTATTTAGCGAGGCCTTATGGTTCTTGTTCTGCGACAGATGCAGTTCAGCCTTGTCCTTCTTCAGGATGACGAACCCGACGGGATTCCCGTTCTCGAACACTTTGTTAAACCCCAGCACACCACAGTAAAACTGGAGGCTCCGGTTGAGGTCTTGAACTCCGAGGCCTGGTGCGAGTCTTCCAAAATTAACGCCATGCGGCGGAGACAACGTGGTTTCCATATTGACGCTCCATCGGATGAGCCAGAGGCAGCCTGAAAGGCGGTGCTTATCGAAAGCATGCGTGGTCTCGTGGGCGGAGCGGTGTCCGCACGGTAGGCGCCGCCCGGCGTGGTGTGCGGCACGCTCAAAACAATATCAGAAAGTCGCAGCGTGTCCAAAAAGCTTCGGGATACCTTCGGCTAACGACTATTGAACGCATGTCGTGTGCAATATGCAAAGGCTTGTCCGCTGTCCCGACTAGCGTCGATCAGTGCCGGCAGTTGAATTGAAATAGTCGAGCACACAGACATGGCCAACTCGGAGCACGTTGACCAGCAACAGACGTCATGAAATGCTGGCGCATCACGGACGTTGTGGACATCACAATCATTTGATGCGATGGGCGGGTGGTTTCCAACCCATGAGTGTTTCTGCGCTCCATTCCGCTGCGGCAAGTCTGGAGATGAAGAAATCAGCCAACGCGCTAACCTTCGCTGGCCGTGCGCGGGCAGTGGGGGTAACAAAATACAGACCACCTTCGGGTAGTCGCCAATCAGTCAGGATCGGTTCAAGCTGTTTGTCCGCGAAATACCGTGTCGCGACAAACTCGGGAAGCTCCGTGATCGCAAGTCCTGCGATGAGCATGGGCAGTAATGCTTCTACGCTTGTTACTCGCAATGCCCCGGTTGGTGTGATCGTGCATTCCTCGCCACTTTGGTGGGTGAAGCGCCAAACATCGCGCTTGCTCCTGTTGGCGTAGGTCAGGCACTGGTGGGCGCCAAGGTCGTGTGGGTGCTCCGGTCGACCACAGCGCAGCAGATAGGCTGGAGATGCCACGACAAACCGACGCACGGGTGCAATGAGACGTGCAGCGAGTGACGAGTCTTCCATGATCGCGATACGGAGTGCGGCGTCGAAGCCGTCTCCGATCAGATCGGCGTGGGTATCCGTGAGATGAAGATCCACGGCAATATCCGGATAGATCCGGAAGAACTCAGGCAGGAGCGGGGCGACCCAGCGAGCACCGAAGGACAGTGGTGCGGCGAGCTTTACCAGACCACGCGGCCGGCTCGAGGTCTCACGCGCGAAATCCTCGGCCTCCTCGGCGTCAGCGTAGATTTTCGCCGCTCGCTCGGCAAGCGTATAGCCGTAGTCCGTGAGTGCAAGTCGTCGGGAGGTACGGTTAAAAAGCCTCCCACCCAGCCGCTCTTCCAGGCGGGTGACCGCCCGGGAAACCGTGGCGACAGAGACGCCCATTGCCGCCGCCGCGGCTGCGAACGAACCTTCTTCAGCGACCTTCGCGAACATCGCGAATCCTTCAAAGTCCGGTAATTTTGACATCGGCAATTCTGCAACGATGGTTTTCAATCATTTCTATTTCGAAAAGTAGCACGCTGCCATAGATTTGTCTCGTCGCACAGGAGATAGATCATGAAACGAAAGAGGACACCAGGGCTTGTCGATCTCGGCGGCACCGATGCCGCGCAACAGCAGAGCATGCTCGAAGTTCATGCATTCACCACGCCCAACAGCATCAAAGTTCCCATCGCACTGGAAGAGATGGGGCTCGGCTATCGGCTGGTTCCCGTCAATCTGCGCCAGGGCGAGCAGAAGACTGATGCCTTCAAGGCAATGAATCCCAACGCGAAAGTCCCGGTTCTCATCGACCGATCCGTTCCTGGGGACGGCGACGTGATACTCAGCGAGTCTGCCGCGATCCTCGTATACCTTGCAGAGAAGACCGGGCAGCTTCTTCTGAAAGACGGTCCCCAACGCGGAAAGGTCTTCGAGCAACTTTTCTTCCACGCATCCGGCCTCAGCCCGGCGTTCCTGCAGTTATTCCAGGTCGCGATCCAAGCAGTGTCACAACCCGAGGCAAAAGCGCGGGCGCTGGCGGAGGTCGATCGGACGCTGGGTGTGCTCAACCAGATTCTCGAGCGTCATCCGTACGCTGCCGGCGTCGAGTACAGCATCGCAGACATTGCCCATTTCGGATGGGTGTGGCGCCATCAGGCGATTGGAGCGGCCCTCGACAAATTTCCGTTCGTCGCTCGCTGGTATGAAGCGATTTTGATGCGCCCGGCTGTCGTCGTGGCCATCGCAAAGACCGTGGCGCTCGCTCAGTAATGCGATGCAACCTCCAATTCCTCAGACATCTACACGTCGTGACGTGGCTCGGTCCACAGTCAATCACCAAGGAGAATCGCAATGAACGACCGTATCCATGAACTGCTTTATCGTAACCTTCAGGAGGTCTTCGGCGAAGGTGACGCAGAGCGTCGTCGCGCAGCCATCGAGGAGCTTTATACCGAAGATTGTGTGCTCTACGTGCCTCCAGGTACGTTCGTCGGGCACGACGCTCTCGACAAATTCGCGGGAGATCTTCGAGCGACGCACCCGCATTTTGTTTATGCGCCGCACGGTGAAGCGCAGGCCCTCCACCATGCTGGTCGCCTCGCATGGGGTTCCGGTCCGCGTGGTGAGGTGCCCGACTATACGGGCGTGGATGTCATCATCGTTCGCGACGGGAGGATTGAAGCACTCTATGTCTTTCTGGATTCCGTGCCGTCATAGCCGCGTCATGATCCACTCGGCTCTCCAGTGCACAAACATCGTGACACGGAGTTCGTGACTCACGTGTCTCCTGGTATTCCCTGAATCGGGGCAGTCCCTCAGGACGATTTACACGTGTGACGTCCAGTTTCAGCAGCAGCACTGTGCCGTTGCCGGGCACATCATTTCGTGACGAAATCACCGCGTGAAAATATATAGGAGTTCAAAATATATGGAACTCTGACTTTGTATTACTCATCGTATGGGCATGTCGAGGCGCTGGCAGATGCCGTTGCCCAAGGTGCGCGCTCGACGCGTGCTACGGTCGCAGAGTTCGCCGACTACGACGCGATCGTTGTCGGTACGCCGACTCGTTTCGGGCGTATGTCCATCCCGGATGGCGGCGTTTCTGGATCAGGCTGGCGGTCTGTGGATGAGCGGCGCGCTGAATGGCAAGGTTGGTGGCGCGTCGCTGCCAAAGTGAAGATCGACTGCCAGAACTTTTGGCGAGCCCACAGAACTCATCGTGATGCTGGCAGAGAAGGGCATTACGCTCGGGACGCTTTCAGTCACTGATCTCTCGCGAGATCGAGATTCATCTTCCGCTGAGCACTCACGTAACGGCTGATCTCCGTCAGCAGGTCTTTGGGGGCGGAGGACTTGCGCAATAGCACGAACGGTTCGGGGAAGTCGCGAAGGACGTGATCGGACAGCAACTCGCCCGTGATAAATGCGACGGGAATAATGCCGGCCCACGCGAAATGACGCCTGATCCGATCAGCAACCTCCTTACCTGTGGCTCCGTCGCGCAGACGGATATCGGCGACGATGAGATCGGGAATGCGGCTGTCGTCGGCAAGGATGGCTTCGAATCCAGCCATCGACTCGGCGGCGTGCACGAGCGCGCCCGCGCTTGAGAAAAGACGTCTCAGGCCTTCGAGGACGGTAGGTTCATCGTCGCACAGGAGCATGAACGTGCCAGTGAGATCGGGTGTGTAGACGTCGCCATCCTGAGCATTTGCCTCAACGGGCGGAGTTGATACCGAAACTGTCGCGTAAAGGGAAAAGCGCGATCCGCGTCCTTCCACGGAGGCGAAACTCATGCCGTGTCCCGGCAGAATACGGATCGCACGATGCACAATCGACAGCCCCAGTCCCAGCCCCTTCGAACGGTCGCGCCCCGGATTGTTGATCTGATAGTACTCGGAGAAGATCGCGTCCCGATGGGCAGGCGCAATGCCGATGCCCGTATCCCATACATCGACGCGCAACCGTTCATTCAGTTGCACCCAGCCAAGCACAACGCCGCCCGATGACGTGTTCTTGATCGCGTTCGATACGAGATTCGATAGGGACCGCTTGAAGAGCGATCGGTCGGTCTCGATGGACGGCGGGTACCCTCGCCGCCCCGCGATTCTTAGATCGATGCCACGCAACCGGGCCGTCTCCCGGTATTGCTCGAAGACCTCGGTCAATAGGCCGTGGGTATCGACGGGTACGACATGGGGAACATATGAGCCCAACTCGCTGTAGTCCTGAATGTCCTTGAACATGTCGAGGATGTCGACCGCGGTCTCCTCGATGACATCGAGCTCGCGATCCACGGCGTATCCGTCCCTGATCCTCGTCCGGGCGCTTCGGATGAAAAGATTGATTGCGGCGAGAGGCTGCTGGATGTCGTGATACGCCGATGAAAAGAATCGCTCTTTCTCCCTGGCGAGCTCCTGCATGCGTCTGTTCTGCTCGTTGACCACGCGCGACACCTCTTCGGCGCGCGCCTTGGCCGCGCGCAAGGTGCGCCGGTACATGAATTCGCGCCTCGCGGCACGTTCCAGCGGAATACTGAGCAGCACGCCAACGACCGACATCATCGGTAGCATCGTGGCATGCGCAGTCACCGACTCCACGCGCAGTTCGACGCTCCCGCCGACGGGTTTGAAATACAGCATGATCAGATAGCTGACGACGCAAATCCCGATTAGCCAAGCCGCCGTGATCACCCGAAGCCGAAAGGCCATGAATATCACGAAAAGGCAAAACATCAGCACCGGATAGACTTCCCGCCAGCCAAGGTCGCCTGGATAGAACTGCAGTATTCTCAGGGCGGTGAACCAGCAACTGATCGTCCAGACACCGAGCAGCCCGACGGCCCAACGTTCATCGAGTGCACGTGGGGTCCAGAACAGCACGGGAATCGTCATTCCGATCGCTCCGGCGACTCTGAGGAAAATCAGCTCGTTGTGGTGCAGATGGGAGGGATCGAGTGCGTTTAACCGGTAGAAGTCGCGGATGGACCATACGACCCACAACGCGGTGAAGATTGCGATGGCGAGCCTCCGCTGTCCGGAGAACCGTCGCGCGTAATCCCACCGGAACGCGCGCTCCTGAGCCGCCGAGCTGAACCTGCGCACCTTGAGGCCTGACGATCTCATGACGACGCTCGATCAGGAAATTCGCCGTCCGCGGATGGGGCAGCGTGCAATTCAAACAGGATAGCAGTCCGCCATCCAAACTTATACACACAAATGTAGCGTTCCGGATGCGCCTGCCAGATCAGGAGCGCCTACATCTTTCCGGACTCGATGCCGGTAGCCTACCTACCTACGTGGGTGGCGACGGCGTCCAGGCCGACCGAGAATCAATATGACAGCACCGGCAAACGAGAGTCGAGGTTTTTGTAACTGTTATTCGCCTCGGTGCGCCGTCCTCTCCTGCACTTCGTTCCCATTGTTTTTTGTTCTTGAGGCGGTCCGGGTTTGTCTCGTCTCGTCGCAACCGGATGTTGCGGCAACGCTCGTTAAAGGAGATTCTCATGAAAACAGTCTTGCTCGTCGCTGGTGGGCTACTCTGCACGTGCGCCTTGCACGCCAATGCGCAGGCCACCGGTGCAAATCCGACGACTGGGGTGCAGACCAGCGCGGACAATTCGGAAGGTTCGGACATATCCGGGAACTCCATGTCTGGCGCTCCTGCCATGCTCCATGGCAAAACCCGCGAGGAAGTCTATCAAGACCTCGTGCGCTCGCAGAAAAATGGTGAAGCGGTGCGGCTGCAAGAACTCTTTAAAGGCAATTGAGCTTCCCTTGACCTGCAATCGGGGCTGCGCGTGAAAAGGGAAGGTGATCTCAACAAGCACTCCCTAAATCATCGTTCTCTGTCGAACGGCGAATACACTCAGGCATAGTTCTGGCCGCAACTGTCCACCGGCCCTGGGGTTTTGTCCTGTTTCCTGCAGGACTCCAGGGCTTTGCGGATAAAGATGGGCTTAACAGATGGCCGCATGTAAGCCCAGCTATCCGGCGCTTCAGGATAAACGCGCCGCTATTTGAACCTGACGAGATCCTTGAAGATCAGTTGACCCCAGGTATTGCCCCTGGCTTGGACGAGCGAGCCACCCTCCTTGAGCGGTCCTGGCGCAATCGGCCCGAAACCGAGTTGTTCGGCCAGAACCGCGACCGGTGCTACCGCATTTTCGTCATCACTCGACAAAAACACGATGCGGCTGCCGCCATTCACGCTCGGATCAGCGGCCAGAACGGCAGCGGGCAGATGGTTCAAGCCCTTGACGAACCTGGCGCCGGTAAACGCTTCGGCGACAACCGCGGACGACGGCTGACCATCCAGGTCTTCAAGGGGAACACCGAAAGCATTGGTCATGTCGATGATCGTCTTGCCCTGCCAGGTTGTGATCTGCTTCGCGACTTCGCGATGTTCCCAAAACGGAACCGCCAGGAAGATCGTGTCCGACGCGATTGCATCCTGCAGCGTCCCGGGGACAACGGTGGGGCCGATCGCTTGTGCCTGCCGCGTCAACGTCTCGGGAGGTCGCCGGCTGGCGACGGTCACATCGATGTTCTTTCTTGCAAACGCTCGGGCGAATGCCTGACCTACCGCGCCAAAGCCAATAATCGAATAGCTCATGCGAACTCTCCATCCAGTATTGGTAAGGAATACATATTTATAGACACAACTCGAATCATCTTCGTCGAGTTGACAGATCCTTCTACACGCTTTTCGGCATGTTTTTCAGATGGCCGAGGTACCACCGTCAACATACAACCCCACCCCATTCACGAAGCTCGAATCGTCTGAAGCAAGGAACAGCGCGGCCGTCGCAATTTCCTCAGGATAACCCATCTTTCCCCGCGGGATCAGGGATTCGAAATACCGCTTCGTGTCGTTGTCGAAAAGTTGCTCCTGAATCGGTGTGGCGATCTGCCCCGGGCTCAGCACGTTCACCCGGATGTTCCTGCCCTTGAGTTCGTTGAGCCATCCGCGTGCGAATGAGTGCAACGCCGCCTTGCTCGCCGCATACACGCTGAAACCAGGAAAACCTTTCACCGAAGCAATTGACCCGGTCATGAAGATCGATCCGCCATCGTTGAACAGCGGCAACGCCTTCTGAACCGTAAACAGCGTGCCACGCGCATTCAGGCCGAAGGTCGCATCGAAATGCTGCTCGGTAATCTCGCCCAGAGGGACGGCTTCGCCCGTGCCGGCGCTCGCGAACAGGAGCTGTTGACGAAGGCGATGCGACGTTGGCGCGGCTGGGCCGTCGCACTACCCGGCGACACGCACATGGCCGGACTCTGTCTGACGCGGTCGGCTCAGTTCGACCCAATCCGGCATTGACGACCGGTCGCTTTGAAGCGATCTATTTGAGCCTGATACCATACCGGCTACGCGGCGTATTCGGCGCTGCCGTTATGGAGCGGATTGCATGAGTACTTCGGCCCAACATGACTGGAAGACCAAACTGCGTGACGGTGCGCTGCAGGTAATGCGGGCTAAGGAGTATCTCCATCTACTGCTTCATTTACCATTCAAGTTCGCAATGAAGGAGGCACCATGGCTAACCCTACGATGAAAAAATTCATGGTTCTGTACCTTGTTCCAGCCCAGGTCATGAGCGACTGGGCCGCAACTGATCCAGAAAAGCGTCAACCCGCTGAAGAGAAAATGCGCAAGGACTGGCAAAGCTGGATGGGCGAGCACGCGCAGATAATAAAGATCACTGAAGCAGCCGGTAAGACCAAAGTCGTGACGTCCACCGGAATTGCGGACACGAAGAACGACATCATGTTGTATTCAATCGTGGAGGCAGAGAGCCACGAGGCGGCCACCAAGGCGTTCGCGCACCACCCGCACCTGACGATTCCGCAATCCTCCATCCAGGTCATGGAAGTTCGACCGTTGGGCGACCCTCCTGCATAGCCCATGTCCCCTATGGCCTGATCCGGCGTGCGGTGGAAATCCCGCTGGTTGCACAGAAATGGCAGACGGCAGTTGATCAATGACCTTCGTGTCGTCGCCGACTGAGCCCCGGCGAGCGGCCGGACTGAACCCCTGCCATACTTGCGGATCCTCTCGCCCCTATGTCCAACGACCGTAATGACAGCTCTTTCCGCGTCCATCGGCTTTAACTTCAACCCGCTCGACCGCCGCTCCGACAAGCGGGACGACCGCGCCTTCGTCGAGCATCTGCGCAGCGACCCCGCCGCGCGCTTTCTCGTCTTCGACGGCGACGTCCCTTTGCTCAAGCGAGGCAGCGAATATGACCCGTGGTTCGTCGCCAGCGAGACCGCTGCCTTCGGCCAGCCGCTTCATAGCATCTTCCTCGGGGAAGACACCGACGGCAGCGGACGCTTCGCGCTCGCCATCGAGCTGAACCCTGCGCCAGAGGACCCAACGCCCGGCACCGGCTACGACCGCATCGACCTCCGCTCGCTCGCGCTGCAAGACCTCGTTGCTGCGGGAGCGCTCGGAATACTGGCCGAGGCGAAGTCGATGCTCGACTGGCATCGCCGCCACTCCTTCTGCGCAAACTGCGGTTCCGCAAGCCGCGTCACGACGGCCGGCTGGCAACGCATCTGCGATGTGTGCGGCGCGCGCCATTTCCCACGGGTGGATCCAGTCGTGATCATGCTGGTGATAGACGGCGAACGATGTCTGCTCGGACGCCAGCGCCATTTCGCCCCCGGAATGTACTCGGCGCTTGCCGGTTTCGTTGAACCGGGCGAGACCGCGGAAGACGCCGTGCGCCGCGAAGTGATGGAGGAGGCTCGCGTGAAGTGTGCGCAGGTTGTCTACTTCGCGTCGCAGCCTTGGCCGTTTCCTTCATCGCTGATGATCGGCTGCTTTGCGCAGGCGAGCGATACCGACATCGTCGTCGATACGGACGAACTCGAAGACGCCCGCTGGTTCTCGCGCCAGGAGGTTGCGGCTATGCTCACGGGAGCGCATGCGGACGGGCTGTCGGCGCCCAAGCCGTTCGCCATCGCCCATCATTTGCTGCAGGCGTACGTCGAGAAGGGTGGCTCGGTGTTGCTCGGCTGAGCGTCGGCTAAAGATCGGCACCTGTCGTCAGGACTATCTTTCCAAAGTGTGTGCCGGAATCGATCAGCTCGTGAGCGGCGCGGGCGTCGGCAAGCGCAAAGGTCTTGTAGACAACCGGCTTGACCCTGCCGCTCTCGATGTGCGGCCAGACCTGCCGCTCCAGTTCATTGATAATGATCGCCTTGTCCGCCGATGTCCGCGATCGCAAGGTCGAACCCATATGCGTCAGGCGTTTCGTCAACATCGGCAAGACGTTGAGATCCTTCGCCGCGCCCTTGATCACGCCCACCTGGAGGATCCGTCCGTCCATGGCTGCGGCATCATAGTTTCTGGCCACGTAGTCACCGGCAATGATGTCGAGGATCACGTCGACGCCCTTTCCATCGGTAGAGCGCTTCGTTTCGGCGACGAAATCTTCCTCGCGGTAATTTATCGCGACCTCTGCGCCCAGGGCCAGGCTAGCTTCCCTATGCGCCTGCGAGCCCACTGTCGTGATGATTTTCGCAGCGCCGAATGCCTTCGCCAGCATGGTCGCCGTGGTACCAATCCCTGATGCGCCGCCGTGGATCAACACCGATTCACCGGCAACCAGCTTGCCGCGCTGGAACAAGTTCAGCCATACCGTCATGAACGTTTCGGGCATGGCCGCCGCTTCCACCAACGTCAGGCCCTTGGGGATACGCATCGTGTTGCAAGCGTGGGCGACTGCGTATTCTGCGTAGCCACCGCCGGGTATCAATGCGCACACCAGTTCGCCGATCTGGAATTGGGATACGTCGGAACCAACGGCAACCACTTGACCCGCGACTTCCAGCCCTGGAATGTCCGAAGCGCCGGGAGGCGGATCATAAAGACCTTTGCGCTGGAAAACGTCTGGGCCATTCACGGCAGCCGCGTGGATGCGGATCAGAACCTCGTCGGCGGCCGGCATCGGCACCGGGCGCGTACCCGGCACCAGAACATCAGGACCGCCGGGCTGTTTGATCTCGATGGCCGTCATGGACGAAGGCACACGATAAGTTGAAGCAGATATGGATAGCACTCCTTCTATAGATGGGGCTCGATTGATCCGGGCGGATCATTGAACGAGAAACTCTTGAGCTCAGTATAGGCATCGACATTGATGAATAAACGCAGCATTATTCATGTCGTGGGATGCAAATTTGCATCAGGAGGGTGGCACGATGAACTGGGACGACGCGCGAGTGTTTCTCGCGGTGGAGCGCGAAAAAACGCTCCGTGGCGCGGCCAGGACGCTCAATCTCGATCAAGCGACGGTCGGCAGACGCATTGCGGCACTGGAGCACGCGCTGCGTGCAACGCTCTTTCTGCGCACCTCTGAGGGTTACGTGTTGACCGCCGCAGGAGAGGCCGCGTTGAGATCAGCGGAGAAAATGGAACACTCCGCAAACGAACTCGTCAGACGAACTCAAGGCACGGATACACGGCTTGCGGGGGACGTAAGAGTCACCAGCACCGATTCGATCGCGCTCGAATTCCTGCTGCCCGCCATTGAACGCCTGCATGCCGCGCATCCCGAAGTGCGCGTCCTGCTGGACACGTCGACGCGCATGCTGAATCTGGCAAAGCGTGAAGCGGATATCGCGGTCCGCTCAGTCAGGCCGGAAAATCCCGATCTTGTCGCGCGGCGCCTGGTTCGCTGGCCCATGGCGCTGTTTGCATCGAAGGCATATCTTGAGCAGCACGGCAAGCCCGCCGCTGGCTCCGCATTCGAGGGCCACGATCTTGTCGTCTATCAGGGAAACTGGACCGGTAATCGATCACCGACATTGCCGACTCTTGCTGGCGAACCAATACACGCGGGGCGCATTGTTTCGACCTTCAATTCCAGCCTCATGCTGCGTACCGCGGTAAAGGCCGGTATCGGCATCGGCGAGCTTCCGATACATCTGGCTGAACACGACGGCCTCGTGCAGATATGGCCGGAACCCGCACGTGGGGCGGTCTACGAAATCTGGCTCGTCACGCATCAAGACCTTCGGCATACCGCGCGCATCGCGGCAATGATCGACGGTATCGTCTCCGCGTTCGAAGATCACCCCAATCACACAAAATAATAGAGCACGACTTAGCTGCTGCTGCGGCCGCTGCGTGTCGTGTTACATGCCAGCGGGCGCCCGTGGATTATCGGCTTTGGGAGGCCTGGGCGCGTTGCAGCCACTCGCTGTTATGTTCGCGAGCGTGGCGTGGCCAATGCCGGGCATCGTGCACGATCTCGGCATAAAGTTCGCGCGCACGTTGGCGGTCGGCCTCGTCGGGCTGCGCCGCTAGCCAATCGGCGTACAGGCAACGAGGTGCAGCGTCGCTTGCGCAGGTGAGCGCCATCTCGAACGCGGCGCGCGTGCCCGGTGCGCCAATCGTGGCCAAGGCCCGTGCATATAGCAAGGCAGGCTCCGGTTGCTGGCGGGCGAGGGGATTGGCAGCGAACAGTTTTTCCAGCGTGTCCTGCGTGGCCGTAGCATTGCCGTTGGCAAACTGCGCACGCGCCAGCCCTTGGAGTAAAGCCGGATCGGATGCGAACGGCCCACTGACCGCGGCTTGGTAATGCTCCAGGGCTTCGGCGGCATTTCCTGCATGGAGCAGCGCCGCACCCAGCCGCATGCGATGCGCGACGGTCGGCGCGCGATCGAAATCCGTACGCGCCTCGCGCACCGCCCGGTTGGGATCGACAAGCTGAGAGATGGCCCTCGTTGCCGCCCTTGCCCCACGCGACTGGCGAAGGGACGGCAAATAAATGACAAAGAAATAGACCGCGCTGCCAAGGCCAGGGAAAAGAAACAGGATCAGCATCCAGTACATGTTCTGCTGGGTGCGCACGGCATGCACGGCAAAGAACAGGGCGATGATGACGTAAAGGCTTATTCCGAATATGCGCATTGACGAGAAAGTCAGTTGTGGTGCGTTGCCAGCGGCACGTCAGCGAAACGGCAGAACGATATTGTGACAGAAGCGCGCTGCCATGCCTTGTAGCTCAGCGGGCCCCCCGGGCCCGCGTTATTTCCCGCGACCTGGCAGTTAGCTCGGGCCGCCAGACAGCGAATCGATCATCCGGTCAACACTATCGGACGGGTCGCCGGCCTTTCCTGCCATTCGACAGTAAGCCGTAATCCGCCCGCTGGAAGCCTCTTGCCGGTTGCTCACGACACTGTATTTGCGGATGTCAGCTTACGGCTGAGGCGACCGCGTGCTAGCGACCTCGAGAGCCGCGGCTGTCCAGATACAAAAAGCTTTGAAAGAGGACTATGATCGCCAAACTGGGCGGCCCTGATATTGAAATTGACGGAGGTTCGTTTGAGAGCGAAAACCAAATTCATCTTTTTCCCGGGCAACAATACTCCCAACTCAGTTCGAGCCGCAGTCGCGGTTTATTGGATTATGTTCTCAGTTTTTCTCGTCCGTTTCGGTCTTCAAGTGGGCGTTCCGCCTTTCAGTACTCGCCCGGAAGTGATAGGGGCGATCACGGTGTTTGGGCTGTTCTCGGCACTTTTGATCCTCGATGCATTCACCATCATGCGGATTTCGGCTGGAAAACTTTGGGCAAGAAACGTCGCACTTTTTTTGACGGCAATCGTCCTGATAATAAACCTCTATCGTCTGTTTACAGACGGGCTATCCGCCGAGCAGAACAACGTCGAGGGTTTAATAAACGCTGCTGCGGGAACTGTCGCCGGGTTATTTTTGCTTTCCCCGGAAAGCACCACATGGTTCAAATCAAAGATTAAATAACCCGACATACTTGAACGGACTTGGATTGGCCGCTTTGGGGTGGCCGGTGTCTGTCCGACGCGGTTGGCCGGGTTCGACATGCCTCATTCGAAATGGCTGCTTTCGAAATGCAAGGGCCACAAGGGTTTGCGATTCAATCAGCGTCAGGCGTTGATCAAGGAAACACCGGCACGTTCGAGAATATGTTGATTGCGCGTCGACAGGTTCGTAAATCGCAAACGCCTTCCGGCCTTTTGATAGCGGTCCTTCAGTGTTTCGAAAGCAACTATCGCCGAGTGGTCAGCCACGTGCAAATGCTGGCAATCAACAATGACTTCTTCAGCATCGGTTTGGGGATGGAAAAGGTCCTGGAAATTTGCGGTAGACGCGAAGAACAATGTGCCATGCAAAACATATGTTCGTGCACCATCATTGCTGGTTTTCATCTCGGCGCGTATTTCGCGTGCATGCTGCCAGGCGAAGTTCAATGCGGCTATGACGATGCCGCACAATACGGCAATTGCCAGGTCGGTAAAAACGGTAATGACCGTCACGGCGATGATCACCAGCGCGTCGTTGTGGGGAACTTTACCAAGCACCCGAAGCGATCCCCATGCAAAGGTCTGTTGGGCGACAACGAACATCACCCCGACCAGTGCGGCCAGGGGGATTCGTTCGATGAGCGGGGACAAGAAGAGGATGAACAGAAGGATCATGATGCCGCTCGTCGCTCCTGACAGGCGGCTGCGTCCGCCCGAACTCAGGTTGATCATGGTTTGACCGATCATCGCGCAACCGCCCATGCCGCCGAACAGGCCCGAAACCACATTTGAAATGCCGAGTGCGAGACACTCGCGATTTGGCCGTCCACTGGTCTCGGTGATCTCATCGGTAAGATTGAAAGTAAGCAGTGTTTCCAGTAAACCCACTATGGCCATCAGCAGGGCGTAGGGAAAGACAATCCGAAAAGTCTCGAAGTCAACCGGTATCTGCGGCAGGTGAAAGCTCGGGAAGGCGCCTGCGATATGCGCCATGTCGCCTAATGTCCGCGTGGGCAAATGCATTATCTGACTGAGCAATCCGACACTCACGATGGCGACAAGGGCCGGCGGTACGGCTCTGGTGATTCGAGGCAGAAGGTAGACAGTCAACATGGTCAGCGCAACCAATGCACACATGATCACCAGCGATGTCCCTTGCAGCCAACCCTCACCTTGGGGAGTAGCGCGCTTGAAATGCTCCAGTTGCGCCATGGCGATGATAATAGCCAGGCCGTTCACAAATCCGATCATCACCGGATGCGGCACCATCCGAATCAGCTTACCCAGACGCAATAGCCCGAAAAGCATCATCAGCGCACCGCTCAAGACGACGGTGGCGAGAAGGAATTGCGTGCCGTGCTCCACGACAAGCGCGACGATAACGACAGCCATCGAGCCGGCAGCGCCCGAGATCATTCCAGGCCTGCCACCAAAAATGGCGGTCAGTGTACAAATGATGAAGGCGCCGTAAAGTCCCATAAGAGGATTCACATGTGCGACCAACGCAAAGGCGATGCATTCGGGGACGAGGGCGAACGACGAGGTGAGGCCCGCAAGCACGTTAGCGGGGAGGGTCGATAGCCACTGCTCTCGGAGTGATTGAATCTTCATTAATTGTGTTCGCGGTCAAATAAAAAACACTGCGCCTGTGAATGGCGCGAGGTGCTGAATGTGGCGACTGGAAGCCCTCGGGCTCAAAGTGCGACAAGACGACAACGCAACGCTTCAAAGCATGGCGTCTGTAAAAGTCGACAGGTGAAGCGCGTTGTCTGGATATCGAACAAGCGAGTGCACCGATGCCCGAGAACCCTCAGGTGGGACGCCGTTATGAACGGTCGGGAGGTTCTCGGAAAGCTACATGGGTACGTTATGAATTGAAGTCGATGTAGACCCGTATGGCAGAATTCTCTCCCGGGCCGGTAGCTAGTTTATCGTAGTCCACGCGAGCGTATGAATTTCACTGATAATGTGGACGGACTCCACGTCTGCATGTCCGTGAGCGGCAGCGGATCGCAGCCTGACGACGGACCGTGTGCGCGGGCTCTCTCTGCGGTCCGGCACACGAGACCAATCCCGTCGGGATGTACCGAAAGGAAACGGGACGACTAACAGCGGAGATCTCTGCCGAGATACGCAGCGACCGCCCGCGTCAGCGCGACGCCCTGCAATTCCTCCGGCAATGCCAGATGCGCGGCGATGATCTCACGATTATCAAACCGCAGCTCGGGTATGCAATCGAGGTGCAGCTCAAAGAAATGCACCCGGTCTCTTCGCCCGTCCCAAATGCCGCAGGCGCTGCCTGCGGGCAGTAACGAGTACGACGAGAGACCAATCTCCTCCTCCATTTCGCGCTGTGCCGCTGCATCGGGCGTCTCACCGGGCCGGACACTACCGCCGGGAAAATTCCACTCGGACCGATACGATGATTTCACCGGTAACAGCGCCCGCCCGACGTAGATTGCTACGAGGGCCCCCTCATGGCGAGGCCGTCGAAGGTGCCACCAGGCGCGAGCGAGCCGGAATCCGAGGCGGAGCACCATGCGCCAGACAGTGTCGACAAGCGTAGCCGGTCGCGTTCGCTCAGGGCTCGGCATGAGGTCTCTTCTTTTCTTTCATGGTCAGAGGGTTTTCCGGGTCGCCGCGTTCATGTGGCATGGATCTCGCAAGGTTACGACGGGCGGGACGCGACCCTGAAGAGACATCTACGTTTCAGGGAGGCGGTCGTTCGAGTCTCCGCGATTTTCGCGCCGCTAGGTACAACGGCCAGATGCGGCAATCAGTGCCGCACCAATTTCGGAAGGACTACTCGTCGCTGGAATGACCACATCCTCAATTCCATCGCCGACGGAGCGGCTCCAACTGTCTAGCTTGTCGTGATGACTTGGAACAAAAACCAGTCGTTCTGCGGACCTTGCGATGCTGCAACTCTTCATATTTTTGAAGAGCGCGCGTCTTGTTTTATAGGCGAAACGATCCATCAGTGACTGCACCCACTCTGAGTATCGGGATTCAGCCGTCAGGCGCAAGGCGTTAGCCTCCGTGAGCGACAGGAATCG
Source organism: Caballeronia udeis (assembly GCF_044909315.1). Classification (GTDB taxonomy): domain Bacteria; phylum Pseudomonadota; class Gammaproteobacteria; order Burkholderiales; family Burkholderiaceae; genus Caballeronia; species Caballeronia udeis_A. The sequence continues at coordinate 21,136 of NZ_JBIYEB010000022.1, forward strand.
GCTTTCCGCCAGAGCCCCTTGAATTGCATTTCCGATTTCGACAGCTGAGGCATCCGCCGTTAACAGGCGTTCTGTTGCCATAGGCTCAGCCATTGCCAGTCGATACCCCGACTGAGGCACTATGCAGAGAAACTCTTCAGTCATCTTCGCCGTCAATCGACTCTTCCAGTTCGGTTCGCTGAGCATATTTACGGATATATTGGCTAATCGCACCGTCGAGCCAATGTTGGCACTAACAGATCGCAATTGTCGACGATTGTTGTTGAAACGTCGAGCTGCTGAAACTGACCACCCGCTGCCCATGCATGAGGGGCCGCTTCTCGTGGCACGTAAAGCGGTGATCTGCGGCAGGCGACCCGGAGCGTCCATCCATCGCTACAAAAAATGCACACATGACGCGCGTGATCAAATTGGAGTTGCTCCAATGCCGCTATCCATGTGCGTATTTTTCAAGTTCATGCAGCACGGATTGCCGCGCGGCTTGTTAGCGTCCGGGCTCACTCGCCTGGTGGCGAGCAAGCCTCAACCGCGGAGCGCCACAGTAACCACAACGAGCGCCGAGAAGATCAGCGCCGGGGCGAGATGCCCGAACGGCTCCCGGTTTCGTAGCAACGTGAAGAGCGCGGCGACCATGATCGCACCGGCCAGCGTCAGGCCCAGAACCCTGGTTTGTTGTCCAAAAAGAAGTGCCGCAGACAACAACTCAAGAGCGCCACAGAGCAAACGAAACCATGCCGGGTAACCCCAGCGCGCGAAGTCGCGCTTCACCGCGCCGAGTCCTGCGAGATTGACCATTCCGGCAACCGCGAACAGAACCGCGACGATCATCGCGGAAATCGACTCGAAAGATGCACTGTTCCACGCCATGGTCATGCTCCGTCGATTTGCTGAAAGTGCTTTGGTACGGAGAGGTCCGCAATCAGGCCGGGGCCATGGGGCTTCCACGCAAGAACTCGCCGGGCATGCTCGCCGCTTACTGTCTGATCGAGCGCCAGTGCGTCAGCGAACGGTCCAAGCGATTTGCGAGCATCGTCAAGCGGCCCGGGTTCGACGCGATCGGCGCCGACCGAGGCCCGAATTGCTTCACCCATTTCGGCAACGGCAACGGCATCTTCCGCGACCACGTTGAAGATCTGTCCCGCGACTCGATCGTCCCCACTTGCCGCCCGCTCCACCGCGCTCAGGTAGGCCGTGGCGAGATCATCGACGTGAACGGCAGGCCAATGGTTGCGACCATCGCCGACGACTCTCACACTGCCGGTCTGACGGACCATGCCGGCAAGCATGCCGAAGACGCCGCCGCCGTAGCCGTGCACCATCGCCGGCCTGAGGATCACTGCGGCAATCGAGTGGCGTGCTGCCAGCGCCAGCACCTGTTGCTCCACTGCGGGCCGCCAGGCGATGAGTGGTGTCGGGTTCAGCGCCGATGCTTCAGTCGCGGACTCCCCCTCCGTATTGCCGTAGACCCAGGTGCCCGACGTATAGACAAACGCCGCGTCCGGATGCAAATGCGAAAGCATCGCTACAGCCGCGGCCTCATCGGCAGCACCGGCGGAAGCATCGTTGGTCGAAGCGGTGTGCACCACACCATCAGCGGCACCGGCAGTCGCAGCGAAAGACTGTGGCTCGCGCAGGTCGCCGGAATGCAGTGCCACACCGAGACGTGCAAGCGCGATGGCAGCCGCCGAGTTGTCATCGCGCACCAGCGCCGTCACTTGATGGCCGAGGCTGATTGCCTTGCGCGCGACCGCTTGCCCGATGAAGCCAGTACCACCTGTAAGGAACAGTTTCAAAGCGTTCTCCAATGATTGGCTACGAAGTCGAATAGTCATACAAACGAGACTCATCAGTCTCGTTTCCGCAAATCTAAACGAGACTGACCAGTCTTGTCAACTACTCAACGATCTGTTATTTATCTTGCATGGATACTTCTTCTCTCCCCGGCCTGAGCCCGCTGCAATGCCGCAAGCGGTCTGCAATCCTCGACGGCGCGAAAACCGTTTTCTTACGTGAGGGTTTCGGTTTGGCGACGATGGACGATGTCGCCTCGGCCGCCGGCGTCGGTAAACAGACGGTCTACCGCCACTTCAAGTCGAAGGAGGCGCTCTTCGTGGGTCTGGTGAGCGCGATGTGCGCTGAGGTGGGCGAGCTGCTTGCCAGCGCTCAGGGCGAGCAAGCCGATGGCGCACCTGAAGTCGAGTTGCGCGAGTTGGGATGGTTGCTGGCACGAAGCCTTATTACGCCGGATTATCTGCGGCTTTACCGGGCTATCGTTGCTGAGGCCGAGCGTCTTCCGGAACTTGGCCAGGTGTTTTTCGAAAACGGTGCAAAGGTCGTGCGTGCCTTTGCCGCGAAAATTCTGCGAAAGCGTTTTGACGAATCGACTGCTGCATTGCGGGCAGCGACATTCGTTCAGTTGGTGCTGGGCGACGCGTATCTGGAACTGTCAATTGGCTTCACGGTGCCGGATGTCGACGCACGCTTTGCGCTGCAGATTGACGAGGCGGTAGAGGTTGCACTTCGCTGAGGAGCGCCGCGTAAGCTGTCGAGCCCTTGCATGCGGAACGCAACAGCGTGTGCGCGGGAAGCAGGACAGCCGGTCGGACGACGGAGTATTCGTCCGACCATGATCCACTCGACTTATTGCTTATCGTCCTTCGGTTGCGGCAGCGCCAGAGTCTCGCTCGGTGCCAGCAATCCCGTCTCCGAGTAGATCAGCAGCTTTGCGCGTGTATCGGTGATGTCCAGATTACGCATTGTCAGTTGGCCGATCCGATCGCGCGGCGAGAAGGGCGATTCAACCTTCTCCATTGACAGCCGCTCCGGCTGGTACGTCAGATTCGCCGACTTGGTGCTCAGGATCGAGTAGTCGTTGCCGCGGCGCAGTTCCATAGTGACCTCGCCCGTGATCGCGCGCGCCACCCAACGCTGTGCCGCTTCACGCAGCATGATCGCCTGCGGATCGAACCAGCGGCCTTGATACAGCAGACGGCCGAGACGCCGGCCATTCTCGCGGTATTGCTCGATGGTGTCTTCATTGTGGATGCCCGTGACAAGGCGTTCGTACGCGATATACAGCAGCGCGAGGCCGGGGGCTTCATAGATCCCGCGGCTCTTTGCCTCGATGATCCGATTCTCGATCTGGTCGCTCATGCCGAGCCCATGGCGCCCGCCGATGCGGTTCGCTTCCAGCAGCAGCTCGACGGCATCCGTGTACTGGACACCGTTCAGCGCGACCGGATGGCCTTCTTCGAAGCGGACCGTCACTTCTTCCTTCGCGACGGGCACATCGTCACGCCAGAACGCGACGCCCATGATGGGATTGACGATCTTGATGCCGCTTTCGAGGCTCTCGAGGTCCTTTGCTTCATGCGTCGCACCCAGCAAGTTCGAATCAGTGGAATAGGCCTTCTCCGCCGACATCTTGTAATCGAACCCCGACTGGCGCATGAACTCCGACATTTCTGCGCGGCCGCCCAGCTCGTCGATGAACGACTGGTCGAGCCACGGCTTATAGATTTTCAGATCCGGATTCATCAGCAGGCCGTACCGGTAGAAACGCTCGATGTCGTTGCCCTTGTACGTGCTGCCGTCGCCCCAGATGTTGACGCCGTCTTCCTTCATCGCGGCAACCAGCATGGTGCCGGTCACGGCGCGGCCGATCGGAGTCGTATTGAAGTAGGTTACCCCGGCTGTCGAGATGTGGAACGCGCTGGACTGCAGGGCGGCGATGCCCTCCGCGACGAGTTGGGCCCGGCAGTCGATGAGTCGCGCGCCTTCCGCGCCATACTGGATCGCCCGACGCGGAATGGACTCGTAGTCGTCTTCGTCGGGCTGGCCGAGGTTTGCCGTATACGCGTAAGGGACAGCGCCTTTGATCCGCATCCAGTGGAGTGCAGCGCTGGTGTCGAGTCCGCCGGAAAATGCAATACCTACTTTCTGGCCGATCGGAAGACTTTCGAGGATTGTGCTCATATGGAAAACCGGGAAGTTGAAAACCGTAAAGTCGGGTTAGAGAGAATACCGCACAGCGGCAAAAGTGCCAGAATTATGGCGTCATTCAGATCAAACGTCGCTCGATCCAGAACCGGGCGCAACGGGTTACCCGGATCGTAATACGCATGGACAGCGGAGCCGACTGGTCCCAGCCGATCACTCATTCACCGCGCGGGACAGATTGCTTGCGCCTTCGTTTTTCGCTGTACATTGCGGCGTCCGCCAACTCTAGCGCCTGATCGACGGACATCAGCCTGACGGCGATCACGCCAGCGCTCACGCCGGCGTATTCGACGCTCCTGCCGCCGAGCGTGTAGAGACCGCAAGTCACCTCGGAAGCACGTTTTTGCAATTGATCCGCTGCGCTGTGCGCCTTCTTTGCAGCGACAGGGCCAGGCCCGACCAGGGCGAATTCATCACCGCCAACCCGCGCCAGCATGTCCGTGTCGCGCGTAATTCCAGCGAGGCGTTGTGCACATTCGCTCAGGAAGCGATCACCCGCTACGTGCCCATATGAGTCGTTCACGCGCTTGAAGTCGTCGAGGTCGATCATTCCGACGATGACGTACGATCCGTCCCTCGCCGCTCGCGCCAATAGCCTGCCTAGCTCGTCATGCAGCGCCCGCCTGTTGGGCAAGCCGGTCAGGGAGTCAGTCAAAGCGAAGTTTGCGAGGTATTCGTTCGATCGCCTCAACTCGCCAACCAATCGTTCTCGCTCAACGTGCTGGCCGATCAGCTTCGAAAATACGTTTAAGGTGCTCAGCGCCTCCGGCCCAACCGTCTGGCTACGCTTGCTTGCGCCACACAAGGTCCCGATCACCGAGCCATTACTGGCGCGAATGGCCGCGCTGACATATGTCTGGATCCCGAGATCCCTGGCAGCTTGCGAATCGCCCCAAATCTCGCTTACGTTGGACGTAAACCGGCGTCCTTCTTCCAGGCAGCGCTTGCACAGGGTATCGGACCATGGAACGGACAGTCCCTCGGGGATAAAAAGTTCACCCGCGTTCCTGACATAGTCGACGGACTGCACCCCCGCCTCTTCATCGATAGAGGTCAGGTACAAGGACTCAAGGCCGCTGACCAGTTCGAGCATTTCCAGCAACGGCCTCGCGAGCTGCTCAAGGTTTTCAGCCGAGGCGACCGACTCCGACAGCCGTTCAAGCATCAACTCCATGTGGACCCCTGTTTTTATCTATTACAGTTTGTATTCTGGCACATTGGCGGTCACCATCGACGCGATTCCTCCGGCAGAACTTCCCGGCGGGCTCTGTGCACGGTGTTCGCGCGAGGGGTATGGAAGGCGGCGTGGGGATCCGTCGTGATTCTATTGATCGAGCACCGTGGTCGCGGGTGTGGCAGGTTGGTTGGGCTTGCGTTCATGGCCGGGAGTGCTTTGATCCGGCTTGAAATGTGGGTTTGCCGACCCCATTGATTAGCCGTGGCGCAGGGATGAAGCATTTGCATTCCATGCGCCATGTGCGTTAAGCGCCAGTCCGGATGCGTGGCGCTAACGGCGAGCTTACAAAGTTGCTTGACCAAGAACCCGGGCGGACCTTGACGACTTTAATTACCTTAAGGACCTTAAGGATCGCCCCGACAAGGAATGAGGTGTCAATGAAAGTGAAAATCGCAATGCTGGCCGTCGCGCTTTCAGCAGCCAGCTTCGCTGCCCAGGTTCAGGCTGCAGGATGCCTGAAGGGCGCTGTCGTGGGCGGCGTGGCCGGTCACTATGTCGGTAAAGGCCATGCAGTGCTGGGCGCAGCCGGAGGGTGCATCGTGGGTCACCACATGGCGAGCAAGAAAGCCAGGGAAGACGCGTTGGCACGCGAGCATGCACAACAAGGCATTGCCGGAACGTCAGGGACCTGAGCATAGCTAAGTATCACTAAGCGTCGTTACGCTTGCTCCACCCAAAAGCGAGAATGGTGCTTAGCGGCGTCGCGCTGCATACCGACGCGCAGAGCTGCCCAGGCATAGGCAGGTCAAAGACATGCCAGGGTTCGCCTCCGGTCACGCTGACCAAAGCCGGGGCGGGTTCACTGGACGCAAGGTTGGAATGATCGATAGCCGTGCGATGTCCGGCCGCGCTAAGCAAGCTGTTGTCGCGCGCCCGCTGCTTGCTGAAGAGCAGGTTATCCGGGGGCGGTGAGATCTGGCTCGATACCCCGCCTTCCGGCGGGGTATCGTCGTCGGCCGCCATCTTGTACGAAGGCAGCGACGTTCCCAAACCCACGTAACTTGCGCTGATGCCAAGCATGATCCACACGCCGGCATAGGCTATGTCGGCACATAAAACAGCATCCCCTGCAGGGTCTTGCGCAAACATCCGGCCCCGCGCGTCGTCGCGCAGATCGACTGCATCGGGCTGGCATCCGAGCATCCGGGCCACTGCCAGCCGCAGCACCGCCCGGCTCGATATATACCGGTACCGCAACGCGGGACTCGGCAACAACGCCGCTCGCCGGGTTTCGTCCTGCGTCAGCCAACGCGCCGAATCGTGCGCACTCACTCGCTGCCATTGACTGCGGAACCGGAACACGAAAATCTCGCCCGGTGCCGGCGTACACGGACTGAGCGACAGCGTTTCGTTCATGCGAAGCGGCAGGAACTGCGGCGGTGTTTCGTCATCGCCGGGCTGGGCCGGGGTATCGAGGTCATCGATAAAATCCCGCCGCGATGTCTGCTTCGATGTCTGCGTCAGCAAGCTCTCAGTCAATAAACCCGTGGGCATGGTAAGTACCGTTTCAGAGCGAGAGGGCATGGGGCGGGCAGGCAAGATGCGGCCACGCTGGAGCGGCCCGCCGAATGGCAAGCGCCGGCCGTCCTCTCAAGCCGATGAGGAATAGGAGCACGAACGAACGCGGCGTGGGCGCCGCTGTTTGCATCGTGCAAATTCTGTCTGCCATGCCTTAAACGGTGGCTTCGAGCCACTCGGTCACATAGCGGTCGCTGGACGGCCGCTCGACCGCACGCACGCCGTCAGGCGGCGTGCCGACAAACAGGAATCCAAGCAGCCGGTCACGTTCCTCCAGCCCGAGCGCGCGATGCATTTGCGGCTCGTAACTATCCGCTCCGGTCGCCCAGAAACCACCAAAACCGAGCGCATGAATTGCGTTCAGCATGTTCATGGCCGCAGCGCCAACGGAGAGCAACTGCTCAACTTCAGGCACCTTCGTCTCGCGTGCCAGCGACGCCACCAGCGCAATCACGACAGGCGCCGCGAGCGCACGGCGGCCGCGATGTTCATGCGCCGAACGCGGTTCGCCGGGCGAGCGGGCAGAGGCGAGGTCTACCAGCAACTCGCCGAGTTTCAGCCGCGCGTTACCGCGGATCAGGATAAAGCGCCACGGCCGCAATGCGCCGTGGTCGGGCGCGCGCAGGGCGGCATCGAAAATCTGTTGAAGCTGGGAATCGTCCGGCGCGGGCTCGGCCAGCGGCCAGTACGACTGGCGTGTCATCAACACGTTCAGGGCGTCGACACCGACGCCGGGGTTCATTGTTTCCATCGGAAGGTCCGGGCTTTCTCAAAGTATCCATGATCGCGAAATTCTCGCCGTATTGCAAATGATTCTCAATAACTTGATTTTGTCATGGCAGATGCCTATGCTTCGGTCCTGTTCACAATTTTTAAAACTTGCCGTCGATGACCCCCGTGCCGATCCCGATCCCGATCCCGACCGCCGGACGCTGGCCCGCCGATGTCGGCTTATGGCGCGTGGAACTCGACCTGGGGATCGATCCGGCGGGCGCGTGCGGCTACCTTGCCGCGAGCGAGATCGAGCGGATGGGGCGTTACGTGCAGCAGGCCGACCGGGTGCGTTTCGCCGTTGCGCGCTCCGTCTTGCGGGGAATTCTGGGCGCGCGTCTGGACTGCGATCCGGCGCAACTGGCGTTCGAAGTGGGTCCGTTCGGGCGGCCGTCGCTGGTCGCGCATCCCGGGGTGTCGTTCAACGTGTCGCATTCGGGCGAGCGTGTCCTGGTGGCTGTATCGGCGCTCAGGACGGTGGGTGTGGACATTGAGGCGATCGATCCGGCTCTCGACTGGCGCGCGTTGCTCGACCTGGTTTGCGCGCCGGAAGAGGCGCGGTGGATAGGGTCCACAGGCGAGTTTTATCGCTGCTGGACGGTGAAAGAGGCGCTGTTGAAGGCGACTGGCAAGGGTATTGGCGCCGGGCTGAAATCCATCGATGTGACGAGCGACGTGATCATCGACTCGACAAGCGCGAAGCTTCCGCCAAAGCTGCGCTTTATCTGTCTCGACGAACTGGACGGCTACTCGGGCGCGCTCGCGTTCGGGTGATGAGGGCCGCTGAGCCTGCCACCCTCACGCTGACAAGAGATATCTGCATCACACGGTTTAAACTGTAATAATATTCATTCTCATTCGTATTAAGGAGATTTCAATGAGCTGGGGCGACGAAAACACGACCTACAACGTTGTGATGAACCACGAGGAACAGTATTCGATCTGGCCGGACTACAAGGCGCTGCCCGCAGGCTGGACTGCCGTGGGCAAGACCGGCAAGAAGGACGATTGCCTCGCGTACATCGACGCAGTGTGGACGGATATGCGCCCGCTCAGCCTGCGTCAGGCGATGGCTGCCGACGCCAGCGCCAACGCGGCCTGAGACAGGTTGCGGATGAAGGTCACGCTGATCTGCCTGCCGTTCGCCGGAGCAAGCGCGGCGGTTTATCGGCAGTGGGGCGCACTGCTGCCGTCGTGGATACGCGTTCACGCCCTCGACCTTCCCGGCCATGGCGTGAAGCGCGCGCAGCCGGCGCTGCATCGTTGGCCTGAGGTTGCGGACGCACTGGAGCGCGAAGCCCTGCGAGTGATTGACGGACCGTTCGCGATCTTCGGCTACAGCATGGGCGCGTTGACCGGCCTCGAAATGGCGCACCGGCTGCGCCGCACTCACGGTCTCACGCCCTTGTGGTTCGGGGCGGCGGCGTGTGCGGCGCCGGCCTGCCGGACGCCCGATGCGACATGGCTGGATTGCCCGGACGAAGCGATGATCGCCGAACTGCGGCGCCTTGGCGCCACGCCCGAAGAACTGCTCGGAGACCGCGGCTTTCTCGATCTGGCTTTACCCGTGCTGCGTGCTGACTTTCATTTGTGCGCCACGTACGTTCGTCCGGACAATGCATTGCGAGCGCCGCTCGCTTGTCCTTTGCTCGCGCTGGGTGGCCGGAACGATACGTTATCCGAACAATCCGATTACCTGTCGGCGTGGGCACACGAGACGTCGGCGGGCTTTACGCAGCGTGTTTTCGACGGCGGCCATTTTTTCATCGATACGGCACGCGCCGAATTGATCGACGCGATCGTGACTTCGTTGGCGTCAGCATCAACCTGCGCAGCCCCCGCCAATCCGCTTGCTCATGCCGGCATTCCGGGCGCGGCTTTCCGCACAGCATCCATTGATTCCGCCGGCGCGGCCGGTCCAAGGAGCTTTCATTCATGACGTTTTCTTATCCTGCGCTGTTTGATTTCGAACCCTTTGCCGGACGAAGCGAGGAGTTCGTGGCGCTGATCAGGCAGTTCGCGGCCGCGCATCCGTTTCGCAGTGCCACCGTCGATGAATTGCTGCTCGACGACGACTATCATCGCCGGCCATTGCGCCCGGAAGATTTCGAATTCCTCAAGTTCATGAAGCCGGTGCGTGCCGACAACGTCAGCCGCCTGCCTTCGCTGGCGTCGAACCGGACGCTGCTGTCGATCTACGAGCTGGAGGCCGCGCGCATGCCGCGCAGCGGCGAGGCCGCGGACTGGCAGCGCTTCACGGAGTTCTATCGCGACGACGTCAGGACGCTCGGCGCACAACTCGCACCGTTTCTCGAAGCGTATGCGTTCTCGTATCTGCGTGGAACGTCGCCGGCGGGAGAAAGCGTGGCCACGGCGAGTGCGCGGCTTGCCCGCATCATCGACGACGAAAGCACGTTCTGGGACGCAACGTTTGCGCGCCTGATGCGCAACGACTATCTGGAAGAAGGACTGCGCTTCATCATGGTCCAGCGCTGGGCGCTCGCGCCGTCGAAGCGGCGCGCGGTGGCGCGGGCGGCGGCGAATGGTTATTTCGATGCGTTGCCGCCGGAAGCGCGGCCGGCGCTCGATGGCGACCTTCCCGACGACGCGTTGCTGCAGCGCGTAGCGGCCATGTGTGGCGTGACTCGCCAGCAGCACGCGTATTGGCAGTTCTATTTGCCGACGAGCATGGCGAAGACCAATCTGCTGTATGCGCTTGCACGGCGTCCGGATCGCGTGTTTGCGCTGACCGGCGCGGTGTTTGCGGCCGAAGCCGAGTGGCTGGCTTTCGGTCTGGCGCTCGAACGTGCGTGCGCGTGGCTGCAGCCGGCGGGTCGTCGCCCCGGTGAAGCCGAGGCGCGCAAGACTGCATTGACCGCGCGATTCGCAACAGCGCTGCAAACCGTGGCGGACCGTTTTGGCGATACCGCGTTCGAGCAGTGCGTGGCGGGTGCGGCAGCGGGTGAACGTCTGGCGGAGCGCGGCCGTTGGGATCTCGGCGAGCAATTGCAATGGCTGGGTGCGATCCCTCAATACTGCGAATTCGCGCGCCGCATCAGTCAGCGGATCGATGCGGAATGTCCGGATATTGACCGCGAGACGTTCATCGAGCCGCATGAAATGTGTTCGACGACGCATGTGCATAACGACCATCGGCTTGTCACGATCCAGGAAGGCGACATGCTGTTCTGGGGCAACGTCGGCATGCAGCTCAAGATGCATCAGGGGGACATGGTCCTGATTCCCGACGGCCGGTTGCATGGTTCGACCGTGGTATCGGGTGAGTGCACGTACCACCAGCCGATCATCCCGGACGACTGGGTGCAGGCGCTCGTCGCCGAGCTGGATGCCACGGCACACGCGGCGCGCTAGCCGCGCTTGAGCGGTAGCAAAGCGGCATCAAGCAGCATCCGGCGGAGTGCAATGCACTTCGCTGTCCAGGCGCCTCGCTCGAAGGCGCCGGTTCTCCCCACAAAAAACACGGATAGGTCCGGCACCCATGACAGGGCCGGTATCGGCTCGCCCGTCGAACGTGCCGCGCAGCGCGCGGACACCTGGACACCAGGGCGAAGTCGGGTGCGAAGTTGCGTGACTAGCGAGAGGAATGAAGATGCTGACAAACGAAGAGATGACGCAGCAAAATGCCGCCAGACCGGCACGAGCGCCCGATGCGGCGCAGTCCGCGGGCGCGGCGCCCGAGTTCGATCCGGGTGATTGGAAAAGCCGCATCATTGCGGGGCGCCTGACCGGTTCGGCGGTGCATTTGCCGGCATGGCTGGACGTGTCGTATGAGACCTTGCGCGAGCAGGTGATGCATCCGGCCTATCCGTGTTTCTTCGGTACCACGGCGGAACGGCGCGGCGAGATGTTCTACTCGTTCGTCAGCGGCAAGGAAAAGGACATCTGCGATCTCGCGGCGACCATGCGGACTTTCGCGGAACTGGCTTCGCTGCCGCAGTACCGCAAGAACAACATCGCGGTGTTTTTTGAACCGGACGCCGTTCCGCTTTCACACGATGAGTATCACGAACTATTCTGGAAAACGCTCCAGCACCTTCACGATGTCGACCCCGATCCCGCTGCCGACCAGCAGCCCGAGCCGTCGCACGAAGAGTGGGAGTTTTCATTCGCGGGCGTGCAGATGTTCGTTGTCTGCGCGTGTCCTTCATTCCGTTTGCGCCATAGCCGCAACCTTGGCCCGGGCATGGTGCTGCTGTTCCAGCCTCGCAGTGTGTTTGTGGATACGATTACCAACAAGGTCATTGGCCGCGAGGCGCGCAACCAGGTTCGCAAGCGTCTGGAAACCTGGGACGAAACGCCGGCACATCCGGACCTGGGCTTTTACGGCGATGCAGGCAACCTTGAATGGAAGCAGTATTTCCTCGACGACCATAACGTCGCCGCGCAGGATGCCTGTCCGTTCCTGAAGCGGCAGGCTCGCAAGAACATGCCTGAAGCGGCTGCCGTGAAGCTGCAAGGCGCAGTACCGGAAGCGCACGCGGCGACGCCTGCGCCCGGCGGGCTGCAGGCTGTCGCTCAAACGTATGCGAGCTTGCCGCCTGAAAAACGCGCCGCTTTCCGTCTGCGTTTGCGTGAGCGCGGCATGTCGGGCGAGCAGTTGCCCATTGTCGCGCTTGAGGGGCGTTCAGCGCGCTTTCCGCTGTCGCCCGCGCAGGTGCGCTTATGGTTTCTGTGGCAACTCGATCCGGACGACGCCAGCTACAACCTGTCGGGTGCACTGAGGCTCGAGGGGGGGCTGCAGAGTGAGAAGCTCCGTGCCGCGCTGGCGCATGTGGTGCAGCGGCATGAAGTACTGCGCACGCGTTTTGTCGAAGCCGATGGACAGGCGTGGCAGGTCGTGGGCGAAACTGGCTACGGCTGGACCGATATCAACCCGGCGGACGCGAGCGCGCTTGAAGTACGCTTGCAAGCGCTGTCGCTGCAACCGTTCGACCTCACGCGTGGGCCGCTCCTGCGGGTCGCGCTGCTGAGTGAGGCGGCCGGCTCACATGTGCTGCACGTGTCGATGCATCACATCATCTCCGACCATGCTTCCGTCAAGCTGCTGCTTGATGAATTCATCGCGGCCTATGAACAACTGTGCAGCGCCGGGGCGCTGGTAGCCGAGCCATTGGCGGTGCAGTACGGCGACTACGCCGCGTGGCAGAGGGAATGGTCGGAAGACAGCCGGAACGATCCGCATCTCGCTTACTGGGTCAAGCAACTGGGCGGGACGCAGCCCGTGCTCGAACTGCCGGTCGTAAAGAGCCGCGCGAGCGCGCAGACCACGCGCAATGCCCGCGGCGCGCGCGTCAGCGTCACGCTGGACGCCGTTCAGACCCGGTCGCTTAAACAAGCGGCGGCCAGTCACCATACGACCCTGTTCACGCTGCTGTTGTCGGCCTATGCGGTTTTGCTCGCGCGTTACAGCGGTCAGAAGGACCTGCGTATCGGCGTACCGGTCGCTGGGCGCAGCCGGCTTGAAACGGAACGGGTGATCGGCTTCTTCGTCAACACGCTGGTGATCCGCGCGGACCTCACCGGCGTTGCATCGTTCGGGACGTTGCTAAGCCGGCTTCACGAGCGCGTGCTTGAAGCGCATCGTCACGATGCGTTGTCGTTCGCCCAGCTTGTCGAGGCACTGCAGCCTGAACGCAGCATCGGGCAGACGCCGCTGTTCCAGGTCATGTTCAATCACACGCGCGGGCAGCATACGGACATCAGCGTGGCAGGACTGCGCGTGTCGGAAGTGGCGAACGACGTGCCGACAGCACGCTTCGACCTGGTGCTGAACGCTGTCGAGCGCGACGATGAGTTGAGGTTGTCGTTCAACTATGCAACTGACCTGTTCGACAAAACCATCGTCAGGCAGATGCTTGCGCACTACGTCGAAATCCTGGGGCAAGTGAGCGCAGCAGCGGACCAGCCGCTGGCACAGATTGCACTAAGCCGCGATGGCGCGCATGGCGCGACGGAGCGGACCGTGGCAAGCACGGCATTCGAACCGGTCGGTCCGCGTTTCAGCCGGCAGGCGTCGAAACATCCGCTTGCGCCTGCGCTGCATTGCGAGGGCGACCGGCTTTCGTACGGCGAACTCGAGCGTTGGACAAATCGCATTGCGCACCGCTTGAAACGGGTCGGCGTTCGTCCTGACGAATGCATTGGCCTGTGCGTGGAACGCTCGGCCGCGCTCGCTGCGGGGGTGCTTGGGGTGCTGAAATCGGGCGCGGCATTCGTGCCGCTCGATCCGGCTTATCCGCTCGAACGGCTTGCCGCGATGCTCGACGACGCCGGGATCGTACGGGTGCTGGTCGACAAGACGGGGCTTGAGCGTTTGGGTGAATTGCTGCGTGGCCGCGAGCCGATTCACGTGGCCGATGACCGGCCGCAGCAAGGCGAACCCGAAGCCGATACCGCGTTCGTTGCATCGATTCATCCGGAACAACTGGCCTACGTGATCTACACGTCGGGCTCGACGGGGCGTCCAAAGGGCGTGGCGATCAACCACGGCACCCTGAGTCAGCATCTGGACGACTTCATCGGCACGTATCGCATCAGTGCGGCCGACAAGGTGCTGCAATCATCGACGATCAACTTCGACGTCGCCCTGCACGAACTCCTGCCCGCGCTGCTGAGCGGCGGTCAGGTCGAGATGCGCGGCCCGCAACTCTGGGACCCTGAGACCACCAGCCGTCATCTGATTGATGAGAGGGTGACGTTCGCGCGCATCCCGACGGCGTACTGGCAACAGTGGCTGCGGGAGCCGCCGCCCGCGGCTTCGCTCTCCGCATTACGGCAGATCACGGTGGGCGGCGAAGGGTTGCCCGGCGACGCATTGCGGCAATGGCGCAACGGTCCGCTAGGGGGCATCCGGCTCGACAACCTGTACGGTCCGACAGAAACGACTATCGCCTGCATGTATCGCGAAACCCGTGCTCAGGACGAGGAACAGGCGATCGTATCGATTGGCGGTCCTTATCCGTCGCGTTCGGTTCATGTCTGCGACGCCGACGGCAACGAGGCGCCGGCGGGCGCGCTGGGCGAGTTGTGCATCGGTGGGCATACGCTGGCGCGAGGTTATCTCGGGCGTGCCGGGCTGAGCGCCGAGCGGTTTGTTCCCGATCCCAATGGTTCTGCCGGCAGCCGGCTTTATCGAACGGGAGACCTGTGCCGCCGCCGCCCGGATGGCAGCATCGACTTCCTTGGGCGGATGGACCAGCAAGTGAAGCTGCGCGGGTACCGCATCGAGTTGGGCGAGATCGAGGCGGTGCTGCGTGAAGCGCCCGGGGTGCAGGCAGCCGCTGCTGCCTTGCGCGGCGAAGGTGATGCGAAACGGCTTGTGGGCTACGTGGTTGGGGACGCCGATGACGCCACCGTGCGCCGTATCCTGCAGAGCCGTCTGCCGGGTTATATGGTGCCGTCGGCGCTGGTATGGATGGAACACTTGCCGCTGATGCAGAACGGCAAGGTGGATCGTGCGGCGTTGCCCGAACCGGGTGTGGAAGCGGCACGCCAGCGCATGGCGCCGCGCACGGAACTGGAAGCGGCGTTGCTGGCGATCTGGCAGTCGGTGCTGGGTCGTGACGGTTTGAGCATGACCGACAACTTCTTCGAGGTCGGTGGTCACTCGTTGCTGATGATGCGTGTGGCTTCGCGTATCCGTCAGGAACTGAGCCGCGATGTCTCGCTGCAGACGTTGTTCCTGCACCCCGTGCTTGAAAGTCTCGCGGCCGAACTGGCGTTGCACGAGACGCGTACGGCAGACGTTATCTCACCCCGAGATGCCGCGGCTCGCATTCCGCTGACGCACGAGCAGGAGCGGTTGTGGTTCCTGTGGAAGCTCGAACCGTACGGCGCCGCTTACACCATTACCGGCGCCGTGAACCTGCGTGGTGCGCTCGACCGGCAAGCGATACGCGTTTCGCTGGATCGCTTGCTTGAGCGGCATGAAAGCCTGCGTACGCGTTTCGTCGAAGAGGATGGTCAACCATGGCAAGTCGTCGATAACACAGTACACGATGGATCCCACGGGCGTTATGGCTGGCGCGAGGAGAGCGTTGTTGGTCCGGACGAACTCGACGCGCGCGTGCTTGAACTGGGCCGCGAGCCCTTCGATCTCGAACATGGTCCGATGCTGCGCGTCACGTTGCTGACACTTGCACAGAATGAAACCGTGCTGCATTTTGCGATGCCGCACGTTGTGTCTGACGCCTGGTCGCAGGGCATCCTGTTGCGTGAGTTTTCTCAACTGTATAGCGCGGCGAGCCGCAACGAAGCGGCCGATCTGGCGCCGCTGCCGATCCAGTACGGGGACTATGCGTCATGGCAGCGCAACGCCCGCAACGAAGCCGCACTCTATACCCACTACGCGTACTGGCAGCAAGAGCTCGGCGATGAACAACCACTGCTTGCGTTGCCTGTCGACCGGATACGTCATGGGGCACGCAGCGGTGCAGGCGCGGTCGTTGCACGATCGCTCGGTGTCGAGTTGACCGATGCCCTTGAACAACGCTCGCGCGAGCATGGCGCCACGCGTTTCATGACCATGCTTGCTGCCTATGGCACGCTGCTGCAGGGCTATAGCGCACAGGACGACATCCGTGTCGGCGTGCCCGTAGCAGGCCGTGACCGCCTTGAGACCGAGCCGTTGATCGGCTTCTTCGTCAACACGCTGGTCATCCGCATGGCCACGCGCCGGACCGCGCCGTTCAGCACTCTGCTCGCCGAGGTACGCGACCGGATGGCCGGCGCGCAGGCGCATGCCGGTGTGCCGTTTGCGAAGCTGGTTGAATTGCTGCAGCCGCAACGCAGCATCAGCCACACACCTGTCTTCCAGGCGATGTTCAACTACAGCGCAGAGCCGCGTGCGCAAGTCGAACTACCCGGTATTGAAGTGAGCACGCTGACGGGCGGTACGGGAACGGCGCAGTTCGACTTGTCGCTGGATGTATCGGTGAATGGCGATGGCCTCAGGATCGCGCTGAACTACGCAACCGATCTCTTCGACCCGGCCACGGCTACACGCCTGCTCGATAGTTATGTTGCTGTGCTGGAGACCATCGCGAGCCGGCCGGACACGCGTGCGGTGCCACTGCTGGGAGATCGCGAGCGACAGCAACTCCTGGCGTGGGGCCGCAACGACCAGACGTTTGCGCGGGGGGAGCCGGTGCACCGTTTGTTCGAACGCCAGGCGATAAAGTCGCCGGATGCGCTCGCGCTGGTATTCGGCGACCAGACATTCACGTACCGCGAACTCGACGAACGGGCCAACCGGCTCGCGCACAGACTGGTGCGCCTGGGCGTTGGACCCGAGGTGAAGGTCGGTATCGGCCTGGAGCGTTCGCTGGAGATGCTGGTCGGGTTGCTGGCTATCGTGAAGGCGGGCGGTGCTTATGTGCCGCTTGATCCGCAGTATCCGGCGGAGCGTCTGGCGTACATGTTGGCCCATAGCGGCGTGCGCTTGTTGCTTACGCAAAGAGCAGTTGCACAGCGCTTCAACGCGAACGGGCAGACCCTGCCGGTGCTGGCGCTGGATGCACTGGACCTTGACGACGAATCGTCGCACTCGCCGCACGTGGACGTACGCGGGCACAACCTGGCCTACGTCATCTATACCTCCGGTTCGACGGGACAGCCGAAGGGCGTGATGGTTCATCACCACGCGCTCAGCCACTTCATTCACAGCATGCAGATGCAGCCTGGCCTGGCAGCGGATGACGTGCTGGTCGCGGTGACCTCGCTGTCATTCGATATTGCCGCGCTCGAGCTGTACTTGCCGCTAGTGGCCGGTGCCCGGATTGTCCTGGCTACGCGAGAGACGGCTCGGGATGGCGCCGCGTTGGCGCGACTGGTGCAGGACTCCAAGGCGACGGTGTTGCAGTCGACCCCTGCCGGCTGGCGGTTGCTGCGGGCCGGCGGCTGGCCGCAGGCGCCGCTCGTTCGCTTCAAAGGGTTGTGCGGCGGCGAAGCATTGCAGCCGGATCTGGCACGCGACCTGAACGAGCAGGGCGTCGAGCTATGGAACATGTATGGCCCGACCGAGACCACGATCTGGTCGGCTGCTGCGCGCGTGCTGGATGCCGTCCCGGGGCTGGGCAGCGCCATCGCGGGAACGCAGCTTTATGTCCTCGATTCGAGCATGGCGCTCGTCCCGCCCAATGTGCCGGGCGAGTTGTATCTCGGTGGTGTTGGGCTGGCGCGCGGTTATATCGGGCAGGGCGGGCTGACGTCGGAGCGATTTGTGGCCGACCCGTTCAACGGCAACGGCGCACGCCTGTACAGGACAGGCGATCTCGTGAAGTGGCGAGGCGACGGCCGTCTTGAGTATCTGGGGCGTATCGACCATCAGGTGAAGATCAGGGGCTTCCGTATCGAACTGGGAGAGGTCGAGGCGCGGTTGCTTACGCAACCGGAGGTGCGCGAAGCCGTGGTGGTGGCGCACGAAGGCGCAGGGGGCGCGCGGCTGGTGGCGTATGTGTCGCGTCGGGCTGGACAACTGGCCGACGCCGCCACGCTCGCCAGGCAGCTACGAGAAAAACTGATCGCGGTGCTGCCGGAGTACATGGTGCCTTCCGTGATCGTGATCCTGGACAGCTTGCCGCTGAACACGAACGGCAAGGTCGATCGCCACGCACTGCCGCTGCCCGAACAAACCGAACGAATCCGGGAGGCGCCGAAGGGTGAGACAGAACCGTTGCTCGCTTCCGTCTGGCAGGACGTACTGCGTGTCGACCGTATTGGCCGTCACGATAATTTCTTCGAGCTGGGCGGGCAATCGTTGTTGGCATTGCGCGCGGTCGCGGCAATCCGCGCGGCGTTGAACGTCGAGCTGCCGGTGCAGCGGCTATTCGCTTATCCGGTGCTGACAGATCTGGCGCGTGCGATAGAAGCGGGTACACCGGACGTGGCGTCCGGGACAGCCGTCACGCTGCCCGCGATGATCGTCGAAAGACCAAAAGGAATGCTTGACATACCGTTGTCCTCCGCACAGGAAAGGCTGTGGTTCTTCTCGCGCCTGAGTCCGCAGAGTCCCGCGTACAACCTTGCGGGCGCGGTGAAACTGGAGGGTGCGCTTGACCGCGACAGCCTGCGCGAAGCGGTCGCGGCGCTCGTCGCACGTCATGAAAGCTTGCGCACGCGTTTTGTTGAAATCGATGGCGTGGCGACGCAGCAAGCCGATGTGATCGAACCGGGCTGGTCGGTGCTCGATCTTGAAGACGTCCCGCAGGAGAGCAGAACGAGGCGCGTGGCCGACACCGTTAACGCAATTTCCCGTGCACCGTTCTCACTGGAGCAAGGACCGTTGTTCCGCGTGACGCTGATCCGGCTCGGTGACTGCGAACACGTGCTTCATTTCGTGACGCATCACATCATCTCGGATGCATGGTCGAACCGGATCATCCTCGACGAATTCTCGCGTCTCTACACGGCGATCCGTCAGGGACGCCCGCATCAACTTGCACCGTTGCCGGTCCAGTACGCCGACTACGCGCTCTGGCAAAACGACGCGGCACAGCAAGCACGCGCCGGCGTGGAACTCGCGTTCTGGCGCGAGCGGCTTGGCGGCGAACCGATGATGCTCGAACTGCCGTTCGACCGCTCGCCGCCCGCTTCGCGAAATCAGGCCGGGGCACGGGTCGACGCCAGGCTCGCGGCGCCGGTGACCGATGCCGTCCGAGCGCTGTCACGACGGTATCAGGCGACGCCGTTCATGGTGTTGTTGGCCGCATTCGATGTCCTGCTCGCGCGTTACAGCGGGCAAGCCGATATCCGCGTGGGCGTGCCGGTAGCAGGGCGGGACCGGCTGGAGACGCAATCGCTGATCGGCTTCTTCGTCAACACGCTGGTGATTCGCACGGAGATGGTGGGGCTCGATACCGTCGAAGCGCTGCTCGGCCATGTTCGCGAGCGCGTGCTCGAAGCGCAGGCGCACCAGGACGTGCCGTTCGCGCGGGTGGTCGATGCGTTGAACCCCGGCCGTAGCCTCACGCAGACACCGCTCTTCAGCGTCATGTTCAACTACGATCACGGCACGGATGGAGAGGGGCTCAGCTTGCCCGGCCTGCGGGTCTCGCCGGTTGAAACATCGACGGGTACCGCGCGTTTTGATCTCGTACTGTCCGTTCGTGAGCGGAGCGACGGGATCACGGTGTCGTTGAACTATGCACGCGATGTGTTCAACGCTCAAACCGTTGAACGGATGCTTGGCCACTATGTCTCGCTGCTGGGGCAGATCGCGACGAAGGACCATGTGCACCTGGCTGAGCTTGTGCTCGATGCAGACGTTCGCCAACCCGCGCTTCGCGCTCATGCGTTCGTGCCGGCTGGCGAACGTATCGCTGCGCAGGCACGTCGCCAGCCTCAGGCGCCTGCCTTGCATTGCGAAGGTGTGCACCTGTCTTACGGCGAACTCGACGACTGGTCGAACCGCATCGCGCGAGCGTTGCATGCACGAGGGATGGGTGCCGAAGCACGCGTAGGGTTGTGCCTGACGCGATCGGCCGGATTGGTGGCGGCACTCGTCGGCGTGCTCCGGTCGGGTGCGGCTTTCGTGCCGCTCGATCCGGCTTATCCGGCCGAGCGCCTGCGCACCATGATCGATGACGCTCAACTGTCGTGCGTGCTCGTGGATGCCATGACGCTGGCGACCTGCGGGCCGCTCTTCGCCAACCGCGAGGTCATCGATATAAATGCGCTTGACACCTCGTCTGGCGATCCGCTCGATGTCACCATTCATCCCGAGCAACTGGCCTATGTGATCTACACATCGGGATCGACGGGACGGCCCAAAGGCGTGGCGATCAGTCATGTTGCGCTCAGCCGGCATCTGGACGATTTCATCGGCGCATACGGGATCGATGCGGCCGATATCCAGTTGCAATCGTCGACGATCAACTTCGACGTGGCCCTGCACGAAATGCTGCCCGCGCTGATGCAGGGCGGCCAGGTCGAGATGCGCGGTCCGCAGTTGTGGGACATCCGGACGACCAGCCGCCACCTGAAGGAAGGCCGCGTGACGTTCGCGCGGATTCCGACCGCTTACTGGCAACAGTGGCTGCGCACGCCACCGCCGCTGGACGATCTGGCCGCGTTGCGGCAAATCACCGTGGGTGGTGAGGGGCTTCCCGGCGATGCGCTCGCGCAGTGGCGCAACGGGCCGCTCGCACGCATCCGGCTGGACAACCTGTACGGCCCGACGGAGACCACGGTGGCGTGCATGTATCGCGAGACGCGTGCAGAGGATACGGCGCAGGCAATCGTATCGATCGGTGAGCCGTATGAATCGCGAAGAGTCTATGTGATTGACCGGCACGGCAACGAGGCGCCGGTCGGCGCGCTGGGCGAGTTGTGCATTGGCGGGCTTACGCTGGCGCGCGGTTATCTGGATCGTCCGGGTCTGACGGCCGGACGGTTTGTGCCGGACCCGCATGTGCCGGGGGCGCGTTTGTATCGCAGCGGCGACCTGTGCCGGCGGCGGGCGGATGGCAGCATCGACTTCCTCGGGCGGCTGGACAGCCAGGTGAAGCTGCGCGGTTTCCGCATTGAACTGGGCGAGATAGAAGCGGTGTTGCGTGAGGCGCCCGGCGTGCAGGCTGCGGTTGCCACGCTGCACGGTGAAGGTGATCAAAAGCGGATCGTCGGATACGTGGTGGGAGATCGTGAACAGTTCGAAGAAGAAGCTGTGCGCGGTGTGCTGGAGCGTCGCTTGCCGAGCTACATGGTGCCGTCGGTGCTGGTCTGGCTCGAGCGCCTGCCGCTCATGCAGAACGGCAAGCTCGATCGTGCCGCGCTGCCTGAACCGGGGGACCGCAAGAGCGCTGCGAAAACCGCGCCGCGTACGCCTCTCGAGGCGCAGTTGCTTGGTATCTGGCAAGACGCGCTGCAGCGTGACGACCTTGGCGTCACCGATAACTTCTTCGAAGCAGGCGGCCATTCCCTGCTCGCGCTCAAGGTGCTCGCTAAAAGCGCTCAGGCCGGTTTGATCAGCCTGACGTTGGAAGCGTTGTTCCAGCACGCGACGGTTCGCACGCTCGCGGCCCATCTTGCGGTACAGGATGCAGGTCCCGCAGCGAATGTTGTATCGATGAGCGAGCGCACCGACGCTCCGATCGTCTTCGCCATCCATCCGGCGTCAGGGCTGGTCGCGGACTATCGTCCGCTAGCCGCGGCACTCGATGGCGTCGCAAGCGTGTACGGCGTGCAGGCGCCGTTCTATACCGAAGACTGGTGGCCCGGTGATCTGTCGGAGCTTGCCGCTGACTACGCCGCGCGCATTCGCACGGTGCAGCCGGCGGGGCCATACCGGCTGATCGGCTGGTCGGTCGGTGGCGTGATCGCGACCGAGGTGGCGCGTGTGCTTGCACGCGACGGCGGTGAAGTGCCGTTCGTCGGTTTGATCGATGCACATGTGCCGGGTGCCGATGATCATCGCGAAGTTCACGATGAAGCCCCGGTGACTCACGAGCAGATGCGTACGTATCGCGCCACGGATCATGAGCTGCAGAAAGTGCTCGATGATGCCGGCAAGAAATGGCCGTCGATGCAAGGCGAATTGTCCGATGCCGGCACCCGCGCGCTGCTCAGCAAAGTGATGTTGTTCCAGCGGCACCTGGGTCATATTGTCCGCTACACGGAGCGCACGCCGCTGCCGCTCGACCTGAAGCTGTGGTGGGCGCGGCACCGGCCTTACCGCCCCGCGCACGAGGCGACGGCAATATGGTCGTCGCACTCGACCGGGCGCGTTTCAGTGGCCAACGAGATCGATGCGGATCACACGCATATCGTGCGCCACAGCGATCTCTTCGATGACCTCGCGCGTGCGCTTTCGTCGGGCGCTTCGGGTGAGCATGACCATGACCATCGGCCGGAGCACCTGTCATGAGCGCATGGCAATCCGGAGAGGCCAGCATGGCCACGCGCCTGCGCACGCTGGCACTTGAGCGGCCCGGCGCGATCGCCTTGATCACGATCGACGCCACGGGTGAAGCGCAGTACGACTACGTTGAAGTCGATCGTCGGGCGACGCGCCTCGCTGCGCACTTCAGTGATCAACACGCGGCCGGTGAGCGCGCGTTGCTTCTGATGGACAGTGGCATCGACTATGTGAGCGCGTTTTTTGCTTGCCTCTATGCCGGCGTGGTTGCGGTCCCGGTCTATCCGCCGGAATCGAAACGCGAACAGCATCTGGCGCGGCTGCGCGGGATTGCGCAGGACGCGGGGGTGCGGTACGTACTGACTACGTCGGTGTTGCAGGAGCGCTTCGCTGATCAATATTGCGAACTGGCGCCGGACGCAGAAGTCATCGCGGTGGATGCGCTGTGCTCGACGGGTGACAGCAACGCCTTCACGCTGCATGACGTGCAACCGTCCGATATCGCGTTCCTGCAATACACGTCGGGTTCCACGGGAACGCCGAAGGGCGTGATGGTCAGCCACGGCAACCTGATTGCCAACGAAATCGCGATCAAGGCGGGCCTCGGCGTGCAGAGTGACGACGTGTTCGTGAGCTGGCTGCCGCTGTATCACGACATGGGGTTGATCGGCAGCTTGTTGCAGCCGGTCTTCAGCGGCATTCCCCTCGTACTGATGTCGCCGCAGTATTTTCTCGAGCGTCCGCTGCGCTGGCTTCAGGCCATCGCGCGGCATCGCGGCACGATTTCGGGTGCGCCTGATTTTGCGTATCGCCTGTGCGCCGAACGCCTGCGCGACAACGCGGTGGCGCAACTCGACCTGTCGAGCTGGCGGCTCGCTTTCTCGGGTTCCGAACCGGTACGGCGCGACACGCTCGATGCGTTTGTCGCGCGCTTCGCGTGTACTGGCTTTGATCCCGCCGCGCTATATCCGTGTTACGGCCTTGCCGAGGCCACGCTCTTCGTGACGGGTGGACGGCGTGGCGCGGGGTTGGTATCGGGCAGGTTCGAGACTGATGCATTGTCTGCCGCACGCGTGGCCGTCGCACCGGAGACCCGGCCGGGTACGGTGCTGGTCGCCTGTGGCACGACGCAACCAGGCCACGTGATTTCGATCGTCGATCCGGTGAACGGGCAGACACTCGCGAGCGGCGGGATTGGAGAAATTCATGTAAGCGGGCCGAGCGTGGCGCACGGTTATTGGCAACGCGCCGAGGCCTCGTCGTCAACGTTTCGCACCGACGGTGCAACGCGATGGCTGCGCACCGGCGACCTGGGTTTTGTTCACGACGGCCAACTCTATATAGCCGGCCGTTGCAAGGACCTGATCATCGTGCGCGGGAAGAACCTGTATCCGCAGGATATCGAGCAGGCGGTTGAAGCGCGCTGCGAGTTCGTGCGCAAGGGCCGGGTCATCGCGTTTAGCGCTGATATTGACGGCGCCGAAGGTCCCGCGCTTGCACTCGAAATAGCACCGATGATGAAAAAACGCTTCGCGGCGGCGGATATCGCGGCGCAGTTGAACCGATGCGTATTCGATGCATGTGGTGAGGTACCGGTCGCCATCGTGCTGCTCAACCCAGCCGCGTTGCCGAAGACATCGAGTGGAAAATTGCAGCGCGCGGCTGCGCGGCAAGGCTGGCGGAACCGCACGCTCGATGCATATGCGCTTTGGGAGCGCGGTCAGTTCGTCGTGGGTACGGGCGCGGCTGCCACATTGCAGCAGCCTCCGCTCGAAGGCCTCGAACAAGAACTCGCCGCGCTATGGACCGATGTGCTCGACTGCGAGATCACAACACGCGACGCGCATTTTTTCGTATCCGGGGGCAGTTCGCTGACGGCTGCGCGTCTTGCCACGCTGGTTCATCAGCATTGGCGACGGCCGTTTGAACTCGCGCAGGTATTCGAATTCCCGACGCTCGCGGCCATGGCCGAAGCATTGGCCCAAGCACTTGAAAAGCCCGCATGCGAGCCAGCCGATACCACTCCATTGGAACGTGGCAGCGAGCTCGTTGTATCGCACGCGCAGCAGCGCCAGCTGTTCGCATGGCAACTCGATCCACAGAGCCGCGCGTATCACATTGCTACCGGCATACGCTTGCGCGGTCAGATCAATATGGATGCGTTGCGCCGCAGTTTCGACATGCTGGTCGAACGTCATGCAGCGCTGCGCACGAGTTTTGTCGAGACGGCGGGCGCTGCACATGTCTACGCGCCGCGCATCCATCCAGCGAAACCACTCGACTGGATGCAGGCCGATCTCCTTGATAGAGACTCAAGCGAAGAAGCGCTCGGCAAGCTCGCCCGGCGTTTTGCCACCGAGCCATTCAATCTCGCGCGAGGACCAGTGTTGCGCGTCGGCCTTGTACGTTACCGCGACAACGAGCATTTGCTGCTGCTTGCACTGCATCACATTGCAACCGACGGCTGGTCGATGCGGATCATCGTCGACGAATTCGTTGCGCACTACCGCTCCGCCGTCACGAGTACGCAGGCGGACATCGCCGCGCCGTTGGTCAGCTATACCGACTACGCGGCGTGGCAACACCGTTGGCTCGATGGCGGTGAAGCGCAGCGCCAGCTCGACTACTGGCGCAACGAACTCGGCGACGAAGCGCCCGCGCTGGCCTTGCCATTCGATCGTTCACCTACCGCCGGGACTGGCAGCCTCGCTGCCGCGCGCATGCCGTTCACGCTTCCGGTAACCCTTGCACGTCAGGTCCGCGATGCAGCAAGCCAGCATGGCGCCACGCCGTTCATCCTGCTGCTCGCGGCGTATCACGCGTGGTTGTATCGGGTGACGGGACAGGCCGATATCCGCACCGGCGTGCCGGTAGCGAATCGCCAGCGGCCTGAAACGCATGGCGTGGTGGGATTTTTCACCAACACGATCGTGCTGCGCAGCGTCTGCACGGCGTCGCTGAGTGTATCGGCGCTGGTGGCGGCGCTTCGTCGAGCAGCAATCGATGGTCAGGCGCATCAGGCGCTGCCGTTCGATGTGCTGGTCGAGCGGCTGAACCCGGCGCGCGGCGCGCAAGGCCAGCCGCTCTTCGAGACGACGTTCAACTATCTCTCCGATGACTATCCCGCACTCGAGCGTCTGCCCGGTCTCATTGCATCGCGTTACGAGATCGAAGAGGAGCACGTGAAAGTTCCGCTTGGACTGGATCTGCGTGAATCGCGGGACGGTGGAATTCGCGCGTACCTGACTTACGCAAGCGATCTGTTCGATGCAACAAGCGCTGAACGGATGGCTGCGCAATATCAGCGCGTGGTGGAAGCCTTTGTTGCCGCGTTGCTCCACGATGACCCCGCCGCTGACTCGACCCTCGCTGCACTCGACTTGCTCGATCCCGAAGGGCAGGCGCGCGTGGCATTGGCGAGTCGCGGTGAGCAAACGAACTTCTCCGGTGAGCCGATGCATGTGCGCGTGGCACACCATGCAACGGAGCGGCCTCAAGCACTTGCGGTGATCGATGGAACCACGCGCCTGACCTACAGCGAACTCAACCAGCGTGCGCAATCGATAGCATGCTGGCTACTCGATCACGGGCTTCGGGCCGGGCAGCATGTTGCGATCGTCGCGGACCGCTCGTCGTCGTTTGTCGTTGCGATGCTCGGTGTGTTGAAGGCAGGTGGCGCGTATGTTCCGCTCGATGCGGCTAATCCGCCGCAGAGACTTGAGCAGACCTTGCGCGGTTGCGGAGCGCGGTTTGTGCTGTGGGAAAAGGCCGGCATAAGGATCGATGGCTTGCATCAAGCGACGATCGATCACGTGCAACAACATGCGCTTTTGTTGACCCGCGACCTGCCCGTTGTGGACTCGCGTGAAGCAGCTTACGTGATCTACACATCGGGTTCGAGCGGCACGCCGAAGGGTGTAGTCATACCGCACGCGGCATTGAGCAATTATGTCGATGCGGTGCTGGACCGTCTCGCGTTACCTGGGCGCATGGCATTCGCGATGGTGTCAACCGTGGCTGCCGATCTTGGTCATACCGTGTTGTTCGGCGCGCTTGCATCAGGCGGCACGCTGCATCTGATCGACCGGGACACAACGCTCGACGCAGATAGCTTCGCGCGATATATGGTTGAAAACAGCATAGACATACTGAAGATTGTTCCGGGGCATCTGAATGCATTGCTGCAGGCGCAGGACGCCGCGGATGTCCTTCCGGCTCATACGCTGGTGCTGGGCGGCGAGGCGACGGCCTGGCCGTTGCTTGAGAATATCCGCTCGCTCAAGCCATCGTGCCGCGTGATTAATCACTATGGCCCGACCGAGACGACTGTCGGCATCCTGACGCAAGACGCGGCGCACACTGACTCAAGCGCAGCGACCTTGCCTGTCGGTTCGCCGCTAGCCAACGCCGCGACATGGGTACTCGATGCACACATGAACCCCGTCAGTGGAGGCGAGACCGGCGAACTCTATCTGGGCGGTGTGGGTGTCGCGCGGGGGTATCTGGACCGGCCGGGCATGACGGCGGAACGTTTTGTTCCCGATCCCTTCACGCCGGGCGGAAGGTTGTACCGCAGCGGCGACCGGGCTCGCAGGCTGACGGATGGCGCTATCGAGTATTTGGGCCGTATCGACGATCAGGTAAAGATCAGGGGTTATCGCGTTGAGCCCGGCGAGATCGCAGCGCGACTACGTGCGCTGGATGGCGTGCTCGATGCCGCGGTGCTTGTGTCGGCAGCGGGGCGTCTGGCCGGGTTTGTAACCGCTAAACCCGGATGCACACTCGACACAACCCTGCTGAAGAAACAACTCGCAGCCGTCCTGCCGGACTACATGGTGCCGTCGAGTTTGCGCGTGCTCGACGCGTTGCCGCTTAACCGCAACGGCAAGCTCGACAGGCAGGCGCTAAGTGAACTGGCACGCACGGCAACGAGAACGTACGCGAGCGTTCGTCGTATGCCGGAGGGCGCAACCGAAATCACGCTCGCGCGCATCTGGTCGGACGTGCTGGGACTAACCGGAAGCAAACCCGAAAACAGCATTGCCCGCGACGACAACTTCTTTGCGCTCGGTGGTCATTCCCTCGCAGCCATGCGGATGCTGTCGCGCGTGCGCGTCGCGTGGCCGATCGAGTTACCGCTGCGTGCGGTGTTCAGCGCGCCGACGCTCCAGGCGCTTGCCGTGCGTATCGATGAGCTATCGAGTGAAGGAGACGCGACTGGTAGCGGGGCGCCGATCCGTATCGTCGAACGGCGGCGGGAGATGCCGCTGTCGCTCACGCAGCAGCGCATCTGGGTGGTCGATCGGTTGGCAGGCGGCAGCCTCGCGTCGTACAACATGGCTGCGGGGCTGGACCTGCGTGGTGAACTCGATGCGACCCTGCTGCATGCGAGCCTCGCTGCACTGATCGAGCGGCATGAAGTCCTGCGTTCGTCGTTTGGAGAGGATGACGGGGATCCTGTCCTGACAATCGCGGATCAACTAGATGTGCCAATGCCGCTTGTCGACTGCGGCACAACATTGCCCGATACACAGCGCCAGCAGATCATTGATCGTTACCTGACCGACGCTGCGAACCGCCCATTCGATCTCGCTGCACCGCCGCTGATGCGCGCGCTGCTGTTGAAGTTCGATGCGTCGCATCACGTGCTGATTCTGGTGCTGCATCACATCGTGGCGGATGGCGCGTCGGTGCATATTCTTATCGATGAGTTGTGTGCCGGGTATCGTGCGCGGCGCATCGGCATGCCGGCCGCGCTGCCGGCCTTGCCGGTCCAGTACGCTGACTACGCGGCGTGGCAGCGCGAGCAATCGACCTCTTTGGGTGGGCGCGGCGAACAGGACTTCTGGCGCGCGTATCTGGCGAATGCGCCGCACTTCCTCGCGCTGCCTGCGGACCGGCCGCGTCCGCCGGTTGCTTCGCACGATGGCGGCGTGGTGCGCCTGACGTTGTCTCGCGAAACCGCCGCGCGGGTCAGGACGCTTGCGACCGCCCGCGGCATGACGCCGTTCGCCGTGCTGCTCGCCAGCTTCCAACTGTTCCTGCACAGGCTCACGGGCCAAGCCGATCTTCTGGTCGGCACCGACGTAGCAGGGCGTGACCGCACCGAGCTCGAAGGGCTGATCGGTTTCTTCATCAACGTGTTGCCGGTCCGCTCGCGCATAGCCGATGACGGGGCGAACACGGCGAGCTTCAACGCATGGCTCGGCACCGCCAGGCATTCCGCTTGGGAAGCGCTTGAACATCGGGTCTTGCCGTTCGACCGGATTGTCGATGCGCTTGCTGTTTCGCGCCGACGCGATGCGAATCCGCTGCTGCAATTGTTGTTCGTACTGCGCGACTTGCCGCGCAGGAACACGAGCGTGCCGGGACTTGCGATCGAACTGCTGCGAGCGCAGGCAACGCAATCGAAATTCGACATGGCGCTGTTCGTGGAGCCAGTCGACGGCGGGTACGAAGTCGAATGGGTCTACGCATCGTCGCTGTTCCTGCGGTCCACGGTGGAGCGCTGGTTCGCCTCATGGCGTGAACTGCTCGACAAGGTATCGGCCGATCCTGAAGCACCGCTCATTCTCGATCCGACGCTTGCCCGCCACTCGCCCGGCACGGTGCCCCATCGCTTGCCCGACGCCATTCCGCAATGAACGAGAGCCCTTCATTTATGAACGCGAACCCGATCACCGACGCCTGTGTCGAGACCTCTTTCTTCAACTCCGGCTCGCGTCTTCCCATTGTCCTGACACCAACCGTTTCAATAGACGATCTGTCTGCGTGGATCGAGACGCATCGCGATGAACTCGAGACGTGGTTTACCCGTCACGGCGCCGTTCTGTTCCGCGATTTCGGCCTGTCGGGCCCTGCTGATTTCGAGGCCTTCGCCGAAGCCATTTCACCGGGGCTGTATGGCGAATACGGTGACCTGCCAAAGAAGGAGGGCGGCCGCAATACGTATCGGTCCACGCCTTATCCCGAGCGGCAGATGATCCTCTACCACAACGAAAGTTCGCACCTGTCGCGCTGGCCGCGGCGGCAATTTTTCTTTTGCGAACTGGCGTCGGTGTCGGGCGGGGCAACGCCCATCGTGGATTGCCGCGAGATGCTGCGGCAGTTGCCGGCGCAGCTGGTGGATACCTTCGAGCGCAAGCAGTTGATGTACGTGCGCACTTTCACACGCGGCCTGGATGTGCCGTGGCGCGAGTTCTTCGATACCGACGACCGGCGCGTAGTGGAGTCGCGTTGCGACGGGGCGGGTGTCCAGTATGAATGGCTGCCGAACGACGAACTGCAGACGCGCACGGTATGTCCGGCGGTGATCGTGCATCCGCTGACCGGCGAACGGTCCTTCTTCAACCAGGTGCAGTTGCATCACATCGCGTGTCTCGCGCCGGATGTCCGCATGGATCTGCTCGATATGGCCGGGCTCGAACGTATGCCGAGACACGCGTATTTCGGCGACGGCAGCGCGATCAGCGACGACGACATCGCGCTGATCGGCGCCGCGTACGAGCGTTGCGCGGTGCGTTTCGACTGGCGTGCCGGCGACGTGCTGATGCTCGACAACATGCTTGTTGCACACGCTCGCGATCCCTACCAGGGGCCTCGCAAGATTGTCGTGGCGATGAGCGAGCTGCTCGACCGCTCCCAATTCGCGCGTGCCGCCAGCGCCTGATACCCCAACATTTCCCATCCAGAAAGCAGACAACAGAACATGGACCAACTGACTTCCCAACTCGAGCAACCCGCTCTCGACGCCAGCCTGCGCGCGCTCTTCGCAACCTTGCTGGAGATCGATCCCGGCACCGTTGGCGACGATGACGACTTCTTCGAACTGGGCGCCGACTCGCTGCTGGTGATCAAGCTGGTCGCCCGGATCCGGCGCACGCTGCATCGCGAACTCTCGCCAGGCGACGTCTTCGATCACCCGACCGTCGCCGGTCTGGCCCGCTTCCTCGAAGGCGCCTGACTGACCTGACCAACCCGACCAACCCCGCGGACGGACCCGCGTGATGAATCCACGCCACAGACCCGCACGATAGTCAGGGAAATTTCACACAAAAAAATATCTCGCCGATATACTATCGTATTAGTAATCATTCGCATTTGCATTATCGTTCACAAATTCAACCACACCAACCGCAAGAGACCATGGCACGACAACAATCAGAACGACGCGGCGTGGGCCGCGTCGGTGCGCGCGGGCGCGCAAAGAATCCCTGGCGGCTTGCGCCGATCGCAGCGGCCGTGTTCCTGGTGACCTCCGCGTTTGCGCAAACCGACGCTGTCGTGCCGACGGATGCGACCGGTCAGGCGGCCACATCCGCCAGCCCGGGGCAACAGTTGCCGGCGGTGGTGGTGAAGGGACAGCGCGACGCGGAAACGGGCACGGGACCGGTGAAGGGGTACGTGGCGAAACAGAGCACGGCGGGTACCAAGACCGACACGCCGATCATCAAGACGCCGCAGGCGATCTCGGTGGTGACACGCGACCAGATGGATATCCAGGACGCGCAGAGCGTCGCGCAGGCGCTGCGCTATACGTCCGGCATCAACCCGGAGCAGCGCGGCACGAACACGGATTCGCTCGAGTACCTGTACGCGCGCGGTTTTCTCGTCGACGAGTTCTGGAACGGCTTGCGCACGCCCGGTCCGGCCGGCGGTTTCGGCTTCAACGTGACGAGTTTCGACCCGTACATGTTCGAGCGTATCGAGTTGCTGCACGGGCCGGCTTCGGTGTTGTACGGGCAGGGTTCGCCGGGTGGCACGGTGAATCTCGTGAGCAAGATGCCGACGGCCGAGCCGCTGCACGAAGTCGGATTCCAGACCGGCAGCTATGGGCGCTTGCAGGGCTTCTTCGACTTCAGTGGTCCTATCGATCAGGACGGCAAGGTGCTTTACCGTTTGACGGCGGACGGTTTTAATACCGCCACGCAAACGGACTACGTGAATCAGCAGCGCTTCGCGATTTCGCCGACCATCACGTGGAAGCCGACGAAAGACACTACGTTCACGGTCTTTGCGAACTACCAGGCGGACCCCGAAGCGGGTATCTACAACAGCGTGCCGGCGGTGGGCACGATCCTGACCGGTGTCTCGCAGTTGTCGCGCAGTTTCTATCCCGGCGAGCCGACCTTCGACAGTTTCCGCAAGACGCAGGAGTCGATTGGTTACCAGTTGGATCATCGCCTGAACGACATCTGGTCGTTCAAGCAGAGCTATCGTTTCCTTCACAACAGCCAGACCGTCAAGTATGTGGCCGACGACCTGGGTTATACAAACAACGGCACGGAGTTGGCGCGCGAGGCGTACCTGAACAGCGGTCGCCTGAACTCGCACACACTCGACAACCAGGCGAGCGCGCGTTTCAACACCGGGCCGGTGTCGCATACGGCGACCGTGGGTGTCGACTACCAGAATACCCAGTTCGACCACGTTTTCTACGGATCGTCCGAGGACAATGTGCCGTCGCTCAGCATCACGAATCCGCAATACGGTCAGTCCATTCCGTACCCGACCTTCATGTTCGGCACGTCGAACAAGCAGTCGATCAAACAGCTTGGTACGTACGCGCAGGACCAGATCGACATCTACAAATGGTCGTTCTTGCTGGGCGTGCGTGAAGACTGGACGAACGAAGACACCCTGTCGTACAAGACGGGTGCGCAGACCAGCCAGTTCAATCGCGCGTTCACCTGGCGTGCCGGTGGTGTGTACAAGTTCGACAATGGTTTTGCGCCTTACGTCAGCTACACGACCTCGTTCCAGCCGCAGGTCGGCACGACTCTTTCGGGGACAGCGTTCGTTCCGACCACGGCCCAGCAGTACGAGGTCGGCGTGAAGTATCAGCCGACGGGCTACAACAGCTTTGTCACGGTATCGGCGTTCCACCTGACGCAGCAAAACGTGCTGACCACGGACCCGACCAACAGCAACTTCCAGGTGCAGACTGGTGAAGTGCGGTCCCAGGGTTTCGAGGTCGAAGCCCATGCGAGCCTGACCAGCAACCTGCAGTTGATCTTCAGCTACACGTACACGAACCTGCTCAATACGAAGAGCAATACCTCGAACCTCGACAAGGTGCCGGTCGGTATTCCGCGTAACACCGCCTCGCTGTGGGCGGACTATACGGTGACGAGCGGGCTGCTCAACGGTGTGCAAGCGGGCGCGGGCCTGCGTTATATCGGCGGTTCATACGGCGATACCGCAAACTCGATCCTGCTTTCGTCGGCCACGCTGGTCGACCTCGCGCTGCGTTATGACCTCGGCCGCGCGTTCCCTTCCATGCACGGCTGGACCGCCTCGCTCAATGCAAGCAACCTGCTCAATCGCGCTTACATGGCGTCGTGCAGCAACGGTTCTTGCTACTGGGGTCAAGGTCGACTCGTACTCGCAGGATTGAAGTATCAGTGGTAATTCATCAGGAGGCAGGGCGCCGATGCGGTCATTTTCGACGAGAGGTTTAATCGCGGCGTTAGCGACGCCCGGCGAACAAGCCGGACCCTGGCCGCTGTCTCCTGCGCAGGAAGGACTCTGGTTCATGCAGCGGCTCGCGCCGCTGTCTACCGCCTACCATCTGGCGCGTGTTTTTCATTTGCGCGGACAGGCCCATATCAGCGCGCTTGAACAGGCGTTGAATGCCGTGCGTGCACGGCAGGCAGCATTGCGTACCCGTTTTGCCGAACGGGACGGCAAGCCTTTTCAGATTGTGGATGCCCCGGCCGATGTGCCGTTGCCATTGACCGATCTTTCCTCGCTTCATGCCGATGCACGCGAAGCGGCGCTGGCGGAAGCGCTTGCCCGCGAGGCGCAGCAACCGTTCGACCTGAGCACGGAAGGCGCGATCCGCTTGCGGGTTTTCGTGATGTCGACGCAGTGGACCGTGCTGTCCGTCGTGGCTCATCATCTGGTCTCCGACGGAACGTCGACCGGGATCTTCACGCGTGAACTCGCTCACGCGTACGGCAGGATCGTGCATGACGAAGCGGTTCCTGAGCTACCGGAGTTGACGTGGCAGTACGCCGATTTCGTCGCGTGGCAACGCAATATGCTGGCAAGCGAAAACGCGCGCGCCGACATGGCCTGGTGGACCACCTATATAGGCTCGTCGCATGCGAGCTTCGACCTGCCCGCTGATTTCACGCGAGCGCCGACTCAGGAACGTCTGGCGCGCACCCACACCTTCACGCTGACCGAAGCAACAACCAATACGCTGCGCTCGCGCTGCAAAGCCGAGCGCTGCACGCTGTTTGCCGTGCTGATGGCGGCGTGGCAGTTGGTGTTGTCGCGCCATGCCGGCAGCGACGATTTTTGCATCGGCGTGCCGACCAGCGGACGAAGGGTCGAGGAAAGCGAAGACCTGATCGGTCTTTTTGTCGATACGCAGGTTTATCGCGCGCGTATTCAACCGGCCATGAGCGGGCGGGCGCTGCTGCAAGCGGTGCGCAACGACACCCGCGCGGCGCTCGATCATGGCAGCGTGACGCTGGCCGCACTCGTCGATGCGTTGGGCGTGCGGCGCGAAGCCGGTCGTCACCCGCTGTTCCAGACGCTCTTTAACGTGCAGGGCGCTGCCGCTTCGGGAAAGTTGCAACTTGCCGGTCTTGAGGTCGATATTGTCGACACCGAAAGTCAGGCGGCGAAATTTGACCTGAGCCTGGATATCCGCGTGAGCGCCGACGCTGTCACGTGCACCGCGCGTTACGACGGCACGTTATATCGCGCTGAAACCATCGCCCGGCTTGGACGCCACTATGAAGCCATGCTGACGGGCCTGTGCCAGAAGCCTGAGCGTCCGGTGTCGGAGATTGCGTTTATCGATGAAGAGGAACTTGGGCGTCTCTCGCACTGGAGCACGCACATTGCGGAGTTCGGCGAAGCGGAACCTGTTCACCGTCTATTCGAGCGCTACGCGACAAAGACCCCGGATGCGGCGGCGTTGTTGTTCGGCGACGAGGCACTGACGTACCGCGAACTCGACCGGCGAGCCAATAGGCTCGCGCATCGGCTCGTGAAGCTTGGAGTGGGACCGGAGGTGAAGGTCGGTATCGGCCTCGAACGTTCCGTGGAGATGGTGGCCGGCTTGCTGGCCATATTGAAGGCGGGCGGTGCTTACGTTCCGCTCGATCCCGACTATCCGCCCGAGCGGCTGGCGTACATGATCGGCGACAGCGGCGTCGCGCTGTTGCTTACGCAGCGCACTGTGCGTGAACGTCTGCAGAAGCATTTACCCCCGGGCGACGCATGCACGCTACTCGAACTCGACGCGCTGGATACATCGGGTGAATCGCCGCTTCGTCCTGATGTTCGGATTCACGCGGAAAACCTCGCTTACGTGATCTATACGTCGGGTTCGACTGGCCGTCCGAAGGGCGCCGCGAATCGCCACGGCGCATTGTTCAACCGGCTGGCCTGGATGCAGGCCGCGTACCGGCTCGACGCCACCCATACCGTTCTGCAAAAAACGCCGTTCAGTTTCGATGTGTCGGTCTGGGAGTTCTTCTGGCCGCTCATGACGGGTGCGTGTCTGGCGGTGGCGGGGCCGGGCGATCATCGGGACCCTGCAAGGCTCGTCGAATTGATCGACCGCTTCAAGGTGACCACGCTGCATTTCGTGCCGCCGATGTTGCAGGCCTTTATCGCTTCATTCGCTGGCGACAGCGCCGTTTGCGCAAGCCTGCGCCAGATCATCTGCAGCGGTGAGGCGCTGCCGGCCACGCTGCAGGATCGTGCGTTGCAACGCCTGCCGCATGTGCAATTGCATAACCTGTATGGTCCGACCGAAGCGGCTATCGACGTCACGCACTGGACTTGTCATGTAGGCGACCCGGTGGTGCCGATCGGCCGGCCGATTGCGAACGTAAGCACGCATGTGCTCGATCAGTCGATGAATCGTTTGCCTGTGGGTGTTGCGGGTGAACTCTATCTGGGCGGCGCGGGACTCGCA
This sequence comes from Caballeronia udeis, assembly GCF_044909315.1. GTDB lineage: Bacteria > Pseudomonadota > Gammaproteobacteria > Burkholderiales > Burkholderiaceae > Caballeronia > Caballeronia udeis_A. The sequence goes on from NZ_JBIYEB010000022.1 coordinate 56,473, forward strand.
CGCGGTTATCTCGACCGTCCGGGACTGACGGCCGAGCGCTTCGTGCCTGATCCGTTCAAGGAGGGTGAGCGGCTGTATCGGACCGGCGACCTCGCGCGCTGGCGTGAGGATGGGGCGCTGGACTATCTGGGACGGCTCGATCATCAGGTCAAGATCCGCGGCTTTCGCATTGAACCCGGCGAGATAGAAGCTGCGTTGCAGACGCTGCCGGGCGTTGACGAAGCCGTCGTCGTCGCGCAGGACGGGCCGGGAGGTAAGCGCTTGGTGGCATATGTAACGGCGCAAGCGGGTCATGCTCTGCGGCGCGAAGCGCTGGCTGCGCGCTTGCATGACGTCCTGCCCGAATACATGGTGCCGTCCGCGTGGGTTGAACTCGAGCGGTTGCCGCTGTCGCCGAATGGCAAGGTGGATCGCCGCGCGCTGCCCGAGCCTGCTCAGACGGAACGGCTATGGGAGGCGCCGCAAGGCGAGGTTGAAACGGTGCTGGCGCGTGTCTGGCAGGAGGTGTTGGGCGTCGAACGTGTTGGCCGGGGTGATAACTTCTTCGAGCTGGGCGGCGATTCAATTCTTAGCCTGCTGATTGTGGAGCGTGTACGGCTGGCCGGATGGAAGGTAACTCCGCGGCAATTGTTTGAGCGCCAGACGGTGGTTCAACTCGCCGCCGTAGCCGAGCCGGTTGTTGCGACTCATGCTGTCATTCAGGACACCGCCGCCGCCAATGCATTTCTGCCGATGCAGGCATGGTTCCTCGATCTGCCGATGACGCATCGGCATCATTGGAACCAGGCTGTCCTGTTGAAGAGCCTTGAACCGCTTGATGCTGCGTTGCTGGAGAACACACTGCAAGCGCTTGTGCAGCACCACGACGCGCTGCGGATGCGCGTTACGCAGGACACGGAAGGACGATGGTCCTTATCAGGTAGTGAGCCGGCGTCGGCGGCCCTGCTATGGGTACGCGATGCGGCTACACCGGCGGACATCCCGACGCTTTGCGACGAGGCGCAACGTAGCCTTGATCTGACCCATGGACCTCTGCTGAGAGCGCTGGCCATCAACGTCGCCGACGGCAGCTCGCGGCTCCTGTTTGCTATCCACCATCTGGCTGTGGACGGCGTGTCGTGGCGCATCTTGCTGGCGGATCTGCGAACGATCCATGGACAACTTCGGGCGGGCGAGCCCGTCGTATTGCCGCCGAAGACAAGTTCATGCGCACAGTGGGCGACGCGCCTCGCGGACCACGCATCGAGCACAGCGCTGCGGGGCCAACTCAACTATTGGCTGGACATGGCACGTACGCCCGCAGGCTTGCCTCGCGACTTCCCGGACGGTGTAAACACTGTCGCGCATCGCCTGCAGGCCACGCTCACGCTCGACCGCCTCTGGACGCAACGGCTGCTGCAGGAAGCGCCGGCCGCGTATCGGACGCACGTGAACGACCTGCTGCTGACCGCGCTCGGCCGCGCACTGTGTGAATGGACCGGAAGCGAGCGAATCCGAATCGACCTTGAAGGGCACGGCCGTGAAGATCTCTTCGATGACATCGACCTGAGCCGCACGATTGGCTGGTTCACGAGCCTGTATCCCGTCTCCCTCGATCCGCAGGGCGATGTGGGCGCGGCACTTGGGCGCGTCAAGGAAGCATTGCGCCAGGTGCCCGACCGCGGTCTTGGTTTTGGCGTGCTCAAGTACCTGGGTGATGACGCGGACCGGCAGGCGCTGGGTGGTATCGAATCATCGCAGGTCGTGTTCAACTATCTCGGCCAGTTCGATCAGAGCTTTGACGCAACCTCCACCTGGCAACCGGCATCTGAATCCGTAGGCTATTCTCAAGACGAAGGTACACCACTGCCGCATGACCTGTCCGTCAGCGGCAAGGTACTGGACGGCACGCTCATGTTGAGCGTGGGGTATAGCGGCAAGCGTTATCGGGCAAGCACGGTTGAACGGCTGATCGATGCCGTTCGCGTAGAACTGGAGCGCGTGATCGAGCATTGCACGAGCGGAAAATCCGGTGCCACACCTTCGGACTTCGAATTAATATCGCTGAATCAGGATGAACTTGACCGATTGCCGCTGACGTTCAGGAACGTCGCGGATATTTACCCGCTGTCGCCCATGCAATCGGGCATGTTGTTCCATACCTTGTATGCGCCTGGCAGCAGTGTGTATCTGAATCAGTTGCGTGCGGATATAGATGGACTGGATGTCGCGCGTTTCGGTGCGGCATGGGCCGCGGTAACAGCGCGGCACGACATCCTGCGGACAGGTTTTGTACCGCAGGGCGAGGGCTGGCTGCAGTGGGTGGCGCGATCGGTGGAACTGCCGCTAAGTCACCACGACCTGCGCGGCCGGCACGACCTTGCCGCCGCGCTGGACGATCTGGCCTCGGCCGACCTCAAGCAGGGTTTCGACGTCACGCGTGCACCCTTGCAAAGACTCTCGCTGATACGTGTGGACACGGATCGCTATCACTTCGTGTGGACGCACCATCATGTGCTGATGGACGGCTGGAGCGTGGCGCAGTTGCTCGGCGAAGTGCTGCGTCACTACAGCGGACAGAGCTTGCCCGCCCACGGCGGCCGGTATCGCGACTATATCGGCTGGTTGCAGAAGCACGACGCGCAGGCGAGCGCCGCACACTGGCGCGAGCAGGTAACGCGGATCGAGGAGCCAACGCGGTTGGCTACTGCAGTCGCGAGCCGCTATGAGAGGGCCGGCACTGAGGGCGACCGTGAATACGGACAACATACGTTTGAACTGGACGCGGCGTCGACCGCGCGCCTTGTCGCGTTTGCCCGTCAGGAACGGGTGACGGTGAACACGTTGGTTCAAGCCGCTTGGGCGCTGCTGCTGCAGCGTTACACCCACCAGCCCACGGTGACCTTCGGCGCGACACTGGCTGGCCGTCCTGCCGGTCTGGCCGGCGCATCGCAGTTGCTGGGGCTTTTCATCAACACGCTGCCGGTGATCGCCCAGCCGCATGCCGGCAAGCGGCTGGATAGCTGGCTGCGCGAATTGCAGCAGCAAGGCATGGCGGCGCAGGAACATGCGCACACGCCGCTGTATGAGATCCAGCGCTGGGCAGGTGCAAGTGCGCAGGGCCTGTTCGATACCGTTGTGGTCTTCGAGAATTATCCTGTCGATACCGCGCTCAAGAATGCATCGCCCGGTGGCCTGACGATCGACAACGTACGTGCCTGCGATGAAACCAGTTACCCGCTGACCTTGGGCGTGATGCTGGGTGAAACGCTCAGGCTGGACTACCGGTTTGCACATGACGCGTTTTCGGATGAGGACATGGCAGGCATTGCGCAGCAAACGGCGGGGCTGCTGAACGCGTTTGCCGGCGCAGCGGACCGGCTGCTTGCCGAGTTCGACCTGCTTGATGGCATGCAGCGGCAAGCGCTGATGACGATGGGCCATACCGACGCATTGACTACATCAGCAGAAAATACACTGCCCGTACACGCGCTGATCGAAACACGTGAACAACAAAAACACGATGCGCTCGCGCTCGTGGCCGGCAATCTCAGCTTGAGTTACGGCGAACTGAACGCGAGGGCAAACCGGCTTGCGCATCGTTTGATGCGGGAGGGTGTGGGGCCGGAGGTGAGGGTCGGGTTCGCTGTGGCGCGTTCGGTAGACATGATCGTGGGCATGCTGGCCGTGCTGAAGGCGGGCGGTGCATACGTACCCTTGGATCCGGCGTATCCCCTCGAACGTCTTGCTCACATGGTCGCGGACAGCGGCATCAGCTTGTTGCTTACGCAGTCGCATCTGCATGGACGCTTGCCGGCAGAAACCGGTCTGACGCGGCTGGATCTGGATACGCTCGATGTATCGGCGGAGCCGGCAAGCAATCCGTCTGTGACGCTCTCTGATGCCAACCTGGCGTATGTGATCTATACATCGGGCTCCACCGGCAAGCCAAAGGGTGTGGCGGTGGCACACCGCGCGCTGTCGATGCATTGTTCGGCTATTGTTTCTCGCTACGGCATCACCCCGGAAGACCGGCAACTGCACTTCGCTTCGATCAGCTTCGACGCTGCCGCCGAGCAGTGGCTGGCTCCCTTGATCAGCGGTGCGGCAATCGTGTTGCGCGACGATACCGTCTGGACGGCACAGCGGCTCGCTGCCGAGATAAAGGCGCAAGAGATATCGATACTGGATTTGCCGCCTGCCTATATCAACGCCTTTGCCCAGGAGACCGAGGCGGGGACGGTATCCGTCAGGACCTGCATTGTCGGCGGGGAAGGCTGGTCGCGAAGCGGCTTCGAAGCGGTAAAGAAACACCTGAACCCCGAGCGGATTTTCAACGCGTACGGACCGTCGGAAACGGTGATCACGTCGACCGTGTGGAGCGCGGACGGCGCGTCGGAGTTCGATAGCGCCTATGCACCCATCGGCGTCCCTGTCGGCGAGCGGATGACGTATGTGCTGGACCCAGCGATGTGTCTCGTGCCGCAGGGTACGGCGGGCGAACTGTATGTGGGTGGCGCGGGACTGGCGCGGGGTTATCTGAACCGTGCAGCGCTGACGGCCGAGCGGTTCGTACCCGACCCGTTCGGCAGGGGCGAAGGCGGCGGGCGTTTATATCGGACCGGTGACCTGGTGCGCCGGAACAGCACGGGCGAACTGGAATTCCTCGGACGCATTGATCATCAGGTGAAGCTGCGCGGTTTCCGTATCGAACTGGGCGAGATCGAGACGGCGTTGCTTGCGCTGCCCGGCGTGCGGGACGCGGTAGCAACCCTTCACGACGCCACGGGCAGCGCTCGTCTTGTCGCATACGTGAGCGGGCAGGCGGGCACGGTTATCGACGGGTCGACCCTGAAAACCGCACTGCATGACGTTCTTCCGGAGTACATGCTACCCAGCGCGATAGTCGTGCTGGACGCGCTGCCGTTGACGCCGAACGGCAAGGTGGATCGGCACGCGTTGCCGGCGCCTGAACTTCTCGCGGCGGAGCACTATGAAGCACCGCAAGGCGAAGTGGAAGAAGCCATTGCGGGCATCTGGTCCGAGGTACTTGGAATAGAACAGATTGGACGGGTGGGGCGCCGCGACAACTTCTTCGAACTCGGCGGCGACTCTATTTTCAGCCTTCAGGTTCAGCGGCGAATCTCGCGGCAGTTGTCGGTCGAAGTTGAACTCGCTGTGCTCTTTGCTTCGCCAACGCTCGAGGCGTTCGCCGCTGTCGTGTCGGCCGCGCGAACGAGCGCGGCGGCCGCGGGACAACAACAAGACCGCTTGACCGACGACATGCAATCCATCCTCTCCGAACTCATGCGATGAACAGACGCGCCATGCTTTCCGCGCTGCTGGGCGCCGGCGCGCTTGCCGCAACCGCACTGTCCGATGTTGCACTGGCGGGCGATGCTCGCCTGGCGCCGCCACGCCGTATTGTCGTGCTCGACTGGGGACTGACGGAGATGGTGCTGTCGATCGGTGTGGTGCCGGTCGGGATTGCGAATACCCGCGACTTCCGCAGGAATTACACGGCGTGCGATGTGCCTGAATCAGTGGTGGATCTTGGCCTGATGTTTCAACCGAACATGGAATTGCTGTTCGCGTTGAAGCCTGACCTGATCGTCATCGCACCGGCTCACGCGACCCTGCGGGCGGCCCTGGAACGCGTTGCGCCCACCGTGACGCTCGGGCTTTACCGGTCGAGTGAAACGCCCTACACCGCGGCCCGTGCCGAAACGCTTCGGCTCGCTCGCCTGCTGGGCTGCGAAGCGCGGGCCGAGGCACTTCTCGCGCGAGCGGACACCGTGCTCGGCCACGCGCGCACCGCGCTTGCCACTTTGCCGGGTGCAAGCGGCAAGCCGCTTTTCATGGTGAATTTCATCGATGAAGCACATGTGCGCGTGTTCGGCCCAAACAGCTTCTACGGCGAACTGATGACGGGACTCGGGCTGCAAAACGCGTGGCAAAATGCGGCCCACGCGGGAGCGTTCTCCACAACCGGTTTCGACGTGCTGGGTAGTGTGCCCGACGCGACGTTGCTCTACATGAAGCCGCTCGCGTCTTCCGTTGCGAACATGATGAAAACCAGCCCCTTGTGGCACGCCATGCCGTTCACGAACGAGGGCCGCATGATCGGCCTGCCACGCGTTCCTCCCGACGGCTGCGTGCTTTCCGCCATGCTCTTCGCCCGCGTGCTTGTTGATGCCTTTGGCCAGACCGGTGCCGCGAAGGAGCACGCGTGAAAAGCGTCCCTGCAGTTCCCTTGACGCTGTCACCACGTTGGCCGCTCCTGCCGGTTTGTCTTGTCATCGCGCTTGCCACGGTGTTGTCGCTGCACAGGCTGGAGGACCGGTTGCCCGTGTCGCTGTGGTGGCAGGCGCTGGTGGCTCCGTCGCCGACGGATCTGCGGCAATTGCTTGTCCATTACGGCGACTTGCCGCGCATCGCGGTAGCGTGGTTATGCGGCGCGGCGCTCGGGCTTGCCGGTGTTGCGACTCAGCAGGTCCTGCGCAATCCCCTCGCCGAACCGATGACGCTCGGCGTTTTCTCCGGCTCTTATCTTGGGCTTTCGATAGCGACGGTCTACGCACCCGGCTTGCTGGTGTCGGGCCGCGACGGGGTTGCGCTGGCCGGCGGCGCAGTGGCATTGGCGATTGTTTTTGCGCTGGCCGCGCGACGCGGCATCTCGCCGCTCGCGCTGATTCTCGGCGGCATGATCGTCAACCTGTGCTGCGGCGCGCTGAGTTTCGCGCTCGCCATTTCGCACTATGACTTGGTGAGCGCACTGATGATCTGGGGCGGCGGCTCGCTAGGCCAGCACGACTGGAGCGTCGCGCTGGCGCTGCTCGTGCGGCTCGTGCCGTGCGTGGCGTTGCTGCTGCTGTGCATGCGTCCCATGGCCGTATTCGATCTAGGTGACACCGTCGCCAGCAGCCTGGGTGTCTCGTTGCGCATGACGCGCGGCGCGGCGCTCTTCCTGACCTTGCTCGTGACGGCGTTCGTGGTAAGCGCAGTGGGTGTCATCGGCTTTATCGGACTTGCCGCGCCGACGCTTGCACGTCTTGCAGGCGCGCGCCGCTTGCGCGACCGGATGGTGTGGTCGCCGTTGTTCGGCGCGGCGCTGCTGTGGCTTGCGGACCAGATCGCGCAGGAGTTCTCGGGACGTTACGGCATCACGGTTCCCACGGGCGCGATCACCACGTTGCTGGGCGCGCCGCTGTTGCTGGTCATGTTGCGGCGCTTGCGCGGAAGGCCTGACCTGACGCATGCGCCCGCGGTCCAGTCAGCCCCGCTGTCATCACGCGCGCTGGTCTTGACGGCAGGCATCTGCGTGCTGCTGCTTCTGGTGGTTATCGGCTTGTCGCTGGGTGTGGGGCGAGGTCTTGCCGGCTGGCACATCAGCCGCCCCGACGAGATCGCAGCGTTACTGTTCCTGCGCTTGCCGCATGTGGTCGCCGCAATGGGCGTAGGCGTGCTGCTAGCACTCGCGGGCGGTATCGTCCAGCGCATGACCGGCAATCCGATGGCAAGCCCCGACCTGCTGGGCATCACCGCCGGCGGTGCGATGGGACTTACCGGCGCGCTTTTCCTGACGGCGAATCCCGGGTTGCCCACGTTCCTTGTCTGGTGCGCATGCGGGTCGGTGATCACGCTGGGCGCGCTGCTGCTGTTTGCACGTAAATCGTCCTACGCACCCGACACGCTGATACTCGCCGGCGTGACGATCAGCGCCATATTCCAGGCAGTATCGACTATTGCTGTTGCCAGTGGCGATCCCCGCGTGATCATCCTCTATAACCTGCTTGCAGGATCGACTTATAACGTCAGCGCGGGGGCTGCGGGCGTAGTAGCCGTGGTTGCGCTGGCGGCGCTTGGCGCGGTGCCGTTCTGCCGGCGCTGGCTGGAGATATTACCGTTGGGCGCGGCCGTGTCGCGGGGCCTGGGCGTGAACATTGCCGTCGCGCGTTTTGCGCTGCTGATGCTGAGTGCGCTGCTGACGGCAGCCGCGACGCTGGTGATCGGCCCGCTGTCATTTATCGGCCTGATGGCGCCGCATATGACACGCATGCTCGGTATCCGCCGCGCTGTGCCGCTGCTGTTTGTTTCGGCGGCGCTCGGCGCAGCACTGATGGTCGCATCCGACTGGCTCGGCCGCTGGGTCCTGTTCCCGCAGGAGATGCCGGCGGGCGTGATGGCGACGCTGCTGGGCGGCGTATACCTCATTGTCACGATGTTCAAACGCAGCCCGCGTGATGCATCCGGTGCGTGATGATTTCGAGCTGTCGCCTATGGGTCAGCTCGGGATCAGGGCCAACACATCGGCGAGAAGTTGACGGGGCACTTGCACACCGTCGGCTTCGCTTCTAAGCCGAGCGTCAAACCGCCGTTGCGATGGCAAGCGAGCACCCTGGCCGACAATGCCGCCAAAAAGAGCTTCGGCACGCTGAAGGTCGTCAGCACTGTTGCCGCTTGAGAACATGGCCGGATTAAACGCAAGGATCAATTCGCCGTGACACGGTGTTGCTCCAACACCCTCGTCGAAAGCCATCGACCCGGCAGAGGTGAGGTCCCCAATGAGCGGCCCAGCCAGTAATTCGACCATCGCGGAGAGAGCGGAGCCCTTGTGACCGCCGAAGGTCATCATCGCGCCGCGCATTGCGGCAGCGGGATCGTCAGTCGGTTGACCGTTCGCGTCCATAGCCCAGTCCAGAGGAATTGTTTTGCCCGCGCGCCGGTGCAGTTCGATGTCACCACGCGCGATCGCGCTCGTCGCGAAATCAAACACGTAAGGAAAGCGCCCGGGTCGAGGCCACGCAAAGGCGATCGGGTTTGTGCCGAATAGAGGTTTGGCTCCGCCCGCGGGGGCAACCCAACTATGGCTCGGCGTCATTGCCAAAGCTGCAAGGCCCTCGCCCGCGAGATATTCCACCTCGGGCCACAGCGCCGAAAAGTGAAAGCAGTTGTTGATAGCCAACGCTGCGATCCCGACCTGCAGGGCCTTTTGAACAAGCACCTTGCTTCCCATCTGAAACGCCAACTGAGAATAGCCGAACCTGGCGTCTACACGCACCAGCGCCGGCGAAACATCAACCAGTTCGGGCTTCGCGTCGCGAACCACTTTGCCGTTTCGTAACGTGTTGACGCAGACGATCAACCGGTAGATTCCGTGTGATTGACATTCATCACGCTGGCCCGCGACGATCACTTCCGCGATCACTTGAGCGTGATCGGCAGCCATTCCGTTTGCAGTAAGGACCCGGTTGGAGAGTTCAGACAGCTCCGCCAGAGTCAAAGTAACCGTATTGTCCATGTCAGCCCAAAGAATGATTGAAGCACCAAGCTGCGTTTGTTGATGCTGGATACAATATCCTACACTGCAAATTTATCCAAACCTTCGCCGCGCAAAGGCAAGCGGGCCCAAAGGATCCGGCTGACAAGGGTTTACCCGTTAAAAAAATTACATAGGGCACATTCGGCTTGACACGGGATTTTGGATCCAAGATATTGGACTCACTCAGGATTGACCCGACATTCGTTGTTCAAGATTGTTCAGCGATCCCTTCACTGCGGAGTCCATATGTCACCCATTGCAGCGCGGCTTGAGCGGTTACCGTTCAGTCGCTTCCATTTCATACTGCTCATCATGGGCGGTCTGGGATTCATGTTTGAAGCGGTTGACGCCGGCATCATTGCTTTCATCCTTCCCGTGGTGCGTGCGAAGTGGCATCTGACGAGCTTTGAGACCGGGCTCCTCGGTAGCAGCACCTACGTGGGCTTCCTGGTGGGTGCGCTGTTTGCCGGACTGCTTGGAGACCGCTTCGGTCGCAAAGTCGTCATGATGTGGGCGCTTATGTTCTTCTGCGTCCTTACGTTTGCCAATGCGTTTGTGAACGACTGGCACACGTTCGCGCTGCTGCGGGCGATCGCGGGTATTGGCATGGGGGCGGAAGGTGCAATCATCGCTCCGTTCCTTGTCGAGTTCGTGAGCAACCGCTACCGCGGCGCTTTCACGGGTGCACTCGCAGGATTTTTCTCCTTCGGCTTCGTTGCTTCGGCCCTGATCGGTTATTTTTTGATTCCTCTTAACCCCGAGGGCTGGCGCATTTCACTGATAGTCGTCTCGCTGCCCGTCGTGGTCCTGTTGTGGTGGCGCCGGTCGTTGCACGAATCACCGCGCTGGCTGGAAATGCGTGGACGGCATGACGAAGCAGACGCGGTTGTCTCTGACATCGAGCGTCGTATTGAGCGCTCCGGTGTGACGCTGCCGCCAGTTGTTCCGGTCGCGGGATGGACTTTCGAATCACGGGAGTCAGGCTCTTTCTTCAGCAATCTGAAGCTTCTGTGGAAGCCGCCTCTGGCCAAAACGACCGCCATGTCCTGGTGTTTGTGGCTCTCAGTCACTTTCTGCTCATACGCGTTCTTCGTGTGGATCCCGGGTCTTCTGGTGGCGCGAGGCATGACCATTACGAAGAGCTTCTCCGTATCGATCCTGATCTATCTGGCGCAGATTCCAGGCTACTACTCGTCCGCCTATTTCTGCGAGAAGCTGGGGCGGAAGGTGACGATCGTCAGCTATATGGGACTTGCCTGCCTCGCCGGCGTCTGGTTGGCTTATGCGCAAGGCGACACCGCGGTCGTACTCGCCTCCATCTTCATGTCGTTCGCGATGAATGGCGTGAATGCCGGCGAATATGCCTACACGCCTGAAGTCTTCCCGACGCATCTCAGGGCCACGGGCATGGGAACGGCTTCCGCGTTTGGCCGCATCGGCGCGATCTGCTCTCCCATGCTGGTGGGCTACATCTACCCGATCTGGGGGTTCGCCGGTGTATTTGGAATGACCACGTCCATCCTCCTGGTGGGTGCCCTTGCCGTGATCATCCTGGGTGTGTCGACCAGCGGGAAAACGCTGGAAGAGATCACGGCGGATGAATACGGCGTCGGCGATGGTCGTGGCGGAAGCCTCCCTCAAGCGAAGGCGAGGATATAGATATGTCTGAAGCCAGTTCGATGTCGGCAATCAGCTCGCTAGCATTTTCCTTGCATCGGAACGAGGCGGTCGAGACCTTCTGGAAGGAGTTGGATCACGGCTTGCAGGATGCGTTTGGCCACAAACTCTTCACGGTGCTGGCATATGACGCTTCGAGCGGACTGCTGGGTCGCGTTTATAGCACGCAGCAGCAAATCAACCCGGTGGGTGGCCGAAAGCGTGTGACGAAAAGTGCCTGGACCCAGCAGGTGCTTGAGGAAGGAAAGGTGTTTCGCGGAGCAACGCGCGAAGACATCAAGGCGGTGTTTTCTGACTACGAGGTGTTGTGGTCGATCGGCTGCGAGAGCGTGTTGAATATCCCGATCCGCAAGCAAGGAATCGCCATCGGCTCGCTCAATCTCCTTGATGGTGCGGGCCATTATGACGACGCGCGCATCGAACTGGCCTACGTGTTCGCTCAGCTCGCCATTACCCCGTTAGAAGCGTGCCGCGAAGCGCTCCAGCTGGACGGCGCGGACAGCGGTGACCTGGAGTACGTGTAAGCGTTTCTAGTAAGTGTTTTTAGTAAGCGGCCGGCAGTGCCGGTCGTCAGACGGGGGTTTTCAACAAAATGGCAAACCAGACGGCCTTGACCACAAGCATTTCTGATGTCCTCGTGATTGGCGCGGGGGTCGTCGGGCTTGCTTGTGCGTGGTCCGCACTCAAGGAGGGATTGACGGTCACAATCGTCGATCGCGATTTCGACGGTGACCGCACCTCACACGGTAACGCCGGTGGTATTGCAGTGACCGAAAGCACGCCGATCTCCGTGCCGGGCCTGTTTTTCAAAGCGACGAAATGGTTGTTCGATCCGTTGGGTCCCCTAGCGCTCGATTGGAAGCACGTGCCAAGCGCGTTGCCTTGGTTCCTGGAGTTTCAGCGCGCCAGTAATCCTGCGAGGTTCAAGGAAATTTCCGTGGCGCTCGCAGCCCTCAATAATCGCGTCTATGACGACCTGATTCCACTATTCGAAGACGTTGGTGCGATGGGCACATTTTATCGTCGGGGCGCGTTGACCTTATATGAAACCGACGAGGCTTTTCACGCCGATGCGGACGAATGGAAGTTAAAGAAAGAGCTTGGGGTTCGTTGGCGCGCGCTGAACCAGCAAGAGGTGCAGGAGTGCGAACCCGCACTGGCGCCGGTGTTCAGGCACGGGATGTTTCTCGAAGACTGGTCGCATATCGGTGACCCGAAGCAGCTCGTTTCGCAGATATGCACACGGGTCAAGGCGCTGGGCGCTCGCTTTGCTGAAGGGGTGGTGACCAGACTGGACGTAACAAACCAGGAAGCGCCATTTGCAGTTCTACAGACCGGAGCATCCATCGCCGCGCGGCAGATAGTGGTCGCCACCGGAGCATGGTCGGCTTCGTTGGCTGAATCAGTGGGAGACAGGGTGTTGCTCGATAGCGAGCGCGGGTACAACACGACGTTGCCACATCCCGGCATTGCGTTGTCGAGAGAGGTCATTTTTGCGGAGCGCAAATTCGTGGCAACGCCGCTTGATATTGGCATTCGCATCGGGGGCGCGGCGGAGTTTGCCGGACTCGAGGCCAAGCCGAACTACAAGCGTAGCGATGCATTGCTCACGTTAGGGAAGCGGTTTCTGCCTGGCATCCAGGACGAGGGCGCGGTGCAATGGATGGGACATAGGCCCGCCACGCCCGATTCCTTGCCGGTGATCGGTAAATCACCCTCAGCGAAGTCGGTGATCTATGCGTTCGGGCACGGGCATCTCGGGCTTACCCAAGCTGCCACGACCGGCGCGCTCGTCGCAGATTTATTAGTGAATCGAATATCCCGGACGCCGCTGGATGCCTATTCCATCGGGCGATTCCGGAAATAAGCGAGGCGTCCATGCGACCTCGGTTTCTCGCGGCACAGCCCGCTTAAGCTTTTAGTTCATTCTCAGAGGTGGTGTCATGCAAGTTAACTGGAAAGGTGTTTTTCCCGCGGTTACAACGAAATTGAAGGACGACGGTTCGCTCGATCAGGAAGCCATCAAGGCCGGTCTGAATCGCCTCATCGACAACGGCGCGGGTGGCGTTGTCATGATGGGCATGGTCGGCGAAAACGCTCAACTGACACCGGACGAAAAGCGCACCGTCCTCAGGATTGCCGTTGAAACGGTCAATGGCCGTGTGCCGGTTGTGTCGGGTCTTGCTGAAACGAACACGGGCAGCGCGATTCAGTTTGCGCGAGATGCAGAAGAAATTGGCGTACAGGGCCTGATGGTTTTCCCCGGCCTGACCTACAAGTCCGATGATCGTGAAACGGTCGAGTTTTATCGCGCCATTGCTCGCTCCACCAAACTTGGCATCATGATCTACAACAATCCGCGCGGCTATGGCGTGGATATGCGTCCGGATCTGCTCGAGCAATTGAAGGGCGAAGCCAATATTGTCGCTATAAAGGAAGAGTCGTACGACACAACACGCGTGACCGATATTTACAACCAGTTCGGCGATCGCTTCGTGGTGTTCTGTGGCGTTGATGATCTGGTGCTTGAATCGGCCGCGCTGGGAGTGACGGGCTGGGTGTCAGGTATGGCAAACGCTGTGCCGAAGGAATCGGTCGAGCTACTCGACCTGGCGGTGAAGGGTGACTTCGAAAAGGCTCGCAAGCTGTATCGCGTGCTTACGCCGCTGTTCCACCTCGATGTCCATGTCAAGCTGGTCCAATACATCAAACTCGCCGAAAACATCACCGCCGGCTATTCGGAAAACCTGAAGGCTCCGCGCCTCAAACTCGAAGGTGAAGAGCGTCAAAGGATCGTCGCCATCATCGAGAAGACGATGAAGGACTTGAAGGCATTGTCGTAAGCTTCGCGCGTGCTCTTTGCCGTGCCTGGGCAGGCGTGGCAAAGACAATCCGAGGTTGAGCGTCGCGAGCCTGGACGACATACTCTCGAGCGAGGTCTAACGATGAACGGAGTCAAGCAATGAAAAGTACCTTCTTCTGTATCGATGGTCACACCTGCGGTAACCCGGTCCGCGTGGTCGCGGGCGGCGCTCCCGTGCTCCAGGGCGCGAACATGATTGAGAAAAGGGCTTATTTCGAGCAGGAGTTCGACTGGATCCGCACAGCCCTGATGTTTGAGCCGCGTGGGCATGAGGTGATGTCGGGATCGATCTTGTATCCGTCGACCCGACCGGATTGCGATATCTCCATCCTGTTCATCGAGGTCAGCGGCTGTCTGCCAATGTGCGGTCATGGAACCATAGGAACGGTCACGACCGCTATCGAAAACGGGCTTGTTCGTCCGCGTGAGCCGGGTGTCGTTCGGCTCGACACGCCGGCCGGCCTTGTGGTCGCGCGCTACAAGTTGAACGGAGATAACGTCGATTCAGTTCAACTGATCAATGTTCCCTCATTCGTGCATTCGACTGACCTAAGCGTGGATCTGGAAGGGCTCGGTGAGATCCGTTTCGATGTGGCCTATGGCGGCAACTTCTACGCCATCATCGAGCCGCAAGAGAACTTCGCGGGCATGCATACCTTGCGCCCGACCGATATCCAGCGGCTGAGCCCGATCCTTCGGCAGAAGGCGAATGAAAAATACCAGTTCGTTCATCCGGAAAAGCCCGAGATTCATGGCTTGAGTCATGTGATGTGGACGGGCGAGCCAACGGTAGCCGGCGCGAGCGCGCGCAATGCCGTCTTTTATGGCGACAAGGCGATCGACAGGTCACCTTGCGGAACGGGCACATCCGCTCGCATGGCGCACCTGGTGGCCAAGGGAAAACTCGGGATTGGCGAGACTTTCGTTCACGAAAGCATTATTGGCACCCTCTTTAATGGCATTGCGACCGAGTCAACGAAGGTTGGCGAATACGACGCGATCATCCCAAGCATTGAAGGGTGGGCCCGAGTCACAGGCTTCAACACAATCTTTGTGGATGATCGGGACCCGCTTGCCAGGGGTTTCCTGCTCAAGTGAATTCGAGGGAGTTCATCGGTCTGCTTGCATTGGAGTATTGAATGATTATCTTGAAGAACGCGCGGGTGCTCGACGCGAATCATGAACTCGACAAGGCCTTGTATTCGATCGTGATCGAGGGAAACCTGATCACTAGCGTGTCGCGCGAGCCGGTTCCGGAACAAGGCGCGGAGATCCTTGACGTGGCCGGGCGCACGGTCATGCCTGGCCTGATCGACTGCCATGCGCACGTGATTGCGTCAGTGGCGAATCTGGGATCGAACAGCCGCCTGCCCAACACCTTTGCGGTGCTGAAGGCGGTGCCTATCCTTGAACGCATGCTCAATCGCGGCTTTACGACTGTGCGGGACGCCGGCGGTGCGGACTATGCATTGGCAAAAGCGATTGATGAAGGTGTGATTGCGGGACCCCGGCTTTTCGTTGCAGGGAAGGCGCTCTCTCAAACAGGCGGTCATGGAGATTTCCGCGACAGATTCGACAACACCGATCCCGATCCCTGCGGCTGCAATCGCAATCTCGGTGCCATTGGACGCATCGTTGACGGCGTGGATGAGATGCGCAAGGCAGTGCGCGAGGAAATGCGCGCCGGCGCGAACCACGTCAAGATCATGGCGTCAGGCGGAGTCGCATCGCCCACTGACCCGATCGGCAATTTTCAGTTTTCCGTCGACGAAGTCAAGGCGGCGGTGGAAGAAGCTCATTCGCATCAGACCTATGTGATGGCGCATGCCTACACGGGTGCCGCAATCAAGCGCGTGGTTGAGCTGGGCGTTCGCACCATTGAGCACGGTAACCTGATTGATGATGAAGCGGCTGCGGTGATGGCGAAATACGGCGCCTATGCGGTCCCGACCTTGGTGACCTACGACGCAATGAGCAAGGTCGGCGCGAAGTCCGGTGTGTCCGGGAGCGCGCTGAAGAAGAACGAGGATGTGCGGACGCAGGGCTTGCGCGCACTTGAGATTCTCAAACGCAACGGTGTAAAGATTGGGTTGGGAACGGACCTGCTCGGTGACATGCATCAGTTCCAGAGCGACGAATTGTCGATTCGGGCGGCTATCGTGGGGGCATTCGAGACCATCTGCCAGGCAACGAAGATTGGCGCCGAAATTGTTGGAATGGAGGGCAAGCTGGGCATTGTTGCGAAGGACGCATTCGCTGATCTGCTGATTGTCGATGGCGATCCGTTGGAGGATATCAACGTGTTAACGGGCCAGGGCGAACGGATTGCAGCGGTGATGAAAGACGGCTCCTGGATACGGCGCGCGGCAATGTAAACAGCAGATTGGATTTTGGATACGAAAGCCGGTTCATGGTACATTTGTTTGTCCCTACCAAACAGACAGTCGGCAATGGCCACCGCAACTCCCACGAAAAGATCTTCCAAGACAATGGCTTCTCCCGAACCGGAAGTCGTGGAGCGCGTCACGCGAAAAATCGTTCGCCCCACCGCGGTGGAACTCGTCACTGACGAAATCCGGCAGATGATCTTGAGCGGGCAGATCTCGCCGGGCAGTGTTCTGCGTCAGGAAGTGCTGGCTGAAGAACTGGGCGTGAGCCGCGTGCCGGTCCGCGAAGCGATCACCAGACTCCATTCAGAAGGTCTTTTGAATGTGGTTCCGCATAAGGGCGCGTACGTTCAGGAATTGTCGGTTGACGAGGTGCGAGAGACATTTAATATTCGCCTCCGCCTCGAACCGTGGGTGTTCTCCGAAGCCATTCCTTTGATCACAGACGTGGAAATCGGCAAGGCGGAGCGAATCGTCAAGGACATGGATAAGGCGACAGGTGGAGAGTGGGGCTCGTTGAACTGGAAGCTTCATGAAACGCTTTATCGTCCCGCACGTTGCGACATCACGCTTCAGATGCTTCGCGTCCTGCATGACCGTTGCGATCGGTATTTCCGCTTTCAGGTGGTGAAGGTGCCTATTCGTGAGCAATCGCATGCAGAGCACATGGCGATCATTGATGCCTGCCGTAATCGTGATGTAAAACTCGGTACCAAGTTGCTCGAGACCCACGTGAAGATTGCAAGTCAGCAGATCATGAGCATTGTTGAGGCGGTCATGGCGAAAGCGGAACGCGCTCGATAAGAAACGCCGTAGTGCCACGACCCTACTTCGCCCTCGCGCCTTACCTCTGGTCCCGGACGCTTGCAACTTCGACATAGGGATCGTTTGATCCTTCTCGGAATACCCGTCCAGCTTTTCTCAGTGTGGCCAAAGCTCCATCGTGCGGAGCTTGCGCAACACAAATCGCCGAATCCCTCCTGAAACACCCCCTTCCTGCATCCGGTCAAAAGCCGGGCAGCGCTGTTCCATGCGCGCCGGTCTTCCTTACCGGTGAATACAAGCAAATGCAAATGATTCGCATTTAATTGACTTCATTTGCCAAATTAATTATTCTGTGACGCGGCCGGACGTCCTTTCACCGGCGGGATTGAGCCCGGTTTTCACTCGTTGCCTCACAAGGAGTTTCATGTCGCTGTTCTTGTATCTTGTCCGCAACTCACGCTGGGTGCTGGCCGTCGCGGTGGTGGCGAGCCTCGTCAGCGGGTTCGGCAACGCGGCGCTCATAGCCTTGATCAACCAGGCGCTCGGAGCGTCGAATACGAAGCTCGTCGAACTCGGCTGGCAATTCCTGATCGTGGGCGTAGCGGTGCTCGGCACACGAACCCTTTCACAAACCTTGTTCATGCAACTCGGCCAGCGTGCCAAGGCAACGCTGCGCATGCGTACCATCCGGCGCATTGCCGAAGCGTCGTATCAGCATCTGGAGAAGCAGGGCGCGGCCAAGTCGCTTACCGTGCTGACCCAGGACCTGGATACGATCGTCATGCTGTTCCTGGCCCTGCCCGCGCTCGCCATGCACGGCGCGGTGATCGCCGGTTGCCTTGCGTATCTCGGTTATCTGTCATGGCAGATTCTGCTCTTCGCGGTCTTGACCATCTTCATCGGCTCGTTCGGTTTTCATGTTGCCAACACGAAAGCGCTGTTTCATCTGCGCGGGTCGCGGCGCCGCGAGGACGATCTCGTCAAGCATTTCCGCGCGCTCTTCGACGGCGCCAAGGAGCTCAAGCTGCATCGCGAGCGCAAGAACGCGTTCGTGACTGACACGCTGGAAACCAACGTGGAAGCAGTGCGTGTCCAGCGTACGCGCGGTTATATCCTGTACGCCGCAGCAGCCAGCTGGGGCAGCTTCATTCTGTTCGCGTTCATCGGCATTACGCTGTTCGTGCTTGCGCGCATGTTTCCGGTGAGCCCGCACGTCATGTCCGGCTACGCCATGATCTTCCTGTACATGATCATGCCGATCGAAGGCCTGCTGTCCGCCATCCCGAACATCAGTTCGGCGAAGGTTGCGCTGGAGCGCATTGAACAGGTCAATGCCGACCTGCCGCTCGAAGAGACCTTGCACCAAACACCGGCCAAGTCCTTCGACAGCATCGTGCTCGACAAGGTCACGCACCGGTACTTCCGCGAAAAAGAAAACGAAGTCTTTACGCTGGGCCCGATCGATCTGACGTTCAAGCCGGGCGAATTGATCTACCTGATCGGCGGCA
Organism: Caballeronia udeis; assembly: GCF_044909315.1. Lineage (GTDB taxonomy): Bacteria > Pseudomonadota > Gammaproteobacteria > Burkholderiales > Burkholderiaceae > Caballeronia > Caballeronia udeis_A. The sequence goes on from NZ_JBIYEB010000022.1 coordinate 74,974, forward strand.
ACGGCAGCGGCAAGACGACGCTCGCGAAAATGCTCGTGGGACTTTACGCGCCAGAGGGCGGGCAGATCCTGCTCAACGGCAAACCGGTCGATGAAGCGCATCGCGATATCTATCGCCAGCATTTCTCGGTGGTCTTTAACGACTTCTACCTGTTCGACACGCTGTTCGGCATGAAGGTGGACGGCCTCGACCGTCAGGCCCAATCGCTGCTTGAACACCTGCAGCTCGATCACAAGGTCACGATCAGGGACGGCGTGTTTTCCACGACCAATTTGTCGCAAGGCCAGCGCAAGCGCCTGGCTTTGCTGGTCACGTATCTGGAAGACCGGCCGTTCTATGTCTTCGACGAATGGGCCGCCGACCAGGATCCGACTTTCAAGGAAGTGTTCTACAAGCAGTTGCTGCCGGAGCTTCAGGCCAAGGGCAAGACCATCGTTGTCATCACGCACGACGACCGTTATTACCATCTCGCCGATCGCTATATCAAGCTCGACTACGGTCAGGTCGCTGAACTCGGCCGTGGCGCGGACCTGCGTGTCGATCATCCGAACGCTATTCATCCGCACGCTCACGCGCAGTCGCAAGGTCAGGCGCCTGCGGGTACGTCTGCGCCGCTTGCATCGGCATAAACCAATATGAACGCCAGCCCGGCATTTCTCAACCACGACGCCGATCGCGCGGTCACTCGTGCATCCGATCCCGAGTCCATGTATTCGCTCGAAGAGATCTCGTTCAGTATCGGCGATCGGGTGCTGCTGCATCCGCTGTCGCTGGAGTTGCCCAAGCACCGGGTATGCGGGCTCATCGGGCATAACGGTTCAGGCAAGTCCACGCTGCTGAAGCTGCTCGCGCGCCAGCAAGCACCAGGCAGTGGCACGGTGCGTTTCGCGGGCAAGCCACTCGACGACTGGGAGGGCCGCGCGTTCGCACGCAAGGTCGCGTACTTGCCGCAACAACCGCCTGCTGCCGACGGCATGACCGTGCGCGAACTCGTCGCACTGGGGCGTTATCCATGGCACGGGGCGCTCGGACGTTTCAGCGCACAAGACGCCGCGAAAGTGGAAGAGGCCATGCGGCTGACCGACGTCGAGCGTTTCGCGCACCGCACGGTGGACAGCCTCTCCGGCGGCGAGCGCCAGCGTGTGTGGATCGCCATGCTGGTTGCGCAGGACAGCGAATGCCTGCTGCTTGACGAACCTATTTCGGCGCTGGACATTGCGCATCAGATCGAGGTTTTGCAACTCGTGCGAACTTTGAGCGTGGAGCGCGGACTCGGTGTGGTGGTAGTGCTGCACGACGTCAACATGGCCGCGCGTTTCTGCGACGATCTGCTGGCGCTCAAGGGCGGCCGGCTGCTGGAATCGGGTACGCCTGCGGAGCTGATGCACGGTGAGACGCTCGGCGCAATCTACGGCATTCCGATGGGCACGGTCCAGCACCCTCACGGCGGTTCACCAATCAGTTTCGCCCATTGATTCAAGGTTCAATGTCATGAAACAAGTTGTCAGGCTCGCGGCTGCGGTGGTGTTCGCCGCGGTCACCTTGAGCGGCTGTGTACAGTCTCCCCGAAACCTCGCGAGCGCCCAGTCGCCCTTTAGTGTCGAGATCCGCCGCACGCAAGACGGGATCCCGCATATCAAGGCCGACGACTGGGCCAGCCTCGGTTATGGCTACGGATACGTGCAGGCGCAAGACAACCTGTGCACGCTCGCAGATGGTTTCGTCACGTTTCGCGGCGAACGTTCGGCGTATTTCGGTGCCGACGCGCGTCCGCCGTCAGCGGCTTCCTTCGGTCAGCCGCGCAATCTCGACGCCGACTTCTTCTTTCGTTTCGTCGACGACTCGAGCGCCGTCGAGCGCTACAAGTCCGCTCAGTCCGCGCCCATTCGCGAGTTGATGGACGGTTTCGCGGCGGGCTATAACCGATACGTCGACGAACTGGACGCGGGACGCATGGGCGGCGCGAATGCCGAGTGCAAAGGCAAGCCGTGGGTCGGCAAGATCACTTCCGACGATATCATCCGCCGGCTCGTGGCAGCCAATCTCGCGGGCGGCGCCGCACGGTTTTTGCCGCAGATAGCGCATGCGCAGCCTCCTGCGAAACAGGCGCCGTCAGCGCCGGGCGTGCAAACCGGCGCTGTCGATATTGCACCCTCGCAGTTCGATATAGGCGGGCGGCGGGGTATTGGCAGCAATGCGCTTGCGTTTGGTGCGCCGGTCACGCAGGAAGGCCGCAGCCTCCTGTTCGGCAACCCGCACTGGTTCTGGCGCGGGCCTGACCGCTTCTATGAAGCGCAGTTGACCATCCCTGGTCAACTGGATGTGGCGGGCGTGTCGTTCCTCGGCGTGCCCGTCGTGATGATCGGCTTTAACAACGACATCGCGTGGACGCATACCGTGTCGAGCGCGCGGCGCTTCGGCATCTTCCAGTTGTCGCTCGATCCCGCCGATCCCACGCGTTATGTGTACGACGGCGTCAGCGAGCCAATGACACGCGTGCCTGTCACGGTCCAGACCCGCAGCGCCGACGGCACGCTGAAGCCCGTCACGCGCACGCTGTACCGCTCGCGTTTTGGTCCGCTCATCGATCTGTCCTCCATGTCACCGGCGCTCGCATGGAATGCGCAACATGCGTTCGCACTGCGCGACGTGAACACCGACAACACGCGTTCCTTCGAGAACTTCCTGTTGTGGGACCAGGCGCGCTCCCTCGATGACTTCATCGCGATCCAGAAGCGCCTCGCGGCTACACCGTGGGTCAACACCCTGGCAATTGGCCGCGACGATCCACGCGCATGGTTCGCTGACCTCGGCGCTGTGCCGGACGTGCCTGATTCACTCGCTGCGACCTGCACGACACCGCTTGGCCGCGCGTTCGGCGCGAAGGCGCCCGGTGTGCCGTTTCTCGATGGATCGAAAAGTGCGTGCGGCTGGCGCGTGGAAGCATCGAGCGTGCAGCCGGGTGCATTGCCGGTTGCCGGGGTGCCGAGCATGGCGCGCGGTGATTACGTCGGCAACTTCAACGGCAGTTACTGGCTGACCAACGCCAGTGCGCCCATGACAGGTTATCCGCAAGTGGCGGGCATTACCGGCACGGAGCAGTCGCTGCGTACGCGGTTTGGCCACATGCTCGCGGCTGAATTGCAGGTGCAGAAGGGCGGCGTGACGCGACTCGCGCTCGAGACGAAGGTGCTGGATAGCCGGTCCATGTCGGAGCAATTGTTCCGCAAGCCTATTCTCGATGCGCTTTGTGCCGATGAATCGGATCCGGTGGTTTCAGTCACGCAAGGCACGCCCGGCGGCAAGGCGCAAACGGTGGATCTTGGACCGGCGTGCAAGGTACTGCGTGAGTGGGACGGCACCGCCAACACCAATGCGCGTGGCGCCAATCTCTGGGACGAATTCTGGCGTCGCCTGGATGGGGCGGGGCTGGCGCATTTCTATCGCGTGCCGTTCGATCCAGCCGCGCCGCTCGCGACGCCACGGGGTCTCGACGCCTCCAATCCCGCGCTCAAACCCGCTCTTCAGCAGGCGCTCGGCGGCGCGGTGCTTGCCATGCAGCGCTACGGTTTTGCGCTCGACTCAACCCGTGGCGAACTGCTGCATGTCGAGCGCAACGGCGAGCGTGTGCCGCTCTTTGGCGGCTGCGACGATGCAGGTTATTTCACGGTGACATGTGCGCTTCATCCGCTCGATGCAGGCGGCTTTGCAATCGACCGCAACGGCCACGGCGAGAGCTACATGCAAGTGGTTTCGTTTGACGCCAACGGCGTGCAGGCGGACACCATGCTGGCGCATTCGGAATCCGACGACCCCGCCTCGCCCCATTTCAGCGATGCCACGCGCCGCTTCGCCGACAAGCAATGGCTGCGCTTTCCGTTCACCGAAGAGGCCATTGCCGCTGACCCGGGCATGACGTCCGTGAAGCTGCAAGCGCCGAGGTAAGCCGACTTCGGCGCGCTGTGCTATGGTCGAAAAACCCTACTCTTTCAACAGCCATGACCTCACCGGTCATGGCTTCGACCGTATCCATCATGTCCTTCACCGTCCAGCCATCAACCGGTTCAAAAGCGGCGCAATACGACGAGCTGGTTGCTCAGGCGCGCTCGCTTCTCAGCGATGAAACTGATCGCATCGCGAATGCGGCCAACTTCTCGGCGCTGGTGTATCACACGCTGCCCGACCTGAACTGGAGCGGCTTTTATTTCTTCGATGGCGTTGAACTCGTCGTCGGTCCTTTCCAGGGCAAACCGGCTTGCGTTCGCATCGCGCTTGGGAAGGGCGTATGCGGCACCGCCGCGCAAACCCGCCTCACGCAGGTGGTGCAGGACGTTCACGAGTTTCCCGGCCACATTGCATGCGACTCGGCATCGCAATCCGAGATTGTCGTGCCGCTGGTTGCCAAAGACGGCAGCCTGGCCGGTGTATGGGATGTGGACAGTCCTTCAGTGGCCCGCTTCGACGAGGACGACGCCAAAGGAATGGAAGCACTGTGCCGCGTATTCATGGAGCTGGCATGGGAGCCGCGGGCACCGGCCTGAGGCGCTGCTAAAGCACGATGCCGGGCTTGCGCGTTGAAAGGGTGCGTTCCCGTGCAGCAGATGGATTTCGCCGCTTCAGTGCGAGCAAATCATCGGGCGTCAGTCTTGACGACAAACTGCGCAAGGTCGGCACGCACCGAGCGAGCCTTCAGCCATTCGAGCGGGATCTGCCACAGCGATGTTTCGAAGCGGCTATGGAAAAACGCAAAGTGGCCGATCTCGCGATATCCCATTGACTCCGGCGGAATACGCAGATGCGTGACCGGGCTGTTCCTGAAGTAAGCAAGCAAACGTTCGATGGCCGATGCCGTGCCAAATTCGTCATCGGTTACGCTGAGCGCAAGCGTTGGCCCCTGCAACCCGGAAAAACCTTTGACCAGGGTCGCGCGTTCGGCTTCCGTCAGGGCGTGCGGGCCGTGCCGGAACGCATCCTCGAAGCGGGGTTGCGGCGCAATCCAGTCGCGCACGACCCCGCGCGGCGTGTCTTCCATCCAGCCGAGCATGCCACCGGGAAAGTAGCCGAGTGCGGCAGTAAGCGCCGGCATGATGGCATGCCATTTGATCAGCATGCCGAATCGTTTGTGGCTGGCGTAGTCCCGCCAGTGCGCGAACTGCGCGCCCATGCTGAAAACGCGGTCGATCAGATGATTCGACGGAGCCAGTCCCACCAGAACGCCGCCTACGCTATGGGCAACAACCTGTACAGGTTGCTGAGGAAACGTGCTGGATGCCAGGCGTAATACCGCTTCGAAATCGAGGCGTCCCCAGTCCAGCCACCCTGCGTGCAGGCTGCGAAGCGACGCCGGGCGCGAGCCGCCAATGCCTCGATAATCGTAGGTGATGACGTCGAATCCGTGTGCATGCAGGAACGCGGCGAAGCGCTAGTAGTAGCTGCACCGGACCGATGTGGCCGGGTTGATGATGACCACGGGCCTGGGTCCGCTGGCGTCGAGAGCGTCATGATGGCGCCATATCTGGCCCTTCAGCGCGTAGCCGTCCTCGGCATGTATGGTGACGGGCGCAGGCTGGACCTCACTCATTCTCGCGTCTCTTTTTGGGCAGTTCGTCGATAGTTCGAATATACCGTTGTTCGTCGGTTCACTCTTCATGATAACGCGGGCCCTAACTGAATGTGTTCTGCATCCAGGGTATGGATGCGGCGAAGATTCCGGTGCGTCATGTCGATGGGAAAAGCCGTTCGGTGGTGCAGGCCGGATCGCTTACCCCTGAGTTAAAAATGTCTATCCGTCCCTAAGCCTGAACACCGAGCTTGAGCGCGGCCTTGCGGACGGCTGCGGCTATGTCGTTGCTGATTGCGGGATCCTGCACTGCACGCGCGAGCGTTACCCCGCCAACCATCATGGCGAGCAGCGCGGTTGCTTCCTCGCGCCGGGCCTTCGGTTTTCCCTCCAGTCCGTCGGCCATTGCTTCGATGATCGCGCACAATTGCGTCTCGTAAGCTTGCCGGGTCTCGTCATCGGCACGGGCTACTTCGCTCGAAAGGCTTTGCAGCGCGCAGCTCTCCGCCAGATCGCAGGTGCGGCGGTCTCCCAGGTAGAAGTTGATGAAACCCTCGCGCCAACGGCTTCCTCGTTGCTCGCGCATCTGCTCGATCCCCCCTTTCAGTTCTTCGAGTCCAACCGTCACCGCCTCGCGGAACGCAGCCGTTTTCGACTTGAAGTGTACGTAGAACGCGCCTGATGTCACCTCGGCATCCTTTGCCAGTCCGTCCACCCCCGCGCCACCGAATCCCAGGCTGCGAAACCCCCGGCCTGCGCTCTTGAGAATCTTCAGCCTGCTTTCTTCCTTCTGATCCGCCCGATGTGCCATGTCCACGCTCTCCAGATAACGATCGATATTTGGTGCTTGACGATATCACGATTGTTGTGAAACTATCGCCACATCACGATCGTTATATAACGATCGTGATGTGAATGCAGGAACTCTGATTCGACCAACCGTCATCAAGGAGTTGCTTAAATGCCTATTTCAATCCAGGTCACCGAAGCTCTTCTCACCCGCGAAGGCGAGCGTGAAGTGTTCCCGCTCGTCGCGGACGCGTTGTTGCGCGCACACGGCCTGAGCGGCAACCGGTTCATGACCCCGAACGTCATTGGTCATCTGACCGTGAGTCCTGCGTCGGGGAGTTATGTGGGCGGCAAGCCCCAGTCGCTGGCGATTGTCGAGGTGAAGGTTCCGTCGACCACCTTCCCGAATGCCGACGTCAAGCAGGCGTTTGTTGGCGCGGTCACGGACATCATCGACCGGTTCAAGGCGGGGGATCATCCGCGCGACCGGACGTTTGTCAACGTGACGTACGCGGTGGACGGCGCGTGGGGTATCGGCGGGAAGGCGTATTCCAACGCCGAGATTGGCGAGGCTATTCAGCAGGGCGCCAGCTAACGCGTACCGCGCAGGCGCAACGAAACACACTCCGGGAGCATTGACAACGCAGCTTTCAAACTACCTGTTCTTCACGGCAGCGTGTGAGCAAGCTCTCGACTTCTACACCCGGTGCGGTTTGATTTCTTTTGAACCAGGGCTGATTGCATGCGCTAAAGCAATTGCCGGCGCGTCAGTTCTTCTGATAACGCATCGACGCTGACAAACTTGTATCCGTGCAGACCGGCACTAATAGCGCCTGCTACGTTGGGGTCGGAGTCGTCGATGAAAAGCGTTTCATCCGAGCTTACGTCGAGCTGTTCGAGGCAGCGAAGATAGGCCTGAGCCGCCGGCTTCGCCGCACCGAACGAAGCGGATGCATACACGTGAGGACCGAAGAGTTGCGCCACGGGAGGATTCAGATAGCCAATATGATCAGTCACCAGGCGGCAGTTGTTTGTCAGCACCGCGATCCGGGAGCGTTCGGCAACACATGCGGCGAGTGCGATCACTTCCGTGTAAGGCGTGATCGACGCGCGGCGGGCAGCCAGCCAGTCGTCTCGATGGATCGAGCAGCCTAGCAGCACGCCCAATGCGCTTAGATACTCGTCGTCGCTGATCTGTCCGGCGTCGGCGCGCGCTTCGAGTCCGGAGCCCCAGATAGCGTGGCGCACGGCGTCGGGCGCTTGACCTGATACGGCGGACAAGTGCTCGACTCGCGCGGAGCGGTCGTAGTGAGACAGTACGCCTTCCATGTCGAACAGGACCAGCGCGGGGGATGCTGCCATGGTGTGGGCCTCGCGGTGAAAGCTTCCAGAAGGCGAAGCATTCATCGGGTGATATGCCTGCAGGCCGCTGGAAGTTTCTATTGTGCCTTGACGAAAAATACGGTGGTTACCCGGCTAAGCAAGGATTAACGCCGCCGGCCAGGTTGTTGGCATCGGCCATAGTGTTTATCTCTCGTACAGGTGGACCAGCAGCCGTCCGCGTCTACCGAGGTAACAGGCCGGCCCGTTGCCCAGCCACCTGAATACCATACACAGCGGACGCTGTTACCACGCCGGTCATCAACACGCCGAGCAACCCGAGCAATACCGCAACAATCCGGCCAAGCACGGTGGTGGGTACCACGTCGCCGTAGCCGATGGTCAGTGCCGCGACTGCACAAAAGTAGAAAGTTTGACCCAGCGATGATTGTGTTCGCGTGCTTGTGTCGACTGTGCCGCCGAAGTAATGCATTGTGACCGACAAAGTGAGGAACAGGATCAGCAGAAAAGTCAGAAAGCTTCGCAGGTGCCAGAGAACCCTGGCAATCTCGGCAATCGCATGCTTTGGCTGGATCTGGGCGCGAACCGGGTTCTTGGGTGTGTCGTTCATGTGATGAATCTCGCAGTGCTGCAGGCCATGTTTTCTAAAAAAGATCGATAGTACTACGTGGTTTATCCTAAAAATGAGCGAAATCCGACATGGATTGAATCGGTCGATAGAGCCACGGCTCCGCTACAGCGCCCGAGAGTCAAGGGTTTTCGACAGTATGCCCGGCACTGAGATAGTCGAATGGCCCTTGCTTTTTATGCCAGCTTGTTGCCAACCTCCGGGAGGATCTTTCTGGCGAGCGCGTTCATGTCCGATTGCCGATGCAGTCCGGGATTATTCAAGGCTGCTTGGCTGACTAACCGGCACGACTACGCAAGAAGATTTCTATAACCGCAGCGAGATACGGTGTGCACGTTTGCATTGGATAGTGTCCGCAGTTCTGCAGTGTCACGGATTTCCGGTATCGTGACCTGCCCATTTCAAACACTGCCGACAGTGCGGATAAGGAGTTCCCCCAATGGATCAACATGACGCGCCCGCCACCGCTGAATCGGGGCAACACATTCCGTTCATCGCGCACGGATCCTATCCGAGGCGGGGAGGGAATCGGGTCCGGCCTTTGATCGATAGCGGTCCGGCTTTCCGCCGGATTTGCGAAGCGGTGGAGCATGCGCGGCACAGCGTCTGGATCACGGTCACTTTCATCGCCACGGATTTCCAGATGCCGGATGGACGCGGCTCGATTTTCGATGTCCTAGACCGCGCGGTCGAACGGGGCGTAGACGTTCGTGTGATTTTTTGGCGGCCAAATCCCGAGAGCAGTGGCTACGGCCAGACGTTCGCCGGGACAAGCACGGACTTCGATCTGCTAGCCCGACGCGGCTCGCGTTTTCGCGCCCGCTGGGACCGTGCTCCTCTTGCTTATTGTCATCATCAGAAGATCTGGCTGATCGATGCGGGCGCGCAATCGGAAACGGCTTTTGTCGGCGGGATCAATCCTACTTTCGCTGCGGTCGAACCGGGTCACATGGGTGAAGGGCAACGCCACGATATCTATGTCGAGGTCACAGGTCCGTCCGCTAGCGACGTGCACCACAATTTCGTGCAACGATGGAACGAGGCCAGCGAGCGGAACACGGAGTCAGGAGTATGGGGGCATGACAGCGACGAGCGTTTGCCCTTCCCTCATGGCCTGTCCGATGCACGAGGCGGCAGCGTTGTCCAGATTCAACGCAACGTGCATGCGGGTTGTTATGGCGACCCTCATGCTGCGCCTGGAAGCGCTGCGCATTACATCGTTGGCGGCGAGCGGTCGATCACCCATCAATACCTGCTGGCGATCAACGCGGCCCGCCGCACGATCTACCTGGAGAATCAGGCGCTCCCCGTGCCCGAGATTGCGTTCGCGCTCGAGGACGCGCTTGAACGAGGCGTACAGGTTGTCCTTCTCGTGTCGGGTGAGCCCGAGGAATATCTGGGCCTGTGGCGGCAACGTCCCGAGCGCAAGCCGTTTTTCGACCGGCTGGAAGCACTCGGCCAATACGAGCATTTCACGCTGACGGGCATTGCCGGGCAAACGCAATCCGGCGCTCGGGCATACGTCTACGTTCACGCGAAGATCATGCTGGTCGACGACGAATGGGCGACGATCGGCTCGTGCAACCTGCACGCCAATTCCCTGTTCGGACACAGCGAGATGAATGCAACGGTGTGGGATCGTGACGTGGTGCGAGCGCTGCGCTGCCAGCTTCTGCTTGAACATCTCGGACAAGATACCGGGCACCTGGACGACCGCCCGGCACTGCAGCTATACCAACATATAGCCTACGAAAATGCGGCTCGATGGCAAGCTGGCAATGGCGGCTGGCAAGGTCTCGCATGCAGCCTGGATCCCGTGACGTATGGCGAACCCCGGGCGCGTTAGATGACGCAAGGGGTATGATTCGTGATCCGGATCATTATCCTGGCAGTGCCTCAAACGCATTGCTCACTGTGTCGATAGCCGTGTCGTCAATATGCCGGTGAATCACAAGACGCATCGCTTGCGGGCTGCTCGCCCGCACCGCAACGCCCTGGGTCGCGAGCCATCGCGCATGGTTTTCCGCGCGGCCGTCCGGTACCGCGAGCCGCAGGATATTGGTTTGCGGCGCAACACGATCAATCTCCACGCGCGTGTTTTCCCGTAGCCTTTCCCAAAGCATCAGGGTGCGCCGGTGATCATCGGCAAGTTTCGCGGGCATTGTCCGTAACGCGACCAGACCGGCAGCGGCCATGATGCCCGCTTGCCTGAGTCCGCCGCCAATGGTCCGGCGCAGCGTCCTTGCGCGTTCGATGAATTCACGCGAGCCGAGCAACACCGAACCCATTGGCGCGCTCAGTCCTTTCGACAGGCAGAACGTGACGCTATCGCCATACAGGGCAATCTCGCGGGCTTCCACACCCAGCGCTGCCGCCGCGTTGAACAGACGCGCGCCATCCAGATGGAGCGCCGCGCCACGCTCGCGTGCAACGCCTGCCACCCGAGAAAAATACTCGAGCCCTTGAACGCAACCGCCCGCAGCGTTATGGCTCGTTTCGATAGCCACCATTGCCGTTGGCTCGCCGTAGCGCGAATACCCGCCGCGGACGTTGTCGCTCAGAAGGTCCAGGTCCATTTCCCCGCGATGTGAGGCAATCGTGCGGCAGAACAGGCCAGCAAGGCGCGAGACGCCGCCGCCTTCCGAGTTGGCCATGTGCGCGTGCTGGTCGAGGACGGCTTCGCCGCCGCGGGTCGCGTGAACGAGTGTCGCGAGGACATTGCCCATGGTGCCGCTGCATACGAAGAGCGCGTCCTCTTTCCCGAGCAATGCTGCCGCTTCCTGTTCCAGCGCCTGGACGGTTGCGTCGCCCTCCAGCGTGTCGTCGCCAAGCGTTGCTTCGCGCATCGCGTCCCACATGGCATCGGTCGGGCGCGTCACGGTATCGCTGCGCAGATCAATCATGCCGGTCATGCAAGCCCCCTCGGCGCATTCGCCGCGTGCTGCGGTGAACTTGAGTCCTGTGCCGGCTCGGCCTCCGGCTCTTCATAAGCCACGTGCGCCAGTTTCATCACCAGCTTGACGGCGACCGTGTTGCTATAGACGTTGATGGCCGTGCGGCCCATGTCGAGAAACGCGTCGACGCCCGCAATGATCGCGAGTGCTTCGACTGGAACGCCGATGGTGGTGAGCACCATCGCGACCGCCACGAGGCCGCCGGAGGGCACGTTTGCACTGCCCTTGCTGGCAAGCGTGGTGACGATCACGATCGACAGCAGCGTGTGCCAGTCGAGCGGAATACGATACGCGTCCGCCAGGAAACCGACCGCGAGCGCGAAGTACATGATCGACCCGTCGCGATTGAAGGCATAGCCGAGCGGCAGCACCACGGAAACCACGGCTTTCGGCACGCCCATCTGGACCAGCTTCTCCATGTGCACCGGAAGGCTCGCTTCCGACGAACGCGTGGCGAACGCCAGCAGCACGGGTTCGCTGATCTGGCGGCTCACCTGCCAGGGCTTTTCACCGATCGCCTTCAGGATGATCGCGAAGATCACCACGAGCAGCGCAAGGCCGAGATACATGACCCCCACCAGCTTGACAAGCGACAGCAGCGTCCCGATTCCCTGAGTGGCGAACAGCCACGAGATGATCGCGAAGATGGCGATGGGCGAGAGCGAAATGATCCAGTCCGTCACTTTGAAAACAGCGGCCATCAGTGCATCCAGCACGTCGATGAGCGGCTTCGCGCGGTTACCCAGCGAGCCCAGCGCAAGTCCGAGAAGCGCGGCGAAGAACAGCACGGGCAGAAGGTTGCTGCCGGACATGGCGGCCACGATGTTGCTCGGAATCATGTCGAGGAAGAACTTGGTCCAGTCCACGCTCGCGGCAACCACCTTGCCCGGCTTGGCTGCCTCGGCCAGATTGGCGCCGAGCCCCGGATGGAACAGCGCATTGAGGCCGAGACCGATGAAGATCGAGATCACCGTCGCGACGAAGAAGTAGATGAGGCTGATCGCGGATACCCGTCCGAGCGAGCGCGCCTGATTGCCCATCTGGCAGATGCCGAGCGTGATCGCGGTGAACACGAGTGGCACGACGATCATCTTGATTGCCTGCACGAATGCGGTGCCGACCGGCGCAAGCTTCTCGGCGAAATGCGGAAACAGAAACCCGACTGCACACCCCAGGACAAGTCCGAGAAGCATCTGCAAAGGCAAGGCTATCTTTCTACGACCGTGATGCGACCGCATGACTATTCTCCCGGGGGCAGGGGTTGATCGATGTGAATAACTTGAGCGGCAGAGAGGACGCTTACGTCCGCTCGTCACCCGTGTGCGCGAGAAACTTCAGGCGAATCTGCATCGCGCGTTCAATGTGGCCATAGACAAGTCCGCGGGCGCCTTCGGCGTCGCCGGCTTGAATCGCCGCATAGATTTCGAGGTGCTCCAGCACCGCCTGTTTCGTCCGCTCGGCGCTATAGCGTTCAACGCGCCGCAATGCGAGGCCGCTCTGGTCGCGCAGGTTCCGGTAGGTCTGCCGCAAGCGCCCGTTGTCGGCGCATTCGAACATGGCGTCGTGGAATGCCCAGCCAATGCTCTGCGCTTCATCCACGTCCAGCACGCCGCCGGCATCCACCCCGGCTACCAGCGCTTGCAGTCCCGCTGCCGCGTCGTCCAGCGAAGCGCCGCGGCCATGGCGAGCGGCGAGGAAAGCTGCCATGCCCTCTAACGCAAGACGCATTTCGTGGATCTCGCGCAGGTCGGCGACGGACATCTCGCGCACGAACGTGCCGCGCATGGGCACGATTTCGAGCAGGCCGTCGCGCGCGAGCCATTTGACCGCCTCACGAATGGGCGTCCTGCCGACCTGCAAGCGCTCGGCAAGACTACGTTCGGAAAGTGCTTCGCCCGGGCGCAGCGACCCATCGACGATCAACGCGCGAAGGCTCGCGTAAGGTTCGGGAATTTCACTGGTTTCTATCTGGTTCATGACTGGTATACCAGCATGGAAAAAATCAGTTGGCAAGATTTTTTGCAAAAGTCCGCGTGGCGTGCAATGCGCGTCAGCGGCGTATGCGATGTGAAAGTCCTGGATTTCCAGGTGGCCTTCAGGTGGCCTTATCCCACCCAGAACAACCCTGACGTGCTGCATTCGGCACGGATGAAATCCGCTAACAGCTTGACTCGTGCCACATCGTGCGAGTCCGCATGCGAGACCAGCCAGTAAGAGCGGCTGAGCGAAATTTCATCGGGGAGAATACGAACGAGAGTGGGGTCGATGCGCGCAATAAAGCATGGCAATACGCCGATACCCACCCCGCCGCTAACCGCTGCCGCCTGACTGATGACGTTCGAAATACGCACGGACGGCGTGAGGGACGTGGAGATCTGCGACAGGTAATCGAGCTCCGCGCTCCACATCAGATCTTCGACGTAACCAATCCAGGGATGATTGAAGATGTCCTGGAACGCCTTGATGGGCGCATGCGTCTCCAGGTACCGGGGCGCTGCGTACACCCCGAGCGAATAGTCGTTGAGCTTGTGAGCATAGACGCGGCCCTGACTTGGGCGCGTCATGGTCACCGCAATATCGGCTTCGCGTTTGGAGAGGCTGAATGTGCGCGGATTGGCGACCAGTTCTATCTCCAGGTCGGGGTGCATGGCCGTGAGCTTCGCAAGCCTGGGCGCAAGAAAGTAAGTGCCGAATCCTTCCGGTGTGCCGACCCTGACCGTTCCCGTCAGGCCGGCTGACGGATCGCCCAGACGCGCGTTGATACGCAGCGCCAGGCTCTCCATGGCCTCGGCATCGGTCATCAAACGTTCCCCCTCGGGTGTCAGCAGAAAGCCGACCGACCGACGCTCGAACAACTGCACGCCGATGCTTGCTTCAAGCGACGCCACGCGCCGGCTCAGCGTGGAATGGTCGATGCCCATTTGTTGCGCCGCGACAGTGAGACGGCCCGCGCGAGCAACAGCGAGGAAGGCTTGCAGGGAATCCCAGTCAAATCTTCGCATCGGAATTTTTGCACAGCGCGGTTGTGGAATTGCCCATTCTATTGCAAAAAGCTGGCTGCTATCTTTGGCTTCATGTCCTTCCCCGACGAAGGCGCGCGGCTCGATCCCGGTATGACGAACCATGACGAACCGCGATTCAACCGTATGAAAAAAGGAGACAGCATGTCGCTTATCGCGAAGCTCGAAGCTCGTGCCCAGGCAGGGCGTCCCGTCAGAGTAGGGCTGATCGGCGCGGGTAAATTCGGTTCGATGTATCTCTCGCAGGCGCCGCGTACGCCGGGCATTCATCTGGTCGGCATTGCGGATCTGTCGCCGGCCCGGGCACGCAGCGCGATGCAACGGGTGGGCTGGGAAGAAGCGCGTTACTCGGCCGGTTCGTGGGCTGAGGCCTTGCGCAGCGGTTCGACTTTCATCACCGACGACGCCGATGCAATGATCGTAAGCGACCACGTCGATATCGTCATCGATGCAACGGGAAGCCCTGCTGCGGGCATTCATCACGCGCTGCTGTGCTGCAAGCACAAGAAACACATTGTGATGGTCAACGTTGAAGCGGACGTCCTCGCGGGTCCGCTGCTTGCCCGGCGCGCGGCTGAGGCGGGCATCATCTATTCGATGGCCTCGGGGGATCAGCCGGCGCTGATTGCGGAGCTGGTGGACTGGGCTCGCACGATCGGCTTTGAAGTCATCTGCGCGGGCAAGGGCACCAAGTACTTGCCGGTCTATCACCAGTCGACGCCCGACACCGTCTGGAGTTACTACGGCTTCACGGAAGAGCAGGTTGCTTCCGGCGACTTCAACGCGCAGATGTTCAACTCCTTCCTCGACGGCACGAAGTCGGCGCTGGAAATGGCGGCGGTATCGAACGCGTGCGATCTGCGCCCGCCCCCCGACGGCCTGGCGTTTCCTGCCTGTGGCGTCGACGATCTGCCGGAGTTGCTGCGCCCGGCCTCCGAGGGCGGAATCTTGCCGCATCGTGGCAGCGTGGAAGTGGTGTCGTCGCTTGAGCGCGACGGCCGTCCCGTGTTCCGTGACTTGCGCTGGGGTGTCTATGCCGTATTTGAAGCGCCTTCCGGTTACGTCCGCGACTGCTTTGCGCAATACGGTCTGAAGACTAACAAGAGCGGGCGTTTCGCCGCCATGTACAAGCCGTATCACCTGATTGGCCTTGAACTCGGGGTATCGATTGCAAGCATTGCGGTGAGGGGAGAGGCAACGGGCGCAACTACCGGATTCCACGGCGACGTGGCCGCCACCGCCAAGCGCGATCTGCGAGCAGGCGAACGGCTGGACGGCGAGGGCGGCCACACCGTCTACGGCAAGCTGATGCCCGCAGTGGACTCGCTGCTGCACGGCGCGTTGCCCATTGGCCTTGCGCACAACATGGTGCTGCAGCGGCCGGTAGCGGCAGGGCGCCCGGTCCGCTGGAGCGACGTGGCCTTCGACTCTACGAAAGAAGCCGTGCGCGTACGTCTCGAGATGGAGGCGCTGTTCCGCAAGGAACTCGGCGTGGAGGTCGTAGCCGACAAGCTCGCATCATAAGCATGCCTGATTGAATCTGGCCGGGCGTCCGCCCGGCCGCACTCTATAACGTCCGGCAAAGGGCGACGGAGGAGACATGAGCCATATCAGCGAAACCCTTTTGGTGGGGCCGGCGGCGCGTACCGACGTGTACCGCAAGATCAGTTGGCGCATCATGCCGTTCATCGTGCTGTGTTATCTGTGCGGTTATCTCGACCGGGTGAACGTGGGCTTCGCCAAGTTGCAGATGCTGAACGACCTGCACATGAGCGATGCTGTCTATGGCCTGGGCGCGGGTATCTTCTTCATCGGCTATTTTATTTTCGAAGTGCCCAGCAACCTGATCCTGCACCGGGTTGGCGCCCGTCTCTGGATCGCGCGCATCATGATCACGTGGGGGATTATTTCCGCACTCACGCTGCTGGTGAAAACGCCGATGCAGTTCTACACCGCCCGCTTTTTCCTAGGCGTGGCTGAAGCCGGTTTCTCGCCGGGCATCATGTTGTATCTGACCTATTGGTTTCCCGCGAGAAAACGGGGCTTCGCGCTGGGCGTGTATTACATCGCGATTCCGTTGTCAGGCGTGGTAGGCGGTCCGTTGTCGGGCTGGGTACTCAGCAGCTTCAGCCATTCCACCGTGATGGCGGGATGGCAGTGGCTGTTCCTGATTGAAGCGCTTCCGGCCCTGCTTTGCGGCATAGCGGTGTTTGCACTGATGGTCGACCGGCCCACGCAGGCGAAGTGGCTGACCGAGGATGAAAAAGCCCAGGTGACAGGGGAGATCGATCGAGAGGACTCCGAGAAGACGACGCATCAAAACTTTGGCGCCATTCTTTCCGATCGTCATATCTGGAAACTCTGCGCCGTCTACTTCTGCCAGATCATCGGCCTGTATGGCATCAGCTTCTGGCTGCCGTCGATCATCAAGGACTCGGGGCTCAGCGACGTCTCGACCATCGGCTGGTTATCGGCCATTCCTTATCTCGTCGCGATCCCTGCGATTGTGCTGACCGGAATGAGCTCGGACCGCTTCCGTTCGCGCCGGATGCATTTCTCCGTGCTGGCGGTGATCGGCGCGATCGGGTTCGCTGCAAGCGGGTACGTGGGCCACCATCCCGCACTCGCGGTGATCTGGTTGAGCGTGGCGGCTGCGGGCATATTGTCGGCGCTGTCGCTGTTCTGGAGCATTCCGTCGTCGTTCCTTGCCGGCACGTCCGTGGCGGTCGGGATTGCGGGAATCAACTGCGTGGGTAACCTCGCGGGTTTTGTCTCGCCCTATGCGGTGGGATGGCTCAACGTGACCACCCACGACAATCGCATGGGACTGTATTTCGTTGCCGCGTGTCTGGTGCTCGGTGCGCTGCTGGTGCGAACCATCTCGGGCAAACTCGCGGATCGGTGATTACCGATCGTTACTTGTTGCTTATCCGGCCTCGCCTCGTTAGCCGCAGAACGAAAGCGAGGCCGGTGAAAACGAATCCGGCTACACAGACGCCGGTCCAGCCGTCCATCGCCCACGCAGCGCCGGAAAGCGCTGCGCCCAACGCGCCGCCGACGAAAAACACCCCGACGAATAGACCGTTCAACCTTCCGCGCGCAGCGGGATCCATCAGGTTGATCGCCCGCCGACCCAGGGTCTGGTCGGT
Source organism: Caballeronia udeis (assembly GCF_044909315.1). Taxonomy (GTDB): domain Bacteria; phylum Pseudomonadota; class Gammaproteobacteria; order Burkholderiales; family Burkholderiaceae; genus Caballeronia; species Caballeronia udeis_A. The sequence continues at coordinate 92,415 of NZ_JBIYEB010000022.1, forward strand.
GACGACTCCTGCATCGAGTGCGGCCGCGCCCGCGACGAGCATCGCCACCGCCAGCACCGGATGGGCGCTCGCCGAAAAGCCTCCCCAGCCCGCGCCTGCCACGCCGATTGCCACCAGCGCGAGGAGCATGGTCAGGTGGCCGGCGAGCAAGGTCCTGCGACCCCACCCGCGGTCGCCCGCGCGGCCGGCGAGGGGCGTCACGATCGCACCCGCCGCGCCGGCGAGTGCGAACAGCGCGACGCCATTCATGTCGAAGCTGAACGGCGGCTGCACGAGCCGCAGGCCGATCGCCGTCCAGAACGCGCTGAACGCGCCCATCACCAACGCCGCCGATACAGCATTCCGTTGCAGCACAGGCTCGGTGCGCATCAGCGTCCAGAGCGAGCGCAGGAGCGCCGGATAGCGCGTAGGGGTGCCTGGCACGCGCGCAGGCAGCTTCATGTACAGGACGACGGCAAGCAGCGCATTGATCACCGCGGCAAGCCCGTAGAAAGCACGCCAGCCGATGGACCCGGCAATGACGCTGGCCGCCGGACGCGACAACAGGATGCCGAGCATCAGGCCGCTCATGACATTGCCGACTGCACGCCCGCGATGGCTTTCCGGCACCATTGAAGCGGCCATGGGCACCAGCATCTGGATCACGCTGGACGCGGCACCGGCCAGGAAGACAGCGGCCAGAAACACTACGCGTGAATCGGTAAGCATCGCGATGGCGAGAAAAGCGGCGCCGCACGCCAGTGTGCGCACGATCAGCCGGCGGTTTTCCAGCAGGTCGCACAGCGGCACGAGCAACACCAGGCCGACTGCGTAGCCGAGCTGCGGCAGCATGGCGGCGAGGCCGGCGAATTCAGGGGCGAGATGCAAGCTGCGGCTGATCGCGCCGGTCAGCGTTTGCGCGGCAAACAGGTTCATCACAATCACGCCGACTGCCGTCGCGAAGAAGACAGTCAGCGGCCCGGTGAGTCTGTGCGGGTTGTCGGCTTCCGGCGCGGTGATGGCACGGGCGGGACATTCTGCGGATGGATTCATCGAACGGGTTCTCAAAACGGGGTCTGAGAAGCCATCCTAGTGATGCATTTACTATGCGACAATTGAAATATGTTGATAATGATTATGCGATATAGTTTGCCCTACTCGTTTGGAGCAACCGTGTGAATACGCGTGATCTACAGGCATTCGTTGCAGTTGTCGACAGCGGTTCGATGGTGCGCGCCGCAGAAAAACTCCACCTCACGCAGCCCGGGTTGACGCGGCGTGTGCAAAACCTTGAAAGCGTGCTGGGCGCGGAATTGCTCGATCGCCAGAGCAAGCCGCTCAAGCCGACCGCTGCGGGCAACGAGGTGTATGCGCTGGCGCGCACCGTGTTGCGCGCGGTGGATGATCTACTGCTTGTCGCGTCTCCCGAAAGCGAGCCGTCCGGCGAGTTGAGAATTGGCCTGCCGCCGTTTCTGGCGGAAGTGGCGCTCGAGAAGCCCGTCGACGTCCTGCGCGGTGCCTTTCCGCGACTGACCTTGCGCGTGACAGCGGGTTGGTCGCCGACTCTGTTGCAGAGTGTCGAACGGGCATCGCTTGATGCATCTATCGTGTTGATGCCGTCCGGCACCGTACCGCCCGAGACGTTGCACGCTACGCTCCTCGCGTTCCTGCCGACCGTGATCGTCGCGGCACGTACCCTTGGTCTGCCCGATACACCAATGACACTCGCAGATCTGGCGTCTTACGAATGGGTACTCAATCAGGATGGCTGCGGATTGCGCTCGGCACTAAGACGCGCGATGGAAGCAGCGGGACTGCCATTCAATGTCGCCGTTGAAGCGTTTGGCTCCGAGCTGCAATTGTCTCTGGTCGCGCGTGGCCTCGGTATCGGGCTCGTTACGCCGGACATGCTGGAACGCACGGCGCATCTCCCGGCGCTCCAGGTGATAGAGACCACTGATTTCCGCACGGGAGTCGATGTGTGGTTCGTCCATGGTTCAGTCCCCGGGCGGCTGATGCGGGCTATCGATCTGTTGCGTGGTTCGCTCGCTGAAGTGCTGACCAGCGGCAAGACAGCGAAGCAAGGGAAAGACACAAAACGCGCAAGAATAAGACGCCAATCATAGGCTCGCGAGCGCAACGGCCGCCACCTGCCGCTCATCTACTCCACCAGTGTAATTTCGATCCGCTCCTTCCCCTTGCCCGTATTCTTGCGCTTGAGCCTGACCGGACCGACCTCCGCGGTGGATCGCGGATGGGTTCCGCCACATGCCATCCGCGCGAAGCCTTCGACTTCCCAGTACCGGTGGCCGGCTTGCTCGTCACTGAACGCAGTGAGAATGGGGCGGTCATCTTTCGTCAGGAATCCTGCTTCCTGTTCGATAACCGGGAATAGCGCAGCCAGACTCGTTTCACTGGCAAAGTCGATTCGCGCTTTGTCGGGTGATATGTGAGCGCCTATACGCTCTATCCCAGGCCGGTGTTTGTACACCAGTTGAAGGACCATCTCTGCGGCGAAGTGGAGTCGCATCAACTTGTAGCGCCTGTCCCAGTCGATGCGCAACGTCACGCGGTCGCCGACCTTGAGCGTATGCCCGGGCGGCAGCGTGTACACAATGTTCATCCCCTGGTTTTCCGCCAGGAGAACCGGGTAGCCTCCTATCGTGCCGGCATCGCTTTCCTGCCCGCCCGAAAAGGCGAAGAACACGGTCTGTTCAACCTGCACCTGATCACCGGAAACCTGGGTCAGCACGGTATCGAGTTCGGTCTGATAAGGGGCGCTCCAGAATACTTTCTGCGTCATGTCTTTGTCTCGATCAAACGACTGTCAATCGCGACATGATAGAGGGCGCAGGGGCATGGCGACTTGTACGAACTTGCGCAACGGCCCTGCCTCAATCCAGTCCGGTCTTTCCCGGCGCCCAATAGGCTTTTGTCCTGATTCGCGCCGCCTCGATCCCGCTGGCCTTGAGAACGCGGCGAACCCGCTGGATGGATGACGCCTTGCCGGACAGCACGAAGGAATCAGGCCGCCACTCGTCAATGACCTTCAGCAGGTGGGCTTCGACTTCATCCAGATGGGCATCGCTATTTCCCGAGGCACGAGGAACGAAGCGGGCAGGCTTCGCGCTGATTGCCTGCCAGACACGCTCCGACTCCTCGACACACGAGACCTCGAACACCGACGCGATGGCTCCCGAAGGACCCAGGTTTGAACCGAGCGCCAAGGCGAGGCCAAACGCGGTTTCGTCACCGAACACCAGCGATCGCTGGTTAGTGAGTCCATCGAGATCGAGAGAGCGCCGCGGCCCGAAGAACGAACAGGCCTTGCCGATTCGCGCCGTTGAGGCCCACATCGCACCGGGTCCGTCGCCGTGAGAGAACGCCAGGATGCGTGTCTCGCCGGTGGCGGCGTTCCAGGAGACCGGTGTGTAGGTGCGGTTCTTGCCGCCGCCAACATCGACCTGGATCTTCTGGCCCGGCACCCACGCGACCGCTTTCAGGTCCTCTCCCGCGAGCGTGACCAGCCGGAAATGCTCCGACAGCGATTCGACCCCTGAAACCGTCGCCTGGCGGAAGAGCCACTTGATCAACAGCGCCGTCAGGCGGCCGGGTTTTTTCAGACCCGGCTCGTCCGCGATCGCTCCGGTGCTCAATGAATCCATGCATCAGCTCCCTTGGTGGATATCGTGATTCGGTTTCGATGAGGATAGGCGCGGCGCCACGCGGCGTCGTTGGGCATGACGGCCTGAATATGTTTTAATCCGGCCAGAATGATGAGGATGGACTCATGGCGCAGGCAGAAAGAGATGACTCGGTTGTGATACTGGATCACGGGCAAGACCTGGACTGGGGCCAGTACGAGCATCTGAATCCCGACAAGGTGTCGCGCGCAGTCGTCGCGATCAGCGCGAGCGTGGTGACCACCGGCCCGGGAGCCGTTCCCCGTCACCAGCATCGCAAGGCCGAGCTTATCTACACGGTCCGCGGCGTGATCAATTGCGACATGGAGGGAGGGCTCTGGATCGTTCCACCGCAGTGCGCGGTATGGATTCCCTCCGGGATGCCGCACAGCGTTGCCTGCGTGGGCGATTTCGAATGTCACTGCATGTTCGTTGACGCCGACGTGGCCGGGGCCCTGCCGGATCGTTGCTGCACCGTGTCGATATCGCCGTTCCTCCGGGAGCTGCTGCTGCGGGCTACGCGGCTTCCTCAACTCTATGACGACAACGGACGTGATGGCCGTCTCGTCGCGGTCTTTCTCGATGAACTGGCTGCAGCGCCTGTCGAGAATCTCCACCTGCCAATGCCGGCGGACAAGCGGCTTCGCAAGCTCGCCGACCTGATGCGGGCGCAGCCGGGTGATCGTGCGAGCGTGCGCGAGTGGGCGTCGCGCGTGGCGCTCAGCGAGCGCAGCTTGAGCCGCCTGCTGCTGCAGCAGATCGGGATGAGCTTCGGCCAGTGGCGCCGGCAGCTTCACGTCATCATGGCGGTGCAGCGCCTGACGGCGGGCGAGAGCGTTCAGTCTGTCGCTATCGACCTTGGTTACGAGAGCGCAAGCAGTTTCGTCACCATGTTCAGGAAGGTCCTGGGGAAACCGCCGGGCCGTTACCTTCGAGGCGTCGCCGCGAGGACGGATAAACCGGCGTGAGGAAAGTCATGCCGTTTTTACGGAACCTATACGCTGGAAAGCGCTCTTTCGACGCGGCCATTACCGTCGAAGATCAACAATAACGGGCGATCCGAAGAAAGGACGGTTGTCGCGACATCGAAACTATAAAAAGCGGGGGTACCATGACCGATGACGTTGGAGCCTTGATTGAAGAAATTCAACGATATGCGGGAAACCGTGCGCAAGATGTGGCTCGTGGCGCAGAAACACCGGCGCTTGCAGCGCTGATGGTCGAGAAGTTTGGTGAGGGTCTGGTCAAGGCGGGTTACTTGCTGGGAGTCGGCCGCGCTGATGAACTCAAGCATGAAATTGACCGTCTGGTACGTAAGATCGACGTGCACTACCCCACGCATCTTCAATATCGTTTTGAAGCGCGCCCGGCGGGGCTGGCCATCAACGGTACGGCTCACTGAGCGGATTTGAGCGGCACCGGGCAGTGCTCGTCCCAATGGGACGATTTCCGCTAGAGAGCACTACGAAGTATATATGGCTTGATTGTTTTTTTATGCGCGTTCCGTCAATCGGTCCGTGCAAAATTCATGGAGGATGCCATGGCATTCAAACAAACCGAGGGGAACGTGACCGTTGAGGCGTGTGTCCTGCCGTCGCCCGGTCAGATGTTCAAAGGTGCGCTCCGCGTGACAACCGTGCGTGACACGAAGACGATCGAGCGCGTGACGGGACGCGGCTGTGGACGTCCAATGCGCGACGCTGACGCCGCATTGGCAATGGCTGAAACAGCCGCTAAGCAGATGCTCGGTGTTTAAGCTTTTGACGGCATGACCGCAGCAGGGGTGTGCCGTTGCTCATGCAGGCAGTGCGCTCCACTTTCTTGCCAGGTCCAGCCGCTCGACACGATCGATCAACGCCTGCGTGAAGACACGAATCTTGGCCGGCTGGTGCCGCCGGCTCTGGTAAGCAATATTTATCGTGAGACGGGGTAGTTGCCAGTCTTTGAGCAGGGGTACGAGACGTCCGGCAACAATGTCGTCGTGAACAATGTAGAGCGGCTGTATGACGATACCCATGCCGGCGCAACCCGCCGCGCAGATGACCTGCCCTTCGTCTGAATCGAGTGCGCTGGTGATCGGGACATGGCGGCTTTCTTCTCCCCGCGTGAGGTGCAGCACGTAGGGATCCAGCGCGAGGTTGTAGACAAGCATCCGGTGGCCGCCAAGGTCTTCGGGTGTCCTCGGACGCCCGTGCCTGGCCAGGTACCCGGGCGACGCCGCCAGTACCCGCCGCGTTTGGGCCAGACGCCTTACCGTGATGCCGGAATCGCCTTCGTGTTCACGCGTGCGAATGGCCACGTCAATACCCGCTTCGATGAAATCCGGATACCGGTTGGCCGCCACGATCTGCACTGATAGCTCCGGATACTGCAAGCTGAATTCAGGCAGCCACGGCGCGATATGCATCATGGCGAACGAGACGGAACTCGTCACCCGCAACGTGCCGCGCGGGCTCAGCGCGGCGTCGCCGGCAGCGGCGTCGGCCTCGGCCATCTCCGCCAGTATGGTGCTGCAGCGCCGGTGATAGTCGCGCCCGGCGTCGGTCAGCCAGAGGCGGCGGGTGGTTCGTTCCACCAGCCTCGCGCCCAGCCGCTCTTCCAGCGCATTCAATGTCCGGCTGGCCGCGGCGTTCGACATGTTCAGTTTCTCCGCCGCTTTCGAAAGACTGCCTGTCTCCGCCGTCAGGACAAAAAATTCGATCTGGGTCAATCGGTCCATAAGGGATTTTTCCGCTGGGTGGAAATATCTTTTCACTATAGCTCGTTTTATTCCACCGGACCAAGGGCTAATATCGATGGAATCAGGCTCGCTGATCGTCATGAACAGCGGCTATAAAAGGAGACATCCACAATGCGCAATATTGACGAAGACACCATCACACAGGCCGTCCTTGAATCAATGGATGGCTGCCGCAACCCACGCCTTCTCACTGTCATGACGAGCCTCGTGCAGCATCTGCACGCGTTCGCCCGCGAGGTAAAGCTCACCGAGGACGAGTGGTTCACGGCCATCAGGTTCCTGACCGACGTGGGCCATATCACCGACGACAAACGCCAGGAGTTCGTCCTGCTGTCCGATACGCTGGGACTGTCCATGCTGGTCACCACGCAGAACAACAAGAAGCCTGCAGCGTGCACCGAGGCGACCGTGTTGGGCCCCTTCTTTGTCGACGGTGCGCCGGAGTACCAGAACGGTGACGATGTATCCAACGGCGCGGTGGGTGCGCCGTGTTTTGTGCAGGGCCAGATTCGCGGCGTGGACGGCAAGCCCGTTGCCAATGCGTCAATCGACGTCTGGCAATCCGATGAGGACGGTTTCTACGACGTGCAGAAAACGACTGAAGACGTCGGCGACATGGTGCATAGCGCACGTGGCAAGTTGCGCTCGCTGGCGGATGGGCGCTTTCATTTCCGCTCGATTCTCGCCGAGGCCTATCCGATCCCTCACGACGGCCCGGTCGGAAAAATGCTCGATGCCCTCGGGCGCCATCCGTGGCGGCCCGCCCATCTGCATTTCTGGATCAAGGCGCCCGGCTACGACACCCTGATCACCCACGTGTTTCGCGACGGTGACCAATATCTGGATTCGGATGCGGTGTTTGGCGTGCGATCGAATCTGGTCGTGGAATGGGTGAAGCACGGACCCGGCATTGCGCCCGACGGCAGCGTCATGACCACACCGTTCTATACGCTCGACTATGACTTCGTTCTGAACCAGCAAGAGGCTGCGGCATGATTCGGCATATTGTCATGTGGCGTGTGAGCGGAGGGTCGCCGGAGGAAAACAGCGCCTCGCGGTTACTCGTCAAGCGCAGCTTCGAAGGGCTGCGGGGATGCATCCCCGGCATGATTCATCTGGAGGTCGGGTTGGACTCCAGTGCCGTGGACTATGCCTGCGACGTTGTCCTGGTGACAGAATTCGAATCGCAGCAAGCGCTTGACGCCTATGCGAGCCACCCCGAGCATCTGCGGGTCAGGCAGCAGCTTGGCAGTCTCCGGACCGCCCGTTTTCAAGTTGATTACCCGGTCGAGCCTTTGGCTCTGATTTCACCGTCGGAGGCGGCCAATGCAGACATCTGACTTCGTCTATTCGGCGCGGGCAGCGCGCGTGGTGTTCGGCGCGGGAAGCTTGCAACATATTGAACGTGAAGTACTGAACCTGAACGCCGGGCGTGCGCTGATCCTTTGTACTCCGCAGCATCGGGATATTGCCGAAGCGCTTGCCGAGCGGCTCGGGTCACGCGTTGCAGGTATCTTCGATCGCGCCGTCATGCACGTGCCGGTCGAACTCGTGGTCGAAGTCCGGGAACTCGCAAGAAAATTGAATGCGGATTGCGCGATTGCGCTGGGCGGCGGCTCGACCATTGGACTTGGCAAGGCAATTGCCCTTGAATCGGATCTACCGATACTCGCCATTCCCACGACCTACGCCGGCAGCGAAATGACGCCCATTTTCGGTTTGACGGAAGGAGGGCTGAAGCGTACCGGAACCGACTTGCGAGTGCTTCCCAAGACTGTCATCTACGATCCCGAGTTGACGTTGACGCTTCCGGCGCAACTGTCGGTGACTAGCGGTATCAATGCGATTGCACACGCCGCCGAAGGACTCTATTCCCGCGATGCCAATCCGATCATCAGTTTGATGGCGGAAGAGGGCATTGCGGCGCTGGCGCGTGCGTTGCCGGTGATCGTTGCTCATCCGGAGGACAAGCACGCGAGGTCGCAGGCGCTGTACGGCGCGTGGTTGTGCGGCACGGTGCTCGGAAGCGTCGGCATGGCCTTGCATCACAAGCTGTGTCATACGCTTGGCGGCAGTTTCAATCTGCCGCATGCGGAGACGCACACGATCATCCTGCCCCATGCGCTGTCCTGCAACGCGGGCGCCGCGCCCGAGGCAATGAAGCGGATTGCGCGTGCACTTGGGCATGACAACGCGGCAATGGGCGTGTATGAACTGGCAAAGGCGAGTGGTGCTCCGGTGGCGCTCAAGGACATTGGCATGACCGCGTCGCAGCTCGACCGGGCGGCGGAGATTGCCAGTGCCAATCCGTACTGGAATCCGCGTGCTGTTGAATACAACGTGATTCGTGCGCTGCTTCAGGATGCGTTTGAGGGTGTCCCGCCGCGCGAGTATTGACGCGGTTCGATGCTATACCACCCGGCTTGCGCGAAGCTGCGCGTCAGTTCGGCGGAAGCGCCGGCAATCGCGTTGCCGGGGGACAGTCGCTAGGAAGGTTCATCGAAGAAGCGGCGGCCCTGTGCAGACATTCACGGTTCCGGAGTAGGATAGGACGCGCTTGCCTGAATGACCCTAAGCGCCTGATCCCTTCCTGATCCCATTCTCCACCGAGTCCCAACATGAGCCAGACAATCTACGATATTCCCGTGAAATCCATCGACGGCGCGGCGCTTACGCTGGAGCCGTTCAAGGGCAAGGTCTTGCTGATCGTCAACGTAGCCTCCAAGTGCGGGCTGACGCCGCAATATGAAGCCCTGGAGAAACTCTATGAGGACAAGCGGGCTGACGGCCTGGAGGTGCTGGGCTTTCCCGCGAACAACTTCAAGGGTCAGGAACCAGGCACCGACGAAGAGATCAAGGAATTCTGCAGCTCGACCTACGACGTGAAATTCCCGATGTTTTCGAAGGTATCGGTGGTCGGCGCCGATCAGCATCCGCTGTATCAGACGCTGACCAGCACGCAACCCGACGCGACCGGTGACGGCCCGTTCCGCGAGCGGCTCAAAGGCTATGGCATCGAGCCGAACCCGGTGCCGGATGTGTTGTGGAACTTCGAGAAGTTCGTGATCGGCAGGGATGGCCGCGTAGTGGGCCGTTTCTCGCCCGATGTCACTGCAGACGATCCGCGCTTGCTCGAAACGATCCAGACCGCTCTGTCGAACTGAGGTCATCAGCATCGCTTGGCGGGGTGGCGAGTGGCATTCAGACCCGCCTTCCCAGGCCTGAACCTTCGCCACGAGTTGCTCGGGAGCGTCGCTATTCCGCTCTGGAAAATGAGCCCGGGTCAGATCACTCAAGAAGCATTCAGCGTTGCATAAGGCTTGGTTGCGTCTTCATGGCAGTGCCCCCGCCCACGCGAGGAGCGCATGATGCCGTTCAAGCCGTGGCCATTGCAACCGACCTGCCGACCGCCAGGTAGTGAACCAGCGCGATAAGAGGGAACACGCTTGCGACCGTCGCGGTCAAGGTCCATCCGCCGTGCTCGTACAGGCTGCTGGCCAGTGCCGACCCAATCGCGCCGCCAATGAAGATGCTGGTCATGTAAAGCGCGTTCAGGCGGTTCCGGCTGGCCGCATGCAACGCATAGATCTCACGTTGGCCGAGCACCATGTTCATCTGCACGGCGAAGTCCAGCACGACGCCGGTCACGACCAGTCCCCCCACACCCCACGCCGGATGAATCAGCGCCGGTGTGAACGCGAGCGCGCCGACTACAAGCGCGATCAACGTAGCGCCGGCCGTTCGCCCCGCGTCGGCAAGCCGTCCCGCCACGGGCGCGGACGTTGCGCCTATCGCACCAACCAGCGCGAATAAAGCGATCGCGTTTTGCGACAAACCGTAGTGACGTGTCAGCTCGATCGGCACCGCGGTCCAGAAGAGACTGAACGTGGCAAACATCAGCCCCTGACAAAGCGCGCGATGGCGCAGTACCGGCAAGGTCACGACCAGCTCGCCCAGCGAACGGATCAACTGGAAGTAGGTAGCCTGATGCGAGGGCTGGCGGCGCGGGATTGTCAAAGCGAGGACCGTCGTCACGATCGCCATCAATACGGAGGCGGATCCGAATACCACGCGCCAGCCAAAATGACCGGCCACCACGCTCGATATCGGGCGTGACAGCAAGATGCCGAGCAGAAGGCCGCTCATGATGTTGCCGACCACGCGGCCACGCGATTCGTCGGGTGCAAGGTGCGCGGCCAGCGGGATCAGGATCTGCACCGCGACCGAACTGAAACCGACAAGCAACGAGACCGCCAGGAACGCGTTCGGCTGACGCGTGACGGACGCCAGCGCGAGACTGAAGATCGAGACAATGGCTGTCGTGATCATCAGCTTGCGGTTTTCCAGCAGATCGCCGAGCGGAACCAGGAAGAACAGGCCGAATGCGTAGCCAACCTGCGTGAGGGAGACGATCAGGCTCGCCGTCCCGCCTGACATATGAATGTCCGGCGCGATGAGCTCGGTGATCGGTTGCGCGTAATAGAGGTTGGCGACAATCGCGCCGCAGCAGAACGCGAACAGCGCGATCATGCCCTGGGTCAGCTTGACTGCGCCGCCGTTCTGGCCGGCGTCAGGTGCGTTGGGCGTCATGTGATGGATCCTTCAGTGGCTAAAAGTGGTTTCATGTTCGATGTTCATCAAGCGGTTCCCGAGCGACACGCCAAGATCGGTCATGCGGATGCCGGGCTGAAGCCGGGCGCGCTTCCAACGTTCTGGCGCGCCGTCAATCCCTGCTCATGCCGGGCTCCGTTCGAGCGCCGCCCGCAACGCCGTGGCGAACACCGCCGGGGGTTGCGCGCCGCTGATCGCCTCGCCTGCAATGAACACGGTTGGCACCGAACGAATGCCTTGCTGCTGAGCGAGGCGCTGCGCCTCAAGCACCTGTGCAAGGCCTCGGCCTTGCACAAGGTATTCCTCGGCGGCGGCAGCGTCGAAACCACTTTTCGCGGCGATATCAGCCAATGTGGCGGCCAGGCCTATATCGCGGCCCTCCGAAAAGTACGCCGTGAATATCGACTGATACAGCGCTTCGGTTTTCTGCGCGCCGCCAATGCTCATCGCGTGCTGCATCAACTGATGAGCGAGGCGTGTGTTTGGCGTTCTGCTGACCTTGTCGTAGTTGAAGTGCGCGCCTGCGGCGAGGCCCGTTGCCGCCACCTGCGCGTCCATCCCTTGCGAGCGCACCCAACTGCCGAACTTGGCCGTCCGGTATTCGCGGCGGTCCATCCCGTCCGCAGGCATCGTGGGGTTCAGTTCGAACGGTACGTACCGGATTGACACGGGCACGGGCAGGTTGGCTGCGCGGATTCCCGATGCAAGATTCAGGTGGCCGATCCAGCACCACGGACAAATGAAGTCGTAGTTGACAGAGATTTCGATGGCTTGCACGGAGCGCTCCTGAGGAAGATTACGCACAGGATATCGATTGCAATTAATTAGTAGAATACGTTCGCAGAGCAATCTCACGTTGCGTGCGACGCAACGGAACGCTCAGACAGCGGAGCCATCAAGTGGACAAACTCGTGGCATTGACGACGTTGCTGGAAGTGGCCGAAGCCGGTGGTTTTTCCAAGGCGGCGCAGCGCCTGGGGGTGGCCACTTCGTCGGTGACGCGCCTGATGGATGCGCTCGAAGCGTCGCTTGGCACGGCGCTGCTCACGCGCACCACGCGCCTTGTAAGCCTGACCGATGCCGGCACCGCTTACGTGGAGCAAATCAGCAAGGTGCTGGACGACCTCGCTGAAGCCGATGACAGCATCTTCGACAGCGGCGCGGCGCCCGTTGGTGCGCTGCGCATTTCCGTGCCTACCGCTTATAGCCGGCTTTGCCTCGCGCCGCACCTGGCCACGTTCCTTTGCGAGCACCCGCGTGTGGTGCTCGACGTGGTGGTCGCCGACCACTACCTGGACCTTGCTGCGGAACGTATCGACGTCGCGATTCGAATCGGCTTGCCCTCACGCGATGAAAACCTGGTCGTCAGGAAGCTGGCTGAAAACAAGCGATTTGTCGTGGCAAGCCATGATTACCTCGAGCGGCGCGGCGCGCCTGCTGATCCGCAGGCACTGGCTGACCACGAGTGCCTGCGCTTCGCCTATGGCGGACCGCATCGGGCTGCACGTCAGGTGTGGACGTTCCGCCACGGAGCTGTTGAAGAGCGGGTCGAAGTGCGCGGCCACCTGATTGCCAACAACCCGGACGTGCTGTTCGAAGCCGTCCTCGCGGGCCGGGGCATTGCGCTGCTGCCTGAGTGGCTGGTGGCCGCCGAGATTGGCGCCGGGCGCCTGATGCGCCTCTTTGAGAACGCCGATGTCAATCCGCATGCGGGCGATTCGGTGATCTACGCTGCCTACTTGCCGAATCGCCGCCATTCGAGCAAGGTACGCACCTTCGTGCAGTTTCTGGCCGCACGCGTGCAAACACCGGTAGTGGAATGATCGGCTGTGGCGTGTTGCCCTTATGGATTGCTTCTGCCCACTTCCAGATCGTCGAAGCGTTTGAAGCGGTAGATCAGCACCGACGCCGCCCAGCTCAGCGCGAAGATCCCTATGATGACGTAGCCCAAGGTGCCGAAATTGTCGTTGAGTGCGCCTATGGCATCCCACATCGGGCCTTGCAGTTTCAACTGGTCTGCCAGCAGCCCGAGCGCCTCGATACTGCCAACCACCACCGCCACGATCACCGACACCATTGTGATGGTCATGTTGTAGTAGATCTTGCGGACCGGTTTGAGGTAGGCCCAACCGTAAGCGCCGAGCATCAGATGGCCGTCCAGCGTGTCGACCAGGGACATGCCTGCGCTGAAGAGCAGGGGGAACACCATGATCGCCCACGGCGGCAGACCTTGCGCCGCCTGATTGGCGGAAATGCCCAGCAAGGCGATTTCAGTTGCGGTATCGAAGCCGAGGCCAAACAGGAATCCGAGCGGGAACATATGCCAGCTACGGGTGATGATCCTGAACAACGGGCGGAAAAGGCGGGCAAAGAATCCACGGTCGGCTAGCAGCATGTCGAAGTCGTCGTCGACATACTTGCCGCCGTTCCTGACGTTGCGCCACGCCTTGAAAATCGATCTCAGGATGATCAGGTTCATCAACGCGATCAAGAACAGGAATAGAGCCGACACTGACGTGCCGACCACTCCGCCTATGTCCTTGTAGTGATCAAGACGTCCCTTCATGGCCGATGTCACCACGGCGACGCCCAGCGACGCGAGGACAACGACAGTCGAATGCCCGAGCGAAAAGAAAAAGCCCACCGTGACCGGACGTTTCTTCTCCTGCATCAGTTTGCGGGTGACATTGTCGATCGCGGCAATATGGTCGGCGTCCACCGCATGGCGCAAGCCAAAACCGTAGGCCAGCAAAGCCGTGCCGAGCAACACGGGGTGGTGACGAAAAGCCACTAGCGCCCAGAGCCATACCAGCACGTTTGCGGCAAGCAATACGCCATAGATGCCGAAAAGCTTGCCCCGCACTTTGGTGTTGGAATCGCTGAAGACGTGGCCGAGTTGGGAAAACACATGCAGCTCCTTGGGATTACGCGTCCCGAATGGCGTTGGAAAGAAAGACGAAGAGAGGTCTGGCTGCTGGTTCGACAAGCCCGCTATTTCCGAACCAGATACAGTGGCGCGACCGCGACGGATTTTCACCGGCTTCTCTCTGCGCTGAATTGAATGACGCAGGGGTCATTCGCGCTTATACACGTTTTCGCTTTCGCTATCGACCATTTCAAAAAAGGGCTGGGAAAGGGCTGGGCCTTGCACCCGGCACACAGACGAGGCTAGTGACTCGTCGAGCTTTCGATGTCAGACACAATGCAGTTGCGGCCACCCAGCTTGGCGCTGTAAAGCAGCTTGTCGGCACGTAACAGAAGGGCATCAAGCGTCTCTCGCCCGGTTTGCGTAGCCAGCGAGATCCCAAAGCTCAACGTGACCGTAAAGCGGACACCGTCAAGTTCCAGTGCCGTGGATGCGAGACGCCGTCGCAGTTCGTTGGCAGCGGCAACGGCTTCGAAGGCGTCATCAACCCTTGTCAGCACAGCGAACTCTTCACCGCCGAGGCGCGCGACTATATCCGGCTGATGCCATATCTCGCTGCATAGTCTTCCAATCGTCTGCAGCGCCAGATCACCGGCGGCATGGCCCAGGGTGTCGTTGATCTGCTTGAAGCGGTCCGCGTCGAACATGATGAGGACCTGCTTGGCTTGGGTTCCCGCGCGCCTGCTCAGCGTTGCGGTCGCCTTGCGTTCGAACGCACGGCGGTTGAGCAAGCGGGTGAGGAAGTCGGTGTCCGCAACGGTCTCGAGTTCGCGCAGCAGGATATTGCGCTCATGCTCAAGCCGCATTTTTTCGATGCTGTTTTCCTTCAGCACGAGGATTGCGTGAAAGAGGCTACGGATCTCAAGCCGGTGTTCACCGTGAGGAACGGGTGTTTCCAACTTTCCATCGGCGATCGCCATGATGATGTCCGCGGCTTGAATAAACGGTTGCACGAACCGCCGCCGGAAGTACACGGACGCAATCAGCAAAAGGTAGAGAACAACCGCGGTACCGATCCCGCTTGCAACCAGTAACATCAGCGCATCATTACGATGTCCCTTGACTTCGGTTTCCGCCAGATCCAGCACATAGTCACGAAATTGCACGATGGGCTGCATGGTGGGCACATACTCCGCGGCCAGTTCGGCTGCCGTGAGATTGGCGCCTTCCGGATGCAATGCCATGGCGCGCACACGTGCCATGTAGCTCATGCCATTGTCGTAGTAGACGCTCGCTAGGCGTTGATAAATAGCCGAACCGACCGGTGTATGTTCTACGCGCGCAGCTATCAGGCTGCGCAATTCTTCTATACGTCCCTTAGCCCGCTCTTGCGCGAATAATTCGGTTTCGCTCAAGCGCCGGTGAGCGGTCAGCGCCGCGGTGAAGGTCGACCCGAGAAGCCCTGCCTGTTCACGCAACTGAGCGGTCAGCCGAGCGACCAAAACGCAATTCAGTGCATTGGGGTCGCCGCGCACAACGCCGGCCGAGCTGGCATTTGCCAGCGGCCCGAAGCTGGGAATGACGGCGATCATCTCGTTGACCGCGCTCAGGACGGCATCGTGTTCGCGTTGTTCCAGGGGTTGGGCAATCAGGCCGTCCACTTGCTTGCGGGCAGCAGCAAGCTGCGTTTGTACGGCATCTACAGAGGCGCGTTCAACCGTGCAGCCGGGACATGCCTGACTCGTGACCAGTGAGCGCAGCACCGCCAGGCGCCGGTCGCTTTCGGCACGCGCGTTGATCAAGGGGAGTCGCAGCGACGGCGCATTCAGGGCATCAGCGCCGAGTGCGCCGTTAGCGGGGCCGCGTTCGGCCGATACGCTTTCCATGGCGAGCAACGTGGCGCGAAAGCGGTCTAACGATCGAACCCCGTTCTCCGCCAATGAATAAGCGCGTGATTGATGCAGGAGCAAAGGCGTCGCAAGGCTTAAGACCAACACGCACAGAGCCGCTGTTGTCAGCTTGAGCCGCTTGGCAAGCAAGATCCGGGTTGAGGGCATTTTTGTTAATTTCGCAGCAGGTCGCTTGCCAGACACGTTCTTGGAACAGGGCGACTTATTGCAGCCGGTAATTCAACATACCGCAGCCCACCGGAATCGTCTACTCGGACAAAACACGATCGTTAGACCGTTTCTTCAGAAAAAAGCGGCGTGTTGTTCATCTGGAACCAGGGAGCTGTTGTCGGGGAAAAAGGTTGATCGGAGATGATTTCCCTTTGTTAACGGCACATTAGCCGCTTTATTTAGCACCGCGGGTGCCTGGCTCATGCGGGCCGCGTTACGCAGCTTCCGGCGGATTTAACAATTCAGTGCGAGCGCACGGCAAGCTGCTGTCACGTATTTCTTTTCCGTGTAGCCTAAGCCGCTGCTGCTGCATGTTATGTCACCGAAACTCGTTATTCTTGTTTTCACCCAGCCCGCTCCTCGACAAAGGATCCGCAGAAATGAGCTACATCCACTTCATCGGTGGCGAAAAAGGCGGCGTCGGCAAATCGCTCGTCGCCCGCGTATTGGCCCAGCACTTCGTTGATCGGAGCATCCCGTTCATGGGTTTCGACACGGATAAATCCCATGGCGCGCTATTGCGTTTCTATGCTGATTTTGCCGCTCCGGCCGTGCTTGACCGGCACGACAGCCTCGATCCCATCATCGAACATGCGCTTGAAGATCCCCAGCGCCGCATCCTGGTTGATCTTGCCGCGCAGACGCAACAGTCTCTCGGGAAATGGCTCGACGACGCGGATGTTCTTGGTCTCGCGCAAGAGCATGGCCTGACATTGACCTGGTGGCACGTCATGGATGCCGGACGCGATTCGGTCGATCTGCTGCGGCAGTGGCTCGATCAGTTCGGCGGCCGCATCAAGCTGGTCATCGTCCTGAATGAGATTCGCGGTGACCGTTTCGAGATCCTGGAATCGTCAGGCGAACTCGCCCGGGCCGAAGCGCTGGGCGCCAGCGTGATCAGCCTGCGGCGTCTGCCGGATACCACGATGCAGAAAATCGATCAGCATGGTGCCAGTTTCTGGGCGGCCGTCAATCACCCGGATCGAGCCGCGTCAGGGCTCGGTTTGCTCGAGCGGCAGCGGGTCAAGGTGTGGCTGAATCGCGCCTATGGGGAGATGGGTAGTCTGGCGTTGTAGAGGGGGAGACCGGGCGCAGATGGAGAGCAGCTCGGTCCTCAAGGAATGGATAGTTATGCGAACTAAACTGGACAAAAACCAGCGCGGATAATCGTGTTGATTTATCCGCGCCGATACCTGCAGGAAATCACGCTTTCTTCCGGCCGAAGCCGGAAGAAAGCGGTCAAATTCCTCAAGCCTGAGCAGTCGCCAGCGCGGCGTTCAGCGTCTTGCTCGGGCGCATTACCGACTCCAGCTTCTCGAAGTCCGGCTTGTAATACCCGCCAATGTCCGCCGGTTCGCCCTGAACTGCCGACAGTTCGCCCACAATGGTCTGTTCGTCCGCGGTCAGGCGCTTCGCCAGCGGCGCGAACTGAGCAGCCAGTTCAGCGTCGTCGGTTTGTGCCGCCAGTTCCTGCGCCCAGTACATCGCGAGATAGAACTGGCTGCCGCGGTTGTCCAGTTGCCCGGTCTTGGGCGACGGGTTCTTGTTGTTCTCAAGCAGTTGACCCGTGGCGGCATCCAGCGTTTTCGCCAGGACCTTGGCCCGCGTGTTGCCGGTCTTGATGCCGAGGTCTTCCAGCGACACCGCCAGCGCCAGGAATTCACCCAGCGAATCCCAACGCAGATGGTTTTCTTCCACCAGTTGCTTGACGTGCTTGGGAGCCGAACCGCCCGCGCCAGTCTCGTACATGCCGCCGCCGGCCATCAACGGGACGATGGAAAGCATCTTGGCGCTGGTGCCCAATTCCATGATCGGGAACAGGTCGGTCAGGTAGTCGCGCAGGATGTTACCCGTGACCGAGATGGTGTCCAGGCCGCGGATGACACGCTCAAGCGTATAACGCATGGCACGCACTTGCGACATGATCTGGATGTCGAGACCCTTGGTGTCGTGATCCTTCAGGTAGGTCTCGACCTTCTTGATCACTTCGGCTTCATGCGGACGGTACGGGTCCAGCCAGAAAATGGCCGGCATGCCGGAGTTGCGGGCACGCGTGACGGCCAGCTTGACCCAGTCGCGGATCGGCGCGTCCTTGACCTGGCACATACGCCAGATGTCGCCTTCTTCGACGTTCTGCGTGAGCAGCACTTCACCGGTGGCGATGTCGACAATGCGCGCTTCGCCTGCTTCCGGCACTTCAAACGTCTTGTCGTGCGAGCCGTATTCCTCTGCTTGCTGAGCCATCAGCCCAACGTTCGGCACCGTGCCCATGGTGACCGGGTCGAAGTTGCCGTTGGTCTTGCAGAAGTTGATGATCTCCTGATAGATCCGCGCAAACGTGCTTTCCGGAATCACGGCCTTGGTGTCCTTCGGACGGCCGTCGGCGCCCCACATCTTGCCGCCAATGCGAATCATGGCGGGCATGGATGCATCCACGATGATGTCGTTGGGTGCATGCAGGTTCGAGATGCCCTTGGCGGAGTCGACCATCGCCAGTTCAGGACGATGCTCGTGGCACGCATGCATGTCGCGAATGATTTCTTCGTGCTTGGAAGTCGGCAGGCTTTCCAGCTTGTCGTACAGGTTGACCAGACCGTTGTTGACGTTCACGCCCAGCTCGTCAAACAGCTTGCCGTGCTTCTCAAAAGCTTCCTTGTAGAAGATCTTCACGGCATGACCGAAGACGATAGGGTGAGAGACCTTCATCATCGTGGCCTTCACGTGCAGCGAGAACATCACGCCGGTCTTGCGCGCGTCTTCCATCTGTTCTTCATAGAAGTCGCACAGCGCCTTCTTGCTCATGAACATGCTGTCGATAATCTCGCCGTCCAGCAGCGACACCTTCGGCTTGAGCACGATGGTCTTGCCGCTCTGGGTGACCAGTTCCATCTTCACGTCGCGAGCCTTGTCGACCGTCATGGATTTTTCGCCATGATAGAAGTCGCCATGCTTCATGTGGGCCACGTGGGTGCGCGAAGCCATGCTCCATTCGCCCATGCTGTGCGGGTTCTTGCGAGCGTAGTTCTTGACGGCGGCAGGCGCACGGCGGTCCGAGTTACCTTCGCGCAGCACCGGATTCACGGCGCTGCCCAGGCACTTGGAATAACGCTGGCGGATGGCCTTCTCTGCGTCGGTCTTCGGTTCCTCGGGGAAGTCCGGGACCTTGTAGCCCTTGCCCTGCAGTTCCTTGATCGCGCCGATCAACTGGTGCTGGGATGCGCTGATGTTCGGCAGCTTGATGATGTTGGTTTCGGGCAGCAAGGTCAGGCGGCCCAGCTCGGCCAGATTGTCCGGTACGCGTTGTTCTTCCGTCAGGAATTCCGGGAACTCGCCCAGGATACGGCCGGCGACCGAGATGTCGCTGGTGGTGACGCGGATTCCGGCAGGCGCGGTGAACGTGCGGATGATGGGCAGGAAGGCGCTGGTCGCCAGCAGCGGGGCCTCGTCGGTGAGGGTGTAGATGATTGTGGGTTGCTCGGTACTCATCGCATATCTCGAGAAAAATGGGTTGGGGGCGCCGCCGGCTGTGTCAACGACCGGGGTTAACCATCGAATTTTGCCTGATTTTGCTTTCAAGAGGGCTGAACCCGCCCTGCGTTTAGCGTCACAACCCGCAATTTGCGGGTTTTTTGGGGCGTGCGAGGCGGGCACCGGGACCTTTCGGTCCACCGGGCAGATGCGCTTAAGCGCCTAAATTTAAAGGGTAAATCGCCAGGCAGGTTGCCTGGGCTGCCCACCGGCGCCCGGTTTATCGCCTCAAAGCTGCTGGTGCGACATTAAGGGCGAAAAAACGGGCCGCCGCCCTGGCGACGTGTGTGAATGGCGGCTGGATACCCGGCGGCGATGTGTCCGGGAGGAGGGTCTGCCCGCCCCGGCGAGGTGCTGTCAAGTCATCCGTGCCAATGTGATCGCCCGCTCGGGACAGGCGGTCACGCACAAGCCGCAGGCCCGGCAGGCATCGGCGTTCGGCGTGTACGCGACCTTCATGCCGTGCACGCGCAGCTTGAATTTCTGCAGCGGCCCCAGGCGCTCATAGTCGGCGGTGTCGATCCGGCGGATATCGAAGACGTTCTCGGGACACACGACCGCGCAATCGGCCTTGCCCTCGCAGCGGCCGAAGTTCACAACGGGCACGATCACGCCCGGCGCCTGCTTGCAGGAGGATGCCGGCGCATTGCTCATACAACATCCCCCTGGGCTTTAGCCCGGCCGCGGCCGCAGCCCATGCCCGTTTGAAACTTCTCGCGCTCCTCCGGCGTCATCTGTTCCCACCGGCGCCAGTGCTGGCGGGAACGCCAGCCACCATGACCCCGGAATCCGCCGAACAGGATCCGGCTCAGGATCAACAGCCCCAGCGCATGGGCGAAATCGATCGCCCGCGCGCCCACGAACAGCGCCGGAATGACCCAGTTCCACAAGGTCATCACCATCCATCCGAGCACTGCAACGCCCACGATGACCAGCAGCGCCTTGCTCAGGAATCTCAGTCTGAAACTCATCTGCTTTCTCCTTTAAATATCCAGTTCGTCATACACGGCTTGCAAGCGGGCACGCAGATGCAGCACCGCGTAACGCTTGCGTGCCAGCAGGGTGTTCAGGCCCACGCCGCTTTCCACAGCCAGTTCCTTGAAGCTGCGGCCCTCGATTTCGTGAGCAATGAAAATGTCGCGCTGGTTGTCCGGCAGTTCGTCGAGCGCGTGTTGCAAGGCTGCCAACAGCACCGACCGGGCGTACGCGGCTTCAGGGCCGGCATCGTGCGAAGGCAGGGCCAGATCCAGCCGGTATTCGCCGTCGGCATCGGTGGCACCGATTTCGTCCGCTGTCTCGTTCAGAGGCTGTTCCTTCTTCTTGCGAAAGCGGTCGATGATGCGGTTGCGCGCTACCCGAAACAGCCACGCGCTGACTTGTTCAATGGGTTCGGGAAGCCGGTACGCCTGTACGAACTCGTGCAGCACGTCTTGCAGGATGTCTTCGGCGTCGCCCGGATCACGCACGCGACGCCGGATGAAGTTCCCGAGTTTTGTACGCTCACGCAAGACGGTCGCGGTGATGTCGCTATCTCTGTCGATCATCGGGTTCGTGGGCGGCGGCTGTTCCATACAGGTGAAGACGTTTCACGATCGGGAATATTGTGCGCGGCTGGAAAAAAATGGCGTCACGGCCCGTCGACGCCCAGGCGGAGCGCCTGCGGCGTGAAATGACAGGAGACCACGATTTCGTCTGTGGCGGTGAAACTGCGGTTCAGGCGGGCGCTAAGGGATGGGCAGCGGTTATGTGATGCCGTTAACGCAGGTTTTCCGAAAAACGCGTGCGTTGCCCGATCGTGTAGTCGATCGCGCCTGGACGCGCGAACGTGCCTCGCCCCTGCCTGACGCTGACAAGGCCGCGCGCGCGAGGTGCCCGGCATGGCGTTATCCATCGCTGTCATTGTGTCGTCATTCCGGTCAGTTCAAATGAATTGCTGTCGCGAATTGCAGAGGGCGGTCCGTGATGGAAATGTGAGGGTTGGCTTGCGTAACGGTAAGGTCAGGGTAAGGTCCGGCGTACGTAGATTTGTCTAGACGTCTGGATGAATAATTACTTTCATAAGCCTCACAAATAGCTGACGCTCTCAAGCTCGCGCATGCCGGACTGCCCGATATTCTTTCGGCAGATCATGTGTCCCCGAATTTGCTGAGCACCGCCCGCAACGGCGAGCGTTCCGGTTGTATCTGTCCGCACTAATCGTCTGAAGGTCCGTTCGCGGAAACTAAGTCATCTAGACGTCTCGATAAGTACATCGATGTGTCACACGATGTTTATAGAGTGGCACCGCTCGATAGAAGTCCGGACGCATTGATGACCTGCACGGGGCAGGATCGAATTCTTGAATCGTCGTTAGCTCGGCACAAGCGAAAATTTAGTTGAGGAACATATGAAGGTATCCAACGTTCTGGCTGCTGTGTTGTTCGCAGCGGGTCTTGTCTCCGTGACCGCCCACGCGGCCGGCACCTGTCCGAATGACGGCGTGGTGCGTTTCGGCGTCGAGCCGTACGAATCAGCGCAACGCATGCTGCCGGTCTACGAGGATTTGGCCAAGATGATCGGCGACAAGATCGGCTGCAAGGTGCAGCTTTATGTGGCAACCAGCTACAACGCTGAAATCGAGGCAATGCGGAACAACAAGCTTGAATTCGGCGAATTCGGCCCCCTCGGTTATGTGCTGGCTCACCAGGTCGCGCACGCGCAAGCCGTCGCCACGTTCGCAGGCACGCAAGGCAAGCCGGCCACCTATTACGCTTCCATCGTCACGTGGCCGGGTTCGGGCGTGAAGACGCTGGCGGATATCAAGGGCCGCTCGTTCGCTTATGCCGATCCGGCTTCCACGTCCGGGCACCTGTTTCCCGCATTCGGCCTGAGCAAGAACGGCATTGATCCGGACAAGGGCGTGAAGGGCGTTTATGCAGGGAGCCACACTGCGTCGTTCGAGGCGCTGCGCAACCATAAGGTCGACGCGGGCGAACTGAACAGCGAAGAAATAGAGAGCGCCAAGCTGCACAACGAATACGATCCTTCGGCTTACGTAACGTTGTGGAAATCGGAGCCCATCCCCCTCGATCCGTTGGCAATTCGTGGCGACTTGCCCGATGATTTCAAGGCCCGGCTGACAAGCGTGCTGAGTTCGCTTGACCTGCACCAACTGCCGGAAGCCGATCAGAAGTTCCTGGCATCGAATGAAAACCCGGAGTTGAGGACCGTGCCCCAGACGGACGCGGCCTATGACCAGATCCGCGACCTGGTCTCGACACTCCATATCGACCTGGCAAAGCTGTGAACACTCCCTTTAGTACATCACGGGATATGTCCCTCGGTGTAGCGGCTGCGTTCGGGTCCACCGGGTCGGACATGCCGGGGGCAGTAAAGCCCGCCGTGCGCGCCTCCGGTGTCAGGCTGGCGGTTCGCGACCTGACTATGTGTTATGCGAACGGTCATACCGCGCTGCGCAGCCTGAACCTGTCAGTCAATGCCGGCGAGATGGTGGTGGTGCTCGGCAGTAACGGCAGCGGCAAGTCGACCTTCATGAAATGCGTGGTCGGATTGAACCGGCCGACCGGGGGCTCAGTGAAAGTCGGCGGTCGTGACCTGGCCGCGCTCTCAGGCGAAGCACTGCGGGAAGCGCGTTTGCCGCTCGCGCTTATTTCGCAGAACGCCAACCTCGTCAAACGGCGCAGCGTACTGGCGAACGTCTGCTGCGGCGCACTGGGCCGGCACCGCACGCTGATGAGCGCGTTCGGGCGCCTGCCGCGCGACGAAATTGAACCGGCAATGAGTTATCTGGACGAAGTCGGCTTGCTGCACCTCGCGCGCCAGCGGGCCGGCACGCTCTCGGGCGGACAGGCACAGCGCGTGGCGGTTGCGCGTGCGCTGGCGCAGCGTCCCGACGTCCTGCTTGCGGACGAGCCGGTTGCCAGCCTGGATCCCGAAGCCGCTGACGAGGTCATGCGATTGCTGCGCCGCCTCGCCACCGAGGACGGTCTCGCGGTGGTATGCGTGCTGCACCAGCCAGAGCTTGCCGCGCGTTATGCGGACCGGTTGGTCGGACTACGCAGCGGTCTGCTGGAATTCGACCGGCCTGCATCCGACGTTTCCAGTCAGCAGATCGCGGGTCTTTATCTCGCCGAGGCGTCATGAGCAAGGTTATGGAAATGCGTACCCCATCGGGTGCGCCGGGCGCACGCACGGTCTGGTACGTGCTTGGCGCCGTTGTCGTACTCGCGTTGTTTGTACAGGCATGGATCGTTGTTCAGGCAAGGCCGCAGGACCTGATTACCGGCGCGCATGGCATGGCTGACATCATGTCGCGCGCCATGCCGCCCGCGTTCGATCAGTTCGTCCCGAACCTGTGGCCGGTGCTGGAGACAATAGATCTCGCGATCTTCGGTACGGTGTTTGGTGTGTTGCTCGCGTTCCCGCTCTCGATTCTGGCCGCCTCGAACCTCACGCCGGCGCTGCCGCTTTACTACGCAGCGCGAGCAGTGATTGGCGTCACGCGGGCGGTGCCGGACCTGGTGTGGGCGTTGCTGTTCGTTACCGCGGTGGGACTTGGGCCGTTTCCGGGCGCACTCGCGCTGGCGGTCCATTCGGTCGGCATGCTTGGACGGCTGTTTGCAGAGGTGATCGAAGACATGGACATGGGTCCTGTCGAAGCGCTGACGCTGACCGGCGCCGGCCGCGTGCAGGTGCTGGCTCACGCGGTGGTGCCGGGCGTGTTGCCGTCGCTGCTGGGCATTGGTCTTTTCCGCTTCGACGAAAACCTGCGATCGTCCCTCGTGCTCGGTTTCGTGGGTGCTGGCGGGATCGGCTTCCAGTTGTTGACCGCGATGAACCTGTTCCAGTACCAGACCGTGTCGTTCCTGTTGATCGCCACCTTCGTGCTGGTCACCTGTGCCGAACGCGGGTCCGCTTATCTGCGCAAGCTTTTCCTGTGAGCGTGGGCTGATCACGGGCGTGGCCGTCCTCCCCGGGGGCTGCGCCAGCACTTCATTATTGAACTCCGGGATTTCGTCTTATGTTGATTAATCATGGGGTCGGCGTCGATCCCTGGACGCTTGGCCAGACCTTGTCGATAGAGCCCGAGATTCATCCGACAGCGCTGGTTCGCGCCAGCGACTTCGGCCGCTACACCTATCTCGGCCCGCGCAGCTACGTTGCCGCATCGGTGATCGGTGACTACGGCTACGCGATGGGCGACAACCAGATCGCCCATGCACACATCGGCAAGTTCGTGAACATCGCCACTGGCGTGCGTATCAATCCGCCTAACCACCCTTCGTGGCGCGCGACGCATCACCACTTTACCTATCGCTCACGCTCGTACGGTCTCTCGCTCGACGACGACACCGAGATATTCCAATGGCGCGCGCAGGACAGGGTAGAGATGGGTCACGATGTGTGGCTCGGCCATGACGCGATCGTTATGCCCGGCGTGAAGATCGGCACCGGTGCGGCTGTCGGCTCGGGAGCGGTCGTGACCAAGGACGTGCCGCCCTTTGCGATTGTTGTCGGCGTGCCCGCACGCGTGCTGCGCTTTCGCGTCGAGCCCCACATAGCGGAACGCCTGCAGCAGATCGCGTGGTGGGATTGGGATGCCGCGCAGATCGACGCGGCGTTAGCCGATTTCCGCTCGCTCAGCGCGGTGGAGTTCGCAGAGAAGTACGGCGGCTAGTGTTTGCAGGGTTCGTCAGGCGGGCGATCAACGCTACAGCACAATGAATCTGATGCGTCGTGTCCAATTGGACTCCGACGCGCAGCCTGCTAAGAGTGATCCATCGGGGGCACTTCGGCGCCCTTGATGTTGTGCCGTGCAAGCGACCCCGCGACAAAGCCTGAAGCCTTCATGCATTCGACAAAGCTCGTCAGATACGCCGCGGCGGCGTTACCGCGGTTTTTTGGAACCCCCATTGCCTGGCGAATCACCATGAAGCGCTGATCCAGAATCCGCAGCCCGCTGCTTTGACGCGCGTTCTCTTCGAGTTGTTGTTTGACGCCTGCGGCAACGGTCAGATTCTGGTCCAGAAATGCCCGTACCACGGCCGGCGAAGTGTTAATGCGAACGATCTTCGCATGATGCAGTTCACGCGTCAGGAACAGATCGTAGGCGCTGCCCTTACCGACGGCGACCGTATTGCCCTCCTGATCCACTTGCTCGTTCGACCTGATCGGCGAGCCGTCGCGAACCAGATAAAAACCTTCGATTTGAACATAGGGCTTGGTGAAGGCAATCTCCTCACCGCGTTTCGGATCGACTGCGAAAAAGCCGATATCGGCTTGATCATTGTCCACGTTGATCACCGACTGTCCGGCCGACTTGACGACGACCAACTCCAGCGGCACGCCTAGCTGGCGCGCAAATTCGTTCGCAAGGTCCACCGACACGCCAACGGCTTTTCCTGTGGACGGATCCAGGCTGGCCAGGACCGGATTGCCCAGATTGATAGAGGCGCGCAATGTTCCCGTCGGTGCAAACAGGGCGGCCATCGCCTTGTTCGCTTGCTGGTCTTTTGCCCCCGCGTCCGATGCTCCGGCCGCGCATGACAACGGAGTGTGAGCGGGCGTGTCCAGCGTCGCCGATGCTTGAGGGTATGCCGGTGCGGCGCGCAAAGCGAGGAGCGTCAGCAAGCACGCCGGCCAGACGAACTTCGCGAAAGTCCGGTGTGTCCGTGTCATCTGTCTGTTCCCTTTATGGTGAGGCTGATCGGACTTCAAGCCTACCATCGGAACGTTTTCGCGAGTTTCGCCAAGTTGACAAGGCCGGCGAAACCACTAGGCGGCGTAGTCACCGTCAGTGGCGACCGAACGCGGGCGCCAGCGGTCGAGTTCGCCTTGCATACCAGCGAGTTTCGCCTCTGCGGCATTCACGGCAACCGATCCTGCGATAAAACGCATTGGCGGTTCAGCGTCGTTCGCCAGTTCAACCATCGCTAGTGCAAGTTTCTCGGGGTCGCCCGGTTGCTGGCCATTACGTTGTTCGAAGGACGAGCGCAGCTGCTCGCGGCGGTCGTCGTAGTCGGCCACCACGTTGCCGCCAAAGCGAAGCGACTCGGGGGTGAGGAAGTCGGTGCGGAAAGGACCGGGCTCGACAATCGTCACGAAGAGGCCGAACGGAGCAATTTCCTTAGCCAGCGACTCCGAGAACCCTTCGAGCGCAAACTTGCTGGCGCAGTAAAGCGAGCACACTTCGAAGCCAAGGATGCCGGCAAGCGAGGAGATGTTGAAGATGCGTCCGCGGCGAGCGGAGCGCATGACCGGCAGCGCTGCCCACGTCACGTTGAAAACGCCGAACAGATTGGTGGCGAACTGGGCTTGCACGTCCTGGATCGTGTTCTCTTCGAAGAATCCAAGGTGGCCGTATCCCGCGTTGTTCACCAGCACATCGATCCCGCCGAAACGCGATACCGCGGCTCGAACAGCGGCGTTCGCCTGTGCTGCGTCGCTTACATCCAGTGCAACGCCAAGCAGTTGGTCGTTGTCCTGTCCCAGGCTCCTGACGATATCTTCGCGCTGGCGCCCGGTGGCGACAACCCGGTCACCGGCCTGAATCGCGGCCTTTGCGATAAGCGCACCAAGGCCGCGGCTTGCACCCGTAATAAACCATGTCTTCTGCATCATTGGCTCCTTTGTCGATTGAGCCTTTATGGAACCACGATGCACTGCCCGCACAATAGACCGATCCTCGCGCGTTCTTGCCTGAACGTGCAAAGCATAGGTCGGGGATGGATCAGGCTTCTTGCAGATGACGGAGATAAACCGTGCTCTTGATAAGCGCTATGGCCTTAGTCGTCGAGCTCGCTTGTGCAACCGATCAGCCTGGAAGGATTAGCGAGGAAGTCTTCAATGGTTCCCTCGTCCTCGAACAGCATCTTGAGGACGCATGCTTCGTCATCGGTCAGACCTGCTTCTGCTGACTCGCCGTCACGCCCGATGGTGTCGCAGTCCTCAAGGGTCAACTCCGCAATGACGGCAGAGGACAGTTTGACGGGCCATTTTTCACTGAAGGCGACAGTGACCACTTTCCGCGCTTCATCGTAGGCTCTGATCTCGACGCTGATGTAGGACATGGTGTCGATTTCTCCAGTGAACGTACCCAGGATGGCTCGCGCTGCAACCTGCCACGAAACCAAGTTTAGCAACACAGTTCCGGTTATGGCTAATGTCTTTAAACGATTTTGCGCGCGTTTCGCCGGCGATTGAACGTGCTTTTAAAATGCCGCTTTTAACCCTGCGTTTGCTTTGGCTTTTGTTCCTTCAAGTTGGAACGCTTGATGCATATCAAAACGGCTAGCCTTTTCATTCGACAGTTTTGCTGCCTGATTTGCTACTTAATCTGTTGCTAACGGAGCGCGCCCATGTCATCCGAAACGTTCGAACTTGCCACTCGCTTTTCGCATATCCGGCCACAAGACACCCCTTATGAGGATCAGGGGTTGCGCGATTTTTTTCTTTATCGTGATTTAGGCATTGCAGAGGCGACCGGCGGCAAGGTGATCGCTCAACTCGTCAAGGCGAACAATGCACCAGAGCAAGGCACGGGTTGGCACCGTCATGAGGCCGAATTCCACATTGTGATCATGCTCAAGGGCTGGGCGCGCTTCATGTATGGCGACAAGGAGACGCTCGTCGCCACCGGAGACTGCGTCCATCAGGCGCCGGGCATTGTGCATTACCTCTTCGACTACTCCGAGGACATGGAGTATCTGGAGGTAGTTGGTCCTGCCAACTTCACCACCCTCGAGGCAAAGGGGCCTTGCGACGTGCCCGCGTGCACTCCCTGGAAGAGCCAGCAACCCGCGTAAGGCTTCCGCGTAAGGCTTATTACGGCGCTTCGGGCTGCGCATTCACGTCAATGCGCACGTCCATGCGCGGTTTGACGGGGCGCGCGAGCGGCGCCAATGATTGCAAAGGCTGGGCGCGTGCGTTGATGACAATAGGGCTGGGTTCGTTGTCGTGGATCATCGCGCGCACGCGTGGATAGATGTGACGCTCCCAGCGTTTGCCGTTGAACACGCCATAGTGCCCCACGCCCGTTTGCACGTGATGGGTCTTCATGTAGGGGCGCAACTTGTTGCACAGTTCCTGCGCGGCCAGCGTCTGGCCGACCGCGCAGATATCGTCGCGCTCGCCTTCAACGGTGAGCAGGGCGGTTCGCCGGATCATCGACGGATCAATCCTGCGGCCACGCACTTCCAGCTCATGCAGCGGCAATGCGTGCCGTTGAAAGACGGTGTCGATAGTCTCGAGATAGAAATCGGCCGTCAAATCCATGGTCGCAAAGTATTCTTCATAGAATACGCGGATCGCCTCGGCCTTCGCCGGGTCGCCCTTCGCTCGCTGATACACCATGTCTTCGAATGCATCGAAATGACGCGCCGGGTTCATCGCCATGAACGCCATCAGTTGCGTGTGGCCCGGATAAACGCGCCGGCCCGCGCCCGCAAAACCCCACGGCACGGCGCTGATCAGGTTCCGCTCGAACCATTCAATCGGCTTGCTCTTCGCGAGCGCATTCACCGAAGTCGGGTTGATGCGCGTGTCGATAGGACCGGCCATCAGCGTCATGCTGGCGGGTTGCAGCGGATGATCGTCTGCTGCCATGAGCGAAACCGCCGCGAGGGCCGCCACGGTTGGCTGGCAGACAGCCAGCAAGTGTGTGTTGGGTCCCAGCGCCACGATAAAGTCGATGACATGCTGGACGTATTCATCAAAACCGAAGCGGCCCTGCATCAGCGGGACATCGCGAGGGTTGATCCAGTCCGTGATGTAGACGTCGTGGTCAGGCAGCAGGGTGCGCACCGTGCCGCGCAGGAGCGTGGCGAAGTGGCCGGACATGGGTGCGATCATCAGCACGCGCGGTTGTTTTGGCGCGCCTTCCTTCGCAAAATGCAGCAGCGAACAGAACGGCGTGGCGAGCGTGATCTCCTCGACGACGGGCACGCCTTTCCCTTCCAGCTCCACCGAGTCGATAGCGAACGGACGCCGGCTATGCGTAAGCGCCGAGAGTGCGAGCAGATCGCACGTGGCTCGCAGTGACCGGCCTCGAGGGGTATCGGCGAGAAACGGCCACGCATCGAGCGCGTGATTGATGAGTGCCGCGCCGTGGCGTACCGGCAGCGTGAGGTCCGCCATCGCCTGATAGCCGGAGTATGCGAATGGGTTCATCGCCTTTCGCTTGAGCGCGTAGTGTCGAGTCCGGCAAAATAACGCAATACATATGCCAAGCGCAGGTCAGCGCCGGCATCGGCATGAGGATGGTCGAAGTGATACATGAAGCGATACATGAGACTGGTGAATGAAAGTGGCACATCCCTTGCAGCATTCCTGAACACGCCCTGAACGTGCCGTCTTTTGGTGCGTGTGTGCACTGCGCCGTGCCGCGCACCCGGGCGAGCGTGTCTCGCCTGAACCGCCGAGGACCTTCAAATGACGAACGCCACGCTTACGATCAGCAGCAAGAACTATTCGTCGTGGTCGCTACGAGGCTGGCTGCTCACCAAATTCAGCGGGCTGCCGTTCGAAGAGTTCGTGATGCCGGTGGACGATCCCGGCGCGCGGGCAGAACTGTTGCTGCTGTCGCCGTCCATTCTCGTTCCGTGCCTGGTCCACGACGGCATCAAGGTATGGGACACGCTTGCGATTGCAGAGTACCTGAACGAGGTGCGCCCGAAAGCAGGGTTGTTGCCTGCCGACCGGCGCATGCGCGCGCACTGTCGTTCCATTTGCGGAGAAATGCATTCGGGTTTCGCTTCGTTGCGCTCGGCGTTGCCGATGAATATAAAGGCGCACTTCCCGAACTTCACGATCTGGGCACGCGCCCAGACGGATATCGAGCGCATTACGGCAATCTGGCTTGAATGCCTCAAGCAATACGACGGCCCTTATCTGTTCGGAGCGCTTAGTGCGGCCGACGCAATGTTCGCACCGGTCGTCACGCGCTTTGTCACCTACGACGTCAAGCTCGAGCCGGAGATTGTCGCCTATTCGCAGCGCATTCTCGCGTTGCCGGAGATGCAGCGATGGATAGCGGATGCGCAGCAGGAGGTCGAGGAGATCGACGAGCTTGACGCCGAGTTTTAGGGCTCCCTCAACTGGCCAGCTTCCTGAAGGTTTCCAGCACGGCTTCCCCTTTGAACGGCTTGACGATCCAGCCCTTGACGCCGGCGGCCTTGCCGCGCTCTTTCATGGCGGGGCTGCTTTCCGTGGTCAGCATGATGATGTTGACCGTGGTGTTCACGAGTTCGCCGCGGATTTTTTCGACCATGGTCAGGCCGTCCATGTTGGGCATGTTGACGTCGCTGATCACCAGCTTGATCCCGGGACTCGACTTCATCTTCGACAGGCCGTCTTTTCCATCGACGGCGGTATCCACATCCAGCCCGTTCTTTCTCAAGAAACCGGCGACCTCGTCGCGTACCGTGCTGGAGTCATCGACAACAAGAATTTTCGACATGATTTTTCCTCTAAGGAATCAGAACAGATCCAGTTCGCCCGCTTCAACCACGGCGCCGATATCTTTCGCGACTTCGCTGAAGTCCTCGGGCGACCAGCTCAGGTTGAAGATGAAGCGTTGATGGAGTTTTACCGTATGGCCCGACAGTTCGTCGGTCAGGTGATACATGAAACACAACTGCGGGTTCGCGGTGCCGAACGAGATGTACTTCTGCTTGTGATTGACCACCAGCGGCACTTGTACCTGACTGCGCGCGAGCGCGTCGGCGTCGCCCATGTAGCGGTTCTTGAATGAGCCCCAGATCAGGTTGGTGATCTCGCCCAGCAGGCTGTTGAGGTCGCGGAAGCCGGCGGGACCGTCGCACATCTCGTGCCGTTCAAGCAGGTCGAGGACAGGCTGCTCTTCGGCCTGCATCATCATGTAACCGCGGTACCAGGTGCTCTCGAGCGGAATCAGGCTGAACACTTCACCGAAGATGATCCGGTCCCGCACGATGCACGGCGTGTCCCAGGTGATGGTGACGTTCTTGAACAGGCTGCTCAGCATTGACTCCGTGATCTCCAGTATCCCGCGCACCAGCGCGTTCGGATAAGCCAGGCTGAAGATGTATTCGTCAATGACCTTGCGCAATGGCGCCATGTCCTCGGCCAGGTAGGCGGCGCACAAGACGCGGCGCAGGCCGTCCGGCAATCCGTCGAACGTCGGACTCGAATCGCGGCGGATGATGATGGGCAGTTCGGGCCGCACGGTGTTGATCTTGATCGCGATCTCGGCGCTCTCTTCCAGCGAGCCGCCGTAGCTTTCGGAGAAGAGGATGGCGCCCAGGTCTATGTTCGATCGCAGCACGGACAGCAAGCGATTCTTGCGTACCTTCAGGCCGACCAGATTGTGTTCGTCGCAGAAGCGCTTGATCGCATTCGCATGCACCGGGGAATCATCGAGGACCAGCACTTTGCTGACTGGCTTGTTCTCGTTCAAATCGCTTGTCATCATGGTGTTTGCGCCAAATTAGAACAACTCGAGCTCGCCGCTGGTTTCTTCGACGGCCGTCATGTCGGCCACGAAATCGATGGGCGCATGCGCGCACACACAGACTGTCGCGGCAAGCCGGACGGCTCCGTTGATGGTGATCGCGTACGACGAAAGATAGTCAGGCTCCAGGCCTTCAAGGTGGGGCAGGCAGCGGGCGCTGAGCACATATGGTGTCGACATGCCCAGATCCTGGAAATACCGCAGCAGGTCCTGATTCACCGCTCCGCAGCAAAGATTGCAGACTTCCAGAAGCACGTCCTGAAGTGACACGTCGCCGGTTTGCCTGGCGAAGTAATCGCGCGTGCTGGTGTCGTCGTCGAAATGAAAAACCAGCAGCAGCCGGAACAGGATGGACGAGATAGTCAGGATGATGACGTTGGCGTCGGGCCGCGTGCTGTCAGAGGCGTGCGTCAGCGGGACGATCTCGCACGTATCGTCCGGTTGTTGCGGGAGTCTCGAGCGCGCCGCTTTGAAGAGGATGCTTTCGATACCGGCTTGTGCGTTGCTACTGATCATTTCGATGCCTGGTGGAGCCTTGCCTGGAATTGATCGGCAAGCACCTCGACGCTGCCAAGCGACGCGGTGATCATCTTCCCGCCAGCCTGGATGTCCTGGAACGTCGCGGTTGTTGTCAGGTCATTGCGGTGCAGGCTGTCCCGGTAGCTCCTCGACAGTTCTTCCGAACGCGCCGCGAGTGCTCGCACTTCGCTGGCCACCACGGCAAATCCACGTCCCGCGTTGCCCGCACGTGCGGCTTCAATGGACGCGTTCAACGAAACAATCACCACATGCTTGACGATGGAAGACAGCTCGTGATTTTTCGCATGCATGTCCTGGTTCTGCGTCATCAGCGAAATCATCTGCTCGTGCCACCGTTCGAATGTAGCCGCGAGACTCTTGAGCCGCGATGCTTCGCCGGCAATCCGTTTCGCCTGGTCGAGCAGTTGCTCCTTGTCTTCAAGGGCCGCTGCCAGCGCCGCACGATCCTCGCCCGCACTCTTCGATTGCCGGGCAAGATCCTCGCTCAGCCGGGCAATTGAAGATTCCAGCTGCCGGGTCTTTTGCTCCGCCTCATTGATCGAGGCGCTTTGCCGCGCGTTGGTTTGCGTTAGCGTCCTGATCTTGCCGTGCGCTTCGGATTGCAGCCGGTCCAGGGTTCGTGCGTTATCCCACTTGTGCAAGAGCACGGCCAGGATGGCCGTCGCCACGGCCCCTGCCATTGCTGCCAACAGATACTGTTCCATCACAATCAATCCTTCCGGGGTTCAACCGATGCGCTTCTGCTTGGGTTCGTGGCGAGTGCTAGGCTGAAACTTCGTCGGCCTCGCGTTGTGCCCGCGCTCCGCTGCCGTCTACGGCGACGTTGTCCGGCAAGCAAACAACCGTTTCGAAGCGGCGGAATTCCGCACCCGCACGATCATCGGCAAAGCGCAGCTTGATGCTGCCGTCTTTGCGCTTGAGAAAGTCGCGGACCGCGTCCATGCCCACGCCACGGCCCGACACTTCCGTGACCTGCTCAGCCGTCGAGAAGCCCGGGCGGAAGATGAGGTCGGCAATCTCTTCGTCGCTGGTCTTGTCGTCGCTGCCAATCCAGCCGCGCTCGATTGCGATGGTGCGGATCCGCCCCAGGGCGAGGCCGCGGCCGTCGTCTTTCAGCGCAATGCGGACCGTGTCTTCCTCGAGACTCATGTCGATATCGATCGTGCCGACCGCTGTCTTTCCTTGCGCCACGCGTGCCCCGGCCGTCTCGATGCCGTGGTCCATCGAATTGCGCAGCAGATGCATGAACACGGTTTTCAACACACCGCTGGCGTGACTATGCAACCGGGTGTCGTTGTCGTGAATACGCACCACGGGCGCTTCCTTGCCCAGTTCCTTTGCGAGCGAGGGGAGCGAGTCGAGGACACCGGAGAGCACTTGACCAAGACTCTCGGTCCCGAGCAGGCGCAAGGTCTGATGCAACGCATCGCGCATCTCGATCAGGTCGCCGGGAGTGCCCACATTCATGGCTTCGAGCTGACGCAGGCTTTCCTGAATATGCTCGATATCGATTGTCAGGTACCGTTGTGCGTCACTGCCCTGGCCAGGTCCCTTGCGTCCCAGGCTGACCTCGTTGATCTCGGCGTAACTCTCGACCACTTGCCGTACGCGAGCCAGTTCCTGTGCAAGGCTTTCCTGATCCCAGGTCCGCTGTGCGTCGGGCTTGCGCAGTTCGTCGTAGCTTTGCTCGGTCTCGTGAACGATATCGGTCAGGTACTGGAGGCTGTAGGTGCGCGCGTTGCCCTTGATCGTGTGCATGTTGCGGAACAGTTCGGCAATGGCCGCGCCGTTCGCCTGGCGGTGCTCGCGAATGATCCGTTCGTTCTCGCTGATAAAGGTGGTTGAACTCTCGATGAAGTGGTGGAACTTCTCCTGGTTGATCGCGAGGATTTCACCGATCATTTCCAGCCTGCGTTTCTGCTCGGTCGTTTCCGCGGCCAGTGCGCGCAACTCGGTGACGTCGCGCACGCACAGCATCAGGCGCACGATAGTGCCGGTTTCGTCGGTGATGGCGGACCAGCTCAGGTCAAGAATTTTCACGCGGCCGTCGGGCATGCGCTTCGCGGTTTCATGCACCAGCAGGTGCTGATTGAACTCGAAGTTGATGCTGTCTTCGCCCAGGCATGCATGGCTGGCTGCATCTACTTGCGAGAGCACGTCGGCACCAAGATCGGTGTCCGAGAACACCAGGTCCATGAGGCTGCGGCCGGCAATGTCCTTCGTTTCGAAGATTGCTTCAAGATGCGCCGAGTACTCGGCATGGACAACGGCCCCGGACACGACCGTCAGGATGCCCTGCTGCATGTTTTGCAGCATGGCCTGGATGTCCGCGGTCTTCTGCTTCAGCAACGCCGAGTTCTCCTGGATCTTTTCGATCATTCCGTTGAACGCGACAATAGAGTGGCCGATCTCGTCCATCCGTCCCACCGGCACCCGGCGCGTGAAGTCCTGGCTGGAAGCAATCTCGCTCATCATGGCCTGCATGCGGCTAAGCGGTTGCGTGATCTGGCGATAGAGCAGGGAACCGATCAGGCTCAGCAGCACGATGGCGATACCCGTGACAATGGCGATAGCGGTCGTGGTTGTCGCGAGCGTGTGGTTCAACGCTGTGATTGCATCGTCCTTCTCGCGGTTCTTCTCAATGCGAAGCGTCTCGACAATGCCTTCCAGTTCGTCACGATACTGGGCTACGTTGGCAAACAAAAACGCTTGCGCGAGTTCGTTCTTGCCCGCAGCTTTCATCTTTGCCGTGTCATTGATAGCCGAGAAGTAATTCTCGAGGCTGTCGTTAGCCTGGCTTACCAATCCGGCTTGCGCGTGGCTGTGTGCGTTACTTGCCTGGAAGGCGAGTGCCTGCTGCAAGGACGCCTTCTTCGCTTTCAATGCATCCTGTGCCTGGGCGACGACGTTGCCGTCCGGCGCATACACAAGCGTCATGGTGGCAAGTTGCACGTCCTTGACCTGCGAAACCAGGTCGGCGGAAGCCAGCGCGCTGGGCACCACGCCTTCGGTGACTTGCTTGACCTCCGATGCGCTATGCCGCGTCTGGTAGACGGCGTAACCGCCTATCGCGGATAAAGCGACGAACATCAGGATGACCAATAGCGTAATGCGATGACGGATAGTCATTCGAGAAACCCCCGGGCGAAACTGGCGTGTCAAGGCCTGGCCAGGAACAGGCCGGTCTTGTGGAATTAGTGCTTCTTTAAGAGACTCGAATAGTGTTGATTTAATGTTACTAATACGTGACTGCTGAGGAAAAATAACGTTGTTTACCCTACCGGGTCTTACTGGGATTGGGGATTGGGTTATGCTTAATTCTGAAAAATAATTAATACAAAAATAGCTCTAAAGCTTTATAAAATATTGCCGTTAATAGAGGGTTCGCTCGCACTATTTGGCGGGGTCGGATTTAGTTGCGACAGATAAATCCTGGGCCGGCGCTTTGCCGGATACGCCAACGTGGATGCAATTTAAACCGCACATGAAATAGGCTCCGCGCTTGCGGCATCCCCGTGGAGCTATAAGTAAAAGGAATCGCCGCATCAGATATTTTCACTAGACGGGTATCGCTGGATTGAACAGACTTTGTCTCCAATCGCTTCGGCCAGTACACGAAGCCTGAGTACCTCACACAAGAAGCGTCTGAAGGCGCAACACTGGAGGAGACAATGTTCCATCGACCCAAGGTCAGCCGGTCAATCCTCGCGCTCATGTGCGCGATGTCGTTCATCATGTATCTGGACCGGGTGAATCTGTCGGCCGCTGCCGGCGTGATTCGCGATGACCTGCACCTGACCAACACCGACGTCGGCCTCGTCTTCGCCGCCTTTGCGTACACCTATGCGATCTGCCAGGTTATCGGCGGCTGGCTGAGCGATCGTTTCGGCGCGAAAACGACCCTGATCATCTGCGCGTCCATCTGGATCGTCGCCACCGTGGCCACTGGTTTTGCGGGCGGCGTGGTCACGTTGTTCTGTGCACGGATGTTGTTGGGCGTCGGCGAGGGCGCCGCGCTGCCGGCGCAGGCGCGTGCGTTGACGAACTGGTTCCCTGCCGGGAAGCGCGGGTTCGTGCAAGGGCTCACGCACTCGTTCTCGCGTCTCGGCAATGCGCTGACGCCGCCGTTGATCGCGTTGCTGGTGGCGTTCGCATCATGGCGTGCGTCGTTCATCCTGGTCGGCGTGCTGACCGCAATCTGGGTATGCGCCTACGCATGGTATTTCACGGATAACCCGCGCAAACACCGGCACATGACGGCCGAAGAAGCAGTTGGTTTGCCGCCCGAAGGCAAGGTCGTGGTTGAAAAAACTCACGCGCCGGTTCCGTGGCGGCGCTTGCTCAAGCGCATTGGCCCAACCATGATTGTCTACTTCTGCTACGGCTGGACCGGCTGGCTGTTCTTCACGTGGCTGCCAACGTTTTTCATGCATGGCCGTGGGCTCGACCTGAAGAGCTCCGCGCTGTTTTCAGCAGGCGTGTTCCTCTCGGGCGTGGTCGGCAATACGGCGGGCGGCGTGCTGAGCGACCGCATCCTGAAGCGCACGGGCAACGTGGTGGCGGCACGGCGTAACGTGATCATCGGCGCGTTTCTTGGCGCGCTCGTGTTCCTTGCGCCTGCGCTGTTCGTTAAGTCGCTGCCGGTCATGGCGGCGAGCATGAGCCTGTCGTTCTTCTTCCTCGAGATGACTATCGGACCCATCTGGGCCGTGCCGATGGACATTACGCCCAAGCACGTCGGCATTGCGAGCGGCCTGGTGAATGCGGGCTCCGCGGTAGCGGGTATCTTCTCGCCGATCGTATTTGGTTACGTCGTGGATCACACCGGAAGCTGGACGTTGCCGTTCGCCGGCTCGGTCGGCCTGCTCGCTATCGGCATTGTGATGACGTTCTTCATGCGCCCGGACATAGCGCTGGATAACAGCGCCGATCACGATGATGAAACCCGCCACGGACTCAAGCTGGCGGACCGCCTTGGTCACTGAGCGGCCGCGCCGCCGCTCCGGATCACATCGATCACGAGTTGGGTCGCCGGCCTGATCCGGCGGTTCTTTCGAAGAATCAGCCCGTACGGTGCGAGCCTTCCGCGCAATGGCGTTGGCAGCGAGGTCATGGTCTTCAGCGCGACGTAGTACTGCGCGACCGAACTGGGCAGCACCGCCAGCATGTCCGAGTC
The DNA here is from genome assembly GCF_044909315.1 of Caballeronia udeis. GTDB lineage: Bacteria > Pseudomonadota > Gammaproteobacteria > Burkholderiales > Burkholderiaceae > Caballeronia > Caballeronia udeis_A. The sequence continues at coordinate 130,145 of NZ_JBIYEB010000022.1, forward strand.
GCGCAACAACGAGAGCGTGGTGAGGATCGACGAGGTTTCTACCGTGCTGACAGGCGGCGCCACGCGCGACTCGCGAAAGGTCTGGTCAATGATCTGGCGCATCGGGCTGGGATGCGGCTGCACGATCCAAGGATACTGCGCCAGCTCCGCAAGCTTGGGCCGCGCGGTGGCGTTCGCGGCAGGATGACCGGGCCGCACGACAATCGATAGAGCCTCTTCCGACAAGGTCTCGAAACTCAGGTCGAGTGCAGGAAAACCATCGGGAATCCGCCCGATCATGATATCGAGCTGATCTTGCTGCAATGCCTGCACGAGCACATCGCTGGTATCGATCTGCACGGAAATCTGCAGGCGCGGATGCGCCTCTTTCAGCGTCACAATGGCGTGAGTCAGCAGTTCAGGCGCGGGCGCCATCACCGCGCCAATACGCACCTTGCCAATATCGCCGGCCTCGATCGCGGCCAGTTCGTCGCGCAATTCATCGAGGTCTTCAAACACCACGCGCGCATATCGCATCACCGCTTCGCCGAAGATGGTCGGCTCCATGCCGCGCGCGTGCCGTACGAACAGCGACACGCCCACGGTGTCCTCCAGCTCCTGCAGCGCCTTGGTTGCGGCGGGCTGGGTCATCGCGAGTTCGTCGGCGGCGCGCCGGAGCGATTCGGTTTCCGAGAGCGCCACCATGAGTTGCAGGTGGCGCAGACGCAAGCGTTTGCGGATGGTGGATGCGGGCGCGATCATGCGAGCGATAACTCCAGGGAATAGAGCGATGCGATTAATTCAATAGTCAGTTATCGCGTAGTTTCGCACACTAGCGCTATTCAACGACACGCACAAAAACCCTCGATTTAGCGGGCCGAATGAGCCGAATGAGCCGAGACCGAGCCGCGTGCCATAAAACTCAGGAGACGAATCAATGATCGCGACCCGCGATACGGCGCTCGACAGCGCCATTGGCCGAGCACGTTCGAGGCCGCTGTCATTCCGGGTTCTGATGTATGTCCTGGCCTTCATCGACCGTGCCAACCTCGGGTTCGTGAAGAGCGTCCTGCGGGCCGGCACGGGCCTGAGCGAGCCATTAAGTCATTAACTTGTTCAAGGAGAGTCAGACCATGAAAATCAAGCATATCCGTACGCGCGTCTTTGAATGGAAAGGCAAGGTCGTGCCGCCGCAGGCGCATTTCTGCACCAACGCCGTGGACATTCTCTACGAGCGCGGCGACGCGATGGGTTCGTTCCGCTTCCACGGCTGGCTCGTGGTGGAAGTGGAGTGTGACGACGGCACTATCGGCATTGGCAACTGTGCGCTCGCGCCACGCATTGCGAAGCAGATCGTCGATGAATATCTCGCCCCGATCGCCATTGGCGAAGACCCGTTCGACAACGAATACATCTGGCAGAAGATGTACCGCCGCACCCACGCGTGGGGCCGCAAGGGGATTGGCATGGCCGCGATCTCGGCGGTGGACATTGCACTGTGGGACATCATGGGCAAGGCCGTGAACAAGCCGGTATTCAAGCTGCTGGGCGGGCGCACGAAAGAGAAGATCTGGTGTTATGCATCAAAGCTCTATAACAACGACGACCACGATGTGTTCCTGGCCGAAGCACAGGGTTATCTCGACCAGGGTTTCACCGCGATGAAGATGCGCTTCGGCTACGGTCCGAAGGACGGACCCAAGGGCATGGCGAAGAATCTGGAGCAGGTACGGCTGCTGCGCGAACTGGCCGGTGACGACATTGACATCATGGTCGAATGCTACATGGGCTGGACGCTCGAATACGCGCGCCGTATGTTGCCGCGCCTGGTGGAATTCAATCCGCGCTGGATCGAGGAGCCGGTGATTGGCGACGACATGGAGGGATATCAGGAACTGAAGAAGATGAACATCATTCCTGTGTCCGGCGGCGAACATGAGTTCACGAGCTATGGCTTCAAGGACCTGCTGGAACGCCGCGCGGTGGACGTGATCCAGTACGACACCAATCGCGTGGGCGGCATCACTGCAGCGCGCAAGATCAATGCAATGGCGGAAGCGTGGTCGGTGCCGGTGATTCCGCACGCTGGCCAGATGCATAACTATCACCTGACCATGTCGAGCACGGCGAGCCCCATGTCCGAGTTTTTCCCGGTGTTCGACGTTGAAGTGGGCAACGAATTGTTCTACTACATCTTCGAAGGCGAGCCGCAACCGGAGAACGGTTTCCTGCAACTCTCGGACGAGACGCCAGGACTCGGCATTACCCTGAGCGACAAGTATCTCGACGACTTCAACATCATCGAGTGAAGCCATAATTACCATAAGACCCGGAGACAGCCATGCAAAGCCGTATCGAAGCGCGGGATCCACCGCGGGGAATGGCGCAGGCAGAGCGCGCAACCAGTGTGCGCTGGCGCATCTTCGGCGTGGTGTTCCTCATCACGCTGATCAACCTGGTGGACCGGATCTCGCTGTCCATCGCGATGCCGACCATAGCGAAGGAATTCGCGCTGTCGCCGGCCATGCAGGGGCTGATCCTCTCCAGCTTCTTCTGGTCGTATGCGCTGCTGCAGATTCCCGGCGGCTGGCTTATCGACCGCTTCGGGCCGCGTCGCGTGGTGGCAGCCGCCACCTTGTTATGGGGTGCGTTCCAGACCCTGCTAGGGGTGGCGTCAGGCGGCCTCTCGATGCTGTTGTTGCGGGTCGGCCTCGGCGCGGCTGAAGCGCCGCTCTTCCCGGCCGGCGGCAAGCTCAACGCGCTGTGGTTGTCGCGTCATGAACGGGCGCGCGGCGCGGTACTGATGGATGCAGGATCGCCGCTTGGCGCAGCCATTGGCGGCCTTGCGATCTCGAACTTGATCCTCGTATTCGGGTCGTGGCGCATGGCGTTCATCGTGGCGGGGCTGGTGACCGTCGGCTGCGGCTGGCTCGCGTGGCACTATCTCCGCGATGATCCGGCGAAGCATCCCGGCGTGAACGCCACCGAACTCGAGCACATCAGCGGCGGTGCCGTTCCACTTGCGAAGGTCGCGTTCGGCGCCGCCGATGAACTGCCGTTTCCGGCACGCTCGGCAGTGGCCATGTGCGTCGGACGCCTGAGCTGGGCGATGATCTTCTTCGGGCTTCTCACGTGGGGACCGAGCTATCTCGCGCAGGCGCGCGGGCTGAGTCTTCAGCAGATCGGCACGTCGACGTTCTTCATCTTCCTGTCGGGCGCACTGGGCTCGCTCTCGGGAGGTTTTCTCTGCGACGCGCTGGCACCCGCGGCCTGGCGCGTGGCAAAGTAGTGAAGGGCATGATCGCGTTGTCGGGCTTGACGACGCTCGGCGTGCTGGCCGCGTTGCCTTCGATCTCATCGGCACCGGAGGCAGTCGTGGTGCTATGCGTGGCCGCATTTTTCCTGATGTGGGGGAGCCTCTACTGGAGCTTGCTGTCGCTGCTCGCCAGTCCCCGGCGGGTGGGTTTGCTGGGCGCGTTGATGAATTGCGCGGGCAGTGCAGGCGGTATTTCGATTCCGCTGATCACCGGCTTCATCCTGCAGCGCACGGGTTCGTTCGACATTGTCCTGCAGTTCTACAGCGCCTGTGCGCTGGTTTATATCATCGGCTCGATCGCTATCGATCTGCGCCGCACTCATTGAACATACGGTGAAACGCATGACACCTCGTATTGCAGTATTGCTTGGCGACCCTGCCGGAATTGGCCCCGAACTTATCGCGCGCTTGCTCGCCAAACCCGAGAACCGGGCGCGGGCCGACCTGCTCATCATTGGCGACCGGCGTGAGTTCGAGACCGGCATGGAGATAGCGGGGCAGCGTTTCGACTACACCGTCGTGGACAACGAACAGGCCGCCGCGACAGGGACAGGCAAACCCTCGCTGATCGACTTTCGCTTGCCCGGCGACGCTCCGTACGAGCGTGCCGTCTCGACGGAGCGGGGTGGGCGTTACAGCCTCGAAGCATTCAAGCAGGCGCTGGTGCTGACAAAAGCGAACCGTACGCAGGGCATGCTGTTCGCGCCGGTCAACAAGACCTCGCTGCATATGGCCGGCATGCAGACCGGCGACGAGATGGAGTGGTTCGCGCAGCAGCTTGGCTACACCGGCGCGTTCTGCGAGTTCAACGTGCTCGACGAACTGTGGACCTCGCGCGTGACCTCGCATATCGCGCTCAAGGACGTGAGCGCGAAGCTTTCGGCCGAGCGGATCATCGGCGCGGTGCGGCTGATTCACGACGGCCTCAAGCGTGCGGGCAACCCGGCGCCGCGTATTGCGGTGTGCGGTTTCAATCCGCATAACGGCGACAACGGCGCGTTCGGCCGCGAGGAGATCGACGTGATCGCGCCGGCCGTGGACGAAGCGCGCAAGCTCGGGTATGACGCTCAGGGACCGTTCCCGGCCGACACCATCTTCGTGCGTGCACGGGACCAGAAAGCGTTCGATGGCGTGGTCACCATGTATCACGACCAAGGCCAGATCGCGATGAAGCTGATGGGCTTCTGGCGCGGCGTCACGGTGCATGGCGGCCTGCCGGTGCCGATCGCGACCCCGGCGCACGGCACGGCTTTCGATATCCACGGCAAGGGCCGCGCGGACGCAGGCGCAACGCAGAAGGCGTTCGATATCGTCACGCAAATGGCGCTCGCCCGCATGGGTGACGAAAATGTCCACGGCCATTGATTTGATGGGCGAGCGCTTCCTGCAAAGCGGCGACAACGCCGACTTGCCGATTGTCGATGCGCATCATCACTTCTGGGACCTCCAGCGCAACTATCATCCGTGGCTGCGTGATCTCCCGCGCATTCCGTTTCGCTATGGCGACTACGAAGCGATCTGCCGCGACTTCCTGCCGGAGGATTATTTCGCGCTGGACGCGCCGCATCACGTAGTGAAGACCGTCATGATGGAAGGCGAGTGGGACCCGCGTGATCCGGTTGGCGAAGCACACTGGGCAACTACGCTGAACGCACGCTGCGGTTTTCCGAATGCGATGGCCGGGCAGGTCTGGCTCGACCGCGACGACGTGGCAGACGTGCTCCACGAATACAAGTCGATGCCGCTGGTGCGCAGCGTGCGGCACAAGCCCGTGGCGGTGCCGCGCAGCGAGCATACGGCGACGTTCGCCGCGCCCGGGTCCATGCGTTGCGACCGATGGCGCGCAGGGTATGCGCTACTCGCGGCCAGCGGGCTCATGTTCGAACTGCAGACGCCATGGTGGCACTTCACAGAAGCCGTGGAACTCGCGCGGGATTTCCCCGGCGTGACGATCATCGTGAACCATACGGGGTTGCCCGCGGACCGGAGCGTTGAAGGCTTGCGAGCGTGGCGGACCGCGCTTGCAGAGCTTGCCGGGTGCGCAAACGTCAGGCTCAAGATATCCGGAATCGGCGAGCGAGGCGTGCGTTGGAGTGTCGAACGGAATGGTCCTGTGGTGTGGGACGCGATCGAAATCTTCGGCGTTGAACGATGTATGTTCGCGAGCAATTTCCCTGTGGACAGCGTAGTGGTGAAACTGGATACACTGTTCGCCGGTTTCAAGTCGATGGTCGCAGACTTGAAGCCGCTCCAGCGCCTGGCTCTGTTTCACGACAACGCCACCACGTTGTACGGGCTATGAAGTTCTCGATATCGCTAGCCGAGGAGATTGCTAGCGGATAACAAGCGCTGTCACTGTGCTCAGGCAGCGCTTGCAGTCAAACGATTCATACAGAGGAAGCGTTGACGTCGGCATGCACGTTCATTTCCAAGAAGCTGACGAGGAAGCACTACGGCACTACCTACGCTCGAAGAGCGCGTGGCCGCTTGGGTGTATTCGTTGTGCTCTCTGTGGAATCCGGCATCTGGACACGATGAGGACCGTCCGACGTGCGAACGATCAGTTCCGGCGCCCAGATCTCTTGGAGGTCCCGGGGTGACTTGCCCGCAAGACGCGCGAGCAGCATTTCCGCCATCCGCTTGCCGGCGCGGTGCGTCTCAGCAGAAAAGGTTGTCAACGCAGGCTGTACGTAACGCCCGATTGGATGATTGTCTCCTCCAATCACACCCACATCACGCCCCGCCATTTTTCCCGTCTCCGCAATACCGCGCATCACGCCCAATGCGATCAAGTCGTGACCACATACAACGGCTGTAGGAGGGTCCGGGAGTTGCAGCAGCAGACGAGCGGCTTCTGCTCCGCCTTCCTCGGATATCGCGGCTTCGACACAGAGGGTCTTGTCGAATTTAATGCCTGCGGCGCGCAATGCTTCCGCATAGCCCAAGTGTTCGAGGTGGCTGAACATCAGGTATTCGGGGGCATGGACGAGGGCAATTCGACGATGACCCAGTGCGATAAATCGTGCACACCCCGAGCGGCCCACGACCTGATGATCGATATCGACATAGGAGTATTCGTCAGACGTCTCGCTTCTGCCGAACGCGACAAACGGAATGTCGTTCTCCAGAAGGTAAGCGATGCGCTCGTCTTGCCGCCGTGTGCGGCCGAAGAGCAGTGCATCAACGCGCTGGCGTTCTATGAGGCGCTTGAATACGTCAATCTCGGTTTCCACGCTTCGCGCGGAAGCGACGATAACCTGTAAGCCGCTGTTATCCATCGCATCATTCACACCCATCAACATGTCCAGGAAGAATGGGTGAGCGAATGAGGTTTGCGGGGCCGATACGACGAACGCGATGGTGTCGGCCGATTGCCGGCGCAAGCGGCGCGCGGAGGGATCCGGAGAGAAACCGTGCAGCTCGGCTGCTTCCAGCACGCGCTTGCGCGTAGCCGGGCTGACGTCTTCCCGGCCGTTCAGCGCCTTCGACACAGTGCTGATGGAGAGATTGAGCGTGGCCGCAAATTCCTGAATATTCATTCCGTTTCTTCTTTAAGTCCGCGGTGATCGAGGCATCGAAAACGATTTTCGTCATTCTACGCGATAGGTCATTGGCATCAAGAACCCTGGGCCCGATCCGGCAAATAACGATTTCGGTCACCGCGTCTCCATTGTTCACACGAACTCCTTGGGTCGGTGTTTACCCCTGTGCGACTCCGACGAAATTGTCGCCGCCGTAGATCCTTTCTGGGCCGAAAGCTTGAGGGAGGCGGCTGTCAGGTAGAAGGGAATTGAAATATCCGACAAAAAACGATTTCGGAAATATTTTTGACGTTGCTTGAATTTGCGAAATTGGGCTGCTATCTTTCAATCGAAATCGTTTTCGGTAAAATCAACGAAGACTTCCGAATGCCAGGAAATGGGGTTGCCGCGAGGATGCACCGGGCGCAACAGGCTGACTCCGGTTTCGTGCAGTGGGTCAGGTTGTTTCTTCCGTGTGATCGCCTGAAAGCTTCCGGCGAACGCATGACGGGCACGATAAACGCCGTCCACGTTCATTTGGCGGTGGGCAAAGAGAGATTAATTAGTATATCTATTTAACGGTGAAAATTTTGATCGAATCTATCTTGACCCCGAAAGCACCTTTGCCACGTGGGCACTATGCCCAGGCAACCAAGGCAAATGGTTTTGTTTTCGTGTCGGGGCAGCTGCCCCTGACAACCGATGACAACGTCGTCCTTGCGCAAGGACTGGAAGCGCAGGTTTACCAGGCGCTTGCCAACGTGCGCGAGGTACTTCTGGCAGCGGGAACCGACGTAGGAAGTCTTGTGAGCGTACAGATATATGTTTCCGACATTGAGATCTGGCCGCGCGTGAACGAGCTTTACAAGCAGTTCATTGGGGATCCGGCACCGGCTAGAACCGTCGTGCAATGTGGGCAGTTGCACTACGGCGCGCAGGTGGAAATTAGTGCGGTTGCTCTTTGCGGCGACGCTCGCTAAAGCAGATTGAATCAAGAGCGAATGGCTGGTGCTGTCCCCAAGATGCCGCTGTTAGAAATGGCTCTGTGCATGAGGACTGTCTCATCCAGGGTATTCCAGAGAGGAGCTAAAAATGAAGGTGTTTGATTGGTATCGAGCAGCCGCCCCGGCAGAACGGCGGACGTTCTGGGGATGCTTTTCCGGCTGGACCCTGGATAGCTTTGACAATCAGGTGTTGGCGTTTCTTTTGCCCACCCTGATGGCGGCGTGGCATTTTTCCAGGACCGAGGCTGGTCTGATTGCAACTTCGTCTTTGCTCGCCGCCGCGATTGGCGGATGGGTCTCGGGCATCCTGAGCGATCGCCACGGGCGGGTACGCGTGCTAACCGGGTCCATCATCTGGTTTACGGCTTTCAGCATCTTTGCCGGTCTGGCAAACTCATATCACCAGTTGCTGGTCGTGCGAGCGCTGCAGGGTTTGGGGTTCGGCGCAGAGTGGGCGGTCGGGGCCGCCCTGATGGCGGAGGTGATCAACCCGGCGCATCGGGGCAAAGCGCTCGGTCTGGTCCAGAGCGGATTCTCTGTTGGCTGGGCGCTTGCCGCCGTCATTACCGGCGTGCTTGTGGCGTATCTTCCTTCATCGATTGCGTGGAGGTCGGCCTTCTGGGTCGGCGTTATTCCCGCGCTTGTCGTACTGCTGATCCGGCGATATATCCCGGAACCCGAGTTGTTCCGCGAGATGAAAAAGGCGACGGGCGGTGCGACGGTGGCGACCTGGCGCTCATCGCTTCGCAAAGACGTCCGGCGTTCGAGTCTTCTCGCCGCGCTCCTCGTGACAGGGCTGCAAGGCAGCAGCTACGCCATCATGATCTGGTTGCCTACAATGCTGGTTCAGGTTCGCCACTTGCCAGCGTCGTCTGTAGCGGTGATGGCGGCAATGATGAGCGTTGGCTCGTTCATCGGCCAGGTAAGCTTCGCTTACCTCAACGACTCGCTTGGGCGCCGGATCACCGCAATAGCGTTTTGTCTCTGCTCGGTGTTCCTCACCGGTCTTTATCTCCTCATCCCCATGGACGCGTGGCTGCTGGCAATCCTGGGACTCCCTGTTGGCATAAGCATCAATGGTTCATTTGCGGGAATTGGACCCATGTTGTCGGAGTTGTTCCCGACTCAGATACGAACGACCTGCATGGGGTTTTCGTACAACGTTGGCAAGTCGCTTGGCGCGCTGAGCGTTGCGCTGGTCGGCGCAGTGGCCGAGCATATAGGCCTGTTGGGGTCGATCGCGCTGTTCTGCTTCGTTGGCTATTTCTGTGCGCTGCTTGCGTTGGCGTTCTTGCCGGAGACGGGCGGTCGCGATCTCGCGAGTATCCCGTCCAGCGAGGATCCCTATGATCCAGAGGATTTTCTGAAGCAGGCTAGTCCTATCCGGAGATAGCGTCCTGAGTCGTTAGTCTCGTTCCAGGGACTGCATATATTGATTCGGGTAACTAATTACATGGAAAGCGGCTTTACCAGTTTATGCCGGTTTTACATTTGTGCACGTTGAAACATTGGAGGCACGCATGAGTAGTGAATCAGGGGGCGATGTACTGGATTGCGGCCCGGCTGTCGATTTTTACGATCCCTCTGAAGGTCACGGCCTGCCACACGATCCGTTCAAGGCGATTGTGGCGCCGCGCCTGATCGGCTGGATATCGACATGCTCGTCAAGCGGGCGGTTGAATCTCGCGCCTTACAGCTTCTTCGGCGCATTTGCGGCGTTCCCGCCGATCATCGGTTTTTGCAGCGAAGGCCGCAAGGACAGCCTTCGCAACATCGAGGAAACGCGCGAATTCGTCTGGAATCTTGCGACGCATCCGCTTGCCGAACAGATGAACCGTACGTCGGCGCCAGTTCCGCCGGATGTCGACGAGTTTCAACTGACGGGCCTTACGCCTGTGGCGGGGCGCAATGTATTGGTGCCGCGTGTTGGCGAGTCACCTGCGGCGCTTGAGTGCAAGCTGCTGCAGGTCGTGCATCTGCACGACCTGCACGGCAAGCCAACGGACAACTGGCTCGCGCTTGGTCAGGTAGTGGGCGTGCACATCCAGAAGGCGTATCTGAAGGACGGTCTCTTTGATACGCACGCCGCCCAGCCGATCATGCGTGCGGGCTATCGCGGCGACTACGCGGAGATAGGCGAGATATTTGAAATGATTCGCCCGGCATCCTGAACTTCGATTGACCAGGGTCCGCCAGGCCCGGATGAGCGCTTAAAGATTACTCGCCGATTCGATCAAATTCCCGATTGCTTGTAAAACACCGAAAACGTTTTAGTAAAGGTATCTTCCAACTTGACTTAGATATACGTTTACGCAAACATAGTTTAACGAAATCGTTTTCGATACAGTGAGAACACCATGACCCAAATCGATAGTGAAGTGTCCATGATCCGAGAAACCGCCCGTCGCTTCGTGCGCAATCGGCTCGGTCCTCTTGAGCAGCAAATCGAAACAGATGACGACGTAAGCACGGAGTTGCTTGCGCAACTGCGCTCGGAGGTAGCAGCACTGGGCTTATACGGGTTCAACCTTCCTGAAAGTATTGGTGGGCCCGGTCTCTCGGCCGCTGCGAAGGTGGCCATTCTCGAGGAGCTCACACATACGTCGGTACCGCTGAGCGAGGTATTCGGTCATCTGCCGCTTCAACTGGCCCAGACCAATGATCGCCAGCGAGCCGAGCTTTTGCCGGACATTTTGTCGGGTAAGAAGATTGTCACGTATGCGTTGACCGAGCCTAACGCGGGATCCGATCTCAGCGGACTTCGCGCGAGGGCGGAGAGAGTGGCGGGGGGATGGTTACTCAACGGAAGCAAGCACTTCATCTCGCACGCGGAGACGGCCGACTACATTATCGTGCTCGCTGTCACCGCCCCGTCGGCAGTGCTGAAGCACAAGCTCACTACGTTTATTGTTCGCCGTGGCAATCCGGGTGTCGTCAGCATGACCCGGTATCGGAAGATGGGGTGGCGTGGATATCACCTTAACGGGTTCACGCTTGAAGACTGCTTCGTCCCTGACGAAGACCTGCTTGGCGAGCCTGACGCGGGTTTTCTTGGAATGATGCAGTCGATCAATCAGGACCGGCTGCTGTCTGCCAGCCGCTCGCTCGGCCTCTCTGCGCGCGCCCAGTCAATGGCTTGCGAGTACGCGCTCGAGCGCAAGGCATTTGGAGCGAACCTTGCGCAACACCAGGGGATCCAGTTCATGATCGCCGACAACGATGTGGAAATCGAAGCAGCGCGAATGCTGATCCGCGTGGCGGCGGAGATGATTGAAGGCGGGGATCCGCAGGCGCACGTCGCGGCATGCCGTGCGAAGCTTTATGCGAGCGAGATGGGCTGCCGCGTAACGGATCGCGTGCTCCAGATATTCGGGGGAATGGGCTACATGACGGAACTCCCCATCGAACGATTTTATCGTGATGCAAGGGCATTCCGGATTGGTGAAGGCACGTCGGAAATGCAGCGTATTCAAATCGCACGCGCTGCCTTTGCTGTGACCGGAGGTCGTCATGGCCTTTGATTTGCTCGAATCGGGCGACCCTGATCTTGTCGCGGTGCATCATGGCGAAAGAACATTCACCCGCGGCGAATTGCGGATCGCGTCGCGACGGGCCGCTTCTTTTCTTCATGCGCTTGGCATCAGACGAGGCGACACCATCGCCGTATGGTTGCCGGACGGAGGCGTATGGCTGCAGCTTTTCTTCGCGGCGGCGCAGCTCGGCGTGTTGATGGTGCCGGTCAGTACGCGATTCAAGCTGCAGGAAGCCCGGCACGTTCTCGACACTGCGAAACCACGCGTACTTGTGGTGCCGCAAAGCTTTCTGGATTTCGACTACGCGGGCGCGGGCCTTGAGATCCAGGCGTCGAGCGATGCATTGCAGCACGTTATTGAGGTGTCGCAATTCGATGGTTTCGAGTGGGGTGAGTTCGAGCCTTATGTGCACTGGCACGGCCAGGACACCGATCTGTTGTGCACCTTTACGACGTCTGGAACAACCGGCCGTCCCAAGCTTGCTGTTCACACGGCAGACGGGATTGCACGGCATGCGCGCAACGTCGGGCGAATCAACGACATGCGCGTGGGCGACGTAGCGCTCTGCGCACTTCCCCTTTATGGTGTGCTTGGATTTGTTCAGGCAATCGCGGCGCTCGCCTCAGGGGCCGCTTGCGTGTTGTTGCCGGTCTTCAAGGCAGATGCCGCGGCCGCAGCCATCGAGCGGCATCGCGTGACGCACTTTTTTGGGTCGGACGCCATGATGGAGATGGTGCTCAATGCCGGAGACTACTCGTTGGCCACGTGGCGACGCGGCGCCTTCGCGGAATATGCAAATCTCGGCCAAAGCGTCATTTCCAAGGCGTGGGCAGCTTGGGGGGTACGCCTGACCGGCCTGTACGGCATGTCCGAATGTTTCGCGATGACCGCGATTCGCGACCCCGAGGGAGATGAACAGCAGAGGGGGTTGCCGGGAGGGTCCCCCGTTTCTTCCGAGATCTCGTTTCGCATTGTCGATCCCGCCAGCGGAGCCATATTGCCTGACGGGCAGCAGGGGGAATTGCAGTTGCGTGGCTATAACGTGATGGCAGGCTACCTGAACAATCCTTCAGCGACCGCAGAAGCCCTGACCGCGGAGGGCTGGTTCCGGACCGGGGACCTCGCCTATGCCGAGGGCGGCACGTTTTGCTACTCGGCCAGGATACGAGACAGCTTGCGTCTGCGAGGCTACCTGGTCGACCCGGTCGAGATAGAGACTTTCCTCGTGCAACATCCGGGTGTTCAGGCAGCGCAGGTGGTAGGGGTTCATCTCGACGGTGAAGGCGACGTGGCCGTTGCTTTTGTGTGCCGCTCAACAACGGCTGTTACGGAACACGAACTAATTGCCTACTGCAAGCAGGGCATCGCCGGCTTCAAGGTGCCGCGCCGCATCCTGCCGGTGGAATCATTTCCGCAGCAGGAAGGTCCGAACGGAGTCAAGATCCTGAAGAACGTGTTGCGGGACGTGGCCTCGCAGTGCCTTGGTCCTGTTCAAACCGTATCGGTAACCCGGGAGATTAATCATGAAGCAAGCTGAAATCCGCTCAGACATCGCTTGGGCCACACCAACAAAGGTGGTCGTTCACGGTCTGGACCTGTGCGAAGACATTGTGGGCAAGATCGACTTTGGTCAGATGGCGTTTCTGCAATTGTTCGCCCGACTGCCCGACGAGCGCGAATTGCGAATGTTCAACGCAATGATGGTCATTCTTGTCGAACACGGCATTACGCCCTCGTCGCTGGCAACGCGCATGACCTATGCCGGTGCACCCGAAGCGGTTCAGGCGGCGGTGGCGGCGGGCTTGTTGGGACTGGGATCGGTATTCGTCGGGTCGCTCGACAACGCAGCGCGGCTGTTGCAGGAGTCACTGCCCGACCCCGGGAACGTGCCGGACATCGACGCACTTGCCCGGGAGATCGTTGACGACTATCGCGCGCGCAAGGAGATTGTGCCGGGAATAGGGCATCCGTTTCACAAGCCGATCGATCCCCGTGCGCCTGCACTGTTCAAGGTCGCGCAAGAGACTGGATATGACGGACCCTACATTCGCCTGATGACGGCGATCGGAAATGAAGCCGAGCGGCAGCTCAAGCGTTCTTTGCCGGTGAACGTCACAGGGGCAATGGCCGCAGTCGCGTCCGAAATGGGTATTGGCTGGCAGATTTGCCGGGGACTGGCGGTCGCCGCACGTTCGGTTGGGCTGGTGGGGCACATCCTGGAGGAAATGCGTCAGCCAATTGCCACGAAGCTCTATTTGCGCACCGAACAAGAAGCCAGTGCGCATCTGATCCCAAAGGAGCATCAGGAGGGCCTATGAGCGCATCCGAGCCGGGCGGGATGCCGTCAACAGAACGCGTGATAGCGCCATGCGGTGACTATCGATTCTGGACTGAAGAGAAGTTGAGGAATGCCGATACCGATCAGTTCAGGCACATCAACAACGCCGTCATCGCGACGTTTTTCGAGGCGGCGCGCATGGAGATCCTTGCGCCGCCCTCAATTCGCAAGCTGATGGGCGGGGCGAACCTGGCGGTAGTCAAGCTGCTGATCGAGTTCAGTGCCGAGTTGCATTTTCCGGGACGCGTGCGGGTGGGAAGCACGATTGTCGAGGTAGGAAACACATCGTTCAGGGCACGGCAAGGTTTGTTTGCGGGAGTGGATAAGAACTTTTGTGCGAAGGCAGAAGCCGTGTGCGTCCTGGTTCATGCCGAGACTGGACGTCCGCATCCGATCACACCGGAATTGAGAGCGTATCTTTTGAACGATAACGGTAAGGATACCTTCACATGAATGAGAGTAAGGTTTTGTACGAGCGGCGGGGAAATCTCGCGCTCCTGACACTGAATGACCCGGGTCGCCGCAATGCGCTGTCACGGGAGATTGTCCGCGGACTGTCCGGCGCGTTGGACAAGGCGTCGAACGAAGGCGTACGCGCGGTCGTGATTGCCGGGTCCGGACCTGCATTTTGTGCCGGCGCCAATATCGACGATCTTCGGGACGGATGGATGGAAAGTCCGCATCCGGATGAAGATCCGGCGGTCATGTTCAAGCGTATCGCCGAGTTTGATCGACCTGTGGTGGCTGCGGTTCATGGCGCCGCGGTGGGCGGCGGGATGGAACTTACGCTTGCGTGCGATCTCGTCGTGGCAGCCGAATCGGCGTGGTTTTTCATGCCCGAGCTGGGTCACGGCGTGATTCCGAATACCGGCCTCGCGTTGCTCTCTCGCGTGGTTGGCCTTCGCCGGGCATCGGAATTGATATTGACCCGACGGCGCGTGTCCGCGGAGGAATCGCTGGACATCGGACTTGTTAACCGCGTTGTGCACGGGGACAAAGTGGTCGACGCGGCGCTATCCCTGGCTGAACAAATTGTGGAGTCCGTGCCGCCGGGGGCGCTGAAGGCCGCCAAGCTTAATCTGCACGCGCACGCGGCCATTGACTGGAACCGCGTGCTGAAGTCGCCACTGGATGTTCCAAAGCAAGAGTGGAAGGAGGGGCTCACCGCCTTCAATGAAAAGAGAGCGCCCGAGTACGGGCGCTTTTGGGAAGACACCAAACACCAGATCAAAGGAGCAAACCTTGATAGTTGACCTTCATGCTCACGCGCTCGATGAGCAGTTCATTCACGACCTCTCGAAGACACCTGTAGCCGGGCTTCGCGCTGAACACGGAGACGACGGCTATTGGGTGATTCGCCGGCAAGGCGATGACAGGAAGAGTTCGATCGATCCGAACCTGCACGACCTTCCCAAGCGGCTCGAGAGCCTGCGCAAACGCGATGTGGGGCTCCAGTTGTTTGCGCCCCCGCCGTTCATGCTGGCGTGGCCCGGCGGTGCTTCAGGCGTGGAACTGGTTCGTGCGTTGAACATCGCGAGTCATCGCATTGCGGCGCAATCCGGCGGCCGGATGGAGATGCTGGCCGTATTGGCCCTTGGGGAGCCCGAGGTTGCCGCGCAGGAACTGCAGCGCGCGGTGGATGAGCACGGAGTACGCGGCGTCATGATGCCGAGCTCCGCCGGAGGGAAGCCTCTCGATGATCCGGAGTTCGCGCCTTTGTTCACGCTGATCGAGAAACTCGGCCTTGTTATTTTCATGCATCCGACTTCCGCGGTTACATCGGAACGGTTTGGAATGTACGGGGTGCACGTGCTTATCGGCTGGCCGTTTGAAACCACGCTGGCCGTGACTCGCATGATTTTCGAAGGACAGCTTGAGCGTCATCCGACGCTCAAGCTGGTGCTTGCACACGGTGGCGGGAACCTGATGTTCTTGCGAGGCCGTCTGGACTCGGCCTATGAGGCGACTGGCTGGGAGGCCGATCCGTATTTTCGCAAGAACATTACCCGGCGGCCGAGCGAATACCTTGACCGTCTTTACTACGATACCTGCGCACTAAGCGAAGACAGTAACCGCTTCACGATCCAGGCAATGGGCGCGGAGCGGGTGGTGTTCGGTTCAGATTATCCGTTCGATATTGGCGATCCCGAGGGCCGGCGTACGGTACCCGTGGTCGATGCGCTGCCTGAGGCGCAACGGCAGATGATCTACAGCGGCAACGCGCTACGGTTGCTCGAAGGCGCAGGCCGCGGCTAAGTCAATGCGGCATTTGAAGGAGAGTAAACGTGAAGGTGCTGGTTGCAGTGAAACGATCGGTAGACGCCAACGTGAAGGTCAGTGTGAAGCGGGACAAAACGGGCGTCGACCTTGCGAATGTAAAGATGTCGATGAACCCGTTCGACGAGATCGCCATGGAGGAAGCCGTGCGCTTGCGGGAAGCGGGCGTCGCCACCGAGGTGATCGCCGTGTCGGCAGGTGTCGCGCAATGTCAGGAAACGCTGCGCACGGCGCTGGCTATTGGCGCGGACCGCGCAATCCTCATCGAGTCGAATGAGGACCTGCAGCCGCTGGCTGTAACGAAACTGCTCAAGGCGGTGGTCGACCGCGAACAGCCGCAGTTGATCATCCTGGGCAAGCAGGCGATTGATGACGACTCGAACCAGACGGGCCAGATGCTGGCGGCACTCGCAAGGGTGCCGCAGGCGACGTTTGCTTCAAGGCTCACGATTGCCGACAGCCGGGCAACGGTTACGCGCGAGGTGGACGGCGGCGCGGAGACGCTCGCGCTGACGCTACCGGCGGTGGTGACAACGGATCTTCGTCTGAACGAGCCGCGCTACGTGACGCTGCCCAACATCATGAAGGCCAGGAAAAAGCCATTGGAAACCCTGAAGCCCGAAGACCTGGGCGTTGATGTCACGCCGCGCCTGAAGACGCTGCAGGTCAGCGAGCCGCCCAGGCGATCCGCTGGCGTGAAGGTGGCGGACGTGAAGACGCTGGTCGAGAAGCTGAAAACCGAAGCGAAGGTGCTTTGATTAACGGATACGCGGAGACGAATGACATGCCGGTTCTGGTAATTGCTGAACATGACGGTGCATCGCTTAAGGCGGCAACCTTGAATACGATTGGGGCGGCCGCCGTCATAGCGACATTCACCAATCAACCGATTCACGTGCTTGTTGCTGGATACGGTGCGCTCGCTGCGGCAGAGGCGGCGGGGAGGGTTGCAGGTGTCGGAAAGGTGCTGCTCGCTGACGCCGCGCAATTGGCCGACGGTCTCGCGGAGAACGTCGAAGCGACCGTGCTGAACATTGCAATGGACTACTCGCATATCCTTTTACCCGCTACTGCCTACGGCAAGAACATCGCACCGCGCATTGCGGCGCGACTCGACGTGGCACAGATCAGCGACATCATCTCGGTCGTTGCGCCCGACACGTTCGAGCGGCCGATTTATGCGGGCAATGCCGTGGCGCGGGTGCAGTCAAACGACCCGGTGAAAGTGGTCACGGTTCGTGCGACGGGTTTTGATCTGGCCGCATCGGTTGGCGGCAGTGCGTCGGTGGAGGAAATTGAGGCAACCGTTGATGCGGGCCTCTCGCAATTCGTGAGCCGCGAAGTGACGAAGCTGGACCGTCCGGAATTGACGTCGGCGGCCGTTATTGTGTCGGGAGGCCGGGGTCTCGGCAGCGGCGAGAACTACAAGGCAGTGCTGGAACCGCTGGCGGACCGACTCGGCGCGGCAATGGGTGCGTCACGCGCCGCTGTCGACGCGGGCTATGCACCCAACGATTCCCAGGTCGGTCAGACGGGCAAGATCGTCGCGCCGGAGTTGTACGTAGCGGTAGGCATCTCCGGTGCGATCCAGCATTTGGCCGGTATGAAAGACTCCAAGGTCATTGTCGCGATCAACAAGGATGCAGAGGCGCCAATTTTCAGCGTCGCGGACTATGGTCTGGTTGGTGACCTGTTTGATTGCGTTCCTTCGCTAGTCCGCGAATTGAACGCATAGGTCAGGTTAGACGGCCCTGAAAAACGGTAATGAGCTATCAGGGCATGCACGCAACGGGTTCGACCGGTGCACAACTCACGGCCGCGATACAGCATGCATGCCGGACGGATCAGATGCAGTGCAGCGCGCTCAGCGTGGTCTTGACCGCCTCGTCCCAGGGCGTGTGCGGTTCCTCGCCAAGCGTAGTCACCAGCGAAGCATTCTCCATGCGTATGGGCTCCTTCCACAAATAGCGCATCTCCCGCATTTCGCGAAACATCTCGGAGAATGGCGACATGAGCGGAAGGATCCACCACGGGAACGCGCGCACCTTCACTGCGGGCTGGCCGACCGAGCGTTTGATTGCGCCGATCATCCGCGTGCCGTCTGCGTCCCAATGCCCCTGCATGTGAAACGCCGCGAACACGGGTAGTCTGTCTTCCTGCTCGATCAGGCGCACCATGGTTCGCGCTACGTCGGGCACATAGGCCCACTGATGTCCAACGCCGGACTTGCCCGGGTAGAACATGGCGCGAACGGGTTTGCCCGGTTTGACGAGGCCCGCTGAAAACCAGCTATTGCCGGTACTGCCAGGGCCGAAAAAATCACCTGCCCGGACAACGAGACTGCGTATGCCCTTCGAGCTTGCTGCCTGCAGGCGGCGCTCCAACTCGGCGCGGATTGCGCCCTTATGCGTGAGCGGTTCCTGAGGCGACGATTCGCGTAACACAGGGAATGCGTTCGGGCCATAGTTATAGACTGTGCCGGGCAGCACGATCCTCGCGCCTGATGCCTGCGCCGCGGTGATGGTGTTGTCGATCATGGGGAGCACGAGTTCGGCCCAGTTGCGATATCCCGGTGGATTGACCGCGTGGAGAATGAACTGCACGCCGTCCGCGGCTTCAATCACGTCCTGACGATTCATCGCGTCGCCCTTGATCCATTCGAATCGATCGTCGCGGTTAGTCAGCGCCATGGGGTTACGATGCAACGCGCGTACCTTCCAGCCACGCGCAGCAAGTTGCCGCGCCACTTCGCCACCTATGCCGCCGGTCGCTCCCAAAACCAATGCCGTGCGAATGTCTGTCATGTTTGCCTCCTGATGTCATGGCGATTATTCTTGCGCAGGCGGCAGTTAAATGAAATTATCGATACAAATGGAGCTGATATACATTTTTGTATGACTGACACTGAACCTGGCTGGGACCTCTACCGGACTTTCCTGGGCGTCGTGCGCGAGGGTTCGCTCTCGGGGGCGGCGCGTGCGCTGGGACTGACTCAGCCTACGGTAGGGCGTCATGTGGACGCGCTTGAGCAAATCATGGGTTATGCGCTTTTTATCCGTACGCAACAGGGCCTTAGCCCTACGCAGGAAGCACTGGCATTGAAGCCGTTTGCCGAAGCGCTGGAATCGAACAGTGCTGCGCTATTGCGGGCCGCATCGAGTCAGGGTGTGGGAGTCCGCGGCACCATCCGCATCACTGCCAGCGACGTCATTAGCGTGGAAGTGCTGCCGCCTATCATCACTGCGCTGCACGCCGCTTACCCTGAACTGGTCATTGAACTGATGCCGTCCAACCGCATTGAAGACCTGCTGCAGCGCGAAGCGGATATAGCGGTCCGGATGCAGCGGCCCAGCCAGGGCGTGTTGATTGCACGCCGGATAGGTGACGTCGAGCTTGGGCTCCACGCGCACAAGCGTTATCTGGAACGACGTGGCAAGCCGGAGAATATTGACGACCTTGCTAACCATGCGCTGATCGGTTTCGACAAGGAAACCGCGTTTATTCGCAGCATGAAACCCCAGCTACCGGAGATTCGCCGGGAAATGATGGCGTTACGCACGGACAGTGATCTGGCTTCGCTGGCAATGTTGCGGGCGGGTTTTGGTGTTGGCATGTGTCAGGTGGGGCTTGCACGCCGGGACCCTGATCTGATTCGTCTTTTCCCCAAGAAGATATCGCTTCGGCTGGATACCTGGCTTGCCATGCATGAAGACTTGCGCGACAACCCGAGTTGTAAGGCCGCGTTTGCCGCCCTGGCTAAGGGACTGGATGAATATGTTCACTCGGCCTAGGGAAAACGCATATTTCTTGACCAAGTCCCTAAGTCCCTAAGTCCCTAAGCCGCGAACTTTTTCCCAGCGGTCAGCCGACGGTTTCCAACTCGCGTTCGGCGGCGCTGGCGTCGAGAGAATGCGGCGCTTGCCGATATCCTCCCGTTGTCGCATCCCCATGCTGATTTTTCTTAAGGAAGTCGCCCGCTGTCGGACCTTAGCTGATGCCTTTCAACAGAAGCCTGGCTTCCAGGCCACCGTCGGGCCGGTTATGCAATGACAAGGCCGCGTCCATCGCCAAAGCGAGTTGCCGCGCAATCGCAAGGCCTAGCCCGGTGCCGCCGGTTCCCCGATTGCGCGATCCTTCCAGCCGATAGAACGGTTCGAACACCGCTTCCAGCGACTCAGCCGGAATACCCGGCCCGCGATCGAGCACTGAGACCGTCACGTGCCCATCCTGCGAGGCGGCGACCCTGATCTCGGCTGCGCCACCAAACTTCAACGCGTTATCCACCAGGTTGCCCACGATTCGGCGCAACGCCTGAGGGCGCGTCACCAGCGCAGTGTCAATTCGCCCTTGCAGCGAGACTTCCTTGCCGGCATCGACATAGTCGAACACGAGGCTGTCGAACAGCGCGTCCGGATCGATCCGGAGGGGCGCCTCACTGGCGCCGTGCATGGTGCGTGCGTACGTGACGCCTTCCTTGACCATCGTCTCCATCTCCTGCAGGTCCTGCTGCAGCTTTGCTCCCTCCGGGCTGTCGTCCATCACGTCGAGGCGCAGCCGCATGCGGGTAATCGGCGTTTGCAGGTCGTGCGAAATCGCCGCGAGGATCTGCAGGCGCTCGGTCATGTATAGCCTGATTCGATCCTGCATGGCGTTGAACGCCCGCGCCGCGCGCGCCACTTCGTCCGGTCCGTCTTCGGGCAGGCGCTCCGCCTTCAGGTCGGGGCCCAGGGTATCGGCCGCTCGCGCCAAGTGACTCAGTGGGCGTGTCGCCAGCCGTACCGCCAGCCAGCAGCAGGCGGCCAGCACTACCAGTTGCAGGATGAGCAGCCACGACAACCACGGCGACAGTGGCGCGCCCGGCATGGGGCGGTAGTCGATTGTCAGGGGTGTGCCGTCACTCAGCTGCAGATGGACTTGCAGGCGCTCGGGTTCACCCGGGACGGCATTGACCGTTAGCGGATAGCGCTTGCCAATGCCGTCTGCGATGGATTGAGCCACCCTCGCTGATAGCTGTGCGTTCGGGGCGGCACCGGGAATGCCCGGGCCGAGAATGAAGCTATAGGTGCGCCGTGCCAGCCTTGGCAGCCATTCAGCACGTTCGTTGGCCGGCAGATGATCAAGGAGCGCGACGGAGCTGGTGACCTCGCGTTCGATGTAACCCACCATCACGTTGGTCATGGTCTGGTCCCGTTCCGTCACGGTGAGCCAGACCGAAAGCGTTTGCACCAGCGCAAGGCTGACAAAGAGAATCAGGGCGAGCCGCGCGAACAGCGTGCGCGGCCAGCGCAGCAACGCATTCAGTTTCATGGGTTGCCTTCGATCATGACCACGGCCGCTGAAAATACGTAACCTTCGCTGCGCAGCGTCTTGATGTAGCGCGGCTCGCGCGCTGTGTCCTGCAGGCGCTGCCGCAAGCGGCTGACCAGCAGATCGATCGAGCGGTCGAACGGATCGGCCTGGCGTCCCTGGGTCAGGTTGAGCAATTGATCCCGGGTGAGCACGCGCTGGGGATGATCGAGGAAGACGCGCAGCAAGCGATACTCCGCGCCGCTCAGGGCCACCATGGTGCCCTCGGCATCGAGCAGATGGCGTGCTGTAGTGTCGAGCCGCCAGTCGCCGAAGCGGATCATCGGTGCGGTTTCCGTCACCTGCATGCCGGGCGGCAGCATACGGGTGCGGCGCAACACGGAGCGGATGCGCGCCAGCAGTTCGCGCACTGCAAACGGCTTGGCCAGGTAATCGTCGGCGCCCATTTCCAGCCCGACAATGCGATCCGCCTCCTCGCTGCGGGCTGTCAGCATCAATACCGGCACCGCGCAAAACTTGCCGGCACGCAATTCCCGGCACAGCACGAGGCCGTCTTCGCCGGGCATCATCAGGTCAAGCACGATCAGATCAGGCGCACCTTGCTCAAGGACTGCGCGCATCTGGCGGCCGTTGGCGGCCAGTGAAACGCGCATGCCGTTCTTCTCGAGATAGGTGGCAAGCAGTTCGCGGATACCGCGATCGTCGTCGACGATCAGCACATGGTCGGTGTTTTCCATCAATGGATCAATCCCTCCGACGGTTGATGCGCACCTGGTTCACGTTGACAAGCGAGCAGCGTACCGGGTGCACCAGCTCTGCTGCCAACCCGCCCGCCAGGAAGGCGAGAATTGCCATGAGTCGTCTCATGCCTCCTCCACCAAGGACAGGCTGGCGCCATTCGCGACGCCGGCTTCCAGCGTATACGGGTCGATACCGTCCAGGCAACCCACGTTGACACGCCACAGCCGCGGATCCGTACGCGTCTTGTGGAACGGGTAAATGCCGCAATGCTTGCAGAAGTAATGCTTCGCCGTGCGCGTATTGAACTGGTAGAGCGTTAGCGCTTCCTCACCCTGCAGGATCATCAGTTCGGCCGCGGCGAACGCCGGCGTCATCAGCGCGCCCTTGCGCCGGCACAGGCTGCAATTGCAACGCGCAGCAGGGACGACGGCAGTACGGACTTCAAATTTCACGGTCCCGCAATGACAGGATCCGCGCAGCAGTTCGGTATTCATGTGGCTCTCCGCAATAGGCATGGCTGCTTTATAGCCCCTGCTTTATAGCCCAATAAACGCGACGCTTTGTATCGCAATGTATCTGGACGGTCTCCTGACATACAACATTGCACCCAAGCCGCCTTGGCGACACAAACGGGATACATCCGCGCAGTCCAATACGCTCATGCCAAGCGTTATCGCCAATCGGAGATTTTATGTCGGACAACACCGTTCGCCAATCGTCGTCTCGCCGTCGTTTTGTCAGTGTCGCCGCGGCGACCGTTGCCGCCGGCTCATTGAGTCAGCTCGCCTTTGCAGAACCTGACCAGGCAGTCACCGAGGTTGCCCAATCGACGAGCGGCGACAAGACCGCCATTCGTCCACTTCGTGTCCACGTGCCGGAGTCGCAACTGATCGATTTGCGAAGACACATCAAAGCGACCAGGTGGCCTGAGAACTATCAGGCACCGCGGAGTTGGACGGAGCGGGCGTATCACAACCGTATCTATTACAACCGGGTGGATAAAGGCGGGCACTTCGCCGCATGGGAACAGCCGCAGTTATTTGCAGAGGAGGTTCGGGCGGGCTTGAGACCACTGCGCACATGACGAACCATATGCCCGTTGCCGGCCGACCGTTCACCTCAGCGTGATGGGCGCAACAATCTATCGGCCCCTGCCAAATGATTTGACCGATGCAGGAGGACGACGGGACAAACCGGCATCCGGTGCGTTGTAGGCAACGAACAACCGGCACACGGCCTGTGCGTCGGAACAAGCATGGAGCTGCTCCCGGAAGTGGTGGTCGCAGAAGCGCTGCGCTACATCGGCCAGCAGATGCAGATGCGTGCTGTTTGCCGATTCCGGGACCAATAGCACGACGAGCTCGCTGACCGGATTTCCGTCGGGCGCATCAAACGGAATCGGTGCCGCCGGACGGACATACAATGCCATGGCCCGACGCAGCCCCTTGATCTGGCCGTGCGGAACGGCGACCCCCTGACCCAGCGCGGTCGAGCCTAACGATTCGCGTGCCTCAAGGCCCGCAACCACGGTCGCCGCAGGCAACCCGAATTGTTGTTCACAGAAATGGCCAAGGTCCGCGAAAAGCGACTCGCGGCTAGTGGCCCCCAGACCGAGCAGGACATGATCCCGGGTGAGCAGTTGCGCGAGGGCGTTTCCAGGAGTCGTATCGTCTGATTGACCGGTCGGGCCGACACTCGGAGGAGACACGGGATGCATCAAATCCCGCCAGGCCACGGTGGGAGTTTGAGGGATCTCAAACAGTTGCCCCAGTTCGGCATCCGGCGCCAGATGCGCGACTCGCTGGATCGCTCCGCTCACAGCCTCCCTCGGGAGATAGAGCGACAGACGGACGCGGTCCGTTCCGTACAAAGGCACAAGGCGAATGGTCCACGGCTGCCCGGCGCAATCACGGATCAGAGCCTGACGCAGCGGTGTGGCGTGTTGCGCGTCAAGCGTGATGTGCATCATCACATTGCGGCCGGGTGCGCGAGGTGGCCGGTGCTGGACCGGAGCCTTGCCCGATGAGAGTAGCGCCCGCAGGGCCGCCAATGTGTGCGTCATACCGCCCCCGTTTTTCGTTGCCTGTTTCAAGGCTAGCAAAACCGGCGTTAAGGTTTCGTAAAAAATTCCGAAAAAAGTCGCTGTCTCAACAATCGAAATCAACCTTGCGGAAGGGGGCAGACCCTACAGGCCGACCAGAGCCGGATTCAGTTCTATGTAAAGAACCACGAGCCATCGTTTGGGACAGCTGGCCGCGATATGCGGTGCCCGGTTTGCAGCGTCGACGCGTGCTATGTAGCCTCTGTCGCGAGCGAAAAGATACGCTCGCCGGGCATCTGCCTGAAACCAGAAGCCCACCATTGCACACGTCGTGAAGCTGAATACGGTAGCCGTGACAGGCGGCAAGCCGGGATTGATCTGTTGCGCGACATACATGAACACGGAGTTCAGGAGTTCATTGATAGCGCCGGCGATCAGAATGACTTTGACCGCTCCCCTCATGCGCATGACCCACTTCGTGGGCACCATTGTTCTTTCGAACAGGCCCGACGGTCCTTGATTGTGCTGTTTTACGGTTGCGTCATGCCGTCCCTGGCCTTTAGTTGCTGTGCGCTGCTTGGACATGAAATCTCCGGCGTCGTCGGTCCATTGAAGTATAGGATTCCTTCTTTATAGCAGGAAAAAATCCGTCGCTACCCGACGTTTACGCCGAATGTACGCAAACCCCATCGGCTTTTACACCGTTTTTATTCGCGACGTCCCGCGCCTCGAAACGCGCTCGGAAACCCTGCGTTCTATACGCGCGAATTGTGTTTTTTAACAGGACATTTACGCCCGATCCTATAGGCTTCGTTTGATGCAATCGAATGGAACTCGAAGCAAATCATCATGACGTTAGAAGATGTCTCAACAATCATTCACGTCGGGCAAGCCGCGCGCCCGCCAGAGGTTTCAAACGCGGTGAACCCATTGACTACTTCGCGCGCAGCCGGTCGCCGCGCGCAGCGGAGTTGATCATGGTGTCCGGAATATGGTTGCCTGTTGTCACGCCGTTCAAGGATGGACAAGTCGACGTCGATGCGCTCCAGCGCCTTGCGGAGCGTTACCTGAGCCAGGAGATCAACGGGTTCGTCGCACTGGGAACGACCGGAGAAGCGGCGCTGCTCGATCACAGCGAACGGCATAAAGTCCTGCGCTCCCTGTTCGAGGTGATCGGGACGCGCCTGACGGTGGTGGTGGGTGTCGGCGGCATGAATACGCGCGACATGGTGCAGGAAATCCGCGAACTGGAACGCTGGGATATCGGCGGGTACCTGGTCTCTGCGCCAGCCTATATCTGCCCGGATCAAAACGGCATTCGCTGGCACTTCGACGAGGTGGCGAACGTCACCGAACGGCCCATCATTTTGTACGACGTGCCACATCGAACCGGCGTTTCGATCGAGACAAGCACGGTTGAGCGTCTTGTCGAACGTGCCAATATCGTCGCCATCAAGGCGTGCGTGCCGGCGACTTTCCAAAAACTTGGCCAACTGCCGATCAGCTTGCTGTGCGGCAACGACGACGCCTATCTCGACTGCCTGATCGCCGGCGGATCGGGCGGCATCCTGACGAGCGCCCATCTTTTCGCCGATGTTCTTGCCGAGATCCATGAACGGGTTCTATCGGAGAGAACCGACGATGCCGTTGCGTTTTTCGAAGCGCTCAAGCCGGTCATCAAGCTCCTGTTCAGTGCGCCCAATCCAGCCGGCGTGAAGGCGGCGCTGGCACTGGACGGCCTGATTGGAAGCGAGACTCGCCTGCCGATCATGGAAGCGTCAGTCACGCTCAAAGAGCAACTCCGGATCGCACTCGATGCCTGCACCCGGCAGCTTGCGGTCATGGCCTGAACGCGGCCTTTCTCCCTTTTAAATATCCGGTTTCTGTTTGCGCCCGGTCGAAGCTTCGACCGGGAGGCAAGCGGCTTTAAGCGCGCTCAGCGCCGCAATACATGGAGTTGTCAATATGAATAAATCCCTGAATACGTCTTTCCTGGCCGCTGCTTTATCCGCGGGTTGTGTGGTTTCAGCCCATGCACAAAGCAGTGTGACGCTGTATGGCGTAATCGATGCCGGCCTTATCTACACGAACAACCAGGGCGGCCACAGCGCCTGGCAGGAAACGAGTTCCGCAACTGAAAACACCGTCTTCGGACTTAAAGGCGCAGAAGACCTGGGCGGCGGCCTTCAGGCTGTATTCAAGCTCGAGAACGGTTTCAACCTGAACAACGGTACGCAGTTCAACAGCGGTGATGCCTTCGGTGAACAAGCGTACGTGGGCTTGCAAAGCAGTCAGTTCGGCACCGTGCTGCTCGGCCGTCAGTTCGATTCGGTGAATGACTATCTCGGCCCGTTATCGGCGGCAGGCAGCGGTTATGGCGGCAATCTTTCGGCGCATCCATTCAACAACGATAACCTCGCGGCGGACTCGCTGAGCCTGAACAACACAGTCAAGTACGTCAGTACGTCCTATGCGGGTGTCACGTTCGGCGGCGCGTATTCGTTCAGCAACAATGCAAACAGTTTCTCGAACAATCGTGCCTATGGTTTTGGTGCGACCTATGCGCATGGTCCGTTCAACGTGGCAGCAGCCTATCTGCAGATGAACAATGCGGGCGGCGGTGTGTTGGGCACGAATCCCAATGGCGCGGTGTCACTAGCCGATGGCAGCGCGGATTTCGTCGCAGCGCGTCAGCGGATCTGGGGCGTGGGCGGTAACTATGCCTTTGGCCCGGCGACTGTCGGTTTGCTGTGGACGCATTCGCAGATCGACAATATGGCTAGCGTATTTGCCGGTAGCGCGGGAAATGTGGCGCTGAACGGTGGCTTGCGCTTGAACAACTACGAGGTCAATGCGCGTTATGCGTTGACCCCTGCCTTGAGCCTGGCAGGCGCCTATACCTTCACTGACGGCGCATACAGCACGGGTGGCACGTCGTCATCGCCGAGGTGGCATGAGGTGACGCTGCAGACAGATTACTCGCTCAGCAAGCGTACCGACTTGTATGCGGAAGGCGTCTATCAGCACGTTAGTGGCGGTGCTGCCGGCTCGGTGCTTGACAGCGCCACCATCAACACGCTGTCGCCTTCGTCGACAAACAGTCAGGTCGCTGTCACTGTCGGCGTCAAGCACACGTTCTGAGACTGCGTGATGACGTTGAAGGACCGCTGTTCATCGGGGGAGTGCAACTCTCCCGATGAACAGCGCTTTTTTGCAGGTTCGCCGCTGCCGCTGGAACAGCACGTTTAGTCGCCGAGCAGTTTTACGACCCGGCCATTTGAACATTCCTATAGACGTTGTTTCAATACGCCCGGATATCCGGACGCCGGCGGATGGCGCACATCTTCAGTGTTGAGTTGCGTTGGCCGAAATGACATTTGCGGCCGAGTTGTCGAGGAGTTTGAACTTCGCCAGTACCTTTGCGTAGGTACCGTCCGTCACCGCATCACGAAGCGCCGCGGCAACCTGATCACGCAACTCGTCCGCTCCTTTCGGAAACCCGATTGCGATCCGGGAAGACGGCAGCGGCTGGCCGATCCGCACGTAGGTTCCCGGTTGAAGATCCATGGTGTACGGTACGGACTCGCTGCTCTGAACGATGGCGTCCACTCGCCCCTGTTGCAATTCCAGCCTCGCGGCCTGCGTGCCATCGGTCTCCTCCACCGCGACAGGAGGCCGGCTGGCGGCAACACAATGAGTGTCGCTCCAGCTTCGCATGATCTGTCCGAAACCGTTGCGCCGATTGGCGCCGAGCTTCTGACCGCACAGGTCAGTCAGTGTTTTGATCGGCTTATGGCCTGCAAGCGTATAAGCCTGAATGCCGGAAAGAAGATAGTCGACATAGTCGAGTTGACTCCGTGAGCCCGGCTCATCCAGCAAGCTAAACGCCAGATCGACTCGCCTGGTTACCAGTGCGGGAATAGCCTGCTCGTAAGACACGTCTTGCCATATAACCGGACGGTGCAGTTTTTTCGCGACGTAGTTTGCCAGGTCGACATCCACGCCGACGAGCTCCCCGGTTTCCGGAACGCGATACGCTATTGGCGGGAACGATGCGAACAGCGCTATCCGCAGAGGGGGTGCTGTCTGAGCCATGACCGCGACCGGCAGCAAGGTGAGGCAGATTGCCAGCGCGTGCTTCAGGGTTTTCCGCCAGATACCCTGAACTTTCATAAGACGATGCCGGGTTGCCATTGCCGTCGCTGTCGTCAACGCAGTATGCACACGCGTTCGTGCTTCTTCTAAAACAAACGTCATGCCCGATCCCTACAAAGCGAATGAATTGTCAGAAGGGCCAACGCGAGGCGGCCCCGGCCCCTCTCATGCATGAACCAAAAACGATTTCCGGCCGTTGAGTTCGCTCTACTGTACGCATCCAGTTTTTCTTCTTGTAGCGAGAATTAAATTCAGTTCAGGTGAAATTTCTCTCAGCATCTCTTTGCAACTCTTCAGAAACCGTCCATTTCCGCCACGTATCCGTGCGGAATTTTCTATCAGAAACACAATCCTATGATGAGAATTTTTCCGCGCTGCACACCTCTAAGGTGTTCCAAGCGGAATATGTAAATGGACTACGCATCGATACAACCTGCGTTGACCATCCTGTTGCGCAACCGCCCGCCCGGCACCACTGCCGACATCAACAACCGGACGGTTGCCTACTGGGACGGCCATGAGATCAGGGCCATTCACTTACGGCATGACAAAAGCGGCCGGCTGGACGAAGATTTCGACTTCGACGAGCGCACAATCAACCAACTGCATGCAGATCTGGTCGAGTGGATGGCCGCACCTCGTTATACGGTACGCCCTGAACTCGCGGACTGGCTAAAGGCCGCGCCTACGTTCAACGTGGGCGGCCCGGCAGCAACGGGCACCGGCTCGCGCAGCGCGTCCTCGTCTGCTCGCTGATACGCTTGGGGTCTGTGCATCGAGTTCATTGCGTTGCGGGAATCCGGCCTCGTGAGGTCGCAGATGGAACACCAGGTAGATACGCTTGTGATAGGCGCCGGGCCTGCGGGCCTTGCGGTTGCTGCGTGCCTGAAGAAGCGGGGAGCGTCCTGCATCATTGTGGATCGGGCGGCCGAGGTCGGTTCGAGCTGGCGCCATCACTATGACCGGCTGCACCTTCACTCCGACCGCGACCGTTCGACCCTGCCTTATCTTTCATTTCCGGCTGGCACCCCACGTTATCCGTCGCGCGAGCAGGTGATTGAGTATCTCGAACGGTATGCGCGGCATTTCGAGCTTGTACCGCATTTCAACGAAGAGGTCAGGACTGTACGGCCACACGACTCCGGGTGGATCACGACCACACCGGCCAGCGTCTACCATTCGCGGCGGGTGGTCGTGGCCACCGGCTATAACGCCGTTCCCTACCTGCCACGGTGGCGCGGGCAGGAGCGCTTCGATGGCCCCATGTTGCACAGCAGCGAATATCGCAACGGCGAATCATTCCGCGGCCAGAGCGTTCTGGTCGTCGGCTTCGGCAACAGTGGCGGAGAGATAGCGATCGATCTCCACGAACACGGGGCGCGAGTGGCAATAGCGGTGCGCGGGCCGGTGAACGTTGTCCCTCGCGAGATCTTCGGTATCCCCATACTCGCAATCTCCATCGTGTTGAGCCGCCTTCCCGCCCGGCTCGCCGACGCGCTGGCGGCCCCACTTGTGCGGCTCAGCATTGGAGACATCGCCCGGCTGGGTTTCCGCAAGCTCCCGATGGGTCCGTTTACGCAAATCAAGACCACGAGAAGAATCCCGCTCCTCGACATTGGTACAGTTAAACTGATCCGCGAGGGCCATATCGAGGTGTTCGGAGACATCCGGGAAATGGGGGAGACCCAGGTGACGTTTGATGACGGGCGTTCGCGGGACTTTGACGCAGTCGTTGCCGCGACCGGGTTTCACCCACGAAGCGATTATTTCCTGGCGCCGCAGGGCGATATCCTCGATGTTGAGCAAGCGCGGCAGCCAGGCAGCGGCGAGAAAAAATCCGGGCTGCATTACTGTGGGTTTATCGTCTCGGCGACCGGTATGCTGCGCGAAATCGGTATTGAGGCACAACGGGTTGCAGACGAAATAACACGTATCGAGCACCACTCAGGGGAGACGCGATGAGCAACGACATGTACGAAGAGGGATTGAATAAAACCGCTGCCAACTTCGCAGCCCTGACGCCCTTGAGCTTCATCGAACGCGCGGCCGCGGTTTATCCGAACATGCCGGCCATTTCGCACGGCGCGGTGCGACGTGACTGGGCGCAGACCTATGCACGCACACGGCGTCTGGCCTCCGCGTTGAGCACCAGGGGCATTGGCGTTGGCGATACGGTCGCTGCCATGCTGCCTAACATTCCCGAGATGGTCGAGGCTCATTTCGGTATCCCGATGATTGGCGCGGTCCTTAATACGCTCAACACACGACTCGATGCAACTACGCTCGCGTTCATGCTGAATCATGGCGAAGCAAAAGCGGTGCTGGTCGACCGCGAATTCTCCGCCGTGATGCGCGAGGCGATCGCGAATGTGGACCGGCCGATTCTGGTGATCGATGTCGACGATTCGGAATATGCCGGACCGGGCGAGCGGATTGGCGAACTCGACTACGAAGCGCTGCTGGCAAGCGGCGATCCTGAATTCGAATGGGCGCCGCCATCCGATGAGTGGAATGCGATCTGCCTGAACTACACATCCGGGACAACAGGATCTCCGAAGGGCGTCGTGTATCACCATCGCGGGGCCTACACCAACGCGGTCAGCAATATCCTTGAATGGGACATGCCGAAGCACGCGGTGTACCTGTGGACGCTGCCAATGTTCCATTGCAACGGCTGGTGTTTTCCGTGGACCGTGGCCGCGCGGGCGGGCGTCAACGTGTGCTTGCGCAAGGTCGATGCGAAAACGATCTTCGACCTGATTCGCCGCGAGCGGGTGACGCATTATTGCGGCGCACCGATCGTACATGGCCTGCTGGTCAATGCTTCCGATGAATTGAAAGCCGGGATCGGGCACCGTGTCCACGCCATGGTCGCCGGCGCGGCGCCGCCTGCGTCAATGATCGAAGGAATGGAGCGGCTCGGCTTCGATCTGACGCATGTGTACGGCTTGACCGAGGTTTATGGCCCGGCGACCGTGTGCGCGCAGCAAGCGCAATGGAGTACGCTCGACATAGGTGAACGCGCGCGCCTGAATGCGCGGCAGGGCGTGCGTTATCACTTGCAGGACGCCGTGACGGTCCGCGATCCTGACACACTGCAGGCAGTGCCGGCGGATGGGGAGACAATCGGCGAGATCATGTTTCGCGGCAACATCATGATGAAGGGTTACCTGAAGAACCCGGCCGCCACGCAGGAAGCGTTTCGCGGCGGCTGGTTTCATACCGGGGACCTGGCGGTCGCCAGTCGGGATGGCTACGTGCGGATCAAGGACCGCAGCAAGGACATCATCATTTCAGGCGGCGAGAATATTTCAAGCATCGAGATTGAAGATGTGCTGTATCGCCATCCAGCGGTACTCGCGGCCGCCGTCGTTGCCAAGCCGGACCCGCGTTGGGGTGAGACGCCTTGCGCTTTCGTCGAGTTGAAGGCGGGTGCAACGACAAGCGCCGCGGAATTGGTCGCGCATTGCAGAGCCCATCTCGCCAGTTTCAAAGTGCCGCGTTCGGTGGAGTTCTGCGAGTTGCCGAAGACATCGACCGGCAAGATACAGAAGTTCGAACTGCGCAAGCGCGCCGGGTCGGTCGCGGCCATCGACGTATGACGGAGGCGAAGATGAACGAAAGGGCAGGTCGGGAACCGCTGGTGGTCATCGAGCAGGATGTCTACGGCGTACCCGGTGCAGTGCGGATAACGCTGAACCGGCCCGACGCATTTAACGCGTTGTCCGAAGCATTGATCGACGCGCTGCAAAGCAGCCTGGACGAAGTGGCTGAATCGGATGCGTGCGTGGTTGTGCTTGCCGGCGCGGGCAGGGCATTTTGCGCGGGCCATGATCTGAAAGAGATGCGCGCCGAACCGTCGTTCGAGTATTACCAGGCCCTGTTTGCTCGCTGCTCGCAGATGATGTTGACCATCCAGCGCATGCCGCAGCCCGTGATCGCACGCGTGCATGGAGTCGCGACAGCGGCGGGCTGCCAACTGGTCGCAATGTGCGATCTGGCGGTGGCTGCAAGCGATGCCCGCTTCGCCGTGTCCGGGGTCAACCTGGGATTGTTCTGTTCGACCCCCAGTGTGCCGCTCTCGCGCAATCTGTCTCGCAAGGCTGCATTCGAAATGCTTGTGACCGGTGACTATATCGATGCACAAACCGCCTGTGAGCGCGGCCTTGTGAACCGCGTCGCCACGCCTGAACGGCTGGACGATGCGATTCGTGCATTTGTGGTGAGTATCAGTGAGAAGCCGCGTGTGGCGATCGCCGCCGGCAAGCGTCTCTTCTACCGGCAACTGGAGGCTGGCATCGACACAGCGTACCAACTGGCCGGAGACACCATGGCGCGCAACATGCTGGACGAAGCAGCGCTCGAGGGAACCGAGGCGTTCATTCAGAAACGCCCGCCGCGGTGGCGCGAGACGGGGTGACTTTGAAAACTTTCGCGGCCGCTCACCAGGGAACGACTCTTCCAAGATAGTCCAGGTAATGCAGTCCGGACCGCCCTTCGTAAGCCTCGATCGTGCTCACCAGGTTCGGAATACTTTCGTCGATACTCAAACGTGCGCCAGGACCGCCCATGTCTGTCTTGACCCATCCAGGCGCCATCAATAGCACGGTTTTCGCGTCGCTTTGGTGGCGTGCCGCAAAGCTGCGCATGAACATGTTGAGAGCAGCCTTGCTGCCCCGGTAGACCTCGTAATTGCCGTTCGTGTTGTTGGTGAGGCTACCTTGCCCGGATGACATGACACCGATTGTTCCAGCCGGCCGAACGAGGTGTTGAAACGCCTCGATGACTCTCATCGGACTCAGCGAGTTAGTCACCATGACGCGTACAAATTCCTCGGTCGAGACGTCGGCGATTGTTTGCCAGTCGTCGTTCTTGACGCCGGCATTCACGAAAAGTACGTCCAGTTGCCGATCCTTGAGGCGACCGTATAACGCGGTGACCTGATCGGGAATCGTGATATCGACTGCTTCAACTTCAAGCGAACCCCCGGTGCTTTGCGAGAGTTGGCTCAGCTTTTCCGTTGAGCCTTCTCTTCCGGTGGCGATCACTCGCCAGCCACGCTTGAGGTATTCCTCGACCATGGCAAACCCGAGGCCGCGGGATGCACCGATGAGGAGGATGGTTTTCTGCGGCGATGTGTCTTGCATGGATAGCTCCTTGTAAACGAGATCCTGTGGAACCTGGCTTTGAGGTGCCACGCGTCCGGTCATGAGTCAGTACATGGAATATATCGATGCGACAGGCATGGCGGAAGACGCAGCAGTTGCACTTATAACGTGCGTCAAACGCCATGTCTGAACAGTTGGTGCTACGATCAGGCATGCCCGAACCCGACCTGAATTTACTCATTGCGCTCGACGTATTGCTTGCGGACGGCAGCGTGGTTGGTGCTGCGCGTCGACTCGGATTGAGTGCTTCGGCAATGAGCCGAACCTTGACCCGGCTTCGCGAGGTGACCGGTGATCCGCTATTGGTTCGGGCGGGGCGCGGTATGGTATTGACGCCTCATGCGGAGGCACTGCGTCAACGCACTCGGAATGCGGTTCATGAGGCACGTGCGGTACTTCGTCCCTCAACCACGGAACCGGATTTTTCAACGTTGCAGCGGACCTTTACCATTCGCGCCAACGACGGTTTTGTGGACGCCCTCGGTGCTTCACTGATCGCGGCGGTGACCGCCGTTGCGCCACTCTTGCGGTTGCATTTTGCGCCCAAGCTTGAGAAGACGGCGGCGTACTTGCGAGACGGCTCCGCTGATCTAGAGATCGGTGTTCTAAGCGAAATGGGGCCGGAAGTGCGCGTGCAGGCATTATTCCGGGATCGCTTTCTCGGTGTGGTCCGGCAGGGCCATCCTCTCGCCATGGAGCGCGAGGTGACAGCCGGGCGGTACACCGCTTTCGGCCATGTCGTCGCTTCACGACACGGTCGCACAAGCGGACCAGTTGATGAAGCGCTGGCCGCTTTAGGGCTGGAACGAACGGTTGTTGCCGTCGTTCCGAGTTTTCCCGCTGCGCTCGCTGTGGCGCGAGGCTCGGACTTGATAGCGCTCGTGCCCGCGTCTCTTCTGAGCGCATCCCCATCCGCCACAGCCACCACTTACGCCTTCGAGCTGCCTGTAAAGACGGGGGAGATCACGGTGTCGCAGATGTGGCATCCTCGTTTAGAAGTCGATCCTGTTCATCGCTGGCTTCGGCAACTGATGCTAGCTGTATGTCGGGAACGGCTGCCCCTGTGAAACGGTAGTCATAGCGTTTGCCACTGTCGGCAGCAATGCATGGTGGAGACCGGCCATCCATGTCGTGCGCAACCCGGACAAGCTGAAGCATCTGCGCCGGGCCCCCTAGCCGACTCAACAGCGACACGCTCATCCCCCTCGGCGGACTAGTCAGCAGGCCAGGTCCAGCAGCACGTCAAGCACATGCTGCGTCGCGCGTTCCACGTGCCTGGAGTGTGCGATGCCGAGTCGTCGCCACAATGCCGGGCGTAGCGGCCGTACGGTCGTGCCCGCATCCTGTCCGGGAATCATGCTGTCCTCGTGAGGCAGCACCGCAGCTCCATAGCCCGCTGCGACCAGCCTTCTGATGGCGTCGTTGTAGTTGAGTTCGATTCGGGCGACCGGCTGTTGTCCGCCCGCTGCGAACCATTTAGTGGTCAGGTGTGAAAGCCGTGTAGTCGAGTCATTGAGAATGAGCGGCTTGCTGGCGAGCCACCTGGGTGTTACGCGGGCTGGGCATTGCCACTGGACCGGCATGAAGGCCATGACAGGATCCCGGCGCCATGGCTTGATCACAAGGCCGGCAATCGTGGGTTGCGGCAGCGCGACCAGCCCGACATCCAGCGACCCTTGCGCCAGGCGAGCAAGCGTGTCCTTCGACGTCAGCACCGTAATCTGCACGTCGATGGCAGGATGTTGCCGCCCCAGCACTTCGAGGGCCCGCGGCAGCAGGTGTGCGATTGCGCCGGTCGACGCGCCAAGCCGTACACGTCCCTCCAGTCCTTGTACCTGCCGGCGAGCATCGTCCAGCGCTTGCCCGGCATCGTCCAGAAGCTGCCGTGCCTTTGCCAGAAGCGTTTCCCCGATTGCTGTCGGCTGAACGTGTCCCCGCTTGCGGGACAACAGCGGAGCACCGATGCGCTCCTCCAGTTCCTGAATGTGAAGGCTGACGGTGGGCGCAGCCAGATGCAGGACACGTGCGGCCTCCGCAAAGGAACGATGGTCTGCGATCGTCACCAACGTGCGCAGGCGGTCCAGGCTAATCTCTCTCATACCAGCACCAGATTAAGAAAAACTGAACGTCGGTTTCAGGATATTCAACTTTTCATATTCTATCCCTGGAACGAAGATCGGAGTTCTCAGGCTTCGGGGGTAGAAGATGATTGATATAAGGGCAAGCGGCGAGGGCGCTGAAGCCAGGCAGTTACCGGGTGACGATGTGGAGGCGAAACGACGGGTCTCTGCACTGACGCTCACCGGATTGCCGATGATCATTCTGGCCATCGCCGGACTGTATGTCGCGATGACTCCACGTAACGTGGATCAGGCGTGTTTCCAGAAGAAGATGAACGACGAGCACACACTCATGGAAGCTTTTTTCCAGGCTCCGGCGGGGCAGGATGCAGTCGTCGAGGCAATGCGCGCCTGTTCGCACTGACGCAATGCAAGCGGGACCAGGCTGCGAAACGCCCGGGATCGGGGAAAGCCGGCATGGACCCATTCGAAGCCCGGAATAAAGGTCATTGTCGAGTGAGACGTCATTGGACATGAATTAGGCGCAGGTTCGAGGGTGTCATCGTCGTCAACACGACCTCGGCATGCTGCAAGATCGTTCAATACTTTTGGCCTGAATCTACCTAGCATTCTCTCCACCGCTTACTTTTCCGGAGAGAAGCCTTGTTATTACAAAACGAACCAGGCGGCACTAACGTCATTGAGGCTCCGCCCGAGCCGGAGCGTTGCGTCATCGTCGTGGACGAAGCACTCTCGCCCGGCAAAGCCTCGAACGCCGCTGCAGTGGTGGCGTTCACCCTCGGGCAGCGCCACAGCCATCTGGTCGGAGCACCCTTGCGAGAGCAGGACGGCACGGCGCACCCGGGTCTCATTCCCATTGGCATCCCGGTTCTCAAAGCCACGGCTGAGCAACTGGATGCGCTGCGGCAGAAATCGCTGGCGCACTGCGACGTGGTCGACTTTCCTGTTCAAGGACAGGCCACCGTGGACTACGACGCCTTTCTGCACGTGGTGCGTGTGATGCCGGGCGAGTCCCTACAGTACTTGGCGGTCGGACTGGTCGGCCCCAAGAAGAAGGTCGGCAAACTGGTCGGCGGTTTCGCCCTGTTCGCATGATGAGTGCAAACCTCGCCTTACTGTTCTCACGCTCAGCGAGTCGACACGCTCAAGCGTTGGGGCGGCTTCATCGTCTGCCTCAGCGAGCAGCCGCGCATGCCGATGCCGCGGCTGGAG
Organism: Caballeronia udeis; assembly: GCF_044909315.1. Taxonomy (GTDB): domain Bacteria; phylum Pseudomonadota; class Gammaproteobacteria; order Burkholderiales; family Burkholderiaceae; genus Caballeronia; species Caballeronia udeis_A. The sequence continues at coordinate 166,818 of NZ_JBIYEB010000022.1, forward strand.
GAATATGATGAGATATTCCAGCCACTTCCCGGGGCAGCCTTACCATGAACACCACTGGGCCGACGAAGTCGATCAAGCTCTGGCACGCACCAGACGTCATGGACGCCGTCATGCTCAAGGGCCAGTTCGTCGGCCACCGCTATCCGCCGCACGCGCACGACACGCATTGCCTTGCAGTGATTACGGGCGGGGCGCTGGCGGTCGAGGTTCAGGACCAGCGGCGCGTGTGCCGCCGGGGCGACGTGATTGTCATCGATGCCGACGTGGTGCACGCCGGTTCAGCCGCCGGCGATGGGCAATGGAAGATGCGCGTGGCCCATGTGCAACCCGCCGCGCTTGCCGCCTATTGCGAGGGGCTCGGCATTCCCCGACGCGAACGCTTCGACATGCCGGTTCCGTTCGTTGTCGACGCTGAACTATCACAGCAGCTCTACGGCGTGAACTGGTGCTCCGAGGTCGACGAGGACTCCTTCAAGCGCAGTGAAACGCTGGCTCGCGCTGTCATCGGCTTGCATGCCCGGCACGCGGGGCGGGGTGTCGCCATGCCCCTGGTGCGCAGCGAGCCGGCGCTGATGCGCGCGGTTAAGTCCCGCCTGCGCGACGACCTTCACACACACCTGACCTTGTCGACGCTTGCATGCGAGTTTGGCTTGACGCCTTTCGTGCTGTTGCGTGCCTTTGTACGCGACGCGGGATTGAGCCCGCATGCCTTCCAGCAGCAGGAGCGCATACGCGGTGCGATGCCGTTGCTGCGAGCCGGCAAGCCCATTGCGGAGGTGAGCGCGCGAATGGGCTTTGCCGACCAGCCGCACTTCACACGCGTGTTCAAGCAGCAGACCGGCGTGACGCCGAAGGTCTATCAGGCCGCCTTCTCGTGATGCTGCGGGTCTGCTGCCGTTCGCGGCCCGCTGGCTACTCTGCCAGCTTCCAGGACCCCAGCGGGCGTACGGTCGCACATGCGGGGCCACCGTCCTTGGCCCTGCCTGGGAGGAGGGCCTCCAACACGCTGCCGGCAAGCGCTTTCTCCAGCAGCTCGGCCGGGAGATCGTGGATATCAATCTTGGCGCGCCGGTCCCATGGCGACGAGGGATCTCCGGCTTGTTGACCTATGGCGATGTACACGAAGCGCCGCGCGGGCCCGTCGCGGCGCACTAACTCGCCCAGAAACCGGGGGCCCGGCGCGACCTCCACTTGCACATCGAACGACAGCGGCTGGTCTCCGGCGATGACCATGCCCAGGGGCTCACTCTTCTTGTTTTGCAGTGAATACGCCACCCCAGGCACGGGCTCTCCAATCGTGAGCCGCAGTGTGATCTGTTGACCTGCTGCCATTGTGTTCCTCGATGTTGTAACGCCCGTTCACATCCTGGTGGGCCGCATCGCGCTCGGTCCGGGCCCGCGTCAATCGTTTGTCCGGTTCCGCCGCAGCCTTCGCAACCGTCTTACGCTGTTCGGCATTTGTCTGCGCGTTGCGTTCGGCAAGTCCCGTGCGCAATGCCTCGATTTTGTCCGCCGCGCTTGGCAAAGGCAACCACCAGACCGTCGCTGAACCTGAAGGCGCTGTCCACTCAGCGACCCGATATCGCACTTCACCCCCGCGCAAGCAGACATCCGCTATTCATAGGGGGCATCCGATTCGTCAACGGGCTGGTGTGACGCTCTCGCTAAGAGACGGTTTCAAAAAGGCTGAACAGATCGCTTGAGAGCACTCCAACAGATGAGGCAAACGGCGAACTTCAGGAAGGCTTCATGGATCTTG
>NZ_JBIYEB010000023.1:0-155892 GCF_044909315.1 Caballeronia udeis
TCTCCTCAATTGCGGCTCTGAGCCTTCGGTTCTTCGGAGCCTCAAGCTTAACCCGCGTCGCTTGAGGTACAGCAGGTCCAATACATTGTGTCTAGGAGTTCCTCGTACCGTTCCAGAAAGGATATCAAGCCGATGGCTGCCGTCATCTGCCTATTGAGTGACCCATCAAGACAGGCCTGCGACAGATGATCGAGAACGGTGGACCACCATTGCGTGGTTGCTTGGCGGCAATCGCGAACACCGTGCGAATCTACATCGCGTTGCTCCACCGTGCACCGGTATCGGTATATGACCGGAATACCGACTGGAAGTCTCGTTAGGCATCCAATGCAGATCCGATTTGACACCCCGCCTGCGCTGCTCGACGGTCTTCCTATGCTGGCGTCGCACCTGACAAACAACTGCAGCCACGCTGATAGCAGCATCCAGAACCGTCGACCTACCTGGATCGGAGGGAGCGTAGTCAGTGGGGATTTCCACCAGGCGAACAGGCACGCCCTCCGACGGAAGGTAAAACATGGCCAGCTAAGGAAGCGAGGAAGCGAAGGACGATGTCGTTGAATTAGTGATGGTCGATCTGTTAGGTCGGGGTAGCGCGAAACTATCCGGGCCGGCCGCAAATCCCCCACACTGCACGCTCTCCGATCGTAGTTTTTCCCGAGGCTCGCACGACGGCGCACCTGCGTTGAGCAGGTGCGGCTCTTCAAGCCATCGGCTGGCTCTTTCATCGGCTAATTGGCGAGCCGCACGAACTCCCTTACCAATGCGGCGCGCACCTGCGCCTTGAGCCACAGCACGCCGACAGTACGGCTCAGCCGCGGCTGTGGCAGCTCCCACTTGCGCAATGACTGGGCCGAAACGTCCGTCATCGGCCAGTCGGGCAGAACGGATACCCCCAAGCATTCCGCCACGAGTCGCGCGATATTCTCGATGCCGTCGAGTTCAAAGCGCACTTGCGGCTGGATGTTCTTGCGGCGCAGGTAGTCGTCGGCCATCCTACCCCCGATCACGTTGCGGTCATAGCGAATGTAGGGTTCGCTCTCCAGTGTGCGCAATGGATCCCGCACGTGCATGCAGGCGGGCGTGACCAGCACGAGGTGTTCCTGCCTGAGGGTATGCCAAGCCGCCGACTTCGGAAGGTCGAAAGGGGGCTGGACGAGCACCGCGGCGTCCAGTTCGCCCTCCATCACCCGCGCGTGCAGGACCGTGGTTGGACCGGGCTCGATGTAAATCGCAATGCCAGGATGCTCCGCCACCCATTTTTTGAGCACCGCCGGCAGCATGCCAGTCATCGCGGTTGGCGTGGCGCCCAGCCGCAAGGGGCCGGCGGGCAGGCTCGTGTTCGACGCGGCCGAACGCAGGTCGCGGACCTCGCGAATCACCGATTGAGCGCGCTCGAGCACGCGCAGACCCGCCTCGGTCGGGCACACAGTTCGGCCTGAACGCGTCACCAACTTGCCCCCGATGTCGGCCTCGAGAACCGCCAGCCGCTGAGCAACCGACGCAGCGGTGAGCCCCAGATGGCGTGCCGCCTCCGCGATCGAACCGAGCTCGGCCACCAGCATGAAGGTTTGCAGGAAACGCACATCCATCGGTCAAGCTCCATGAAAAAGATGATTTTGCCATCTTCTTAAGCAGTTAAACATCGATTGCTCCTATGCCTCACGCATTGTAGATTGCACACATTAATCAGGAGATCCTTTTCGTGGCCAAGATCCAGAGCATTCAATTTTGTCATGTCGCCGTCCCTCTGGACGCCTTGACATCCTTCTCCAACCGCACAGTCCACACCCGTCACTACGGCCTAGTGCGCGTGCGCTCCACCGATGGCGCCCAGGGCCTCGGTTTCTGCTACGTCGGCAGCGCTGCGGGCCGGTTGTTCAGTGTGGCCGTGGAGGAACTGCTTGGGCCGGTCCTGATCGGCCAGGACTCGCTGCTGGTCGAGGGGCTGTGGCAGGCCATGTACCAGGAAGCGCTGCTGCAGGGACGCATGGGCACCGTAATGCGTGCCCTCAGCGCGCTCGACACGGCCCTGTGGGACCTGAACGCGCGCACGGCTGGCCTGCCGTTGCACAAGTTTCTCGGAGGCATGCACGCAGAGGCCGTTCCGGCCTACGCCAGCGGCGGTTACTACATGGAAGGGAAGACGGCACAAGGCGTGGCCGACGAGATGGCCAGCTACGTTGACATGGGCTTTCAGGCCGTGAAGATGAAGACAGGCCGCTGGTCACCCCGAGGCGAGGAGCAACGCGTGCAGGCTGCCCGCGAGGCCATCGGCCCTGATGTGCAGCTCATGCTCGACTGCAACAACGGTTGGGTGGACACGGTGCAGGCTATGGAGTACATACGTCGCATTGAGCCCTTTAACCCCTACTTCATTGAAGAGCCCTTTGGACCCGACGACATCGAGAACCACGCGAGGCTCGCCCGGCTGACTCGCGTTCCCGTCGCCACGGCCGAGATCGGCTATGGACGTTGGTATCACAAGCAGTTGCTGGACCAAGGCGCCGCCGCGATTCTCCAGACCGATGCAGCCGTGTGCGGTGGTATCACCGAATGGCGGCGCATCGCAGCGACGGCCGCCAGCTACGGTGTGCAGATGTGCCCGCACTGGTTCCATGACCTGCATGCCCCGCTGGTGGCCGCCACCCCGAACGCACGCTACGTGGAGTTCTTCTGGGACGATCAGGTCTTGAACTTCCGGCGGCTGCTGGACCGTCAGCTAGGCCTGCGTGAAGGTCAGGTGGTGCTCCACCCGGAGCCCGGCCTGGGCTTCGACTTCGACGACCGGCAGGTCGCGAAGTACGGCCAATGGAACACGTTGTTATGAACGCGCCTCGTCTGCAGGGCGTGCTGTCGCCGGTGCTCACGCCCTTCGACCGTACGGGCCGGCCTAGCCACGAGCGCTTCGTGCGTCATTGCCGCTGGCTGCTCGACCAGGGCGTTGGCTTGGCAGTGTTCGGCACTAATTCGGAGGCGAATTCGCTGACGGTGCGTGAGAAGCGCGAACTGCTCGACGCGCTGGTGACGCAGCAATTGCCCACGCGCCTCATGATGCCTGGCACAGGCGCCTGCGCATGGCCGGATGCAGTCGAGCTCACGCGCCACGCCCTCGCCGCCGGCTGCGCGGGGGTCCTGATGCTGCCGCCTTTCTACTACAAGGGAACCGGTGACGAGGGACTGTTCTCGTACTTCGCGCGCGTCATCGAGCAGGTGGATGACGCGCGTCTGCGCATTTTCCTATATCACATCCCGCCCGTGACACAGGTCCCGCTGAGCCTTGCCCTCATCGAGCGCCTGCTGAACACTTTCCCGGGGGTCATTGCCGGCGTCAAAGACAGCGGCGGTGACTGGGCGCACACCGAGGCCATGATCCGTGAATTCCAGCCGCGAGGCTTCGACGTTTTCGCCGGATCGGAGACCTTTTTGCTGCAAACCATGCGGGCCGGCGGCGCCGGCTGCATCACGGCCACCGCGAACGTCAACCCAACCGCCATCCTGCGGCTGTATCAGGACTGGCGCGCCGACGACGCCGACGCGCAGCAAGCGGCGCTCGACCGCACACGCGCAATCTTCCAGGCCTATCCTCTGATTGCAGCGATGAAGACCGCGATCGCATGGAAGTCAGGCGACGAGCACTGGCAGCATGTCCGGCCGCCGCTCAGTCCGTTAGCCGCGCAGGCGCGCCGGGAACTGGAGGACTCGCTCGCCCGCGCGGGCTTCGACATCCCGGCCGCGCAACGGCTGTCGATGGTAGCGGCTCTAGACTAACTCTCCTGAATGGAACAACATGTTATGAAGCGCAACTCCCCTCTCTTCGACAAAGTCCTCGGATGCCTGCTCGGCGGCTTCATTGGCGACGCCATGGGCACCCCCACGGAAAACCTCTCCCACGACGACATCCAGCAACGCTTCGGCTGGGTGCAGACCTTCTCAGGAGATGGAACGGACGACTCCCTGCTGAAGCACATCCTCTGCGAGACGCTGGAGCGCACCGGCGGCCATGCCACGGCCGATGCCTGGGCCGCTGACTGGATTCGACACAGCCAAACCTTCGTGAACAGCAAGCTGTTCTTCGCCCCCGTGGTGGCGACGTTCTGGAAGCTCAGCGGGGAACAGGTGCTGCCCCGCGACGCAGGCGCGGGCAACATGGCCAGCAGCAGCTCGGCCATGTGTATCTCGCCGATGGGAATCGTGAATGCGGGCAATCCGCGCCAGGCCGTGCTCGAGACCTTCGAGGTCGCAGGTCTGATCCATCACAACTTCTGCCGCGACGGCGCCTGCGCCATGGCCGCGGCCGTCGCGCAGGCGTTCGTGCCGAGCACCAACGTCGAGTCGGTCCTGCGGGCCGCGTCCGAGTTTCTCCCCGAGCGCAGCGCGGAGGCCATGCGGGTGGCGCTGCAATCGACGCTGGCCATGGCGCGCGAGAGCGCAGGGTATGAGGATTTCCGGGCCCGCTACTATAGTGCCGCCATCGACGTCCGGCAGCACTTCACCGATTCACGCGAGACCGTTCCCCTGGCGCTGGCCCTCGTGTGGCTGGCCGGCGGGGACGCGCAAAAGGCGGTGGAATACGGCGCGAACTTCGGTCGCGATGCTGACACGATCGCCTCCATGGCGGGTGCCGTGGCAGGCGCCATGGGGGGCGCCAGCGCGCTGCCACAGGCGTGGCTCGACACGTTGGGCTCACAGGCTGACAAGCAGCGCGCGCTGGCCGACCGGATGACGCGACTGGTGCATGCGCGGGCCGAGGCGGCACGCGCGGCTGCGCTGATCGTGCTGGAGACCTCGGTGTGACGCGCAAAACTTTGTTCATCACGGGCGCTGCGGGCGGCATCGCTACACACCTGCGCCGGGAACTGGCGGGCCGCTACCATCTGCGCCTATGCGATCTGCGGCCGATCTCCGACCTGAAGCCGCATGAGGAATTCGTCGCGACGGCGTTGGAGGACCTGCCGGCGCTCGAAGATGCGATGCGCGGCGCGGACGCGGTGATTCACTTGGGCGGCCTGTCCATGGAGGGGCCTTGGGACGAGGTGCTGCCCTCCAACATTGAAGGCGGCTATAACACCTTCGAGGCGGCGCATCGCGCGGGAGTCCGGCGCTTTCTGTTCGCCTCCAGCAATCATGCGGTTGGCTTCTACCAACGCACGCACACCATCAATCACGAGGTCGCGCTGCGGCCGGACAGCCGCTATGGCGTATCCAAGGCCTTCGGCGAACTGCTGGGCCGCCTGTACGCTGACAAATACGGCATGGATGTTATGTGTCTGCGCATCGGCAACGTCAACGTACGCCCTCTGGACGAACGCCGGCTGGCCATCTGGCTCAGTCCTCGCGACATGGCGCAACTGGTCACGATCGGTGTGGAACATCCCGACATCCGCTTTGAGGTCGTGTATGGCGTCTCGGGCAATCGTCGCAGTTGGTACGACAACCGCAATGCCCACCGCTTGGGTTACCGACCGCTGGACGACAGCGAGACCTTCGCGCTGGAAGTCATCGCTGCCGCGCCGGAGGAAGATCCACGCGGCGCGCCCTACCAGGGCGGCGCCTTCGTGCACGAGGAGGCCTTTGCCAACCCCGCGCCCCTGCCCGGGCGGACACCGGCACGCAAGGGTTCGGGCGCATGAGCTGGACACTCCCTGCGCGCGCATGCGACACCCATATGCACTTCTACGACCTGCGCGTTCCGTCCGCGATCGGCGGACCGCCCTTGCCGGGCTGCTACACGGTGGCGGACTACCGCGCCTTGCAGAGTCGCCTCGGATTGCAGCGCGTCGTCGTCGTTCAGCCCAACGCCTACCAGTTCGATAACAGCGTCATGCTGGAGGCCCTGGCGGAACTCGGCACGAACGCGCGCGGTGTGGCCGTGACATCAGCGAACACGAGCGATGCGCAAATCGACGCAATGACCCAGGCTGGCGTGCGTGGCCAGCGCTTCTACGCGCTTCGCTGGGGGGCATTGGGCCTAGACGCACTCGCCCCCTTGATGCCGCGCCTGCATGCGCACGGCTGGCACGCGAACATCCAGTTGGATGGGCATGCCCTGGCCCGATGCGCCGGGTTGCTCACAGCGTTGCCCTCCGATTGCGTGATAGACCATGTGGGCAAGTTCCTGCCGCCACCACGGGTGGACGATCCCGCCTTTACAGCGCTACTGCGGTTGCTCGACACCGGCCGGTGCTGGGTCAAGCTCTCGGCTCCCTACGAATCATCAACTCGGCTGACCGGAACTCGCGCCTTCGATGACGTCGCCGCGCTGATCGGCGCGCTGGTCGCCCACGCGCCACAGCAGCTGCTGTGGGCCACCAACTGGCCGCATCCTTTCCCGCCGGCCGACTTCATTCCCGATGACAGTGCGCTGCTGCGCTTCTTTCTGGACTGCGTGCCACGCGAGCAGGACCGTCGCCGCATCCTGGTCGATAATCCGGCGCGGCTCTATGGCTTCAGTTGACCGCCGGTTCGATCAGAATTGATAACACAAGTACTCAACGCATGTCTGCTGTCGATCACGCTGCAATGAGGTCCACGCAATGCAGATCTCTCCACCTTGCCCTTGGCTTTGCAACGACATCGCAACACCAGTCGTCCAAGTCTTGGACTGCGGAAACCTGACGAAGCCGATGCAGTAGATGCCGTACCGAAGAGCAACCAATGCTTTGTCGACCACAATAAATACAGCCAGATGGAGGAGTCCTTATGATAAACCCCAATGCTTACCCCACGCCCCGGCGCGCCTGGCTGACAGTATTCATTCTCTTGCTCGCTTACGTGTTGTCTTTCATGGATCGGCAGATAGTGTACTTACTAGTGGCCCCGATTCGGCGCGACATGGTACTGACCGACACGAAGATCAGCCTGCTGATGGGCCTGTCCTTTGCCATCTTCTACGCGATTGCGGGCATTCCGCTGGGGCGAGTTGTCGATACCAAGAGCCGACGCGGCCTGATTTTCTGTGGGGTGCTCTTCTGGAGTCTGATGACTGCCGGCTGCGGCCTAGCGAAGGTTTACTGGCAGCTCCTGCTTATGCGTGTCGGCACTGGTGCCGGTGAAGCGACACTGTCGCCCGCCGCCTACTCCATCCTGGCAGACAGTTTTCCGCCCCAGAAGCGAGCAACGGCCATCAGCGTCTATGGAATTGGCGTGTACATCGGAATAGGCATGGCCTACTTGTTGGGGGGAGCGATCATCACGTGGGCGAATGCGCGAGGCGACGTAATCCTGCCGCTGTTCGGCCATATCAAACCGTGGCAAGTGATTTTCCTTGTACTGGGCGCCTTGGGCATCCTGTTCGCCCTGCCTCTTCTCGCCATCAAGGAACCCACACGCAAGGGCGCTGGCGCTGGCGTGGTGGTGCCACTCAAAGACGTTGGTCGCTATATCGTCGGCATTCGCAAGGCCGTGCTCTCGCACAACCTTGGTTTTGGTTGTCTCGTCTTCGCGGCTTCTGGCGTCGGCGCCTGGACTCCGACGTTCTTGCTCAGGGATCATGGCATGACGCTGGGCAAAGTCGGGCTGTACGTGGGAAGCATTTCAATAGTCGCAGGCTCTCTTGGCGTTATGTCCGGTGGCCGCCTTGCTGACTATCTGGCGCGGCGCGGATTCCGGGATTCGAATATGCGCGTCGGCCTCCTCGGAGGCGTGCTGACGGCGCTTGGCGGTGTTGGCTACTTGATCGACAACCTGACCTTGCTGTGGATCTTCATGTTCGTCTACACCTTTGCCGCAGCCATGCCAAACGGCGTCGCGGCCGCAGCGATTCAGGAAATCATGCCGAACTCCATGCGTGGACAGACTTCCGCCATCTATCTGCTCGCCGTGACGCTGATTGGACTGGGTCTTGGCCCCACCGCTGTGGCACTGGTCACAGATTATGTGTTCCGCGATGACATGGCCGTTCGCAACTCCATCGTTTGGGTTGGAAGCATTGCAAGCGGCTTGGGCGCGCTGCTGATCTGGTCTGGTCTCAAGCCATATGCGCAAGCGCGCCAGACGCTTGAAGACTGGGGGGCCCAACACGGAAATTCAGACGGCCTGATACCTGCACCCCACGAGGGTACAACCTTGCAAAGAGCATCCCTGTGATGAAAACAGGAGTGGATAACTGAATAGATTCAAGCAGATCCGCTCCTGCCACGTCCTCCCGTGGAATCCGCTTACATCGACATAGATCTATCATGAGCAGCATAAAACCATTTTGGCGATGTGGCGGGTCACGGCGGCTGGTGTTGTCAACTTTCAAAGCAGCGTTACGATGTATGGATGATGACTACACCACGTGCACAGCGCGCCTACCCACTGGCAGGGCTTTGGCAAGTTCGCGCGCGTAGATTACCTATGAAGCTTAAGAGTAGTTATCCTGATCAGATAACCTTCTCGACTGCACGAGTGACAGTCCAATCATGCCATGTGGCCACACGTTCTTTGAGCACAACACGATGAAATGTCGCGTTCATTTGATGTCTGCGCAACGTGAAGTGCTGCCGGATTGGGCCAAAACATGAAAGAAACGCCCGCGTGCGATGCGCATCGCGAAAACCGCACATCTGGCGTTTGCGCCTGCGGATAGACTGGTGGCTATTCTCGGCACGGTTTTCCACGCGTGCGGCTGCTCCGACGAAAACGTGCATCACATGAGCGAGTTCGGGAATGTCAGCTTTCGCCGCTGGATAGTGCGCAACTGGTCGGTAACGATTTTTTGCGGTACCGGGTTTGAGCGCAGCACCGCCTGAAAAAAGCGCTTTACCGCAGTCTTGTCGAGCCGCTTTGGCGCGGTCTGCGAATCGAGTGCCGAACTTCTTGCACCAGCAAGGGATCGTTTTGTAGGTGACCACCACACCACGCCTAGGCAACAACTCCTCGACGTCGCGTGGGTTCAGCTGATCCGGAAATACCAGCGAACGCACAGACCAATGACGACGGCAGGGAAGCGGTGACCTTGATAAAGAGATTTCGCTTTCTTCATCGCTTACTGCTACCACCGTCTCCCCGTCAACCTTACGGCTGCCTGGACCGCGATGCAGAACGGCAGAACGACTGTCAGCATCACTGCCGCCCCGGCGATCATCACGGTAATCCCACTGCGTGCTCTGATTTTTTCGACTTGCCCTTTGCTGTTTTCCGAGCTGTTACATGTGTATGATATATCGATAAATTTCATAATTCAACAGTACTACCATTTAATCGATTTTGTCGAATGAAAGAGACTTCCCCGTCCCGAGGCTGCGGCGGAGGCCACGAATCAGTATCAACGTACCATGATGAAGTCTCGACCCTCACTAACACCAGCGGTAGGCAGGGTCGGGGCAATCATGTTCAATATGACCGTTTGTAGCATCGCAGTCCTCCACTCGTGGCACAAGGGCAATGCAGTACGTCACAGCACACAACCGCGATTCGGCTTGTGCCCAATGGGAAGCCCTTCGAGCAATAACGCGCTCTGACAACCTGGCTCAATCGAAATGGTTGCGTGGGTGAAGATACAGTGAATAACCCTATCAGCGTTATCGAACAAGCGCCAGAGCATTCGATTCGAACGCCTCGCTGTCATACACGAAGCGTTCATGAAATCGCCTGCTGCCTCACCCGCAGACGACAACGTCAAGATTTATTTGTTAGGAACTCTTAGAACTAACCTTCAAAACATAATATGGGCTCGGGACCGTGGGATCTGGTTGGAATCAGCCTCCATTTTGTGTGTTAAGAACATCGAAGTAATAGAGAAGGTCAAACTTTCCGGATATTTCTTCAGCCCGCATGGTGAACACCGCATTAGCTCCCGATGCCTCCAGGCGTGTGAACCTCTTCCAGAGCATTGAGCTGCCGATAATGAAGACGAATACCTGTGACATTCGTGCGCCGACTTACTCGCACCTGCAATTGAAGGGGCTGCCCGGCTGGAACCTGGCCGGGTTGCGTGTGGATAGTGCTTGGGCGCGCGAGGGCCAACGGATAATGCTCCTCCGCAGGTGGTGCGGTTTTTCTCGCCAGGTTTCGGAGCAGCAAGCCACAAATATTGCGGGGGTGATCCGAGGGGAACGTAGTATTTACAACTCCCTCACGGGCCGACAACATTTCCCTCGCTTCGGAGTGGTCGGGATAGAGAATCATGACCTCAAACGTACCTGCTCCCGTGCGAACACGGAAGGTCACTCCTTCAGGAACGGAGAGATAGCCGTTGAAAAGCACGTCGCTCGACAAGTGTTCAGGATTGGCACGAACACTGCGCGGACTTCCTCATAGGGTATCAGCGGACGCTCGTGTGCAGTAATCGTCCCTAAAATGGAACCATACCATCCATAGCCGGACTCCTCAGGATACATGTTCCCTGGATATACTAGGGTAAAGCGAGGAATCAAAGAGTTCCTGCTGATGAATTGATTATCCCGTTGGGCACCAGCCTTGGAAGCGGCAAATTAGAACCGAATTCAAACCGAAAATCGTATTCACCGTATTTGCTCAAAGTACGCTTCAGTTCCCGAATCCAATCGAGATCGTAGTAGACGTAAGGTAACTTGTCCTTCCAGGAACCAAAATCATCCGGACCAAAAATCACCTGATCTGAATAAAGACCGTCGGTAAGCTTAACTAAATTCTTCCAAATATCCAGTGCCTTGGTGAGCTCAGCCTCAGCACGATCCAGCGAAGCAAGTTTCCCGGTTTCGTAGAACCAACTTAGCGAATAGGCGGCTTCCTGCTTTCTGGCATGATAACGGGCAAGGTCAGCAAGTACGAGCAAGTCTGGTTCTGTACCGCGCCATTCGTGGCTACCTCCCAGTTTTGACCCTGCTCTTGATACCGCCGCCTCAATCTGCGAACCAATGCCGTCGAATAATTCAGCAGTCTCGCGTGGTCCCTGCTTTGCCGATGCAAGGTTCTGTACGACGTTTCGAGCCGCTTCGGCCGGACTAGCGATGAAACTCTGATCGCTCGGGAGTACATCTTTACAGTCTGCGATTAATCCGCCTGGGTTGATTTCGGGCCAGATGTACATATTTGGATCTGCGAGGTGAGCGGCAACAATTTCGGAGACGACAGGGCTTCCGGCCTGGTAGGCCGTTGATACATCCGGAGCCGCATCCCCAAAGCGGCTGCGCAGCTCAGTCATCCACACATCTTCCGATGCGGTGTGGTTATAGCTCAGCCGTCCCCAAAGCAAGTAAAACATCCAGTAACGCTCAAACTCCCAATTCCAGAATTTCCGATCATTGTGCGATACATACTGATCCTTATCGAAGATTTCCCATTTTCCCGGTCCGTTGCCATAGCCTTTTTGCGCCATAGGGACATCGATCTCAAATCCAGTACTATCGGACAGCGAAAACGTAGGTACTGCGCGTCGTACATACGCGGGATCGCCCCATAGCAAAACTCGGTTCGAGCCTAATGCCCAGACCTCCCAATAAAAATCATATGGACGCGGCTTCTTCAGGAAGTCGAGATAAGAATAGTTCGGAAATGTCTCGACTGGCTGGTAAGGCCACCCCATGAACTCCGCTCAGTATTTTGTAGATAGCCGCAGAGGTATTCCCGCATTCACGGCTGCATTTAAGATTTCAGGATTCGTGACCCATCCACGCAGATCCAATGTGACGGGCCGACCGGCCTCCCGAATGGCGCGATATATCCAATCGCGAAAAAAACTGACCTGCTGAGCGGCGGGTATTCCTGATTCAGAATTTGTGCGTATTTGAACGCTGCTGATCGCTGGACACTGCTGCAAGACTTTCTTTAAAGCCGCATAGATGTAAGGACCAATATTCTTATCCGTGATACCGTCCGCGGTGGGTGTTTGAGTGCTAAAGGTCGAGACAGAGGACCAAGCGTTGAATTCCCACACACCTAGAATGAAGTCAACACCATGCTCGGCCGCATCTTGACTGATGTAGCACAACATTTGTAGGTTTAGTTGTCGTTGCGCCGAAGATAGTCTTGGCACCTGAATTTCCGGAAACTCCGGTAGGTCGACCCAGAATGGAAAGGGGGGAGCGAGGTAATTAGTCTGAGCGGCGAATACAAGGTTAAACCTATTGAACCGGTCTCAGGCAAGCATCGAAAAATATTGGTCCCAGTACTCTTTGGAGAAGTACCAGTTCTTCTCCATTTCCTCATTGTGAAGAAAGTACCGAATACCCCTCATGGCCGTCGCCGGCTTACCTGCGGTCGGCACGATTCGCCCGCTCCTCCGAATTTGCTCGGCAGCCTTGAGTAGCCCATACATTAGTCCCCTGGCATCGCCTCCAGTGATCTCATCAGGTTGAATAGTGTATGACTCTGCTGCCCCACCAGCGACTCGTGTTCTGATAGCTATTGGCGCGAGTCCATGCTCGGCCACGGCCCGATAAACTCCGATAGACCAAACTCTACCGGTCCGGCCCATGCCTGTGTTGCCAGGAAGAACAAGCAAAGACTGAGCACGTATGGCTCAAGTTGGAGAAGTCCATAGCTTCCGGTTTGGTGCCACAGTTTGCATGCGCGCGAACCCAGGATTACCCGTCGTGCGTCAGCAAGTGCGGCTCCCGGTTCCTTTCCCTGAAATGTCGCGCGTTCGGCAACCGGCAGCATATCTACAGGACGATAGTCGGCTCCGAACGCGTCGTCGCCTTCGAACCCGCGGAACTGGAAGTTGTGACCACGCACCATTGTGCCTGGCGCGATATCGGACGTGGCACAGCCGATCACCACGTTGTCGTCGGGACGCAGTTCGATCATGGGGCCGCTGATGGTCTTGCTGGATATTTCGGTCATGTATTTGGGGCCTCGAAAGGGGTTCTGTCGCAGTAAGGTGGTTGAGTCTTACAAAGGCGATATTATTAGTATTACTTATATTATCAATGAACATAACTGGCAGGCTGCAGATGGCTTGATTTTGTCAGTGTGTTTCATCTTCCCTTTGGCGATCATATGTATGATCTCGATGCCACTCAGAATGACACGCGTGGCGGAAGTCCTTGAACCCCACCTCGGTCCGTCGATGCGTTTGATTGCCCAATGGTCCTGCTCAATCACGCTATTCAGATACTTGACCTGACAAACCTTGGTGGGTGTGTCGCGCCCAGCGTTCACCGCGTGCAGCGCGGCCAGGTTTGGCTCCGCTTTTGTCGATAGTCACCGTCTCGGGTACGCTGTTTTGCTAGAGCGATTTTTCGAAAAACACTGGTCAGTCGCCTTGCTATGCTTGGTTCGCAGACGAAAATCGATGTGTTGTCTTCCCTGTCCACGGCCTGGTAGAGGTAACTCCATTCACGCAGGATCTTCACGCAGGTTTCGTCCGTCCTCTAGATCTTGCCAACTGGCCGCTTGCAGCGGCGGAACACCGTCTCAAGCACCGGCAGAAGCTTGATGGCCCAGCAGTGCACCATGGAGTGATCGACCGCAACCCCACGCTCCGCCATCATTTCGTCGCGACGCAAGCTAAGCGGATAGGCAACCAACGCACGCAGCTACCTCAGCTGGCAGCTCGCTACGTTGCTTGAAAAGCGTGAGGCGATTGCCTAGGCCACTGTTGGCGGCAGCCCGTTGAAGTTGTGCCAATGGGCGGGCGACCCACAGCGACCAATACGTCTGTTGCCATTTGCACATCCGATGGTTCAACACCTGATTACCAGCCGACTTCGCCATAGCAGTTGAAATTGATCTTCCATCGCGATGCGCCTTCCATAGACGAGCGTGGTGAACCGTTCCCCTTTCCGCGGCGTTCGCCGATTCGTTTCTTACGAAGGCGAAGACATGAGGCGTTTCCCCTTTCGTAGCCTATCCTATAGTGAGGACTTCAAAGCTTGAGCACACCAATTTTGATTTCCGCAAACAAATCCGCCGTCGACCTCCGGCGTCCATTTGTGTCCCTGTCAGTGGGCTCACTGACAGCGACACCATCGATACGCATGCCGGCCCGTAATGTCCGGTTTTGCACAATCACATGGTTCAACGTTTCACTGACTGCCAGTGACGCGTGCGGTCTTTGGCTTGTCAACGATGGGGGCGCACCTTCGATGCCAACCCCCGCGGATTGCTCTGCCGACCAATCACCCGTGATACGGATGCTCCCGATAGTTTTCACATTCTCCAGCCTCGGTAGTTTGTGCTCCCTAATGGACTATGGCGAGCCCCTTCGGGGATGACATGGCCGGCGCCCTCGCACACGCCGGAGCCGCCCCGTGTGCGTTTGCGCGACGGAGTCGCTCACCTCGGCTCTGCGTCAGGCGTTCAGCCTGAACATCGAGACCGACGCTTTCAGATCGTTCGCCTGCGACTCTAGCGAGCTGGCGGCAGCGGCTGCCTGTTCGACCAGTGCCGCGTTCTGCTGCGTGACTTCGTCCATCTGTGTGACCGCCTGGTTGACCTGGCCGATGCCCTTGCTCTGTTCCTGCGAGGCGGCGGTAATTTCCCCCATGATGTCGGTCACGCGCCTGATCTCGCGAGTGATCTCGGCCATCTTTGTGCCGGCTTCCTGCACATGACCGGCACCTACCCGGACCCGCTCCACGGAATCGTGGATCAGCTCCTTGATCTCCTTGGACGCCGCCGAGGAACGCTGCGCCAGCGAACGCACTTCTGAGGCGACCACCGCGAAACCCTGTCCCTGTTCGCCTGCCCGTGCGGCTTCCACGGCCGCGTTCAGCGCCAGGATATTGGTCTGGAAGGCGATGCCCTCGATGATGCCGACAATATTGGCGATCTTGTCTGAGCTGGCGTTGATGCCGTCCATGGTTTCCACCACGCGCGACACCACTGCGCCGCCCTCTTCGGCCACTTCGGCGGCCTGCGCAGCAAGCTGGTTGGCCTGACTGGCATTGTCGGCATTCTGGATGACGGTTGAGGTCAGTTGCTCCATGCTGGACGCGGTTTCCTCGAGCGAGGCAGCCTGCTCTTCCGTACGCTGCGACAGGTCCTGGTTGCCCGCCGCAATCTGGTGCGTGGCGGTGGCAATCGAGTCGGCCGAGAATTTGATCGTGCCGATCGTCTGCGTGAGCTGCTCCTGCATACGTTTCATCGAATACAGCAGGCTCGAGTGATCGTTCGGCGCCGTCTCCACCACGGCAGTCAGATCGTTACCGGCAATCTGCTTGGCAATTTCGGCGGCGTACGACGGGTCGCCACCCAGTGAGCGGAGAATGCCGCGGTTGAGCAACACCACCACAGCCGACAGGGCGCCGGCCAGTACCACTAGAACCCCGAGGTTGTGGTACAGCGCCGAGCGGAACGCCGTATCAATGTCGTCGACGTAGAGCCCCGTGTTGAGAATCCAGTCCCACGGCTGATACGCTACGACGTAAGCAATTTTCGACGAGGCTTCGGTGCCCCCCGGCTTCGGAATGCTATAAAGGGTAAGGGCCTGACCGTCACGCCTGAGAACAGCGAGCATATCTCTGAAGAGGAAAGCACCGTTCGGACCCTTGAAGTCGCCGATGTTCTTGCCGTTCAACTGCGGTTGCGCCGGGTTCATCAGAATGGTCAACTGCGAATCCAAGATCGCGAAATAACCGTCTCGACCGAACCGCATGTTGCGAATGGCGGCCATTGCAGTCTTTTGGGCCTCCGCTAAAGGAATTGAGCCGGCAGCCGCCTGGTCGCCAAAAGTCTTGACGACACTCAGCGCAACCTCCGACGCGTGTTGCAGGTCCGCCTTACGCTCGTCCAGACGCATTTCCCGAGTCTGGTAGGCGTTGTAGATCGAAATTCCAGCGAGAAACAACAGGCTCAGGATCAGTGGCAGCCAGAGCTTTTGAGCGAACGAAAGTTTCATATCTATCGAGTCCCTTCATTACACAAACATCGTATCCTGCGATGTCCACGGCTAAATCTAGCCTCGTGACCTCCCCTTCAAGTTGAACGGGGTAATGCTCTGGGTTACGCGTAGGGAACCGATCCCTATGCGCCTAGAGCGAAGCATCATGCAAACGGTCTCCAGATCGTCTTCAGCTACCGGGAGATAAAGAAAGTCAGAAGCTGTGTCTAATGGACGCCGTGACGATGATCTGTTTGCCCGTCGTGGACGGCGACGCAGCGTCGACGTTTTTTGCGTGATCGATTTCGCAAAAAGAAACTTCTTGGCCAGGAGAAAAATCTCAAAGAAGGGCGCCGAAGCGCCGTTCGAACACTGGATACTTTTACTTCTAGTTAGAACTTGTGTCGAATTCCAACAACCGCTGCCACTTGATTCGACGTCGACGACGGCGAGAGTCCGTTGATGTCTGCAACAGCCGTATGGCCGGTCGAATCCGTACCCGATGCGTGTTGATAAACCGCGTCGACGTAGAAGTCCGTACGCGTCGAGACGAAGTAGTCCGCGCCAAGGATTCCTTGGTGGTACTTCGCGTCGTTCACGCCGTAGCCCTTCGTGTAGTCGTATGCAGCGCCCAGCAACAGAGCCGGCGTCAGCTGATACTTGAAGTTCAGTTCGGCGTTGTGGAACTTGGCGCTGCCGGCTGTGGTCTGGCCCGTTGCGCCAGTAAGACCGGTTTGTCCGAGATCCTTGAACTGCGTGTTGCTGTACGTTGCACCGACCGTTGCCGCACCGAACGTGTAAGCACCGCCGGCGGCGATCACTTGCTGCGTCTTAGCCGATGCATAGCCCGAGTACACCGTCGAACCGGTCATGTTCGAACCAGTCGCGCTCGACGTCGAGTTGTTACCGAAGAAGGAGTAATTCGGGTTCTTGACGTTCAAGTAAGCTGCGTCCAACCGCAACGGACCTTGCACATAGCCAACACCGCCCGAGAAAATCTGGTTGCGGTTGAATTGACCTGCTACGCCGCCCAGGCTATACAAGCCGCCGAACTTGATACCGCTATAGTTGCTGCTCGTGAACTTGATCGAGTTATTCGCCCGAAGCGTGTTGTTCATGTTATCCAGGTCGCCCGGGTGCGCACCGAGGTACGTCGCCCACTGGGCCCCAACTTCGAGCGTACCGGTATAGTCCACCACGGAGTCGTATTGACGACCGACGGTGACTGTACCGAACTGGTTCGACAGGCCAACGTAGGCTTGACGGCCGAATTCGTCACCGCCTTGACTCAGTTTGCCGGTGAATACGCTGAAACCGTTCTCCAACACGAACACTGCCTTCAGGCCCCCCCCCAGGTCCTCCGTGCCGCGCAGGCCCCAACGATCGGCTTGGAGGGCACCCCCGGTTGCTTCATAAAGCTTACTACCGCCGATATTGTTCGCGTAGACGTAACCTGCGTCAACAATACCGTACAGCGTCACGCTGCTTTGTGCCTGGGCTGCGCCAGTGAATGTTCCCAATGCTGCAAAAGCGAGAAGTAATCTTTTCATTTGTTCTCCAAAATTTTAGTTAGTAGACGACGTGGGGAAATTCTTTGATTCCTCAATTTTCGACGAGATGACTAGCACTACATAAGATAACATTATAGAAATTAATTCTGCACTCCCGAGTAAACCCACGAATTCATAATTCTCTGCGTGAGACCCTACGCCGCCGCTTCGAGAAACCAATGATCGTCGGACTCCTTTCACCCTTCACCCGGACGTGCGAATGACACTGAGCGCGACAATACCGAGCTCGGACGCCCCCAATCTCAGCTGGCAGGGACATAAACATGCTTCATGTACAAGGAACCACAATTCAAATGAAGAGTTGAATCGCCGGCAACGCGGCGTCGCAGTTGAGCAGGTTGACACGCTTGACCTTGATCTTGAGCACATCGTCGAAGACTATGAGATCGTGGAACACCGTAGCGGCAAATATCTGCTGCTCGTCTCCTTGTGTCTCGGTATAAATCATTGGGGTACGCATTCGGTAGATGCCATTTTCGACGGCATATAACGCTGGACGATGCAGTACGTGAAGACAGCGACTTTCCGGTTGTTGTGAAAATACCCGCGGCTGCTTCAGCCTGTCGATGCGCAGCTTAAGCAGCAAGCGATCCTCATACATGAGCGAAGCTTGATTGAGACCATCACTTTGATTTAGCGCAAGGGGCATCCAGTACGTGCCGTCTTCAGTAAAAAGCTCGTACCATTCCTCGAAGCGCTTCTCATCAAGCAGAAGCGTTTCGTCATACACGAATTCGATCAGCGCATCGCGCAAAGAGCCAGCGATTTCCATATGTTGTTTCCTTATATTTCGTCGAGTGCCGGCGGTCGTCCGACAGAACACGCTAGAAAGAAGACATGGCAGTGGACCAAAACGAAGCCCGTTGGTCTGGACGCTCCCCCAACAGTCAAGCGTCAAGCACGAGCTTCAGGCCACGCGCTCGCGACACGCAGATTTGCATGACGCGACCCGCCCGCTTTTCCACGTCAGTCAGGCAATAGTCGCGATGCTCGATATCGCCCTCGATTACCGAAGTCTGGCAAATGCCGCACTCTCCACGTTGGCAGTCGAAGATCGGATCTAGACCTGCTTCGATCATAGCGTCCAGTATTGTCTGGTCCGATCGGACCGACAGCACCATCCCGGCCTGGCGTAACTCCACTTCGAACTCGCGGTCGCCTGCCTGAGGCGCCGCCTCAGCGAACAGCTCGACGTGAATATTCTCTCGTGGCCAGCCTCGCGCAGTCGCAAGCGCGATAGCGGCATCGATCATCCCTTTAGGTCCGCATATGTAGAGAGGCTGCGTCAACTGAAGGGTCTCAAAAAGTTCCGCCAGATTCAGGCTCTTCGATGGATGGTCATCGGTATAGATATGGAGCCGTTCGCCGGCCAGTACGCGCAGTTTGTCGACAAATGCCATATCCGGGAGGCTGCGACCACTGTAGTGCAATGTGAAGCCATACCCCGCACTGACCAGTGCGGTCGCCATCGACGCAATTGGGGTAATGCCGATACCACCGGCAATCAGCACTGCGCGATTGCAAGCGTCCAGCGCGAATGCGTTCTCCGGTTCAGACACCTGCAACGTATCGCCAAGGCATACGTTGTCGTGCATCCAGCGTGAACCACCCTGTCCACCTTCCTCTCGTCGCACCGCGATCAGGTAAGTGCCGGGATTCAGTGTTACGTGGGCACCCAGTTCAAAGTTGACGAGCGAATAGTGTCGCCATTGACGACCATCCTGCGGCGAAACGCACACACGGATGTGCGCTCCCGCAGCAAAGGCTGGCAATGGCGTGCGGTCGGGCGCATGCATGCGAAACGTCTTGATTTCGGCTGTCACAGCGCGGACCTCGTCGACAATCAAATCCAGTATCTTTCCAGCGTGAGCATTCATCGCATAACTCCTGCACTCAGTCCTCTTATTGAATCAATCGTGGGTAGCCATCAGGTCAACCCAGGCGCGAAACTGATTGCGCATCAGAATTTCATTGTTGCCGCTGACATCCATGGGCAATTGACTACCTTCATTGACCTGGAATTCGCGGTGTAAGCTTATCCATGGATTGCCGCTGGAAGCCAACGCCTGCTGCATGGTCTTGAAGACGTGAATGTCGTCATGTGCGACGATGGACATCGGGGAGAATACGAGCCGGTTGTAAGTCAAGGTTCGCTGCAGCAGTTCGTCAGGCGCATCCACGGGTGCCAGGGCAAAAATCTCGACAAGTGTTCGGTTGGCAGCGAGTGGGCGGATTACGCGCAAGGTCTGCGGCGAGCTCTTCAGCGCCAAAGTTGGAAACAACACAGAGTTCTGGGGGGCAAATGCGAGGATTTCCTTCGCACGTTTCTCCCCGTGCGCTGTGCGCATTGCGTCTTCGTATCCCGGCGGCGCGCCGTAGCCGGAATGAATGCTAGCGCGAGTACCAAGGATGCAATGTCCATTCGCATAAACGCGCGCCCCCGCTTGCTGATAGAACTCGTAGCCTGAGCCGAATGGCAGCAATTGCTCCAGCTCCATCGGGCACGGCGTATCCTTGGGCCACGTTTTCACCGCGTCTCGAGCGGTTTGCCAGGCCGATTCGTGGGTGGAGATCGGGTGCACCGCGTCCACAACATTCTCGAGATACATCTTCCAGTTACACGGGATCACACTGCGCAAAATGCCACCGGCCACGCGCACTTCACCAGCGGGCGATCGATCGGCTAGATTGTCAAGCATGCCTAACATATCTCCGAAGTAATCACGAAAGGAAATGCCTTCGGGTGACATACGCGCAAACACAAAACCGCGGTAGTTTTCGCAAGCCAGACTGCCAAGCCCAGCAGACGCTTCGCACTCGTGTAGCCGTGTGCCTTCGTAGCCAATGCGCAGCGGCACGCCAAGTGGTTTGCCATCCGTGCGATAGGTCCAAGCGTGATAGGGGCAGCGCAGGAACTTTCCGGCGTTGCCTGAGGACAAAGAGATCACCATTGTCCCCTTGTGGGCACAACGATTAAGCAGAACGCGGATCGTGCCATCGGGTTGCCGGATCATGATGACCGGCTGACGGGCGATCTGAGTCGTGATGAAGTCGCCCGTATTGGGTACCTGGCTGGCGTGACCGACGAAGACCCAGCTCCGAACAAACAGTCGTTCACATTCGAGATCGAAGAGCTCCTCGTTCAGGTAGACATCCCGATGCACCCGATCTTCGTCGAACAACGCTCGGATGGCGTCGGGGTCGTTGCGATATTGAGACAGGTGGTTCATTGCGGATTACCGGGTAAAGTGCCACCTTTCCGACTAGCGACAAAGTGACAAGCCAGCTGAGATGTCATCGCCGCGCACTCCAATTCCTCAACCACGGCGGGGGTTCCGAAGAACTGGGTGGCGACGGCTCGAAATATGCCGACTATCGGCGCACAGACTGTATGGGTGCAAGCGCCGTAACCCCATGCAAACGGACTGTTATGTACAGTCAGCTTGAGTTCTTCGGCGCTCTCTTCGATGTACCATCGTCCCCAGCCGAGACCGGCCGATGCATCACACATAATTTCTAGCAACGCGCGGCCGGGAGCTGTTTGGCCGTAAGCCTGCACGCTGCGTCCGCCATGGAGCGCCGCGGAATTGGCTAGAGAACTCAGCACGCGCCCGCGCGTCATGTCGTCCAGGCCTTTCAACGTTCCCATGAGTACATCGGGTCGCATGATCAGGTAGCGGCGGTCGCCATCGCGGATCTCTCCCGCCTCAAGATCGTGCACCAGGCGTGAAACCATGGCGTTCATGCCGATCGCTCCTTAGCGCGCTGTTCGGGCGGCAAAGTCTCGGGGGTGAATCTCAGCGCGAGAACGATAGACAGACCCAGCAGTGCTAAATAAATGGCGACCGGCCACGGGCTTCGGTATTTCGCCAGCAAGGCAGTAGCCAGCATCGGAGATAAGCCCGCTCCGAGGACCGAGGCCACTTCACGCCCGAGTCCCAAGCCCGAGTAGCGTACATCCGCATTGAAAAGCTCCGACATGTAGGCCGGCTGCACGCCCTCAAGGGCACCAAGAGCCACGCTGGTAGACAGAACGTAGGCCAGCACGATCACCCACGCCTGCCCGGACTGAAGCATCAGGAAAAAAGGAAACGCGACCGCTATGACGCCTAGTGCACCCCACCTGTATACCGTGCGGCGACCAATGCGATCCGACATATGACCAAACCATAGCGAGAAGGGGATCATCAGCACCATGGAAACCGTCAGGGCGCCCAACAGCAGGTTGCTGGACAGGCCGATGAACTTGCCGTACGCCAGCGAAAATGCGAAGAAAATATACGACGCGCCACCTTCACCAAAACGCAATCCCATTACCATCAAGAGCTCTTTGGGATGACGCCGGAGCACTTCGACGATGGGCATGCGAACGCGCACCGTGGCTCGTTTAACCTTCACAAACTCAGCACTTTCCGGGATCTGTTTGCGGACGTAAAAACCCAGGGCGATAATGACAATGCTAGCGAGGAACGGCAAACGCCAACCCCAGCGAATGAACGCGTCATGCGGCAGCATTTGAGCAAGAAGAAATACCGCAGATGACATCACGAAGCCAGTTGTTGCCCCGGCAGGACTCCATGCGGACAGAAAACCGCGCCGCGAGGCTGGCACATTCTCGCTGATGATAAGAATGCTTCCACTCCATTCACCGCCCGCTGCAAGGCCTTGGACGACACGCAATGCCAGGAGCAACACAGGCGCCCAGATACCAATGCTGTGATAGGTAGGCAGCAATCCCATCAGAAAGGTGGCACTGCCCATCATGAGCAAGGTCAGGATGAGGACATTCTTACGTCCAACACGATCGCCCAAGTGTCCACATACGATCCCGCCGATCGGCCGTACCATGAAGCCAATGAGGAATCCACCGAAGGACAGAATGGTTCCAACGAGCGGATCCGTGCCAGCGGGGAAAAAGAGATCGCCGAACACCAAGGCGGCCGCGGTGCCATACAGAAAAAAATCGTACCATTCCAGCGCCTGTCCTATCACCGAAGTGAGCACTGTGCGCCGCAACGTTGCTTCGGGTACCTGCGTCGCCGCAGGACCGCTCACAATCGATATATCAGAGTTCATACCGGTCTCCCCACAAGTTCAAGGTATGGCGAACGCAGACTATGTTCGGGTGATCTCACCGCCTGTTCGCCGATATCGGTCTCACGTTTAATACCTGCCGGACAGAAGTTCGCCGCAGTCCGAGACCTCCGTATGCATTTCCAGACGTCGCAGCATTTGCCACGTAGTCGCGACCGCCGCCGACACGGTCGGGACACCCGACTCGTCCTGGACCTTCTGGATCGACGGCAACGACTGCATCTGGACGCAGGCTGACAGCACGAGGGCGTCGATGTTGCCGCGATCGAGACGTTTATAGATGGCGAGCAGTTTCTCCGGGTCCTGCGCGGCAACCTGCAGGTTGTCCGGAATTTCGAGCGCAATATAGTCCTTCACTTCGATACCTTCACTTTCAACGTATTCAACAACCAACTTCGTCAGCGGCTTCATGTAAGGGCAGACTATCGAGACGCGTTTTGCGCCCATCGCGTGCAGGCCGTCAACCAGCGCGCCTGCGCTCGTCACCACGGGGGCAGGCGCCCCGTTCTCCATCGTCCGCTGGAACAGGCGCTTCTCCGACACCCGGTGGTAGCCAGCGCCCATGCTCATGATGGCCACCAGGCACGCATAGCCGAGCACGTCAACGTGAGCATCTGAAAGCTCGATCGCACAGCGGTCGCTATCGCGATCCATTGCTTCGAGCTCTTCCTTCACGACCCTCTTCATTCGCATGCGGCTAGAGTGGAATGTGAAGCGCTCGTCAGAGTCTCGCTCGCGCCTACGGAACATCGCAGGGATTTCGGTTTCCATCGTCGTATTGGAAGACGGGACAATCTGCCCGATACGCAGAACGCGCTGCTGAACCATCATTTGCTCTCCATGGTTTCGAAAGCATTGAGTTGCACTGTTTCGGCATCGACATCCGATGCCCCGCTGCCTTCATCGTTGAATTGCACGGACGCGAGTGGCTTGCGGTTCACGCGTAGATCGAACACATCGAAGCGGTTATAGTGACCGGTAATATCGTGCATCTGGCGCGGCTGGATACAGCGCGACAGGTCGATATCAGCGTAGGCGATGCCCTCGTCATCGATTAGCGGCTCACCAATCACGCGACCGTCAGGCCCGAGAATCCCCGAAAACGCGCTGTTTCGACGCGCCAACAAATCGCGAGCCTGGGGGTGCGACGCGCCAATCGCCTGAATGATTTCCGGTGAAATGGTCGAGCATGAGACCACCGTAAATACCTTGCCTTCGAAGCAATGCGCGGCAGCTCGCAGGCGAATTGCTTCGACCATGTCGTAATCAGGCGGTGCGACGGGGAGCGAGATATAGCTCGCTACGTGCACAAGCTCGCCCTGCGCGAGCAGGCTGAAACGGGCAAGCGTATTCGTGTTCTCGCCGCATGCAAGCGAGCCGAGCGGCCCTATGCTCGTATCGTGTACCCGCAACGCGGACGCGTCTCCGTTGGCCCACGTCAGCTTTTCGGCCCACGTCGGCACGAGCTTTCGATGTCTCCCGAGAATTCGGCCCTCGTCGTTGATTGTGACGAGCGTGTTGTAGAGCGTGCCAATGCCCGTGCGGCTGCGTTCGTTCACGCCGATCACGACGTTGATATGGTTCGCCTTAGCTGCCCCTACGATGCGTCGGATTTCCGGCCCCGGTATTTCGATGGCGGATCTGCACAACTTCTCGAACCACGGGCTACCTTCGACTGGGCTCATCACCCAGTTCCAGTACGGATAGCCGGCGACGAACACTTCGGGGAACGCGACAAGGCGCGCACCGTTGTCTGCGGCTTCGCGAATCAGCCCGCAGACCTTGTCGACGGTAGCGTCGGTGTCAAGGAATACGGGAGCGGCCTGCACGGCCGCTGCTTTGAATTGCGGAAGATTCAGCATGGAAGACGTCTCGCACTTTGTTGGGGAGATTTGACGCCGGCCAGTTGCCGACCGGATAGCGTCATACGCATGGCACAGGCTCAGACCGCCACGACCGGATGGCGGAGTTCTCCGATGCTTTCAACCTGAGCGCAAACCACATCGCCCGGCCACAACCATTCCTGCGGATTGCGACCTGCGCCGACGCCTTCGGGCGTACCAGTTGCGATGATGTCGCCCGGCTCCAGCGTAATGGCCTTGCTGATGTCCGCAATCAAAGCGGGCACATTGAACAGCATGTGGCGCGTGTTCGAGCTTTGTTTCATCACACCGTTGACCGTCAGGCTCAGGTTCAGCGTTTGTGGATCGGGGATTTCATCAACGGTGACGATGCACGGACCGAACGGCGCGAAGGTGTCCTGCCCCTTCGAATAAATCCACTGGCCCGCACGCCGGCAGTCGCGTGCGCTTATGTCGATCATGACGCTGTAGCCGAACACGTACTGCAATGCATCCGTTTCGCTTACGCCCTTCGCGCGTGTGCCTATGATCACGGCAAGTTCGACTTCCCAGTCAAGTTGCTGCGTGATCTCCCTGTTGTGTTCGATCGCATCGCCCGGGCCGATCACCGTCGTCGGGGGCTTCGAGAAGATTACTGGCTCCTTCGGCAGATCTTTCGACGTATCGAGCGTCCGGCTCGATTCGGAAACGTGCTCGACGTAGTTCAAGCCGATACCGAAAATATTCTTTCGCGGGCGCGGGATCGGAGCGAGCAGATTGACGTTCTGCACAGGCACGGCAACACCGACCGGCCACTTGCCGCGATGCTCATCGAGCAGCGAACTCGTGGAGAGCACGGCCTGCGGACCGAGGTCAATGAATTCGAGCATGCTCGCCGGCAGCGGATGTCCAGTGGTTGCACCGAAGCGCGCCAGATCGATGACGGCTCCATCGACGATAGCTCCCAGACGGGCAGCAGCGCAAACTTCCGGACGGTAGGTAACGAGACGCATGAAATGACTCCATCAGTGCCGCCCTCTCCGGGCAGCAAATAGAAACGGGTTAGAAAGAGGCCGATTGCAGTCAGCCCGACGCGACCTGATGGCCGCCGTTTTCCGCAAGGGCTTCTTCACGGTACAGCCCGAGCGAGTGCATGACAGGCAGATCGCTGAAACAGAACAGGCACGCGTCGTCCGACGATGAAGCGTTTGAGTGCTCGTGGAACGCCCACGAAGGCACGCAGAAGATATCGCGCTCCGTCCACTCGAAGCGTTGGCCGTTGATGATCGAACAACCGCTGCCCTTCGCGACCTGATAGATGAAACTGCCGGTATGACGGTGCGCGCGAGTCTTTTCGCCTGGACGCAGCAATTGCATGCTTGCACCGATCGTCGGCATCACCGGGCCGCCGTTCACTGGATTTACGTAGTTCATTAGCACGCCGTCGAACGGCGAGCCGTCCGATACGCGCGCGTATTGCGTGAGCGCCTCATAGGTGGGTTCCCATTCGTACTTGAATAGCGGTGAATAGCGCTTGTCCCAGTCCCCTTTCTGCGGATGCAGGCCCTTTGCGCCCCAGATCGCGGTCAAATCGTCGACCGGGTGAGTGATCGCCTGCTGCAAGTCCGGATGCACCGCGTAAAAGCCTGCTTCCATCGCGTTCACCAGCGGGATGTCGAGGCCGTCCTGCCAGATGCAGGGCGTGCCGTAAGCCGCAACGCCATGCTCGTGCCAGGTGCCATTCGGCGTCAGCACGAAATCGTTTTTCCCGAGCATCACTTTGTGACCATCGACGATCGTGTATGCGCCGGTGCCTTCCATGATGAACCGCAACGCCGACGCCGAATGAGAGTGTGCCGAGGCTGCCTCCCCCGGGTTCATCACCTGCAAACCGGAATACAGCCAGCCCACCGCGGCCGACACTTCGCGGCGGCCTGGGTTGTTCAGATACACGACGCGGCGGCCCGCCTGCTCCGGGGTTACAAGTTCAACCGCGCGCAGCACGTGCTCGCGCAGATCGCGATAGCGCCACAGCACCGGCACCGATTCGGACTTCGGCTGCCACGGCTCGATCTTGTTGGCAACGGTCCATAGCGCGCCTGCGTCGAGTTGTTCGAGTTGCTGATAGTAGGCAGCGAGTGCCGGCGTATCTGCGACGTTCGCACGGCCCGCCACGCTCTCCCGATAGCTATCGTAAGTGTTCCCTGCCATGTTCATGCTCCTGTCTATCACAGCAACGAGGGTCCGTACGGTCCGGGATGCTGTCATCGTCGGGCGCCCGGAGTTGTGTTCAAGGCGATCGTTCGCGAGTTGGTGGCTGAAGCCATCGACCGATTGCCCTGCGAAATGCTGCCTTCCGTCTGCCTTGCGCGATCTCCACTCTGAGTGCTGGACCGCGTGAGACTGCGCCCAATGATGCCGTCAAGCGCTGTGCTTCTTTCTACATCATCGAATCGATATGTAAATAGGATACCGAAAGAAGTATCAGGTATTTTTTACATGAATTCTTTTCTCTCTCACTGCTGCCGAATTGATAAGTCACAGTTCAAACCCACCTGCCGCTCGAGCACAGCGCCTTTAGCGCCAACGCAACACAACTGCATTAACTGCGGCTGGCCACGATTCGATGTTGCTCGTCCAGTGCAAGGCATACCGCATCGCCCTTCTCCGCGACCGACTTAAGGCATGCGATTACGGTTGGACCCGCCTGCATCGCAACGCTTGCCAGATGAACGCCACCGCTGTTGTGTGCTCCGACCCGGTGCCGGACCACCGTCAGCGCAGTCACTGTGCCGCGTGCTGCTTCGATCTCCGACCATTCGGCACCCCCGCACACGGGACACAGGTAGCGCGCCGGGAACACAGTCGTGCCGCAGCGGATGCAACTGGAGACCGTCAGACTCATTGGCTACCTCCGCCGACAGCTTCAAGCACCACCGCGTTCGCACACATGCCGTACCGGTACTCGACCATCCCGTAACCGCTGACTAGTGCACGCGTTGCACCCCGCACCTGTCGTTCGCCCGCTTCGCCGCGCAGTTGAGTGACCGCCTCTACCAGTCCATGCATGCCGCCTGCCGCGCCAGCCTGCCCCGCGGAGAGTTGTCCACCGGACGTGTTGACCGGCAATTCATGGGACGATATCCGCGAGATCAGCGCGCGCAGGTCCGCGTCAGGCGCGAAACCCAGGTCAGTGAGCTGCACGAGCGCCATCACCGGATAGTCGTCGTATACAGACACGAGATCCATTTGGTCCGGCGTCATGTCTGCGTCGCGCCATAATGCTGGCGCGAGCGTGACTAGCGACGTCTGCAGGCCGTCGCCCATCTGGTGGTCGACGTTATAAGCGCATCGCAGTGCGCGCACCGCAACGCGAGTGCCATGCTTTGCGAGGTCCGTACGCGCAACGACGATCGCATTCGCGCCGCTCACCACCGGTACGCAATCGAAACGGCCCAGTGGGTCAGCGACGAGCGGTGCGTCCAGATAAGCATCGATTGACAGTGGCGTGCGATAAACCGCCTGAGGATTGCGCGATGCCCATCCACGTTGCGCCACACACAGCGCGCCGTAATCGGTGCGCGACAGGCCATAACGTTGCGCATGCTGCTGGGTCAACATGGCGAACTGCGCGTTCGGGCCGCCGCTCTCGAGCGGGCGCAGCCACACACGCGTTGTCAGATTGTAGTGATCAACGAGCTGCTTAAAGTCCGAGGGCTGAAAGCGGTCGCCCGATACGAGCGCAATCACATTCGCGTCACCGCACTGGATAGCACGCACCGCGTGTTGGAGCAGATTGACTCCGCTGGCACCGCCGTGGCAGTCGTCCATGCACCACCGAGGCGAAAGGCCAAGGCGCCACGCGAGGTCAATCGCGTGATCGGGAGAAAGGGTAAAGGACGCCACGCCGAGTCCGTCGATTTCCTTTGCAGCGAAACCCGATTGGGCGAGCGCCATGCGAAACGCCTGCGCGAGTAGATCACCCGTCGTACCTTCGGGAACCTGCCGCCGATATGGAACTTCCACTCCAGCGCATACCATCACACCGGAAAAATCGCGTGAGTGCATGTTCAATCTCCTCGCCAACATGTCATGCATTGCAGTGTTGCGTGCAGCATGAGCAGGGCCTCGCGCCAATCGCCGGCACCCCCGTAGCTCAATAAGATGGCGATTGGCCGCGCTCCAGAGCCGACGGCAACATGCTCGAATGCGACCGGCGTCGCGACAAACGTTGGAGAACCTTGCGCCGTTGCCATACAGCTTCCTCTGTGCCGCCTTGCGGCAAGATAAAAATAGTCCGTCAATGCTTCGTTGCGCGCTTTGCGGGTCTCAAATTATGGCTGGAGCACCCGACGGGCATCGCTGCTACGAGCGTCTGAGCCGGTATCCCGACGTTTCGAGATCCCAGGTTCTTTCGGTCACGCCTTTCTCGCGCAACCTGTACTTCTGGATCTTGCCGTTTTCGGTTTTGGGTAGCTCGCGCAGAAAGTCGAGAAAGCGCGGCACTGCGAAATACGGTAGACGCGGCTCGCAATAGCGGATTAGCTCAAGCGGCTCAAGGATCTCGCCGTCGCGCAACACGAGTGCAGCCATTACTTCGTCTTCGGCAAGCTCGGACCTCACCGCAAACACAGCGGCGGTTTCGACCGCGGGATGACTTAGCAGGACGTGCTCGACTTCAAATGATGAGATGTTTTCGCCACGGCGACGGATCGCGTCTTTAAGCCGATCGAGAAATTTGTAATAGCCATCAACATCACGAATAACCCGATCTCCGGTGTGGAACCATAGATTGCGCCACGCTTCGACTGTCGCTTCGGGCATCGAGAAATAGCCTCTCGAGAACGCAAAAGGCTCCGAGGCGCGCAGGGTCAGCTCGCCAGGATGTCCGTCCGGCACCGGCTCGTCGTTCTCGTCAACGACGCGCGCTTCAAAACCCGGCGCCACACGTCCCATCCATCCTGCACGCTGGTCGGCAACACCGCACCCGATGACACAATTGCTTTCTGTCGTTCCAAATCCGTCAAGCAGGTGAATCCCGCAACGTTCGGTGAAACTGGCGTGAAATTGCTCCGGCACACCCGGAGCCAGGGCGATCCTGACCTTGTGGCGGAGCTCCATGTCTGTTGGCGCTTTCGACAACAGGATGGGGACCATCGCGCCTAGCAGGTACGTTACCGTGGCCTCGGTCTCAACCAACGCCGCAAAAAATCGACTTGCAGAGAATTTCTTGTCGACGATTAGCTTTGCTCCCGTCACCAGGGCCTGGAAAAAACTGTTCAGGGCATTGGTATGGAACAGCGGCAGGACGGTATAGAGCGTATCTCCTGCCGTGATCCCGATATGTCTTGATGAGTAGATGCCCCACCAATAAAACTGTCCATGCGGGCAGACGACGCCTTTCGATAAACCGGATGTCCCCGATGTATAAAGGATGGCGAGCGTATCACCGGGCCTGACATCGGCGGCTTCATGTGCCTCGCCTCTCGGAGGAAGCTGTTCACAGTAGACTGGCAGGGACTTAGCCGGCGCGCCGTCATTAATGAGCCATACAGCCTTCAGGGCAACCCTCGAGAAATCGAGCGCAGCAATCGCGTCGGTCAATGAGGCTTCTATTACGATCAGTTGTGCTTTGCAATTTTCGAGAACGTGTTGCAGTTGCGGGCCTCGTGACGCGGTGTTGACTGGTACCACGATTGCGCCGAGCCAACCACACCCAAGCACGATCTCCATGAATTCCACACGGTTCGAGCACATCAGTGCTACCCGATCGCCACGCTTCACCCCTGCCGCCGCCAAGGCGCCGGCCCGTCGCGCAGCCGCATCTAGCGCATCAGAAGTTGTCCATACCGTTGTACGATCGGAAAAGAGAATGGCATTGCCACGGGCTGTGGCACGGGCCTTCAGCAGCGCAGGGAGCGTGCGTTGCGACGGAGCGACGTTCCACTCGCTCACGTCCGTTGGGCAATCAATGTGTTTCAGTTCCATAAGTTCCTACACGGTGATGTAGTACACGATCGAGCGTTGAGGGTGAACTCGCGAACCCTTCCGTCCGGCAAATGGACGTCATGTGCGGAGTACGGCCACCCGGAAATGATGAGCAGCGCTCTTTACGTCACGGGGCGTCGGGAGCACTCTTTGCCCAGCGTTTCATCAAGGTATTGCTCGGCAGTGTTTCATCCATGACTTTCCTGGCAGTTTCGATGCCGGCTACCGGAAAGTGCTCGGCATCGAGCAAACCAATCTGAGCCAGAACACTCCCTTGATCCCAATAAATGTGCTCATGACACAACTTGTCGCCACGAAATTTCACGATGCCCACCAGCGGAATTTCAACATAGCGCGCCGTCGGTGACACCCCCGGTAATAGCCAGTCAATCTCGCAGGTATGCGTAAAGCAGAACAGGACCTCATCGACGATTTGTGTGGCACCGACCGTGCGTGAGATTGGAATCTGTCGCGTGTCCGGAGGATTGGCATGGATGAAGTGATGCTGATAGAAACGCCTGAGCGACGTATAACCGACTCCACCTGTCATCGTCGGGATATGATTGACGTAGGGTTCAGAGACCATCGTCGCCATCGTTGCATCGGCATCGCGAACCTCGAACTCCAACTGAAGGTGCCGTTCCCACAGCACCTCAAGATCGAAATCCGGTCCAAGGGTGCGACGCAACGCAGCAATCGAACGATCATGGGCTAGCGCACTCGCCCGCTTGTCGAAATGCGGGCTCGCGAATCGGGCGAATGCGTGATCGACGCCGGGATAAACATATAGGCTTGCATTCTTCTGCTGCTGTAAGGCCGCGAATATCTTTGCGCGCGCCGACTCGTCGCAGAAGGCATCGTTGCCGGCGAAATGAAGCACCAACTTGCTCTTCAAGTGATCCGCACGATCCAATAGATCCTCGATTCCTACCCCGTAATAGCCGATGGAAATGGCGGCATCGGTATGCGTCGCAGCCAGATAGGCAAACTTTCCACCGAGGCAAAATCCCACGACACCACACTGGCCATCCAACTCCGGACGCCGGCGCAAGACAGTCAATGCGGCGTTGAGATCGGACACAGCATCCTCATCGCGGACCCCCTCGAGCAGACGCATCGCATGCTTGATGCTCGGCTCATCCGGCTCTAACTCGATTCCTTCCTCCTGGCGCCAGAAAAAATCCGGAGCAAGAACCACGTAACCTTCTTCGGCATACAGGTCCGCCATTTTGCGGACGAACGCGTTCACGCCAAATATTTCCTGGCACAAGACCAGGCCCGGGCCGCGCCCAGCGGGTGGCAGCGCCAGATATCCCGTGAATTTTCTGGCACTGTCCCCTGATATTTTTATCGTTATTCCGGCCATCGTCTTCTCCAAAGTGGCCTTCGCCCGAACCTTCAGGCGGGTCATACGGCAACTGTGCTGACATTGCGCGACGGCTGGCAGCCGCCTGGATCAAATAACTTCACCACGGAACAAACAGTATATTGTTTACTATATTTGATCAAGAAAATTATTATTTGCACAAATTTCATTTAAAAATCAATAACTTATGTTAAAAACAATAGTATACTTTACGACATGAGACATGCTAGAATACGCTGAAAGTGCCTAGCCCCTTTTGTACGGGGGAGGCAAGCGATTTTGCTTGGGCTCAGCGTCGTTTTCGGAAGGGTCTACGCAGATTCGAGGTGGAGACCAAATTAAATCGGCCGCTTTGGTGACCGCTTCCGCACATAGGGCAGGATGACGTGCCGATCGCCCGTCATACAATCAGGAGCGCGACATCTTGCGAATCAAAGGCGAAGCGCTCTTCAAAGCTACAGTGTTTCCACATGACGTAGACAAGGCAACGGCTAGAATCGCTGCAAGCTCATGGATTGTTTGCGCACCTCAACCGGTACGTAGAAGAGATGGAAGTACAGTCATGCCGACATCGTTAACCGTGGCAGCGAAAGCGACACCGAACACCGCGATGCAGGAACCCAAACAGAGCATCCGGGAACGGGTGTACCGTCACTTGCGCGACAAAATGCGAAGTGGCGAGATTACATACGAAGACAAACTGGTTGACCATGAGATCGCCAGTCAATTGGGCGTTTCACGTATGCCCGTGCGGGAAGCATTGCTGCAACTGAAGAGCGAGGGTTTTCTTGAAGGAACCTCGCGCGGGTTCGTTCTGCGCCGCTTTACTCCGACTGACATCGCCAATATTTTCGAAACTCGACTCCTGCTTGAGCCCGCTGCGGCTGGCGATGCTTGCAAGAACGCTTCCATCAAGGGGCTTTCCCAGATGCGTTCGATGGTCACCGCGGCCGAGCGTGCCTACGCTATTGACGATATCCCAGGCTTCATGGATTCGTCCGACGCTTTCCGCTTGACCTGGGTTGGAATGGTTCCCAATCCCCATCTCGTACAGACAATTGACCGCTTACGCGATCATGTCGAAGCCGTCCGACTCGCGACGCTTCGTGACAAGGCCATTCGCGAGTTGGCGTTGATGCATATGAAACACATATTAGACGCATTCCTTGAGGCGGATGCCGAGGCAGTCAAGGAGCGGGTTGCCCATAACATGCGTGTTTCTGCGACGTGCTATTACTCTACGCAAGAGACGATCTTGAGCTCATCCGCTGAACGCGGGACCGAACCTTTGACAGCAAAGTCGGGGGATTTGTAGAGAAAACGCTGACCGACTTTAGATTAACCGGCTCGGTGAAATTCCACTACACCGCAGCTGATGGAGAAATGTCTCGTTCAGGCATTTTCTTCTGATGGTCAGACGCCGGATCGATTTCATCGAGAGCATTCTTATAGCTCATTCAACGTGGATCGCAAATGAACTCAAAGAGCGAATCTTTTTTTGAAGGCCGCACAGCGCTCGTCACCGGCGCAAACGGTGGGCTCGGCCTGGCGTTAGCACGTGCGTTAGCAGACCGAGATTGTAAAGTGTATGCCGCAGTACGCAATCCAGACAATATCGCCGATGCCTCTAATTACCGACTAATTATCCCAGTGCGGCTTGATCTCACCGATCCAGACAGCATCGATGCTCTGATCACGCTCGTAGCTGATGTGAGTTTGGTATTCAATAACGCTGGTAGCAATCGGCAAGATAGCGCTTTATTTTGCCGTAGCGAAGGTGCGGCGCGGGAAGAAATGGAAGTCAACTTTTTTGGACCCTTACGTTTGGCTCGTGCACTCGCCCCATTGATGAAAGATCGTGGAGAAGGGACTTTTGTCAATCTCCTTTCCATACTGGCGTTTGAGCACCTGGTAGAGTGCGGCTCGTACTCCGCATCGAAGGCGGCGGCACACTCGCTTACACAAGGGATGCGCGCTCAGTTGCAGCCGTGGGGCGTACGAGTGATCGGTGTTTATCCCGGGCCTATGGATACCGCAATGAGTGCGAGCCTGCCCCTACCTAAGGTATCCCCTGAAGTCGTTGCAACTGCAATCATGAGTGCGCTCGTGTCCCGCGATGATGAAATTTATCCTGGGGATATAGCTCAGGAATTCCATACGAAATGGCGACCATATCGCGGCTAGCATCATTCTTTGCCGTTGTTGCGTGTAGGCGGTTGCAAGGATGATCTGAGGAACAACGAACACATTGGTTGACTACAGCGCTCAACCACGGCCACAACGCAGATACCGTCGTTGGCCGCGCCGGAGTCCACATCGGCAACCTCGCTTCGATGATCAACCAGTTGAACTCCTCCAATCGTTGCGACGCCGATAACTTCTGACGTGACGTTAGTCGGTGGCCTCCCAGTGCGTCGCGTCGCGCTTGTCGGTAATGCGTACCTTTGCGAGCAGAGGCTTACAACCGCGCAGTTTGACCTCACTGACGGCAAGTTTCTCCGAGCGGAAGACTTGGTTGGCCATCTTTGTTCCGTCGGAGTATTCGAGGGCATACCCGTCAATCGGGCCCCAGCGGCCCTTCGGTAAAGGTTCTACGTAGATTTGCATTATAAAGATACCTTTTGGTTAGACAGCGGTTCGCCAGCCTTGAGTTGGCCGTTTTTGGATTTTGCTGTCATGTAATAGCGTATCTAACTTCCTGCGGGATTTGACCCGCAGCCCGTGCTAACAATTTATTAATTTCTTGATTTAAATCAATGTGATACAGCGTATTTTTCATAATATGAAAAAGAGTTGGACCATGCGCAACGGGCATATGCTGCTTCGCAGCATAGCTTTTCGCAAATCGGCGTTGAATTTCACAATGTGACGTTGCGCGTTGCTCATAGCCCCCTTAGCGTCGCTGCAACAAAAGGCAATGGTGTCGGGACGTCCTTCTAAGCGTAGGATGCCGCGAACATGGATGGCAGAGCGGGAAAGTTAGTCATGTTAGAAGGACGCTGGCTGGCCTGCATTGAACCTTCAAGTAACCAATCTATGTAGCGCACCGCATGTTCGCTAACCATTGCGGCAGTCGAGGCGCTCATCTGTAAGCCGCGAATGACCTGGACGAACGGCATCAGTGGCACCGGATTGAAGAAATACAGCCGATAACGCGCGATGAATCATCGAGGGTCATGCCGAGAGCGGTGATTGAGATCGATGATGTGCTCCACGCGATGATCGCATCCTGTCGCAACACGGACTCAATCTGCTTCAGGATACGGACCTTCAGATCAAGGTGATCGGTGGCTGCTTCGATCACGAAATCGGTGGCAGCGAGGCGCCGATAGTCGGTCAACGTCTGGATGCGGGCGAGCGCTGCGTCACATGTCGTCGCCTCGAGGTTGTTTTTGCAACAAGCCCGCTCGAGGCTGGCGGCGACTGCAGTGAAGCGTATGACCAACGCGGCAATTGTCATGTTGACCACAACGACTTCAAGTCCAGCAATTGCTGCCGTCCGCGCGATTCCGCTACCCATCGTGCCAGCACGTACGACGCCTAACGTTTCGATTTTCACGGTTGTTTCTTTGAGGACCTGCACAGCGCGTCATTAAAAATTTTCTGCTATGGCAGCAATTCCCTGTCCGCCGAATACTCGTTGTCACGAGCGCACAGCAGCCACGGATTCGCTGCAACTTAACCGGTTCGTCGCATGGCCCATCACGTTGCTCCAATTCGTCAGCGCATGGACGCGCTCCCGCATCACATATTCGGATAGCGAGAGATACGGATTCGAATACCCGGCCCGACGACAAAGCCCACCATCACCTGGTTATCGTCCATGTGTAGAGGAACGAGCCGCCGTAGCTATCGGTCCATCGACTCGCGTGCGCTGTATTCGTCGCCCCACCGCGAAGAGGGATCGATCTGCCATTTTGCGATTGTCACGACAGCTTGCTTGTTAGAACTGATCTCTCGACAACGCCAGTAAACTCTCCCCACCCTTTGCAGTGGTGATCGATGCCTCGAGCGCCGACGCGAGGGGCAGCACGTGTTCGGCATAAAACTGCGCGCTTCCGATCTTGGCGCGGTAGAAAAACGGATCTTCGTCGTGCTTTGCAGTTGCCACGAGTAGCGCACGCGCCAGCTGCCAGCCGCCGAATACGATGCCCGCCAGCTTCAGATAAGGCACGCTGCCGGCGAACACGGCATTCGGGTCGCTCTTCATATTCGTCACGATGAAATCGACCACGGCGCCTAGCGAATTGTGTCCTTGCGTCAGGTATTTCTTCATTGGGACGAAGGCCGCGCTTGGCTCGGCGCAAAGCCCTTCGATCGTCTCAGCCACACCGGCAAGTAACGCCTTTGCCACCTTGCCGCCATCGCGCACGGTCTTGCGGCTGACCAGGTCGTTCGCCTGAATCGCGGTAGTGCCTTCGTAGATTGGCAGGATGCGCGCGTCACGGTAATACTGCGCAGCGCCGGTCTCTTCGATGAACCCCATGTCGCCATGCACCTGCACGCCGAGGCTCGTCACGTCGATAGACAACTCCGTGCTCCAGCCCTTCACGACCGGCACAAGGTACTCATAGATCGCCTGATGCTCGGCACGCATCGCTGCGTCTGGATGACGATGAGCGTGATCGCAATGCGCGGCTGCCACGTACGCGAGCGACCGCGACGCTTCGGTGAGTGCGCGCATAGTAGACAGCATGCGGCGCACGTTCGGATGCGCGATAATCGCGACGGCGTGGTTTGCGGAACCATCGACGGGCCGGCTCTGCACGCGCTCTTTAGCGAACTCAACGGCCTTCTGATACGCCCGATCCGACACTGCGATGCCCTGCAGGCCGACCGCGAAGCGCGCCGCATTCATCATGATGAACATATACTCGAGGCCGCGATTCTCTTCGCCAATCAGATGTCCGATTGCACCGCCGTGATCGCCGAACTGAAGCACTGCGGTCGGGCTCGCCTTGATACCGAGCTTGTGTTCGATCGACACGCAATGCACGTCGTTGCGCTCACCGAGCGAACCATCGTCGTTCACGTGAAACTTCGGCACGACAAACAACGAGATGCCTTTCACGCCTTCGGGCGCATCCGGCGTGCGCGCGAGTACGAGATGTACGATGTTCTTTGCCATGTCGTGTTCGCCCCACGTAATGAAAATCTTCGTGCCGAACAACTTGTACGAACCGTCGACTTGCGGCTCCGCGCGCGAGCGAACCGTCGACAAATCGGAGCCGGCCTGAGGTTCCGTCAAATTCATTGTGCCGGTCCATTCCCCCGAAATCAGTTTTGGCACAAACCGCTGTTTTTGTGTTTCGGTGCCGGCAGTGAGCAACGCTTCGATCGCGCCATCAGTCAGCAACGGACACAGCGCAAACGACAGGTTCGATGCGTTTAGCATCTCGACGCACGGCGTGGCGATCAGCTTGGGCAGGCCCTGGCCTTCATAGCCGATCGGATGCTGTACGCCTTGCCAGCCGCCTTCGGCGAACTGGCGGAACGCCTCCTTGAAACCGGGCGTTGTGGTGACCGTGCCGTCTTTCCAACTGCTTGGATTGCGATCGCCTTCAACATTCAGCGGGGCCAGCACTTCCCCGCACAGTTTCGCCGACTCTTCGAGCACGGCCTGAGCCGTGTCGAGGTTTGCGTCTTCGAAGCCCGCGAAGGTCGAGAGACATTCGAGACCAGCTAGTTCTTTCATCACGAACAGCACTTCTTTTATGGGCGCCATGTATGTCACATCGATCTCCTAGCGGTTAGTTTGCAGGACCAGGTCCGCCTTGCGTTAGGTATTGAGTCTGCGGCAACGCAATCCCGACACATCATCGTAGCGTCCTCAGCACCATCAACCTATGTCAAAAGCTGCCCTTTCATTGACAAAGGCTGCCACTGCGCGTCGCTTTTCGGGTCTCATTCGCGCGCAGTCGCGGCAGCAAAGCGCTAAAATGCGTGGGATCGTACGGACCTTCAGCCACCTGAAATATCAGCATTTGCGTGGCTTGAACATTTCGGGAAACCCAAGTGAGATGTATAAATTGAATTTTAATTATTTATAGGACACCAAACTGATTGGCTTCTGAACAGAGAGATGCACTCGGAAATCAGGGCAGGTTTTCCCAAGGCGATATATCTCGAAACCATTTACGGAAGTTCTACCGCCACTGAGCTTTGGCTTACGCCATATTGTGATACGGTTGAGAGAAGAATGCTTTGCGACGCTGAGGTATGAGATATCGTGGTTCATTTAGGCGCAGATCTGTCGTGATCACGGTGGGCAATGTGAGCGACCGCGTTTCCGCCCTGCCCGCCCACTTCCCGCTAGACGCTAGCCCTACCGTCGGCAACGACAGCCTTCGATGCGCACTTCGCCTGCGGCAGTTTGGCCAAAGCAGCTAGCATCTGACCGGTCTGGTTCGAATCGTCGTCGATTGCCTGCTTGCAGAGGACGACCAGTCACGGTTGTTCCTTGTCGACCAGCGATTTCAGCAGCTTGGCGATGGCCCGCGGCTGCGGCTCTTCGTTCGACTCGATCAAGATCGCACGGTCGGCGCCGATCGCCAACGCCGTACGCAGACGCACGGCTTCTTCAACGGCAATTTCGACAAACAGACTCATCGACATTTCACGTTCGCGATGTCGACACCTGTGCCGTCCTCCTTGACTTGAATTTCCATGTTGTAATCGACCACTCTCTTCGCTGGCACGGAATCTTCATTGCACCTCCTCTGATTTCGGACATCGCGTGTCGCTGCTAACCACGCAAGCTATTCCCAATCATATCGCCGAATGCCGTGTGGCCGATTGCCCTATGATGCCGATTTCATGACAAAATCTGCCAGTATCCAACACTGCATCGTCAGGGTTTCATTCAGGTAGAGTTCTACTCGTCAGCCATGACATCACCCCAGGCAACCGTCCCGATTTCCCTCGTCAATGGTTTTCTTGCCGGCGTCAATGCTGGAAAAGCATCCATCGACCGATTCGTGGCTCGCGCGGGCATCGCCCAATCCTTGCTCGGCAAACGGGGCGCACGCGTTACACAGCTGCAGTTCGCCGCGCTTTACCGCATGCTAGCCGTCGAACTGGACGATGAAATGGCCGGGATTTTCTCCCGCCCGCTGCGCAACGGCCTTCTAAAATATCTGTGTCTGAGCTTGCTTGATGCGCCACGGCTCGAAGTTGCAATGCATCGCTTCGGGCAATTCTTCCATCTGGTCCTCGACGATGTAGACATCGAGTCGTCAATGGCCGACGATCGCGCGCCCATCGCTGTCCTTAGACCACACGGCGGCCCTGAGATCAGCGTGCTGGGTATGGAGCTGATGCTAAAACTGGCGCACGGCATCGCGTCGTGGCTGGTAGCGCAAAGGATTCCGTTGCTACACGTGGAATTCGATTTTCCGCGGCCGGCACATGCAGGTGACTACCTCTATCTATTCCCCAGGCCGGTTTTGTTTGACTGTGCGCAAACCTCAATGCACTTCGACGCAATTACTTCGGATTGCCGATCCGTCAGCGCAAGTCGGATTTACGGGTGTTTCTCGCGCGCGCACCAGAGGACTGGATTTTCACGTCATTCAGCGATCAGGTTGCAAGCCACCGGGTACGCCTGTATCTCGAGTCGAAGCTGCCCGAGATCGCCACCGTCGACATGGTCGCGCAAGCATTGCATTACTCCGGGCGAACGCTGGCTCGCCGCCTTCGCGCAGAAGGAACGACTTTCCAGGCCGTCAAGGACGAGCTGCGCCGCGATATTGCGATCCAACGGCTGATCACGACCGATGACTCGCTGTCATCAATCGCCTTCGACATTGGCTTTGACGACCCCACCGCATTTCACCGCGCCTTCAGACACTTGACAGGCAGCACACCGAGTAGCTATCACCGCCTCGGTTGAAGCAACTCATCGCGCGCAGCCCCCTTCTCTACACTGCTAAGCCTCCCAAAACGGGGAGGTGTTTTCGTTTCGGTTCCCGGCGATTCTGAGCAGGCATCGGAGGCGTTAGCAGACTGACCGTCAATCGGAACGCGTGCCAACAAACCCGCCCTACGGGGAGTGTGATTATCAAAATCCCTCGTAATTCGAATTGCGCAACTGGGAGATTACAGGGATCACTTCGACAAAACCATCAGGCTAGCCGTATCATCCTGCGGCAGCCGAGACATCTGCGCTGCACTTCAGCAGAATCGGAACGACCTCTGTCTTAGCGTTCGGGTCCAGCAGCGGACTGGGTCCCATGACGGTGATGCCGGCTACAATCGCGCCCGCCTGGTCAAATATGGGCGCCGCGAGCGATGTGAAATGCGGCAACAAAGCATCTTGGCAATTGCTCAAGCCCTTCTGCCGTACACGCATCTTCATTTGGAGAACGTCCTCGATGGATTTTGGGATATCGCTGGCGTACTGAATACGTGCATTGCCTTCGATCATAGCCAACTCCCTTTCGACCATCTCCTGCGTTATACGATCTGGAAGAAATGAGAGAAAGTTGCGACCCAACGCCGACGACAACAACGGGAGCACACTCCCTATACGCAATTCGAGCAGCGGGGAACTCTTGCTGCCTTCCACTCTATATACGATCGTAGGTCCATGATTGCCCCATACACCGAGGAAAACCGTGTATCCAAGTTCCGCGTCCAGGTGCGACATCATTGGTCGCGCTACTTTATAGATATCGAACTGCTGCAAAGCAGCGACGCCGAGTTTGAGCGCATTGCAAGCACGACTGAAACAGCAACGTGTAGATCTAAAGGCGGCACTGAACCCCATCCAGGACCTTGCAACGCTCGACGATCTGACTGGGCTCGCCAATCGTCGCCGCGCTCGGGAACTGCTGCTGACCGAGGTGACGCGTGTGGACCGTGCGGTGCAGCCATTTTCCGTAGCATTGCTTGATCTTGACTTCTTCAAGCAACTCAAAGATCGCTTCGGCCACGCTGGCGGCGACCAGATACTGCGTTGTTTCTCCGAAGTGGCGCGCGCAAGTGTGTGAAGTGTTGACACCCTCGCGCGCTGGGGAGGCGAGGAGTTTCTCATCCTCATGCCGGAGGCCGACGTGTCCCACGCATTCGAAGCGATGGAGCGACTACGTGAGCGTATCGCTATGCTAAGTATTACAAGCAAGCAAGGTGACATGCGCTTTACGTTCTCGGCTGGCGTTGCAGGTCACCGCTTAGGCCAGTCAGTTGACGACACGATCATTCGGGCTGATCGTGCACTTTATAACGCGAAGGCGGCGGGTCGCAATCGTGTCGTGCTCACAGACGATACAAACGACACCTCGACATAACGGTCGCTAACATCGCGCTTGGAGCAATGAACTCGTCGTCCAGTGGTCCGTGTTCGACTCACCCGCAGCGGGCTTAAGTCTCGCCGCCACGAAAAAGGCGAACCGTTTCGACTGCGGCTTCGGGCACCGACGACGAGTGGACGGTTCAGGCGCCGACTGCAGGCACACTTATATTTTGGGAACTTTGCTTAAGATACGCGCCCGGCGGGAACGAACGAAAAACCACCCATCCGGGTGCCAGGCGAAAACCCCTGAGCAAGTCATTGTTGCTGCCCATGGCGGCGCAATCGGCGCGCGAGCTGTCACTCGTACATCACTTGGCTCTGGCTGCTTGCCGAAGCGACAGCGCGAACCGGCATCAGATCAACGAACTGGTCCGTTCGGTGCATATGGCTTACTACCTTCAGCGCCTTGGTTTCGGTGATATTCCGTTTGAATGCTACGAACGCGCTGAAGCGGCATTCGAAAACGCCCTTGGCGTCGCGGCGAAATCTGGCAAGTGGATAATCAGCGAGCAAAACGCACCCGTGATCGAACGCTTACTTGCACTGCACGACCAGCAAATGAGTGAGGCGCCGATGCACAAGGTGGCGGAGGCCAAAAAAACGACTACGTCAATTCCTCGCCGGCACAGGGGTATCGCCACTGGTTCGTCCGAAATCGGACTAGCAGCCGCTCTTCCTTCCAATGAACGCGTTCATTTCGCAGCTATGCCAGGCACCAAGCGTGTCAGCCTCCTCGCCCGTCTCCTGCTAAAGGCGCATCCCAAGCGCTGGGCGTTGGCGCGCTACGGCGACCGGATTGCCGAGGTGCGGGGTGAGGCACGGAGCGAGCGTGGCATGAACCGTTCGCTGGACGCGTATGGTGTCGAGCGACGTAGCGCGGTAAGGTGGGAAAATCTGAGATTGCTCGACGATCAATTGTTCAAGCGTGAGGCCGCCGGTATCAAGCCGAGCTCATGCCACCGCCGGCCTTCCGCACGGGCGGACAACGCGTTCAGCGCTACTGATTCACTGCGTCCTTGAACGCTTTGCCAGCCGTAAACGTAACGGTCTTTGACGCGGCGATCTGCAGTGCTTTGCCAGTCTTCGGGTTGCGCCAGGCTCGAGCCACACGCGCGCCTATGCTGAAAGATCCAAACCCGATGAGTTAAACCTAGTCGCCCTTAACCACCGCGTTCGTCACGGTCACCAAAAATGCGTCGATCGTTTCTGCTGCTGCGGATTTCGCGATTCCCACTTCAGTTGCGACTGCATCGATGAGTTTCTGTTTGTTCATGTTCGCGTTCTCCAATTTAAGCGAAAGACAGCCGATTATTTGCCTGGGCCGGAGATACCGCACGGGACAGACCTCATTGGGTTTATGATTTCGAAAGACCAAAACTCCATTTGGCGCGATCGGTTCGACAACGCTCGACTGCTGGGCCGAGCGTGTCATCGTTCGCCGCGCCGACGTCCGCCCCGCTCTTCCAGGAAATTCCGGTGCCTGCACGTCCCGAACACTTCAGCTGCATATCGCGGAGCAAAAGATGACATTCAGGACGTAGTGTTTAACACGTTTTACATATCATATGATACAAATATTCAATGCCGAGGACACTTCACGGTTCGCGAGCGAAAAAACCTCTTTTAGAACGTGTCGAGCCGAAAGGGCGTCGCGGCAGCGTGAAACATTCTCGCCTCAACTCCGCCATCCCATGGTAGACGTGGCTTTCACGCTGCCCCAATCGGGTCTCAATTGTTTCACGACCGTGACGCGTTGCGGATTGCGCTCACACGCAGTCCGTGAGCCTCAGTGCTGAAGGAAGAACCCTCTTAACCCGCTTTTGCATCCGATATCGGGCGCGATGTTCAGGAAATCCAGCGCACCTATCAA
The DNA here is from genome assembly GCF_044909315.1 of Caballeronia udeis. Classification (GTDB taxonomy): domain Bacteria; phylum Pseudomonadota; class Gammaproteobacteria; order Burkholderiales; family Burkholderiaceae; genus Caballeronia; species Caballeronia udeis_A. The sequence goes on from NZ_JBIYEB010000023.1 coordinate 42,753, forward strand.
CGAATGCGGGCCGTTGTCGGACGGCAGAGTACCCCGCGGTGCGGTACCCGGGAGGCAAACTACTAAACATTAGTCGCATAATGTGTAGTTTTATGTCGAATCCATTTTGATTCAGGTTAGATTTATTTGAGGGTTCGCCGCCATATAAACACTATCTCTATGGGACCCTCCCCAGAAAGCTAGACGACGGGGGCGCGTCTGCGGGTGAGCACGACACGATCCTCCGGCATCCGCTCAACCATTTGTAGGACGACACGTCCGACTCTCTTTCGCTCTCTCAGTCTCCCATCCGCGCAGCGATCGCCCTCACCTGCTTCGAGCGTGGCGGGTGCCTTAATGCAAGGCGTGCATCTACTGAATCATTCCCATCTAGCTATGCGCCCTCAGTTAAAGGGAATATTGTGATTGACCGTTAGTTGAATTTTTGCGAGATACAGGTCAAGCTCACCCTTCAGTGAGAGAGAGATAACCCAGACGTCGGACCCGTCCTTCGTGGTGTGCTCGATGCAGTACGGTGAACCCAGGTACTGATTCCACGTCCTCAGACAAGGGCGAACAGCGACGCACCTGCATCGCTTCGCTCGTGAGTACCGATTCGTCTTCGGCGCGATGTTAATTATGCCAACAGTGGCTAGCTCATCATCTGTGTGCCAATGGCAAAGCGCGCGACAGCATGGTGCAAGTAGCTCGATGTGCCCTGGCTCGAGGATGCCCAGTCCATTTTTTACAAAGTGCCTGAAGGATTTGGATAACGCGTTTAGCCACTTTCTTCCAAGTCCTCTGAGCTCCCGCGTTTTAATAGAAGGGTTCTGTAGCTTCCGTTATCCAGATCCCTAATAGTTCGAACTCGATAAGGCTGACGCCCATGTTTTCATACCCAAGGTTGGCCGGCGGCGGCGCTAGAAAAGCCAGAATGGAGGGCGACCTGGGCAATGTCACCGTTTCGAGTGCGGATGACGGGTAGTTCCTGTGGATTCAGATACTCGGTGAGCTGGGTGTGTCGCCAATGCGTGGAGGCGAGAGATCGGGATCGACATCGCCCGTTTTGCCACGTTCCATGATGGCACTTGTCTCAATTCTCGCTGTCAGCGGCGCATGGTATTGAAGACGAGGTTCGTCAACAACTGGAAGGGGGTTGAAGCTGGCGTCCGTATGCTTTGCAGCCGCATCGCGTACGCTCGCCTCGACCACCTACAGCACGAGCTGCTTTCTACTGGGCAGCGTAGCAGTGGTGTCGAAAGCAGACATAGCTATGTGTTTGTGTCCGTGCGTCCTGCGTTTGAGGAAATCACCTCAGAGAGAGGCTTGGGATTAATCCAGCGCCACCCGACCGGGCCCACCGCCACCCTCTCATTAGACTGGGTAATGCCGCGATTGGACGCGCCTGAACGATTTCTACTCGCGCGCGTGTCTAGACTCTAGACACTGCGATCAGAGCTGAGGCGGATGCCTAACCTCCTCATATCGCTAATTCGTGTCTAGAGTCTAGACACGCGGGATAGGAGCAAAAAAAAGCCCGCACATAGCGGGCCTTGTTGCGGTGAGCGCTTCTCAGGTCGCCTTAGGCTCAGCATGGAACATCTGACTGATAAGCTCCCTAATCTGCATCTCCTGCGCGTCGGTGAGCACACCTGATTTGATTTTTACCGTGATACCGCTGACGTCCTTGGTAATTGAGCCCGCGTGTTCTTTCCCAGAAAAGAATTTATCAATGCTCCGCTCGCTCGCTGAATTGGCTGTTGTTGCTTGCCGGGTTGCCAACACCTTAATCGCCGCCGCGACCTTCCCCTGGTCCATATCGCCCTTCGCAACGAGCGGCCATAGTTCCAGCACGGCCTTCATTCCACTCTCGCCATGCTTCTTGATGGCCGTAACAATCGCTTGAGCAGCGGTCCCACCAAGTAGCCGCGGCTGGACGTCCAGATCCTTCCTGATAAAGTCCGGCAAATTCTCAAAGGAGAGAAACTGGTAAAGCCCACTGCGGGACATACCCAGTGCCTCGGCCATCCGTTTCCGATCCGGAAACTCCTTCTCCGTTCGCCTCAAAGACGTGGCGATTTCGTAGTCGGACAAATCGTCACGGCTGACATTCTCCACTAAAGCGAGCACCGCCATGTCCGCATCGGAACAATCCACAACGACCGCTTTTATCTCGTCCTTCTCAACCAATTTATGCGCGCGCCACCTACGTTCGCCCGCGACAATTTGATAGATGTCCTCAAATCGGCGGACCACGATAGGCTGCATGAGTCCAACTTCACGGATCGACTCGGCCAGTTCCGACAGTTTCGCCTCATTGAACACTCGCCGAGGCTGCCAGGGGTTTGGCACCACAGACGACACAGCCAATTGGGAAGCAGCACCGGTGGACTCCAACTCCTGCACACGGAGTTGTGCGACCGCCAATGCACCCGCGAGACCAGGCGCCGTCTGCGTTCGAGTACTACGTTTGACCTCGTCTCCGTTGATAGACGAAGTTGCCCGTATGCCCGCCGTCTTAGCCAACAATTGTTCACGCATGTTGCTCATTGCGCGTTCCTCCATTTTTCCGCATAGATTTCATCTATCCAACGACAGTAGTCGACAAGAGGCTGCTTAACACGCTGCAACGACTTGGACGCGCTATGGGTACTGCTGACGTCGAACACAGTTGAGAACGCCAGCGCGCCCGTACTCATTACGGAACTGGCGGGTACTTCAATCGAATGCAACCAGCTCTCGTACGCGCTCTGTGCCCACGCACGCACGATGGGAGCTGACGAGGTACGCCCATAATCGACCTTAGAAAGTAATAGCGAAATAAAGTCGTATTTCTTGTCCGTCTCATACTTCATGAAACTCTTGGACACATCGGAAAATAGCCGCCAGAACGACAACGAGCTAATGAAGTCGAGATTCTCCGGCACCATTGGCATAACCATCGCATCCGCTGCAAGCAACGCATTCAGGTTGAGGTACGAAAGGGAAGGCGACGTGTCCATGAGAATGTAGTCGTACCGCTTGCGTAGCGGCTCCAGGCCTTGTCGCAGCACCGTCCAGAAGCGGAATCCTGGTCTCATCTTCTGCATCGCGGGCAAGTGAAACTCTGCACCAATCAATTCGGTGTGAGCTGGGATCACATCAAGTCCATCCCAGTACGTCGGCTGAACTCTAGCCTCCAATCCCCCTTCGATGTCCTGGTCGTAAATGTAAGGCAGAATGGTGTCGTCCGGAGTTACATCTTTTTCCGCGTAAAGACCACAAAGCTCGGAAAGCGAGGCTTGCGGATCAAGATCGATAACTAACACCTTGCGCCCGCGCAACGTCAATCCTTGTGCCAGGCACATAGTTGTGGTCGTCTTTGCCGATCCGCCCTTCAACTGGGCCGTAATGATGATTTTCCCTTCAGGCTCGCGTGTCCCGGTAACAAGCGGAGTCTGATAGATGTCAGAGACCTTCTGGACCCACACGCGTGCTTCCTCTAACGTGAAAGTCCGGGTTCGGCCCGTACCGGCTGCAGTGCCCGAGGGCAACTCTCCGTCACTCTTCGTGGCAAGGTATTGAACCTGAGAGTGAGCGATGTTGCACATCTCGGCAATCTCCCCTGTTTTGAAGACAGGAGCAGCCTTTCTCGGCCGTGGAGCTAGGATCGTGTCACGTAGTTCATCTGTAAAAATCGAGACTTTTTCAGCGAACTGGCTAATCTGCTCAAGGTGAACCGTTCGGTCCACAGCAGGAAGTTGGCTTGTTTTCACCATTCTGAGGTTTGTCCATAAATTCTAACTAACCTCAGAATACAGGAACAACTTGGAAATTGCTCTATAAATCGCTGTTTATTATAGAGATATCCCGTGAAAATCGCGGTCAGAGCCTTAATCACGTCTAGTAGAGCGTGTTCCACAGACAGCCCGTAAGGCTAGTCACCTTGAATCGCAGCTACCGCATTCCGTTAATGCTGACCTCGACCACACGTTGTTAGCCCTGCGTTTCACCCGTTGGACGCACTTGCTCAATTGTGCCTTTATACCCTCGTGATGTTTATCACCCAGAGTGCACAATGGACCTCACCTTGGTACCCAGGTTCCACAGCGCCCATTCGCAAATCCGCACAATCAACCTCACCTTCACTCAACGTGCTCCCCCAATGCAAACGCCTTTTCCACCAAAAAACCCACGCACGCACCGAACAAAGTTGATGCTATGCACCATCAATCTCGAGTTGTACATATCGGCACCCGTTTGCTGCCTTGTTCTTTGCACAACTGACCTCACCATCACCGGCTGCTAGCACGTCCCTTCCAACTACTTGCTGGTTTGTTTTTTTAAAGAATTAACCAACCGACAAACCAACAGAGAAACTCACTTTTATTTACTTTCAATGACTTACCGTCGCTAAAGTGAGGTTTGTTGTGTCAAAAGTGAGGTTCAATGTGCACGAAGGTGAGATTCATTGTGTGGCGACGGTGAGGTTGATTCCACACAAAGGTGAGGTTCGTTGTGCAGAAAAAAGATTCACTGGAGAAGGTGAGGTTCGTTGTGCAGAAAAAAGAAAGTGCCGCTACCGACTTCACGGGATAAGGCGTTCGGCCCGGAAGTGCGCCCACGGAGGTGAGGTTTATTGTGCATTGGTGAGGTCCGTTGTGCATAGCCAGCAACTTTCGGCCGGAAACATGCCTGTGTAGCCCGATGACGGTGAGGTTGTATGTGTTGACAGCTCACCCACGCATGCTACATTCCCAGCAACGAAAATGAAGAACTGGTGAGCTTATGGCGGAGGAGAATTCCGGAGAGGGCAAGTCGAGGGTGACATCTCAACAGATGGCACTTGCGCTGTTCGAGGACCTGTTCGACCTTGGCACGCCGATCAGCGAAGCCACCCGCGAAATCGGTTATCAGCGAAACAACTTCTTCACCCAAATCGTCAACATGGGGCTGCCGGCGCGGCGATTTCTTGACGCTGCATACTTCATTGTTGCACAGGAGCAGGAAGCGCGAGACCAGTACGATGTCGAACTGAACTACTTCAAGTGGTTGATGCGTTACGACAGCCGTAATCTCAAGCACCTGCGCACAATCGCAGAAGAAGCGCAGGACGCGAAAATCCAGGTGACGGATACGCCGCTTGATCGCGACCCCAACGAAGACGACCTATGGGTCTCAGTCCAACTGATGGGAATGGTGGGGTTCCACAGAGGGCGCATCCGATTTGACGTGCATTCGCGGTTAGTTCCGCACATCCGTGATCCGAAAAAATCCCACTGGCTGAGCCTGCGCATTTCGACGGCCTTTACGCGCAGTCTGGCACGTGCGATTTATGACCAGATCCTGCCGAGTGTTCCTGATGGTCGCACGGAATGGATACCGGTTGAAGACATGAGAAATTGGCCCGGGAAAATGGGCGCAAACGCGGCCATTTTTAAATACTTCAAGCGCGACTGGCTTGAGCCGGCGGTACGTGAAATTAACGAAGTATCGGACATCGAGCTGACGTACGAAACCAGAACTGAGTCGAGCACATCGAAAAGAATCGATCGCATACGATTCCTGCTCAAGCGTAAGGACACCGCCGACGCTGCCTTGGCAAGCTTGGCCGACGCTAGTCATCTGTACAAGATTCTCAAGGATGAATTCAATTTGTCGACCAAACAGTTCACCGACATCTCTGAGAACCGTGAGGTCTGGACCGATGCGCGCATCCAGCAAGCTGTCGAATACACTCGCTTCAAGATTGATCGTGGACAGGTGAAAAGGAGCCCGGCCGGCTACTTGATGAGAGCCCTGCGCGATAACTGGAAAATGTCCGAAGCTGAACGGACGATGATCAACGTTCAGGCAAAGCTGCTGACTGACGAAACTGACGCTCAGGTTGCAAAGATTGAAACCCAGAGTTCGGTCGCACGAACCATAGCGTCGCGCGAAGAAGAGGTCCGCGCACGCATGAATGAAGAGTCGCGCAAAGGACGTGAACACTTCAACTCCGCCGACGTGAAAAGCCGTAAAGACCTGGTGCGCTCATGGGTGACGTCGAGCCAAGGCAAACTCATGCTCCGACGTATGAAGCTTGACGCCTCAACTGTAACCGAGGAGGACATCCTCGCGAATGCGGACCTCGTTTGGTACTTGGGACAGTTTGTATTCGGGCGCATAAATTCGTCCCGGATGTCGGTGTGATGTGCCCTAACGTGTCGAGGATTGCTAACTGTGCCAACAGCATCCATTAGTTGTACTGGCGAAAATCCGCAGAATCCCTCAAAAATAAGGCAGCAGGCAGACGATCGCGGCAGCTAGACTGGCTTCAGCAATGTCTGCACTGCATGAATGTTCGTTATCTTCATAGTCGACTTCTGCGGGCCTTACGCCCATCGGCGAAGAGGGCACTCGTAGCAGGGCGTCGCACAATCACTTCCAAGAATCCCTCGATTTCGGGTTTGGCGGCGACAAGTAAATCGATTCGATCGGAGCTAACGCGCAAGATCCCCGCTCGAAATAGACTCTCCGCACCTCGACAATGAAGCGCTCGAGGACTTCGTGTGTGATCACTCCAACCCGCCATAGATAGTCTTCTGGGCAGCGCACCGCACCAATCACATTGCAGTCATTCCTTCACGCTCACGCGACCTCCTCGCGGCACTTGCCCGTAAACGATCGGAATGAGCCGACGTTTGAGATCGCGCTTGGGTTGCCCGAATTGGCTTACAAACGAATGTCGCTCAAAGCTTTACACGAGATGGTGTTTCCAATATTCGGCAGGATGGCAACGATCAGCCCCCCGATTTCTGATGTTCAGCTAAACCTAGTCTGCTTGGCGCTCGAAGGCGAGCCTGTACAGCCGTCTGCATGTGTTGTGCATACGAAACGATTAGATGGTCTGCGAAGCTGGGCGAGTGCAAGACGGCACGAGGGGAGGGCGCCATTGATCTGGATCTGCAGTGCCTTGCGCACACATTTTCTGATTCCGAAAGGCCAGTTGTTAACCTGTGTTTCCGGTGCCGGCTCTTAGGCATTGCTCAACGACGGCGTGTATTACTTTGGCGAACTCGTCGGGCGCTTCGACGCATGACGTATGGCCAGTTTCAAGCACCACAAGCCTCGAGCCTAGAATGCCGTTGTTAAGGCTTTTTGCATGGTACAAAGTGCGAGCCGGGTCACGAATTCCATGGACCACCGCTGTCGGCAGGGATGATAGCTCGCTGAGCATGCTTGTGAGATCAGTCTGTTGCAAACTGCGCAAGCTCTCGGCCGTCGCCTCGGCAGTAATGCGGCGTGGATACGTCATAAACGAATCCACAAGCTCGACGGGGCAGACGCTTCCGAGCGAGCGTTCGGTCATAGCTTTCCAGAGCGGCGGCCCCCATGTCTGAAGAACCCGTTCGATGACTGATTCGACATCGCCATGTCCCTTTGTGTTTGCTCCGCTATTGCTCAGCACGAGACCAACTACGTTGCTTTTTGCTGAGCGTAAATCAATCGCAGCGGCGAGTGCCGCGATCGGTGTACCTACCGAATGGCCTATCAGCACGGTTGGCCCGAGCTCTCTCAGTAGAACGGCTACGCGCGCTGCAACCGAGTGGAGGTCGTGTGGCCCGGCACCCTCGAGCCAGCCCACGCCAATCGCGCGTAGGTTAACGATTCTTGTGACGGGCGCGATAGCGTTTGGTGGGATGAGGGCACCCGGCAAGAAGACGAGCGTCGGTCGATTTTTGGGTCCATGACTGAGATGGAACGTGGCTAAAACCTGCGTCATTTATCTACGTCTGTTTTGTGATTCGATGTGAGCGGAGCTGCATTTTGGCGATGCGCGTTCTGGCGGTTCCGCGATTTTCGAATAATACGCCGAACATTTTTTTGAAGCACGGCGGTTGCCGCGCGGGCAATCGGCACTTGAGGTGTCGGGTCGCGTCATTGAAACAGTCATCTACTACTTTTGATTCGACAAGCTGGCACCCATCCGACTAAATTTGCCCGCTGTTGTTCCGGCGGCGGTAGCGCCGAAGAACGGGTTTCGCGCTATCCGCAGCACTTCTGATCCGACGAATCGTCGAGGGATGTTGTTGAGCAGCGCAGTCTATAAAAAGCCACTGCGATGCAACGCATTGGGATCGCTCGCAGCCGAATAAACGCTAGATTTTGGCTAGTGTCTGCCGGTGTTTTATTGTAAAGGTGGATGGATGAGAATTCATGAAATGAGCCTCTTGCCCGACGCCCGCGGTGAGCTGCTGTGCTATCTCTTCGCGACCGAGGCCGCGACTTACGCGTTGACCAGTGATTGGCGAGTGGACTTTATCATGATCTCCTGCCGGTCGTGGCTGTCGCGCAACTGGCTGAGCCTGCAGTGGCTTGACCGAGTTTGCCTTGGGCAGTTAGTGTTGCAAATTGCACGGCGCGATCTGCGCGGCGTAGGCATTGCGTTAAAACGAGCTGACGTTCAGGGTCTCTTCACGAGCGACATGAAGTTGAACCCGGCCAGTACGGTCGTTCAGCAGATGCTTCAAGTATGTCGCCATGCGTTGCAGGAACATCGGTTCGGATGGGGATGGCAATGAATGCAACCAATTCCGTTGAGCCCACTGTCGTATGAACTGCACCCCAAAGCTTGGACAGGTTGACGTTAGTGATGCTTATATTTCTTTCGATACTCGACTGGGCTGAGACCTCGCAATCTTAGCTTGATTCGATCGTTGTTGTAGTAGCGGATGTAGTCTTTCAGTCCGGCCTGCAGCTCATCGATGCTGAGGAATTTCTTAGTACTACAGCCGTAGATGTAAGGAAGCTGGCGGTACGCAGCCGCGTCGCCTGTAGTGGCACTGCTGTGCGCGGTGTTGATGCCTGCGACGCCATAGCGACCACGACAACACGTACTCGACAGAGTGAGCGCCGCGCCATAGGAGGCGGCATAGTAGTCGGCGAATCTCCTGCACACTGAGCGGCATTGAACCTTCAGGTGTTTTTTTTGCCGCGCACCCGCAGGGTGACGAGCACGGCATGAGCCAGCAAGGCCAGCGTGATGTGGCGGTACCAGCCCTGCCATCGGCGTACCTCATATTGATCGAGCCCGCATTCGCCTTTGGTCGCCTCGAAGCCGGTTTCGATTTCCCACCTGCGGCCCGCGACGTTGACCAGGGTTTGCCGTGTGGTTTTGCTGCGCGGCGCGTACACGACGTAATACGCATGCTCGCGTTTCTCATCCAGGCTGCGTCGCACCAGCAGGTAATGCCCGAAGCGGCGCTCTTCGGTAGTGATCTGCAAGCGCCACAGCGGGGTCAGTGCCCAGTCATACAGGCGCTCGCCCTTTGCACCGGCACCCGCTGACAGGCGTCGCCACGCCCGTGCCGGCAGGCCTTCGGCGATCTGGTCGGCCCGTACGTAGTCGGGACCCTGCCACCATAGAGGTTCGTTCTTCGCGACGGCCAGCACGAAAGACTGGCCGCGCGACTCGAGCCATAGCCTCAGGTGACGGTCGCCGCCGTAGACTTCGTCGCCCGTGACCCAGCCGCACGGCACACCTGCATCCAGCGCCCGTTCAAGCATACTGCGCGCGAGTTGCGGCTTCGTTGCAAACTCCACCGACTCGGGAATACCCGCTGCCTCGCAGCGCACACGGTCATCGGTCCACGCCTTGGGCACATACAGTTCGCGGTCGATAAACGCGCTGCCGCCACGCCCGGCATAGCAGAGGAACACGCCGATCTGGCTGTTCTCGATACGGCCTGCGGTGCCACTGTACTGGCGTTGCACACCGGCCGAGTGCTGCCCCTTCTTGACGAAGCCGGTTTCATCCACGATCAGCACCGCGTCACGTTCGCCCAGTTGTTCAACAACATACTCCCGCAGTACATCGCGCGCGGCATCGGCATCCCACTGTGCCCGCTCCAACAGGTGCTGCACGCCGTCGGGTGTCGCCTCGCCGATCCATTCGGCGAGTTGCCAGCCGTTCTTACGCTCGACCGTGCCCAGCAGGCCCTTGAGGTACGCCAGCGAGCGCTGTCGGGGCTCGGGACGCCTGAACAGTTCTCCGAGTCGATGGTGCAGCGCCTCCAGCTCGTGCTCCCACGCTTTTGCAGTCGAGTGCATGGTCCTATTTACTAGTTATCCTAAATATCATTAGTATAGTAAAAAATCTACGACTGTAGTGTTAACCGCGGTTTCATTTGTCGTTTCATCTAAGCTCCACTCTCCGAATCCGTATTGGAACAAAGGTGTTGCATCGACCGGTTGAATCCGCCCTACTATTATTGCTTGCGCAAGATCGGCATTACTAAGAAGAACGCGGATGTCTGCGGCCACGGGCTGAGGGCAGAGTTTGCGGAAAATTGCGCCATCGCCCGAGGATTGCTGCCGGCGACGCTCGGGGGTACTGCTGACCAGATGCCTAAGGAAGAGATGGATCTCATTCTTCTGCAGGTGAGTGAAAAACTGGGCCACAGTCGGAAGCAGATTCATACGCCTACTACGGTAAATTCGCCGAGCTTCGTGCGGATAAAATCGCTGAAGGCGCCGCGAAGAAGATAGCATCCCAACAAGCCGCACCGGCGGCGGCCGATTCCGATGCGGCTGTGCTCGATGATCTGGCTGAAAAAATTACGATGGAAACGAAAGCAAGGCCTGTTGCGTCGTCGGAACAGCCCAGCGGGACGCACCAGAAAGTCGCCCGTTCGGACACGGATGCGGCAGAAAGTCCGAAAATTCCCACTATTTCGGAACGGTAAACTTGCTGTCGGAAAAGTAGACCTGATGGTTGGGAGACGCTCATCGTTAGACATCTGAGTATCGACATACCAGCAAGTCTGAGGTAGTCGAAAATATGTTGGAGTCCAAATTTGTAGGGGCCAGTACAGATATAGTAGCGTCAGTAAAGTAGAGATATCGTAGCCGGGCAGGGGTGTTTAGGGAGAGTTTGCTTGTCTCCTGATTTGAATCGTAGGTGGTGTTGAAGGACAGTTTTGATCTGGCATTGCGCTAATGTTTGCTTAGCTGGTTCGAATGGCTGGGAGGTCCTGCCCACTGTTGATCGCGCCGGCCTGCCGCGCGGCCCAGACTGACGGACACGTCCAGCAGGTCGCGCATGAACTCCCTCACGCCGCGATACGAGCTGCTGCAGCCCGACCATCACCTGGTGCAGCCAGGTGATGGTCACCGGTAACTGGAACAGCGCCTCGTCATCGGCGACGGCTGAACCGAACACGTGATTGAGCGCGTCGTTCGCCTCATCCATTTGCGCTTGGACGAACTTGCGGCTCATACCGAGCCGCGCAGACCGTTCGCTGATCGGCTCCAATCCTGCCACGCCTAAACGGCCAGTTTCTTGCGCTCACGGTCAGACAGCTTCGCCGCCGCGTCAGCAGATCGACTTATGCACGGACCACCACTGAAAAAATCGGCTGCCATTATTGACCATCGCGATTTCATCCGGCACCTTGCGTGTGTCTCTCAGTTGAACCATGCCCTTTCCTGCCGGACGGGGATGTTTCAGGGATGCGCGTAGAGTGAACCGAGGCCGGGCACGTCGGCGGGGCGGCTCGATGCGGTTGAGCTGTCCTGGACGCCCCCAAAACTGCTTTCGACGTTTGCCGCGGTGTTGTGCTGTGCACCGATCCTGGCCTCGGCAGCCTGGATGTCGTCAGGGTAGTGCGGATCGTTGTTACCCGGGCGGTAGCCAGCCTTTTCGATCTGTATGAGTTCGGCGCGCACTTGGGCACGGGTCAGAGCGGAGGTGGTTTCCTGGGCATGACTGGCGATCGGAAAGACGAGGGTAGCTGCGACGACCAGGGTGAGATGGCGGAAGTTCATGGCAAATCTCCTTCGGGTTGGGTTACGAGAAGAACGTATTGTTCGGAATGGATTCTGAACAAAAGGAGAAGAAACTGGAATAGCATCGCGGTCATCTCATTGATGCCAGATTGTCATGGAACGAATCGCCAGGAAGCTGAGAGGAAGCGTAGACTGGTGCTACCTGAACGTAATGCGGCAAACCCCTCTGCATGCGGGTATTAGCCAAAAGGCCGGCACTCATCTGTGCTGTCGGAGGGTGGCCTGGGCTCATGAAGTACTCACTTTGCCTTGAGGTAGTCGGGTTGTGGGTTGCGTTACTCGCCATACCCCTAGGCCGCCATAAAGGCGTTCCCGCAAAAGGAAAGAGACCGGACAGGAACTGCTTGAATCAATGAGATGTTTTAATAGAGCTGTTTCGCAAATCCGCATGGCGCCCAAGCGCTGCTACCCCGGTAAAATGCAACGAAATCAAGCGGACCCCATTTGACGGATCGATTTGCCATCCACGCGACCGTCCTTTGCCGACGTGCTCTCAGGCAATGGTCGGTGCCTTCGCCGCCTCCGTCCAGCATGCTGGTCGTGAGGCCTCGGCACCTTTGACTCGAAGTCACGCTGACCTTAACTTAAAGGCACTCCGCTGGTCGTCGCGCGACGCCTACACTGTGGAACGTTGCTGCACGATGCGGACATTGGTCGGCACAGGACGTGTCGGTGAGGATGGCAAAACAGCCGGCATTTGCGCTGCGCACCATTACTTCTGTCCTGGTCGCCGCCGCCGGTAACCAGGACATGCAGCGGCTAAAGCACATCCCTCAGTCGCACGCGCTAACCGTGACGAATCGTCGATCAGGTAGAGGCCGACCGCTTGTATCACCGGGAAGATCGTTCGTACCGGGCTGAGTTACCGTGAGTACGCAAACGAAACGAACGGGCACATACCCACTGTGGAAGTTCTTTTCAAGAGCTAAAACAATCTAACCAGGAAAAGCATGAGGAACATAAGCAAAGCCGTGGTAGCGGTGACTCTCGGATTGACAGCAACGCTCACGGCAACTGCGGACGCGAGGCCCAAGCTTGCCACTGAACAGACGATCGGCCATATTGAACCGGTATTCGAGTTCTACGGTGCCATGCCCACCGGTGTAACGAAAGCGCCAGACGGTCGCCTGTTCGTCAACTTTCCACGTTGGGGAGACGATGTGCCGTTTACCGTCGGTGAAATCGTCGGCAAGCGGGTCGTACCTTATCCGGACGCACAGACCAATCGCGTGGACCCCGCGCATCCCGCCAATAGTCTGATTAGCGTTCAAAGCGTCGTAGCTGACTCGAAGAAGCGGCTGTGGATTCTGGACACGGCATCACCGAAATTTGCGGCACCGATCCAGGGCGGCGCCAAACTGGTCGCCGTCGACCTCGCTACCGACAAGGTGGTTAGAACGGTCCTTTTTCCGCCGAATGTGTTGCTGCCGACAACCTACCTGAACGACGTGCGTTTCGATTTCAGGTTCGGGGCTCAGGGCATTGCCTATGTTACCGACTCGTCGTCGCATGGGCCAGGTGGAATCATCGTTATGGATCTTGCAAGCGGCAAGGGGTGGCGCAAGCTGTCAGGGGACCCTTCGACCAGCGCCGATCCGGCGTTCGTTCCAGTGGTGGAGGGCGAAGAGATGGCAACCGATGGTCCTGACGGAAAACGCTTACCGTTACATGCCGCGGCAGATGGCATTGCGTTGTCAGCCGATGGTGCGACGCTGTACTACTCAGCGTTGTCCAGCCGCCATCTGTATTCAGTGCCAACCGCGCTCCTGCGAGACCGTAACGCCAGCCCTGCGACGGTAACGGCAGCTGTGCGGGATCTGGGCGAAAAGGGAGCATCCGATGGTCTTGAAGCAGATGCGAGCGGCGCCATCTATGCCGGCGATTATGAGCACGACAGTATTCGCCGGCGGCTTCCAGACGGTCAATGGCAAACTATTGCACACGATCCGCGCATCCTATGGCCGGATACCTTGTCAGTCGGGAACGACGGCTACCTGTACTTCACGGCTAACCAATTGCCTCGGGAAGCGTCATATCATCATGGTCACGATTTGCGCAAGAAGCCTTATACATTGTTCCGCATTAGGATCGATGCAAAGCCTGTGACGCTCGACACGGTTTTGTCGCATTAACGATGCTGCGGTAAGGCGTTGTCACATTAAAGTGTTGGACTCGCGGTAGTTCGGTACACTGATTTTTCCTCAAAGATCAGATGAATTTTGGCTGAGCTCGGTGAACCGATGCCACGCGTCGCTCGCGTTCACGTGTAGGCTGGTGGCTTTTTTCCGCGCGGTTGTTAACCGGGGCACGAGCTTTGACGAAGACGTGCTTGACATTGATCAGCCCCGGGATCCCGGCCTTTGCCACAAGATAGCTGCGTAACCGGCCGGTCACGATCTTGCGCGGTGTCTCGGGACAAGGCAAGTTTATGTCAAGGCCTAGTCCATCATGCAAAAAATAGTACGTCGATCAAAAAATATCGCGCTGTAACGAGTCCGGGCGGGGCCGTTTACGAGAACCGCTCTCTCGCCTGACGGAAATGTCATGAGAAGGCCAGCATTCGGTCAGAGTGTTCATTCTAGACTGACTTCGAAATTTCATGCGACCTGGATTCCTCACCATTCTCCTAACATCACTACCGCGGAAACCTACGATATAAAACTAAGGGACTACGAAATATGTACAGATCGACCTGCACTCACCACGTCGGAATCCACAGTGGCGTGCCCGAGAATGCGGAGAGCGAGTCGGCTGTATTTTGGCGCCGGACTGAGTTAGTGGAACACTGAAGGTTACGACAGATGCTAAAGATACTGATCGTCGACGATGATGAGGCGACCTCGGACTCTCTTCTTTGCTCGCTTATTGCGAACGACTTCGCGGTGGATGTGGCGCGCAGAGGACGAGAAGGTATAGCGAAGGCGACCGCTGGCGACTGACTATGATGCCGTGGCCCTCAGCATGGAGCTTCGCGACGCCAACGGATTGACGATGATCACGACGATGCAAAGGATCGGTTTGGAAGCTCCTATTCTCGTGATTAGTGGGATATCGAGTATCCATGAAAATGTTCATCGCTTGCGCGCCGGAGCCGAGGATTACCTGACCCGGCCGTTTTTCCATGAGGAGATGTCGGCGCGGATTGAGGTGCTGTTGCGCAGACGTCATCGAATCATGTCGGAAGGAAACATGTTACGGGTAGGCGCATTGGAGCTTGATCTTCTCAAGCGGAAGATTCGCGCCCGGCAACGCGAGATAGCACTTGAACCCACAGATCCGCGTGCTAGAGTTCATGAGGTACTTACACGGGCCATAGTCCTTGAGGCCGTGTGGGGCTTTCATTTCGATCCACAGACCAATCGTATTGACGTGCACATTGGAAAACTACGAAAGAAAATCGGTGTGCTTAGTGATAGTCCGATGACCCGCGCTATTCGAGGAGCTGGTTATCTGCTTTCGTGACGTTTAATCATATAGGCCTGCATAAATCCTCAATGATCTGAAACTGTCTTGCCCGATGGAGATTGTGGGCCTCTGGTGGGTGCTTTGCGCGAATGGAGATTGGGGAGATCGCCAATTCATGGAGGACAACAACGTCTGCATGCCAAAGTTCCAAACAAACGTAAGCGCGTCTTCCGGCTTGCACGACGACCGCTCCTAGCCAATGTCCGCGGTCAGCAGATCGAGGAATGCCCGCATCTTGGCCGACGGCAGCCGGCGCGACGGGTAATAGACATAGAGCGGTAGCTGTTCCTGAGCCCATTCCGGAAACAGTTCGACAAGGCTGCCGTCGCCGAGCCATTGCTGCGCCCCAAGTTCCATCGTTTGTGTGATGCCCAGACCAGCGGCACAAGCACTCAACTTTGTAGCGAGATCATTGACGATCAGTCGTCCCGACACGGGCACAGTTAGGACTTCGCCATTGCGATGGAATTCCCACGGAAATGGCTGACCGGTCGACGAATCCCGAAATAACAGGCATTCGTGCCGGCCGTCAGCGAGCTCGAGTGGATGCGCTGGCTGTCCGTGCCGCGCGAGGTAGCCGGGCGAACTACAGGTCAGGATGCGAGTACTCAGAAGGGGGCGTGCCACGAGCGACGACGCTTCAGGTGGGCCAAAGCGTACCGCGGCGTCGAAACCCTCCGCTACCAGATCCCCGAGCCTGTCGCGAATCACCAGTTCGACATGAAGCGACGGTTGCGCCGATAAAAACTTCTCAAGTTTGGGGGCCAATATGAAGCGGGCGAACCAAGGGTCTGCATTAATGCGTAGTCGCCCCCGGACTGTGACGGATGAGCCTGCCGTCTCGGTCGCTGCGTCCTCCATTTCGGCTAGGAGCGGCGCGACGCGCTCGTAGAAGCGTTGTCCCTCGTCGGTGAGCTTGACCGCGCGGGAGGTGCGATCGAATAGCCGTATTCCAATGCGCTGTTCCATCCGGGCCACCGCGCGACTGATCGCGGAGGCGGTTACACCGAGCGCTTCTGCGGCATGCACGAAGCTGCCACCTTCGACGACTGCAGCGAGAACGCCAATACCATTCAAGAGACGTGTATCGAAGGCCATGGTTATCCGTGAATTTATGTCACCGTGATTTTGACACGGATGCGCTTTTTGAATCAGATCAGGAACCCTATACTGCGCGAGGTCGAGTTAAAACAGGAGCTGGCTATGCAGATCAAGGGAGCAACCGCGCTAGTGAGCGGTGCCAATCGCGGGTTGGGGCGCGCTTTCGCGCAAGCACTCCTTCA
Organism: Caballeronia udeis; assembly: GCF_044909315.1. Lineage (GTDB taxonomy): Bacteria > Pseudomonadota > Gammaproteobacteria > Burkholderiales > Burkholderiaceae > Caballeronia > Caballeronia udeis_A. The sequence goes on from NZ_JBIYEB010000023.1 coordinate 59,288, forward strand.
AGCTGGAGCGGCAAAGGTATATGCCGGGGCGAGAGATCCCTCACGAGTCACGGATCCTGGTGTGATTCCAGTTGCACTTGACATCACAGACCCCAACGCTGTGATCGCAACGGCTCGGGAATGCAGCGATGTGACACTGCTGATTAACAATGCGGGTGTCATGTGGATGAGCCCGTTCATCGCAGCGCCGTCGATGGAGGCCGCGCGAGACGAAATGATGACCAACTACTTCGGAACACTGTACATGTGTCGCGCGTTTTCGCCGGTGCTCGGTGCTAACGGAGGCGGGGCACTGGTCAATATGCTTTCGGTCGTCAGCTGGTTTACACATCCGATGAACGGTTCCTACTGTGCCTCCAAGGCAGCTGAGCGCGCGCTGACAGATGGGCTGCGCCTGGAATTGGCAGAACAGGGCACGCTGGTCGTGGGCGTCTATGCGAGCTTTATCGAAACGGATATGGCAGCGGTCCTGGACGTTCCTAAAACAAGCGCGGATGCGATTGCACGCAGCGCGATCGAGGGCGTTGCCAATAAACAGTATGAAGTGTTTGCTGACGCGCGTAGCGCCGAGATCAAGGCCGCGCTCGCCCGCGACGCCGACGCATTCTATGCGGGCCTTGCGCGAAAGTCGTAGGCAATGCGCACGAGTGGGGACAGCCGCGGTTGCCTGCCAGGTTCTGCTTTCTATACTGCTGTTGCACCCACGATGGCAGCACTATTCGACAATTCTTCATAGGGTCACACATGTTTGCGGTTCTCGGAATAACCGGTAAGGTTGGTGGAGCAGTGGCCCGATCGCTTCTTGTGGCAGGACAGCCAGTTCGCGCGATCGTGCGCAGTCAGGAAAAGGGCTACGGCTGGGCGGAGCGTGGATGTGAGGTGTGTGTAGCGGACCTGGACGATCAGGAGTCACTGGTCACCGCGTTCCACGCCTCAAGAGGGGTCTTTATCATGCTGCCGTCGAATTTTGATCAAGCCGACGGATTTCCCGAGACGATTAGCATGGTGAAGTCCATTCGTCATGCACTCGAGGCGACACGCCCCCAGAGGGTGGTCTGTCTGTCGACAATCGGCGCGCAGGCGACACAGTCAAACCTGCTGAGCAAGCTTGGAATCATGGAGCGGAGCCTCAGTGTGCTACCGGTACCCGTCACGTTTTTGCGCGCTGCGTGGTTCATGGAGAATGCGGCGCGCGACATTCAGACGGCCATGACTACCGGAACGATTGCCAGCTTTCTGCAACCGCTCGACAAGCCGGTGCCGATGGTTTCCACGGAGGACATCGGACAGGTCGCGGCGGAACTACTCCAACGGGACGAGGCGGCACGCCGCGTTGTGGAGCTTGAAGGGCCGCACCGGGTGACCCCTGCCGAGGTCGCGATCGCGCTTAGCAAGCTGCTCGCACGGCCAGTGCGTGCCGAGGCGGTGCCAAGGCAGGCGTGGGCCGACCTGTTCCGCTCGCAGGGGGCGTCCAATCCCGATCCACGCATACGAATGCTGGATGGCTTCAACGAAGGATGGATCGAGTTCGACAGCGGCGAGTCCGCGATAAGAAAGGGTTCTATCACGATCGATCAAGCACTGAAGCGGTTGATGCAGCGAATATCACAATAAAGTTGTAACGGCCGGCAAATGAATTTTCCTTGCGTCCATACGATCCACCATCACTATTACTGTTTCAGGATTCTGCGTATGGTCAAGAAAACGCATGTTGTTTGGAAACTGATACCGTTTTCTGCGGTAGCGTTTCTGGGCTTTCTTGCGGTTGGTCTTCCGTTACCCGTGCTGTCGCTCTACGTTCATGAAAGATTAGGTTTCGGCACTCTTATTGTCGGAAGCGTAATTGGCCTACAGTCGCTCGCTACGCTTCTGACGCGCCAGTATGCCGGTCGGCTGTCCGATACACGTGGCCCTAAGCTGACTTCGCTGGTGGGGCTCCTTTTCGCGTCCGTAGCCGGTCTGTCTTATCTGGCCGCCGGCGTCCTGGTTCAGCACCCGGTGGAAAGTCTCGCACTACTTTGCGTTGGGCGTTTACTTCTCGGGTTGGCAGAAAGCCTGTTCATTACGGCATTGGCCGCGTGGAGTATAGGTCGTGTCGGTTCCGAACACGCAGGCCGAGCGATGGCATGGTCAGGCATTGCGATGTATGCAGCACTTGCTGTTGGCGCTCCGGTGGGGTTGGTACTCTATCGTGCTGCCGGCTTCAGTGCTGTTGCTGCTTGTGCGGTTCTTGCACCACTTGTTGGTGCAGCGACTGCAAGCACATGGAAAGCCTTCGCCGTCGAACGGATGGCGGCGCGTACTTCCTTTTTGCGCATGTTGCGCATGATATGGGCACCCGGACTCGGCATGGCGCTGGCGTCTTCCGGCGTCGGTACGATAAGCGCGTTTTTACCGCTGCGCTACAGCATGGCGGCATGGCCTCATGCGGGCTTCACGCTTGCAGCCTTTGGCGCTGCCTATATTGCGATGCGTCTCGTTCTGGGCGGACTTCCTGACCGCCTGGGTGGGTATCGAACGGGTCTCGCTTCGCTTTTTGCCGAGACCATTGGGCTTGGACTGATTGCATTGGCGGGTACCCCCTTGACGGCGCTGGCTGGAGCCACCATCACAGGGCTGGGTTACTCGCTTGTCTTTCCATCTCTCGGCGTTGAGGCAATGAGGCGCGTGCCGGGCGAAAATCGCGGTCTCGTGATAGGTGCATATCTGGCGTGCTTCGATCTGGGACTTGCGATTGCTGGTCCCGGCGCCGGCGCGGTTGCACGATCCTACGGCATACCCGGTGCGTTTGCGGCAGCAATGGCAACTGCACTCTCTGCGTTGATACTGATCTGCGTTGACTCGCGATGCCTGAGGAAGTCCGTGCCGATCGGAAATCAAATCTAACGCAATTGACACGATGACACGATGAAATGCAGTCGCCAACTTATGGCGTACCCGTGCCGTCATCGCTGTGAACGCGGAACTCAATATCGCACATGGTTGCAGACTGGCTTTAATCAAGGAGACTGACATGCTGAATCGACGAACGATGATCAAAACCGTAGGTGCACTTTCTCTTGCCGCCTCGGCCCTGACAACAAAGCCTGCGTTGGCGCAAAGAAATACTGCCGCACTGGCTGACGCTTCCCGCGCATCTGAATTGCCGCGCGGTGTTACGCTGCTGTCCATTCATCAGCAAGATGGCTCTGAAACACTCGGCGTTAAGACTCCAAATGGGATCCTCGACGTGGCAAAGGCCAACGCATTGCTTAACGCGGGCGTCCCCGTTACGCTAGAAGCATTGTTACGTAGCGGCGATGGAGCGGAATTGACGTCGCTGATCGCAGCCGCTGCTCGCAATCCAGCGGCTGCGTCCGTTTACCGCGAAGAATCGTCCATACGATACGGCAGACTTTTTACTTCGCCCGGAAAGATCGTCTGCGTCGGATTGAACTATCGCGAGCACGTGGAAGAAACGCACGAAGCCTTACCCAAAGTACCGATACTGTTCAACAAGTACAACAACACGCTTGCAGCACATCGATCAACAATCAGGTTGCCTCCACGCGAAGTGTCCTACCGGTTTGACTATGAGACGGAACTTCTCATTGTTATGGGCAAGGCTGCACGCAACGTGGTCGAAGCAGACGCGCTTGACTACGTTGCCGGCTACGCGGTGGGTCATGACTTCTCGGCGCGCGATCTGCAGATGGATACAGGAGGGCAGTGGATGGTGGGCAAGACACTGGATGGCTTCGCGCCGATCGGGCCATATTTTGTGTCAGCCGATCTCGTTGGTAATCCGAACAACCTTTCACTTGAAACCCGGGTCAACGGGCAGGTCCGGCAACTGAGCAACACGAGTCGTTTCATCTTCAATACGCAGACGATGATCGCATATACGTCGAAGCTATTCGCGCTCGAACCGGGTGACATTATTTTCACGGGCACGCCCCCCGGAGTTATCCTCGGCAAGCCAAAGGATCAGCAGGTCTGGCTTAAGGCAGGAGACAAGATCGAAAGTACGATAGAAAAACTGGGCACCTTGCAGTTCGATCTGGCGTAATGGCTGTACGCGAGGTGGGAAAACATCTCGCGATTTTCGCGGCTCGACGGGTGATCTGGTCGATCTCGCTCTCCGTCATTATCTGAATGTGAATTCGCGTAGGCGTCCCCCGGCTGCGAGAGGCAGGTCACGGATCCGCCTACCGGTCGCATCAGCAATCGCATTGGAGACAGCGGCAGACGTCGGTCCTTGCGACGCCTCTCCGGTACCCAGGAACGGTGCACCGGGCCGGTCAATGAGATGGACCTCGACATGCAGCGGCACCTCCGAAAACCGCATGATCGGATAGCCGCTCCAGTCGTAGCTGCGGATGCGTTCGCTGTCGTATTGCACCTGCTCATACATTGCCCAACTGGCTGACTGCAGAATGCCGCCTTCGACCTGGTTGCGTACGCTGTCCGGATTGACGATCTGGCCACAGTCGATCGCCGCGATGGCTCGTTCGATCTGCACGTCTCCGGTTTCCGGCACTACGCGAAGTTCCACGGCGATCGCCAGATAGCTCATCAGGTTCTTGTACTGCGCGAACGCGAATCCCACGCCGTGGCCGGCGTGACGCGCCCGTCTCGGGTTCCAGCCAAACTGCCGCGCTGCCAGTTCGATAACGTCGCGACCGCGAGCGTTGTCGAGATGCTGCAACCGGAATTCAACTGGATCGACCTGGGCGGCGGCGGCCAGCTCATCCATGAAGCTCTCGATCGTGAATACGTTCATGAAAGCGCCGAGTCCACGTTGAGCGGAGACGCGCAGCGGCATGTCCGGCAAGAAGTGATGCTGGATGTTGAAATTCGGGAAGCTGTAGAGCGGTATGCTGTTGCGGTCGCCACCGCCCTCCGGCATCGGGATGGGTTTGGGCGGGGCGGGCGCAAGGGGTTGCGCAAGATATTGTGCGCCGAGCAATCTCCCCGCGTTGTCGATGCGCTGATTGTGCGAATTGCTCCAGATCTCATATTGCCAATCGATCACGTGGCCAGTCGCGCTGAGCGATGCGCGTACATCGGTCACCATTGCCGGGCCGAACAGATCCCACGTATGTTCCTGCTCGCGCATCCATTGGACACGTACCGGACGGCCGGGAACGGCCCGTGCGATGAGCGCGGCGTCGGCGGCGGCATCGTCGGCGGGATTGTGGCCGTAGCAACCGGCGCCGGGGACATGGATGCAGCGGACGTCTTCCGGCTTCATGCCCAGCATCTCCGCGAGCCCGCCGCGCAGCGGGAATACGCCCTGTGCGTGCGTCCACACGGTCAGCTTGCCCCGATCAAGATGCGCGACAGCACACGATGGCCCGATCGATCCATGGCACAGATACGGCTTCGTGAACCTGCCGTGTAGCGTCCGCACGGCAGACTGCGCCGGGCCATGTTGTTCGGCTACCTGAATTTCCCGCCGTGGGAGCGTGAGCAGCGTCTCGTAGATCGTCGCTGGCGTCGGCAGCTTCGCGGACGTTTCCCAGAGAGCGCTCCGCTCGAGTGCACGCATCGCCTGGATCGCCTGCCATTCGTCCTCGGCGACCACGGCAAGGTAACTGCCGTCGCGGACCATCTTGACGACACCTGCCATTCTTTCCACCTGGCTATCAATGGAAATCAGCCTCGCGCCGTACGAAGGCGGACGCACCGCCCGAGCGTGGAGCATGCCGGGCAGGCGCATGTCCTGCACATAGCTCGCTCCACCTGTGACTTTGCCCGGAATGTCGATGCGCTGTATCGACTGTCCGATGACGTGGTGTCGAGTTGGCGCGATCAACTGTGACTGCGGTTCGGCGTTGCGGCGAAGGTCGAGACCGCTAACGGCTTCGCCGAACGTGAGCGTGCGGTTATCCGGCGCGGCAATGATCCCATTGCGGATTCGCAACTGTTCGGCTGACACCCCCATCTTCTCGCCGGCGGATTCCAGCAAAAGCACGCGTACCTGAGCGGAGACATGCATGATGGCTGTGCCGCTGTCCGCAGTGGAGTGGCTGCCCGCAGTGTAGCCCTCGTTGGGCGTCGAGCCCGTGTCGGCCGTGATCAGGTGAATATCTTCGGGACGAACCTGAAGTTCCTCGGCGGCGATCTGGATAAACCCGGTGCTGATCCCCGTGCCCAGTTCCGCCTTGCCGGTATACACGGTGATCTCGCCACGTTCGTCGATCCGTATCCACGCATCGAGTAAGGGCGTCCCGGCCAAGTTGCCAGGCAAGCCGCCCAATGCGGCGCTGGTGGCATCGGGTGCGGCGTCTTCCGTTGCCCGCTGGGCCAAGACGTCCGCAGCAGGAAACAGCGCGAAGCTCACGGTCAGGGAGCCGGCGACGAGCAGGCGTCGGCGGCCTGGGTTCGTTGGTGCGTCTGGATTGAAGCGGATACGCACGTTCATGCGTCGGCTCCCTGCGCGCGGTGTTGTTCACGCATTGTCTGCGAGGCTTCCACGATGGCACTGATGATACGCATGTGGGTACCGCAACGGCACAGGTTAGGCTGCATATGTTCGCGAATCTCGATTTCGGTAGCAGCGGGTTTCTGGCCGAGAAGCGCCTGCGCGCGCATGATCATTCCCGCGATGCAGTATCCGCACTGCGCGGCCTGCTTGTCGATGAAGGCCTTTTGCAGCGGTGACGGATTGTCTATCTTGCCGAGACCTTCGATCGTCAGTACGGGCCGGTTCTTTAAGGCGGAAACAGGTATCAGGCACGAAAACACTGCGCGCTCGCCGACGACGACCGTGCAGGCTCCGCACTGTCCGAGTCCGCAGCCATATTTCGCACCGTTGAGCTTTAAATGATTCCGTAATGCATACAGAAGCGGCATGGTCGGGTCAATATCGAGGTTGTGCTCGACGCCGTTGACTGAGAGCGTAATCATGGTTGTGAAATCTCCTTGCGGATTGTGGCGGTCGTCCGAGATACGTCCTTCCATGCAGGTCGCTGCGCATACCTGGTGCGCACGTAGGCGAGAATGTCGGCAATTTGTTCGTCACTGAGAACGTCGGCAAACGGAGGCATGTAATGTGCAGTTCCGGAGCCGTTCCACGGAATACCCTGCAACACGAGATGGATCGCATTGCGTGGATCGTCGGAGGTGAATACCGAACTAAGGCCGAGCGCTGGGCGACCGCCGATTTCGCGCATCGGTGCACCGCTCGCATGACAGCCGGCACACGACGATGCGAACAACGCGCCGCCTGTACGGATGACCCGTGCGCTTGCATCGTCCGTCGCGGAGGCTTCTTCGTGGGATAACGCAGGTTGCACTGGTGCGGGCGGCGGTCGCAACGACATCAGGTACGTGGCGATGGCCTCAACATCAGACTCCGGCGCGTTGCCCAGGTGTTGCGTGACGGGCAGCATTGGACCGGCCGCGGCGCCGTGCTCGGAGGCAAGCCCGGTACGCAGGTAGTCAACGAGCTGTGCCTGGGTCCACGGCTTTGGCGCACGTGTCAGGGCATTGAGCGGTGGCGCGTTCCAGCTGTCAATCAGGTTGCCCGCGAATGCTTCGCCGCTCTTTTCCGCACCCAACGCGTTCATCGGCGTGTGGCACGATGCACAGTGGCCAGCCCCTTCCACGAGATAGCGGCCCCGCAGCCATGCCACCGATTCCGGTCTGTCCGGCGGCTGAAGTTCGCCCGTCTTGAGGTACAGCAGGTTCCACCCGGCCACGAGCGGCCGGAAGTTGAGCGGAAAGCGCAGATCGTTCGGGTGCGCCGGCGCACTGACTGGCGCGAGTGACATTAGATAGGCATAGAGCGCGGCGATGTCGCTATCGCTCATCTTCGTGAAATGCGGATACGGAAAGGCGGGGTAGAGCAGATGGCCGTCGCGCGAGACGCCTTCGCGCAGCGCACGCGTGAATGCATCGAGCGGCCAGCGACCAATGCCGGTATTCGGATCGGGCGTGATGTTCGTGCTGTAGATCACACCGAACGGCGTATTGAGTGGCATGCCCCCTGCGAACGGCTCTCCGCGGTTGGCAGTATGACAGTACATGCAGTCACCCACTTCTGCGACCTGCGCGCCGCGGGCGAGCAGCGCCTTGTCGGCCCCTGCCGACACAGGGGCCAGCAGCGGCTCAATTGAGGGTTCCCATGCGTAACGGATTGCACATGCAAGGACGACAGCCGCCACTCCGAGCATGATCAAACCGAGCTTTCTAGCTTGCACCATCAGAACTCCCGGGCGAAGGTGAGGTCGTCTCAAATTCACGGCACGTCTAACATGACACCAGCACGATGATTAGTGTTCTTCGGAAACCCACTTTAGCGTAGCAAGCCATAGATCATGGCCGCGGTGCATAAGACTCTCATCGGTCTCGCGGAGATGAACTGCATCGGTACCCTTGCCCACTTCGTCCATCACTACACGACAGGAATTCCCCGCAGGCGCCAGATACCACGTGTGGTAGAAGCTGGGCAGGGTACCTGGTACATAACCGTACCACCCGATACGCGTGTACGGAACGAATTCGTGAATTCTGCTTTCCAGTTTCAGGCCAAATGTTGTCCAACGAAAAACGGAGTCGCGAGTGAGGACGGGACTGTCACCGATGATGCGGACATCTTTCGAATTCGGATACCACTGAGGCCATTCGGTTGCATCGACAATGTTGTCCCATACGCGTTCGCACGACGCATGGATGACGGTCTCATTATGCGAAAACAAGTCCGCTGTCTCCGGATTGAAGCCCTCGGGCCAGTGGATCTCGTGTGAACGGTGTTGGAGATCGAATTGCATCGTTTTGACGTCGTTTGGCGTCGGCTGACCAGGGGGCGACATGCTGCCCTGGCTAAATGCGGGGAATGCTGCAAGCGCGACCCCTGCAATCGCCAACAATGCGAGGGTGCGGGGACCAGTAATATCGCCTTCAGTCATGGTGTCATCCTTTCTTCGTTCTCACATAAAAGAAATGGCGGCTTCGTCGGGACCCTGCCTGGCAGTCGCGACGTGCGCCTAGCATCCCGTCAGTTTGCCTTGTCGTGTTCGGCCAAGCCGACGGTCCAACTGACCACCTCGACCCCAGTCGGGAGGAATGCCTTATAGAGCCCCTGTTTCGCGAGCCGAGCGTTAAGCTCACCAAGTGGGCGGGATTGGTCGTGCCGCAGGGAAACCTTGAGCAGTACCCTGTTGTCGAGTGTCGCTGCGGTTGAGCCGATTTTTGGTGCGGCAACGGTCTGGGCGTTCGAAACATCGCTCCAACACCAAGGACTGGCTAATGCGGAGAGCGCGCGCGGCAGCCGCGCTGAGCAGAGCAACCTGTTTGTCATCTGCATGAGATCCTCCTCGAGCGTAACCGGCGCAGATTCCGGGCACGAATCCGGCTTGCTGTGGGATCAGATACGGTCTTTGTCATGAAAGCGCTGCATCCAGTGCGGAAACGATACGTCTGGTTGCGAGACGTGATTGAGTCGGTCACGGTGCACTGGCAAGAGCACGAGTTGTGCTGCCTGCAGATTGGTCCTAAGCTGGTCTTCCGAACTTGCCCCGACCATCACGGTTGCCACCTCGTCGCGCCCGAGCAACCCAGCGCTACCTCTGCCGAACGTTATTACGCCAAGCGGGAGACGGGAAATACGCAGCCCGGAGCGGGTGAATGTGCCGTAGTTTCATGACCGAAAATGCCTTTTATGTCGAGAACAGATCACACAATACGGTTTCGACGATAGGTCGCCTAGAGCGTAAGACGTGAAGACTCTTTTCGGTCTGAGCGAGTAATTGGATGCGTGTTGATCAGTTGGCGGCCATGCGCCTGTTTTGCGCACTATGCACACGGGCTCTTTCGGTAAGGCTGCCTGATCAACGGACATGTCTTCTTCGAAGGCAACCGGACGGATGGCTCGCCTTGAGGAAATCCTTGGCTTGCGACTATTGGCCCGCACGACGCGTGCGTTTTCCCCTACCGAGCGGGCTCAATTCTGCCAACGCCTGAACGGCCAGTTTCTTGCGCCCCCCAGGCAGCTTCGCTGCCGCGCCAGCGGATCGACTTATGCACGTGTCACGACTGAAAAAATGGGCTGCCATTGTCGACCATTGCGACTTCATCTGGCGCCTTGCGTGTCCCCTGCAGTTGAACCACGTCGATACGCGAGCTTCTAGGGAAATATTGCGAATGACGTATTTACTATCGGCGCGAACATCGGTCTATGTACAGATCGCGTCCTTGCAAAACAGCCGCAGTGGCGTGTACTTAATGACAAGTGCTGGCGGTGCTGTTCCTGCTGACGGCATGAAACAAACATGCGACTATGTTCGGATTCGACGTAAGTTCCGGATGAATTACCGACATATCTCAGTGCGCCAGGACGAGTGTGTCGCGCAGATCTTAACGGTCCATTCGTTCTCGCAGCAGTTCGATAAACGCCCGCAATGCCGCCGACACGTTGCGCCGATCCGGGTAGTACAAACACAAAGCGGCCGAGGTGACCGTCCAGTCATTTAGCACGGCAACAAGCCGCCCCGCCGCGAGTTCGTCCGCGACGGGTGCGTCCCACAGATACGCGACGCCCGCGCCCGCGATCGCAGCGTCGCGCATCAACGTTGGGTCATCGACCGTCAGATCGCCAGGTACGTCGAGCGCGAGTTTCTCGCCCCGTCGCTCGAACTCCCAACGGTACAGCGTGCCGCTCGGCCAGCGCGCTCGTATGCATTGATGCGACATCAGATCCATTGGTGTGCGCGGCTTCTTGTATTTGGAAAAATATGATGGCGCTGCGACGACGGAAAAATTCAATGCACCGCCAAACGGCACGGCGATCATGTCGCGAGGTACATCATTGGCGGTACGGATGCCGGCATCAAACCCCTTGCTGACGATATCGACGAAGTGCGCCTCGGTGACGATGTCGACACTCATCGTGGGGAAACGACGCAGATATTCCAATACGACGGGAACAAGGATAGCTCGCGCAGCGCCGACCGCGCAGTTCAGTCTTAAGGTGCCTGTTGGCGTTGCGCGGCGACTGTTGACAGCGGACATCGCCTGCTGGATTTCAGACAGGGCTGGACCAACGGCTACGACGAACTGTTCGCCAGCCTCGGTAAGCGCGACGCTACGTGTGGTCCGGTTGAAGATCCGTACACCCAGTCGATTTTCGAGTTGTGCGATCGCGCGACTTAGCGCCGTCGACGACATGCCCAGTTCGCGAGCCGCCACACGAAATCCTCCAAGGCGCGCGACGGCGAGCACGACCTCCAGTTCGATCAACCCTGATTTGTACATTGTCCCGATTTTCGGATCACATCATGCAAGTTTATCCGACTTATCAACTCCGATGCAGTTGACTATGCTGAGAGCCATGAACATTTGATTGGAGCATACATGTATAGCATTGAGCGTATCTATATCGACGGCCAGTTTGTGCAACCGCACGGACAGGAGTGGTTCGACCTCTACAACCCTTCGACAGGCGACGTAATCGGTCGGGTACGTCTTGCCGACGCACAGGACACAGAAGACGCGATCGCCGCCGCGCGCCGTGCATTTCCGGCATTTTCGCGCACGAGCAAGGAGCAGCGCATTGCGTGGCTTAAGCGCCTATATGAAGCCGTGTTCGCAAATGTCGATCGCCTCACCGCCGCAACGATCGAGGAATATGGCGCGCCCGCGACGCGTGCCGGTTGGGGAGCGCGTTACGCCGCCGAGTCGTTTTTGCACATGGCACACACGCTGGAGAAGTATTCGTTCACGCGACGGATTGCGTCGACGGAAGTGGTGATGGAGCCGGTCGGCGTCGCTGCGCTGATCACACCATGGAACGCGAACGCCGGTTTTATCTGCAACAAGCTCGCAACGGCGATTGCCGCGGGCTGCACGGCAGTCGTCAAACCAAGCGAAATGAGTGCAATCCAGACGCAGATTGTCACCGAAGCACTGCACGACGCGGGTCTGCCGGCAGGTGTGTTCAACGTCGTGACGGGGCGCGGCGATGTCGTCGGTGCGGAACTGAGTGCGAGCCCGCATATCGCGAAGATCTCCTTTACAGGGTCCACTGCGGTCGGTAAGTCGATCTTGAGAGCTGGCGTGGACACGATGAAGCGGGTAACGCTCGAACTAGGCGGAAAATCGCCGACGCTGATTCTTGACGACGCCGATCTCGAGATAGCAGTGCCGCTCGCAGTCACGTCCGGATTCCAGAACAGCGGGCAGGCGTGCATTGCGGGTACACGCATTCTTGTTCCGGAGGGCAGTCTTCAGGATGTAATTCGGCTGGCGAAAGAAGCAGTGTCGGCGGTGAAGGTCGGTCGCTTACATGACGCTGATTCGGCAATCGGGCCAATGGTCAGCCAGCGGCAATATGAACGGGTGCAGGGATATATCCGGCGCGGCGTGGAAGAAGGCGCAACACTCGTGATTGGCGGCGAAGGACATCCAGACGGGCTAGCCGGCTATTACGTGAAACCCACGGTGTTCGCAGACGTGACGAACGACATGAGCATTGCGCGCGAAGAAATTTTCGGACCGGTGCTGTGCATTCTTACCTATCGCAGCGAGGAAGAGGCGATCCGGATGGCGAACGACACTGTCTACGGGTTGCACGCGTACGTGATTTCATCAGATATCGACCGGGCGCGCGCTGTGGCGTCGCAGCTGGAAGCTGGCCGCGTGAGTATAAACGGCGCGCCGCATGAACCGTTTGCGCCGTTCGGCGGTTTCAAGCAGTCCGGCATCGGGCGGGAATACGGAACATTTGGACTCGAAGCGTTTCTTGAGACCAAGGCCGTACTCGGCGCAGTAGGATTGAAGCCGCAATGAAGGAATCCATGGAACGAGGCCTTGCTGCATACGAGCAGATGCGCGGGGCTGAGCGAGCTCGGAGCATAAAGGCCTCGATCGACAGTGGAACGTTTGGTTCGTCGATGGCCGCCCTGTCGATGGACTTCGTATTTGGAAGCGTGTGGGCACGCGAAGGCCTCGATCGTCGTGCACGCTCTTTGGTGACGCTCGGCATCCTGATTGCGCTGCGCCAACGCGACGAGCTGAAAAACCACATCCGCATCGCTTTGACTAATGGTCTAAGCGTGGTCGAAATCGAGGAAGTGATGATTCAGGCGTCTGTATATGCAGGTTTTCCGGCAGCGCACACTGCCAGCAACGCCACATCAGAGGTGCTCGAAGCGCTTGAGTTCGAACGAGGCACTGTAGGAAGCGAGCGCGGCTCCAATGCAAATAAGGCCGGCGAATCGGTCAGAGTTGCCGGAGCAAAACGAGCCGATGACTCGCGATGAGCAAGCTGAAGAATCTGGAGGAGTTGTTCAGTGGACGCCATTTTGATCGGGAGATCATCATCATTCTCTGTGTTCGCTGATCGAGCAGGACCATCGCCACATCAAGTCCAAAACGAACGTGATGCCCGGTTTCAAACGGTTCAGGAGTGCCGCGCGGTTTCGGACCTTAAGGTGATGTATGGTATTCGCAAGGGTCAGTTCGACCTTACGAAGCTCGACTTCCAAGGATGCCGCTGTGCCCCTCGTATGGAATGCTGTCCACTCCAATCCATAAGGTTTCCTCTCAATGGGAAACTTCTCGACTAGCTTATCCATTTTACCGGTCGTAACGGTCGTTTTATTTGGAGTACCTCCGACGGAGAATCCGTACATCCCGCGCGATGAGACACGCAGTAGCATCAAGTCGCGCTATGCCGATGTCGCCTTTGTGATGAGCAACACCGTAATGGAGAGCCGGATGCGCTGCGAGGTGCAAGTCCGGTTGTGCGTCCACTGAAGGCTGGCGTGTCCAGCGGGAGTCAGTCCTGCGGGGATAGAAGTCAGAGGCCTCGTAGCTTGGATAGCGGGGTGGCGGGAAACCAGGACCTTGAAGCCTATCGACAGGCACTTTCTTGGGGAATGCGCGAGTCGTCGGGCCGTAACAAAAGTGAACGTAGATGTGGCCTAAAAAATTAAAAACTCCGAGGGCTGAGCCCGCAACCGTGAGCGTGAAGGCAGCATGGGTAGCTCAAATCCGACCGATACGGCTATTCCACCTCGGCCAATCCAGTGTTACGCGGTTGGGTGAATTGCTTCGCTGTTGGACATTCCAGCGAGTGCTTCAGCTTCATCAAAGACTGGATGGAAAAGAAGATTCAATGCCACATGGGTCGATCTCGGAATCGACGGGGCTTCGGTTGGGAGAGGTGGAGTAGGCGCTTGCTTTATGAAGAATTGAAGCTGTTTGATAGATACCGGGTTCGTCTAACTGCCGCGCCAAAAGGATCTCCAGCGTGATAGGTCTCGTAACCCTTGGGGTGAAGCAAAGAGGAGAGCGTAGTGCCGGAAATCGGCAAGCTGCGTTCGACGTAGCTGGAGTTGGAAACGCGACTATGGTTGCTGGATTGCGGGCCGTGGCGAAAGCAGGTGAATCACCACCGGCGCCTACCGATGCGCGGGCCAGTTCTCGACCCTACGAGGAGGAGAGGCAGGGAGATAGCTCGCAACGCCCTGTCTCTTACTCCACTCAGGATTAAGGATGAATAGAGAGACCAATACGCTTACTGTGCCATAAAATACTACGTCTACTATAATAAAGACACCGTGACTCGCGGGCTTAAATAATGAGCGAAAATGTCGACGAATTCGACAGGTATCTTGGTCATTTAGCGCAGGAGTTGGGTCATTCCGATCGGATCGCCGGCCTAAGGGGTTTTTGCACTGGGCTTGTTCTACCGTGTCACGCAGGAGCGAAGAGCCGATCGTGGCGCGTATCGACCCGATACATGAACGCGCGAAATACCAGGCGGTTCATCACTTTGTAGCCAAAGCGGATTGGTCAGATGCGGCACTGATGTAATGCGTGCGCAAAAGGGATGTTTCTGCATTGGCGACATACGCAGCCGATGAGGCTGGCTACTACTGGATCATCGACGACACGGGTTTTCCGATGAAAGGCAAGCGCTCTATCTGCGTGGCCCGTCAATATTGCGGTCAACTCGGCAAGCAAGATAATTGCGAGGTAGCGGTAAGTCTTCGCTCGCTTCGCAGCGCGGTAGCTTGCTCATTGCCATAGCTCTATCTTCCTCATGAATGGATCGACGATCCTAGTTGCACGCAACGTGCAGGCATTCCTGAAGACCAGATCTTCGAAACCAAAACTCAAATAGCGCTAGCGCAACTGCATAAGGCTATTGCGTCAGATATTCGACCAAAGGTTGTACCGACTGCCCCCAACTATGGCGACGAAACTGCCTTTCTGGATGGATTGACGCAAACGGGCTTGCTATACGCGGTGGGCATTCGGCCGGGCACTTTCGTGTGGGGACCTGGAATGGCTCCTCTATCACTCAAGCCATGAAGCGGGTGAAGTAAGCCGCCGACGCTGCTACGCCGTGCTCCAGGTTACGAGCCTCTTTCTGCCAAAGCACTGGCAATGCAAACGCCGCAAGCAGCTTATCGAAATGTCAATTGGCGCGAAGGCACTAAAACCGCATTGTCATCGCTTGTCGCTGCCGTACGTGTACGGCCTGCACACAGGAACAATTGGAGCAGTTCGGTTCACGCAGAGGAATGGCTCTTCAGCGAATGACCCGAGAGTGACGTCGAACGGATCAAATACTTTATGAGCACGCCACCCGCAAACGCAACGCTTGAGCAACTCGTGTTCTTCACAAAGATGCGCTGGAGAATCGACATGGCTTTTTGATGGCACAGTGCCTGGGTACTGGCTCCCGCGGAGACGGAAAAAACGGCGCTAAACTCTCGCTGCTCGTCCTTCCTTTGGATTATATCCCCGCGGAGGTCCAGCGCGCGCAACGCCATGTCCCGAATTCGGTCGCCACACTGCGAATATTGCTTGGACCACGACTTATGCAAAGGCTAATGCATTAAACTCGCGCGGATTGGACCTCATACTTTATGGCACGGTTAGATGCCGAGCCGTCGATATGGTTGATTTCCCGTTGCGCGGCAAGCGCGACAAAGCCTCGGCCAGGTGACACTTCGAGAAAGCAGTTGCCCGGAACGGTTTGTCGGACTCAGCGATGGAAGAGGAATCAATGCGACCTTCACCTGAAGTGTGTTACGTCGGAATCCAAAGAGAAATTCCGGTTGCTCAGACCTTCCTATGCACGATTTTTAGTGCATGGGCTGACAACCGCCACAATACGGTCGCCAAACGGTTGCGACTGATGACTGGACGCCGGTGTTTTTTTGCGCAACGGCCTGCTGCTTCATTTCTGCATCCTTCGTCCGGTAAAGAGACCGTGCAAGCAAGGACGCACTAATATGTTCAATGATATTGATCGTGTCCTCAAATAATATTGTTATCCGAATCGCTCCTGCTCTACTATCGCCTCAACATAAGATGCACGCTCAAGATTAAGCCGGTTTCTTCAGAAATATCCAAACGGCCTGGGAGCGTGCCCACAATGATGATCCGGAGACAAGCCATGCAGACACCCGCCCGCGATTTCTCGCCTTGACCCACCACTGTGTGCGGACAATTGATGCGAAATCAGGTCTCGTCGAATTCTTGAATTTCAATGAAATTTCCGGAAGTTTCGGGGATGCCGTCGCGCATCGAATGGACACGATATTCGACAGGCCAATTAGAAATCCAGCTGAAGGAGGAGATGGCAATGTTCAAGACTATGCAGGCGGGCTGCGCACTTACGCTTGTCGCCAGTGCGGTACTCTCGGCGTGTGGAGGGAGTACCAACAGCACGTCAACACCCCCCGTATCAAAGGTAACCGCCGGGAACTGCACGAGCTTGATGAATTACACCGGCAGCATACCGACCACGATCACGAGCGCAATTCAGGTTACGCCGACTGCCGGTGCGCCGTTCCAGACGCCAGTCAATTTTCTGACGCCCACGAGTCTGAGCGTTACTCAGTCGTTCTGCCGTGTGATAGGCGTGATCAACCCGGTTGCGAATTCCAGCATTAATTTTGAAGTGTGGCTACCGCTGGACAAAGCCAATTGGAATTCCAAGTTTGTTGGCAGTGCTGATGGTGGCTCTACCGGGACTATCAACTACACCTCGATGGTTAATCCACTGGCACGCGGCTACGCGGTCATGGGACATGACAATGGTCATACCAGCACAGACGTCTTCGAGCAGTCGTGGGCCTTCGATTTTTCGAACGATACCGTCAAGACCGATCAGATAATCGACTTCGGATATCGCGCTGAACACGTGGTGACAGCGGTAAGCAAAGACATCACCAACGCCTACTTTGCTGCTCAACCGGTCCATTCATATTACGTAGGATGCTCGCAAGGCGGGCATCACGGGATGATGGAGGCGCAACGCTATCCTGACGACTACGATGGCATCGTCGCAGGTTCGCACGGGGGAGACTGGCTTGGCATGATGTCTTCAGAGGCCTGGGCCGGCGTGTCGGTTCTGAAGAATAACGGTGCTGGCGGCATGACCACCGCGCAGTTGACGGCGTTTAACGCGGCTGTGATCTCTGCCTGCGACGCGAAAGACGGCATCACTGATGGCCAGATCGATGATCCCCGTCAGTGCAGTTTTGATCCGGCAACGTTGCAGTGTGGTGCTGGTGGCGCCGTTCCAGCGACCTGTCTGACACCGGCACAGGTTCAGTCCGCAAAGGACATCTACGCGGGTCCCAAGCGTCAAAGCACCGGCGCCTCGGTGTCACCGGGATATGCTCTTGGAAGCGAGGGAGGCTGGGCCACAACCTGGAATTCGACCACGAGTCTGCAGAGCGGCAGCTACTACGATTTCTTCCGTCTGATTCTCAAGAATAATCCCAATTTCGATATTCTCACTCTGAACTGGGATACAGATATTGACGCGGGCAGGGCGCAATACGGCTCGATCTACGACGCCGTCAATCCCGACCTCGCGGCATTCCAGGCGAACAACGGTAAATTGATCATGTATCACGGTTGGGCCGATCCTTTGATTTCCCCGTACCTCTCGCTGGCTTCCTACGGACGAATCCAGGACGCCATGGGCGCCAGTACGGTCAATCAGTTTGCCCGCCTGTATATGGTGCCGGGTATGGGCCACTGCGGCGGCGGCCCTATTGGTGCGGTCGACTGGCTTACACCGCTCGAGAATTGGGTTGAAAAGGGGATCGCTCCTGACGCTACGAGTACGGCGTCGACGATTATCGGATCCGGCACGATCAACGGAGCCACAAGAACCCGTCCGCTCTGTTCGTACCCGATGGTCGAGAAATACAACGGGACTGGTGACATCAATAGCGCAAGCAACTTCACGTGCGGGAGCCCTTCCTGAGTTTTCACTCCGCATCCGGCGTCTAGTCAACGCCGCCGGATGCGGCTTCAAGATGGCGGGCAAGCATTTCCCTGAAGAAGGCAGGACGTGCGGACGGTGAAGAAGCCGCTACGTCGAGACGCAAAAGTTTTTAGACATGGAGACGAAATGACTGGCGTTGAACGTTGCCTCAACGGAATTGAACGGATTTGCCGTAGCCTTACAGTCGCGCTGATTCTTACCACGATGGTAGTTGTGTTTTGCGACGTGATGCTGCGGCACTTCTTGAACCGCCCCCTGCCGTGGGCATACGACCTGGTCGGCATGTATCTTCTGGCAGGAACATATTTTCTGGCCTTGTCAGACTCATATGCCGCTCGCGCACATGTAGGAGTGGATATTTTCGTCCGGAGGCTGGGCGAATCCGCGAGAAGAATTCTGGAGATGCTTGCCAGCGCTGTCGGCATTACGCTCTTCGGTCTTATCGGTTATGCCGCGTGGCTGCGCACCGTAGTGAGTTTCATGAACCATGACACCGTCTCCGGTTTGATCGCGTGGCCAACGTGGATCTCATCCGCGATTGTGCTCGTAGGCAGTTTTCTCCTGGTCCTGAGGCTTCTCTTCCGTTTGGCTGCGCATGCCGGAAGTCTAGTGTTGGGGCGAGCGATTGTGGACGTGTTGCAAATTGACGGTGTCCGGATGGGCGAATAACCATGTTGATTTCCATAGCAATCTTGCTGTTGCTTTTTGTGTTTCTTGGCTTGGGCGTTCCGGTCGGTTTCTCAATGGGTATCGCGGGCGTCATCGGGCTGCTGGTGAACGGGGGGTGGTCGGTCCTGATTGGTGTAGTCCAAACGTCCCCGATGAGCACGGTTGGCTCATATGAACTGATTACGATCCCGATGTTTCTGTTGATGGCGGAGTTCGTTCTTCTTAGCGGTATTGCGGATGAACTGTTTTCGGTCGCGGCTGCGTGGGTTGGTCAGTATCGAGGCGGGTTAGGGATTGCGACTGCGATTACAGGCGCTGCCTTCGGCGCGCTTTGCGGCACCAGTACCGCTTCGGCAGCCACGCTGTCGTCGACGAGTTTGCCTGCGATGATCAAACAGGGTTATCAGCCTCAGCTCGCCGCTGGCGTGGTTGCGATATCGGGGACGCTGGCCATGCTGGTCCCACCGAGCGTTACATTGATCATTTTTGGGCTGTTGGCCCAGGTCAACGTTGGAAAACTGCTGATAGGCGGCATCATCCCCTGCGGCGTTATCACGCTCACTATTGTGCTCACCGTTGTGTACCTGGCATGGCGCGATCCCAAGGCGGCGCCCGCAAGTCCACGGGTCGCGATGCGAGAGAAATTTCGCCTGTTGCGCGTAGTTGCGCCGATGCTGGTTCTGATGGCAACGGTTACCGGCGCCATATATTCCGGGATTGCGACCCCAACGGAAGCTTCGGCGCTGGGTGCCACTGGCGCACTCTTCCTTGCATGGCTCAAGAAGCGGGCTACGCCGCGCCTCGTCTACACGGCAGCAATCAAGGCGGCGCACGGATCGTGCATGATCATCACGATTCTGCTCGGAGCTCAGCTCTTCGGTTACTTTTTTACGTTGACGCACGTAACGCAGGACCTGATCCAATGGGTCGGTGCACTGGATGTCAACCGCTGGGTCATCATTATCGCGATCCTCGCCATATACATCGTGCTGGGCGCGTTTATGGACCAGGTGGCTATTCTCGTGCTGACGGTGCCCATTGTCATCCCGATCGTGGTCGCTCTTGGCTTCAGTCCAATCTGGTTCGGCGTAGTCAAAATCGTGACCGCCGAAGTTGGCATGATTACACCTCCAATAGGTTTGAACTGCTTCATTGTTGCTCGCTATGCGCAGCGTCCGATAGCGGAGGTGTTCGCGGGGACCTGGCCGCATTTTCTTGCTCATATGCTGGCCATCATGGTTCTTCTTGTGTTTCCAAGTCTGATCCTGTGGTTGCCGGATCATATGAATTAGGTCTGGGGCGAAGCCACACCTGCAGCGCAGGCCTTATCAGATTGGGCACAGAACTCCGCTGAAAAAGGCATGTTGAAACGAAGGCCCGCTGGACCCGGAGCGCTCGGTCAACTCGCTATTGGAGGCAGCAATGACAGCTACCGCGCGGGCGACAGTCGATATATTCAGATTCAGGAGAATGAAATTGCAAGTGCATAAATTGGCAGCATTGTTTGGTGCAAGCTTCGCGTTGTCGGCGTCTGTCGCATGGGGGCAAACGACGCTTAGGCTGGCAGACAGCCTTCCCGCAGGGCATGTCATCGCGCAGCTTGTTACCAAGCCATTTATGGATCAAGTCCAGAAAGAGTCCGGCGGCCGCATCAGTTTCCAATACTTTCCCGGCGAGCAGCTCGGTAAAGCGAGGGATTTATTGATGCTCACCCAGTCTGGAGTTGCTGACGTTGGCTACATCAGTCCTGACTACGCTTCGGACAAGATGCCGCTTACCGCCGGGTTCGAACTGCCGGGTATCTTCCTCGACTACTGTCAGGGCACAAAAGCCCTCTGGGCTGCGACGCATGACGGTGGCTATCTGCAGAAAAAAGAATTCGAGCCGAACCAGATTGTGCCGATCGTCATGCTGATGCTGCCGGCGTACCAGATACTTCTCGAAAACGGCCGGCCTGTTGCCGGACTGAAGGACCTCAGTGGGCTGAAAATCAGATCCGCCGGTGGCGCGATGGACTTCACGCTTCAGCGCTTAGGAATGGTACCCGTCAAGATGACGCCTCCCGAAGTCTACGAAAGTATGTCGCGAGGGACGATTGACGGCGCGGTGTTTCCTTACATGAGCGCCATGTCCTACGGAATGCAGCCGTTGGTCAAGCAGGGGAGTACAAGTCATAACTTTGGAACGGTCGTGTTGACTTACTCCATAGGATTCAACAAGTGGCGGCAGTTGAGTCTCGCAGATCAAGGCGTGATCATGAAAGTCGGGCGCAGCATTTCTCTTGGCTCCTGTACCCGTTTCTCAACAGTCGAGAAGGAGTCCGCTGACGCATTCCGGGCGAAAGGAATGAAGGTCATTCCACTGAGCCCGGTGGACGACAGCCAGCTGAAAACCACCTTCGAGAAGGTCAGCGGTGATTGGGCAAAGAGTTTGGATCAGCGAGGGAAGCCGGGAGACGAAACGCTTTCGGCAGTGAAGCAAGCAATCATCGACGCGCAGAAATGATGGATCTACGCTCTCTAACGACAAAAGAAACGGGTGAATGATGGAAGGGCCTCTAGCCGGCGTGCGCGTGATTGACCTCACGACAGTAGCGATGGGACCATACGCGACCCAGATCCTGGGTGATATGGGTGCGGACGTGATCAAGGTGGAGTCTGGGTCTGGTGATGTGTTCCGGCAGGCGAGTCCCATGAAAAGCCCGAACATGGGAGCAGCGTTTCTTAACCTGAATAGGAATAAACGCAGCGTCGTTATCGATCTGAAAAGCGGACAGGGGAGGCTTGCTTTTCTCAAGCTTGTCGCTGAAGCCGACGTACTGGTTTTCAACCTGCGACCACAGTCGATGAAGAACCTTGGTTTGACCTATGAGGAACTGCAATTGGCAAACCCTCGGTTGGTCTACTGCGGGGCCTATGGATTTTCGGAGAAAGGGCGATACGCGGGAAGGCCAGCATTCGATGACGTTGTTCAGGCAATGTGTGGAATCGCGTCGTTGCAGGGCATCACAGGGCGGCACGTGCCTTCCTATGTCAACACGATCATGGCCGACAAATGTGCGGGCCTGACGGTTGCCTATTCGATCGCGATGGCGCTCTTTGAGCGGGAGAAATCGGGGCTTGGACAGGCAATAGAGGTACCCATGTTCGAGACACTTGTTTCATTCACTCTCGTCGAGCACCTGGCGGGAGAGACATTCGTTCCACCGTTGGGCCCAACTGGTTATCAGCGTGTTCTGTCCGAGCATCGCAAGCCCTACAGGGCAAAGGATGGCTACGTTAGCATTCTTCCTTATACCGATAGACATTGGCTTACATTCTTCGAAATTGCCGGCGAACAGAAGCATCTCGCAGATGAGCGCTTCAAGACAATGACAGGACGTAGCAAGAATATCAATGAGCTGTATGAAATCCTCGCTTCGGTCGTCGCAACCCGAACGGTTGATGAGTGGCAGAAGCTGCTGGGTGATTCGGACATTCCCGTTGCCCCGGTCATGTCCATTGACGACCTCATATCCGATTCGCATCTTTTTGACGAAAAATTTTTTAGTATAACTAATCATGACTCTGAAGGGAGGCTGAGAAATATTGGAATTCCCGTGTCTTTCTCAAGGACGCCAGGTTCAATTCGGCGGCCCGCCCCTCGTCTCGGGGAGCACACGGCAGAGATCGTAGGGGATCTGTTCGCTGCACCGATCAAGAAGGGTGTTGAGGAAAACTGAGGTTAACAACTCTGATAGCCAGCGTCGTCTGTTTTTGCGGGGCTCGAAGTTTCTATCAAATAAGGAAAAGAGAGGAGATGATGAAGAAGCTGATGATTGCAGGTATGGCGCTTTCTAGTGTTTCGATTGCATCCTACGCACAGAGCAGCGTTACTTTATATGGCTTGATCGACGCGGGTATCAGCTATATTTCCAACGCGAGCACGCCCACGGGTCATTCGTCGCTATTGCGATACGGTGATGGCGTAGCGTCTGGCACCCGATGGGGCCTCAGGGGTTCGGAAGACCTGGGTGGTGGGTTGAGGGCTATTTTTGTCCTTGAGAATGGCTTTAATTCGGGAGACGGAACCCTGCAGCAGGGCGGCGCGCTCTTCGGCCGTCAGGCGTATGTAGGGCTTGGCAAAGACGGCGTTGGTACATTTACGTTCGGACGGCAGTACTCTCTGACCGTCGAGACGATTGGTTCCAACTACACGATGGGCAGCCAGACGGCCGCTGGCAACTACGCATACCACATTAACGATCTGGACCAGCTTGTGACAAGCCGGGTCAACAACTCGGTGAAGTTCTTGTCTGCAAATTTCGGTGGCCTGACGTTTGGGGGCTTGTACGGATTCTCCAACCAGGCAGGCGCATTTGCGGGGTCGCCCACGACGACCGCTGGCGGGACGACGACCCAAGGCTCGTCTAGCGCTTACAGCTTCGGTATCAACTTCGCGAGAGATGCGTTTTCGTTGGGCGCTGCGTACATGAATATCCGGTTTCCGAATGGCGCCACGCCGGCGTTCTCCACAAGTATCGCGAACGTGAGCACGGGTGCTCTGAAAGGTATCGAGACTTACGGTGTCGGTAGCAAATATACATTCAGTTCGGCCGCGATTTTTGGCAACTGGACACACACGAAGCTCTCGCCCATCTCGACCGAGACCTCGACTCTCGATAACCTCGAGGCCGGTAGTCGATATTCGTTTACTCAGGCACTGAGCGCGGGCCTTGGGTACACGTTCTCCCGGCTAAAGGGCGCTACTTCCGGAAGGTGGCATCAGGTTAATGGGGAGTTCGATTACGCCCTTTCCAAGCGGACCGATGTCTATGTTCTGGCGAGTTATCAGAAAGCGTTCGGGAGTAATGTTGTAGGTGGTCAGGTTGTGCCGGTACAGGCTGAGATTGGCGATAGCACTACCTATGCTGGCAGCTCAGGGCTCGGAGCAAGCGATCAGTTTGTCGGCCGCGTGGGGCTGCGACTCCGTTTCTGACTGGCTGCAGGCCATGCCTCGAGTGATTGGATAGTTCCCATGTGGTGTCGGAGAGGCCGGCCAGAGTTTGCAATCTGACCGGCGTCGATGGAGTACCTGACGATGAATCCTTCAGTGTTGTCATGGCATTTGATGCACGATGTGAAGCTGGGTATCCTGGCCGCATTTGTTATCGTCGTCGGCAGTTCATCAGCCGCGACGCTGGGAAGCAGCGGGAGCGAGACGCCGGCAGCCCTGGCGTCTCTAGTCCAGCACGGATATGAAATTAAACGCTCATTCCCCGCTGCAGGGGGCCTGACAGGATGGGTCGTCAACGGCAACGGGCGCGAGCACATTGTGTATTCGCTGCAGGACGGTCGTCATCTCATGGTGGGCACCTTGCTTGATGAGCAAGGGCACAATCTGAACACGGACTACGAAGATCGATTTGTAAGTCACCCCGATCCCACTGCCTTGTACGACAAATTGCAACACGCGCGTTTTATCGCGGACGGACCCGACAAATCAAAGTCGGTAATCTATGTATTCCTGGATCCGAATTGCGTCTACTGTCACGCCGCATGGGTCGCGCTTCGACCATACGTTGCGGCCGGGTTGCAAGTCAGATGGGTGCCGGTAGGCTTTTTAAAACCCTCGTCTCTTGGCCGTGCAGCCGCATTATTGGAGAGCGCTGCTCCGGCCGACGCTCTCCGGTTGAACGAAGAGCGATTTAATGTGGCCACGGAAGACGGTGGACTGCCTCCGTTGATCGCACCTCCATCAGAGACGGTGAAGGTGCTACGTGAAAACTCCGACCTGATGGCGGCGTTCGGAGGGACGGGGACACCGACGATTGTGTGGAAAGACACCGACGGGAAGATTCGGATTGAATCGGGCATGCCCCCGCTTGAGAAGCTATCCTTGATAACGGGATTGGTCGCCTCTGACCTGAAGACAAGAACAAAGTAGCCAGACTGGCGCCGACAGTGTTGAGGTGTCGGCTTTCGCACCTGTCCGTCGGCAGAGGCGCTTAAGTTTTTCAGTCCTCCGGAATCGCTTCGATTGCCTGCTGGCAGAGTCTCGAACGGCTTTGAGGGCGCCACGCCAGTGCAATTTCCAGATCGAGATGGCCGTTGTCGCCCGTAACGTCACGATATACAACTCCCGGATGGGGAATGTGTTTGACCTGCGCAGGCAGAAGTGCGATGCCCATTTGCGCCGCTATCAAGCTCACCATGGTGGACATTTGCCATGCCTCCAGACCGGTTCGTGGGCTGAAGCCAGCAGCGTGGCATGCCATCATTGTTTTTGCGTGCAGACTCAGTACCAGATGCGGAGGAAACATCATGAAGGTCTCGTTCGCAAGTGATTGTAGTTCGATGATCCGCTTCTTTGCCAGAGGATGGCCCAGAGGCAGCACGGCAATCATTCTCTCGCGCTTGATTACCTTCATTTCCAGGTCGCCGGCATTGTTCAATGGCAGTCTCACGATGCCCATTTCAATTTGCTGTGCGCGGAACGCTGTAAGTTGCTCGGAAGAAGGGAGTTCACGTAGATCAAATGTCAAGTCGGGATACTTGCGCCTAAACATCGCCAACAGTTCCGGGAGCAGTCCGTAACTGACGGAGCCTACAAAACCCAAGGAAATTCGCCCGGTCATCCCGATACAAGCCTGGCGGGTGTGCGCGATGACCAGTTCATGTTGCTCCAATAGCCTGCGCGCCTCAACAAGGAATACCCTGCCGGCGTCAGTCAACGAGACCGAGCGGCTATTTCTGACAAAAAGCTCGACTCCGACCGATTGCTCAAGCCGCATGATTGCCTGACTAAGCGGTGGCTGTGAGATGTGCAACCGGTCTGCAGCCTTGCCGAAATGCAATTCCTCCGCCAGGACAATGAACTGTGCCAACGCGCGAGAGGATAGCATTGATTTCATCCATAGTATTGTTTAAGATTCTCGTAATATTAATCTTGCTATGGGCAGTGCGCTATAAGTATTGATTCGGAGAGCGTTCGCGGAAGGCTTCAGGATCACCTATATCGCAACGAATATGGAAGCCAGACGACTACGCGTTATTGATCTGGCGTTCGGCGAGTAATGTTTTGCGCTTGCCGCCCGTCAAATTTTTGAGCACCCAGCGAGAAAATTTTTTCCACGGGTTGCGACTGGTGCCGGGTCAAGGCGACCTACTGGAAGGACCCGGCTTGCGCTGATAGGGTCACGCCTGCACAGCAGGGGAAGGACACCGACACCGGATGATCAGGAAGTGCCCAAGATGTTCACGCTCGATTTCGGGGTGCTGTTCCAGTTCGGTAAGCCGTCGTCGCAGGACCCGTTGTTTGCGGGTCGTACCGCGCTGAACAACATTTACACATCGCTTGCCGCGCAATACCGGGGTGCGAAGTCGCTTCGGGTCACCGGCTACACCGACCGGATAGACTCGGATGACTACAACGACCAACTGTAGCTGTCGCGTGCGCAGACAGTCCGTGACTATCTGATTGAGCGGGGCGTACCGGGTGCCCCCATCTACGTTGCAGGCCTCGGCGAGGCAAATCCTTTCACGTCCGACTGTCTGCCGGAGGAGGTCCGGCAGCGGTACGGTGTCTGTCGTATGACCGCCGGGTCGCCATCGAAGTTGTGGGTGAAAAGCGTTGAGTGTGCAGTGGTACAGCGTGTTTCCGGGAACGAGACGTCCTGATCTGACGTTATCGCCAGACACGACCGGCAACCGACGAACAGGATTGCGATATGAACGGGAAAATGGGTGCGCCAGCAGGTGAGGGCGGTATCCATCCCATCTGGGCCAGCGTAGGACCGAGCAGTGAAATGGTGGGCATCGTGGCGAAGGTGCCTCTCAGCACCAGGCCGAATAAGCCGATCCGCACCGGTCCGGCGAATCACGACAGTTTTAGGGATGACGGCTGGTTTCGTACCGGCGATCTCGGGTATTTTGCTAATGCCGCGGGCAACGTTCGCATATCGGGACGCAAAAAGGAAATCATCAATCGCGGTGGCAAGAAATACTTTCCGCGGGAGATCGTAGACATCCTTTATGTGCATCCGGCCATGTGGCAAATGATAACCTCATCGCTGGATCGGCCGACGATAACGCGACACGCGGAATGAGTTATTGATCGGCTGTCAAACGAGTATGTATCCACGGTCGGATGACCTTATCGAAGATGGCCTTATGCGTCCAACTGCCAGAGTCTCCCATGTGTCGGCCTTCTGGGTTGACCCATGCGTCCTTTGGCGTCCCAGTCTGCAGTAGCTCGAGTAGATCAGCGAACGGAGTTTGGCTGTCCAGTACTCCGCCGATCAGAAGCATAGGTGACGTCGGTTTTCCCAAAAGTCCGGCTGCTTTCAGCGACATCGACGGCATATAGTTCAAGAGCGCGTCTACCGAGGGTTGCCCAAGAACATATAAGCGCGATGCAACGAAATCAAACAGGTATTCCTTCGTGTGAAGAGAGTTATCTTGCCATGCACGCTGAAAGTAACCGTCCACGGGACCACTCTGATACACCGCACCTTTTAGACGATTTGCCTCGACGAACGCGAGCCGCGCGGACCAATAACTACCCCAGCTCGTGCCGCGTACGACGATGCGGCTACCGTCGACGTCGGTTCGTGTCAGTAGATAGTCGATCAGACGTGAATAGACTCTCTCGGCTCCCGGGCGGGCCATAGGTGCATCGCCAGTGCCGGGCATGTCGACTGCGACGTCGGCGATGCCGTCCTGCAGGAATCCGCGCCCCTGGTTGGCGACAGAATCCTTCCATTCATCCATGCCGCCGAGGTCAAGGACGATCGGTGGCCTTGTGACACCAGGCGGTTTTTGCAGATAGGCAACGATCTGCTTGCCTTCGAATGAAATGCTGATTGTTTCGATTGGTGGATTGAGAAGCCGCCCATAGTTCGCGAACGCGCCTTGTGCTTTTGCATATGACTGCGCTTTGCCAGGCGAATTAGGGGAAGGCCAACGACCGAATGAATAGTTAAGCCATGCTGCCCGATAGTCATCACGTGCCGCGCCAGAGTCCGTTGCTTCTTCCGATTTTGCACGCCATTCGTATCGATCGCCAATCGCCATCCAGGCCGAAGCCCATTCGTCGCGATCGAGGGAATGGATATGCGAGAGCGCCTCGCGAACGTCATCCGGCTTGAGTCCGGTCAGAGGATAGGCACCTCGATCAGCGCGCGCTTGCGTTTCGGCGGCGAGCTCGGGCCAGGAACGCGTTTGCCATTGGTCCTGTGACTTTTGAGCCGTGGCACTATGTGATAGTACTAGAGCAGTCAACACCACGATTAATGCCCCGCCTCCAGGTACGCAACGATGTTTTCTGTTGCTTTCGTTCTGCAAAATCTGCCGTGTCTTCGAAGAAAAAGCATGATCGACGGGATAGCGCATGATTCCCTCTTTGGTCTTCAAAAAATAGATTCAGTTGTATTTGATGCTTGTTCAAAAAATGTTTATCCACCCGTCACTTGCTGCTCGTACTGGCTCTCACCTTCGCAACATCCTGTGCTTCGATTGCTGGAGCGCTGTTATTCCAGCCGCTTCGTACAAAACTCAACACATCGGAGATATCCTGGTTCGTGAGGCCTAGCTTGAACTTGGGCATGGGATAGGCCGCGGGCACGCCACCTATTACAAGATTCGTGGCGCCATTGAGCGTCACGTTAATAAGGGACAATGGATTGGTGCCCAACACATCCGGGTTTCCTGCCAGGGGAGCGATGAATGGAGCACGTCCCCGGCCATCAACCCCGTGGCAGCTAACGCAATAGGTCAAGTAGACGCGTGCGCCGTTCGATAACGGCGTTCCCGCGACTAAGGCGGCGGTTGCCTCACCGTCGTATCGATACGGTTCTCTCTCGTTGACGTCACCGGCGTGTGACGGAACCAATGAACGGAGATACCGTGCTATCGCGGCTTGGTCCTCATCGGACAAATACTGCGTACTCTTATTGATGACATCCGTCATCGGACCATAGGCGGAAGCGTGAACGTTCGCTCCAGTTTTCAGAAACATGTGCAGATCATTTTCCGTCCATCTACCGAGTCCCGCATTATTATCACCGGTCAGATTCGACGCGAACCATCCGTCGAGGGATGCACCGGAAAGGAAAATCTGACTCTTCTCGTCGAGTGCGAGTTCTTGCATCGCTACGCCTCGCGGCGTGTGGCAAGCTCCGCAATGCGCGAGGCCCTGAACAAGATAAGCCCCCCGGTTCCAAACAGGATCCTTATTCGGCTTTGCTCGATAGACCGTATCGTCAAGAAAAAAGAGGTTCCAAAGCTTGAGTGGCCAGCGCATATCAAGCGGCCAAGGAATATCCGGTTGTCGATTGCGCTGCTTTACGGGTTTCACACTCTTCATAAAATAAGCATACAGCGCGTCCACATCCTCATCGCTGATCTTGGAAAAGGATGGATACGGCATTGCTGGATACAAATTATGGTCTCGAGCAACTCCGTGTCGTAGCGCCCGCTCGAAATCGTCTCGCGTGTATCGGCCGATTCCAGTATGGGGGTCAGGCGTGATATTGGTCGTGTAGATAGTGCCGACGGGCATTTGCATGGGCAGGCCACCGGCAAAATCCGCGCCGCCCTGAACCGTGTGGCATGCTGCGCAATCGCCGATTTTCGCTAGATAGCCGCCGCGGGCGACCAAACGATCCGCAGGCGTAGCCGCCCTGCTTGGCAGACTTGCAGTTAGCAGCATCGCCAGGACTGACGCGAGCGGGAACCACCGGCGTATGCGCGACAGGTTGCTAGAGATTGCAGTCTTCATCGATATATTTCGCTTCGAAGGGAGGCCAAGAAAGCAGCGTCTACAGCAGCTTTTGGCCGGCAAGCGGCAATAGTCGAATGCGCTTACCGGTTGCGGCGAAAATCGCATTAACGACGGCAGGTGCAACGGGTGGCGTACCTGGCTCGCCAACACCTCCCCAGCGATCAATGTACTTGTTGCCACTTGGGATGAGATAGGTTTCGACCACAGGCATCTCGCTGATGCGAAGCGCTTGATAGTCGTGGAAGTTAGACTGCTGTACCTCGCCATTCTTGATGGTTATTTGACCCCAAAGCACAGCGCTAAGCGCATATGCGACGGCGCCCTGTAGTTGCTTTTTGACGATGCTTGGGTTCACAACATACCCGCAATCGAGCGCACATACGACGCGATGTACTTTCACCTGTCCTTCGTCATCGATCGATAGGTCGACGACGTGAGCGCAGACTGAGTCGTAGCATTCGACGAGTGCCATTCCCTGATATGTGCCGGCTTTAGTGTGCCCCCACTGAGCGCGAGTCGCTACCTCATCTATGACGGCAAGCGAGCGCGGGCTATGTGCGAGCAACTCACGCCGGAAAGCGTAGGGATCCCGGCCACTTGCAATCGCCATCTCGTCAACAAAGGACTCTCTAAAAAATCCGTTCTGACTATGATTGACACCTCGCCAGAAACCGACCGGGATCGGCAATTGCCGCATTGCGTAACCCACTTCAAAGTTGGGGACGTGGTAGTTCATGTCACCCGGCAAAAATGCCCCCATCATGTCGAAGTCCTGTCCGTGCCTAAGCCGAGAGGGCACAAGGTTGGCCAGAATAGACGTACACGACACCCGCACTTTCCATGCGAGAAGTTTTCCATTCCTGTCGAATCCTGCTACATGTCGGGCAATGGACATTGGGCGGTAGTAGTCATGTCTGACGTCCTCTTCCCGGGTCCACAGCATTTTCACCGGTTTGCCTACGGCCCTGGCAATCAAGACTGCTTGTTGAGCCCAATCTTGAGACACTCCGCGGCGCCCGAATCCACCGCCAAGATGGCATTTGTGAACCTTGATGCGCGACGGGTCCATCTTGAGTGTGTGTGCTACGGCTTGCAGTGTCCCATCGCCACTCTGAGTAGGCGCCCAAACCTCGGCGAAGTCGGGAGTTACGTGAGCGGTGCAGGTTTGTGGCTCCATTGTGGTGTGCGCGAGATATGGAACCTCATAATCGGCATGGATTACATTGAAAGCACTTGCCAGGACCTCGTCCACGTTGCCGATCTTTTGGGCAACTGCAGGATGCGGATCGTCAAGTCCCTTCAGGAAAATCTCACGGATGGATTCGTTAGATAGCGCCGCACTAGCGCCGGCGTCCCATCGGACCTCCAACGTATCGAGCGCGTGGCGGGCCTGCCACCACGAGTCGGCAACTATGGCGACGGCGGTATCCCCAACCGGCACCACATGACGTACCCCAGGCATGATTAACGTCTTTGATGCGTCGAAATCTTTGAGTCGTCCGCCCAGAGTGGGGCATGCGGTAACCGTTGCGTAAAGCATGCCGGGAAGACGCACATCGGTCGCGAAGATCGGTTTCGCCAATACTTTGTCCGGCAGATCCAGCCGTTTCACCGGCTTCCCGATCAGTCGCCATAGGTCCGGGTTTTTTAGCGTCACTTCTTGTGGAACGGGACGCCGCGCTGCTTTTTCCGCGAGTTCCCCGTAGGACAATGAACGCCCACTAGTAGCGTGAGTCACGGCGCTGTCGCGGGTCGTGCACTCCAACGCGCTGACTCTCCAACGCGCCGCGGCTTCTTCTACTAACATTTGACGCGCCTGAGCGCCCGCCTTACGCAAATAGAGATGTGACATACGAATGGACGCGCTTGATGCAGTCATCATGTCGCCCCATGCATGACCATGAGCAAGGTTTGCTTCCGGCGACACATATTCGGCCGTCACATGACTCCAGTCACAGTCGAGTTCTTCAGCGACCAGCATCGGTAATGCCGTGAAATTTCCTTGGCCCATCTCCGATCGCGCAACACGGATCGTCGTGGCCTCTCCATCTATTACGACCCAGATCCCTACCCCTGATCCCGGAACACTTTTGAGCAATGGCAATTGCGCCACCCCCGTACTCTCCGCGAGCGAAGGCAAGCCTGTAAGCACAAGACCGCCCGCCGCGGCACTGATTCCAAAGATAAAGGTCCGCCGCGAAATGCCATCGCTCTTGTTGTTCATATCAATGTTCCTTTGCCGGCCGCCCTCATATAGCTGAACAACTTCGCCACTCTGCCCGGCCGCCATTCCAGCACCATCAGGCTTGACTGATTGTATATCAATTTCTGTTTTATTGAAAAAAATATACTATTCCCGTAAAATCGCCACAGAAGCAACGCGCGCGGTAGATTTGCTGTTCCGTTGGTTTGAGAGAAAACCTGCGCGCACAAAGGAGTTCTGCGCGCTGCCGTTCTGGTTCGATCGGCCCAGAGCACGGTTCAGCTGCGGCTTGCAGGCGCATGAAACGAAGACGAAGTCGCGGGTTCCTTGCGACGAGTCAGATGAATGGGCTTGGGAGAAGTAGAGCAGAGGGAACAGGCTAGTCTTAACCTGACTGAGTGGTTGACTGATCGACTGGTCCCAAACCGGGTTTTGCAGATCGTCGGTTCTACGGGTTTGAGCCTGAACATCCAATCGTCCAGTCGTTTTCACCAGATAAGATGGCAAAAATTTCATGCATAAACTTAGGATCAACGGACGAACACAACCGGTAATTGCCTCGCCTGAAACCCCTGTTCTTTGGGTACTTCGTGACGAGCTCGACATGACAGGAACGCGTTTCGGCTGCGGACTCGGGTTATGTGGAGCTTGCACGATACATCTGAACGGAGAGGCAGTTCGTTCCTGCTGCATTTCCGTTTCGGCAGTTGAGAACAACGAGATCACAACGGTGGAGGCAATGGGCGCGAGCGATATCGGCAGGGAAATTCAGAAGGCATGGCTCGAGCATGAAGTACCGCAATGCGGATACTGCCAGTCGGGACAAATGATGAGCGCGATGGCATTGTTAATGAAAAACTCCCAGCCTTCTGATCAAGATATCGACCATGCGATGAACGGCAACATTTGTCGTTGCGGAACTTACATTCAGATTCGAGAGGCTATTCACGCAGCTGCGGCCGCACTGCGCAAATCCTAGCTAGCCTCTCAGGGTAGCTCCATCGGATCGAGCGCGATTTTTGGCGGTGAGGCAGAGAGAGGTATTGTCAAGTTGTCGAACGGCACGCTCTCGAACACGGCGTTGTTGAATAAAGAAGAAATTGAGCTAAGCACCCTGTTGGTTGCTATTTTTTAGACTTTCACGGACATCGGCATGTCGAGGTGTGTCATTCTGTTCAGTGCAGACACACTAATCCATGCCTCCGTTTTCGGTTGCGACAGCGCACGGGCCTTCATGGTGTTACCGAAAATGCGCTTGTAGCGTTGCACGGCAAGCTCAGCATAGTCGCGCAGGCTGTACCCGGTGATCTTCTGCCTGGCAAGGTGGTCCTGTTGTGAAATGACCTGGATATGGTGGTCTCGCTGAGTATCGCCAGCGGCTGAACAAACGGCGGTCTTGTGCGGTGGAACGACCACTTGAGCGTTGGGTTGATGGTTCAGAACAGCTTGTAAAACCGGTTCGCCATCGTGTGCGCCGTCACCCCTGAATGTGTCGAAGGGCGAGGTCATTGGGGTGAGCAGATCAGGCACCGCGGACGGATCACCAACTTCTGGCGTGGTGAGCTCGCAGGCAACAATTTGATGATGTTCGTCCATCGCAAGATGGAGCTTGCGCCAGGTACGGCGAGCCGCAACGTCGTGTTTCCCCTGATGCCATTCGTCTTTGCCATAGACCTTCAGTTCGGTGCCGTCAACGATCACGAGGTTCCTCCCTGGTTGCATCGCTTTTGATCAGGACGTGCTGGGGCAATAAAATACTGCGCTTGGATATGCAACTGTAGTCAGGACTGCTGATGGTAGTCTTCGCCGCGCTTGCCGCGGAATATGAATACGTGGCCGCAAAACGGATTGCGTTCGAGCACGGTTTGCACTTTCGCAGCGAGACTATTGAATCCGGCCTGGCAGCGTGGTCATTGCAAGTTCGACAGTTGCGCCGGCGTTTGCCGCCGAAATATCTAGCAGGCTTGCCGAGCGGGGCCTTGCGATGATTGATGCACCGGTGTCAGGTGGCGCGGCAGGTGCTGCTGCGGGCAAGCTGATAATTCTGGGGTCGGGGCCGCAGCATGCCTATGACGCGTGTCAAGATCTATTCGAAGGCTATGCAGCCCAAGCATATCGTTTTGGCGACGAGGCGGCCCTAGGCTCCAAGGTGAAGCTGATTAACAACCTTTTATGCGGCGTGCACATTGCTGTCGCGAGCGAAGCAATGGCGCTCGCTAAACGCGAAGGTATCAACCTACCGTTGCTTTACGGCGTAATCACGCATAGTGCAGGGAATTCCTGGGCCTTTCAGGATCGTATGCCTCATGTTATCGCGGACAGTCTCACTCCGATTACCGCGCTCAATATCTTCGTAAAGGATCTGGGTTTGGTGCTTGACATGGCCCATAGTGTGGACTTCACAGCGCCGCTGACTGAGTGCGCGCAGTGCGCAATTCTCACTGAATGCGTCCTCACCGAGGACCTCGGGGCTTCGTCCCTGAAAATTCGTTTGTCGGCGATCAAGAAGGAATGTGGCCCCTGTGGTGGAAACCGTCAATTGATTGACTGCGTTGCGTTTGAGAAAGGCATAACGCCTCCGGTTGAAAAGCGGCGGATAGCAGAGAGTACGCGACGCTCGCACTAAACGGCATTTAAGGCAGACGTGTCGCGGCAGTAGCCTAAGAGGAGTGCTCGCTTCAAGAATAGATAACGGCAGATCGGCGATGACAATAAGACCATATGAAGAGACCGCTGCAGCGATAGTGGCACATTCGACCTGGCCGTTTTCTAAAGGACGACACCCATTGCATTGGCATGGCGTAGCGGCGAGTCGGAGCGTGTGGACGACGACGCGTCGCTCGCAGCGGCAAGCCGCCCGTCAAAAATGACGGACCGCATTGATAGGTAGTCGAGTTTGTGCCCATCGCGGCGGCAAATATGCTGAAAGCAGCTTCGTAGACCTCTTGGATAAAAGACAGTAGTCCAGTTGACGAAGAGTTATCTATTCGCGACATAAATTTTGATGACGCAACGACTCCTTGAAACAAGTTAAGAATCGCCATCTGGGATGGTGAACTACTGACGCAACCTTCCATGCACCGGTCGGCAGCTAAGTGACAGGTAAGACAACGGGCGGATCGTCGGTGTCGAGAATGGCGTCGGCAATGGTGGCGTCGCCGATCCAGGCATGCCAGTGCTCAACGGGTAATTGACTCGTAATGATCGTGGCTTTATTCGTCGCGCGGTCGTCAATGACTTCTAGGAGATCGTATCGGGTCGTGCTGTCGTTGCGCCCATGCCCCAGTCGTCCAGGACCAACACATCAGTTTTGGCCAGCTGGAGTAGCCATTTGCCGAATGCCCCGCTGCCGTGCCGAATGCGTAGTTCTTCCTGCAAGCGGGGTACACGCTGATAGATGGCGGAGTACCCTCGACGACAGGCGTGTTGCGCCAGTGCGCAGGCGAGCCAGGATTTTCCGGCGCCAGTCGGACCGGTGATCAAGACACTGTGGCCAGCACTAACCCAGTCTCCCAATGCCAGGCTCATTACCTCGCACCGGTCGATCCCGCGGCCCGAGCGAGCGTCGATGTCCTCGATGGCCGCCTGCGTATATTTCAGATGCGCGTTCTTCAGCAGACGCAGCAACTTGCGGTCGTTGCGGCAATGTACTTCGCGGTCAACCAGCAGCGCCACGCGTTCCTCGAAGCTCATCGCAGCCATGCCGGGCTGGGTCAGTTGTTCTTCCAGGCCCGTCGCCAGGCCGTCCAGTTTCAGGGTACGCAGTTGCGCCAGAGTGGTGTGCATCATCATTGCAGAATTCCTCATTGGTAGTAGCCGGGGCCGCGGAGGTGGGCATGGTTCGGGCTGACCCAGTCGCCGGCTGTTGCTGGCGCGCTTTGGTCACGGTTGTTGACCAGGATGTCGCGTACGTGACGGTACTGGCAGGCGCCAATCTGCAATGCCAGCGTGCAGCCCGCTTCAAGCCTGGGCTTGCCGAAGCGCTTAGCCAGCGACAGCAAACCCAGGCAGGCGCGATAGCCGTGCTCGGGATGTTTGTTCTCCTGCATCAGTCGCGTCACCGCCTCGGCGGTGGCCGGGCCGATACTTTGTCCCCAGTGGATTAGTCGCTGCGGCGTCCATTCCATGTGTGGGCGCGATGCGCAGTGGGCGTGTGTGCGGCGGTGGTGGTGGTGAAGCCGCCGTGCCGGGTGCTGCGCGCATGGCTGGCCAACTCGCTGCCCGCGATGCATGAGCTCGACCACCGCGATCGTAATGCGCGCTTCCAGCACTTGCCCGACCAGTGCATGCGGCACGCTGTAGCGATGCTGCTCGACTTCGACGTGGTAGTCGATGTGGGCCTTGACGGTCTTGAAGTGCGCCATCTCATAGCGCTGCAACGGCAAGGGCAGCAAGGCC
The DNA here is from genome assembly GCF_044909315.1 of Caballeronia udeis. GTDB lineage: Bacteria > Pseudomonadota > Gammaproteobacteria > Burkholderiales > Burkholderiaceae > Caballeronia > Caballeronia udeis_A. The sequence goes on from NZ_JBIYEB010000023.1 coordinate 95,563, forward strand.
GGCGCGTCGAGCGCGGCAAAGGTGCTTGCACGGCTACCCGGCAGCTTCTGGAACGGCTTCTCGTTGAGCCGCGTCAGCAAACGCGCGACAGCCTGGTTCACTTCATGCACGCTGGCGAACTGCTGATGACGCAGGCGCGCCATGATCCAGCGTTCGACCACCTGGACCGCAACTTCTACTTTCGGTTTGTCTTGCGGATGATAGGGACGCGCCGGCAGAATCGAGGTGCCGTAGTGGCGCGCGAAGTCGAGCACCGTGTCGTTGCTGCGCGGTTCGTATCGATTGGCGTCCGAGATCAGCGCACCTGGGTTGTCGGGCACGATAAGCTGGGTCACGCCGCCGTAAAAGCTCAGTGCGCGCGCCGTTGATTCGAGCCAGTCAGCCATGGTCTCGCGCGGCGTGGCCAAGGCGAATGTGTAGCTGGAGGCACCCGTCGCGGCGACGAAGATGTGGGCCCGGCTGCCGTCGATCAATGCGACGGTGGGGCCGGCGTAATCGATGAACAGCTTCTCGCCTGCGCGGTGAATCCGCCGCATCGAGCGCTTGAGCTGCCTGGCGAAGCGCCGATAGTTGTCGCAGAACTGGGATTAGGCGTAGGTCTGGCGGTCCGCGTGCTCGGCCCGGCATTCCTCCCACAGCAGCATCAGCGTCATGCCCTTACGGCGCAACTCCTGGTGGAGGCGACCATAGTCCGGCTGGGACATGATTACGTGGCTTCTGGGGCGCCACCAGCAATCGCCGCTCGAGCGTGATCTCGTCAGCATCTTGCACCGTAGGCCAGTCCAGGCCCGCTGCCACGGCGAGCCCCACATACTTGGTGACGACGCCTTTGGAGATGCCCAGCGCGCCAGCAATCTGCTCGTGCGAAAGTTTGGCGTCCAGCTTCAAACGCAATACGTCTTTTATCTTACGCATATTGATCCTTGGTGCGGGCACACTGTCTCCAGACGAAAAAGCTGGAAGCGTACCCACTCAGTTGCTCATATGCGTAACATCATTCCTGCGCCGTACAACGCCATTCCGGCATCGTGACCGATGATTCCGGTAGCGTGACCAGTGATTCCGGAGGTCCTCCGAAATCGGTCACGTTCGCCCGGAATGGGCGGTCACCATGAACCAGAATGGTCGGTCACGTTCGTCCGGAATCATCGGTCACGATACTCCGGAATACTCAGCAACCATCATTGGCTGCTGGGAACGATTGGCTATGTGCGGGACAGCACGAGCTAAGCCAAACTACGACGCCAGCTAAAAAATGGCGCTGATATACCTTGCGCTACTCCAATTCAATCGCCTTCTGTGACGCCCTGCTTGACAGTTAGAGCACTCAGGGTCTTTCCTGAGGGCGCCGCATCATCGCGCTGTTATACTGATTCCATAGTGACTGAGCGCTCAGTTAAAGATAAAGTCTCATGGAGACAACTATGAATCGGTTAGTCAACAAGGTCGCATTTATCGCGGGGGGTGCCGGAGGCATCGGAGCGGCTGCAGCGCAGTTGTTCGCACGTGAGGGTTGCCAAGTCGCGATAGGCGATCGTGATCTCGACACGGCACGCCGCATTGTGGAAGCGATTAAGCAAGAGGGCGGGCGGAGTGCTGCATTCCCGCTCGATGTAACGCAGGAAAATAGTGTGCGGGCCGCGATCGGAGACGCTGTCGAGGCGTTTGGCGGGCTGGACGTGCTCTACAACAACGTCGGCGGATCGTCCGCCAACGATGGGGCGGTTACCGAAGCGCCGCTCGAAGAGTTCTGGCGCTGCATCAACGTCGATCTTTTTGGCACATGGCTGGGTTGTCGTCACGGCATTCCGGAGTTAATCAAACGCGGAGGAGGTTCGGTGATCAACACATCGTCGATCCTTGCCTTGATGGGATCGCCAAATAAGGACGCCTATACCGCCGCCAAAGGCGGGGTGACAGCGCTGACGCGCTCGATGGCAGTCGAATACGCGCCGCACAAAATCCGCGTTAATGCGATCGCTCCGGGCATCACGCGCACGCCGCGTGTCGAGCGTCTTCTCATCGAAGACGGGGTGACAGCGCGGCTCTCGCAAAACTACCTGCTCGGCATACTCGAACCGCTCGACATCGCACAGATGGCGCTTTACCTCGCTTCGGATGAATCGAGGATGACGACTGGTCAGATTCTCTCCGTGGACGGCGGCGCATCGATCGTGTGATTGTCGCTGGGTCCTCGACATTGCACCAAAGTCAAACAGGAGACATATGATGAATCTCACTCTCGGTCTGCGCCTCGGTGTAATAGGCGGTGCGCTGTCGATCTCGTTCTTATCCTATCCAGCGATGGCGGAGGACATCCTGAAATTTGGCGTAAGTTCGCCGATGTCTGGCGCTGCTGCAAACTGGGGCATCGGTTGCGACTGGGTAGGTCAAAAAGTTGTCAAGTACATTAACGATCACGGCGGCATCCGTGCCGGCGGCAAAGTTTATAAGGTGCAACTGACCACTTACGACAACGGCTATACAGCAGCGGGCGGCGCTCAGAGTGCACAGGCAATGATCAGCCGTGATGGCGTGCGCTACATCGTGCAGAGTTTAGGTACCGCACCCGTGCAGGCGACACAAAGTCTCTCAGAACGCGCTGGTGTGATTCTTCTGACTACCGCATGGGGAAAATCGATCAAAGGCCCGAAGTTTCCGCTGACCTTTACGAATTCAAACACGCCATACGAAATTTTCGGACCGTTATTCGCCTTTGTAAGGGGGCGGCATCCGGACATCAAATCTGTAGCACTGCTGAATCCGAACGATTCGACGGGTCAGCAGGCCGAAGCACAGTCGAAACAGGAATGGGCAAAGCTCGGTGTGAAGGTCGTCAGTTCCAGCTTTTACGAACGGGGTACAACCGAGTTTCAGTCAATCGCGACCAAGCTTGCTAATGCAAAAACTGATGCGGTTGATCTTGGCGGGTCTGCGCCTGGCGATGCGGGCAGCGTATTCAAGGAGCTATCCGTGCAAGGTTGGAATGGCGTGAAAGTGTATCCGGCTGGCACCGGCAGTGACACACTGGTAAAGGTGGGCGGAAAAAGTGTCGAAGGCGTATATATGGGGCAGGCTGCCGATTTCTCAGGAGCAACTGCAACCGCACTGCAGCGTGACCTCGACTCTCAGGCCAAGCAGGTGCTCCACGAACCTCTTAACATTCTTCAAATGGGGGTGTGGGACGGCATGATGGCGCTCAAAGCCGGTATCGAAAAAGCCGACAGCATCGATCCCAAGGCGGTCGCGAAGTCATTGCCAACCACGACCGTCGAAACGTCCTACGGTCCGGTTGGATATGGCGGCAAAGCGACCTACGGAACACCCCAACAGCTTCTGGTTCCGGTCATTATCACCCAAATCCGGAACGGCAGTACTTTAGAGGTGCGCCGTGTTGCATCGCCGGACGCAAACGGTTCTTGAGGTTTCACCGCAAGCGTCTAACGTGCCTCACACTACCTCTTGGATGGTGACCGCAATGGCTTTGATCGTGCAATTGACATTAAACACGCTGCAGGCAGGTTCGGTGTACGTGCTGTTCGCCTTAGGGCTGACGCTTATCTTCGGTGTTATGGGTGTGGTCAATTTTGCACACGGCCAGTTTTTCACTCTTAGTGCGCTTTTGACGAGCGTGATCGTGCCAGCGTTCCGGGAGGCGCTTGGCATGGGCGTCGCGCTTGCATTCACTCTCGCAAGTACGATTTCTATCGGCGCTGTTTTGGCACTCGCCGCACTCGTCTATCATTTTGGATTTCGACACTATCTGCGCGACACGGTGGGATCCTTCATTCTGTCCGTCGGGATATTGCTATTTCTTGAAGGTGTTTTCCTGTGGTTTTTCGGGGGGGTGCCGCGCGTGGTGCCGAATATTGCGCCAGGAGAACTGCGTGGGCTCGGCGCGGCCATCGAGTTACAGCGGCTGGTGGTGTTTGCAATTGCGGTGATCGTCACAGTGTTGCTGTATCTGATGCTCGTGTTCACACGTTTTGGCCGGGCGATCCGAGCGACTGCAGAGGATGCAGGAGCTGCGACGCTGCAGGGCATTCGCGACAAGCGCATACTTCTTTACGGCTTTATGGTCGGCTCGTTCCTGGCTGCGGTATCGGGCTGCTTGATCGCACCAATTGCTGTGATTACACCAGCTGTGGGTAACGACTACCTGGTTAAGGGCTTTATCATTATTATCATCGGTGGGTTAGGGTCTGTCCCAGGCGCGATCTTAGGCGGTCTGACGATCGCATTCATTGAGAGCGTCGTCGGCTATTACTTCGACGGCACAATGGCGACGATCGGAATGTTCTGTGTTGTCGGAGTGCTCCTTTTAGTTCGCCCTCAAGGAATGCTCGGCTATGTTCAGCATTAACCGCTCCGCCGTTCTATTGAACGCTGCACTGTTCGCCGCAGCGATCGCGTGGCTCGGCCTCTCTGAACCTTCTTATCTGACACAGCTTGTCGTGTGGTCGGCGATCAACGCAGTGCTCGCTGCCGGAATGCGCTTCGTGCTACTAATCGGCGAAACCAACATGGCATGCGGCGCGATATACGGATTCGCCGCCTATGCGACCGCGATCGCTGTTACAAATGCAATCGACGTTGTGCCGCTCGTAGTGGTCAGTGCTGCCATGGCAGCCGGCGTCCTCGGTTTGCTATTCGGTTGGGCCACGCTACGCGTAAAAGGTCCTTGTTTCATGTTGATTGGCTTCGCGTTCACGGAAGTGGTCCGCCTGTCATATACACGGATTAATTACGTCGGCGGTAATTCGGGGATAGTCGGAATCTATGCTCCTGTGCAGCTCGAACCCTGGATGCCCGCACTGTGCGTCGGCATTTGCTATCTGTTGCTAGTCGGATTTTTCGTAGCAGAAAAATCATCGTTTGGCTTGCTAATGCGAGCGGTCCGCAACAATGGCAAAGTGGTAGAAACGCTTGGTGTTAGCGCTTTACGTGTGAAGCTAGTGTGTTTCTGCATCGCGGCACTGGCAGTTGGCGCGGCCGGCTCTTTCCATGCATACAGCTATCACGTTATTAGCCCTGGAGATTTCAGCTTCCTAATTCCAGTGTACGCGCTCGCATATGCGAAGGTTGGTGGCGAACGGCATATCGTCGGTTCGGTGATAGGTGCAATCTTCCTAACTGTTGTGGCGCAGTTAGTCCAGGGTGCGGGCGCGCTGCAGTACGTGCTATTTGGTGGCGTGATCATTCTCTCCATGCTCGGGGTGCGCGGCGGGATGCTCAACATGGTTGGCTGGGTTACATGCCGTCGCCGCGGGGCCGCTCAGGGAATCGGCGTGCCCAAGGACAGGACTAGTGGAGAACTCGGATGAATCTCGATACTCCTTTGATTGAAGCACGCGGCCTGACACGCCGATACGGCGGCCTCGTCGCTGTGTCGGATCTAACCTTCGAGATCTGGCCGGGCGAAATTCTCGGATTGATCGGACCTAATGGTGCTGGTAAGTCCACAACATTTAATCTGCTAAGTGGCCATGTGAGGCCGAGCGCAGGAACCCTGTCGTTCGCTGGCGAGAATATCGCTGGCATGGCGCCGTATCAGGTCAGTCGACGTGGTCTCGTGCGCACTTTTCAGCATGACAGTTTTTTTCGTGAAATGACCGTGGTTGAGAACCTCACGGTCGCGGCACACCGTCGCTATCGCTCGCGGAAAGAGCGCGTCGATTGTGCGCGTCGTATCGCTGAACGAGTCGGTTTGGACAGGCATCTGGATGCGATCACCAGCAGTCTGCCGCACGGTCTGCAACGGATCCTGAGTATTGCTATTGCAATCACGCCGGAGCCAAAACTGCTCGGTCTTGATGAGCCGCTGACTGGCTTACACGCCGTTGAGGTCGAAAGAGTATTAACGCTGTTTAGAACGCTTTGTCGTGAGGATGGCATGACAATCCTGCTGGTGGATCACAATATGAAGGCGATGATGGGTGTGTGTGATCGTTTTGTTGTATTGCACTACGGTAAGTTGCTCGCGCAAGGTAGCGCGGATGAGGTTCGCAGTAACCCGGACGTCATCGCTGCGTATTTGGGGAGGTCGGAATGAGGACGGACGCAGGCACCCCGGCACTACTCGAAGTACGTGGGCTGCAAGTGCGCTACGGCGGAGTGACGGCAGTCGATGGTATTGATCTAAATCTGCCGCTCGGCAGCGTCGTAGCCCTGATCGGCTCGAACGGCGCTGGTAAGACCTCTGTGATGAACGCGATCATGAATCTGAAAACGGGGTGCGCTGGAACACGCCGTTTTGATGGCGAGGACATTGCATCGCTACGCACCGATCAAATTGTCGAACGTGGTGTCGCGCTTGTGCCAGAAGGGCGGCGGTTGTTCCCCCACATGACAGTGCGGGAGAACCTTGCGATGGGTGCTTATCTGCGCGAGGATCACACTGGAATTCAGCGGGACATGGACCGCGTGCTGGACATTTTCCCGGCGCTGACCGCGAAGCTGAAGCAACCGGCGATGTCGCTAAGTGGGGGCCAGCAACAGATGGTCGCAATCGGGCGGGCCCTTATGTCGTCGCCTCGGCTTTTGTTGCTGGATGAACCGACAATCGGCCTTGCGCCCGCAGTCGTGCAACTGATAGGCGACACGATCCAGTTGATCAATCGGGAAGGCGTCGACGTTCTCCTGGTTGAACAGAACGCGTCCGTCGCACTGAGCCTTTCGAGCTATGCATACGTGATCGATCGCGGGTTGGTGGTGATGCATGGATCATCCACCGACTTGAAAAAAGACAGACGCGTACATGCGGCGTATTTAGGACTATAAAAATTCGGACAACGTATTAATGTCTCCAAAAACTGATCCTGTCTGGTGGCCGAGCGCTCATGACATATCGACCGCTCAGGTAACTGCGCTGATCGACGCGCTTGGGCTAGGCACTTACGATGAGCTTTACGCATACTCCATCGCGAACCCCGGAGAGTACTGGCACCGATTGATGACATGGCTTGGCATCCAGTGGCAGGAACCATTTTCAGCGTATGTTGATCTATCCGAGGGTAAGCCATTCCCGAAGTGGTTTCCGGGTGGCAAGATAAACTGGGTCGAGAGTGTATTCGAATCTGGCGTCGATAGAGAGCGTCTACGTCGCATTGCAGTGATTGCGGAAGATGAGAGCGGTCTTATTACACAGCGTACCTACGCCGAGTTGCGGGAAGACGTACAGTCCTTCGCAGCGGGCTTGGTGGCATCCAAATTAGGCTCAGGCGACCGCATCGGGCTGTTAATGGAAAGCAGTGTCGAATCGGTTGTGACGTATCTTGCCATTTCTTATATCGGAGCAATCGCCGTGCCGCTGTTTTCGGGCTTTGGCTCCGATGCGCTAGTGGCGCGTCTGCAAGGTTGCGATGCAAAAGGGCTTGTCGCGACTGAAGGCTTCATGCGACGCGGCAAATCAATTTTGACGCATGATGCGATCGAAACGAGCGCGCGGCTATTGCCCGCGCTGGAAGTGCTGGTGATAAAGCCGATGCGGGGACAACAAGGAAACGCTCACGCGGGCGCGCTGGACTGGTATGACGTGCTTGCTGCGGGCCGCGCTGAGCCGCTTGTTCACGCTGTCCCTTCCGATGCCAATACCCCATGCATGATCGTCTATACGTCTGGCACTACTGGCAAACCCAAAGGTACCGTCCATACGCATGGCGGATTTCCTCTGAAGATTGCGCACGACGCGGCTGTCTACTTTAACCTTGGCGCGGGCGATAGGTGGCTATGGCCGGCCGATATGGGTTGGGTCGCCGGTCCGATTACGATCGTCGGCGCCTTTTTGCGGGGCGCAACGTTAGTCTGCTACGACGGTGCGCCCGACTATCCCGATTGGTCACGTCTACCACAGTTAATTCGTCGTCACAGCGTGACTCACTTTGGCGCATCACCGACATTGATTCGCTCGCTCGCTGCCCATGATTCTTCTATTACGCCTGACGACCTGGCGTCGGTTCGCCTCGCCATTACTGCCGGGGAAGTGATTGATACGGAGAGCTTTCGATGGTATGGCGAGCGCTTCGCCTGCCCGGTAATCAATTTCACCGGTGGCTCGGAAGTGTCAGGCGGCCTACTCGCGAACGTCGTCGTCAGACCAATTGTGCCGAGCGGGTTCAACGCGATCGCACCAAGTGTCCGTGTCGATGTTCGTGGTGCCGATGGCAAACCGGTACGCGGAGAAGTTGGCGAGCTTGCTGTGCTCGAGCCTTTCGTCGGTATGACGCGTTCGTTTTGGGGTGACAGTGAACGCTATCTCGCCACCTACTGGCAAACCGTACCCGACGTTTGGATCCATGGAGATCTCGCAATCCAGTTTGAAGATCACGCGTTTGTGCTGTGCGGCCGATCGGATGACACCCTAAAGATCGCCGGCAAGCGTGTTGGCCCGGCGGAAATCGAGGATGTCATCGTTGAGCTTGCTGATGTCGCAGAAGCCGCTGCGGTGGGCGTGAGTGATCCACTCAAAGGTGAGCGCCTGGTTGTGTTCGTTGTTGCCGGGAAAGAACACCGTACATCGGCATTTTGCGGCCGGATCGTAGACATTGTGTCGGAACGCCATGGGCGGCCGTTCGCACCTTCGCAAGTGCACATAGTTGACGAACTGCCCAAGACGCGAAGTGGCAAGATTATGCGACGTCTAATCAAGCGGGCGTATGAAGGGCAGCCGCTTGGTGATACGGCCTCGCTTGAAAACCCGTCGGCAGTGGAGGCGATTCGCGAGATTGCGCAATCGGTTGTAAAACCTGCATAAATTCTCTGAAATAAAGGAGCACCTTCAATGAAAATTGGGTTTATTGGTGCAGGACGCATGGGTCATCGTATGATTTCCAATCTTCTCAAGGGTGGCCATGCAGTGGTCGTTCTCGACGGTGACCGAGACGCTCGTGAACGGGCCTCCTCGCTTGGCGCGTCACTCGTGATGAATGTGGCGGATCTGGTCAGCGGACAAGACATTGTCGTCACGATGCTTCCAACTCCCGACGTATCGCTTTCAGTGTATGAGGGTCCAGGCGGCCTTCTCGCGATCACGCCGGCGAAAACGCTTCTTCTTGAATGTTCGACAGTCGATGTCAAGACCATTGAACGGCTCGGTGAGGGCGCGCGCGCGACTGGCGCGCAGCTGATTGACGCGCCGTTGACAGGTGGTATCGAAGGAGCGGAGATGGCCACGCTGACCTTCATGGTGGGTGGCAGTACGGAAGACCTTGAGCGTGCCAAACCTGCATTGCAGTCGATGGGCTCGCGCATCGTACATGCGGGTCGTTTTGGTAGCGGCACAAAACTCAAGCTAGTGAACAACATGATCTGCGCGACCAATCTTATGGTCGCATCAGAGGCTTTAACCCTTGGTCTGAAGCTCGGTCTTGACGCGCAACCGATGTACGACGTGATCGCAAACGGCACTGGCGCGAGTTGGGTGTTGAATACCTACTATCCGCTGCCTGGTGTGGTCGAAGGAGCTCCGTCCAGCAGAGGTTTTCGGAGGCCAACGTTTCCGGCTACTGGGATGGCGAAGGACATGCGCTGCGCGCTGGAGGCGGCGCGCAGCGTCGAAGCGATTACACCGTTACACAATGTTGCGGAAGGCTTGCTGAAGCTGTATTGCGAGCACTTCGACACCATGCTCGATTGGACGGCAGTTTCAACGATGTTCGGTTCGCGACGGTATTTCCCCGATCTGCCAGGCGCGGGCATGCCTTCGACCTAAATTAGCTAAAGCCAAGGCCACGTGCCATGAACGTACTGAGCGCCTCGATGACTTCCTCGGGGTTCGTTCGATCGCGCAGTGACCAGCGGCGCAGCGCGATCATCGTTGGCAAAAAAGTCACGATGTTTGCGGCGATGTTCAGATTGCCGAAATCGATCTTCGTCTGTTCGCTCGCCTTCGCGAGGATGCTTTCGAACATTGCGATAAACTCTTCGACCCTGGCAAGGATAATGTTGCGTGAGCGTTTATCGAGCAGATGGCTGTTCTGGTAGATGAGAACGATCTCATCTTGATGCTCATACATGATGCGCGCCACGGTGCGTAATGCGGCGAAAACCTGGGTTTGCGTGCCGGCCGTCTCTTCGAGGGCTTGCTTCACCTTTAGCTGGTACTCCGTGACAATTCGGTCACAAACCAGGTAAAGGATATCGTCTTTCGATTTGACGTAGTTATAGATTGTGCCTTGCGTCATGTCGGCGGCGCGACCAATGTCCCGCACAGTGGCTTCGTGAAAGCCTTTTTCGATAAACACCTTGATTGCAGCGCGAATCAATACATCGCGGCGCTCTTGGACCAGCGCTTCGTCGCGCGTGTTGGTTTGAACGGTGCGAGCCCGCGGTTTCCGGGCTGGAGCATTAAACGTTTTATTGGATGAAACTTCAATTTTCATAATGCAACTGAACAGGGGGTGAAGTTGAGTGAGCGGTCAGACAGCATAATACCAAGACAATGCGCTTATCCACTCCGGATGGTCGAAGGCTTGGCTTAAATCGTAAACATAGAACACATCTACGTGCACACTCCGCCAAATAAGCGTTGACGGGCGGATACTTCATTATATACTGAGCGCTCAGTCACCTGGTCGCCTTGTCATCGCCAATTCGCCGATATTTCGGCTCAGCGGAGATGGTTCACAACAGAGTGGTTCCGGTTATTTAAGCACTTGAAGATAAAGGAATCCCCATGAAGATCGTCGATATGCATTCGCACTGGGGCACGCGACGTGGCTATCCGTTGCGCTCGCTCGAAGAACTGGCCCAGCAGAAAAAGACTTGGAATTCGCAGCCGCATTACCACTCCGAACAGGAAATGATTCAGCATTTCCGAAACAATGACGCGCGGGTGATTCTTGACTTTGGCTTCACGAAGTACATCCCGCTTGAAGAGATTGCGCCGCTGCACGACTACGCGTTCGAGGTTCAACGAATGGGAATGGACGTGATCGCCGGGCACTGGCTGCATATCGATCCGGCTTCCGGCGCGGCAGGTGTCCGAGAACTAAGGCGTTGCGTCGAGGCTGCACCGGGTTTCGTTGGGTACGCGGTGTCAGGCTCAGGTTCTTTCCCAGCGAGTGATCCTGTGTGGTACCCGTTTTACGACCTGTGCACTCAGACCGGCACGCCGGTTCTGATTTTCGTCGGCACCACAGGGCTCGGTGCGGGATTGCCTGGCGGCGGCGGCATCTTGCTCGACGACTGTCATCCGCGTCATCTTGATTTCGTCGCGGTGCGGTATCCAGACTTGCGAATAGTGGCCGGGCGGCCCGGCTGGCCGTGGCAGACCGAGACGATTGCGGTACTTATGCACAAACGCAACATCTGGTATGAACTCCACGGCTGGTCGCCCAAATATTTCACCCCCGACCTGAAACATGAGATCAGCCGGCGATTGCGTCATCGTGTGATGTTCGGCGCCGACTATCCGCTTTATAGCTACGAACGGTTGCGTGGTGACTGGCAGGCCGAGGGCTACGCAGACGATGTACTTAAGGATGTCTTCCATCGCAATGCCGAACGCTTTTTCGCAGGGGAGGGGACAAAGTGAATCTCGAACTTAAGGGCAAGGTAGCGATCGTTGGTGGCGGCAGCCAAGGCATCGGTTTGGGTATCGCCCGCACCCTCGCAGGAGAAGGCGCGCAGGTGGTGATGACCGCGCGCCGCGAAGAAGATCTGAAGCGCGCGGCGCATGAGATCCGAGAGCTGACCGGCAATACGGTTACGTGGATCGCGGCCGACTGCCGCAAGGCCGAAGACTGCGAGCGCGTCGCCACGATCGCACGTGCGGAGTTTGGCGGCGTCGACATTCTTGTCAATAATGACGGTGCGCCGCCAGTCGGCCCGGTGTTGTCATTTGATGATGAGGCTTGGCATTGCGCTGTAGAACAGAACTTAATGTATCCGGTACGGATGGTGCGGCACACTGCCGAGTCGATGAAGCAGCGTGGAGGCGGTAGCATTCTGAACATCACTGCGATTTCAGCGATCCAGCCCATCCGCGATCTCGGCCTGTCTGTCGCCACGTGGGGCGGCGTGATCGGCTATGCGAAGACGTTGTCAATGGAACTCGCCGAGTTCGGCATCAACGTGAATACGATTTGCCCGGGCTATATCGAAACTTCGCGTCTGCGCAAAGTCTTCGCGGCCGGCGACGAACCGGACGAGGCGGTGCGTGCCCGTCTGCTGAAGGATGTGCCGCTCGGACGCGTCGGGAGCGTCGACGACATCGCGAACCTTGTGGCGTTACTTGTTTCGCCACGCGGCGCATATATAACCGGAACCGCGATTCAGGTCGACGGTGGTCTGCTGCGCGGTGTCCGCTAAGGAGCGAACAATGAAATTGAAGCCAACGCACGAAGTCGCGCCCGAGCTGCAGCAAAGCTACCGGAAAAACGGGTGGTGGGGCGACATCACGTTCAGCGACATCTTGGAAAAGCGCGTTGAGGAAATTCCGGAGTGCGTCGCATTCAAGGACGATTACCGTGTGGTGAGCTATGCGCAACTGTGGTCAGAAGTGCGCCGCTTCGCCGAGTTGCTGCGCCGGCAAGGTGTTGGCTGTGGTGACGTGGTTACGCTGCAATTGCCTAACCGCATCGAATTTCCGGTAGTGTTCTTCGCGCTTGAACTCATTGGTGCAGTCGCCAACAAGATAAGTCCCGACCTTCGCGCGGAAGAATTGCGGTATATCTTGACGTTCTCGCGGTCGAAAGCTTACGTGTGCGCCAAACAATTTAAGGGCTTCGACTATATCGGGATGCTGCGCGGATTGCGTGAGAACTTATCTGAGCCGATCTGCGTCGTGTGCGTTGATCCCATCGAAGGGGACGATGTGGTGTCGTATGCCGATGCGCTGTCGAACCTTCCCGCGTTGAGTGATCAGGACCGTGTGCGCATGGATCCTGACCAGATCATGCGCATGTGTTTCACGTCCGGTACTACAGGAAACCCTAAAGGCGTGCTGCACAGCTTCAACACGACATTATGTGCGGCGCGTTTTCTCAACCGCGACATGCACGTGGCGCAAAACGACGTTCTTCTCGCGTATCTGCCGGTCGCTCTGAATTGGGGATATCTGACGCTGCTGCAATCGGTGATGGCTGGCGCGTGTACGGTGCTACTCGAACGCTTCTCGGCGCGAGCGGCCCTCGCGCGCATCGAGTCAGAACGGGTGACGTATATTCCGACCGCACCTGCCGCAATCGTCGCAATGCTTAACGCGCCCGAGCAGCGTGTCACCGACTGCTCGTCGCTGCGCGTAATGGTCACCGGCGGCGCGTCGGCTTCACCAGACATGATCCGAGAATTTGAATCGGCGTTTCCAACCGTGCATTTGATCGAGTTGTATGGCATGCTCGAAACAGGCTTCCACTCATATACCCGCCTTGACGATGAACCATTGATGGTAATCGGGACCGTGGGGCGCTGCGTCGACGAACTCGAGGTCGGTGTGCTCGACGACGTCGGCGGACTTGTCGAACATGGACAAACCGGTGAGTTGGCCGCGCGAGGGCCATCAGTGCACCTTGGATACCTGGACAACGCGCGGGCAAATGTCGAAAGCTTCACCCCCGACGGCTGGTTTCGTACTGGCGACCTCGGCGAAATCATGGACGAGCGCGGCAATATCCGAATATCTGGACGCAAGAAGGAGATCATCAATCGCGGCGGTAAAAAGTATTTTCCGCGCGAAATTGAGGACTTGCTATACGAGCACCACGCATTTTTGCAGATCGCAGTCGTCGGCCTTGCTGATGCGCGGCTAGGCGAACGCAACTGCCTATGTGCGGTCTTACAGCCCGGTGCGCAGATCACGCTTAGTGAAGTGGTCGCGCTGCTAAAGGATCGCGTCGCAGACTATAAGCTGCCAGAGGAGCTCGTCGTGTTGGACGAATTCCCGATGACGTCTAGCGGGAAGATCAGGCGTGCTGAACTGATCAAGCAACTATCATCGCGCAGCGGCTAAAACATGCTGCTGGACGTACGAGTGTAAACGGTAGCTGGTGCGGGGCAAGAACTTTAATAGTGCAACCAAACTACGAGGGTGGATACAAGAATGCCGGAACATCAGGACTGGGTGGACGGCCGAACCGGCAATTTACCGGTGACCAGCAACGCGTTCAAGATGGCTAAATCGCATAAAAAATGCGCCGATTCAGACACTAATAATGTGCTCGGACTGCGACGAACGGCCAAGTGTCGACGTGCTGATAGATGGGCTGCGCAGAGCGAAATGGCACCTCTGGCACGGCTGCCCCTACCCCGCGCTCGAAGAGCAGCTCTTTGATGCCGCGCAGGCTCAACTGAAAGCGAAAATACCAACGCACGGTGAAACTGATGACTTCGGCCGGAAAACGATGACCGTGATAGAGCGATTTAGATTTCTTCATCGCGCTATTTTGGGCGGACAGCTCAACAACCTGATAATGCCCTTCGGTGCATGCGGCAATACCAGCGCCACCAGTTCGCCCCATGGAACCACTCGGTTCATCTCGTCGAGGAATTCTCGCTTACGCGTTCGTTTGGTCGTCAAATCCAATCCCAGATTAGCTTGTCTCATTCCGCAATCGTCGCAGCCGTACGTTTATTTGGCGAATAGCACCGGAGCCGCTGCAGTGCTGGCAAGTTCTTCGCTTGACCAACCGCCGCCCAGCGCCTTGATCAATTGCACGTTCGCGCTTAGCTGACGTGTCTGGATATCGAGTACGCCGCGCTGAGCGTCGAGCGCGGCCGTCTGCGCCTGCACGACATCGAGATAACCGACTGCGCCTTGCCGATACCGGTGCAGTGCCAGATCAACGGAATACTGCGCCGAGTTGCTGGCATCGCGTTGCTGGTCGAGCGCCGTGCCAAGGTCCTGCAGCAGCGAAAGATTGTCTTCGATTTGCTGGAACGCGGAGAGCACGACACCGCGATAACGCGCGCCGGCTTCATCGGTGGCCGCTTTCGCTGTATCGAGTTGTGCGCGGCGCAAGCCGCCATCGAAAACGTATTGCACGAGCTGCGGACCGATCGCCCAGAACAAGGTCGGTGCACTGATCAAATTCGAATAGGCGGTGCTTTGAAATCCGGCTTGCGCACTGAGCGTGATGGACGGGAAGTAGGCCGCACGCGCTACGCCGATCTTCACATTGGCTTCCGCCACGCGGCGCTCAGCTGCGGCAATGTCCGGGCGCCGCTGCAGCAAAGTAGAGGGTAAGCCGGCTGGAATCACGGGCAGGGGAATCGAGGCGGTTTGCTGCGGCAACGTGAACTCGGACGCAGACACGCCAACCAGTTCGGCGATCGCGTGCTCGATCAACGCGCGTTGGGCGAGGCCTTGCGACAACTGTGATTTCGCCGATGACAACTGCGTCTGCGCGCGCGATACGTCGAGCCCTGAAACAAGTCCTCCTCCGTGCAGCGTTTGCGTAAGTTGCAGCGCGCGCGCAAATGCGGCGACGGTGTCGGTCAGCAACTGCGTCTGCTGATCGAGACCGCGCAGGCGGACGTAGCTGTCGGCGAGTTGAACCTGAAGGCTCAGTTGTACCGACGCAAGATCGGCCTTCGATGCCTGTGCTTCCTCCTTGCCCGCTACCACGGAATCCCGCACGCGGCCCCACAGGTCGAGGTCGTAATCGACCTCGCCGCCGAGCGTGGCGGAATTGTAGTCGTTGGGGCCGCCTACACGCAATGGCCGCCTGTACGACTGCCGGTCACGTTGCGGTTCTGCGTTTACAGAGACTTTCGGGAATAGTCCGGCCGAGACCTGATCTACGAACGCCTGAGCTTGCCTGTAGTGCGCGAATGCCGCGGCAAGATCCGTATTGTTCGCGAGCAGGCGTTGTTCGAGATCATCGAGTTGAGCGTCGTTATACATCTTCCACCAGCCGGCGCGATCCAACTGATCGGCGGGTTGCGCGCTGATCCACGGCCCGACCGTGTGATATTGCGCGGTGACCGGCGTTGGGGGCACCTTGTAGTCCGGCGCGAGCGAGCAGGCCGCCAGCGCGAAGGTGCCGGCAAGCAGCGCCGGAACGTGTAACGTAGCCCGCCTAGCCATTGGCAGCCACCTTCTTGTCGGCAGCAGCGACTTGTACGCGATCGCCGTCAACAAGACCGTCGGGCGGCGTGTCGATCACGCGATCGGTTGCAACAAGCCCCGAGCCAATCTCAACCGAGTCGCCAAAATCGCGGTTGATCGTCACCTTCTTGAACACGACCTGGCTGTTCGCACCGAGCGTCGCGACCGTCAGGCCGCGAGCATCAAATACCAGCGCGCTGGCGGGAACCCGTACCGCGTTTGCCTGCACCGGCAGCTTGAATTGCAGGCTCGCAAAACCACCCGGCAAGAGCTTGCCGTCAGCGTTATCGACTAGCAATTGAACCAGCGTGGTGCCTGACGACGCGTTGACCGAATCCGCCGATGCAATCACGCGCGCGGTGAAATGCTGGCCCGGATATTCCGGCACGGAAAGCGTTGCTGTCGTGCCGCTGCGGACATCGGGGGCATAGCTTTGCGGCACCTGGACGTACACGCGCAACTGCTTCACGTCCGAGACGGTGAACAACTCCTGTCCGACGCCGCCGCTACCTGCGTTGATCAGCGCGCCGAGATCCGTGTCGCGTGCGGTCACCACGCCGTCAAACGGGGCTAGAATGCGCTCGAAGCCCTTGGTGGCGAGCAAACGATCTACGTTGGCCTGCGCGGCCGCTACGGCCGCTTTCTTCGCGGTGTAGTCGCCCGTGCGTTCGTCGACATCCTGCTGGGCGACCGAGTCGGTGCCGAGAAGTGCCTGCCAGCGTTTCGCGGTTGTGCCCGCGAGCGCCGCATTGGCCTGCGCGCTGGTCAGGTCCGCTCGTGCCTGCAGCAACTGCTGGTCGAGCTCCGGCGACTCGATCACCGCGAGCAGTTGCCCGGCCTTCACCGGTGCGCCGATATCCACATTCCAAGACTTCAGATAACCGCTCACGCGCGCGAAGATTGGCGCTCGCGAATAGGCTTCTAGATGCGACGGCAGGTCGAGCGTCGGGCCGTTTGCCGCGCTGACCGGATGGATCACGTTGACAGTCGGGATGACCTGCGCGTTGGTCCAGGTCTTAAGGTTGCGGGCATCGACGGCGCGCAGCGTGACGCCGGCGGCGACCACGAGCACGGCAACCGCGATACCGACCACGCCGATCACGACGAGTCGGCGCCGCGGCACGGGTTGATCGGTCACCGGTTCATTGGTGATAGCAGGTTCAGACGACATGAGCAGGACCTCCCGCAACGGGTGTCGGGGCAATCGCGCGGCCAGGGCGCGAGTGAATGATGCAGAAGATCACCGGGACCAGGAGCAGCGACGCGGTGGTGGCGAAAATCAGGCCGCCAATAACGGCGCGGCCAAGGGGTGCGTTCTGTTCGCCGCCTTCGCCCATCGCGAGGGCCATCGGCGCCATGCCGATGATCATCGAGAGAGCAGTCATGAGCACCGGGCGAAAACGGGTGAAGCCGGCTTCGAGCGCAGCCTTGAACGGGTCACCGTGAACGGCCAGGCGCTCGCGGCAGAAGCTGACCACGAGGATGGAATTGGCGGTCGCTACCCCCATGCACATGATCGCTCCCGTCAGTGCGGGAACGGACAGCGTGGTGTGGGTCGCGAACAGCATCCAGATGATGCCGGCGAGCGCGGCCGGTAATGCAGTGACGATCACGAACGGATCGGCCCACGACTGGAAGTTGACCACGACGATCAGGTAGATCAGCACGACTGCGCCGAGCAGGCCGAACAACATGCCGGCGAATGCGCTGTTCATGGTCTGCACCTGGCCGAGCAGCGCAACCGACGAACCCTTGGGCAACGTACCGGCATTACGTTGCACCACACGCTGGATATCAGACGCGACCGCGCCGAGATCCCGATCCTGCGTGGTGGCGAAAATCTCGACCATCGGCTGGATGTTGTACTGGCTCACGACCGCGTTGGTGTTCGTACGCTCGACGGTCGCGAGGCCACCGAGGATCTGACCACTGCTCTGCAAGCTCGATGTGATTGGCAGGTTCTGCAGCGAGGCCAGCGAATCGAGGTTGTATTGCGGCGTCTGCATCACGATCGGATATGACACGCCGTTCGCATTGTTCAGCCAGAACGTCGGCGCGACCTGACTCGACCCCGCGAGGTTCACGACCAGGCTGTTCGTGACGTCTCGCTCGTTGATGCCGAGCAGTTGCGCACGGGTGCGGTCAACGTCGACGTTGAAGGTGGGAGAGTTCTGCGCTTGCTGGATGCGCGCATCGACTACGCCGGGGATCTGGCGGATCTCACGCAGCAGCCGGTTCGCATAAGCGAAATTCGCGGACAGATTGTTGCCGCGCACCTGCAGGTCGACCGGCGCCGGCGAGCCAAAGTTCAGGATCTGGCTGATGATGTCCGCCGGCGGAAACGAAAACGTCACGCCCGGATAAAGGCGCGGCAGCTTCTCGCGCATCTGCCGCACGTATTCCGCGGTCGGGCGATGATCTTCGTTCAGCGCGATCTGGATGTCGCCGTCCTGCGAGCCGATTGTGCCGGTGTTGTTGTAGGCGAGGTTGATACCGCTGACCGGCAGGCCGATGTTGTCGACCATGGTGGAGAGTTCAGCAGTTGGAATGATCTGTCGAATCGACCCTTCCACATCCGCAAAAATCTGCGCGGTCTTTTCGACTCGTACGCCGACCGGTGCGCGTACGTGCAACAGGATCTGCCCGGCGTCCACGTCTGGAAAAAAGTTGCGGCCAAGCAAGGGCACCAGCGCGAACGAGATCAGTACGAAACCGAGGAAGCAACTGACGAACGGCGCGCGATGATTCAGCGCGAGTTCCAGCAGGCCGTGATAACCCGCGCGAATTTCTTCGAAGCGTCGTTCGAAGCCTTGCTGGAAGCCTCCAAGTGGTCCGGGGCGTTTCTTTTCGTGTGCATCTTCATCCAGGTTGTGCGGATGCAGCAGGTACTTCGCCATCGTGGGAACGAGCGTTCGCGACAGGATAAATGACGCGACCATCGCGAAGATCACGGCCTCGGCCATCGGCACGAAAAGGAAACGCGCGACGCCGTCGAGGAAGAACATGGGCACGAACACAATGCAGATACAGAGCAGCGCCACGAACGCCGGCGTGACGATCTGCGCGGCGCCATCGAGGATGGCTTCTTCTACCTGCTTGCCTTGCTCGAGATGCCAGTTGATATTTTCGATGGTCACGGTCGCGTCGTCGACGAGGATCCCCACCGCGAGCGCAAGGCCGCCGAGCGTCATGACGTTGAGCGTCTCGCCGAGCGCAGACAGGGTCGCTATCGAACCGAGAATGGCGAGGGGAATCGAGGTCGCAATGATGACGGTCGAACGCCAGCTGCCGAGGAACAACAGGATCATGAGGCTGGTCAGTGCGGCCGCGATCACGCCTTCGCGAGCCACGCCGCTGATGGCTGCGCGCACAAATAGCGACTGGTCGCCGATCGGCGCAATTTGCAGCGCGTCGGGCAATGAAGCCTTGGCATCGAGCACGTGCTGCTTGATGCCGGCGATGATGCCGAGGGTCGACACCGAACCGTTCTTCAGTACCGACATCAGTACCGAACGCTTGCCGTCCACATGCACAATATTGGTTTGCGGCGGACTGCCGTCGCGGACGTTGGCGACATCGTGGATATAAACCGTTGTGCCATTGACCGCCTTGATCGGCAGGTCGCCGAGCGCCTTAAGCGCGTAAGGTGCGTTGTTCAACTGCAGCGTGTATTCGTGATCACCGATTTTTTCCGTACCAATCGGGGTCAGCAAGTTCTGGGCAGCGAGCGCGTTGGCAACGTCTTGAGCAGACAGGTCGCGCGCTTGCAAGGCCTTCGGGTCGATGTCGATCTGTATCTGGCGAGACTTGCCGCCGAAAGGATAAGGGATCGACGCGCCGGCAACCGTCACCAGGGCTGGACGCAACTGATTCAGCCCAAGGTCGCCCAGGTTTTGTTCGGAGAGATCCTTGCCCGAGAGCGCGAGCTGGATGATCGGCACAGTCGACGCGTTGTAGTTCAGGATCAGCGGCGGCGTGGTGCCCGGCGGCAATTGACGCAATTGCGTCTGCGCGACGGCGGTCACCTGTGCGTTCGCGTTACTGATGTTCACGCCCGGTTGAAAGAAGATCTTGATAATGCCGAAGCCATTTACCGATTCAGCTTCGATGTGCTGTATGTCGTTGACCGTCGTGGTCAGCGAGCGCTCGAACGGCGACGTGATTCGTCCGACCATCTGGTCCGGCGGCAAGCCCGTGTATTGCCATACGACGCTGATCACGGGAATGCGGATATCGGGGAAGATATCGGTCGGCGTTCTGATCGCGGAAAGCGGTCCGATGATCAAGATGAGGATCGCCAGGACGACAAAAGTGTATGGCCGTCGGAGAGCGATACGTACTAGGCCGAGCATGAGAGTTCCAGGACTTGAGGTTAAACTGAACGGTGCTTTGATGCTGTCAGGCGCGGCAGTCGGCGACGTTCGGCTTTGAATTTGATAGACGCGTTGTTCATCGTCACCTATTGGCAATCCTCCGTTAGCGCTTTGCAAACGCCTTGTCAAGAATCGGAAGAAGCATGACGGTCGAGTGTGCACAGTTGAATGGTCGCCCGTCGCAAGCCCCCTAAAATCATGTCTTTGCGGTGTCGTAGCCTTAACGGGTAGGCTACGCATCAGACTCTCCGCGCATCTTGTTGGAAAAGTTGTCAAAAATTAACGTTGCTTCCATCTTGAGTGTTCACATGCCGGATTAGAACTATCGCGATGGCATACCTAAAATAACACCAGTGCATAGCAATCGAGAACGGTTAGGTCTTTGCCGTTGGAGCATGTCATTAGCCCGCCCCTGCTTTTTTGCTAGGGAAGGTCTGAACAACTCATTTTCAGCCTGACTGTGCACCACATCCGAAATTGGTGGGTCTCGGAAGTCGTTTTCGCGTTGGGAACCGAATGAAAACGAGCCAGAAATTGAGCTCTATATTTGCTTGTGACGTAGCATCCAGAAATTGCACAGCGCGAAAAGCGTTGTCAGTTGCGCCGTGTTTTTCTCCAAACCACGATAGTGTGGCTTCGTGAAGCCAACCGCAGTTTGATCACCCGAAACGGGTGCTCTACCCTGGCTCGTACGCTTGCTTTAGGGTATTCGATTTCATTGATGATGCGATCAATCGCGTCGTTTTTGTCCCGCGCTGCGCGCTTGCCCAGAAACATCGCAATCATCCATTGCACCGCCTTTGCATTCGTACGTTCTTGTGCCGTACGCTAGCCCTCATCACCGTACACAACAAATACGGCAGCGGTTAGTCGTTTCATGACGGTTGTTCCTTGGAGGTCAATTGAATCGGTTTGCTCCTCAACAGCAAATCCAGACTCATATTTTGAGCGCTCGATAGTGGCTTTATACTGACGCCCCGATGACAAGTGTGCCATCTACGACGCATATGCCAACGTTTTACTCGCTACGCCAACGAGCTGAAAGCGCAGTTAGCGAAAAGGTAGGCTGATTGGGATCTCTGACATGCATGTAGGTGAGATCGAACTGGATTTTTCGAACACCCTGCGTCAGTTCCATAATCGCTGGCACTACTGGCTCCGTGACCATCCAGCGCTCAGCTATGCTCACTGGCATCACGAGGCACAAGAAAAGGCGCTGCGTTACACGGCGACTCCTTTGTGCGAACGCGTTTAAACGGAAAGGCTCGCCGGCAGATGCGGCGTATTCAATGTTTGACCACGTTGAAAACGCGCGTGCGGCGCATCGGCCACGAAGCGACGCCTTCAAGTCGATTGCTGACGATTCGCAGATCCGGCGTGTCATACAGAACGATCATCGGCACATCGGCGATCATCATTTTATGCAACTGCTCAAACGTCTGTCTGCGCACAGACTCATCAGTCACGCCGCGCAGGCTGTGCAGAAGTTTGAGTGCTTCTGGATTGTCCCACTGTGCCATCGGGGTCTTGGCCTTGTCGCCCAATACATCGCTGAACATCATCGCCGGGTCGGTTCTTGCCGAGTAAGCGAACGACATGATCTGAAAATGACCGGCACGAAAATCGGCAACCTGTTTGCCCCAGTCGACCACCTCGAGTTCTGTCGAGATGCCAGCTTGTTTCAGCAGCGACTGAACGTACACCGCCAGTGAAAACATAAACGGAAAGCGGCGATTCGTCTCGATCTTCAGCGTCTGTCCACGATAACCCGCTTCTGCCAGCAACCGCTTCGCCTCCGCGATATTCTGTGAGTATCCGGCCTGGTCGCCCGGCCCGAACACACTACTTGTCTCCGGTACCAGTGATGGACTGTAGTGCGCGCGGCCATCGGTAACGGCATTCACAATGCCGGGAAGATCCAGTGCAAGCGCGATTGCACGACGAACCCGCACGTCTGCAAGCGTTGGGTCCTGGCTTTGCATCAGCAACTCGGCGGGATCGGCACTGGGGCCCAGGACGACATGCCACCCGGGATCGCTATCGACGGTCCCGTCTCCGCTCACCGACATCATGTCGATATCCCCTGCGACGATCGCGACCTTTTGTGCCGCCTCGTCCGGGATGACGACAAATCGGGCGTCATCGTGCGCGACTTTCGCGCCCGCAAGACCACTTGGTGGTTCGCCTCTCGGGCGATATTGCGCAAATCGCTTCAGCAGAATATATTGCCCGCGTCTCCAGTCCGCGAATATGAACGGACCCGTTGCGATGGGGCGAATCCATTGTCCAGAGCTGTCGACGCTTGATGGGCTAAGGATTGCCAACGGACAGTGCGTATCGACCATGTCTTTGAGGAACAGTTCATTCGCTCTGTCCAGTTCGAACACCACGGTATAGGCATCAGGCGTCCGCACGCTTACGACCTTGGCACCTCGATGCCCGTCGTAGTTGCCACGGCACATGAATCCGTTTTCCGGCCTCATCAGGAAGTCGAAGCTCCACTTGACCGCACTTGACGTGAATGGTGAGCCGTCGTGAAACAACACGCCATGCCGGAGATGAAACGTGTAAATCCGAGCATCTGAGGAGATGTCCCAACTGTCCGCGAGCATCGGGCCAATGCTGAGATCACCGCGTAGCGCTACCAGCGACTCGACAACGTTGGCCAGAACATTGTCAGTCGCGGTATTGCGCGCGATATTGCCAGGCATGGAGGTAGGTGTGTCGGCGCCTTCCGCGACGCGGATTTCAGGTATCCCGATCGCGGTCGACGAAAGCGTGCGCTGCGTTTCCGATTTCGCGAAATCGGGAACTGCAATGGCGATGACGACGGCCCCGATTCGACAAAGAGTTGTCAGTCTGGACATAAGGTCAGGCAATTGACCCGGGATAACATCCCCGCTTGCTGGCGAGTACGCGCGCGAAGAATGCCTGGACTGTCGGAATCACCTCCGCGGATCGATGCGTGGTGTTCTCGACTTCTTCCAGCGCAACGTTGATCCCATGTGACTCAAAGCTGTTCTTGAGCGACTTCAGTCTCTCGGGACGCGTACGGCCCGCGTCGTTCGCGCCGGGCATGTAGTGCGCGCCACCCGGTTGATGGGCAATCTCCCAGGTCTCGAGATCGGCTTTTCCGACGACCATGTGAATGGGGACCTTTCTCAACGCCTCCACATCGAGCTTTTTTCCGAATTGGGACTCGACGTCTCGCGTGCCAATCCACCAGTCGCGGGTCGGGTCAAGCAGGGTAACCGAGCCGGGCGCGCCAATCGATGCTGCCCACAACCTCTTGGGATGCAACAGGCAAAACCGGTTGGTAAACTGGCCGCCACCCGAAAATCCGAAAAGCCCAAACGTTTCCCATCTGCGTTGATACCTTTTCTCGATCTCGGCGACCATGTCCAGCAACAACTGGTCGTAACGGATCGTTCCTTCGCGCAGCTGCTTGTAGCCGTCACGATTGTCGTCGCCACAAACGTTGGCGGGAAAGAGAGGACTCAGGATGACGCAGTTGTGCCATTTCGCGAACTCAGAAAAGCGATCCCTGAAACCCTCCATTCTGCGGTTCGATCCATGGACGACGACGATGAGGTCAATGACAGACTCAGGATCGAGAATGCTCCTCGGCACGTAAAGGGTATAGGCGAAGCGCGGATCCTTCGTATGCGAATAGACGGTGGTGTTCCCGAAGTTATACATGCGATCCGAGCGCGATGCGGACGCAGAAGTTTTAGTTGTCTCAGAGGTATCCATGGCGTTTCCCTTTTGCAGATGCGGAGAGTATCGTATTGGCCAAACCTAAAGAAAAGCTAAATTTGCTTTCTACGGATTAAACGATTTCTTTTAAATCGGGCATTGCCGAAAACGCGGAGTCCGTTGATCGAAAGGAGATACCCATGAGCACATTGAGGTTCCTCAGGACCTTCGTTGCGATTGCCGAACATGGCAGCTTCGCTGCCGCGGCTGAGCGCGTCGCGTTGACGCACGCCGCTGTCGGTCAGCAGATGCGTGCGCTGGAGAGCGAAATCGGCCGGCCCTTATTCAATCGGGAGAAGCGCTCAGTCACGCTGCGACCCGAGGCTTACCGCCTGCTTCCACAAGTCAGGCAGTTGCTGGCTGACTATGAAGGCATCATCGCAGGCGACGAAACTGAAAACAATGTTGCCGGGCACGTTTCGATAGGCGCGATCATCTCTGGGATGGGGTTGCTTTCGAAGTGCCTGGTCGAGGTTGCGCAGGTTCATCCTGCACTCGAGGTGACTTTGGTAACCGGACGATCGAGCGATCTCATCGCTCGGGTGGGGTCGGGCGAACTGGACGCCGCGGTTGTCATTGAAGACAGTCGCAGGCCCTTTTGCGGTATCGGATGGACTCGCTTGTATGATGAGCCGCTTGTCCTGCTGGCAAATCGTGGGCAGGTCCGTCGCAAGGACGACTTTGATAGCCTGTTGGAAACATCCCCGTTCATTCGGTATGACAGGGCTACGGCAACCGGCGCGCAGATAGAGCGACTATTGCGTCGGGTGGGCACAAGACCACGGCAGATTCTGGAGTTGGACTCGATTCTGGGGATCAGCGAACTGGTCAGGCAGGGAGTGGGTGTTGCCATCGTACCGCTGCTCGCATACTCCGGTTGGCATAAAGACCCCGTGCTCCGCGTGTTCCCTGCGCCCGAGGGCACCTATTTCCGTCGGGTTGGAATGCTCGAGCCGAGTCGCAAAGGGCGCATCATCGAAATCATTCGGCAGCATCTGGTGGGCATCATGGTTAATCCATGCGGCGCTATTTGAACCCGAGCCCTTCATAAGAGGTCACTATGACACTGCGCATCATACGGCTCGGTGAAGCACGGCAAGCGGGGGAGGGGCTGCGGCTGGGTACGGTGCGCCGGCCGCCGCGGGGAGTCCCTCGAAGCGAGTTCGCCAGTAGAAACTACTATGACATCTGGTTGCCGCTGCTGTCGCCAAGCGCAGACCTCGTGAAGCTGGCGCAAGCCGCGCAGACAGATGGAGATGAGAAATCCTGGCGTGCCTTTGCGCGGCGTTTTCGTGCCGAGATGCGCAAGGGCGATGCACCTCGAGTACTCGATATGCTGGCCGCGCTTTCTCACCAGACCGATCTGTCAGTCGGTTGCTATTGTGAGGACGAGGCACATTGCCACCGCTCCGTGCTGCGCGTGCTACTGGAAGAAAGGGGGGGCCGGATTGCTGGCACGGACACCGGCAATTGACCCTGGCGCGAATTGCATTTCCGGTAGAAATTCGCTCGGACAGTTCCGGCTTGATGCAAGCTGAGCGACGTTGCGAGATGAGAGTCCAATGTATCACCCGACCGCGCAAAAAGTATTGGAGATAGTAATTTGTCTTCATCAGAATGTCTCGGACAGGTTCAGCATCCGGTGCCGGATTTCCAGAGAGATATAGCCTGGCTGATTCAGGAATTCAGCTATTTGAAAGTCAACTGGCGAGGCTTCTGCGGCGGCGCAGCACTCGCAGAGTCGCATGATTTGTGCCGATCGATCTTTCCGTTTTTTTATGTGACGTAAATAAAATAATTTCGCATTACTTGTCATGTAACTATCGAAGGAGACAAAATGACGACGTTGGTAAGAAATGAATCCGCTTGGAAAGGTGCATCGTATCGAAACAGAACCGATTGGATTGTCGAGTTTACGAAAGAGGATCTGAGTGAACTCGACGCGGCGCTGTCCGTGGTCCAGTGTGAGGGCCTCGCGCTGGCGGACATTGGCACGCTCGCATTCCCGCTACCCACGCTGCGCGAAAAGTTGGCCGCGTACATTGAGGAAGTTCGCGTTGGTCGCGGCTTCCTCGTATTGCGAGGCATCCCGGTTGAGCAATACACGAATGAAGAAGTAGGCGTTATTTTCTGGGGATTAGGTGCCTATCTGGGTGTGCCAGTGATGCAAACGCCGAAGGGCGATCTGCTCGGTCATGTGAAAAATTACGGACGTACTCCGGGCCAACTCGATGTGCGCGGCTACGAGACCAACGCGCATCTGCATTTCCACACCGATTCGGCCGACGTGATCGGTTTGATGTGTCTGCGAAAAGCCAAATCCGGCGGGATGAGCAGCATCGTCAGTTCGATGTCGATTTACAACACGATCGTCGAGAATCGTCCAGAGTATCTACCGATACTGCGTCGCGGCTTCCAATATATTCGCCGGGAGGCTGCATTCAGCGATGCACCGGTTTCGCCGCACCGCCTACCGATTTTTGGGGAGGCAGACGGTATTGTTAGTTGCCGCTACCTGCGCACTCAGATCGAAGCTGCATGCGTAAGAATGGAGAAGCCGTTGACGCCGGAGGAGACGGAGGTACTCGATTACTTCGATTCAATTGCGGTACACCCTGACTATCGCCTTGATATGTCTCTCGAGGTGGGCGACATTCAGCTAATCAACAACTACACCACACTGCATTCGCGTACTGCTTTCGAAGACTACGACGAGCCAGACAGGAAGCGCCACATGTTGCGCCTTTGGTTGATGCTGCGGGAACGCCGGCCTCTGCCTCCAGAGTTCCCTCCCCACAGCGGTTATGGTCCCGGTCAGAACGTCGAAGTGGCGTTGGCGGATAGCAATGAGATGCCAAGGCATACCGCCTGAATCCAGGCATGGTGTCCAACATGTCTGGCGACGCTGGGCCAACGACGTGGGCGTCGCCAAGTGCAATCGATGAGAATAACACTTGAAATCGATGACCCATTCGGTATGTTCGGTGTGCCTCTGCACGTCTTGAACACCCAGGCCTGCGCGCGTTTTGAACATGTTCCTCAGGTGTGAGTGCGCGATGTGCAGCGCGCTTTGCATTGCATCTTGTGTTGCGTCGACAAAAAAGGGTTGTCATGAAAGCTGGAGAAGTTCCGGTGGCCGCATTGTCTCGCCGCCGCTTTCTGGGTCTCCTGGTTGCGGCCGCCGGCGCGCCGGGCCTCGCCGCCGCCGGGACGGGGCGGAAGACCTTGGTGGGGGCGCTCGAAGAAGATCCTTCCACCCTCAACACAGCTGTTAGTACGCGCCTGTCATCAACCGCAGGCGCTGCTCCGGTCTATAACGCGCTGACACATATTCCTCGCGAAGGCGTCGTGGAGCCGGAACTCGCTGAGTCCTGGATGATCTCGCCTGACGGCAAGACCTACACGTTTCATTTACGCCGTGACGTGAAGTGGCATGACGGGCAGCCCTTCACCTCGGCGGACGTCAAATTCACGATCGAAAACGTCACAAGAAAGTATCACTCTTGGGGCAAAACTGCTTACAAGGTGCTGGATTATATTGAGACGCCGGATGACTATACGGCTATATACCACTTGAAACAGCCGTCCGCTTCGTTGCTGCTTTGCACGGATATTGCAGTAGGCGTTATTCTGCCGAAGCATTTGTGGGAGGGGACGGATATCCTCAAAAACCCGCACAACCAGAATCCGATCGGAACCGGCCCTTACAAACTCGTGGAATACACGCGCGGGAGTCATTTGCGTTATGAGCGGAATCAGGATTATTTCGTTCAAGATGGATCTCATTTCGACGAAATCATCTTTCGCATCATTCCTGACGCCACGTCGCGGCTCGCAGCATTTGAGCAAGGCGAGATTCAGATGCTGTACTCGAATGCTTTGCCGCAAGCCGAGACCCCGCTACTGCGCAATGATCCCAATGTCGTGCTGAAGAAGTGCAAGAACCGTGGTGGCGCTGTTGTGGCCATCTTCAACACGCGCTTGCCTGAACTTGCCGATGCACGGGTGCGACGTGCGCTCGCGCATGCGATCGATCGCGCGTTTATCCGCGCGAATGTGAATGGTGGTACGACTTCTACGCCTATGGTCGGGCCGCTTTGGCCGTCATCTGCGCTGTACAACACATCGCTTATCGACTATGCCTTCTCGCCGCACATTGCGAATGAACTGCTTGATCAGGCCGGCTTTCCCCGGCAAGCGGACGGTACCCGTTTTACGCTCGATATCCTGTGGCCATCCTATGATATGAGCGACGGAAAGATCGCTGACATCATGCAGCGCAATCTGGCCGCCGTCGGTGTTGCGGCGCACCTCAAGCCCCTAGACCGAGCGACGCTCAACCAAGTTGCATATGTGGCAAATAAATTTAGTGTGGCGCTCGAGGGGTTCGCGCTCGGGCCCGATCCGGATATTGGCACGGAGCGCCTGTATGACTCTCGCAATATCATCAACGTGGCATTCGCAAACAATAGTGGCTACGCTAATCCGAAACTCGATGCCTTGTTCGATCAGCAGCGTGTTCAGATGGATCCGGCCAAACGCAAAGTGATCTACGACGAGATCCAGCAGATAATTTGGCGCGATTTGCCGGTGCTATCGCTCTATGCCTATGAACCGAATAACGCGTACAGCGCCCTTGCTGTCCGTGGTGGGTTGTTTGAGGAGACCAGCGGCGCATTCGAAAGCTTTGTGCATACCAAACCGGGCATTGAGCTGGCTAACAAGACGGTCGCCAGCGGCTCCGGCAGCGTTGGTAGTTTTATGGCTGGGGCGGCAAGCATGCTGGCGGTCGGGGCGGGCGTAGCGCTGTGGCGGCGGTCACGCGCCACTGAGGCGGAGGAGTTTTAACCATGACTACCTTGCTAAAACGGGCCCGGCAAAATAGGCGAAACGGCACGCTCGCCGGACTCGTGTTACGTCGACTGGTTGCCTCTATTCCGTTGATCATCCTGGTGATCGTGGCGACGTTCCTGCTCATCCGCCTCGCACCCGGAGATCCCGCGACGCTTCTCGCCGGTGATTCGCCGGCACCCGAGATGGTCGCGAAGATTCGTACCGAGTATGGCCTGGACAAGCCATTAGCGACGCAGCTCGGCCTCTACGTTAAAAACTCGATGACGCTGAATTTCGGTACCTCGATTTATTATCAGGCGCCCGTGATTGACGTCATTTTCGAGCGCGTGCCCGCCACCATGCTACTGACGGGAACGGCGATGCTCATGGCATCCCTGTTGGGCATCGTGCTCGGTGTCTCGGCGGCCCGTCACAAAGGCCGGCGCGAGGACATGATGATCGGTGCCGCGTCAATGCTGGGCTACTCTCTGCCGGCGTTCTGGATCGGACAGCTATTGATTCTGCTGTTCGCCGTGAGCTGGCAACTCCTGCCCGCCGGCGGCATGAACTCGGCGACTAACGGATTAACCGGTCTCGCCTACCTGAGCGATCTGGCGGTCCATCTCATCTTGCCTGCGATCACGCTGATGACGTTCGAACTCGGTCTGATCACGCGTTTCACGCGCACGGCGATGATCGAGGCGCTCGATAAGGAATACGTCCTGGTCGCCCGCGCGAAGGGAGCCTCAATGGATCACGTGGTGTGGACGCATGCCTTTCCGAACGCGGTAGTGACCACCATCACCATCATGGGGCTCGAATTCGGGGTGTTGCTGGCTGGTGCGGTCGTCACTGAAACCGTTTTCTCGTGGCCGGGACTCGGGCGTCTTTTTTACGACGCAATCACGCAACGTGATTTCCCGCTCCTGAACGGCTGCTTCATCTTTGCCTCCGTCATGGTGATTGCCGTTAATTTATTGACCGACGTCGCCACTGCTGCGTTGGACCCCCGAGTGAGGAGGTAGCCATGAGTGCACCGACCCAAACCCGGCAGTCCCCAGCACGCGTGGGTGCCAGATCCCGTGCGTTGATGGGGTCGCTATCCTCATCGACCAAGCTGGCCCTGGCCTGCCTGCTCGTGATCGTTCTGTGTGCCGTGCTCGGACCCCTGCTGTGGCCGCTTGAACCCCTCGCTCTGACCTCGGATGTGTTTCGTGCGCCGTCGCTTGCGCACCCGCTTGGAACCGACGACCTCGGGCGCGACATGTTCGCCCGGGTGCTGTCAGGCGCCCGCGTGACGTTGCTGGTGGGCACGGTGAGCGCGTTGATCTCGGCCGTCATCGGCACCGTCATTGGCGCCATCGCGGCGTATGCGGGCGGCGTCGTCGACGATGTGCTGATGCGTTTTACCGAGCTGTTCCAGGTGATTCCGCGCTTCCTGCTTGCCATCGTCATCGTCGCTATTTTCGGCGGCGGCGAAGTGGTGATCGTGCCGGTGATCGGCTTGCTCAGCTGGATTGGCACGGCACGGATCGTCCGCTCCCGGATCATGGTTCTGAAGAACGAGGAGTTCGTGCTGGCCGCCATCATGGGGGGCGCGAGCGCGTGGCGAGTCGTCACGCGCCACATCTTGCCGAACGTCGCCTCTTATCTGATTGTGAGCGTGTGTCTGCAAATGGGAGCCGCTATCCTGATCGAGTCATCCCTGAGTTTCGTGGGCTTGGGTGACCCGCTCAAACCCAGCTGGGGGCTACTGCTGCAGCAAGCACAGATCTATCTGCAAACCGCGTGGTGGTTGACGGTGTTTCCAGGTTTGGCGCTATCCAGCACGATCCTGTGCCTCAACGTGCTCGGTGACGGGCTGAGTGCGGGCAATGATTTGTCCCGCGCGCGACATTGATCCGAAGGGCCGACATGATGAATGACGTGAGTCGTATCCCGCTGTTATCCGTATCCGGGCTGACCGTTCAATTCGAGACGGCGGATGGACCGTTTCAGGCAGTCGAAGATCTGACATTTGAGATGCACGAGCGGGAACGGGTTGCCGTGGTCGGCGAATCCGGCTCGGGCAAGTCCATGACCATGCGTTCGATTCTGCGCCTCGTGCCGCGGCCGGGACGCATCGTCAGCGGCGATATTCACTTTGCCGGGAAGGATGTATTGCGCATGCGCGCCAAACAGATGATGGCGCTGCGCGGCAGCGAGATCGCGCTGATCTTCCAGGATCCGATGTCATCGTGGAATCCGGTGAGGACCATTGGGGCACAAATTCGGGAGGCGATGACCCTGCACAGCAAGGTCAAGCCACAGGCGATCAGGGCTCGTGCGATCGAGCTGCTGAAGCATGTCGGCATCTCCTCACCGGAAAAGCGTGTCGACGCGTATCCGCACGAGTTCTCGGGTGGCATGCGTCAGCGCGGCATGATCGGCATGGGACTCGCCAATCATCCGCGCCTGCTGATCGCCGATGAACCTACCACAGCACTCGACGTCACCGTCCAGGACCAGGTGATTCGATTACTGCGCGACGTGAACTCCGTGCACGGCACGGCGCTGCTGGTGGTGACGCATAACCTGGCGCTGGTCGCCAGTCTGTGTGACCGCGTGATCGTGATGTATGCGGGAAGGGTGGTGGAACAGGGTACGACCGAACAGATATTCAACGACCCGCAGCATCCCTACACCTGGGGTTTGCTCAAATCGGTTCCGCGCATGGACCATGCGGCGGGAGAACTGCTGTATGGCATTCCGGGGCAACCGATCGATCCGTCACTTCGATTGCAAGGCTGCCGCTTTCAGCCACGTTGCGCATTTAGGGAACCGCGCTGCGAGAAAGAAGAGCCGGCGCTCGAGGCTGTTGGCGAGAATCATCTGGCCCGTTGCTGGGTCACCATGAAGTGCGTGGACCGGGCGGCGGCCGTTATCGTTGAGCAGGCGACATCATGAAAGATATTCTTCTTGAGGTCATCTCATTGACGAAACGCTACCCAGCAAGCGGAGGGGGATTCCGCGCACAAACCGTGAAGGCGGTGGAAAGCGTCAATTTCCAGCTTCAGCGCGGTGAGACGCTGGGACTCATCGGCGAGTCGGGTTGCGGGAAATCAACTTTGGGCCGCGTACTCGGTCAGCTTGCCCCGGCGACATCGGGTCAAATCCGCTTCGACGGCCGTGACATCTCAAAAAGTAGCCGTCGCGAATTGCGGGAGTTGCGCCAGCAGATCCAGATCATCTTCCAGGATCCGTATGGTTCACTCAATCCGCGGATGACGATACGCGACATCGTGGTTGAGCCCTTGCGCAATTTCGGCATTGCGCGCGGCGTTGAAGCAGAAAATATCGCGGTGCGTATGCTCAATTTGTGCGGTCTCGGTCGTAGCGTGCTGGACCGGTATCCGCGCGAGTTCTCGGGTGGGCAGCGTCAACGGATTGGCATTGCGCGGGCGTTGGTACTGAAGCCGAAATTCGTGGTGGCCGACGAGCCGGTCTCTGCGCTGGACGTTTCGATTCAGGCGCAGGTGATCAATCTACTCAAGGACCTGCAGCGCGAATTGGGTATGACGTATCTTTTCATCGGTCACGATATGGCGGTAGTCAAGCACGTGTCGGATCGAGTCGCGGTCATGTATCTTGGGCGTGTTGTCGAAATCGGGACGATGCAGCAGGTTTATGGCAATCCACGCCATCCTTACACCAAGGTGCTGCTGTCTTCCGTGCCGATACCGGACCCGGAGCAGGAGCGGCAGCGGACGTCGATCACGCTTAAGGGGGCGCTACCTTCTCCGCTGTCGCCGCCCAGTGGTTGTCCGTTCCATACTCGATGCCCGTGGGCGCAGCTTCCGCTTTGCAGTACGGTCGAGCCCGCTTCGATTGATGTGGGTGAGGGGCATCTCTCATCCTGTCACTTTGCGGTAGAGGGTGTCACGACTACGCAGCACAAGCCGCCGTTTCCCGTAACCAAGTAGTAGAACGACACTACATCAAGGTAGCCGCGAGGACGACGTAGCAAAAATTTAACTTAGAAGTCCTATTAAATTTAATTTTCTAACAATAAGGGTTCTCAGCATGAAAAAATTACTTCTGTGCCTGCTTTCGTGCGGGATCTGCAGCTATGCGAATGCGCAAAGTAGTGTCACGCTATATGGACTCCTCGACGTCGGAATAACCTACGCCAATAATACGGGAGGTCATTCAAAACTGTATGAGGATGCCGGAGTTCTGAACGGTAACCGATGGGGCTTGCGCGGTGTCGAGGATCTGGGCGGCGGTCTAAAGACGATTTTTGTTTTAGAGAACGGTTTTAACATCTCGACCGGAGCATTGGGGAACGGCGGCACTTTATTCGGACGGCAGGGATATGTGGGATTGAGCTCTCCCACTTGGGGTACGCTCACCCTCGGGCGACGCCCCGATTTGATGATCAACTTGTTCTATTACGCTAATACCGGATACGCCGGGTTCTACGCGGTGCATGCTCTCGATATGGATCGGCTTTCGGGTGAACAAGCGAATAACGCGGTCGAATACGATACCCCCACTTATCGCGGCGTTTCCTTTTCTGCGATGTACGGTTTTAGTGATGTAGCGGGAGCCTTCGCGGGCGATAGCGGATCAGCCCGAGTGATCAGCTTCAGCGGAAAATTTGAGGGAAATGGTCCGCTCTCTCTGATGGGTACCTACACTGACATCAACGGAACCGGCGGTTCCGGGACACAGACTGTCGCAGAAAATATCCTCGGCGCGACCGATATCCGGTCCTATGGGTTTGGCGCGCGGTATACGTTTAAAGATGTTGGGCAGGTGTATAGCAGCGTCACCAGTAATCGGGCAACAGGTGAAGCAGGGGGGAAATCGACTTCAGGCGTGTTTGTTGACGCCGGTGTCAGCTATCCGGTTACGCCGGCATTTTTCGTCAACCCGAGCGTTACCTGGGGACGCGTTGCGGATGCGCGTTACGGGCAGATGAACATGGTGCTCGATTACTTCCTTTCGAAGCGAACCGACGTCTATGTTGGCGGTTATTATCAAAAGTCGATGACCGCTGGACAAGGAGCGGGTCTGCCCGACATCGCAAGTTTTGTGACGCTGAACACCGGCGATTCGACAACGGACAAACAATTAGCGTTGCGTATAGGCATTCGAAGCAAGTTCTGAAGAGCTGAAAGGCACCGGCCATTGAGCACTCGTCATCTGCTACCGCTGACGGCGAGCTCCCATAACTGCAGAACGGCCGGCGCATCATTCTCCTCTCGTCTGGCGACGGCGATGTCGTAAGTCAGAGAGGTTCCTTCCACCGAAACGACGTCGATGAATGCAACGTTCTCGACCATGATTTTGCACATTGGTTGGGGGATAAGAGCGACGCCTACGCCGGCCGAGACCAGTGCTAACTTGGTAAGCAAGTCGGTATCCGGTTGATTGACGCTTGGATAAACGTGCGCTTGATGAAAGGCGGCAAGCATTGCCGCTGAATATCCGAGACTCGCTTCGAAAGGATAAAGCGCGACGAGAATGTCCTTTTGGATTTCAGACAGTTGCACACAACTCTGGCGCGCGAGCTTGTGTTGCTTCGATACCGCAAGGCAAAACATTTCATTGCGGATGATTCTGATCTCAAGGCCCTCAATTTTGCTTGTTGCCGGGACAATGAGCGCCAGGTCGATCGTGCCGTTTTGCAGTGCGATGGCCGAGCCATGACTACTGCTGCTGCTAAGTACGAGACGCACATTAGGGCAGACGGCTCTGAAGTCGCCCAAGAGAGAAGGTAGCAATTTAAACGCCGCGCTTGCTATGCTTGCTATCCGCAAAATGCCGTTGGTTCCTTTTGCCGTAGCCTGAGCAATGTCAATGGACAACTCGACATGGGACAACAGATGTTGCGTTTCCCGTAGAAAAGCCGCCCCCGCAGCCGTGAGCGAAACATGAGTTCGTGAACGTTGCAGTAATTGAACGCCCACTATTTCCTCAAGCCGTTTAATAGCAGCAGAAAGCGGTGGCTGTGTCATGTTCAACCGCTCTGCCGCACGTCGGAAGTTAAGTTCCTCGGCTAGCACCTGAAATTGTTTTAGTTGACGTAGGTCCATAAAAATTATGGTTTGATCCGAGCTGATGAGCGTTTGGAAATGACGGTTTAATGTATCACACGGCCGCGCGAAAAGTATTGGAGATATCGCTGCGTCATGGTCAAAATGTGCCGGATAGAGCAGGTCAGGAAGCGGCTTGCCTCTTGACCCTCACCAGCCTTACCCAACCTTGGACACATTATGACTATTCTCTGCAAAAAGATAGGCGGGCACGCCGCTTGGAAAGGTCCGGAAATCGACTGGAAGCATGATGGACTGCATATATTTACCGATGAAGAGCTTGACGATATCGATCAGGCTCTTCAAAGTTTGAAGGCACGAGGAAGCCTGGATTTTTTGGCAATCACGCGGGAAACTTTTCCGCTGCAAGTGACTGTTTCGACTTTGGAAGTGGTTGGCAGACGGCTTCGCAATGGCAGAGGGTTCGTAATGCTACGGGGGCTGCCGCGTCAAAAGTATAGCGCTGATGATATGGCGCGAATCTACTTCGGACTAGGGTGTTACCTGGGTCAGGCGATGGTCCAATCTTACAAGGGAGAATATCTTGGGCATGTGATGGACCATACCGGTTTGGAGAAGGCACCTCGCGCTTACCATTCCGGTGGACATTTAGGTATGCATACGGATTCATGCGAAATCGTTGGACTCATGTGCCTTAAGTCGGCGATTTCCGGTGGGACAAGCCGTATCGCCAGCGCAGTGGCAATTCACGATTTTCTCGCCGATCACCACCCCGATATTCTCGATATTCTGTACCGGGGGTTCTATTATCGAAAAATGGAATTGGATGCGCAATACGGGTCGGGACGGATGACAAGCAATTCCAGGATCCCGGTTTTCACACAATATGAGACGCCGCAGGATGGGCATTCGATTGATTGCTATTTTCTGGGTGCGTACGCCAAGCGTGCAGCTATGCAGGGAGATTTTCCGCTGTCGTCTAAGGAACTCGAAGCGATCGATTATGTTGAGAAGCTGGCTGGGTCGGAAGACTATTATCTGGATATGAGCTTTGCCAACGGCGACATCCAGTTTCTTAACAATCGGAAGATCCTGCATGGTCGGACAGACTATGTGGATTCTGAGGTCCTTGACGAACGGCGCCATCTTTTGCGGCTGTGGCTGCACGTGCCTACCTGGCCAGCATTACCCGCCAAGCAGGTTTTTCATACCGCTGAGGACCGGTCGAGATGGCTTTTGCAGCGTCGTCCGTTTATGGAATTTCCGTCTCTCTATTTCGAAGATCTAAAGCGCACAGCAGATACGAAGACTTCGTGAGCATCCAACCCAACCGAGTGTGAAGAGGCGGGAATCATGCAAACTATTTTGGATATTGTCGGCGGTACGTTGATCGACGGCACTGGCGCACAGCCGGTCGCGCAAGCTGGCATTCGCATCGTCGGAGAACGGATCACCGACGTTTGGAGTAGTGTCCGTCCTGCACATCTCACGATGCCGCCGACCGGCACCATTGATGCTACCGGTAAGACGGTGATGCCCGGCCTGATCGATGCGCACGTGCACCTGAGCTACGGCGAAGGCCGCACCGCGGAAGAAGTCGACGTCTATGCCGGTCCGGAATGGTCGGCGATTCGCGCTGTATGGAACGCGCAGAAAGTGCTCAACGCAGGCGTCACAACGATCGTCGATCCGGGCGGTACGTACTACGTTTCCGTAGCGGCGCGCGACGCGATCGCGACCGGCATGTTCAGCGGTCCGCGAAACTATTGCTCAGGCCGCCATATCAGCGCGGATGGTGGATTCGCTGACTATTTCCCGAGCTGGATCGGGCTGCCGCCATCGGCAGAAGGGGTGTTGTGCGGCACCAAGGATGAGATGCTGCGCGAGATTCGGCGTCAGATCAAAAGCCGTGTTGACTTCATCAAGCTGAGCGGGGACTCGCAGGCGCAGGAAAAGAACATGGATTGTGGTCCCTGTTTTACCGACGAAGAGTTCCAGGCGATGATCGCGATGGCGCATCAGCTCTCTCGAAAGGTTGCCATTCACGCGCGTCATGCCGAGACGATTCACAAGGCAACGAAATACGGTATCGACTGGATCTATCACGCGAGCCATGTACGCGATGCGGATTTTGAGATGTTGAAGCAAGCGGGTGTGTCCTTGTGTCCCACGCTGACGTTTGGCATGAACATCATCACTTTCGGCAAGGAATGCGGCTCGACTCCAGGGCACATCGATTTGTGCAAGCGCGAAGTTGACGCCATGGTCCGCACCTGCATCAAAGCCCGGGAATATGGCATTCCGATCATGGCCGGTACTGAAAGCGGCTTTGCAGTGTGCCCTTACGGGGATTGGCACGCGCGCGAAATGGAGTTGCTGGTCGATCTGTGCGGGTTCTCTCCCATGGAGGCGATCACCTCGTCCACTTACACGAACGCTTGCGCAATCGGCGCGGCAGCGGACGTTGGATCGCTGCAACCGGGACGCTATGGCGATCTGCTGATCGTCGACGGTGATCCGCTCAAAAAAATCGGTTTGTTGCAAGACCAGAAGAACATCGAGATGGTGATCAAGGGTGGCGCGGAGGTCGAACGGCATGTAGTGCCGCCGCGCCGCCGCATGGGACACGAATCGGGCTTCGCAGTGTCCACCATGATTCTCAGAAAGGGACCGGAGGGCGTTTTCGCCGCGCTGCCATGAATCAATTCAAACACGGTTTGCCCTTCTCTTCGCAGAGGTATTGCGGCATGAGCCGCGATGAAATCGATCACGCCTATGACGGCAGCACGGTGTTTCCCGATGTGCCGCAATGGCGCACGCGCTGGCTCGAGCGCAATGCCGCGTTGACGTTATCACCGGCAGTCCAGCTCGATGTGGCGTATGGCAGCGAGGAGCGTCAGAAGGTCGACATCTTTCCGGTGGGTGATCCGAATGCGCCGACGCTGCTGTTTTTTCACGGCGGTTTCTGGTCGCGCAATGGCAAGGAAACCTTCCACTTTCTCATCGATGCGTTTCATCGCGCCGGGTTCAACGCGGTTTTCGCCAACTATAGGCTTGCCCCCGTAGCGGACTTCGGCATGATCGTCGCAGATGCGTTGCAGGTGAGCCGCTGGCTTGCGCAGAACCTGCAGGCATTGGGTTTCGCAGAGCGCAAGCTAGGTGTAGTCGGTTGGTCGTCAGGGGCACATCTGGCGGTGCTGCTGGAAGAGTCACCCGTGGTCGGAGCGATTCTTGGTATCAGCGGCATCTACGATCTCGAACCGATGCGGATCAGCAGTATGAATGATCTTCTCGGCCTCGATGAAGAGGCTGTCGCACACCATTCGCCGACACGCCTCCAGCCGGGCGTCGCCGCGAATGTGGCGCCCACGACGATTGCGTACGGCGGGCGCGAGTTGCGCGAGTTTCAGCTGCAGTCGCATGATTTTTATGAAGCGCGCCGCTCACAGGGTTGCAATGTCGTGGTGATGCCCATTGACGATCACCACCACCATAGCGTGCTCGAGGCACTCTATGAACCCGCTGGCGTACTGAATCCGGTTCTCGTACAAATGAGAGCCTTTATCCGCTGAAGCAGATTGCGAGGAATTTTTGATGTCGATCAATCGCCAAAACAGGCAGCCGCCGGACTTGCCTCTTCGCAAGGTAAACGGGCATACGCTTTATTCACATGTCGTGTCCGTTGAGGGCGGCCGGCATATTCATATCTCCGGACAACTGTCCCGTGATTCAAGCGGCAACGTCGTTGGTGCTGGCGATATGGCCGCACAGATCGAGCAGGTCGGCAAGAACGTGCTGGCCTGTCTCGTAGACGCCGGAGCAGAGTTGACCGATCTCGTGAGAACCACAACGTACACGACCGACATCGATGAATTTTTCAAGCATGTGGATGTACGCATGAAGTATTTTGGACCGGGAATGCCAACCAGCACGACCGTCGAAGTTCGTCGCCTTTCACATCCTGATTTTCTCGTCGAGGTTGAAGCCTACGCTGTCATTGCCTAGTAGGGGCCCATTGCTGATGAGATCGTTCCGTCGTCTGGGGCCGGGGTCCCATTGGTGCCGCCCAATATGAACCGACGGACGAGTCAACTTGATCCAATGCTGCACTGAGGGCCTGGCCCACTGATACGTGGCATAGTCGGCCGACATTGGGAAGACTCACAAAAAGGCAATTTTCTTCAACCCGTCCATTAGCTACTCACCGATGATAGTGCATCGCTATGCGATGCGGTACTACGCAACGGAATTGCGAAAATTCAATTTTTTTGATCCATCGGGCAGGACAGTATTTTACCAGGCACCGAATGATAAAGCTGACTGTGAATGGCCAATTGCGGGATGTGATGGCGCTTGACGACACGCCCTTGCTTGACGTACTACGATCGGAGCTAAATCTCAAGGGTTCCAGGTTCGGATGTGGTCTCGCTCAATGCGGAGCGTGCATGGTGCTGCTTGATGGGTATCCGGTACCTTCTTGCGACACGCCGCTATGGTCAGCAGCCGGTAAGCAGGTGGTGACAGTGGAAGGCCTTGGAACCCCGACCTGCCCGCACCGTCTTCAGGCGTCGTTCATCAAGCACCAGGCGGGACAATGCGGATACTGTTTATCCGGCATCCTGATCCGTGCGGCGGCCCTGCTGCATAAGAACCCGAAGCCGAGCGAGGCCGACGTTCGGCAAGCATTGGACGGTAATCTTTGTCGTTGCGGGGCTCACAATAGGATGGTTCGTGCGATCCTTGATGTATCGGAGCAGTGATGAGTTCGCAAGAAAGCACCCGCGCGTACCTCCCGAGCCTGGAGGCCAACCCAAGACTCGGTGATTGGCTGCGATTCCGCCGGGAAGGGTTCGTTGAGATGTATTCTGGAAAGGTCGAGATTGGGCAGGGGGTGCTCACCGCGCTGACTCAGATCGTAGCGAGCGGATTGGAAATACCGTTCGATCGGGTGCATGCGATCGCAGCGTCGACGGAGCGTAGCCCCGACGAAGGGGTGACATCCGGAAGCTTGTCGATACAGCATTCCGGCGCTGCTTTGCGTCAGGTTAGCTACGAGGCGAAGTCCATTTATTTACTTGCGGCAGCTCAGCATCTCAAGGTGCCGGTCGACGCGGTGACAATCCAGGATGGATGCTTTCGAGCCGCTAAGCAGCAGGTCTCATACTGGGAGCTTGCGGACGATGAGCTTTTGAATCGAACGGTCGCCGGCGCTGGCGCCCCGTTCACAAATGAAGGCACATTTGCCGAGCGGATCGATCTGCCGGACAAGATTTTTGGGCTACCGAGATTCATACATGACCTAGCGATGCCAGGTATGTTGCACGGTCGCATACTTCGGCCGCCCACGGCTTCCGCGACGCTAGAGTCATGCGACGATCAGAAAGTGCTTGCCTGCGACGGTGTCGTGGCAGTATTGCGTGACGGAGGGCTCATTGGCGTGCTCACTGTGACTGAACGACAGGTGGACCTGGCCCTTACAGTCCTTCGACGTTGTGCCATATGGCGGTCGGTCGACGAAACCCTGCCTGATGAAGATCAACTGGACGACTGGTTGCGATCGCGAAGCATTGACAGCAAAGTGGTCTCGACGCGTGCACCGAACGAATCGGAGAACAGCCGATCGCCTGTTCGAACTTTGAAAGCAAGCTTCAGCAAGCCTTTTCTGGCTCATGCTTCGATTGCGCCTTCCTGTGCGCTGAGTTTGTTTCAGGAAGATAAGCTTGAAGTCTGGACCCACAGTCAAAGCATCTACAACCTGCGAAAAGATCTCTCCCTGGCTTTACGAATGACCGCCGACAGCATTGTAGTTCGGCATGTTGAAGGGGCCGGTTGCTACGGGCACAATCCCGCCGACGACGTCGCATTCGATGCGGCGTGGTTGGCGCGATCGGTTCCAGGACGAGTCGTGCGCGTCAGGTGGACCCGGGCGGACGAACTCACCTGGGCGCCGTTCAGTCCTGCCATGGCGATCGATCTTGAAGCCGATGTGGACGAACACGGTTCAGTCCTTGAATGGCGACATACTGTGTGGAGCAATGGACACAGTACCCGGCCGGGCCGCTCGGATAGTCCAGCGCTCCTTGGCAGTTGGTATCTCGATCCCCCGTTTGAACGGCAAGCGGCAATCAACGTGGCTCTGTCGGCCGGTGGGGGTGCCGACAGAAATGCAGTCCCTTCATACGATTTTCGTGCGTGGAATGTGATCAATAACCGTCTGCTTGATATGCCAATCCGAACGTCCGCAATGCGAGCGCTCGGTGCTCTCGGCAACATCTTTGCGGTTGAGCAATTCATGGAAGAGCTGGCTGAGGCTGCGGGCGCTGACCCCGTCGAATATCGTTTGAGGCACACGACAGATGTGCGTGCACGCGGCGTCATCTTAGAGGCGATCGAAAGATCTGAGTGGAATCACGACCTGCCGGAAGGCTGGGGCCGTGGAGTTGCATTTGCCCGTTACAAAAATACGGGTGCATATTGCGCCGCAGTTGCGGAGATCGAAGCGTTGGAAAACATCAAGGTTCGGCGCCTGACTCTTGTTGTGGACGTAGGGATCGCTATTAGTGGAGATGGGGTCGTCAATCAGATCGAGGGAGGCGCTATTCAGGCAGCAAGTTGGGTGCTAAAAGAAGCACTTCGATTTGACCGGCAGAGGGTAACCAATGAGGACTGGGAAAGTTATCCGATCCTTAAATTTACGGAGGTACCGTCGATCGATGTTCATATCGTCTCGTCGACGGCATCCTCGCTTGGCGCTGGAGAATGCTCCGTCGGTCCCACGGCGGCAGCAATAGCAAACGCTGTATCGAACGCTCTAGGCGTACGAATCCGGCGTATGCCAATCACTCCAGACCGGATTGTTGCGGCGTTCGACCAGATCTAATCTACAAAGAAAGGGAGGCTTCAATGTCATTATGCCATTGTCAGGCTGTTCGGTCGGTCACGTAAGATGGTGCGATGAAGAAATCGAAATCGCTCTGTCATGGTCACCGTTTCCCGGCTGGTGTAATTGGAACGCGAGAACCCTGCCGTGGATGTAAAGGGAAATGACAATGGCAGGCACCATGAGGAAGAGTACCGATGCCACGGCAAGGGGCGGAGCTACTCGTAGTAGTGTTGAAGCCGTAGTAATGGCGGTGAAGCGAAGGGGTAGCGTTATCCCATTGACGAAAGTCGCCAACCTGCTTTGCGGGGTTGAGTGACGTGACATCAACAAAACTTACCGCATTGCGAAGCGTACAGTGCGGGAGGCGTACCAGCTGGTGAGGGCCAACCGCGGCGCTGCTGGAGTGGACGATGAAACCATGGCCATGTTCGAGCAGAATCTGTCGGAAATCTTTACAAGCTGTGGAACCGGCTGTCGTCGGGGTCGTACTTCCCGCCACCGGTAGCAGGTTGAGGTGCGCAGCGAACTCATTCTTGAGCCACTTGTCGTTATCGAACAGCTCGCGCATAAGGGCATCGGGTTTCGTTGCGTGAAATAATGTGCCGGGAAGAAGCGCCCCTTGCGATAACTCCAGTTATCAGATGTGGCGATTTTTAAGCAAAAGGGAAAACGACGGTTTTCTCGCTCACACAGCTAAAGTTGTAGCTACTGACCTGCACCGCCCAGAACGTGCTTCGTTGGTCCGCGGCTGGTCTCGAACCGTCGCCGTCCCACGGGCCTCAAACGCTCAGATGGCGGGCCTTTTCATACTGGCCAGTGGGATCTCGTGCGGCTGGTCGAAGTAGTCCAGGCATGCCCGGGGCAATTTCGCGGGCGCAAATGTCTCGAAGAGGCACAGCGTCGCGGCCTCCTTGGATTCTTCGACGGCTTGATGGAACCGATCGCAGGCGTCGCCCAGACCCCGCTGGTGGACCTGCGCCTGTGCTGCGTCAGACAAGACCCCGCTCTTCAGAACTCGATGGACGAATTCCCACGCCACGAGCG
The DNA here is from genome assembly GCF_044909315.1 of Caballeronia udeis. Lineage (GTDB taxonomy): Bacteria > Pseudomonadota > Gammaproteobacteria > Burkholderiales > Burkholderiaceae > Caballeronia > Caballeronia udeis_A. The sequence continues at coordinate 138,538 of NZ_JBIYEB010000023.1, forward strand.
CGCCGTCATCAGGAAGCATCGGGTCCGTGAGCAATGCTCCCATGCGCGCTTCCCAGTAGCGCCGTTCACTTCTGTACCGTGCCAGTTCTCGCGGCACGATAAACAGATGCTCGATCTGGTTGTCCAGGCGGGCAAATAGGCGAGGTGTCCGCGCGTCGTCGTCGTCCTCGAATTCGTGCTCATCGTCGCAGTAGATCAACTTCGGCACGCCATCGACAAAATACCGCTTCAGATGCAGCAGCTCGTGGAACACCGACGCCCCGCGGGGAGGGCCGGTGTCAGGTATCAGAATGCGTGCCGTCCGTTTGCCAAACTCGCACGCCATGGTCTGCTGGTCCGACACCTCCACTTCTATGCGCAGATCCGCATGGCTTTCAATTTTCGCGACCAGTTTTCGCAGCTGGATCGGCAGGTCGGTGAATAGCTCGGTGAAGTATGGAATTGACATAACCTGCGGCCCAGATGATTGACGTCGTCATTGCGACGACCGCTACGACACAAGATTAGTTGAAGTCGCAGATCGGGCTACAGATTTAGTTGAGATCTGAGAACCGATCGACATAACTTTAGTTGAAATGGAAGTCGGCCTCGGAAGCCCGTCTCGTCTGGCTTAGCGGGGAATTTTTGCGAAGCGGAGGAGGGTTACAACTTTGGTTGTGTGGGCGATGCGAAAAAGCTCCATTCGTCACTGTGAGGGATGAGCCGGCAGCACGCTCAGGACAGCCTAGAACCGGGTACCGCCGCTGGCGCGCACGACTTCGTGAGGCTATGATCAGACGACTCGCAGGGGCGCGAGCAGAACGAGATGGAAATCGAGAGAGACCACCATGCCAGAATTTGTCACAGCGCGGCCTCGGGCACTCGGCCTCGTTTCCGACGCAGTGCGGATGCCAAGGTTCCCTAGGCAATGTGCCGAGGTACGCCCGTCGGCTCAGCGCCGGTCGTGCGGCCATAATGCGGTCGCATCGTGATTAGGCACTGGCCAGAATGCAACCGATCCAACTGAATCGCCGGTTCTTCGAGTGGCGTGATGGGCTCAGCGTCGCCACTGTGTACGGATGGCGGCTCGGTCTATCCGGTGACCTGTTATCGTGGAGCGATCTGCTCACCCGTCGACGTGTTGTCATCCTCGCGGAAGCGGGGAGCGGCAAGTCCGTTGAGCTCGAGTATCAGGCGCAGCAGCTGTCCGCCGCAGGCAAGTTTGCCTTCCATGCCACTGTGCAAGACGTGGCACGCAATGGACTGGATGGGGCGTTGCGTGCCGCCGATCGGCAGCGCCTCTGCGAGTGGCGCTCGGCCAGTGATCCCGGATGGTTCTTCATCGACTCGGTTGACGAAGCCAAGCTCGACAACATTCGCCTCGACAAGGCGCTGCGGCAGCTCGCCAGCGACATCGTCGCGCATGAAGGCCGCGCCTTTGTCGTGCTGTCTGGACGGCACACGGACTGGGAGTTCGCACGGGACGCACGACGGCTTCAGGATGAACTGCCGATCCCTGCTGACGAACCGGTGGATCCGCCATCCCTCGGGAATCTAATCCGCTGGTTGCTCAATTACGAAAAGCGTCCCACTGAAACTCCCCAAGAAACCCCCCAAGAAACCCCGCTGATCGTCCTGATGGCCGCGCTTGATGATGACCAGATGCGGCTGTATGCGAGTTCGAAGGGGGTTGAAGACGTAGACGAATTTCTCGCCGCGCTCCGTTCGGGCAATCTGGAAGAGATAGCGCGACGGCCACTGGATCTCGACTGGCTCGCCAGGTACTGGCGGAGCCAGGGCCACTTGGGCACGTTCGCGGCCATCGTCGAAGCAAGCCTTCGCGAGCGACTCTCCGAGCCAGACCCGGATCGGAGCCGGCAGGACAGGCTGAGTCCCGAGGCGGCCATGCAATGGCTCGAGCGGATTGGTGCGTCGCTCGTTTTTGGGCGCAAGGCTACGATCGCAATTCTAGACGCGGATGCACCGGTACCGACTGATCAGGACGTGCTCACGATCGAATCGGTCCTATCGGACCGGTCCAGCAGCGAACGGCAGCTGCTATTGAGCAGACCTGCGTTCGACCCCGCGACGTTCGGGCGGGCACGTCTGCACAACGACAACGAAGGCGTGGTCCGTGCCTATCTGGCTGCGCGCTGGTTGCGCCGGCTCCGGGGGGCTAACCTTTCGGAGCGGCGGCTGCACGACCTGCTGTTCACACAAAATTATGGAATCGAGCTCGCTCGGCCCTCTGTTCTCGAGACGGCAGCGTGGGTTTGCATTTGGGATGAAAGCGTCGCGCGAGAAGTCGTGCGGCGCGCGCCGTTCGCGCTGTTCACGGCGGGGGATCCGTCGAGCCTGCCAGCGACAGTTCGCGCGGCTGCGGTTCAGGCGCTCGCAGCGAGAATGCGGGAAGGCGAAGAAGTCCCATTGCTGGACCTGAGCACCCTGACGCGTTTTGCACGGGCGGACATCGTGCCGACCTTGCGAAGCCTCTGGGAATCAGACGCATCCCATGCGGCGATCCGTGTTTTCGTGCTCCGGCTCATCTGGCTTGGCGCATTGCGCGACTGCGCAGATCTCGCGACCAGTGCGGCGTACGGGCAATACGAAGACCGCAGTATACAGATCGTGGCTGGGAGGGCGGTGATCGCGACGGCGGATCTTGGACAGAAGCAGGCGTACGCCGGGCACATTATGCGCAACAGCGCCACGTTGCCGTCATCTGTCCTTTGGGACGCCGTGGAAGACCTGTTTCCGACGGAAGTTGGGGTGGACGGCCTGATCGCCATTTGCGGGGTCGTCAGTCTGCGCAATGAGACAGGAAGCGGATTCAATATCGAATGGGACGGCGCACGCCTCGCGCGAAAGCTGTCTGATCCTTTAGCACTGGCCCGATTGATCTACGGCCTGATGGAGATCGGCGGCGCCGAACTCGCTCAATTCGAAAACGTGGACACTGAGACCCGGCGCACGTTCTTGCCACTTCTGGCTGCTGCCGCCGAAAGGCTACTCGAACTCTCGCGTCCCGACACGACCCCCGACGCTGCAATCGACGCTGTTCTCTACGTCGGTGATCGTCGCCTCGATCGCACTGGCAGACACGGTGGAGTGACGCAAGTTGCGATCGCAAGGTTGCACGAATCCGCGGTTCGCCGCCGTGCGGCATTCTGGCGCGCGGCGGAACGCCTATCGACCAGCGCGACGCTGAACGGCAGGGCCTTGCAGGCCGTCTTCCAGATGGAGTTCCTCGGTTGGTCGCCCGGACTCGTTCTGGACGATCTCGAATGGTTGCTCGCTGACGGGTCGTCGCGCAACTTAGCGGACGAACAGCGTCTCGCAACCAATGCGGCGCTTGATCTGTGGGAGCGAGTCGGAAGACCCGGACCAGTCCTCGCACGCATTGAGGCTGCCCTCGCTGCGAGCCCCGCGATGCTCGAATTGATCCGCCATTGGCTGCAACCCGCTCCGAAATCGGCCGAGCTTCTGCGCAGCGAAGCCGAACTTGAGGCCGCAGTTGCGGAGAATGAAAAACATCGCGCGGAAGTAGAGCAATCATGGGTCGACCTGATTGAATCGATCCGAAATGAAGCGGAGCCTCTGAGCAACGTTGTACAAACCTCATCCCAAGGCGTCGACGGCCGCCTATACGACCTGTGGCAACTGCTGCGCGAAGCGAACGGAGGGAAGTCTCACTACGCGCTAGATAGTGTTGCTCCTCTGACTGAACTTGTCGGACCCAAGGCGGCAGAGGCATTCGCAATCGCGATGCGACAAATGTGGCGAGCGTGGCGGCCGACCTTGCGGAGCTCGAGGCCGCCCAAAGAGCGCAACCAGATCGCCGACTTTGACTGTATGGGCGTCGCAGCAGTATCACTCGAGGCAGCAGGCGTGCCCTCGTGGGCAACAAGGCTTACCGAAGAGGAAGCTGCTCGGGCGGGCGAGTACGCGACGCTTGAAATCAATGGGCTTCCGGGCTGGATCGCAGATTTGGTGAACGTTTGGCCCGCAGCAGTCCAGCGCGTCCTGTTGACCGAAGTGATCTCCGATCTGGATAGTCCTGAGGTGAACGCGCACCTCCCGTCTCTCGACTATATCGAGCATGCCGACGACGATGTCACAGGACTGATGGCAGCTCCGATTTGGCACGAAGTCGAATCTCGCGACGATCTGAGTGTGCGCGCGCTCAGACCCATGCTGTCGATCGCGGGGAAGGGGCTTGCTCAGGATAGGCACCTACCGGCACTTGAGATGGCGATTGCGCGCTTTCACGCCGCGACTGACCCACAAACCGCGGCGTTGTATCTCGGCTTTGCCTGCGCGATTGATGGCCAAGTTGCAACCGACGCACTGCTGACAAAACTAGATCGACTCGCCGAGGCCGGGCAAACCGCGCTAGTCCTTCAGGTGTTACCTCAGATTTTCCAGTCACGGTTTTCGTTGCTACCTGGTCGCGCGGTGAGTCTGGATCTCGCAACTATCGAACGCATCGTGGTTCTGGCCTATAGGACCGTGCGGGTCGAGGACGATCACGACCGGACCAATGGGGGCGCGTACTCACCGGATGAGCGCGACGATGCCCAGGACGCTCGCTCAGCCGCATTCAAACAGCTCGTTGAAACCCCGGGACGCCAAGCATTTGACGCGATATTGCGATTGTTAGATATCCCCGGTTTTCCAGTATCGCCATCGCGACTGCGAGCGCTGGCGCACGAACGTGCATCGACGGATTCCGAACTGACGGCATGGACGGGGGAGGATGCTTTGCGCTTCGAGCAGCGATTTGAGCGTGCGCCCACTACGGGCCGTGAGCTCCAAATGCTTGCGATCCAACGCATCGAGGATCTTCAGCATGATCTTCTGCACGGCGATTTTGCCCAGGGCACCACGCTCAGCAACCTACCGAACGAACTGGCAGTGCAGGCCTGGATCGCCGATCGGATGCGCCTTAGCCAAGGAAATTCCTATTCGGTCGAGCGCGAACCGGAAACCGTGGGAGCGAAAAAGCCGGACATGGTCTTCACTGCGCGCGCTGCGGATGCCAAGGTCCCTGCAGAGATAAAGGTCGCGGAAAGCTGGAGCATCGGCGAACTCGAGGACGCCCTCGAGCGTCAGTTGTGCGGGCAATATCTGCGCGCCCGTGATTGCCGCGAAGGTCTATTGATTGTCGTACATCAACAGGCGCGTTCGAAAGGTTGGGCACTGCCGGATGGCCAGTTCCTTTCGTTCGTTGAACTTGTGCAGCGACTCCGCGGATTGACAGCGCAGATTCGGCATCGGTCGCCTGAAGGTCCGCAGCCTGAGCTGACCGTAATCGATGTGTCCAGCTGCGACGCCGGCACGCCGAAGCGGCGCAACAACAGTACAAGAAAAGCGGCCAAACTCCTGAGAAAACCTTCCAGGATTGAAACGAGGTAGGCAATTGAAACACGCCGGATCGACAACCATCTCGGCATTGGCCTTGGATCTTGAGGCGGTCCGCTTGGGATCGGCACGTCCGAGTTGGCTTGTTGATTTCCAGTCGTTCCTGGAAAGACGCTCTTTCGGGGTCACCTAGACCAGCGTCGCGATAGACGGGATGCCTTCAGGATTCGGAAAATATTGCACGATAGCCGCAATGCGCAGTCAATAAAATCAATCAGCCATTCGTCTTCAAAGCAAGGAGGCCGATCGTTGCGAGGCATGATGTGCGCCAAGGCTTATGCAGCAAGGCTTTCCCGTATGCTGGCGTACGTAAAATTCCGAATCTAGAAGGCACCCCTTCAACAGGGCGATCTACGGCAGCAAGTGGGCGCTCTGGCCGGCAATCTGGCTTCAGTTGAGGCCTCACATGCGAGCGACGCCGCCGAATTGGCGCGCACACGCGAGCAACTGGCCGCGTTGCTGGCAAGCGCTCAAACGAGGCGCGAGGCACGGGTAACGAAACAGGTTTCCAACAAACGCAAAAGTGCCTCGCAGGTGCGCAAATCCGCTCGCGGTCCGCGATCTTGACGGGGCGTGCCGGTTCCCGGCATCAGCTAAAAATGATTTGTGGCTCGCTGAAGGTGACGTGTCGAAGCTGTCGTCGCCTCCGTGAAATCTACAAACTGGACGAAACAAGTAAATGCTACCATCCGAACGAGCGAGATTTTGCCGTCAAGTTGGCCAGCAATCAGTCGACTTCAGTCTGACGCGGTCGCCTTCCACCATTCCAACAAATTGAAGAACTCCCGGTGAACGACATCAGCCTGAAGCGCCCAACGATATTGCGCTGGTCGGGTAGTAAAGCGAAACTGGTACCAGATCTACGGCGACTTTCTCCGCGAACGTTCAATCGTTATGTCGAGCCCTTCGCAGGCTCGGCATGCCTGTTTTTTTCGATGGGACCAGCGAGGGCGATACTTGGTGACGTAAATCCAATGGTCATTGACGTCTATCGAGCCATCACGCGTGATTTTCACGCTGTGGCCGATGTTCTAGATACGATTCCGATGACCGGAGATGCTTTTTATACGCTGCGCGCCATCGACCCAGCGACGTTGGATCTAACATATCGTGCTGCGCGTCTGATTTTCCTAATGAAGGCGTGCTTCAACGGCGTGTACCGCACGAACAGGTCTGGAAAGTTCAACGTGCCGATGGGCAGCCGCGTCTATGCGCTCCCAACTCGTGAGGAGCTAAGCCGTGCTGCAGCAATGCTGGGCGGTGCCACGCTTATTGCCGGAGATTTCCAAACAACGATCGCCGAAAGCACCGCAGGCGACTGGGTATATATGGATCCGCCATATCGTCAAGCAGGTCGCTACCGCGGCGAATATGGATACGGGGCGAAATTTGACGATGAAGCTTTTGAACAATTTGTCGTGGTGGCAGAGAAGCTCGCGGCACGAGGCGTTCAAGTTATGGTCTCGTATCAATATGACGAGCGCCTCATCGACGCCCTAAAGGGATGGTGCGTGCATTCGGTAACAGCAGCCAGGACGGTGGCGAGCAAGACGGCCTCGCGCGTGCACGCACGAGAAATGATAATGACGAGTTACCCCTCTAAATGATCGATCTCGAAGCACCATTGGTTCGCCTAGCCGTTATTAGCGACTTGCACGCGTTTGCGTCGCCTGAAAAATCCAAAGACTCGGTCATGGATTTAACTGGCTCTAATAACAACGTGGCAAATCCGTTGATCGACTTGATTGACGCGGTGACTGAACGAGGGCTAACGGCCGACGTGCTTGTTTGCGCTGGAGACATATGTAATCAAGCGGATCTACCAGGGCTCCAGCGGGCATGGGAGAAAATCCATGTCTTGAGTCATGCTCTGCGAGCAAGTCAGACAATCTCAACATGCGGAAATCACGATTTGGATTCGCGGTACCTATCAAAAGAGAGCGACCCAGATCCTAAGGGATTTCTTCTGTCATTGAACCCACCCTTTCCGTTCGAAGACGAACCGTTAAACGATCGATATTGGGCTCGCAATTATGCGATGGCAACGCTCTCAAATGGAGTGGTCATTGTTTCGCTGAACTCGAGCGCCTTCCACGGTGGTAAACCAGAAGAAATTGACCATGGTCGCGTTAGCCGTAGAACTATCGACGCTTTGTGTGCTGAGCTAAGAGGCAAACGGACAGCATCCGCTCACATTCTTCTGTGTCATCACCATCCTGCGCCACAATCGGGCTGGCAAGGCCGAGCGGACATCGAATACATTGCCAACGGGCCAGTTTTGTTAGACAAACTCACGAAGGCGACTGACAGCTCTTGGTTGGTCATCCACGGGCACCGCCACGTTCCTAGGCTGATACATGGTGCCTCTCCGTCCAATCGCGTCCCATTTATTTTTGGTGCCGGAAGTCTGGGCGCACGCATTCCCGGGGTGGCCAACCAGTTTCATATGGTCGACATACACCAATCGGCTGCGTCTGATCACACATCGATAGTCGGTGCAGTCCGGACGTGGTCGTGGACGGACTCTGCGAAATGGACATCGTCCACCGGACCTGCCGGCTTACCAGCAGCATGCGGCTTTGGCTATCAAGGGCAAACCAAGGCCTTGGCCTCTCAAATAGACGCACTGGTCGGTCAGAGCTTCGCCCCGTGGACACAAGTCCGTTCTAGTGTGCCATCCGTAGACCTGTTGCTACCAGACTCGTTATCCCAGTTGGTGCGAGATTTGGAGAGCCTCGGTATTCAAATAAATTATGCGAAGGATGGTCAACCTTCGCAAGTTGGACGTTAAAAGGAATCGACATGGACCCAGCCATCGGATTCTTTTCTAGTTTTAATGCAAGGCATTTAGACGCCGAACAAGTCGCTAAGTCGTTCGTCCCGAGTAAGAAGTTCAATGGACTCCTAGCCGTTCAGAACTCGCTTCTCGTCGGTGCGCGTGGCAGCGGCAAGACGCACATGCTAAAGATGCTGCAGCCCAAAGCACTCAATGCTTGGGATCACGCAGAAGCAGAAGCTATTCGAGAGAAGATTCCTTACTGGGGGATCTTCGTGCCCGCGGATGAGGCTTGGCGACAACAGATAGAATTTGCGGCAGCAGATCTCGCCGGCGACGTCCAAGAGCGGTTCCGGTTGGCCGTTTTTTCAACGCACGTTGAAAGATCACTCATAGACTGTTTTTTGCAGCTCACACACGATCGGCCTAGTCAAGATAGGGGTTTCGCGAAAGTCAACCTTGATTCAAATGTGGAGTCGGAAATTTGCCGAACAATAGCGCAAAGCTGGAAGCTGAAGCCTCGAATTCACTCTCTGCAGGGTTTGCGACAAGCTTTGGTCGATAGAGCGGCCGATCTTTACGAGAGTGCCGAATTGCCGTTCGGACTTGACGAGCTATTAGACAACTGTCAAACGCAATGTATTCAAGCTGTTTTGCGCGCTGTGAATGCTTTCGACTCTGCAATCGGACGGTTCGAAGGCCGTTGGTGTCTAATGTTCGATGAACTCGAGATCGCGCCTCCGGAAGTGCAAAAATTGCTTTTCCGGAGTCTGCGGTCCACGGATCAACGGCTCTTGTTCAAGCTTGCACTTAGCCCATCGACCGAGGCGTCAAGCGTCTTGAATGATGTTCTTGGGCCATCGTCCGGCAACGATTTCGAAGAGATATCGCTGTACACAGACCCCAAGGAGTCCGCTGCGTTTTGTCAAAGCCTATGGGAACATCTTTCCCGGGGAACGACTGCAGAACACCTCCCTCCAACCGCGGTGCTTCGGCACTCGGCATTTCATGAACCCGACAGTTCGAAACCTTATGGGAAGGGCGGGCGATGGCAGGAAGCTTCGACCAGGCTTGCTTTGAAGGATCCGTCTTACGTATCTTTTCTTAAGCAATACGACCTAGATCCGAACAGATTAGAACTCGCCAGCCCAGCATTGAAGAATTCTGTAGTGCGCAAAATCGGTCCGGTCGTTGGCTTTCGTGACTTTATGCTTAAGGCGGATCCAGCAACGAGCGTATCCGGGCGGTCGAATATTCGAAATGATAAGAGCCGCCCCTCGAGGCTCTACTCCGGTTGGGAGGTACTTTGTCTTGTTACTGAAGGCAATCCAAGGTGGTTCACGGGTATCGCGAGAAGTTTGCTTATTCATAGGCAAGGGAGCGCTTCTGGTCGGGAATTATCAGTGGAACAACAATACGAAGTATTTTTGTCCGCTGCGCGAAAATTTATGTCCTATGTCGCCACGATTCCAAGCGCAGCACCCAGCGTTACGGATGGAGGGGAGGGCGGTCTAAAAACACTCGTCGATCGATTAGTCGATGCCTTCCGTACGGAAGTGCTTGCAGGCGATTTCGTTCTCGATCCTGTTCTATCTTTTCAGGTAGATAAAGGGATCTCTGAGGACACCAAGCAGGCGATATTTGATGGACTCTACGCCGGCGCATTCATCCCTGTGGGGGACGTTGATCGGCAGTTCGCGTTCTCTCGTAATCTTGAAGGTCAGCGCCTTAGACTGACTTACTTAATCTCACCCCTGATGTTTCTTCCACTGCGCACGGGGAAAGATAGAAAATTGTCTACGTTGCTGCGGCCTGGCGCTCAACGCCTAGGATTACGGAAGCATGGGATTCGAAGGAACATACGCTTACATCCTGATCTCAAACAAGTGAGCCTGTTCAATGAATGACGAAACTCCGAGTAATCTGTCGGCAGCCGAGCTTGAGGCGGAGAGATATGACCTACTCATCTGCGCAGGAGGATTCGAAACCCGTGCTACGTTTATCGCGAACGAGCTTCATGGTCGTTTTGAACGAGCTGTAGCGATTGGCTTTGATCACAATCAATGTCTTTCCTACGAGCCTAATTGCGCATGGTTTCGCGCCCACGGCATCGAAATAGTCGAAAGTGTGCGTAAGAACGAATTCCCTTCGGTTTTGGGCCGCCTTCTAGCGCCAGTGAACGATGCTATGTCGCGACGCATAGCAATAGATATTTCTTGTTTCGATCGCTACAGGTTGGCGGAGCTTGTTTCGGCAACGCAAAAGCTCAGTAGAGAACGCAGCTTAACGATCGACTTCTGGTACAGCGTCGCAAAATTCGAGGCACCGCATCCCGTAGCGGGGCGGAACGAAATTGCCGGGCCCATAAACCGCACTTTCGCTGGCCGATTTGTTGATCCGAGTCGACCGCTCGCGCTCGTTGCCGGTCTAGGCTATGAGGCGGGAAAAGTAGTCGGTGCTGCGGAGTTTCTGCAGGCAACCAGAGTCATCTCGTTTTTTCCGGAATCACCGGTTGCTGGTTTCGCCCCGGAGGTGCAGAAGGCGAACCATTCGCTGCTAGTGGAAATTGCTCCGCATGATAGTCTGAGATACGAAGTCGATGATCCGCGCAGGACGATCGCGATGCTTGATTCGGTCGTTCGTGGACTAAGTATTGAGTATAACGTAGTATTGCTTCCAGGCGGACCGAAGATTTTCGTGCTGGCGTGCTTACTCGTGCAGCGAATGCATCCACTTATCTCGGTCTGGCGCGTGAGTTCTGGCGCGTCCCTCAATGTAAGAGATGCCATTCCCAGCGGGTGTGTCGTTGGTTTGCGTTGGATGCCGTGATTGACTAGCTAGCGTATTGAGAGACCGCCTTCCGACGCATTTAAGTGATACGTTGTTTGGGCGAGCGCGAGAAGTGACATAGCAAGAGCGTCAGTTGAGTAGCGCGTCCGTGTCGGGGCGACGGGTTCGCCATATAGAAGGACAGTGCGTCGCTGAAACAAGTGCTGACGTAACAAAGCATTGAGGCTTCGAAATCGGTTTCGCCCATCGAAATTTTGGTGCTGACCCGACGGGGGTCGATCAGCATTTGGGGACGGACCAATCCTTGAGATAGGACTCGCGGTGTTAAGGATGGAATACTCGTTGGGAAAGTGAAACGCTGAGGGGGGAGTTCAGCGCACTGTACGAGATTGCGGCCGTGATGAAGTAGGCCGACGATGAACAGCAAGCCGTGAAGAAGAAGGCGGATTCTGTCAAGAAAAAGGGACTGCACCGGTGTCGGCAGCACCACGAGGCGAGCCCACTGAACTACTTTGCTCGCGCTTTGCAGAGCAAAGGACATAAGGACCAAGCACTGTGTTCTTTGTCGACCGGCAAGGAATAAGCGACGCCATCGCTGATATTGGCTGTGACTTGCGATAGTTCATATTTTTGGCAGTACCTTGATGAGACCAAGGCCAATGTACAGCGTTACACAAGCTGAACGCTCCTGTCGAAGCAGGGATCCGACTGATCTTCATTAATTTGGCATGCTAGCTGCAGAGCATCAACAGTAAGCCAACCAGGCCGCCTGTTCTAATTCGACAAGGTCTTGGTTTTTGCGCGCACTCACACATATTCGAACTAACCTATGAAAAAGCAAGGAATTGCGGCAGCCGCTCAGCGCTGGCCCCTCTGGTCAAAGGTTATAGGTGCGGTGACGTTTCTCGGCGGCATTGCCTCCATCGTCGGCGTAGTGGTGGGAATGCCTGCTGCGCTCGTGTCCGCCAGGGACATTGTCTTCGGCCATACTACCAGTCAAGTGGCTGCAGATAGCACGGCTTCGAGTCGACAGGCCAGTGAGACGATTATTAGAGCAGCGCGAGCCGCCGCCGGTCCCACTGCGACAAAACAGGCCGACGTGATTGTCAACAACGACAACCGCAGACAGAACACAGAGATTAACAGGATTGATACCTACGGCGATAACGCACCAATCAATTTGACCTTCGGTGACTCTTCCACGCAAAAAGGGTCTGTGACCGGCGTGGGAGACACGAAGTGAACAATTGGCGGACGGCAATCTTCGCTGGACTGTTGTGCTTGTGCAGGTTGGCGTCGGCCGATAGCACCGTTGACATTGGAAGCATCATGACGCAAGGGTCTCATAGCCCCGTACACATGGGCCTCTCGAACACCACGGTCAACATGACTCTCTCAAATTCTACCGTCAATATGTATGGCACAGTTGTAGTTGTCGAAGTCGTTCGCCAATTCGCCAATAGTAGGGACGAGAAATTGAGAATGCTCTCAAAGCAGATCGCGGCCGGCAACACTGCAGCCGCTCTCTCAACGCTCGTCGTAACCGAAGCGGAATACGGGAAGAACGTCAAAGTACTGGCACAGCTTTATTACACAGAGAGTCATCTGCGCTTGCTCGCGGGTGACCTGCTCGGTGCTTCGGAGAAAGCGCAATTGGCGAGCACGCTTGAGCCGAAAAACTGCCGCTATCGGTCTTCAATCGCCTTGCTGCATCTGAGCACCTATCGCTTCCTGGACGCAGGAGAGGAAACTCGATCTGGCAACGTGATCGTAGATGAATGTACGAGCGGAACGGACGCGATCAGTATCGTAATGATCCGTTTTGTTCGCGCCGCACTCGCGGCAAACGATCGAAACGAGCAAATTGCAAAAGCGGAAATGGACGCTCTTGATCGGGACCTGAATGCCGTGAATGACGTAGCCTTGAAGAAAGATCAATACTACTCGCTTTTTCTAACGTGTATCTTTTCGAGCGCCGCTAGGTCTTGGTGGCAGGATAGCGCGAAGCGCTACTGGCCGGCCGCAGAGCAAAGATGCCTCGATGTCGGAGCACGCGTGGAGAAGAATGCTGTTGGTGCTTCCGTTCTCGCTAAATACGTCGGCACCGATTGGGATCCACTCATGCGCGACAGCACAGGGCACCTTCGTGCAGATCGGCTCTCAGAGCAGATTCGAACGTGGTCGAACACGTCAACGATTCCCGCATTAGGTATCGACGACGCAACGAGAGACTCTATCCTTGGATCTCTCTATGTGCAGCGAGGGTTTACCGAGGTTTGGGAGACGTACGATGTGCCGCGCGCGATGGAGGACTACAGGGTGGCATTCGGGTTGCTTCAGCCGCCGGCCGAGGCGCTACGTCCTGGCGCAATGATAGCGTTTGCAGACTTATACTTCAAAACGACCAACCTTGAAAATCTGTCTGAGAGAGTGATTGTCCCAGACATTCAAAAAGTGATGACTTTATGGGTGGAAAAGGTAGCAAGTTCTGAGCTGGAGGGTGTCGATCCAGACAATTGTAATGCGCTCGGTGGTGCGGCGTCGGTCGCTTACGTTATGCGGAGTCCCCGGGTCTCAGCGATCGACGCAAAGCTCAAGACCTGCTCACGGGTGTTCATCGCGGATACAGTAGGAGATTTGCAGTTTCGCGCGATGCAGGACGGCAGACGAGGAAGTTATTATTTGTCTATCGGAGATCAAACCAACGCGCTAGCCGCCTTGAACGATGAGATCACGACTCGAGAAAAGATGTCGGGATTTCCGTTTCCAATAAAGCAGACGAGCTCGCTTGAGGAGGCTCTTCTGAATCGTGCAATCGTTGAAAGCCTGAAAGGAGATGTGGAGCTGGCTGTTCGAGATTCTGACAGCGCGGGCGAACTTGCCTTTGCTAGGGGTGACTTGGCGCATTCTGGTAAGGCCTGGTCTCAAAACGCGTACTATTTGAATCTTTCTCGAGCGAAGGCCGGCCCGGCTCAGGCAACGATGGATAGGGCTGTCGAGCAGCTACGTGTCTTCTACGTAGGGCCGGAAATGCCTGACGATACGTGTTTGAAATTGAGTATGTACGTCACTGGATTGCAGGTCGATGTGAGACTCAGCATCGTTCAGCAACGATGGCAAGATGCCTCACGGAAAATTAGTGCAGCACGCAGACTAGTGGAGGCAAACTACAAGACGTGTTCGGAACGAACTTATGGAAGAGAGGGGATGGGCCAAATGCTATTTAGTGTCATGGTGCAGCATTTTGATCTGCTAAGTGCCGATAAGATGGTTCGCAAGCTAGCGGAAGGACAGGATCTGAAGGCGATAGGTGTCGACAATTTGATTGAGCGTGCACATCAAGCATGGCCTACGACGGAAGCGCTTGAAACAGCGATGCCCATTGTTAGCGAAATTAATCGAGTACTCGAATCAAAAAGCGGGGGTCTTTAGCATCGAAACGGTATCGTACGTTTTCATCCGAATCTTGAGCGCACCCCAACTAAGACGATCCACGCACAAAGGTCAGTTGTCGTGGCGGAGCAGACGAATGTCCGTGTGAACTCGTGGGCCAACGTCCGTAGTTGGGCCGGCGCCCGACGCGATCGGCCTTATCCGTTTAGGGTTGTTCGATGCCTGCCATCGTCCGCAGGAATGTGAGTGCGCCACCGCGCGTGCCGGCAGGCGTCGAACGAGCCTCGATGGAGGAAACCGCGGCGTGCCCCGATGCGCTCGGAGTCTTTGAGGCTATGGCGATTGATAGGCCGGGATGCCTGGCAATGTTGATGGATGCGTGGTCAGGCGGGATGCTGGATGGGCGCTTACGCAGTGATGAAGCGGTGCAGTGACGCAGTTGTGATGGCGAAGCGGACCTGCGAGGGACTGCGCGAAGCGACAGGCGCAAACGTCCGCTCGTGGGCCGCGTTGCCGCAGTGCCGACGGTCGGGTTGTACGTGCAGGGAGCGTTGCGCTCATGTCTCACCTCGGCGCATGGGTGGTGCGCGAATGGGCGCAGTGCGTTCCAGTATCTCAATGACGATCATTGGCGCACCGCAGTGCCGGCAGACAAAGACCGGAGCGACAGCAACCTCGGTTTGGTTGGGCCGGATGGGGACCTCGGGCACGACGTCCAGCAACTCACGCACCTTCGCGAGGTTGGCGCGGCGAACCGGGTTGGCAAGCAGCCCGTAATGACGGATGCGATGGAAGCCGCCGGGCAGCACATGCAGCAGGACGCGGCGCATGAACTCGCCGGCCTCCAGCGTCATGGTCTTGTAACGGGTGCGTCCCTTCGCACGGTAGTCCTTCCAGCGGAAGGTCACGCCGCGCTCATCGAATGCGACTAGGCGTTGATTGGAGATCGCTACGCGGTGCGTATAGCGTGAGAGGTACTCGAGCACGGCTGCCGGTCCTGCAAACGGGCGCTTGGCGTACACGACCCACTCGCAGGCACGTAGCGGCGCAAGCCACAGAGCAAAGGCGGCTGGATCCGCGAGCCCCACATACTCGCCAAAGAACTGCAGCTGGCCGCGTCGGTGTGCGTCTGCGAGTGCTTCGAGGAAGCGCCTTCGGAACAGGCGGGAGAGCACGCGCACCGGCAGAAAGAAGCCGGGCCGGCAGGCGATCCACCTCTGAGCATCGGGCGACAGGCCGCCACCGGGAACGATACCGTGCACGTGCGGATGATGCGTGAGCGCCGAGCCCCAGGTGTGCAGCACAAGCGTGGCGCCAATCTGTGCGCCCAGGTGCTTCGGATCGGCCGCGATGGTACGCAGTGTTTCGGCGGCGATGTCGAACAGCAGCCCGTAGATCACCGTCTTGTTGTACCAGGCGATCGCGCTGATCGGCGCGGGTAGTGTGAACACTACGTGGTAGTACTCCACGGGCAGCAGATCGGCCTGGCGCGCTTCGAGCCAGCGGTGTGCGGCACTGGCCTGGCACTTCATGCAGTGGCGGTTGCGACAGGAGTTGTAAGCCACCTCGATGTGCTCGCACCCTGAACAGCGCAGCACATGCCCGCCCAGCGCCGCGGTGCGGCACTGTTCGATGGCCGACATGACCTTCAGCTGCCCCAGGCTCAGGTGTGCCGTTGCTCGCCACGCTGGCCCGTGGCTGCGGAAGACGTCCGCAACCTCCAGCATGAGCGCTACAGCGAGCTTACTCGGGCGGCAAGCGGTCCAGCGGACTGGTGACCTCGTGCAGCAGGTCGGTGGCCACCTGGACGTAGAGCGCGGTGTTCTCAAGCTTTACGTGCCCGAGCAGCACCTGGATCACGCGGATGTCCACCTTCTGCTCGAGCAGGTGTGTCGCAAAACTGTGCCTCAAGGTATGCATGGATACGCGCTTGTCGATGTGTGCGGCCTCGGCGGCGGCATGGATGGCGCGGTTCAGCTGTCGCGTGCTGAGCGGGTCGACGGGATCGAGCCCGGGAAAGACCCACCCGCCATCGAGCATCTTGCCCTGGGCGCGCGCCACGTGCCACCAGACGCGTAGGCGCTCGAGCAGCACCGGCGAGAGCATGGCGTAGCGGTCGCGGCGGCCCTTGCCCTGCTCAATGCGCATCGTCATACGCTGGCTGTCGATGTCGGTGACCTTCAGGGCCACCACTTCGCTCGCGCGCAGTCCTGCGCCGTAGGCGACCGACAGCGCGGTCTGGTGCTTCAGGTTGCCGGCCGCCTCGATGAGGCGGCGCACTTCATCGGGACTAAGCACGACGGGCAATATGCGTGGAACGCGCACCGGCTGCATCCTGACCATCAGCTCGGGCCGATCGAGCGTGACTTGGAAGAAGAACTTCAGGCCGGTAATCGCGTGGTTCAGTGACACGGGCGATGTGCCGTGATCGACCAGGTGTAACTGGTAGCGCCGCAGGTCCTCGACGGTGGCCGTGTCAGGTGAGCGTCCGAGAAATCGGGCAAATTCGCGCACGATGCGCAGATAGGTGTCCTGCGTCTTCGGCGAAAGCTGGCGCATGCGCATGTCGTCGATCATGCGTTGGCGCAGTGGACTGGCGTTTGCCTGTAAGGAGGTCATGATTGGGCTCCTGCTGGAGAACGAGGCGGATTGCCTCATTCGCCAACATACGGAACCGTGCGGCGGACCTCCCAAGAACCGCACGCGCTGGCCGGAGCCCCTACCGCGCGAGCGGTTTCGTTCTTCGGCCCGTCCTAGCCCATCGGCGGGCCACCGGCCGACGGCTTCTTTTAAGGTGCAACCGCCGCTCGCTGAATCATGGCGACCGGCCTGTGATCGGCCATAGGGGAAGCTTTCCGCAAGCCCGAGAAGCTGGCCAGAGGAACCGTCGGTTAGAATAACGTAAGCGGTGTTTTCTCCACACTACGGAAGAAGCATGAAGGACGGGGCTGCCCTAGAACGGCATATCGTCGAAATGCGGCGTGGCTAATGACCGT
>NZ_JBIYEB010000024.1:0-155754 GCF_044909315.1 Caballeronia udeis
TGCAACTCTTCGCGCGTGATGCCGTAGTTCATGTAGCGCTCAAGATACAGCGCGGTCATGCCGGGGTCGGAGGGGTCGTCGAACCAGCGGCGGCTGCGCAGGCGGGGCGTTGCGGTTTCGTCCGCGCCGTTTGTATGGGTGAGGTTGGGTGGGTTCATAAGCGTGAATGTCTCAGGTTCGTTTTATAGGGGAACAACTGGGCGGTTTGGCGCGTGTATTCGGCAAGCTGCGATTCGCGTTCAAGAGCGCTTGCAGATTGCGTGCAACGAGGCAGGCCATTGCCGTACGGGTTTCTACCGTCACGCCGGATCTGTGCGGTTGCAGCACGATGTTGTCGAGTTCAGCGAAGCCCGGATCGATCGGCGGTTCATTCCAGAATACATCGAGTCATGACGCCGTTCGAGTTCACGCATGGGCTCGTCTGGATACCGATCGAGCACCAGTAAATCCGGCGTGCGCATGTTGTTTCCTCATGCCAAATTGCTTTGCTATTGTTACCGGTAACAGTATCAAACGCATACCGGGATGTCCAGAACAAAAGAGACACGAGAGAGGAGGGCTCGCACGCCCGTTCGGTGGCCTGTTTTTTGGTTCGGTCGGCGACCGGAAGGGGCGCAAGTTCGTGCTGCTCGTGATCATGGCCACCGTTGCTCGGTGTCTATCTGATTGATTTGTCGGTGGCGCGTTCTGGGTGATGGGCGTGTATATGGCAGTGCTATGCATATTGACGCTTACCGATATGTTCCTTTCCACCGAGACGCGCGAGCGGGACCTGACCTTGCTTAACGACGCCGTGGGCAAGGGCAGTTAAGGGAATCGCCGGCAAACCGTTCCGCGAACCAGGGGTTGGTTGTGCGGCAGGTTCCGCCAAGCAATGCAACAAGACACCTTCGATAGCATGTGCGGTTTGCCGAAACCGGCAAACCGCACATGAAGCGTTCGACTGGCTCGCGACGCGTTGTCCTTGCAACGCCGCCTTGCATTAAGCCTAGACAGTAACCTTGGCGACGAGTCCTTCTGCTTCCAAAGCTGCGCGAACGTGCGGCCTCGCAGCCACTCGTTGCTGGAACGCTGCCAATGCCGTGTAATCGCCGAGTTCAAGATTCACGTGGCTTGCCCAATTGGTCACAGCAAAGAGATACGCATCAGCAGCGGTGAAGCGATCGCCCACCAGCCAAGGATGCGATGCCAGACGCTGCTCCAGCAACGCGTAGCAATTGCGCAGGGAATTCTCACGTTCCGTCCTTACAGCCTTGGGTGTTGCGGGATTGAAAAGCGGCGAGTAGCTCTTGTGTAATTCGGAGTTGATGAAGCCGAGCATTTCCTGGAGGCGGTATCGTGCCGGTGTGCCATTTGCTGGCGCCCAGCCGCTTTCCGGGTTGAGGTCGGCCAGGTATTGCACGATAGCCGGGCCTTCTGTCAACAATTCGCCGTTGTCCAGTTCGAGGGCGGGCACGCTGCCCTTCGGGTTGACCTGGTAGAAATCCGCACCGTGTTCGGTACGCTTGGCCTTGATGTCCACCTTGTCGAGTTGCAGTTCAACACCTGCTTCTCGCGCGACGATGTGCGGCGACAGTGAACAGGCTCCCGGAGAGTAATAGAGCTTCATCGAGTTTCCTTGAATGCTTGAGCGAGCGCGCTACGTCCCGAAAGATGACGTGGACCGTAACGCGCACAGCATGGTAGCCGGGCGTATCGTTCGAAGGCTACCCGCCACCCATATAATTCGGTAACTCCAAAGTTACCGGCTATTCCTGGAACTCAAGAACATGGGCCTGCCCTTACGCAAAAGTAAAGCGACCTTACCGCCCATCTGCCAGGTCACCGATGCGCTCGGGTTTCTGCGTGGCGCCTGGGCTCTCAACGTCATCTGGCGGTTGCGTGACCAGGCTCGCCGCTTCGGCGAATTGCGTCACGACATCCCGCGTATTTCTGCACGCGTACTCAGTGCCCGTCTTCATGAACTTGAATCACGAGGACTGGTAACAAGGCGCTCGCTAAACAGCTCGCCGCCTTCGGCCGAATACGAATTGACGGATCTCGGGCGAGAACTGCTGCCCGCTATCGATGTCTTTGCATCGGTAGGCCAGAAGTTGGTCGAGACTTGGGGAACAGAGGGTCCTTAGGGTTGCTGTTGCAGCCCCTCGCCGTTCAACGTGGCGCTGGTGCCGTCCATGTCGACTTCGAAGTGTCGCGGTATTGCTATCCGAGTATCTCGACGGTGGCGGTCGATCCCCGCGCGATCGGGCGGATTGCGGGCGAGATGTTGTTAGCGGCAGCGGCGGCTCGCAAGAGCGGGTTGGAGGCGCTCTCGGAGAAACGGCGGGTGGAGTTTCAGGTGGTCGTGAGGGAGAGCACCTGAGGCTGTTTAACGCCGCCCCTGTGATGGGGCGGGAGTGGACGTCAACTCAACCCTGCGACAGCGAGAATCCTCCCTATTCACTCGCTAAAAGTTTTCATATAACATGCAAACCGGATAACCTGAAACCAACAGCTGAAGCCCGGACCCCAGTGACAAAAGCGCTCACCCTGACCCAGCAGGTCGCCCAGCAAATGACCGGCGATATCCGCGACGGGGTTTACCCGGTCGGCACCAAGCTTCCTTCGGGCAAGGATCTGGCCACGCGCTTTGGCGTCAGCCAGTCGGTCATCCGGGAAGTGACGGAGCGGCTGCGCTCGAATGGGCTGATCGACAGCCGGCAGGGCGCGGGTTGCACCGTGAAGGCCCGCACGGAAACGGGCGGTTTCCGCGTCCCGCACGCGGTCGGCGCGGACCGGGCGGATCTGGCTGACGTCTACGAGCTGCGGCTCGATCTGGAGGGCGCAGCAGCGGCGCTGGCTGCCGTGCGCCGGACGGACGCAGACATCGACGCACTGGCGGCCATTCTCAAATCGCTCGCGGACAACCTCTACACGCCGGACCACGCGGTGGAACTGGATATCGCGTTCCACGTAGCGATCGCCGATGCCACCCACAACCGCTACTACGTCGATCTGCTCCAGTACCTCAACCTCCAGATCCGCCAGGCCGTGCAGACGGCCCGCACGCATTCGCTTGCGCGCCAGCGTCTGCCCGACGAAGTGCACCGCGAACACATCCGCGTATTCGAAGCGATCCGCGCCGGCGATCCGGCGGCTGCGCGTGTTGCCGCGACCTCGCATCTGCAGAATGCGGCCGCCCGCTTGAACCTCGTGTTTCCCGGGCGCGACGCGCTCAACAGCGCCGGCACCCCAAGCCCATTGACGAGCGAATAAATGACCGACTCTTCCTTCCTCCAACGCCTGATCGACAAGCTTGGACCTGATGCCGTCATCACGGCCCCCGATGACATCGCGCCATGGCTGTCGGACTGGCGCGGCATGTACACCGGCCACGCGCAAGCGGTGGTGCGTCCATCAAGCACGGAAGACGTGGCAGCAGCCCTCGCGCTCTGCTCGGACGCCCGCGTGCCGGTCGTGCCACGCGGCGGCAATACGGGCCTATGCGGCGGCGCCACGCCTGATGCCAGCCCCGCGAACGTGATCCTGAGTCTGGACCGGATGCACGCCGTTCGCAGTATCGATACGATCGGCAACACGATGGTCGCCGAAGCCGGCTGCATTCTCGGCAACTTGCGGCGGGCAGCCGCCGATGAACACCGCCTGCTGCCGCTCAGCCTCGCTGCCGAAGACTCATGCCAGTTGGGCGGCAACCTGTCGACGAACGCAGGCGGCGTCAATGTCGTGCGCTATGGCATGACGCGTGAACTTGTACTCGGCCTCGAAGCGGTGCTGCCGAACGGCGAGATCTTTCACGGCCTGCGCACGCTGCGCAAGGACAACACCGGTTATGACCTGAAGCAATTGCTGATAGGCGCGGAAGGGACGCTTGGCGTCATCACTGCCGCGGCGCTGCGGCTGTATCCACGCAACGACGTGCGCGTGGTCGTGCTGGCCGCCGTGAATTCGTCGCAGCAGGCGCTCGATCTTTTCGAACTCCTGTTCGAACGTAGCGGCCCGCGCATGCAGGCTTTCGAATTCTTCACCGCCGAATGTCTCGACATGGTGCTTGAACAAGTCGATGGCATGCGTGCGCCGTTCGCTGAAACTCATCCGGCTTACGTGCTGATTGAACTCGCGGATACCGTCGATGAAGCCGCGTTGCGCGAACTCTTGGAGACGGTGATTGGCGAGGCGCTTGAACGTGAGTTATGCGTGGATGCTGCGGTATCCGAATCAATTGCGCAGGTGAACAGCATGTGGCGGCTTCGCGAGGAAATCTCCGAAGCACAGCGCGCCGACGGTCCGCACGTGAAGCATGATGTCTCGCTGCCGATTGCTTCCATTCCCGCATTCCTTGCCTCGGCGGGCGAGCGTATCGACAAACATCACGCCGGCGTGCGCCTGATTGTGTTCGGCCATTTCGGCGACGGCAATCTTCACTACAATCTCTCGCGCCCAGTAGGTGCGCCGCGCGATTTCTTCAAGCAGCATGGAGAAGGATTGACCGCGGAAGTGCTGGACGAAGTGGCGCGTTATGGCGGCAGCATCAGCGCTGAACACGGCATTGGACAACTCAAGCGCGAGTATTTCAGCCGCTATAAAGACCCGCTGGAAATCCGCTTGATGCGCGAGATTCGAAAGGTCTTCGATCCTCACGGCATCATGAACCCGGGCAAGATTTTCTAACAGAGCCGCAGCAAGGTTCAGGTCGTGGATGGTAGCGTGCCTAGCCTAGCCCTTCGGTGCGCCTAGATTGGCGTTCAACTGGCCGGCGAGTCCGTACAGCACGCTAAGAAACGGCACCGGGATTCCCGCCTTCGCGGCCAGCTCATGAGGTGCACCCAGGATCGCTTCGATCTCCAGTTGACGGCCTGCTTCCACGTCCTGCAGCATAGACGTCTTGAACGCGCCGAGTTTGCGGGTTTGAGCGTTACGCACCTCTGCGGTCATGTTCAGTTCAATCCCGATCTGCTCACCGATCCGCCGCGCTTCTTCCATGATCGAGACAACAAGCTGCGCGGTCAACGGGTCGTCGAGAATCACGTCGGCGGTCGAACGGGTAATCGCGCTGATGGGGTTCATGGTCATGTTGCCCCACAGCTTCGCCCAGATATCGCTGCGGATCTCGCTTGATGTTGTGACGTCAAACTGAGCGAGCCGTAGCAGTTCAATAGCATGGGCCGCGTGAGCGGTGACGCTTGCCGCAGCGGGTCCGACAATAAGCTGGTTGCCATTGCCCTTCCTGATCACGCCGGGTTCGGCTATTGACGAGGAGAGATGCACGACGCAGCCGGAGACTTGCGACGGCGGAAGTGCAGACGACACAACACCCTCAGGATCGACCGATTCGAGCCGTTGCCCTTCAAGGCGGCCACCAAACGCGTTGAGGAACCACCAGGGCACGCCGTTCATTGCCGAAACAATATGGGTGCCGGCGTTCACCAGCGGCGCCAGCGAACGGGCTGACTGTATCAACGCGGGTCCCTTCAGGCAGATGAACACCAGGTCCTGTGCGCCGAGCAAGCCGGGTTGATCGGTTGCGTTGACATTGACCACATAACGGTCGTCACCCTCCATGACGGTCAGGCCATTGCGTTGTATGGCGTCAAGGTGCGGGCCTCGCGCGAGGAGGTTCACCGCGAGGCCGGCGCGCGCGAGGCGCGCGGCAACGATACCGCCAATGGCGCCCCCGCCGACGACGGTTATTTTGGTGGCTTGCTGATTCAAATCTATCCCCTGTACGAAGCGTCGGTGCGATCGACGCGCCGAATGAGTGCGGCAAGGACATTCTCGCCGGCACCGTGTGCGGGAGAGAATTGTAGCGAATCCCGTGTGGTGCCTTTCACGATTTCATCGCTGATGGGCAAGGTATTGCCATGCATGGAATGCGTGACGATCTGAATCTCGCACGCGCGGTTCAAGGTCCATAGCAACGCGAATGCATGAGCCAGCGTGGTTCCGTGCGAGAGCAGTCCGTGGTTCCGAAGGATCAGCAGGCGCTTGTTGCCCATGGAGCCTAGCAGTCTCGACTGCTCTTCGTCGTGGACGGTGATCCCCTCGAACGGATGATAGGCGACCATGTTGTGGAGCTGGGCGGAGTAGAAGTTCGTGTACGACAAACCGCCCTCCATGCACGCGACCGAGAGGCCGGCTGTTGTGTGGGTATGCATGACGCAATGCGCGTCTTCCACATGCTCGTGAATCGCGCTATGAATGACAAAACCCGCAGGATTGATGGGGTAATCCGACGGACTCAGGATCTTGCCGTTCAGGTCGATCCTGACCAGGTTGGAGGCGGTGACTTCGTCGAAAGTCAGCCCGAAAGGGTTGATCAGGAAGTGCTTGTCCGGTCCGGGTACACGCAACGTAATGTGATTGAAAATCAGCTCGGTCCAGCCGAGCATATGAAACACGCGATACGTTGCGGCGAGCTTGAGCCGCGCCTCCCATTCGTCAGGCGAACACCATGCGGGTGCGGGCGGCGTGCTACGTTCGATAGCGGTCATAGTGTGTCTCCTCAGACTGCGGTGTTGCGGGCAGTCACGTTCAGGAATGGTTTATTCTGCGCTTGTGGGCTGCGCACCGCAGCACCTCCCTGTCGATTCAGTAAGCACCATCGCCGGGAGGAGCTGACGCGTCAGGCTGTTTTCCAAACTGTGCGGCAAGGTCCGCGGCGGATTGGATTCATAAGATGGCGCCATTAAACGAAATGAAGACCGATCGCACCCAGCGGACCGTAGTCCACATGGAATGTGTCGCCGGCAAGGGCCTTGACGGGTGCGGTGAACGAGCCGGCGAGAATCACGTCGCCCTCGCGCAGGGACTCATCGTATGGAGCGATCTTGTTGGCGAGCCACGCAACACCGGTGGCAGGATGATTCAGCACGGCTGCCGCCAGGCCGCTTTCTTCTATCGCACCGTTCTTGTAGAGCAACGCGCCGACCCAGCGCAAATCCACGTCGAGCGGACGCACCGGCCGTCCGCCCAGGACGATCGCGGCATTGGCGGCGAAGTCCGAGATGGTGTCATAGACCTTGCGAGGGGCTTTCGTTTCGCGATCGAACTGCTCGATGCGTGCATCGATGATCTCGACCGCGGGCGACACATAAGCGGTCGCATCGAGCACATCGAACAGCGTGACGCCGGGTCCTTTCAACGGCTTGTTCAAGATGAACGCAAGTTCGACTTCGACGCGCGGGGCGATGAATCTGTCGGCGCGTATGTCCTGTCCGCTTTCGATGAACATGGTGTCCATCAATGGCGCGTAGTCGGGTTCGCTGATCTGCGACGCACGCTGCATGGCGCGCGACGTCAGTCCGATCTTGCGGCCCTTGATGACCTGTCCTTCCGCAAGCTTGAGCTTGAGCCATTCGCTCTGGATCGCGTAACCGTCGTCAATGGTCATCTCCGGATAGGTGCGGGAAAAATGCCGCAACTGGGTCCGGGTCTTCTCCGCCTGATTGAGCTGTAACGCAAGGTCGTGAATTGTCTTCTGGTCCAGCATGGTCGGTCCCGTGTTAGCCGCGTTCAGGTCTTGAGGCGGGCGTGAAGATTATTGTGTTTCCATGTGCCTGCTTCGCTGAACTCGTTGATCTCCATCGACAGTGCGAGGCCACGCGTGGCGAATTCATCGGTGAAATCTTCCTTGATCAGGGCGAACAGGGCGTCACCTGCAGCCTGGCGAATTTGAGGCGACCGTCCCATGCCGATCTTGAGGTTAGCGTGTAGAAAGGCGGCGTCGGGCCGTCCGTCGGCGATACAGTATGCGTGGCACCGCAGCGCGCGCACGCGGATGCCGCCTGGCGGAAAGACCCGCTGCTCGCCATCGCGCTGTGCGTCGAGGCAGCGGGCCAGCTTGTTGCATAGTTCACCGATGCGTTCTTCATCGGCAAGGTTGGCGCTATATTCGAGTGTCAGGTGCGGCACGGTAATCTCCTCGGCGTTCGGTCACACGGGCAGCGGCGTCACCGGGAAAATGGCGTTGATCTGCCCGGTTCCCGAACTGCCGAAATAGGGCGTCACCACTTCGGCCTTGCCCTCATAACGGTCCCAGCCAAGCGCTCCCAGGAGCATGGCGGTGTCATGCATGCCGCCTTCACCCCAGCACTTTTCGTTGTAGAGCGGCAGCATCTCGCAGAAGGTCGTCCAGTCGCCGCGTTCCCACAGCTCGACAACCCTGCGATCCATTTGTTCGAGGAACGGACTCCAGACCTTGTGCATGAATTGCTCGGCCGTTCCGTTGTTCGCGAAGTGATGACTCAGCGAGCCGCTTGCGAGGATGGCGACTGTCCCGTCGTAACGCTCCTCTATCGCACGGCGCACCGCGAGGCCGAAACGCGCGCTGGTTTCGAGGTCATGCCACATGCACCAGCCGGCAACGGAGACGGTCTTGAAATGCTGGTCGGCGTTCATGTAACGCATGGGGACCAGCGTGCCGTATTCGAGTTCGAGCGTGGTGTCGCTATGCGCCCGGCTCTTGACGCCCATTTCGTTCGCCACGTCCGCTATCAGATGACCGAGGCCCGTGTTGCCCGGGTAGGCATAGGGCATGTTCTTGATGAAGTGCGGCAGTTCGTTGCTGGTGTAGACGCCTTCGAAGCGGGGGGTGCAGTTGATATGGTATTCGCTGTTGACGAGCCAGTGCACGTCGAATACGACGATGGTGTCGACTCCCAGTTCACGGCAGCGCTTGCCAATCTCATGATGCCCGTCGATAGCGCTCTGACGACATCCCTTGTGCGGACCGTCGAGCTCGGACAGATACAACGACGGCACGTGCGTGACCTTTGCTGCCAGCGCGAGCTTGCCCATCGCGGTCTCCTTTGTTTGATTGCGCAAACGCCGGGCTACAGGCCCCAGCGCGGGATGTGGTGCGATCCGAGCGACACGCAGATATTCTTTGGCTCGAGAAAAACGTCATAGCTCCACGTGCCGCCTTCGCGTCCCACACCCGACGCCTTGGTACCCCCGAACGGTTGCCGCAGATCCCGCACATTCTGGCTGTTGACGAAACACATGCCCGCTTCAATTGCCGCTGCTACCCGATGGGCACGGCCGGTGTTTTCGGTCCAGATATAACTCGACAATCCATACGCGATATCGTTGGCAAGCTGAACGGCGTGAGTTTCGTCGTCGAAGGGAATCAGGCACGCCACCGGGCCGAAGATCTCTTCCTGCGCGATACGCATGCGATTGTCCACGTCCACGAACACGGTGGGGGAAACATAGTTGCCCTTTCTCAGCGACGCCTGCAGGTCAGGTGTTTCCAGTCCGCCACACGCAAGCGTGGCGCCCTCCTTGGGGCCCAGCTCGATATAGCTGCGGACCTTGGCGAGATGGGCCTGACTGATCATGGGACCAATGACCGTCTTTTCGTCGAGCGGATCGCCAACCACAAGCCGCTTCGCCCGCTCGATAAAACGCTCGGCAAACACGGCGTAGATAGAACGCTGGACCAGGATGCGCGACCCGGCCGTGCAACGCTCGCCGTTGTTCGAAAAGATCATGAAGACTGCGGCGTCCAGTGCGCGTTCGAAGTCGGCATCGTCGAAAATGACGAACGGCGACTTACCGCCCAGTTCCATCGAAAACTTCTTCAGGCCGGCCGTTTGAACAATCCGGTTGCCCGTTGCCGTCGATCCGGTGAAGGAGACGGCTCGTACGTCGGGATGGGCCACAAGAGGCTCACCCGTCTCCTTGCCGAAGCCGTGCACCACGTTCAGCACGCCGGCGGGAATACCGGCTTCGAGGGCGAGATTGCCCAGCATGGAAGCGGTCAGCGGCGACAGTTCGCTCATCTTGAGCACTGCCGTGTTGCCGAACGCAAGGCAGGGCGCGACCTTCCATGTGGCGGTCATGAACGGCACGTTCCACGGCGAGATCAGCGCGCAGACGCCAACGGGATGGAACAACGTGTAGTTCAGGTGCGAACTGGTCGGATACGTGTGGCCGTCGACCCGCGTGCACATTTCGGCGAAGTAGCTGAAGTTGTCGGCGGCGCGCGGAATCAGTTGCTTGCCGGTCTGCGAGATGGTCTGGCCGGTGTCCTTCGTTTCGGTTTCGGATAGGTCCGGCACGTTCTTCGCGATCAGTTCGCCAAGCCGCGCGATCAGCTTCGCACGCTCAGCCGCGGGTTTGCCGGCCCACGCGGGAAAGGCCTCTTTCGCGGCACGCACGGCTGAATCGATCTCTTCAGGCGTGCCCCGCGCGACCTCGGCCAGCACCTCCTGGCTGGCGGGATTCACGGTGTCGAAATAGTCGCGTGAGGCATGCGGCCGGCCGTTGATCAGATGTTCGATTCGCATGGTGTTCCCTTGCTCGGTCAAACGCGTCCGAAGTCCGCGTCCGACGCTATGACATTCACAAGCCGGCCGAGACCTTCGATCTCGCACACGACCTCGTCGCCTGCATTGACGTTCACGACTCCCTCGGGTGTCCCGGTGAGGATGATGTCGCCGGGCGCGAGTGTCATGAAGCCGCTCAGATATTCAATCAGTGCCGGAATGTCCGTCACCAGGTCGCGCGTGTTGCCCCGCTGCTGGAGCGTGCCATTGACGATGGTGCGCAGTTCCAGTTGCGTGACGTCGGCGATATTCCCGGCATCAACGAACCAGGGTCCCAGCACGGTCCCGCCGTCGCGATTTTTTACGCGCAGGTTAGGGCGATAGTAGTTCTCGAGGTAATCGCGGATCGCGTAGTCGTTGGCGATCGTATAACCGGCGACGTAATCCAATGCTGCTTCGCGCCGCACGTTCTTCGCGGTGCGTCCGATCACCACCGCAAGCTCGCATTCGTAGTGCATGAAAGCAACGCCGACGGGACGGCGTGTCACCCCGCGATGACCGATGACGGTGCCCGGCCCCTTGAGAAAAACCAGCGGTTCTTCCTGGCTGGAGAATTGCAGTTCCTTCGCGTGTTCGGCGTAGTTGAGACCCAGCGCGAAGATCGTGCCGACTTCAATTGGCGGCAGCCAGACTACCTCGTGCTCCTGCCTGATACGTCCGTCAGCGAGACGGATGTTATCGCCCTCCGGGTAAGCCTCATGAATTGCACCTGCATAGGCTACGCGGCCGCGCATCATGGCTGTTCTCCGTCGCGGGCGTCGTCGCCGATAAATGACACGCACAACGGTGCCCAGGAGCCGATGGAAAGCATGGCTTCATCACCCGCTTGCGCAACTGGCGAGCCGTGCGGTACGCCTAGCGTGAGCACATCGCCTGCGGCCAGCGTCATGAACTCGGTCACATCGGCAATGAGCGTTGCGACGTTACGCACTGAAGACGCGGTGCCGGCAACGAACGCCGGTCTGCCCGCTATTTTCACGGTGATCGTCAGGTTGTCCGGGTCTGCAACGTGACGCCGGGCGACGACCGTCGGGCCGATCACGCAAAATTTGTCGCGCGCACGAAAGCGCACGGACGGCCGGTAGACGCTTGCATGCGGCACGCTGATGTCGGCCACGATGGTGTAACCGGCCACGTAGTCGAACGCCTGGTCGGCATGCACGCGGGTTGCCGTGCGCCCGATCACGATACCGAGCGATGCGCCCACTTCCACGCCCGTTGCATCCTCCGGGATTGCGACCCGCGCACCATGCCCCGCGAGCGTATTGCGCGGTTTCAGATAGAGGATGGGTGCTTTCGGCGGTGCTTTATACGGCGCGGCGTTCATGGTGTCGCCGAGTGCGAGCAGGGCGGCGCGGTCGTTGAGCAAGGTGCCATAGACGGCGCCCGTGACTGGCGGCCTGCACCCGGCAGACGACGATAGCAGCGCGAGCACCTGTTGCGTGTCGACGTCCCGCGGCAACGGGTCACCCTCGATATGGATCAGGTGGTCAGCCAATGCAAACATAGTCCCTGTTCTCTTCAATAAAACACTAACATGTGAGTATTGTGCTGCTTGATATGATCGGGGGTCAACCCATTCCCCTCTGTTCATGGGTTTTCCCTAGGCGTCTCTCCAGCCCGGCCGTTCGTACTTTTATCCTTCGCCATGTCCGCAAAAGCCACTACCCGAACGCTTCATCGAAACTTGCCGATGCTGTTGCTGCGCGCACGAGAAAAAATGATGGAGCGGTTCAGGCCGCTGCTCACCGCGAACGGGCTGACCGAACAACAATGGCGCGTGATTCGGGCGCTCAACGAAAACGGGCCGATGGAACCGCGGCAGATCTCCGATATCTGCACCATCTCCAGCCCGAGCATGGCGGGCGTTCTGGCGCGCATGGAGGCCATGGAGCTCATTACAAAGGAGCGTTTCGCCGATGACCAGCGCAGGATCCTCGTGTCATTGACGAAGAAGAGCATTGGCCTGGTGCGCGTGATCTCGAAGGATCTCGAGGCGCGCTACCGGGAATTGGAGCGCGTGGTAGGGCCGGAAGTGGTGGAGCGCGTTTATAGCGCAATTGATGATCTGCTGGCCGGTCTTGAATAAGCGTCCGGTTTTGCGCGCGGGGATTATTTAGCCGGGCGTGACGCCCGGCATTTGAAAGCTTTCTTCGCGTTTTCCATTTAAACGCGTCGCATTTAGAGCGTGGTATCAAATCGCGAGCAATGATGGGTCCCGCTATTAAAAGCCTGCGCAAGCGTGCCCGGCCTCTACACCGTACTTCATTAAGTCGCTATAAGGTGAAACACGGTTTCGTATTATTTTATTTGGAGAACTGGTATTCGAAAGGTAGTATGTTTAAAAGCTGAAAGAACCGGTCTGTCACGTTATTCAGGCCGGGACATACGAGAGGATTCACAAGATGAAGCCAAGTCTCATTTTGTCCGCGCTCACCGGCGTCCTGCTTTCCGCGCAGGTCATACCTGTTGCCAACGCCGCTGTTTATTCAAACGGCACCAACACCACGACGTTTAACGTCACGCTCACATTACAGGCGAATTGCACGATCTCGGCAACACCGCTGAGCTTCGGCACGAATGGCGTGCTGGCCACTGCGATCAACCAGCAAACTACTCTCGCGGTTACCTGCACGAACACCACACCTTACAACGTCGGACTGGACGGCGGCAATGTGGCGAGTTCGACTGTTACCGCCCGGTTGCTGGCCGGCACGGCCACGGGAAATACCGGTACCACCGTGGGCTTCCAGTTGTATCAGGACGCCGGACACACGACTGTATGGGGCACTACCCAAGGCACGAATACCGTCGCCGGAACGGGCACCGGGTCCTCGCAATCGCTCACGGTATATGGCCAGGTGCCTCCGCAAGCCACGCCGAAACCAGATCTCTACCAGACCACCGTCACTGCAACGGTCTATTTTTGATCGCCGCCGGCAGTGCCATGGTTAGGAGCTCGAATTTCCTTGCGCTCTTGCTGTTAGTAGTATCGCTAAGCATACAAGCCGCCACGCTGCAGATTTCACCCGTGATGGTGGACCTCCAGTCGAACGAAAGCGCAACCGGCATCACACTCCGGAATCCGGGAGACCGCCCGCTTTATGGTCAGGTGCGCGTGTATCGGTGGGACCAGTCGAATCACGATGACACCCTGACGCCGACGCAGGAGCTGGTCGCGAGCCCGCCGTTGATCCAGATCTCCGCGCAGGCCGATCAACTCGTCCGGCTGGTGCGTACCACGCCGGCTCCTGTCGCGGCCGAGCAGAGCTACCGGATCCTTATCGACGAACTCCCCGCGCCGGATGCAGCGCCCACCAGCGGCGTGATGATCCGCCTGCGTTATTCCGTGCCGGTGTTCGTGGAGCCGGCGGGCAAGGCGGCACAACCGGTGCTTTCCTGGCACCTCGTTCGTGACGAGCAGGGCTGGGCCCTGCGTGTTGACAACAATGGTCAGAGGCGTGCGCAGATCGCGGCCGTTCAACTGGTGGACAGCGCGGGCAAGGTCTATGAGATCAACAAGGGACTGCTCGGTTATGCACTGGCCGGGCGTACACGCCAATGGACGGTGCCGCTGCCGGCCGACGCCGACCTGCGCGGCTCCGTGAAGGTACGGGCGGCGGTCAACTCGCTGCCGTCCGAAGCTGTCGTCACGGTGGGACAGCCGGGATAGGCGAGGGCATGACTTCATCGCTGCGTGCCGTATGTCCATGTACCCGCGCAGTGCCGGACGTTGACATGGTGCGTCCCCATTCAATCGATGAGAATCCGACGACGGCCAATACGTCACCTGAACCGCCTCCGCATCGCGCTAGTCGCCACGGGGATGAACGCCGTCCTTGCCTGCATGCCCGCCTACGCGCAAACGCCGCAGCTTCCCTCGCCATTGAGCACAAACCTGCCACACGATGTGTACCTGGAAGTGGAAGTCAACGGCCAGCGCACCTCCATGATCGCCCAGTTTCGTGAGTTGAACGGGCATCTTGCCGCGAAGGGCAAGGACCTGGACAACATCGGGCTGGCACTCGACCGGCTCGGTATTGCGGACACGGCCGAAGTGCAACTGGATTCCATTGCCGGACTTCGCTATACCTACGACGCTGCGCGCCAGACGGTGTCCCTGGAAATTCCGGACAAGCTTCGCAAGCCTTATACCTTCAATACCCGCACACAGGCCAGGACGCCTCCGGCGACTTCGTCTCGCGGGCTGCTGATCAACTACGACGCGTATGCGCAAAGCAGCACGGACGCGCAGCTCGCGATCTGGAGCGAGGAGCGGTACTTCGATCCCACCGGTGTATTCAGCAATACCGGCATCATGTACCTGTATCGCAACGATCGCCGCTATACGCGTTACGACACATCGTGGAGCATGTCCGACCCGGTCGCGTTGGATACAAAGCAGTTCGGCGACACCATCTCGTCGTCGCTCGCGTGGTCGCGCTCGGTGCGCATCGGCGGATTCCAGTGGCGCAGCAATTTCGCGTTGCGCCCGGACCTGGTGACGTTTCCCGTGCCCGCGTTTGCAGGGTCCGCGGTGGTGCCGTCGTCGGTGGATCTTTATATCAACAGCGTCCGGCAGTACAGCGGCAACGTGCCCAGCGGGCCGTTTATTGTCAACAACGTGCCGGGCATTACCGGAGGTGGCCAGGCCACCGTCATCACGCGCGACGCGCTCGGCCGCACGGTCGCAACGTCGCTGCCGCTGTATGTGGACACGCGCCTGCTTGCCACCGGACTTTCCAGCTATTCGTTCGAAGCGGGTTTCCTGCGCCGTTCATACGGCCTGGACTCGTTCGATTACGACCCGCGCCCGGCAGTCAGCGGCTCGGCGCGATACGGCGTCAATGACCTGCTGACGGTCGAGGCGCATACGGAGGCCACCAGCGGGGTCTATAACGCCGGTGGCGGGGCGCTGGTGCGGCTTGGCATGGCCGGCGTCGTGAATGGGTCACTGTCGGCCAGCGCGGGGCGTCTGGCCGGTACGCAGGCAAGCCTTGGCTATGAACTGGTCGAGCCGCATTTTTCCATCGATGCACAGACTATTCGCGCGTTCGGCAACTACGGAGATCTTGCGGCGCGGGACGGTACGCCTGTCCCTACCGCTACGGACCGCGTGACGCTGGCGTTGCCGCTCTTTGCCAGCCAGACCTTCTCGGTGAGCTATATCGGCTTCAAGTTTCCGCAGGCGCAACCTTCAAAAATAGGTTCGGTATCCTACACGGTGAATTTCGGTAACCTGGCGTCGCTCAATCTCAGCGCCTACCAGGACTTCAAGCAGCACGATTCGCGCGGCGTATTCCTGAGCGTGAGTTTCGGCCTGGGCAAGAACACGTCCGTCAACGCCAACGTCGGCAGGCAGAACGGGGAGTCAAACTACAACGTCAACGCCACGCGCCCCCCCGACTATGACGGTGGCTGGGGTTGGGGCGTGCAGGCCGGCAACGCGGGCGCCGCGCCTTATCGTCAGGCTCAGGTGCAGTATCTCGGCAAGGGCGGCGAGGTGACGGTAGTCGGGCAGGATATCAACGGGCAGGGCACCGCGTCGCTCGATGTCACCGGCACCGTGGTGCTGATGGACGGCACCGTGCAGCCGTCGCGGCGCATCTACGACGGCTTCGCGCTGGTGTCGACCGATGGCGTGGCGGGGATCCCCGTGCTGCACGAGAACCGCGTGATCGGCGTGACCGATCGAGGCGGCCATTTTCTCGTGCCCGATCTCAACTCGTATCAGGACAACCAGGTGGGTATCGACGGCATGAGGCTGCCCGCCGATGCACGCATCGACACGACTTCGATGAACCTCGTGCCGCAGGCGCAGTCGGGCGTGCTGGCGCGCTTCGGGGTGACGCGTTATAGCGCCGCCTCGGTGATCCTGCAGGGACCCGACGGCAAGTTACTGCCGCCGGGGGCGGCCGTTCATCACGAGGAAAGCGGCAAGGATACGATCGTCGGCTACGAGGGGCTGACCTTCGTCGAGGGCCTTCAGCCCGACAACCATTTAGTTATCGAAAGTGGTTCGCTGCATTGCGCGGTGGAGTTCGCCTACGACCGTCCCGGCGACGGTTCGCTGCCCACCATTGGACCGTTGACCTGCGGTTCAACTGCCGGGAACGCGCGATGAGACGGATCATGTTTCTCGTGTTCGTCGTGGCATTGGCGCTGGGTGTGCCGGAGCGCGCGAGCGCGCAGAGCTGCGCGGCGGTTGCGACGGCGATCAATTTCGGCTCGGTGAGTCCGATCAGCGGCGCCGCTGTCGCCACGACCGGCAGCGTTAGCGTGACGTGCACGTGGCCTGCCGTCACGCTGGTGCCGAACGCCCAGGTGTGCCTGAACCTGGGCGGTACCAGTCCGCGCTCGATGACCAACGGCACCAACCAGTTGCAGTACGACCTGTATCAGGACGCCGGGCACTCGCTCGCATGGGGATCGATCTATTCCGGCACCACGCCGATATCGCTTACGCTGGTCAAACCCTTGGTTGGCACGAGCACGACCCAGGCCGTGACCATCTATGGACAGGTCAGCGCGAACCAGCCGACCGTGCCGACCATTGGTAACGCCAGTACGGTATACACCCAGGGGTTTGGCGGCACGCAGACATCAATCAATGCGGGCTTTTATCTGCTGGGGGCACCGACCTGCGCGTCGCTGACCGCTTCCGGAGGTACCTTCGTCTTCAGCACTTCAGCAACAGTAGTGAACAACTGCAACATCAGTGCGACGAACCTCAATTTCGGGGCGGCCGGCCTCCTGAGCAGCGCGTTGAAAGCTACCGCGTCCATCACGGCGCAATGCACCAGCGGTGACGCGTACCGGATTGCGTTGAACGGCGGCACGACCGCCAATGTGGCGGCGCGGCAGATGGCGCGCACGGGAGGGGGTGGCGCGGTGAACTACCAACTCTACGTCGATGCGGGCCTGACTACCACCTGGGGCGACGGCACCGCGGGCACGACGCAGGCGACCGGCACGGGCGCCGGCAATTCACAAATACTGACCGTCTACGGTGTAGTGCCCGCGCAAACGACGCCTGCGCCGGGCGTATATACGGACACGATTACCGCCACGATCAGCTTTTGAAACTGCACTGCGGCGAGTGCCCTGGGAGCGCGCTAACGGGTACTTAGAAGCCCACCATCCACACCGTGGACTGCCTGGTGTCGCGACTGGCGTACTGCACCGTTGAGACGGGCAGGGCGGGATCCAGAGCCACGAGCGCAATGTCGTAAGGCTGGCCATGCAGGCACGATACGTTCGGTTTCGCGACGACCGCAGGCTCGGCGGCCGACTGGATCACGCAGCTTTCCTGCACCACCAGGCTGACCGATAGCGTGGCCAGTTCCGTCGGCGATACGTCCGATGCAAACACACCTAGCGTCATTGCCGCGAGTGTGAGCGTTTTGTTTTTCCGCAGCATATGAAATGGAATAGTGGTGCCGTTGGTGCGCACGTGCCCGGTTTGCAGCACGCCGAAAGCGGTCCGACGTCACCGTCGAAGCCGCTTTCTGTGGTATCGGCACATGGATGCGAGACTTTAGGGACATTGCGCAGAATAGGCCTTCCTGGAGGCTATGGCGACGGTTCGACCCGTTCGTTTCGGGCCTTTGAACCCGACGCCTCCTCGCTTCCGGATCTGCAACATGCTGAGGGGCCGATCGGTGTGCAGCGGGTGCATTTGCGCAGGGCATCGGACGACAGCAACCCCGGCTGCCTGACAGTACCCGGACTCAACCGGCCAGGTTCAACTAGACAGCAGCGGGTCTATCCAACACAGGCGGTGGTTCGTCCGCGTGTCCTTGCAGGGTGCGCAACCAGTCGGCAATCGCCTTGCTCGTCCAGACCGGATCGTCGTGGGGCAGATCATGGCCGGCCCAGGCATGCACCGCATGGGCAGTACCCCAACGCGCCGCTATACGCGTGGAGCAGACCGGATTGACCAGCCGGTCCGCCTTCGATGAAAGCAGCAGCGTAGGGCAAGCGGGAGCGTGACTGCCGGCGCGAAAGCGCGCCGCCGCCCAGAGTTGACGCAGACCGTTCGCCGCACTCACAGGGGCGCTCTTCCTGATGGCCGCCCATGCGGCGATGTCGGCGGCCTGGGTGTCGAGCCGGTTGCACGTCAGGTCGTGGATGATCGTTTCGCACTTCATGGGATCCACCCATGAAGCGGCAGCACGCATCAGCGTGGGCCAAACCCCGGGCCGAAGGCGCTCGCTCATGGCGCTAAATGGCCGCATGCTGGTGTTGATCAGCACCAGCCGCCCGATCTCTTCCGGATAGCGTTGTGCCCAGCCGGTCGCGACCATGCCGCCCAGCGACATGGCAACCAGCCGATACGGCGGCAACAGCCCGGCCTCGGCCGCCCGCGAGCGGACGAATTTCACCATGTCGGCTACATCGGGTGGAGCGCTCAGCGCATTCTCACGGCCGTTCCCGGGCAGATCGATGAGCGCAATGCTGCTTGCGTCGCCGTTGAGATCGGCCTCAATGCGCAGTTGCTCCGGAAACGATCCCCAGTGACGACCCTCGCGCGTGAGTCCGCGCAACAAGATCCACGTGCTCATCGTGAAGATTTTCGCTGCCAGTGTTCCATGGCGCGCTCGAGGATCTGCTTTCTCACATCGCCCTTGGGGAGCCATCTATTCGATGCAAACGCCGCGCGGGTCAGGAAGTCCAGGAAGTTGGCGTGACGGCGTAAAACCCGTTCAACCCGGTGCGCCTTGATCGGGTTGAACATGCCGAGGCGGGAAAAGATCTGGCTGGGGTTTTTCCTGATCCAGCGCCATGAGCCCAGTTCCAGGGTCATTGGCAGGAACACGTTCGGCGCGGGCGTCTGGTCATACGCGCAGTCCCACAGGTCGCCGTGAAGCAGGTATTGATGGCTTTGCGGTTCGAACGCGTAACCATGGTGCGGATACGCTTGCTCGAACATGGTCTTGAGCTGGTACATCTCGGGGAGATGCGGCATTTGCTGCTTGGTTCGCGCGTAGGGGAACCAGATGCTGTCGCCCCAGCCGTAACCTGAATGACAGTCGAGTGCAAGGCTCAGCGGGCGTGTCATCAGTTCTTGCTTCACCACATCGAGCAAGGCGGCGCTTTCGAGTTCCAGGGAGCCCTGGGCCGGACCGCGATACCACGGCAGCCACGCACCAATACGCTGGCCGCCGGCAAGGAAGGGGACACGTCCTTCAGCGCTTTGCGGGGCATTGCGCATCAGGTCGACGCCGTTCGGATTCGAGCGGGTTTGCGCCCACATGCCGCCAGGATTCACGATGGGCATGAAAACGAGCCGTACCGAGCGCAATTGTTCGTGCAGCAGTTCGTCCCATTCGAGACGCCGCAGCAGCGCGCGCATGTAGTCGAGGATCAGTTGCGTACCAATGCGCTCCAGGCCGTGCACGCCGCCAAAAAAGCCAATGGCAGGTGCTTCGGGATCGTTCGAGCCGATCGCCGCGGTAATGATTGGGAAAGAATGTGTGCCGGCGCGTACTTCGCCCACTGTGCGCGATTCGAAGCGCGCGCCGCCGGCCGCCAGGATGGCATTGAGGTCATCGAACTCCGCAAAGCTTGCAGAGGGTATGTCTAATGGTCTCATGCCCACGGCCTGTTTCTCGATGTGTCCTGGGGAGGCCGGAAACAAAGCTGGCCGCCTCAGGACGCTTGGCTATGCTCAGGACTTGCCTGGCCTTCCTGTTTTAACTGTCTCGACAGCGGCGACCGCCGCAGTGAGTTGCTCGATGTTGGCGCGCTCAAGTATGAGCAAACCAGCCCGCAAGAGCTCGCCTTTTTTGACGTGCACGCCGTTGGCGAGGCATTTTTGCTTCAACAGGCCGATTTTCTCGTAATCGGACTTGGGCATCGTAAAGCTGTCACGAACCACCTTCTCTTTTTTCGGCCGTTTGACTTTCTCTTCAGCACCGGCGGACTTGACGGGCGCGGCTTTAGCCTTTGATTTGGCGGACGCTTGCGCTGCCTTGACCTGGGGTTCCTTTGACGCCTCGACCGCTGGTTTGGCGGTTGCTTTGCGTTTGCTTACTGCCGGCTCGGCAGCAGCCGTTTCCGCAGTCTTGGGGAAATGAAAAGCCTTCTTGCTAGGGGCCTTCGTAGCGGGTCCGGGCATGGAGTCTCCAGTTGGGTAAAAGTATAAACAGTATATACTCTTTTTGAGATGGCTCGCGCGAGGGTTTTCGAGGAGTGATTCCATACCCGGTTCGGCGGGTTTTCCTGGTCTGCACCGGCTGGACCCCTCGGTTTACCGGTGCAGACAACCGCCCGTTTCAGCGTCAGCCCTGGCGGACGCCGATCACGAACAAGCGTGGAAACGGCAGCAGCACCGTCCCGTCCGGTAACGCCGGATAAGCCTGCGCGACTTCCGTCTTGTAACGCTCCAGAAACGCCAGCCGTTGATCTTCAGTAAGCGGTTCCAGAAACGGCCGCAGGCCACTTCCCTTGAACCACTCGACGACTGCTTGCGCACCACCCGCCAGCGCGTGATGGTAAGTAGTCCGCCAGACATCGGGTTGGGCGCCGCAAGAACGAAGCAGTTCGAAATACCACACCGGACTGGCCATTGGCGTCCGGGCTTTCGCGACCTCGGACAGCTTGCCGGCCCACGGGCCGTCGGCCGCAACCTCACGCATCAGCCGATGCGCCGGCTCCTCGAGATTATCCGGCATCTGAACCGCGAGGCTGCCGCCGGGCGAAAGCTTTGCGACGAGCGCGGGAAACAGGCTGGCGTGGTCGGGCAGCCACTGGAACACCGCGTTCGCGAGGATCACATCGAACGGGCCGGGGGCATTCCATGCGTTGATATCGGCGATCTCGAAGTGAACTTGCGGCAGCCGTTTGCGGGCGGCTTCGATCATGTCCGGTGAACTGTCGAATCCGCTTGCCGCAGCGTGGGAAAATCGCGCCA
Organism: Caballeronia udeis; assembly: GCF_044909315.1. GTDB lineage: Bacteria > Pseudomonadota > Gammaproteobacteria > Burkholderiales > Burkholderiaceae > Caballeronia > Caballeronia udeis_A. The sequence continues at coordinate 21,241 of NZ_JBIYEB010000024.1, forward strand.
TCAGCGCTTCGGTCGAATTACCGGGACCACATCCCATGTCCACGACGGTGCGTGCGTCGATATCCGGGACGGCCGCGAGCAGATCGCGAATGGGGCGGTTACGCTCGTTTTCAAAGGCTACATACTGCTTGGCAGACCAGCTCATTGTGTAATTCCTCAATAGATGAATGACGGCGCACTGCGGTTTTGACGGGTTCCATAGGCCGCCAACCGCAGGCGTGAATGTTCAGGTTTCTACGCGATTCGACTAAGGTACAGCATGTGTGCAACCGGTCGCAGGTTCTGGCCTGATAAACAGAACATGCGTGGCCGGCTAAAGACCATCGGCGGAAAGCGTAAGGATTGCGAGCCGTCGATGTCCTGTCGGGGCGGGTCATGCTCCACGCGCGGCGACTTACAAACGGAAAGAAAGCACTCCGTACTACGCTGCCGACTTGTGCAGCACGTTCAATGCGGATCCTGCGCGGAACCATTGCAACTGAGCGTCGCTGTACGAGTGCTTGAGCCACACGGTTTCGCTGCGGCCGCTCGCGTGATTGATACGGCATTCGACCGGCTCTTCCGGTGCCAGACGGTCAAGGCCACGCAGGTCGATCCGGTCGTCGGTCAGGATCCGGTCGTAGTCGTCCGGATCGACAAATGTCAGCGCAAGCAGACCTTGCTTCTTCAGGTTCGACTCATGAATGCGCGCGAAACTGCGGGCAATCACCGCCGCGCCGCCCAGAAGCCGTGGTGACAACGCGGCATGCTCGCGGCTGCTGCCTTCTCCGTAGTTCGAATCGCCGATGACCACCCAGGCCTGCCCTGCCGCCCGGTATTGACGGGCCGCTTGCGCAGGCGTGAGACCGCCTTCGCCCGTCAGCACGTTCGTTGTCTTGCCGATCTCGCCCGTATAAGCGTTGGTCGCGCCGTTGAGCAAATTGTCGCTGAATTTATCCAGATGCCCGCGAAAGCGCAGCCACGGCCCGGCCGGCGAAATGTGGTCGGTCGTGGTCTTGCCGCGGGTTTTCAGCACGACCGGCATGCCGGTGAAGTCATGTCCATCCCAAGCTGCCCACGGCTGCATCAACTGGATGCGCTCGCTGGACGGGCTGACGCTCAGCGTGATATCGCGGCCGTCCGCGGGCGGCGCGACATAGGTCGTGCGACCGGGCGCGAAGCGGGCCGACGGCACTTCGGGTGCAGGCTTCGGCGCCGTCAGCATGAAGGGCTTGCCGTCCGCGCCGGTGAGCGAGTCGGTGGCCGGATTGAACGACAGCCGGCCTGCCAGCGCGAGCGCGGTCACTATTTCCGGACTGGCGATCAGGTTCATGGTCGCGGGTGAGCCGTCGTTGCGGCGCGGAAAGTTACGGTTGTATGACGTGACGATGGCATTCGGTGCAGCCGTCGCACGCGGGTCGCGATGCCACTGTCCGATGCAGGGACCACAAGCGTTTGCGAGCACGGTGCCGCCGAGCGCTTCGAGTTCATCGAGCTGACCGTCGCGGGTGATGGTCGCGCGGACCTGCTCCGAACCCGGCGTGACGAGGAACGGGACGACGGCTTTCAGCCCATGGGCGCGAGCTTGTGCGGCGACATCGGCGGCGCGGCTCATGTCCTCGTAGGACGAGTTCGTGCAACTGCCGATCAGCGCGGCGGAGATCGCTTCGGGGATGGTGTTGTCCACGCCTTTGAGTTCTGCCGCGAGTTGCGAGAGCGGTCGTGCACGGTCCGGCGAATGCGGTCCGACAATATGCGGTTCCAGCGCGGACAGGTCGATGCGGATCACGCGGTCGTAGTAGCGTTCCGGGTTGGCTTCCACAGCTGCATCCGGTTCGAACAACGCAGACGTGTATTGCCGGATCAACGGCGCGAGGTCGCCTCGGCCGGTGGCGTCCAGGTACGTGAGCATGTGTTCATCGGCGGGAAACATGGATGTTGTCGCACCGAGTTCCGCGCCCATGTTGGTGATGGTCGCCTTGCCGGTTGCGCTGATGGTGCGTGCGCCCGGTCCGATGTATTCAACAATCGCGTTGGTTGCGCCGGACACGGTGAGCTGGCCCGCCACGTTGAGGATCACGTCCTTGGGTGCGGTCCAGCCGTTAAGCGCGCCGGTCAGGTACACGGCGATATGCTTCGGATAAAGCACTTCCCACGGCAAGCCGGCGATGGTCTCCACCGCATCGGCGCCGCCGACGCCCACCGCGCACGCACCCAGTCCGCCGGCGTTCGGCGTGTGCGAATCAGTGCCTATGATCAACGCACCCGGGAATGCATAGTTTTCCAGAACAACCTGGTGGATGATGCCGGCGCCGGGCTCCCAGAAGCCTGCGCCATATTTGGCTGCTGCGCTGCGCAGGAAGTCGTAGACCTCGCTGTTTTCCAGCACTGACACCCGCAGGTCCGACGCGCCGTCAACTCGTGCCTGGATCAGGTGATCGCAGTGGATGCTGGTCGGGACAGCCACGCGTTCGCGCAGCGTTTGCATGAACTGCAGCATGCCGGTCTGCCCGAGCACATCCTGGAACACGACACGGTCCGGGCGCAGTTTCAGGTAGCTGCTGCCGGGAATAAGTTCCTGATCGGCGGGGTTGTCGAGGTGGCCGAGCAGCACTTTGTCGGCGAGCGTGAGGGGTTTGTCGATCCGGCGGCGCACGATCTCGAGTTTGCGGGCCATCTCGGGATAGAGGCGGGCAGCCATTGCTAGGGGGGATTCGTCAAGAGCGGACATGGTGGTTTCCTCTGCGGGAAGGGGTGTGGGGTGCCGCCAGTTTGCGCATTGCCAACGTCTGCGTAAAATGAATTTATTATTCCGATTGGTTCATTTTTCTTATGAAAATCGACATCCTCGGCGTTCAGGCGTTTGTAGCCATCGCCGATAAAGGCAGCTTTCAGAATGCTGCCGACACATTGCATGTCACGCAGACGGCGATCACGCAGCGCTTGCGCAAGCTTGAAGATTTTCTTGGCGTGACGCTGGTCGAGCGCACCACGCGTTCTATTGCGCTCAGTCTGATCGGCCGGGATTTTCTGCCGCAAGCGCGGCGGTTGCTGGAGGAGTTGGGAGACGCGCTGCTCGAGATACGCGAGACGGGCAAGGCCGAGCGTGGCGATGTATCCATTGCATGCGTGCCCACGGTCGGGGTTCAGTATTTGCCGCGCATCATGCAGGAGTATTCGGCGCGGTATCCGAACAACCGGATCAAGATTCTGGACCATGCGTCGTCGGCGGTGGCCGATGCAGTGCTGCGCCGCGAAGCGGAGTTCGGTATCAACATTGCGGGTGCGCATCATCCCGAACTCATGACCATGCCGCTGCTTGAAGACCAGTATGTGCTGATCTGCCATGAGGATCATCCGCTTGCCAGGCGCAGGCGAGTGGCGTGGAAGCAGTTGCAGCCGTACCCGCTGATATTCGCGGGACAGGTCAGCGGTAATCGTGCGCTGCTTGATACGGCCCTGGGCACGAATGGGTTGGGATTGCAGTCGTTCTACGAGGTGCAGCGGAGTTCGACTGCGGTCGGGCTGGTGGCGGAGCGCATTGCCGCGGCGGTGGTGCCGCGGCTTGCCGTGCAGAAAGGTGCGTATCCGAATATCCGCACGATTGAACTGGTGGACCCGGTGGTGTCGCGGGCGCTGGTGCTGGTGGTTCGCAAGACCGCTCGGTTGTCGCCGGCCGCGCAAGCGCTTTATGACATGATTAAAGTGAGGGCGGTGGCGCCGAAGGGGTGATGCTCGCAAGGGGGGGACGCTCGCGCCGGTGGACGGGGTTGATGCGAGGTGTTTTCGGGGTTAGTGGTGGGGGTTAGTGCCGGGGTGCCAGGTTCTGGGGTTAGCGGTCGGAGTCAGTGCCGGGTTGCTGCTTTCGGCCTTAGCGGTCTGCCTGAGTCGGATTTTCTCTTTATCACTATTAGCCACTGTGCGTGGCAGCGCGTCATTTTTTTGTCCAAAGCGACAAAGAAACGAAGCAAAGAAAACGCTTTCAAACCACGCTACCCTAAGTGTCCACAGCGTGCGGTTCCAATTCATGGGTGCCCCAAAAGCACGGTGCTCGCCAGAGCGGAGGATGTGTGAACCCCTCCTTCTCCGAACACAGATACCCACACGCTTCGCCACCAGTGACTGAACCTGTCCAAGGGGCACCCCGCGCTATCCGCGGACAACCTTCCACCGAATTTGTACGTACGTCGAACCACATCGCCAACCCACGGAGAAACAAGGTCTCAAAAACGCGTGAGGCCGTGCTGACCGTGGGGTGCTGGTGCTTGCCCGAGAGCCCTGGTGGCGAAGCGTGTTCATGTCGGGATTCGCGAGAAAGAGGGGTTCAAACATCCATGGCTCTAGCGAGCACCGTGCTTTTGGGGCACCCATGAATTGGAACTGCACGCTGTGGACACTTAGGGTAGAGCGGTTAAAGCGTTTTCTTTGCTTCGTTTCTTTGTCGCTTTGGACAAAGAAATGACGGGCGCCACGCACAGTGGCTAATAGTGATAAAGAAATTAGCTCACTGATGCAGACCGCTAACGCCGAAAGCAGCAACCCGGCACTGACTCCGACCGCTACCCCTGGAACCTGACAACCCGGCACCAACCCCGACCCCTAACCCCAGAACCTAGCAACCCGGCACTGACCCTGACCACTAACCCCAGAACCACCCAGAACCCAAACCCCGTCCACCGGCGCGAGCACCCCCCCTCGATCAAGCCGCTTCCAGCTCCTGCTCGGCAGAAGCATGCAACAGCACCGGAATAGATTTCGACGTAGGCGTCCCCGCGCCATCGGCAACACTTGACAACGGCACAAGCGGATTCGTTTCCGGGTAATACGCGCCAAGACAACCACGCGGAATGTCATAAGCAACGAGCAGGAAACTGTCCGCACGCCGTTTGACGCCGTCGTCCCAAACGCTCGTGATATCCACGCGCTGACCCGCTTCGAAACCCAGCATCTCGATGTCCAACTGATTCGCGAACAGCACGCGCCGCTGGCCATACACACCACGATAGCGGTCATCGAGACCATAGATTGTCGTGTTGTACTGATCGTGTGAGCGGGTGGTCATGAGCGTCATCAACCGCTCGCCATGAATCGTCCGGGCACGATGAATCGGCGTATCGAACTGGATACCGTGCACGAGGAACTGCGCCTTGCCGCTAGGCGTAATCCACACACGATCGCGCGATGCCACGCCCAGATGAAATCCGCCCGGATGCTTGAGCCGCTCGTTGTAATTCTCGAACCCGGGGATCACTTTCTCGATGCCGTCGCGGATCAGCGCATAGTCGTTCGCGTGCGCAAGCCAGTCCACCTTCGCGCTGCCCAGCGTGGCCAGCGCCATCCGCGCAACGATCGCAATCTCCGACAACAGGTTCGCCGAAGCAGGGCGGTTCATGCCATACGAAATGTGCACCATGCTCATGGAGTCTTCCACGCTCACGCCTTGCGCCACACCGTTCTGCAGGTCAATTTCAGTGCGCCCGAGCGTGGGCAAAATCAGCGCGTCGCGGCCATGAATGAGGTGGCTGCGATTAAGCTTGGTCGTGATATGCACGGTCAGGTCGCATGAGCGCATTGCTTCCCATACACGCGGCGTATCAGGTGTCGCGATCGAAAAATTGCCACCCAGCCCAATAAACACTTTCAGCTTGCCGGCGAGCATCGCTTCAATCGAACCCACGACGTCGTAGCCATGTTCGCGCGGCGGCTCGAAGCCGTACGCGGCACCGAGGCGGTCGAGGAACGATTGCGTCGGCTGCTCTTCAATACCGACCGTGCGGTCTCCCTGCACATTCGAATGCCCGCGCACCGGGCACAGCCCCGCACCCAGCCGGCCGATGTTCCCGCGCATCATCATCAGGTTCGATAGCAACTGCACCGTCGGCACGGAGTTCTTGTGCTGCGTGAGACCCATTCCCCATGTCGAGATCACGGCGCGGCCGCGCACGTAGATATTGGCGAGTTGCAACACGTCCTCCATCGGTACACCCGATTCCGCGACGATCGCATCCCAGCTCTCGGCGCGCAGGTCCTCGGCGAAGGCGTCGAAACCAACCGTATGCTCCGCGATGAACTCAATATCGAGCACGCGCGGCATACCTTGCGCGAGAGCCGCATCGTCGAGTTCGATCACGCGTTTCGCCACGCCCTTGATCAACGCAAAATCCCCGCCAATCTTCGGGCGGATGAACACTGAACTGATTTTCGTGCTGCCGCCGGTGAGCATCTCGACCGGATGCTGCGGGCTCGCGAAGCGCTCGAGGCCGCGTTCACGCAACGGGTTGATCGAGACGATCGTGGCCCCGCGCTTCGCGCACTCGCGCAGTTCTCCGAGCATGCGCGGATGGTTCGTCGCCGGATTCTGGCCGAAGAGCAGCAGGGTATCCGCGTGTTCGAAATCCTCGAGCGTCACGGTTCCCTTGCCCACGCCCACGGTTCCAGGTAACCCCCGGCTGGTCGCTTCGTGGCACATGTTCGAGCAGTCGGGAAAGTTGTTGGTGCCGTACATGCGCACGAACAACTGGTACAGGAATGCGGCTTCGTTGCTCGCGCGGCCCGACGTATAAAACGCGGCGCGGTCGGGATCATCGAGGCGATTCAGGTGGTCCGCGATCAGCGCAAACGCGTCGTCCCAGGTAATGGGCACGTAACGATCACGTTCTGCGTTGTAGACAAGCGGATCGGTCAGGCGGCCATGCTGTTCAAGCTCGAAATCCGACTGCGCCATCAACTGTTCGACGGTATGTTCCTCGAAGAATGCAGGCGTGACGCGCTTGCTGGTGGCCTCGGCCGCGACAGCCTTCACACCGTTTTCGCAGAATTCGAACGTGGATGCATGTTCGCGATCCGGCCACGCGCAGCCGGGGCAATCGAAGCCGTCCGGCTGGTTCTGGCCGAGCAGCGTGCGGTAATTCCCGCCCGACACCTTTTCCTTGAGGAGATTGATGGCGACATATTTGAGCGCGCCCCAGCCGGCTGCGGGGTGTGTGTACGGTTCAATGCGAGGTTCGTTTTTTTTCACAATGCCTGCCACGGATTCATGAGGGTTTTCACCAATGACCCAAGGCTACTGTGTTCCGAAAATGACGCGGTATACAGAAAAATAGATAGACGAGGAGTACAGTTGACGACTTGCCGGGCCGGCTGGCCGTCCGGCCCACTCCCTTTGCTTATTCACCCAACGCTTATTCTCCCAACGTGACGCTCTACGAAAAACTGGCGGCCGAGATCGAAGAAGCCGTACGGCGCGGGGTATTCGCCGTGGGCGAGCGGGTGCCTTCGGTGCGTCAGGCAAGCGCCCAGCATGGCGTCAGCATCAAGACGGTCCTGCACGCGTACGCGCGGCTGGAAAGCCGCGGCGTGCTGGAAACCCGGCCGCAATCGGGTTATTTCGTGCGCGAACTGCCTGCGGCCCAAGCGGTGAATCCAGTTGCCTCGCAGCCGCCGGTCGCATCGAAAGTCGATGTCAGCCGCCTCGTGCTGTCCACGCTCCGCTCCATCCGCTCGCAGGACGCCACGCCGCTGGGGTCGCCTTATCCGGACCCGTCGCTGTTTCCGTGGCGCCGCATCAACCAGTTGGCGAACGCCATTGCGCGGCGGCATTCAAGCTGGAACCTGATGGACGACCTGCCGCCGGGCAACCCTGAACTCATCCGCCAGATCGCGCGGCGTTACGCGGAGAACGGCGTGCCCGTCGACCCTGACGAGATCGTCATCACCGTCGGCGCCACGGAGGCGATCAACCTGAGCTTGCAGGCCGTGGCGAAACCGGGAGACACCGTCGCGGTCGAATCACCGACCTATTACGCAATGCTCCACGCAATCGAGCGCCTCGGCATGCGGGCGATCGAAGTGCCGACACATCCGGCTGAAGGCATCGACATCGACGCGCTCGCGCTCATCATTCGCGAACACCGGATTGCGGCATGCATGGTCATGCCGAACTTCCAGAATCCCCTGGGTTTCGTGATGTCCGATGCAAACAAGGAGCGGCTTGTCGGCCTGCTCGCCGCGCATGAAATCCCGGTGATCGAAAACGATGTGTACCAGGAGTTGTACTACGGCGAGGCCCGGCCGTCGGCGCTGAAGAACTTCGATAAAAAGGGCTTGGTGCTGCACTGCGCGTCGTTTTCGAAGAGCCTGACCGCGTCCTACCGGATAGGCTGGGCGATGCCCGGACGCTACCGCCGCGAGGTGGAAAAGCTCAAGTTCCTGAATACGCTGACCACCCCGTCGGTGCCGCAGGTCGCGGTGGCCGACTATCTTCGCCAGGGCGGTTACGACCGTCATCTGCGGCATGTGCGCAAGGTTTACCGGCAGCAGGCGCGGCTCATGATTGCCATGGTCACGCGCTTTTTCCCCGCCGGCACGCACACGTCCGCGCCCATGGGCGGTTATGTGATATGGGTTCAGTTGCCGGGTAATGTCGACTCGATGCAGCTCTATGAGACCGCGCTGGCGCTCGGGATCACGATCGGGCCGGGCACGATGTTTTCATCGCGCGACGCCTTCCGTCATTTCATCCGGCTCAACTACAGTTATCCCTGGAGCGCACAGACGGAAAGCGCGTTGAAGACGCTGGGCGAACTTGTCGCCGGCATGGCGCGCGGGAAAAGTCGAGGCTAGAGACGGAGACCAAAAACATGAACGAGAGCACGGAAGATGAGATTGACCCGGCACTGATCGCGATCCTCGCGCAGTTATGGCGGGCGGCTCAGGAGACATCCGGGCGGGCGTGGTCGCTCGCGAAGTTATCGAAGCAATCGGGCGTGCCCATGAGCAGTCTGATTCGCCACCTGACCGCGCTGTCCGACGCGGCGTTGCTGACTCCGTCCAGTCCGGATGACACGGACAAGACCGGCGAAAATGCCACGACCTCACCCACGGCCGCGCTAAACGAAGCGGGCCGCGAGCTGTGTGCGCAGTTATTCGCCCAAGCACCCCCGGAGAGTGGCAAATCGTGAACGAACGTGCACTTACACGAGCGCTATTGGTTGCCAATTGGAGATCAGTCGCAACATCACGCCAGCTATTGTGTTCTCGACGGTGGAAATGAGATGCCTTTGTAAGGAATATCGAATTATTTTGTGTTTCATTCGATTAAGTAAAAAATCCTCAGAAAGAGCGATTCCTGGGCACAAACTGTCCATTTATTGCCGATTGTGCGTACCGAAAACGCTATTTTTACCGAAGACTCAAGTATTGGCAGATGCCTCATGCCACTCTTATCAAAAATTACTGATTAAATTCAACAGGTTACAAAGAGGGTCATATTCTTCATACGTTTTGAGTCAACCACAAAATTGAAAGGTTGTTTCAGGAAGTCGCGAATGCTCCGTAATCGTGTTCATCGTTGATCACACTGGAGCGTTAGATGAATCTGAGTAACTTCAAGATAGGCACCCGGCTCGGCGCGGGTTTCGCAGCGATTCTGCTGCTGTTATGCGCGGTGGGCGGGCTGACGCTCTGGCAGGCGTCGCACATCTACGCCGGTACGCTGGAACTGGGCAACGACTGGCTGCCCAGTGTCCAGGCTGCCGGCAGAATGCAGGCCTATGCCAACAACGCGCGCCGCACATCACTGCGCTCGATCCTTGCTGCCGACCCGAAGGAAAAGCAGGAGCAGCGCGCCGAGCATGACGCTTCGGTGGCCAAGCTTCAGGAAGTCTTCACGAAATACGAGAAGCTCGTGTCGTCGCCTGAAGAGCAGCAGCTCTTCGACAACATCAAGGGCGCGTGGGCGCGTTATGCGGTTCTCGACGCAAAACTGCTCGACCTGGCCGACAAGGGCGACGCCGGTTTCAACGACGCCCGTGCACTCTCGAGCGGCGAGGCCGGCACCGCGTTCACGGACATGCTCAAGCTGATCGAAGCGGATGTTGAACTCAACCGCGCCGGCGCTGAAAAGGAGGTCGGGCGCGCAGCATCGACTTATGACAACGCCGTGGTGAGCACGGGCCTGCTGATCGCTGTCGCGGTGTTCGCGGGCATTGCGATCGGCTGGCTGATCACACGCTCCATTACTGCTCCGATCGGACGCGCGGTCGTGATTGCCGAGACCGTCGCCCGGGGTGACCTGACCGCGCAGATCGAGGTGACGGGCAAGGACGAAGCCAGCCAGTTGCTGGCCGCCATGCGCCACATGAACGAACGCCTGGTCGACGTAGTGGGCCGCGTGCGCAACAGCAGCGACAGCATTGCCACGGGCTCGGCACAGATCGCAGCCGGCAATACGGATCTCAGCCAGCGCACGGAAGAGCAGGCGGCTTCGCTGGAAGAAACCGCCGCAAGCATGGAACAACTCACCGCGACCGTGAAGCAGAACGCCGAGAATGCGCTGCAAGGCAATTCGCTGGCTGCCAGCGCGTCGGAGACGGCGGTACGCGGTGGTGATGTCGTCAATCGCGTAGTCCAGACGATGAGCGAAATTTCCAGCAGCTCGGAACAGGTGGCCCAGATCATCACGGTGATCGAAGGCATCGCGTTCCAGACGAACATCCTTGCGCTGAACGCGGCGGTTGAAGCGGCACGGGCGGGTGAGCAGGGCCGCGGGTTCGCGGTGGTGGCGGGCGAAGTGCGCACGCTGGCTCAGCGCAGCGCGTCGGCGGCCAAGGAGATCAAGGACTTGATCAGCGCTTCAGTGCAGCGCGTGAATGCCGGCTCGGAGCTGGTTGACGAAGCAGGACGCACCATGGGCGAGGTGGTTCAGTCGGTCAAGCGCGTGACGGACCTGATGGGCGAAATCAGCGCGGCATCGGGCGAACAGCACACCGGTATCGAACAGGTCAATCAGGCGGTCATGCAGATGGACGAGGTGACGCAACAGAACGCGGCGCTGGTTGAAGAAGCGTCTGCCGCCGCGCAGTCGATGGCGGCTCAGTCGGGCACGCTGCGCGAGCTGGTGTCGGTTTTCCGGATCAGTGCTTCCGATCCCGTTGCACAGACCTTCACGCCGGCGAAAACAACCCCGGCGGTCAGCCGTCCGGGAAGCCGCAGCAAGCCCGCCAAACGGGCGGCGGCTGCGCCCCGGATCGCGCCGGTGGTGGGCAAGGATCCGGAATGGCAGACGTTCTGATCGTTTGAAATTTGAAGCTTGAAAAAAGCCGGCTGCAACGGACTGTGTCGAGTCCCTTGCAGCCGGCTTGATGCATTTGGGCCAGGATCAATAGCTGGCTCGGCAGCTAGCTTAATAAGCGCCCATGTAGTCGCGCTTGCCGATCTCGATGCCGTTGTGGCGCAGGATTGCGTACGCGGTTGTCACATGGAAGAAGAACTGCGGCAGGCCGTAGTGCTGCAAGTAGGCGCTGCCGGCAAGCTTCTTCTCTTTCGGCGTGCCCGGGCGCAGCACGATTTCCTTGTTTTCGCTGCCTTCGAATTGCGCGGCTTCGAACGTGCCGATGTAAGCCAATGCCTTGGCCACCAGCGCTTGCAGATCGGCAAACGTGACTTCGGTATCGGGCCATGACGGCACTTCCACGCCGGCCAGGCGCGAGGTCACGCCTTTGCTGAAGTCAGCGGCGATCTGTACCTGACGGACCAGCGGGAACATGTCCGGGAACAAACGTGCTTGCAGCAGCGCGTTCGGGTCGATGTTCTTCTCGGCGGCGTGCGTTTCCGCTTTCTTGAGCACATCGGACAAGGCGGTCAGCATTTGCTTGAAAACCGGGACGGACGTGCTGTACATGGAGATGGTCATGGTCACTCTTTCATTCAGTCAGTGGGGGTGCCGGCGCGAACAAACAAAATACCGCGCCGGTTTGTTTTATCTTTGGACATACCTGGGGCGGGTGATTGAGCCCGCTTCTGAGCAAACCCTGAGGCAGTTGTGGCGTTTCACCCAGCCCGGTGCCGCGCAAGATTATAAGCGCGCTGCGGAAAATGCCTGGCGCGCAGGACTTCATCTTGTGTGGATGAAGCCGGAAGCCGGGATCGCCCCTACCGTCGATAAGCCATGTGCACCCGGACAACGTTCGCACGTATGTCTGGTGTAATCTGCTTGTCGCGCAGAAAACCCGCCTTGAACGGAACGGGCTGACTACGCCGTTTGCCGAACGCGGACCCGCGGCCGTGCCGCCGGATCCGGTCGTACCCGGCAGCGATTTTTACTTCTTCAGGAGGAGACGCATGACTGTCCGCTGGAATCTGGTGGGGATCATCTTGTCGCTGTCGGTAGCGAGCAGCGCCGCTTATGCGCAGAAGCTCGATTGCAAGAACGCTTCCGATCAGTCGACGCTCAACCAATGCGCCGACAAGGACTTCAAGGCATCCGATGCGAAGCTGAACGAGGTCTACCGTGCGCTGTCGGCGAAAACCAGCCAGAAAGGGAAGACGAACCTGCAAAACGCGCAGCGCGCGTGGCTCGCTTACCGCGACGCGCAGTGCCGGTTCGAGACCATGAGCACGATTGACGGCAGCATTCATTCCATGGTCTATGCGTCGTGCATGGACAAACTTACGCAGGCGCAAACGAAGCTGCTCGGAGCGCAATTGCACTGCGAGGAAGGCGACTTGTCATGCGGCGGTCAATGACGCCGCAAGCAAAAATAGGGCAGCACCGCGTCGTCAGGAGGCGCGTGCTGAATGATTGACCGGCGATCGGCGATCAACATCGAAACGGCAGGCAACACCGGTCCCTCGAAGCGTTGTTCAGCTTCGATTTCCCCGAGTGCCAGTCCAGATGACCGCGAAGGATTACAGCGTCTTACGCGGTCGTGTCCGCGGTAACTTTTGAATAGTCGCAAAACCCCCGGAAATCGCTCACCAGGATCTGCAATAACGCGGTGCCTTTCCGTCCGGTGGTCCGATAAAGCTCGCCGTCGCGGCGGCCAGCCTCCATGCCTTTGCCGAAAGCCTCGGAGTTCAGCATCACGCTGTCGACCGAATGACTGAGCGATGTCCGGTTCTCGGGAAAAATCAAATTGACGACGAGGCCGGTCGCTTCGGCCGGCACATCGGTGCCATCGATGTCCCAGGCCGCGCAGATCGGCATGCAAAATCCGTGGAAATAACCAACGAGTTTGGCCTCCAGGTCAGCGGGGAGGGTCTGGTAAGCAAGCTCTGAGCGTGCAATGGTAGGAATGGTAAGTGATGCGACGATCGCCGCGATCTTGCGGGCGGTCGCCAGTTCTCGAGTCTCTTGCGGCACTTCATGCACTTGATAGGGCTGTTGGAACATCGACGCCTCCTTGTGAACCTGTTTAAGCCTGGGTTTCTACGTACACGCCGGGCAAGGGGTTGATGGAATATGATTCGTAACGCGGGAAACCGCGGGTGGGGCGGCACATTCTCCGTTGGAAACCCGCTCGCCAATAATGGCGTGTGCATAACGGCATGGCAAATGCCCCCCGGGACGGCTGATAGTCAAGCGGGTAGTAGTGCTCTTCGAATGGAGGTTCGGCGGCGGGATGTCGGTCAGACATGAGTTAACCGCCAGATCAGCGGATGCATCGAGGCTGATCCGGCGGGGCCAGGGACGAGAACCGTGTCCTCTATCTAGCAGGGAAGACCGCGACCACAATGACAAAAGCAGAGCAAGCCAGCTGCGCCGGTATCGTGAGCCGTATCAAGCTCGGACTGTCAACGTCCGTTGCTGTCGCTTCGTGCGGCGCTTTTATTGCAGTGGTCATGATGGGCCTGTGCGGCGTGGTCCTGTACCAGAGCCGCCAGGATGCGCTGGACCATACCCGTGACACTTTGCGCGATGTTGCCGTCATCGCACAGCGCGATATAGAACGTAATCTCGAACTTTACGCACTGTCGCTGCAAGCCGTGGTCGACGGGCTGCAGGAAGCGGACGTGATGGCCTTGCCGCCGCGCTTGCGCCGGGAGGTGCTCTTCGACCGCGCCGCCAGCGCGAAATATCTCGGTTCCATGCTGGTGATGGACGCGCGCGGCGACGTCGTCATCGACTCCGCCGGTGACACGCCAAGAGCCGGCAATTTCAGCGACAGGCCGTATTTCACTGTTCAACGCGACAACCCCAATGTGGGTCTCTACATCAGCGATCCCTACCTGTCTCGCCTGCGCAACGCCGCGCCCAGCATTGGCTTGAGCAGGCGGCTGTCCAACCCCGACGGATCGTTTGCCGGAATCGTGCTTCTGGCGGTGAATATTGCGTATTTCCACGACTTGTTCGCCGGCCTGGCGCTGGGTCCGCACGGATCGCTTTCGCTGATCGGAAGAGACGGCTCCATGCTGATGCGGCAGCCGTACGACCCCGCGGTCATCGGGCGAAACATCAAGGACGCGGCCACTTTCAAGCGGTTTTTGTCTGCGCCCGACGGGAGCTTCATCGAAAAATCGAGCATCGACGGCAATCGCCGCTTGTATTGGTTCGCCAACTTTCCGCATGCGCCCCTGATCATCATGGTGGCGGCGTCCGAGGAGGATATCTACGCTCCATGGCGGCGCCGGGCGCTGACGATCGGGTCGATGATGGGCGTATTCGCCGTAGCGTTCATCGCGCTTTCCGTGTTGCTCGGGATCCAGTTGCGGCGGCGCATGCGGGCCGAGTCCGAGCTTGAATTGCTGGCGCGCACGGACGGCCTGACCGGGTTGAACAATCGCCGCAGTCTTGGCGAAATACTCGAACAGGAGTGGCGTCGCGCGAAACGCTCGCAAAGTGTGTTGTCGCTCCTGTTCGTCGATATCGACAGATTCAAGGCCTACAACGACACCTACGGCCATCAGGCTGGCGACGACGCGCTGGCAACTGTCGCACGCTGCATTGCCGACAACATCCGGCGCCCGGCCGACAGCGCCGCGCGCTATGGAGGAGAGGAGTTTATTGTCGTGCTTCCCGATACCGCGGCGCACGGTGCTTCGCTGATTGCCGAGAAGATCCGGTCCGCGATTTGCGCATGCCATATCGAGCATGCAGGCAGCGAGTATGGATGCGTGACCGCGAGTATTGGCGCGGTAAGCCGTGAGCCGCAGATGGACGACGACCTGACGACGGTGATCAAGGCTGCCGATGAAGCCTTGTACAACGCCAAGGCGACTGGCCGGAACAAGGTGTCGAGCGCCGAGGTGTGATGCGTCGGCTCACGGCCGCGGTGTTGTTCAGCCGCGATTCCCGCGCATCAGGCAGGCCGCTGGAACCTCAAGACGAGTTCACGTGCTCGCCGGAAACCGCCGGGCAGTCTTGTCGCAACCGGTGACCGAAGTCCAGGTAAGCACGCGTTTAAGATTAAGCCCCGTGCCTGGAAGGCATTATTATGAAATCGGGTGGGAAAGTTTCGTCAAGCTGAAGTGGCTTGGTGTGAGCTACATCCGTGACTTGCAGGGGTGGGCTACGTCGGCGAGGACCGCTTCATCGCGCTCGATCACGGCGGGCCGGCAAGTGCGCAGGAAGTCGATGCACGTTCGCGTTTTTGCATCGACGAAGCGGCGCGATGCGTAAAGCGCATCGATATTCTTCTTCTGCAAAATGTGCTGGTCCAGGACGCGCACCAGCGGACCGTTGCGCAAACCCCCGGCCGCGGCATACAGCGGCAGCATGCCGATACCAGGACCTTCGCGGATCGCGACCCCGAGCGATCCGGCAATATTCACTTGCAGCGCGCCGCTCGGGCGTACCTGCCACGCGCACGCACTCCGGCGACGCGCACAGGATGCTGAAGGTGACGTTGCGCGGAAGCATTCGATATCATGTGCGCAGTCAAGGCACACCGTTGGAAACCAATAGCCGGTAAACTCCATCAGGCATCGGGCTCGCTGTGCGGCTCGTGCGGCCGGAACCCATGTCGGATGTTCAGCGCGCGCGTTCAAGCACAGCCAGGATATTCTTGTCAGGAGCACGAAATGAATCCGCGTCATCCAGTCGATATTGCCCGCATCATGTTTGTGATCGTCATCCTGTCAGCGTTGATGATCGGCAGCCTTTATGTCCTGCGGCCTTTCATTCCAGGGCTCATCTGGGCGACCACCATTGTGGTTGCGACCTGGCCCGTCATGCTGGCGGTGCAGCGCCGCGTCGGCAATCGCCGGTGGATTGCCACCACGGTCATGCTGATCATCCTGCTGGTCGTGATCGCGTTGCCGCTCTACGAGGCAATTTCGACACTGGCCTCGCATGGGAGCGACATCATGGGGACCATCAAGGGTCTGCCTCAATACGCATTGGCGCCGCCGCCCGACTGGGTCGGCGAGATCCCGCTTGCCGGGCAGCGCGTCGCGCATGAATGGCAGACCTTGTCGGACGCGGGGCCGGGTGGCCTGCTGGCGAAGCTGGAACCCTATCTGACGATCGTCGCGCGCTGGATGCTCGCCCATGCGGCGGCCGTGGGCGTGTTCGTGATTCACATGTTCGTCACGATCATCATCGCGGGCATTCTCTACAGCCAGGGTGAAGCAGCGGCCCGCTTCGTCACGCGCTTCGCATCCCGGCTGGCGGGTCAGCGCGGCGCGGAAGCTGTCAAGCTGGCGGGGCTGGCGGTTCGCGCAGTCGCGCTCGGGATTGTCGTGACGGCGGTGGCGCAGTCCGCGCTGGGCGGGATCGGTCTGTGGATAGCAGGTGTTCCTGCTGCCGGCATATTGACCGCGGTCATGCTGATGTTGTGTCTGGCCCAGATCGGCCCGTCATTGCCTTTGCTCGGCGGGGTCGTGTGGCTTTTTGTGCATGGCTCGACCGTCGTCGCCATTGTGCTGCTGGTCTGGTCGGTTGCAGTCGCCATGCTCGACAGTCTGTTGCGGCCAATTCTGATTCGGCGTGGCGTGAACCTTTCGATGCTGTTGATCCTGGCCGGCGTGTTGGGCGGCATGTTCGCGTTCGGCATAGTAGGTTTGTTCGTCGGCCCGGTGATTCTGGCGGTGACATCGACGCTTCTGGAAGCGTGGATCAGCGAACCTTCCCCCGTACCTGTCGCTGACGCTGCTCAAGCCGCTCGAGTCACAACGGCAGAGAATCCGAAGAACTTCTCCTAGCCGCGAAGGCTTGGGAATTCCTTCCCGCTTCATGACCGATAACATCCGCTATCCGTCATGAAGCGGACCTGGTGAAGGTCCGCTTCCATGCAATCAGCGAGGGTGTCCCAGCCGAGCCTTCGTCGCGTGAATTTCGGCTTGCAGTTCGTCTATGCGCTGCAATAAGGACAGCGCCAGCGCAAGCCCGCGTTGGTCGAGTTCGAAGTCATCGCGCAGCCGCCGTGCCGTTTTGACGGTGACGACATAACGAAGCTGGAACACGCGTGGGGGCGCGCCGGTGTCCACCGGCTTGATGATGCCGGTATCAATGAGGTCTTCAATTTCTTCAATCGATAAACCCGACACCTCCGCCAGATATTCAACCTGGCAAACATCCACGTCGTTAAGCCAGACCGATTCGCTCAATGGTGTGCTCATGGATTTGCTCCTTACGCGAAATGTTTGCGTGGGTTGAAGGTCGATGCCGCTGCCAGTTGCTCCAGCAACTCGTGTTCACGAGCGCTTACCGTCTTCGGCACTTCTATCCTGACCACGGCATACAACGCCCCGACGTTGCCATCGGCCGACGCCAGCCCGCGCTTGGCGAGCCGCAATTTTTGCCCGGCGGTCGTGCCCGGTTTCACGTTGAGCTCCACCGTGCCGGCAAGAGTAGGCACGTGTACGCTCGCCCCCAATACAGCCTCCCACGGCGCGAGCGGCAGGTCGATATAGAGGTCGCGGCCATCGGGCCTGTAAAGCGGATGCGGCTGCAACACAAGTGACACATACAGGTCGCCGGGCCGTCCGCCATTAAACCCCGGGCCGCCCTTGCCGGCCAGCCGCAGGCGCTGACCGTTCGCCGCCGATTTGGGAATGGTGATTCGAAAGGTTCGTGGCACCCGATGCGCGAGGCCATTGGCGTCGTACTCGGGAAGCTCGGCGCTTAGTTCGATCTCGTCTCCGCGATGAATCTGTTCAAGCGTCACCGGCGTGGCGATCTCGTAGTCCTGCCCGGGAACCGGAAAGCTTTGTCTGCGTTGACTGCCAGCGCCGCCGCCCCGGCCAAAGGCTGAAAAAAGATCGGCGAGATCGACGTCGTCAAGACCGGCATCGCCTGTATGGAAATGTTGCTGCCAGTCCGGTGGCGGCGTGAACGATTCACCGGCCGGATGTTTGCCGAGGTTGTCGTAGGCTTCGCGTTTTTCCGGGTCTTTCAGCGTGGCATACGCTTCGGCGACGTCCTTGAACTTCGCTTCGCTGTCCGCTTCGGCGGAGACGTCGGGATGATATTTGTGAGCGAGCTTGCGGTACGCCTTCTTGATGTCCGCCAGTGTCGCGGTGCGCTCGACTCCCAAGGCTTCGTAATAGTCCTTGAATTTCATTTCTAACCTAAAATAAAAGTGGAAGGAGTTTTCGTCTGAGCTGATGCGTTGCGACGGCGGATATCGCGTTTGCCTGGTCTACGCCTGGTCAAGCCACTCAGCTACCTCGATCAATCATATCGCTAGAAGTGTAGGTCAATGCGGCGCAGGACGGGAAATGGCTGACAAGGCCCTGACCACGAGTCAACTGCGCGTGTTCTGCAGCAATTCGCAGGCCAAGGGCGACACGGTGGCGCTGCGTCAGATCGAGGTGATTACCATGCCCACCGAAATCACCAGCATGACTGCTGTCGCCATCCAGCCCAGCGCCCGCAACCAGCCCTTGGCCGCAAACTTTCCCATGATGTCTGGACGACATACTATTTTCATCATCACGAACATCACCGGCACGGCGACCACGCCGTTGAGCACGGCGCTCCAGTAGAGGGCCTTGATCGGGTTGATCGAGGTGAAATTGATCACCATGCCGATCAGCGTAGCCACCGCGATGGTCGCGTAAAAGGCCTTCGCCTCCTGCATTTTTCGCGTGAAGCCCACCGGCCAGTCCCGCGCTTCACCAATCGCATACGCCGCCGATCCGGCGAGCACAGGTACAGCCAGCAGGCCCGTCCCGATCAGTCCGAACGTGAAAAACAGCGCGGCGAATTGCCCGGCGATAGGTCTCAAAGCCTGTGCCGCCTGAGCGGATGTTTCAATATCGACAATACCGCCCGCGTGCAATGTCGCGGCCGTGGTCGCCAGGATGGCAAGCGCAACCAGGTTGGACAATCCCATGCCGGCAAGCGTGTCGACCTCGATGCGATGCAGTGCCTTGGGACCTTGTTCAGGTGCATCGAATAGATCGTGCCGCCGGGGATGCACGTGCATGTCCTCGACTTCCTCATCGGATTGCCAGAAGAACAGGTAGGGGCTGATCGTGGTGCCGAACACCGCGACCACCGCTGTCAGATAAGCCGAGTTCCACACCGGCCGCGGCAGGAGCAGGTTGCTGGCGAGTTGGCCCCAGTTAACGTGGGCCACCGCCAGCACGGCGAAATACGCAAACAGCGACAGCGTGAACCACTTCAGCACCGCTACGTAGCGCGTGTATTGCAGCAGGAGCTGCATCGCGACGCAAATCACCGAGAACAGCAGCACGTAGAGCCACTTGGGACCGGGCAGCAACAGCGCAAGGGCGTCGGCCATGGCACCGAGGTCCGCACCCAGGTTGACGATATTCGCAATCAGCAGAAGCACTACGATCCACTGCAGCAGCCACGCCGAGTAGTGCAGGCGCAGCACGCCTGCTATGCCGTGTCCCGTTGTGCGGCCGATGCGTGCGCTGATCATCTGGATGGCGACCATCAGCGGATAGCTGAACAGAAGTGTCCAGGAGAGTCCGTAGCCGAAGGCCGCGCCGACCTGACTGTAGGTGGCGATGCCGCTCGGGTCGTCGTCGGAGGCACCGGTGATCAGGCCGGGCCCCAGCACGCCGAGCAAATGCGGTTTGGTGGGGCCGATCACTGGATCGCGGCCCTCTGCATCGTATTCCTGGGAAGGCTCGTCCATGATGGCGTGGTGGTGTCAGAAGGAGGGGTTGGAGCCGTGCCCATTGCGCGGGCGCGGTTTTTTTGAAGGCCTGCCGGCGGCAATGCTTCCTGCGGAAAGCTCCACGATTTCCGACGTGATCTCTTCTTGCCTCAGCCGGCGATAGTCGCCGGTCAATGCTTCAAGTTTGTCGTGCACGTTCGTGCGCGCGGCGATCATCGCCCGCATGCGCGCTTCGTTTTCGGCTGCGAACGACAGCATGATTGCCTCGCAAAGCTGCGCGAAGATGTATTCCTCCGCAAGCTGCGATAACAGGCGCCGCGGTGCGAGCGTAATGAGTGGCGGGTCGCCGCGTACGGTTGCCGATGAGGTAGCGGAGAAGCGCCCATAGTCGAACGGCAGCAGCGCCTGCTCCACGATCTCGACGGTGGCCGTCGGGTTCGGCGTCGCGTGGATCACGCTCACGCGAGTCGTCCCCCCGGCGACCAGGCGTTGGAACAGGACGCCGGTGAGGCGATCGGCGAGCGCGGGAACTTCGTCGGCATGGGTGATCATCGGTGCGGACCAGCTAATGTTCAACCCGCGTTCCGTCGCCGCCACGATCCCGCGGTCGCCGAGCATCAGGTATTGCGTCGGCGCAGCGCGCGCGGAACCTGTACTCGATGCCAACGCTGCATCGATCAGATGCTCGTTGAATGTACCGACGAACCCCTGTTCCGCGCACAGCACGATCACCATGGCCGCATCTTGCCCGGTTGCCGCGGTTTCGTGCGACGCGTGATCGTCGATCAGCAGCAGCGCGTCGCCGATCGCCGCACTGACTATCTGCGCGCAGGCCCGAATGCCATCCAGACGACTGCGCGCTTCACGCGAGCGGGCCGCCGCAATGCCACGCATGGCGCCGACCACAGATTCGAGCCCGTGCACGCCATTCATGCGCGCCTGCACTTCGCTAAGTTTATTGCTCATGTCGACGTGGCCTCGGGTGCGGTTTCCTGCTTGACTTCAGGCTCAGGCGCCGCGCCAACTTGCACTGCAAGATCGCGTACGGCCGCGACGAGTCCGCTTAGCGTGGCGTCATCGAGCGTGCCCGTGGCAACCAGCGCGTCGCTCGCGGCAGGGCCGCCATGCGCGTCAAGATGCGCGGCAAGACGCGTGCGAACCGCCGCAATGCAGCCGACCGGCAGCGAGTCAAACACGCCGTCGGCGAGCGCGGCAAGCAGCGCGATTTCATCGATGGGGCGCAGCGGCGCAAAACGCGGCTGTGTGATCAATGCGCGAATGCGCTCGCCGCGGACCACTTGCGCCTTCACCCTTGGCTCCATCGCCCCGCCAAAGCGCGTGAACATTTCAAGTTCAAGGAACTGGGAATAATCGAGCCGCAAGCGCCCGGATACCTTGCGCAGCGCGGGCAACTGCGCTTTGCCACCGACCCGGCTCACGCTCAGGCCAACGTCCACCGCGGGGCGCTGGTTGGCGGCGAACAGCGCTGCGTCGAGCATGATCTGCCCATCGGTGATCGAGATCAGGTTGGTGGGGATGTAGGCCGACAAATTACCGGCATCTGTTTCCGCGATCGGCAGTGCGGTGAGTGACCCGCCACCCAGTTCCCCGGACAGTTTCGCCGCCCGCTCCAGCAGCCGCGCATGCAGATAGAAGATATCGCCGGGATACGCCTCGCGCCCGGGCGGTTCGCGTGTGAGCAGCGCGAGTTCGCGATGCGTCGCGGCATGTTTGCTCAGGTCGTCGATCACAATGAGCGCATGTTGCCCACGGTCACGAAAATACTCCGCGATGGAGAAACCGCTAAACGGCGCGATCCATTGCAAGCCCGGCGAGGAAGCCGCCGGGGCAACCACGAAGACGCATCGCTCCGGCGCGCCGTGGCGGCGCACGGCATCGATCACGCGCTGCACGGCGGTCGCGCGCTGACCGATCGCCACATACACGCAGATCATGTCGGAGTGCTTCTGATTCACGATCGTGTCAATCGCGATCGAGGTCTTGCCGGTCGCCCGGTCGCCAATGATCAGTTCGCGCTGGCCACGCCCGATTGCAAACAGCGCGTCGATCAGCAGGATGCCGGTGGCGACCGGCTGCGCGACCAGATCCCGGTCGATGATGGAAGGCGCCGGGCGCTCGATCGGCAAGTGCATTTCAGCCGGTACGGGTTCGTCGTTGTCGAGTGGCCGGCCGAGCGGATCGACCACTCGCCCGAGCAGTCCGGGACCGACCGGCACTTCCACCACCTGCCCTGTGCCGGTGACGCGGGACCCGGCGGAAATTGCGTCGCCGTCATCGAGAAGCACCGCACCGATAGCATCGGCGTCCAGTGTGAGCGCAAAGCCGAACCGGCCGCCCTCGAAACGCAGCAGCTCGTTCAAGCGCACATCGGGCAGGCCGGAGACAGAGGCAATGCCGTCGGACACGTGCTCCACGCGTCCGACAGTTTCCGCCTGCGCGGCAAACGGAGCGCGGGCGAGGGCGGCGCGGCTGCTGGCGAGCCAGTCGTTGTCTGCTGCAGCGAGGTCGGGCCGGGTGAGTGTCATCAGGTGAGAAGCTCCATTTTGAGGCCGGCGAGATCGTGGCGAAAACTATTGCGCACCACGGCGTGCGGCGCTTCCAGTTCAAGCCCCGCGATCACGGCGGGATCGACGGTGACCTGAACCTGCAACGGGTGCCCGAGGGCCTGGGTGATGGCCGCCTGACACGCGGCCAGTTCTTCGGCACTGAGCGCGCGAGGCACGATCAGGTGGACCGCTTCCTCGTCGCCGGTAAGTTGCGTCCGGGTCGCCTCGGGTAGTGCGGCCAGCTCACGGGCGAGTCCGTCGATGAAACCCGCTATCCGGGCCTCGGCGGGCAGGCGATCGAGCAGCCGCGCGGTGACATCGAGTGCGAATTGTGACGCGCGATCAGAGTCCGCCGCGGCAGCCTCGCGCCGGCTGGCGTCAATCGCGGTTTGCGCGGCCGTGCGCATCTGGTCTGTCTCGGTGCGTGCCGCGTTCTCGAGCGATGCCTTGAGTTGCGCGGCTTCGGCCGTCGCCGCTTCGTGCAGATGCGCGCGTTGCCCGGCAAGTTCAGCACTCTGCGCGGCGGCCTTCTGCTGTTCGTCGAGCGCCGCGGCTTTCGCGGCGGCGGCATCGGCCATCAGAGCCGCCGCTGCGTGCTGGCGTTCCGCCACGATCTTCGCCACCGGCCGGAACAGAAAGCGCGCAAGCAACCAGACGAGCACGAGCGCATTGATTGTCTGCAGGAGAAGAGTCCACCAGTCTATGTGCATGATCAGCGCCCGCTCATTTCACGAACGGGTTGGCGAACAACACGAGCAGGGCGATCACCAGGCAGTAGATCGCCATGGTCTCGATCATCGCCAGGCCGACGAACAGCGTGCGCGAGATCGTGCCGGCGGATTCCGGCTGCCGCGCAAGCGCGTCCATAGCGGCCGCGACCGCACGGCCTTCGCCGAGTGCCGGTCCAATAGCGCCGAACGAGACGGCAAGGGCTGCTGCGAGAATGCTCACTACCTGGATCAGATTGTTCATGGCTGGCCTGCCTCTTTGCTGGAAGTTTTTGTGGAGTTTTCGGCTAGCGCGGCGCCAATGAAGACCATCGCGAGAACCGTGAAGATGTACGCCTGCACCGCGCCGGTCAACAGGTCGAGCGCCATCAGCGGGATAGGTACCAGCAGCCCCGCGAGCGACAGCACGATGCCAACGACAAAGACGCCGCTCATCACGTTGCCGAACAGGCGCACGACCAGCGAGAAGGTTCGCGTGATCTGTTCGACCACGTTGAGCGGAATCATGATCCAGGTGGGCTCGGCAAAGGTAGCGAGGTAACGGCCGAGGCCGCGCGTGCGCACGCCGTAGAAAATGGTCGCGCAGAACACGATCAGGGCCAGCGCGGCGTCGGTTTCCACATGCGCCGTGGGGGGCTCGACACCCGGCAGCAGCGACGACCAGTTGCTGACGAGGATGAACAGGAAGAGCGTGCCTACCAAGGAACGATAGCGTTCGGGCTCGGCTTGCATCGTGTCGCGAATCTGGTCGTCAATGGTGCTGACCAGCAGTTCGAGCACCGTCTGCACTTTCGATGGCGTGAGCGACAAGCGGCGCGTGTACCAGGCGGCGCCTCCGCCAAGCAGGGCCATGATGACCCACGTTGCTACCACCGGCGCCGATATGCCGATCGGTCCGATATGGAACAGCGTGGCGGTAGCGAGAGGCGAGGCAATCATGGCGTGACCTGGACGCGTCGCAGGATAACGCTGCGTGCCAGCAGCAACCCGGCCGCTCCGCATAACAGCGGCCATGCGCCAAGTTTCGCAAGGATACCGAACAAAATGGCCACGCCCGCAAGGCGCAGGAGTTGCAGCCCGATTGCTTTGACCGGCGTACCCGCGATCAGCAGCCGGACGTTCCAGCGCAAGGTCGCGAAGTGGATCGCACCGGCGGCGAGGCCGACACCCACGCCAATCGCGATCTGGGCTGCGAGCGGGAATTGATAAGTCATTGCCGGTCTCTCCGGGTTTGCCGATGCATCCATTTCCATGCGGACCACAGTCCGATGGCAGCACCAACCATGAGTAGCGGCGCAGAAAAGAACACGCCCGTGTTGAAGTGCCGGTCGAGCCAACGCCCAATCACGAGCCCAAGCAGCGTCGGGACGACGATGGTCCAGCCGAGAATCCCGATCTGGCCGAGGCGGGCGCCAAGCGATGGTTCCGGCTCTTTCTGCGCCTGGCGTTCGCGCTCTACGGCTTGCCGAGCGGCGAGGGCCATGCGGTCGGCATCGTCTTCGGCATTGCGCTTCGGGTCGCGCTTGCGCTCTACGTCGTCCGGCGGGGGCTGAGTCACGATCCGGCTCCTTCCGCTGGTTTTGCGCTCGGGCGCAGATAGCGCAGCAACTGGCGCACGGCTTGCGCATGGAGACGGGTTTCATCCACGCGGGCGCGCCGCACCGCGTCGAGTTGCACCGCGCGGGCGGCATCGACTTGCGCCTCGAGCACTTCAAGCGATGTGCCGCTCGCGCCCATTACGCCTTCGCGGCACGCTATCGATACTTCGTGGCCACCCGATACCCGCAGCACACCTTCCTTTACGGCGCAGAATTGTTCGACACCGTCAGCCGCATGCCAGCGCAGCACGGACGGCGCAAGCACGGTCAGGAACGCCGCGTGGCCGGGCAGAATGCCGAAACTGCCGCTGGCATCCTCGGCGCGCAGCGCAACGACCTCCGTGCTGTCGAACAGCACGCGCGCCGGCGTGGCGATGGTCAGATGCAGGAGCGCGCTCATGATTCGACGTGCTCCGCAGCCGGCTTGGCTTGGGCCGCGGGCGCAGTTGACGAGGCCGCTTCGCGAGCGCGGGCTTCATCGAGTGTGCCGATCATGTAGAGCGAGCTTTCCTGCCACGCGTCGCACTCGCCGGCGAGGATTGCCTTGCAGCCGGCGATGGTGTCGGCAACCACCACGGAGCGGCCGGGTACGCCTGTGAACGCCTCCGTGACCGTGAATGGCTGGCTCAGGAAGCGCTGCAGGCGACGGGCCCGCCCAACGATCCGGCGATCGTCCACGCCGAGTTCCTCGACGCCCAGCAGCGAGATCACGTCCTGCAATTCCCGATAATGTTCGATGGTCTTGCGCACCTCGATCGCGACCGCGGCGTGTTCGTCGCCCACGAAAGCCGGATCGAGCAGGATGGACGACGAAGCGATCGGGTCGATGGCGGGATACATGCCCTCGGCGGCCATCGAACGGGACAGGACGATCATGCTGTCCACATGCGCCGCGATGGTCGTCACGGCCGGGTCGGTGAA
Organism: Caballeronia udeis; assembly: GCF_044909315.1. Taxonomy (GTDB): domain Bacteria; phylum Pseudomonadota; class Gammaproteobacteria; order Burkholderiales; family Burkholderiaceae; genus Caballeronia; species Caballeronia udeis_A. Next base: position 46,845 of record NZ_JBIYEB010000024.1, read on the forward strand.
GTCGTCCGCCGGAACGTAGACAGCCTCGATTGCAGTCACCGACACACCTCCGACCGACACAATGCGCTCCTGTAGCGCCGCTACCTCGCTGGCGAGCGTTGGCTGGTAGCCAACCCGCGAGGGCAGCCGGCCAAGCAGGCCGGAGACCTCGGCACCGGCCTGGACAAACCGGAAGACGTTGTCCATCAGCAGCAGTACGTTCTGGTGGCGTTCATCGCGAAAGTATTCCGCGACAGTGAGCGCAGTCAACGGCACCCTCCAGCGCGCGCCGGGCGGCTCGTTCATCTGGCCGTAGACCAGCACGGTACGCGGCAGTACGCCAGAGTTGCGCATGTCGAGCAGCATCTCGTGACCTTCCCTCGACCGCTCGCCGACTCCGGCGAAGACCGAGATGCCTTTATAGCGTTCGACCATCGCATGGATGAGCTCCATCACGAGCACGGTCTTGCCCACTCCTGCGCCGCCGAAGGTCGCGGCCTTTCCGCCCTGCGCAAGCGGCGTCAACAAGTCGATGACCTTGATGCCGGTCCAGAAAATCTCGGTAGCCGCACTCTGCGATGCAAATGGCGGCGGGGCGCGATGAATCGGGCGACGCGGGACGTCGTCGGCAAAGGGGGCGCCGCGATCTCCCGGCGTGCCGGTGACATCGATCAGACGGCCGAGCATGGCTTCACCTACCGGTACGAGGATCGGCCCGCCGGATGCACGCACCGCCGTGCCGCGATTCAGGCCGTTGGTCGACTGCAGCGCAAGCGCGCGCACCGTGTATTCATCCAGATGCGCTTGCACTTCCGCTATGATCGGCGGTCCGCGGTCAGTGAAGATGGAGAGCGATTCTTCAATGAGCGGCAACGCAGCATGGTCGAACGCGACGTCCACGATAGCGCCTCGCACCGCGACGACGCGGCCTTGCGCTGCGTCGTCGGAAAGCACGCCGGAAGGACGGTTTTTTTGCGGTACGGACTCAACGGCGGCCCGGTCGAACCCCGGAAGCGATTCGGCCGGCGTCGCGTTCGTGTTCTCGACTCCAACCGTCAATGGATGGTTTTCGATGGTGGTGACCGGCTGGCGATGGTTCAATTTGGCTCCTTCAGGCAGACTGCGACCCCGGCACGAGACAGGGGAGGCGCAAGCGCATGGCGGCATGGCGGTCCGCGAACGAACGCGTGCGTGGCGCATGCTGGAGTCAACTGTATCTGCCGATTGGTGCAAACCCTTGATCTGGGTCAACCGTCCATGAGTCACATTCGCGGCAGTTTCGATGCCGCAAAAGGCCGCCGCGTGCCCATCAACTGTCGATCAGCTTCGTTGCAGGTTGTGGGTTGAATCAACCGGCACCGACACGACAATCGCCGTCGCGCCTGTCCCCACAGGCAGTACGTTGCGCCCATGCATCTCGTTGATGATTTCCGCAGCCGACAGATAGAACGCAAGCACCGCTGTAACAAGGCCGCAATAGCCGCCTGCGTGATGCAGCCACACGAGGCCGGTCCATTCGCTTGCAGCCAGCACGAAGAAGGTGATCCACAGCACGAAGAACACCAGTTGCAGCGCACGCGCCGAGCGCCATGTCGCGACCCACATATACAGTGTGAACACGCCCCACAGGAACAAGTACCAGCCGATGAAGGCGGCCGGCACTTTGTCATGGAGGAACACCACGAAAAGCGCGAGCGACCACCAGAACGCCCCATAGCTCAGGAAAGCGGTGGCGCCGAACGTGTTGCCGCGAGGAATCTCCATCAGTCCAGCCACTGCTTGTGCGGTACCGCCGTAAGCGAAGGCGACGGCGAGCACAATGCCCATGGCGTCGCCTGTGAACCATCCGGCGTTGATCATGCTGAGCAGCCAGGTTGTCAAAGCGAATCCGGCAAGCCCGAGCGATGCGGGGTTAGGTGTCTTGAAGTTCATGATGAATGTCTCCTGAAGCAAACGGAAGCTGTCGCGCAGCAGTTACAACGAATCAATGGCCGCGCGACGAACCCGCACGGTTCGACCCTCTTGTGCTTCGATCTTCACGCCGGGTCGGCGAACTGCGCGATCACCTGGGGGTTTTCAACGGTCGACGTGTCTTGCGAGACTTCTTCGCCCTTCGCGACCGAGCGCAACATGCGGCGCACGACCTTGCCGGAACGCGTTTTTGGCATCGCGTCGCCGAAGCGGATCTCCTTCGGTTTCGCAATCGGACCGATCTCCTTGCCGACCCATGCACGCAACTCGTCGGCTATGCGTTTCACGTCGGCACCCGTGGGCCGCAGCCCTTTCAGCACGACGAACGCGACAATGGCTTCGCCGAAGGTTTCATCGGGACGACCCACCACCGCCGCCTCCGCGACCAACGGACAAGCCGCCAGCGCCGACTCGATCTCCATCGTGCCCATGCGGTGACCCGATACGTTCAGCACATCGTCGACACGGCCCGTGATGGTGAAATAACCCGTGTCGGGATCGCGGATCGCACCATCTCCGGCGAGATACAGGTTGCCGCCAAGTTCCTGCGGGTAATAACCGTTGCGAAAGCGCTCCGGGTTGCCCCATACGGTGCGGATCATCGAGGGCCAGGGCTTTCTGATGACCAGCACTCCGCCTTGCCCGTTCGGGACCTCGTTGCCGGTTTCATCGACGATCGCGGCATCTATGCCGGGTAGCGGCAGCGTGCAGGATCCGGGAACCAGCGGGGTGACACCCGGCAACGGGGTGATCATGTGACCGCCTGTCTCGGTCTGCCAGAAGGTGTCGAGTACGGGGCACCCGCCACCGCCGACTTGCTCCGCATACCACGTCCACGCACTTGGGTTGATGGGTTCGCCCACCGTCCCGAGGATGCGCAGCGTGCTCAGGTCGTAGCTTGCAGGATGGACAGCACGGTCTGCGTCAGCGCTCTTGATCAGCGAGCGGATGGCGGTCGGTGCGGTGTAGAAGATCGACACCTTGTGGCGCTGGATCATGTCCCAGAAGCGGCCCGCGTTCGGGTAGGTGGGCACGCCCTCGAAAATGACCTGGGTCGCACCGACGGCAGTCGGTCCATAGCAGATGTACGTATGCCCCGTGATCCAGCCAATATCGGCGGTACACCAAAATACATCGTCCGGCTTGATGTCGAAGGTCCATCGCATGGTGACGGCCGCCCATGTCAGGTAACCCCCTGTACTATGCTGGACGCCTTTCGGCGTGCCGGTGGATCCCGACGTATACAACACGAACAGCGGATGCTCGGCGCCAACCCATTCAGGCTCGCAGGTTTCCGGCTGGTCATTCTCAAGCTCATGCAGCCAGGCGTCACGGCCCCCGATCCACGGAATCCGTCCGCCGGTGCGCCGATAGATGGCGACGGTCTTGACGGCGTCGGTGCCACCCATTGCGAGCGCCTCGTCAACGATCGTCTTCAGCGGCAGGGTCTTGCCGGCACGGACCTGTTCATCAGCGGTAATGACCGCGACCGCACCCACGTTCACCATCCGCTCGTGGAGCGATTTGGCGGAAAAACCACCAAAGACAACCGAGTGCGGCGCACCGATGCGCGCACACGCTTGCATGGCGACGACGCCTTCGACTGACATCGGCAGGTAGATGACCACGCGGTCGCCTTTCTTCACCCCGCGTGCCCGCAATGCGTTGGCGAGCCGGCATACCCTGTGGTACAGCGCCTGATACGTGATGGAAGAGACCCGGCCGTCGTCCGATTCGAAGATGATCGCGGTCTTGTCCGCGTTGCCGTTGATGAGATTCCGGTCAAGGCAGTTATACGACGCATTGAGCTCCCCGTCCTCGAACCATCTGTAGAACGGAGCATTGTCGTCGTTAAGAATCCGCGTAAACGGGCGACGCCAGTTCAGATGCTCGCGGGCCAGACGCGCCCAGAAGGCTTCGTGATCCTGAGCGGCTTCAGCCACGAGTGCGAGATAGGCATCCATTCCGTCAATCGCGGCATGGCGTGTCAAGGGAATACCCTGCGCAGGGATGAGGGGAATCGATTCGATGGTAGACATAGTCTCCTCGCTTGAGTCGTGAGATGGACGGGCAAACGGCAGCCGTCGCCTGGGAGCTCTTGATGGCCCGAGTGGGCTTTGCCCGTGTGAGGGGTTATGCGCCTCTCGCATGGTCGACGCTGGTCGAATCGAGGCACTGCCGCAAGTCAACTATGGGATCTCCACCAGACGACCTGTTGATGCAAATCAAACAGACCGGGCAGACGAATGGACAAATTCGCACAGCGAGGTGATTCCGGCTTTGGGTTGTTTCGCCGGGAACAGGCTGGTTGACATAGGTCAACGACAAGCCTGGGTTGACGCCTAAATTGATAAGTGGACGTTTGGTAAAAATCGCGCGCTTGTTCATCCATAAGAGGAACTGATTCTGGCAACGGGGTTCATCAACCCCTTCACGCGGGCCGCGAATTGAGGAGACGACTATGTCTATGTATCGAAACATCCTGATCGCGGTGGATGGCAGCGAATGCTCCAGGCGTGCATTGCTTCAGGCCGTTCATATGGCGAATGCAGGCTACGAAAAGATAACGGCCGTCTATGTACTCGACCGGTCCGCGATGTTCATGTATGCGGCGAACTTCGATCAGTTCGCGTTTGTCGACACGCTGCGTTGTGACGGCGAGCGTGTACTGGCGGATGCGCGGGCCGTCATGGCGGAGCACGGGCTCAAGTGCGATGTCGAAGTGGCAGAAACCGACAACATCTCGGAGGATGTCGCGGACTGCCTGCTGCGCTGCGCGCAGCGCAATGGCGCTGATCTCGTGGTCATGGGCACGCACGGACGGCGTGGCATGAGCCGGATAACCATGGGTAGCGTCGCGGAGCGTTTTCTGCGGTCCTCGTGTTGTCCTGTCCTGCTGGTCCGTGAGACGCAATAACGGCTTCAGATATCAAGACCGCGCGCCCGCAGGCACGGTTTATCACGGCACAGGCATGACCCCCTGCGGCAGGAAGATTCCAGTTGCATCCACAGTAGCGCCTCCTGAGAGGCGCTACTGCTTTAACCATGCATTGACGAGAGGTGAACGATGAGCAAGACAATGAAAGCGGCTGTAGTGCGCGCGTTTGGCCAGCCGCTGCAGATCGAGGAAGTCACGGTGCCGACGCCCGGTGCGGGCCAGGTGCTTGTCAAGATAGAAGCCTGTGGCGTTTGCCATACCGACCTGCATGCCGCCCACGGAGATTGGCCGGTCAAACCCAATCCACCGTTCATCCCGGGACATGAGGGTGTCGGTTACGTGACTGAAGTCGGGGCCGGCGTGCGCCACGTCAAGGAAGGCGATCGCGTGGGTGTTCCATGGCTGTACTCCGCGTGCGGACATTGCGAGCATTGCCTGGGCGGATGGGAGACGCTTTGCGAATCGCAACAGAACACGGGGTATTCCGTGAACGGCGGTTTTGCCGAATACGCGCTTGCCGACGCGAACTATGTGGGTCACTTGCCGAAAGGGATCGGCTTCATCGAGATCGCGCCAATCCTGTGCGCCGGTGTGACGGTGTACAAGGGGCTGAAGATGACGGATACGAAACCCGGGGACTGGGTCGTCATTTCCGGAATCGGTGGGCTTGGGCATATGGCAGTGCAGTACGCAAAGGCAATGGGTCTCAACGTGGCCGCCGTCGATATCGACGATAAAAAGCTCGAACTCGCCACGCGTCTTGGTGCTGCCGTCACTGTCAACGCAAAGACGACCGATCCTGTCGCGTTCATCAAAAAGGAAATTGGCGGGGCGCACGGGGTGCTTGTTACCGCAGTTTCGCCCCAGGCGTTCTCACAGGCGCTCGGCATGGTGCGGCGTGGTGGCACGGTTTCCCTGAACGGCTTGCCGCCCGGTGACTTTCCCTTGCCTATCTTCAACGTGGTGTTGGGCGGGATCACCGTACGCGGATCGATTGTCGGCACTCGTCTCGATCTTCAGGAGTCGCTGATCTTCGCCGAAGAGGGCAAGGTCAAAGCCACGGTAGCGACCGATAAACTCGAGAACATCAATCACGTATTCTCGCGCATGAGCAAGGGCGATATAGAAGGCCGGATAGTGCTGGATTTTGCAGCCTGAAGTGAATGATCGAATTGCAGAGGGGATTGAATTCCCTCTGCAATTCGTGGGCTGAGCAGGCACCTGCGAGACACCAGCGCTCAATCAGATCTCATCGGCTACATGGCCGGACTACGGGCGCTAGCGTCGCTGACCGACCAGATCGTCCATCAGCGGCACGACTGCCAGCACGACCAGCATGGCCGACAGCGGCAGCGTCGATATGAAACCCACATACTTGAAACCCAGCGCGCCCGCGAGGCCGCCGGTAAAGAACATCCCAAGCAGCGACGCCAGCAGCCAGAGCCGCGACCGGTCCGCCTTCACAGCGGCAACGCCGGGCCCCGACTCGGACACGTTCCAGTAAAAAAGCTTGCCAAGTTCAATGCCGATATCCGTGACGATGCCGGTCATATGCGTGGTGCGAATCTCGGCTTTGGAGATCTTCGTGATGATCGCGTTCTGCAGACCCATCACGTAGCACAGCAACGCCACGGTCGCGGGCACGAACAGGATGCGGTTGTTTTCCAGGTTCGATCCGAGCAGACCGAACACGAGCAGCAGCACGGCTTCCAGCATCAAAGGCAGCGCGTATTCGCTTTGTGCCCGGCGCCGCCGGCCCCAGTTGATCATGATCGCGGAGGTGGCCGCCCCAGCCGTGAACGCCACGAGTGAACTCAGTCCCGCGATGACGAGGCCGAAGTCGCCTATGGAGAGGTTATCGGCGAGTGCCGATACGATTCCCGACATATGCGAGGTGTACTGCCCGACAGCAAGGAAGCCGCCCGCGTTCGCCGCGCCCGCAATGAACGCAAGCCAGCGCCCGAGGCGCCGGTTATTCTGGTCGGTGCGCTGCGGCCGCGCAAAACCTCGCAGGTACTCTATAGGCATGTCCGTTCGCTTTGATCAAACCCCGGCGAGCTTTTCGCTGTCGAGAATATGAACCTGCTTGCCGTTCGTATCGATCACACCCGCTTGCTGCAGCTTGGAGAACATGCGGCTGACGGTCTCGAGTTTCAGCCCAAGATAGCTGCCAATCTCTTCGCGCGTCATGCGCAGGTTGAATTCCGCCGAGGAGTATCCCCGCGTTTTCATCCTCTTCGACAAGTTGAGCAGGAACGCAGCCACGCGCTGCTGCGCGGTCATCGTGCCGAGCATCATCATGAGCCCGGATTCACGCACGATCTCGCCGCTCATCATGCGATGCACATGCTGCTGCATCGCCTTCACGTCGTGGCAAAGGTCCTCGAGCAGGTCGAACGGGATGACACACACCTTGCTGTCCTCGAGCGCGATCGCGTCGCAATTCTGTTCATCGGAGCACACGCCGTCGAGTCCGAGCGGTTCGCCCGCGATATGAAACCCCGTGACCTGCTCGTGACCATCGCGATGCGTGATGACCGTCTTGAAGCAGCCGACGCGCACGGCGTAGATGCTTTTGAATTTATCGCCGGCGCGATAGAGCGTTTCGCCGCGTCTCACGATCCGCGTGGAACACACAATGGCGTCGAGCCGGGCCAGCTCGGTCGTGCTCAGATGAGGCGGCATGCAGATGGGGTGCAATGAACACGCGGAGCAGTTCGTGACCGCACGGGTGCCCGGTGGTGGTGATTCCGTGATGGTGGATTGCGGCCTGTAAGCCAAAGGCATAGCGGTCGAAGAGGTCGAAGCGGTGGGCGCGCAAGCGGTAGCTGAGGTCATGCCTGTCTCCAGAAGAGTCGGATGATCAGTGAATGGATGGACTGACGAGCTGTGCGGACAGGGTGCAGGGCGGTCATGCCGGTTCGCAGGATGCTGGCTCGGAACGAGGAGCACTGGCCAGTTGCGCAATCGTGTCGCGAGCCAGTTCGTACTCGCTGGTCTTGTCGAAGAAATAGCGGGCGCCCGCGCGCTGGCACGCGGCACGAAACGCCGGTCCGGAATGATTGGTCAACACCATGGTCAGGACGGGCGGCGTGGCCCGCCCCAGCGATTCGACAATCTCCATGCCGTTGCCGCCGGCCAGATGTGGGTCAACGATCACGAGATCGGCGCGGGTCATGCGGATGCATCCCAGCGCCGTGTCCGCTTCTTCCGACTCGCCCACGATCACCACGTCGGGCAGCGCGCCAATCAGCGCGCACAGGCGGTGGCGCACAAGGCTTGAGTCGTCGACAAGGAAGATCTTCAGCATGGCCCGCAACCGTTTGAGTTCATGCCTCGAAGTATGGTCGAGGTTATCTCAAAATAAAATCGGCGAGCGGCCAGACATGGTGTAGGGATTTGGGAAGGGTTGTAGGGATCGGACTACACGCATTACACAACCTTGATGCGTAGCGGGTTATCGATATCAGGCGTCGCAGTCGTCGTCGAAGAGCTTGTGGCGCATGGCGTAGCGGACCAGCGCGGTGTCGTGCGGCATCTGCATTTTTTCGAGGATGCGGGTCTTGTACGTGCTGACGGTCTTGGCGCTGACCGACAGCGCCTGGGCGATCTGGGTGATGGTTTCGCCCGCCGCGATCCGCCGGAATACCTCGAACTCACGGTCGGACAGCCGGCTGTGCGGCAGGTCGTCGGCGGGTTCGTTCAGGCTTTGCGCGAGCCGCTCCGCCATGGCCAGGCTGACGTACACGCCGCCTGCCGCCACCTTGCTGACCGCCGTGACCAGCTCGGCGCTCGCGCTTTCCTTCGTCAGATAACCCGATGCGCCCGCCTTGAACGCACGCACCGCGTACTGCTGTTCAGCATGCATCGTGAGGACCAGGATGCGCAGCGCCGGTTTCTCGTCCTTGATCTGCTTGAGCAGTTCGACGCCATTCCTGCCCGGCATCGACAGGTCGAGAACCAGCACGTCCGCCGGGGTGGCGCGGATCATTGCCATGGTGGTCGCGCCGTCGCTGGCTTCGCCGGCGACTTCCAGGCCGCTCGCGCCGCGCAGGATATGGCGTAGCCCGTCGCGTACGAGGGCGTGGTCATCGGCGATCAAGACTCGGGTCATTGCAGCGGTTCTTCCTCGGTGTTTTCCGGATTGTCGAAGAAATCGTCGTCCTGTTGCAAGGTGGCCAGCGGGAACGTCACGGTCACCGCGAACCCCTGTCCAATACCCGACTCGATCGAGACCGACCCGCCCAGCCCGTGCACCCGCTCGCGAATGCCGATCAGACCGAAGGACTTGCGCCCGGCATCCGCACGTTCATGCGCGCCGATTCCGTCGTCGGCAATCCGCAGGATGCAGCGGTCATCTTCCAGGTACAACGCCAGATCGACACGGCTGGCTTGCGCATGGCGCGCCACGTTGGTCAGCGCTTCCTGCACGATCCGGAACACGGCAGTCGCGCCGTCGCGGCTGAAAATGGTGTGTCTCGCGTCGATCCGCCGCTCGACGTCGATGCCGTAGCGGTTCGTGAAGTCGTTCGCAAGCCAGTCTATGGCGGGGACCAGACCCAGGTCATCGAGCATCACCGGGCGCAGGTCGGCCGCAATCCGGCGCATGGAAGCCACGGTCGTATCGATCAGGCGCTGCATGCCGCGCAATTGCGTGCGCGCCTCCGCGTCCGTTCCGGCGCGAAGTTCAAGCGAAGAGATATCCATTTTCAGCGCGGTCAATTGCTGGCCCAGGTCATCATGCAATTCCCTTGCAATGCGGGACTTTTCTTCCTCGCGGACGTTCAAGAGGTTCGCGGAGAGCTCGCGTAATTCTTCGTGCGAGCGCTGCAGCAAGCGTTCCGCGTCGACTTGCGCGCTGATGTCGCGCAGCATCACCGTGTAAAGCTTGCCGCCATGATCGTCCTCGAATTGGGAAATCGATGCTTCGAACGGGAATTCATTGCCGTTCGCGCGTAATCCGTACAGTATGCGCCGGCCGCCCATTTGCCGGTCGGACACGCCGGTGACGCCGAACTGGCGGACATGTGCGGCGTGACCGGCGCGAAAACGCTCGGGCAGGAAGCGGCTTAGGGAAGTACCGAGCGCGTCGGCCGCCGGGCAGCCGAACAGGCGTTCCGCCGCCGGGTTGAACATGACGATCCGCTGGTTTTCGTCGATAGTGATGATCGCTTCCATCGACGAGCGGATGATGCCGAGCAGCCGCGCTTCGTCAAGCGGTGACGAAGGCTCGAGATCGGGCTTCGTGGCCTTCGTGTCCTTGCGCGTGAGCGCCATGAAGGCGGCGCTCGCGGTGAGCATGAGAGCACCGGCCAGGCCAACCATGCCGGTCACGCGCGTCTGTCGAGCGGTGCCGCGCTGCGATGCCGTCTGCGATGCCGTGTTACGCCGTGGCCCGGACATGGGGTCTCCGAGGAAAGGGGGAAATGCGTGCCGCTGAAGTTGGGCGGATCATACCGTGCTGCTCCGGATGTCGTTCGCGTGGCTTGTTAGCTGACTGGGGGCTGACGGCGAGCCGACGGCGTGAATTGATGTGGATCAAGCGGCCAGCAAGCTTGCGCGCGGACACTGACGCATGAAGGACATCCGGGGAGACGGTCATGTACAAACGAATTCTGGTAGCACTCGACGGCAGCCTTAGCGCGAACCTCGCGCTTGAAGAGGCGCTCAAGCTGGCGCGGTCCGTCGACGCGATGTTGATGGCGGCGTGCGTTGTCTCGCACGACGTTTGCGATGCCGTGCCGGGAGGTATGGGAGACGCGGGCGGTTATGCCAGTGCGCACCGGCAACTCGATCATGCGCGCGATTCGTGCGCCCGTGGCGGAGTACACGGCGAAGTGCGCTGCATTACCCAGATAATCGATGCGCACGGCGCGAGCATCCCGGACGCACTCATGCAGGCAGCCCAGGCATTCGAGGCGGATCTCATCGTGATGGGCGCACATGGGCCGCGTGACATGCGCCGGCATTTGATCGGCAGCGTTGCGGAAGCGGTTTTGCGTTCGAGTCATGTTCCCGTCCTCACCGTTCGTGACGCACAGCATGACGCAGCATTCGCGATTTAGCGCCGGACGGTGCTTATGCGTAGGGCAGAACCATCGCTGCGCTCATGACGAAGCGCTGGCTATGTCCAGCGTGCTCACGCTGCGAGGTTCCTTTTTATCCGCGGAATTCAGTGGCACCAGCAGCACCGGCCGGGTCGATATCCGCAAGAAACGCTCGGCGACGCTGCCCAGCACGAGCCGCCGCCAGCCACGCCGCCCATGTGTGCCCATGACGACGAGATCGGCGCTGAAATCGTTCGCAGCGGCCGTGATCCGCTGAGCGATATCGTCGCCCAGCGGATCGACTTCAACGACCAGCGTCGCCCCTTTGACGCCCGCGCGCAGCATCCTGGCGGCAGCGTCGGACAGTACTTGCGCGCCTTCCTTGACGAAGGCGTCCCGCACGAGCGACGGATCGCACGCCGGCCCGGAATACATCAGTTGCGGCACGTCCACCACGTAGATCGGCTTGAGTTCCGCGTCGTGTTCGTGCGCGAGCTCCAGGGCGGCGTCGAGGGCGTGCGATGACGTTTCGCTGCCGTCGATCGGAACGAGAATGCGGGTGTACATGAGGAATCTCCTTGGCTCTAAAGCAACAACATCAATGCGACATCAGTACGGGTACGGGCATGGATTGCAGCATGGTGCGTGTCGCACCGCCCATCACGAGTTCCTGGCAGCGCGAGTGGCCGTACGCGCCCATGACGATAAGGTCGGCACCCAGGTCCGACGCGCGCGAAATCAGCATGTCGCCCATAGGAATGTCGTCGACACCGTCGATTGCCGCAATTTCGGCCTTGACGCCGTGCCGCGCCAGCAGGAGCGCGATGTCGGCGCCCGGAATGCGGTTGACGCCCGGTTCGACCTGCGATTCGTTGAGTCTGACGACCGTGACACGTTCGGCGCGTTGCAACAGCGGCATTGAATCGTGGACAGCGCGGGCCGACTCGCGGCTGCCGTTCCACGCAACCATGACGTTCGCGCCCAGCGTCGGAAACACCCCGGTGTACGGAATAAACAGCACAGGGCGCCCGGCGCTCATGACGAGCGTTTCAGGGAAGTGATCGGCGATAAAAGATTCCGGGTCGTCCGGATCGTCCTGCCCCGCCACGACCAGATCGGCGTAACGGGCATGGCGAGGAATCGCTTCGCCTGAGGAGTCGGGGTAATCGACCCATTGCCCCGTGACGCCCGCCCGCAGCAATTCTGCGTGAAAGATCCGCTCGAGCGCACCGTGGCGTTCCTGACGGGACTTGCGGTGCACTTCATAGTAGTCGGCCGCGCCGGCCATGACATAGAAGGAACGCGGATCAGGCGTGAACGACGAGAACACACCGGTCAGGTGGGCGTCGAATTGTCTGGCGAGACGTATTGCATATTCGAGGCGTGAATGGGCGCGCGCGCTCATGTCGAGTTGAACGACGATGCTTTTGTAGCTCATCGCAGAGGCTCCGTTAGTGGGTCGGTGGCTCGGGGACACAGTGAGCAGGCGGCGTTGTTCCGGAGCCAGTCCGGAGCGCGCCGCTTACAAAAAGTCTATGAGTTCGTGCCTTTTTTCCGTTGATGCAGATCAATAACCGGCATCTCCGGCGCATCTTGAACGGAGCGCGGCTGTGCTCATGGCCGTGGCGGACACGTCCGCCTTCATGTCCCTATCGGTTGATACAGGTCAACTGCGTCCGCGTCGGCCGAGCCTAGAGTTTTGTGGTGGAAGCCTGGTGTCCAGGCATGTCCAGGCATAAGGAGAGATTGACGATGAAAGCACTCGTGTATCACGGGCCCGGCAGTAAATCGCTCGACGACCGGCCGACGCCCAAGCTCCTTTCGGCGACCGACGCAATCGTCAAGGTCACGCGCACGACCATTTGCGGAACCGACCTGCATATCCTGAAAGGCGACGTGCCGACGTGTGAACCGGGCCGCATCCTGGGACACGAAGGCGTGGGCGTTATCCAGGAGGTCGGGGCTGCGGTCTCGACCTTCAAGCCGGGTGACCACGTGCTTATTTCCTGCATCACGTCGTGCGGAAAATGCGACTATTGCCGTCGCGGCATGTACTCCCATTGCACGACCGGCGGCTGGATCCTGGGTAACCGGATCGACGGCACGCAAGCCGAGTACGTGCGTATTCCGCATGCGGAAACCAGCTTGTATCCGATCCCCGACGGGGCTGACGAAGAAGCGCTGGTCATGCTCTCGGACATTCTTCCCACCGGCTTCGAGTGCGGCGTGCTGAATGGCAAAGTGCAGCCGGGCAGTACGGTCGCTATTGTCGGCTCGGGGCCTATCGGGCTTGCCGCGTTGCTCACGGCGCAGTTCTACGCACCGGCGCAGATCATCATGATCGACCGCGATGCAAACCGGCTGGAAGTTGCGCGGACTTTCGGCGCGACCGCGTGCGTGAACAACGCGAGCGGCGATCCGGTGGCTGAAATAATGAAACTGACCGGCGGCGTGGGCGTGGATTGCGCGATCGAAGCGGTTGGCGTGCCGGCGAGTTTCGAGTTATGCGAATCGATCATTGCGCCCGGCGGCACCATTGCGAATGTGGGCGTACACGGCGTGAAAGTCGACCTGCACATGGAATGCCTGTGGGACCGCAACATCTCGATCACCACGCGGCTGGTGGATACCGTCAGCACGCCCATGCTGCTGAAGACGGTACGTTCAGGGCGCCTGGAAGCGGGCAAGCTCATCACGCACCGCTTCGCGCTGAACGACGTTTTGAAAGCCTATGAGACCTTCGCCCACGCTGCGGATACGCATGCGCTGAAGGTGATTATCGAAGCGTAATGAAGGCGAAGGCGCTTCGTCTAACCAGGCCTTGGCTTGCCTGGATGACGCGCCGCGCAAGTGTGGCGGCACTGACATGGGACGGCCGCCGGGTCGTCGAGTACGGTCGAGTAAGGTCGGGTAAGCGAGAGGGAGGCATGACATGGCACTCACGGGTCAAGTGAGCGGGGACGACTGGACTGTTTCCACCTGTAGCATTCCGGTCGAAGGCGGTTTTTGCTGTGACGTGCATGTCGCCCATGGCAGCGCGGCGGGTGAATTCAAGCATCGGTTCCGGCACGCGAAGATCTTCGCCACGGAGTGCGAGACGGTGCTCGACGGCTTGCGCGAGGGCGCAGTGTGGATCAGCCTCAAGCGCTCGGAGACGATTCATCTGTAGGGCGGCGCGGGAGATCCGGGTAAGCGTCTTCGTTTTCCTTGACGGCCTCGGCGGGCAAACGGATATCGATTCGAAATCCGTCGCCGGGTTCGCTGTCGAACGTTATCCGTCCGTTTAACTGGCGTATCCGCTCCTTCATGCCGAGTAGTCCGAAGCTTTTCTTGTCCCGGTCGCCGTCCAGCTTCACTCCTTTGCCGTCATCTTCTATGTGCAGGCGGAATTCGTCCTGCACGACGTGCATCTCGACGCTTACCCGGGTGGCTTCCGCGTGACGCGTAACGTTGGTCAGTGCTTCCTGGACCACCCGGAACATGGCGGTCGCCGCGGTTGCCGAGAGTGCGAGTTGATCCGTCATGTTCCGCACCGTGATGACAAGGCCATAGCGATTGCGGAACTCCGCCGCGAGCCACTCGAGCGCGGCCCCAAGGCCCAGGTCGTCAAGCATGGGCGGGCGCAGCCCCGCCGCGATCCGCCGGGCTGAGGCAATGATCGAATCAATCTGGCTCTGCAACGCGAGCGTCTGCGATAAGTCGCGACATACGGCCTGGCTTTCGCCGTCCGGGACCTGATTCAGCAAGGCGACATCCATCTTGAGCGCGACCAGTTGCTGGCCGAGGTCGTCGTGAAGCTCGCGTGCGATCCGGGTTCTTTCTTCCTCGCGTGCACTCTGAACGTGTAAAGACAGCGCGCTGGCATGCTGAAGCTCGATCAGCCGCAGGCGATCCGTCAGGTCCCGCGTTACCTTGGCAAAGCCGCGAAGCGCGCCGTCGGGTGCACGAATCGCGGTGATTGTTACGTTCGCCCAGAAGCGTGAACCGTCGCGGCGCACGCGCCAGCCTTCATCTTCAATGCGGTTGTCCGATGCAGCAAGCGCCAGTTCTGCGCGAGGTTTGCCGCTCGCATTGTCTTCCGGCGTGTAGAAAACTGAAAAATGCTGCCCGATGATCTCGCGGGCCGTATAGCCCTTGATATTTTGCGCGCCGCGGTTCCAGCTTACGACAACGCCGTCCGGATCCAGCATGAAGATGGCGTAGTCCTGCACCGCGTCGATGAGCGCCCCGAAATGGGGGTCGCTCAGGGTAAGAGGAAATGCGCTGCTGGCGAGTTCGTCGCCTGGCTGGGAGCTGCGGGGCTGAGGTGAGGAGGGTCGGTCGCTTGGCACGTGATTCTCCGGCTCGAATTGCTCGTGTCGTTCGGTCATCCTCCGGGCTGCCGCGCGCGAAGCGTGGGCCCGGCGGAGAGCAGGTTTGCCTGGGATCGATTGTATACGGCGGGGTACGCCGGTTTGGATAGCACGGAATGGGCCCGGCATATGGGTATTGAAGCGGACGGTTCAGTTCACGCGGAAAGCGCGATACGCCGCACCCTTGTCATTCCCATTTTCTGATCCACGTCATGGCGCAATAGCGGCTGCATTCGGAAAATCCCCCTACGGAAAAACGCATTCGCGACCGGAAAAAAACAGGGGAAAACCGTGGGAAAGCATTCAGTATTTGCAGCGGCGTTGTTGAGCGCGGCTTTATCGGCGGCATGTCTGCCGGCACAGGCCGATCAGGGCGACATTCTTGCGCGCGTTAGGGCAATCAGCATCCAGCCCGGCGTCTCGGCGGGGGGCACGCTGGGAAGCATCGGGACGGGTGTCAACAACGCGATCGTTCCCGAACTCGATTTTGTTTATATGGTGCGCCCGAGTATTGGCATTGAGTTGATCCTTGCCACGTCGCGTCATCAGGTAACGTCGAGCGCCGGGGCGCTGGGCGGCGTGAATGTCCTGCCGCCCACGCTCCTGCTTCAATACTATTTCAATGCGGCCGGAAAGGTACGCCCTTACGTTGGCGCGGGCGTGAACTACACGCTGTTCTATAACAACGGGCTTCACGCGGGAGATACGCCTGTATCGATCAAGAATTCAAGCTTCGGACCCGCGCTCCAAGCGGGTGTCGACGTGCAAGTCGCCCGCAATCTGTTCGTCAACTTCGACATCAAGAAAATCTGGATGCGCACCAGCGCGTCTGCGGACGCTGCCTCGCTTGGGTCGCTCAAGATCGACCCGCTGGTGGTCGGCGTTGGCGTAGGCATGCGTTTCTGATGGCTGTACGGTTGACCTGAGTCAAGTCTGCGGCGCGATCCTTCACTAGCATTCCTGATGTAGGCGAGTCCTGTCGAAGGAGGTTCACCCTCGTTCAGGAACTCGCCCGATCATACTCAGGAGCTGAACATGCGAGCAGTCGATGTCATGACCAGGAAGGTCATTACCGTAGGACCCGGCACGAGCGTGCGAGAAGCTGCCCGCCTGTTTGCCGACAATCACATCAGTGGTGCGCCGGTAGTGGATGACGAAGGCCGCCTGCTCGGCATGCTCACCGAAGGCGACCTGCTCCATAGAGCAGAGATCGGCACGCAAGCCCGGCGAAGGTCATGGTGGCTTGAATTTTTTGCATCGACACAGAATCTTGCCGCGACGTACATCAAGGAGAACGCGCGCCTGGTGAAGGACGTGATGACCTCCAGGGTGATCACGGTCAAGGAAACAACGCCGGTCAGGGAAATAGCCGACCTTCTGGAGCGGCATCGGATCAAGCGCGTTCCGGTGTTGTACGACGGGGAACTGCTGGGAATTGTCAGCCGGGCAAACCTGGTAAAAGCCCTGGCAAGTGTTCCGAAGGACGCAGGCGTGAGCACGCCGAGCGCCGACCAGACGCTGCGCGACGCGGTTCTCCGGCAGCTCGAAGGTCATCGCTGGGCCGTGGCCGCCGAGAACGTCATTGTGAATGACGGCACGGTTCATTTATGGGGCGTGGTCACCTCGCTTGAACAGGCGCGTGCCATGTGCATTGCTGCGGAAAAGGTACCGGGTGTCAAGGGTGTGGAAGACCATACCGATGCCCCGGTGATGATTCCCGCGATGTAATTGTTGTGACGTAATTGCTGATCGCCACGGGCATCGCGACTCGGCGCAATAGCGCAATCAGCGCCATGGCGGATGCATTGTGGCGGCCATAAGCGCGTTTGAAAGGCGCACGTAACCGCCTATGACCGCATGTCATCCATAAACAAAGCCAGCTCCACGGATTGAAGACCTACCCGCCATGCGCGTGACACAGGTCAACGACCGTTGGAGTTTGCGGCATATAACGGTATCAGGTCGAACGAAGCGGTTGTTAGCTGAACCGCTATCGGATCCGGCCGGTTGTCGAAGCAGCCGCAACACGCTCATTCTTTACGTGGTTGCAATCAACCGCATGACTTCGCGAAGAAGCCAATTGGCTTTAAGCACCACGTGTCTGGCATCTCCGCTCAATCTTTTCACCGGAATGGTCAATGACATTTCTTAAGCCCGCGCTCAGCAGCGCCGAAGCGAACAATGACGAGTATTCAAGCACTATCTCCGGCGCGTCATTGCCGAAATATCGCATTCCCCAAATGCCCTCGGAGCCTCGTGCGGTGTTCGATCTGGTTCGCGATGAGCTTTTCATGGATGGCAATTCGCGTCAGAACGTAGCCACGTTCTGCACGACCTATGCGGACGACGAAGTCCGCCGCCTGATGGATCTGTCGATCGACAAGAACATGATCGACAAGGACGAATATCCGCAGACCGCCGAGATTGAAAAACGCTGCGTCCACATGCTGGCCGACCTCTGGCATGCGCCGCGTTCGTGGGAGACAACGGGATGCTCGACAACCGGTTCGAGTGAAGCCTGCATGCTGGGAGGACTCGCGCTCAAATGGCAATGGAAAAAGCGCCGCCTGGCTGAAGGAAAACCGGTCGACAAGCCCAATATTGTGTGTGGACCCGTGCAGGTGTGCTGGGACAAGTTCGCCCGTTATTTCGATGTCGAGCTTCGTCAGGTTCCGCTGAGCGGAGACTCGCTCGGTCTGCAACCGGAGCAGCTCGCTGCCTATTGCGATGAAAACACCATCGGTGTGGTCGCAACGCTGGGCATTACCTTCACCTGCGTCTATGAGCCCGTGAAGGCCCTTGCCGGCGCCCTGGATGCGTTGCAGCGAGATGTTGGCCTGGACATCCCCATTCACGTAGATGCAGCCAGCGGCGGGTTTGTCGCACCTTTCATCCAGCCGGATCTGGAATGGGACTTCGCCATTGAACGGGTGAAATCGATCAACACCTCGGGCCATAAATATGGTCTGGCGCCGCTCGGAGTAGGTTGGGTTGTATGGCGCAGCGTGAAGGACCTGCCGGACGATCTGATCTTCATGGTCGACTATCTTGGCGGCAACATGCCCACGTTCGCGCTCAATTTTTCGCGGCCGGCAGGACAGATCATCGCGCAGTATTACTTGTTGCTCCGGCTGGGCCACGAGGGCTACAGGCGCATCCAGCAGGAATGTGCCGACACGGCGCAATTCCTGGCGGACGGTCTCGCCAAGCTCAGCACCCTGGAGATGGTGTACGACGGCCGCGGTGCGCTGCCTGCCGTTTGCTACAAGCTGCGCCACCCCGATACCGCCGGCTTTTCGCTATTCGACTTGTCGGACCGTGTTCGCATGCGGGGCTGGCAAATCGCCTCTTACAAGCTTCCCGCCGATCGCGAGGAAACGATCGTCCAGCGCATCCTGATTCGCCGGGGCATCACGCGCGACATGGCGGGCCTGCTGCTGAACGACATCAAGCATGCAATCGCTCACCTGCAGGAAAACCCGACGCCCAATTCGAAGGCGGGACCGGGCTTTCATCATGACTGACATTGATGGCTTAGTTGACAGCTTAGTTGACGACTTAACGACCAAGGCTCTGATATGACTGCGACAGCGAAGAAAGGCACTTACCTGAGTGCCACCTCCATTGGCCTGATGACAGCGGCCGCCGTGGTGACCAGCTTGCGCGGCTTGCCGCTGCTGGCGAAGGAGGAGATGACGATGTTCGTCTATCTCGCGTTCACCGTGATCTTCTACCTGATCCCGGCGTCACTGATCTCCGCCGAACTTGGCGGCGCTTTCGCCGACCGGCGCGGCGGAATATATACATGGGTGGGCGAGGCCTTTGGCAATCGATGGGGTTTCCTCGCGATCTGGCTGCAATGGATCCAGAACGTGGTGTGGTACCCGGTCGCGCTGACGTTCGGCGCAGCGGCTATCGCCTATACGATCGGCCGTCCTGAACTGGCGACCAATGGCGTCTACGTGGGCGTGTTTTGTATTGTTGCCTATTGGCTTGCTACCTGGGTGGTGCTGCAAGGCGTCGAAGTGTTTGCGCGGATCGCCAACTGGACTTTCATTATCGGCACGATCGTTCCGGGGTTCGTATTGCTCGCGTTGCTGGCGTACTGGATCTATACGGGGCACGCGCTCGGCTGGCAGCATCTGAAGGACCCGGCGCTTTCGGAAGCGGGTCATGCGCGTTATTGGCCTGCGATTCACGGCTTCGGCACTATCGCGTTTCTCGCCGGTATTGTGCTGCTGTTTGCCGGTGTCGAGGTCCAGGCCGTGCATGTGATGGACATGCGCAACCCGAGCCGGGGTTACCCCGCAGCAATCGGTCTGGGCGCCATCATCTCGATCCTGATTTTTGCGCTGGGCGCGCTGCCGATCGCCGGCATTCTTCCGTACGAAAAGATTTCGCTGCAGTCCGGCGTATTCGATACATTCGCCGCGGTCATCACGGATATCTGGCATATGCAGTGGCTGGTATCGGTGCTGTCGCTGCTGGTGGGCGTGGGCGCCATAAGCGGTGTACTGGCCTGGCTCGGCAGCCCTTCGCGCGGACTGCTTGAAACGGCTCATGAGGGCGAGTTGCCGCCGCTGCTGCAAGCGAAAAACAAGCAGGGAATGCCTACGCATATCCTGCTCGTGCAAGGCTTGATTGTTACCCTGATGTCTTGCTTCTACTTCGTCATCAAGGATGTATCGGTCGCGTTTTTCCTGATCTCGGCCATGACTATCGCCCTGTATTTGATCGCTTACATGCTGATGTACGCAGCAGCAATAAAACTGCGCTATTCCTCGCCCGATCTCAAGCGTCCGTTCACCGTACCCGGCGGGATCGTGGGCATGTGGATTTTCGCGGGCGTGGGCCTCGCGGGGGTGGTATTCAGCTTCGTGGTGTCGTTTTTCCCGCCGGACCAGTTGCCGGTGGGTTCGCCGGGTATGTACATAGGGCTCGTGACGCTTGGCATCGTGGTGTTTGGCGGTGTCCCGCTGATCATTCATCACTTGCGCCGCGGCAGCTGGGCCGCGCCTGCCGATTCGCCGGCGCTGACCGCGGCTGCGAAATAAGCTGCAGAACAAGCTGTGAACTGGCCCCGCATGGCGAACTCGACATCCTGAGCGGTTCAGGCGGGTTCGCCGGCTGATTGATGCTGAATGTTGTCTGGCGGGATCGATCCTTGCGCAATCGTCTTTATGGAGGACGAGGGAACGCCGGTCCGAATTCATGTCCGGGTTGCCTTCTTATTTGAAAGCGATGGTTCGGCAAACACCCTTTAGGGAGCACTGCGATGGCAGAGCGCTTGATTGATGTGTTGGACAGCAGTGGAACGGTCATTCATACCTATCCGGTCACGCTTGGGCAGGATGATGGTCCCGCCGACGATGCCCGGTACCTGGCAAAGGCGCTGGAGGCCGCCGCCCACGGGCGTCTGGTTTCCAATGCCGAGCTGCCAAGCCTGAGCGCAAGAGTGCATGTGGGGCGGGGTGGTCAACTGGCGTCTTATGGCGACGATCTCGACGGTCGTTCGGAAACGAAACAGGCTCTGGAGCAAGACATCCGCCAGCGTGCCTATCTTTTGTGGGAACAGGATGGTTGCCCGGAGGGCCGGGCAGATGAATATTGGCAACGCGCTTCCCACCAGCATCTCCGCGAGCGCGCGTATGTGCTCTGGCAACAAGAGGGTAGTCCGGAAGGACACGCCGATGAATACTGGCATCGGCTACAGGAATTCGAGGCTCAATAACTTGAAGCCTGATGTCATGGATTGGGGCACGGTCCCGACGACCCTCATCGCCCCGGGCATTAACAACGGCTTCGCTGCGGTTTCCCGCAGCGAAGCCGTTCTCAAAACAGGATCACGGTTTTACCCGGACCATGTCCCGTCTTGTTGCGTTCGATTGCAGCGGTAGCGTCGCTTAATCCGGCGGCTTCAGACACTTCGACCTTCACTGCGCCTTGATCGATCATGCCGACAATCTCCGCTAGTTGCGCCGCGTCGGGCCGCATCTGAAACCAGATACCGTGCTTGCCCGGCGGCGTCTGTGCCGTGACATCCGGCGCAGCCGCGCTCACGATTCTTCCCCCGTCGGCCAACGCTTGCCATGAGTTGGCCAGCGTCGCGCCACCCACCAGATCAAGGATCAGATTGATCTCCCTGGTTCGTTCCCAGAAAGAGGAAGTGCGGTAATCGATGACCTCATCCGCACCCAGCCCACGCAGATAACCCGCGTTGATGCCCTGAGCGGTCGTTATCACACGCGCCCCGGCGAGGCGTGCGAACTGGACGGCGAAACTGCCCACGCCACCGGCGGCACCATGAATCAATACGGTCTGGCCGCGTTTCAGTTCGCCTGCTTCGAACAAAGCCTGCCATGCGGTCAGCGCCCCGACCGGGATAGCCGCGGCACGCTCGTCGGTCAGGCTGGCGGGCGTCTTCACCAGCGTGTCAGAGGCGACCGTCACATAATCGGCATAGGCGCCAAGTCCGCTCACGGGACCCATGACCCGGTCGCCAATGGCGAACCCGTTCACGTCCTGGCCGACCTCAATCACGTCGCCGGCAAGTTCAACGCCGAGCGTCGCGGGGAGGGGCAACGGGAAATCGTTCTGCAACCAGCCGTCGCGAATCTTCCAATCAACAGCGTTGACTCCCGCGGCCCTGACGCGAACAGTCACCTGGCCCGAGGCCGCGGCCGGTTTCGCGATGCTGTCAAGCTTCAGGGCGTCAGGAACGCCGTAAGCGTGAATACGAAGAGCGCGGTTCATCAAGCTTTCTCCAGTGCGGGATAGTCGATATAGCCGGCCGGGCCGGGCGAATAGAACGTGTCGCGGTCAGGCGTGTTGAACGATGCACGGCCAAGGAAGCGTTGCGGCAAATCCGGGTTGGCGAGATACAGGCTGCCGAACACGGTTGCATCGGCCTTGTCCTGCTCGATCAGCGCTTGCGCTGTCTCGCTGGTCAACCCGCCGCCTGCCAGATAAGGGCCATCGAACAAGGGGCGCAGGAATGTGCGGTAATCGAATTCGCTGCCGGTCCTGACCACATGCAGATACGCCAGCTTGAGTGCGGAGAGTTGCCCGACGAGATATCGATAGGTATCCTGCGGAGTTGCATCGGCCACGTCGTTGAAGCCCATTTCAGGCGCGATCTTGATACCGACCCGGTCGCTGCCTGCTTCCTGAGACATCGCGCCCAGTACTTCCAGGATGAAGCGCGCGCGATTCGCCGGCGAGCCGCCGTAAAGATCGGTCCGCTGATTCGTCCCGGATGACAAAAACTGCTCGGGCAGATATCCCGAGGCTGCATGCAATTCAACGCCATCGAAGCCGGCCAGCAACGCTTTACGCGTGGCAAGCCGATAGCCCAGAACGATCTCCGCAATCTCACTGGTCTCAAGGGCGCGCGGTTGCACGAACTCCTGTGGTCCCGTTGCGGTGAATACCGTGCCAGCAGGCCGGATTGCCGACGGAGCAACCGGCGTTGCGCCGTCCGGCAGGAGGCTCGGATGAGAGATGCGCCCGGTATGCATGAGCTGCAGGAAGATAAGGCCGCCCTTGGCGTGAACTGCACCGGTGACGTGCTTCCAGGCCTCGATCTGCGCTTCGGAGTGAATGCCCGGCGTGCGCACGTAGCCTTTGCCCATGGGTGCGGGATAGGCGCCTTCCGTGATGATCAGGCCGGCGTCGGCGCGCTGGCCGTAGTAGTCCGCCGCCATGGGCGAGGACACGCCCGTGGTGTCGTCGGCACGTGAACGGGTCATCGGCGCCATGACGAGGCGATTGCGAAGCGTATAGCGTCCAATCCGGGTGTTGCTGAAAAGCGGGTTCATGTCAGTTCCCTGGTTGATAAGGTGTAGAGACATGTTGCATTGATCCGCTAAAGGGATAAATAGCTATAATTGAAAACAGTGATCCATCAGTGGAGCAATCATCGTGGAACTGCTGAGCTATATGCGGTTGTTCGTGGAAGTGGCGCGGACCAAAAGCTTCAGGGGCGCGGCCGAAGCGCTGGATATGCCCAACTCAACGGTGTCGCGGCATATATCGGAGCTGGAGAAGGCAATTGGCCTGCAGCTGCTGCATCGCTCCACACGCAAGGTCGAGCTCACCGCCGCAGGTGAGGTGTATTTCAAGCGGTGCCAAAGCATTGTCGAAGAAGCACGCATTGCGCATGAATCCTTGCTTGATGTGGTGGAACGGCCTAGCGGCACGTTGCGGATATCAATGCCGGTTGATCTCGCGACCGGTCATCTCGCGCCGCTCCTGAGCGACTTCGCCAAGGCTTATCCGCTGATCAGTTTTGAATTTGACGTGACGCCGCGGCGCGTGGATCTGCAGAGCGATCCGTTCGACCTCGCCATTCGCATTGGACCGCTGCCGACGACTCCGTCCACACTCGTCGCACGGCAGATCGCGTTGTTGCCGCGCTACCTCTACGCATCGCCCGACTATCTCAAGGCGGCCGCGCAGCTCACTCATCCCGATGACCTGACCAAGCACGTGTTGTGCATCGGACAGGCATTGACGAATCAGGAGGAGGCGTGGAGAACCTTTTATCGCGGGGAAGAGGAGGTCAATGTGATGATCGCATCGCGCTTCAGGATGAACAGCGTTGGCCTGAGCCGCGCGCTGGCTGTATCGGGTGTGGGTATCGCCGTGCTCGATACGGACCTCGCGCATGAGGATGTGGCGTCGGGACGTTTGCGGCGGATATTGCCGGAGTGGAGTCTTGCGCCGGTCCCGGTGCACGCGATTACCGACACGCGACTCCTGCCGGCAAGGACCCGTCTGTTCATCGACTTCATCAAGGCACGGCTGAATTAGCGGCGTATTCGGCGTCAGATATTTCGTCCTCGCACTAGCGGCTGGCGTAGCATATGAACCGTCCCCACATCCTTCTCGTTGAGTCTGTGAGTCAGTGCGCGCGGCCGTTCACATAGTAAGAAAAGAAAGTAAGGCAGGAGAAAGGGAGCCGGGCCTCGACCTTCTTATCCGCAATGATATTGCCGCTTCTCGATCAACCGGGAGACGCCGTGACAGCCGTTCAAAAGATCTGGGGTGTACTGGTAGGCAAGCCGCTCGATCCTCTCGATCCGCGCACGCGCCATGTGATCGCCGTCACGCCTCTGCTCGCGTGGGTCGGGCTGGGTGCCGATGGGTTGTCCTCCTCTTGCTACGGTCCCGAAGAAGCGTTCCTGGCGCTCGGTCAGCACACGCCGCTCGCCCTCATCCTTGCATTCGCGACCGCGGCGACCGTCTTTATCATCGCGCTCGGCTACAACCAGGTCATCGAGCTGTTTCCGACTGGCGGAGGCGGATACAGGGTGGCGACTGCGTTGCTGGGATCAACCCCTGGGCTTGTCTCGGGGGCCGCGCTCCTGGTCGACTATGTGCTGACAATCGCGACATCGCTTGCGAGCGGCGTCGATGCGTTCTTCAGTCTGTTGCCGGTCAGCGCGCAGGCATTCAAGCTCGCGACCGAACTGACGTTGATCGTCCTGATGACGGGCCTGAATTTCCGCGGCATGAAGGAATCGATCCTTGTGCTGTTGCCCATCTTCCTCGGTTTTGTCGTGCTCCATCTCGGACTGATCATCTATGGCGTAGCGGTTCACGGCGATCATCTGGCGGCTGTCGTGCCGGGCGCCGTGGCGGAAGCGCACAGCATGTCGCATACACTCGGGCCGCTCGTGGTCGTGGCGCTGCTGATGCGGGCGTTCTCGCTGGGCGGCGGGACCTACACGGGGCTCGAAGCCGTGTCGAACAACGTCAACATGCTGGCCGATCCGCGTGTCCCGAACGGCAAGGTGACGATGTTCTACATGGCCACGTCACTGGCGTTCACGGCGGGCGGCATCATCCTGCTTTACATGTTGTGGCATGCCCAGCCGGTCGAAGGCCAGACCCTCAACGCAGTGGTGTTCGGCAGCGTGATCGAGCATCTGGGACTGGGCTCGGCGTTCGCTCGTCACGCCTTGCTGGCGGTTGTGCTGGCGCTCGAAGCGGGATTGCTGCTGGTCGGTGCGCAGACGGGCTTTCTGGATGGCCCCGCGGTGTTGTCGAACATGGCCTCCGATTCCTGGGTGCCACGCCATTTCCGCGACCTGTCCACGCGCCTCGTCAGGCAGAACGGCATTGTGGTGATGGGTATAGCAAGCCTCGTGATCCTGCTGTGGACAAGAGGCAATGTGGACATCCTCGTCGTGCTGTACAGCATCAACGTGTTCCTGACCTTCAGCTTGTCGCTGCTCGGTTTGTGCACGTACTGGTGGCAGCATCGCCACGACGGCAAGGGTTGGGTTAGGCCGTTCGTGCTGTCGGCGCTGGGTCTCTCGGTGACGAGTGCCGTGCTGGTCATCACGCTGATCGAGAAGTTCACGGCAGGCGGCTGGCTGACGGTGCTGGTGACTAGCGCGGTGATCGCCGCGTGTTTCCTGATCAAGCGTCACTACAGTGACACGCGTGCGCAGCTCGCTCGCGAAGATTCGCTTTTCTCGGACTTGCAGTCTACTGCCAGCGAATCCGATGTCGCTAAACCGGACCCGTCCCGGCACACTGCGATCCTGCTGGTCGGAAAGCATCGTGGAGCCAGCATGCATGCGCTTTTGTGGGTCAACCGGCTGTTTCCCGATCACTTCAAGAACTTTATCTTCCTCGCCGTTGGCGAGGTCGATGCGCAAAGCTACGAAGGTGCGGAGCACCTGGAGCGCCTGCAGAAAACGATCCAGTCATCGCTTGAGTACTACGTTTCGTACTGCCGCCGGCACGGCATTCCGGCCGACTACCGGATTGCCTTCGGCACGCATCCCATAGGCGAATTCATGAAACTCACCGAGGCTACGATGGATGAGTTTCCCGACAGCGTGTGTTTTGCCAGCAAGCTGATTTTCAAGCGCGTCAATTTCCTGACAGCGTGGCTGCACAACCAGACGCCGGTCGAAATCCAGACGCGCCTGCATCAGCAGGGCAAGCAGATGGTGCTATTGCCGATGAATGTAGGGTGACAATTCACGAACCTTAACGGCAAAGCCGGGCGTTACTACCACCCGCGTTCTGCCCGCGCGTTACCGCTACCCCTACGCCGGTGCGCCATACATTCTGTGCAATTCCAGATTCACCTTGAGCACGTTGATCAGCGGCTCGCCGACCAGACCGCCAAACGGCGCGACGAGCTGCCCGGCCTGCGGTCCAGTAGCATAGCGTGCAATCGGCCCCAGCATGCGGGCCACGCGATCGAGCAGCAGATAGTTCATAACACTTTGCGTCGACGACCTGGACGCCGTTCGAGTGATTTTCAAAATAAAGGAATCCTATGTTTACCCGGAATTTTTATGCCAGATCCGGTCAGCCCGGTCAGCCCGGTCAGCCCGGTCAGCCCGGTCAGCCCGGTCAGCCCGGTCAGCCCGGTCAGCCCGGTCAGCCCGGTTAGCCAGGTTAGCCAGGTTAGCCAGGTTAGCCAGGTTAGCCAGGTTAGCCAGGTTAGCCAGGGTGACGGACGGTGCAATCGCCTTGAGGGTCAGCGGGCGCGCGGCACTGGCGCTATGCTACCGGTTCCGCCCAACCAAGGACCATGTCATGAAACAGTCACCAGGATCCGTGATCACCTACCAACGCCCTGACGGGAAGGACGTCCAGGGTTACCTCGCCAAACCGCAGAAACTGGAGGGCGCACCGGCCATTGTCGTGATTCAGGAGTGGTGGGGCTTGAATGACCAGATTCGCGGCGTGGCCGACCGCTTCGCGCAGTCCGGTTATCTGGTGCTGGTCCCCGATCTTTTCCGCGGCAAAACCACCGTCGAAGAGCAGGAAGCAAGCCACCTGCTGGGCGAACTGGACTTCGCCGATGCGGCTGGCCAGGACATTGCAGGCGCCGTTAAGTACCTCAAGGCGCATTCGGAGCGGGTCGGCGTGACCGGCTATTGCATGGGCGGCGCGCTCACGCTTCTGGCCCTGTGTCATGTCCCTGACATATCGGCCGGCACGGTGTGGTACGGCTTCCCGCCGCTCGAATACGTCGACGCGTCGAAGATCACGGCGCCCGTGCTTGGTCACTGGGCCACACAGGATGAATTCTTCCCGGCTGAAACGGTTGACGCACTGGAGAGCAAGCTGAGTGAGGCCAAGGTCGATGTGGAGTTTCATCGCTACCTTGCGCATCATGCGTTCGCCAATGAGACAGCGGTAGGTCCGGGCCGCATTGCCAGGACCCAGTTCGACCCGGTCTGGTCGCAACTGGCGTGGGACCGGACGCTGACCTTCTTCGGCCGCACGCTGTGGCCGCACGCCGGTTAGCATCGCGGGCACGGGCATTAGACCAGCGGCGAAGCGGTGCGCCGCTGGGTCGGACTCTTGCGGGGGTGCTGCTTACAGGACCTCAAACACGCTGTACACCGGCCCGGCTCATGAGCGGCATGGGGAGGTCATCGGAAAGCGGAGCGGAGATGGTGTTCACCATTGCGCTATGCAGGCAGCGGTAAGCAGCGGCGTCAGTCCGTATGACGAATCTGAAGGCTGCGTGTTCATTGGATTGCCTAAGCTATTTAAGCGGCGAAAAGTCCGTGGGCCGCATGATCCTCGACTCCATGCTGACGAGAATATCCAGCGCTTTAACCTTGCCGCCGAATGCCTGCCAGCGGCTGTCGGCGGCCATCCTGTCCCGGCGCTCAAGCCGATCGTCCAGGCTCTTGTATGCCCAGATATGAACGATCTGGCTGATGTCGCCAATCTCTGTCGTGAAGAAACCAATCAGTTCGCCCAGGAATTCCTGCTGAAGCGGCAGGCCCTCGCTTTTGTACAACGCAAGCCATTCAGCGGCGCGCAACGGTTTGAAGGTGTAGGTTCGGATTTCGTAAAGCATGGGTTATCTCCTGGGCTTCTGTGAAAGGGGTTAGGACGCGGTCCGTCCGCCATTGATCCTGAGCACTTCACCGGTCATGAAGCTCGACTTGCCTGACGAAACAAACACAATGGCGTCGCCGATTTCTTCGGGCGTCCCAGCGCGTTTAAGGGGGACGGCCGAGAGAAAGGCCGCCTTGCGTTCCGCATCCGCCAGCAACCGGTTCAGCATTGGCGTCTCCACGGGGCCCGGGGCGACAGCATTGACCCGGACACCGAACGCCGCAGCCTCGAGCGCCGCAGATTTCGTGAGGCCCTCGACCGCGTGCTTGCTGGCCACGTAGAGGGACGCGCCAGCCGCGCCACGCGCGCCCATTGTCGACGATATGTTGACGATACTGCCGCTGCCTTGCGCATTCATTACGCGCAGTTCGTGTTTCATGGACAGCAGCGTGCCGAGCACATTGCTGTCGAAGACGGCTGCGTAGCGTTCGGGCGTCTGCTCCACCAGGGGCGCTGACTCGCCTTCCGCGCCAGCGGCGTTGACTGCCACATCAAGCCTTCCGAAGCGAGCCACCGCGCCGTCGACGAGATTGCGCACATCGTCTTCGAAACGGACATCCGCCTGGATGAATTCGGCTTCCACGCCAAGAGCTATCAGCTCCGCGGCGAGCGTCCGGCCTTCTTCAACGCGGCGGCCCGACACGACAACCCGCGCGTTTTCGCCGGCGAATGCAAAGGCGGCGGCGCGACCGATGCCGGTCAGCGCGCCCGTGATAAGTACAACAGGATGATTCGTCATTGAGTTGCTCTCCTTGATCGGGCAGCGCGAAAGCGGGTTCTGGCGATCGCACTGCCATTCATCGGGTGCCGGTGTCCGTGATATCGAGCCCCGGCGCATTCGCTTACACGGTCACCACGATCTTGCCGAACTGGCCGTTGGTTTCCAGATAGCGATGCACGTCGACCATTTCGTCGAACGTGAAGGTTCGATCGATCACCGGTTTGAGCGCGCCGCTCTCGAGCCCCTTGAGCACAAATTCCACGACGGCCTTGCGACGGGTTGCGTCACCGCTCGTCAGCCAGATGTTATGAGCCTTGACGGTGATCATCTTCGCGATCATGTCCAGCACGGGCAAGGGCGTCACATCCTCGCTGAGCGCGCCATAGATGTATGCAATGCCCTGGAACGACAGGGCGGAAATCAGCTTCGCGAAGGTCGGGCCACCGACAGGATCGAATGCGACGCGCGCGCCCTGACCGTCCGTGATTCGCATGACTTCTTCGACCAGATCGGTCTCATCCGTGACTATCACGTGCGCCGCGCCCGCATCGAGCAACTGCTGCTTCTTGCCTGCCTTGCGCGTTGTTGCGATGGACGTTGCCCCGGCGTAGTTGGCAATCTGGATCGCCGCGAGTCCGACGCTGCTGGACGCTGCCGGGATAATCACAAAATCGCCCCTGCCCACCTTCGCATCTTCGATCAGTGCGCCATACGCCGTCACGAACATCATCCAGACCGATGCAGCCTCGACATACGAAAGCGGCTCCGGGTGTTCAACGACCGCGTGGTCCGGCGCAATGATGACTTCGCCGTACGTGGTGTACTGGTTCATCGAGAACGACGGAATCAGGTTGACCTTGTCGCCCGGCACGAAGCGGGTGACGTCGCTGCCCACTGCGTCGACAACGCCCGATGCTTCGTATCCGAGCCCGGCCGGGAACTTGACCGGTTCAACGTAGGTGTCCACGCGCCACATCGCTTCGGCGCGGTTGATGCCTATCGCCTTGACGATGATGCGAACTTCGGCCGGACCGGGAGCGGGCACGTCTGTCTCGACAAATTCGAGGACTTCAGGACCGCCGGCCCTGGCAAACTTGATCGTGCGTGACATGAGACTCTCCAGAGTAATTGGGCTTGAGCTGGGCTCAAGCAGAGCGCCGAAGCGCCGTTCGGTTCACATGGCTTCTGCGACTTGTACAGCAGGCAGACTAGCGCGGAAATCCGAGCGGTGCTTTTCTTCGCCGCCCCGGAATGCTGCGTGGACATAAGGGAAGCGACGGCCCCAGGTTTTATGCGGTGGCGCTCGGCCGGGCAGAGACTTCGTCATACCATCGGTGAAATGCGGCATGTTCTGGTGGAATCGGCATCTTGAGCGCGTTGGCCGCGAAGTCGACCGTGACCAGCGTGGTGATGTCCGCCGCCGAGAATTCGTCGCCGGCAACGAACCGGACCCTCTCGAGCCGTTCGTTGAAGTCGGAAAAAAATTCGCCACGCGTTGTTTGCTGCGTTCGACCAGTTCGGGAATCTGTTCATAAGCGTGCGGTCCGGACAGAGCGCGGCCTTTCAGTCCGGCCACCGCGTTGCGCACGCCCTCCATGACCGGCGCGAAGCCGTCGAGTTCTGCCCGGCGTTCCCACATGGTGACGAGTGCCTTCGACTCGGCCGTCTTCCCGAGCAATGGGGTCTGGGGATACGCTTCTTCCAGATAACGCCAGATTGCGGGCACTTCCCCGATCACGGGTCCGCCGGCCAGGACGAGCGCCGGCACCTGGCTGCGCGGATTGACTGCGCGGTAGGCATCGGAAAACTGCTCCTTCGCACCCAGATCGACCGGCTTCATCGGGATATCGATTCCCTTCTCGGCGATGAAGATGCGCACACGGCGTGCGTTCGGCGAGCCTTTCGACTCGTACAGTACGGGAATGGTGAGTGTCATTTTAATGATCCTTTGATGTTTCGATTAAATGTGGATACCTGATCAATCAAGTTTTTCGCATACAATGAAAACAGGTTCGGGCTAGAGTTTCGAACCACCGTCCACACGCAGCGTTTCGCCGGTAATCCAGCGCGCCGCATCCGATGCCAGAAACGCGACTGCGCTGCCAATGTCGTCTGGTTGGGCGACCCGTTTCAGTGCTTGCATACCGAGCGTGGCTTCGCGTCCCGCGTCAGTCTTCATGAAGCCCGACATGTCGGTTTCAACTACACCGGGCGCTATCGCATTCACGCGAATACCACGTTCGCCGAGTGCCGAGGCGAAGTGTTTGACCAATGTATCGACCGCGCCCTTGGTCGCCGCGTATGCCGGGAGCGTACCCACGGCGGCATGCGCCGCGAGAGAGGAAAGCAGGACCACGCTGCTGCCTTTGCACATCACCGGCAGCAACTGCTGCACGAGGAAATAGGGCGCGCGCACGTTCACGGCAAACAGGTTGTCGAAATCTTCTACTGTCGTTTCTTCAATGCTTGCTGCTTTTGAAACGCCGGCGTTCGCCACCAGGATATCCAGACGATGGCCAATGACCGCACGTACGCGTTTCGCGAGCGCATGCGGGCCGCCCGCGTCGCGAAGATCGGCCGCCACTTTCTGGGCATTGCCGCCGGCCGCGCGAATTTCTGCGACCACCGCGTCGGCCGCCTTCTCTCCGCTGCTGTAGTGGACCAGCACTTGCGCACCTTGGCTCGCCAGCGCAAGCGCACTTGCCCGGCCGATGCCGCGTGAAGCGCCTGTCACGAGCGCGGTTTTTCCGGCGAGGTTGGTCATGATCAGGCTCCTGTCAGTTGGATGAAAACAATCGGGTAATTCATTGCTTCGTGCCTAACCGCGGTTTTCTGCGATATAGATGAAAGATATGGAGTGAGGCGCTTGCCATTGCCGTTTCGCCATCGTCTGGTACGTAATCTAGAGGGCTATTGCGGAAAGTAAAAAGACTTTGTAGGCTGGCGGGCATGCCTGTCAGGCATGCCCGCCAGGTATGACTCAACGGAAGGAAGCGTATGGAGCTTCGACATCTGCGGTATTTCATCGCCGTCGCGGAGACCGGTAGCCTTACCGTTGCGGCCGAGCGCCGCCTGCACACATCGCAACCTTCGCTTAGCCGGCAGATCCGTGATCTGGAAGAGGAGGTCGGCGCGGAACTGTTCAACCGTGGTGCGCGTGGAGTGGAGTTGACGGCGGCCGGCAAGGCTTTTCTTGATCACGCGCGGTTAGCGCTGACACAGGTCGACGCCGGTATCGAGGCTGCGCGTCGTGCGGTGCAACCAGCAAAACAGGTCTTCGCGCTCGGTTTCCTGACCGGTCAGGAGATGACCTGGCTGCCGCGCGCCATGCAGGTGCTGCGCGATGAACTGCCTAGCATCGACGTGACGGTATCGAGCGACTATTCGCCGGATCTTGCCGATGCGCTCGCACGCGGCAGGCTCGATCTCGCGTTCCTGCGTGCCGAACCGGGGTTCGATCTGGACTATCGTGTGGTCAGCCGCGAAAAGCTGATTGCGCTGATGCCCAGCGACCATCCGCTCACCGAACGAACGGCGATCCGTCCCGGGGACTTCGTGGGCGAGCCCTTCATCATGGCGTCGAACAAGGCGAAGGTGCTGCATGAAGTGATTGACCGGTATCTACAGCAGAGCGGGGTAAATATCACGCCCGAACAGGGCGTCGACAATCTGGCGATGGCCATGTCGCTCGTGTCGTCCACGCGCGGGCTGGCGCTGATGCCGGAGTATGCGAACAACCTGCTGCCCTGGTCCGTAGTTAGCCGGCCGCTTGAGGGCGAGGCGCCGACAATCGACCTGGTGATTGGCTACAGCAGGTCCAACACCTCCGCCATCCTGAAGTTATTTCTCTCGAGAGCGGACGAGCTGGTGATGCGCGCGACGGCTTGATCCTGGTGCGCCTGGCCACGGTCTTGATTGACAATCCGTCGATCCTTGCGTTCGATCGGGCCTAACCGAGCGCCTTTAACGATTCCACTCCGCGCAGGGTATTGCGCTGCCGCCACTGCAGCGCGTCGAGATTCGTGATGCGCAGATCCGGCAGCCGGGAGATGAGGGCGCCTAGCCCTGTTTCGAATTCCAGTGTCGCGAGCCGTGCACCCAGACAATGATGAATGCCGGCGCCGAACGAAAGCAACCGGCCCAGCGCGGGACGCCCGATGTCCAGTTCATCCGGCTTCTCGAACTGATCCGGATCGCGATTCGCGGAACCGAGCATCATGAACACCATTGTGCCGCGCGCGATCGGGTGGCCCGCCGCCTCCAGGTCTTCAAACGCCGTACGCACGATCATCTGGACCGAGCTGTCGAATCGAAGGCACTCTCCAACCGCCTTGGGCAGGAGCGATGTATCGCCCCTGAGCAACGCAAGTTGCTCTGGATGACGGTGCAGCGCTATCAGTGCATTACCCAGCATGTTCGATGTCGTCTCATGCCCGGCCACGAACAGCAGAAGCACGTTCGAGATGATTTCGTCATTGGTGAGCGACTCGCCGGCTTCCTCGGCGCGAAGCAGCGCGGACACGAGATCGTTGCCTGGTTTCGTGCGCCGTTCTTCGACTACCCTCGCGAAATAGCGTCCCAATGCGAGCGTTGCTTCGTTCGCCGCAGCAAGGTGCGCGGCGTCCATGGGCGCTGCTTCCAGTGCGTTGCCGAAGTGACTTGCCGCCGAGCCGAGCTTGACGCCATCTTCAACAGGCACATCGAGCAGCCGGCAGATGACGTTCACCGGCAAGGGCAACGCGTAGTCGCTGACCAGGTCGAAATTCGCGCCGGGTTCGAGCGCGTCGATCAGGCTATCCGCGGTGCTTTGCGCCACGTCGCGAAGCAGGTCGATCTGGCGCGCGTTAAAAGCCGCCATGAGGAGACTGCGCAGGCGCGTGTGCACAGGCGGGTTCGTCATGAGGAACATGCGGCTAAGCGCCTGGAACACCGGCTGCTCGGGTCCGCTTTCACCGTATCGCGCGACCACGCTGGGCAGATACGTCTTCCCCATGCGCCGATCGCGCAGCAACGCGTCCACTACCGCATAGCGACCGGTTATCACGATGTTGGGCGCCAGCGGAACCAGTGCGCCCTCGGCGCGAAGCCGTTCATAAAAGGGGTAGGGGTTTTCAAAGAAAGCAGGAGATGACAGGTCGCTGAATTTCATGGGAGCCATGGGTAAGTGGGAAGACCGCGAACGGAGGCCAGGCGTGCGCCTTACGCAGTGTGAACACGTATCCGGGCAGGTTTATTCCGTTGAGTCTTTTCGCTGCTGCGAGCGTAGTTGAAATATGGAAGGGCGGATAGATAGAATGTTGAACGTAGGTGTAGGTAGTAGCGTAAGCCTGCTAAATTCCGCATGCTGGCCGGCCCGCGGCCAAGCCGTACGGCTCAACCTTTAAAATAGTTCGTTGCAGGATGATGATGGGCGCACAGATTCGAGAAATGGTGCTGGCCGACTATGAGGCCGTGGTTGCACTCTGGAAGAGCACACCGGGTGTCGACATCCGCCCCGTTACCGATAGCCGCGAGGGGATTGAACGCTTACTTGCCAGAAACCCCGGCCTGAGCGTTGTTGCTGTCAACGACGGCGAGCTCGTGGGCTGCGCCCTGGCCAGCCACGACGGCCGCCGTGGATTTCTTCAGCATGTCGTGGTTGCCCCGGAATTGCGCGGGCAGGGTCTTGCCCGGGCGATGATCGGAACGTGCCTCGAACGTCTTCGGCAACACCATCTGGGAATGGTGCACCTGGATGTTGTTGTCGATAACGAATCTGCCATGGCTTTTTGGCAGAAGGCGGGCTGGCATCGTGTCGACACGCTGACCCGGCTGTCGCTTGCGCTTTAGGTATCGGCCAGCCTGGCCTTATTGACTGTATTAAACAAAGCGCCACGGCAAACTCGCCTAGCGGGCCTCCAGCGTATCAAGCCGGTCGCGGCGCAAGAAAATAATGACCGTCACGAGGGTCAGGACTGCCAGCACCAGCGGTCCGATTGTCTTGCCCGCATCATGCAACACCCATCCGACGATCGCGTCACACGCCTGTATCAACGCCAATAACAAGCCCAGCACCACGATACCGCTATGCGAACGCCTGGCTGTCGCGATCAGCGCCGCCAAGGCGAGCGGCACGCTACGCGCAACAGCGTACATGGCGGCCGCCTCCATTAGCGGCTGGCCCATCAATATTGCGAGCGAAAAACCTACGCTGGTCAGCGCGTTCAGGCAGGTGACCGACGCGCAAAGGTAGAAGAGGGATTTGGTTCTCATAGAGAATGGTTCACATAGTGAATGATATCTCCAATGTACTATTCCTCCATGAAACAAGCAAGTCACCTGACCAATACCGCCGGTTACATGCTCAGCAAGCTTGGGCAGGCCGTGACCGAGGAGTTTGCAGAGCGATTGCGCAAGCTTGGGCTTCGGCCAAGGCATTGCGGTCTGCTGGCGGCTATCCGTAGCATGCCGATGACCTCCCAGCTCGCGCTTGGCCAGGCATTGAATGTGGTGCCGAGCGCGATCGTGCCGATGATCGACGACCTGGAGGCGCTCGGTGCGATCATCCGCGTGCCGGATGAGGCAGACCGTCGCCGCTACGCGATCCAGCTCACGCCGAAGGGCGCGGCATTGCTGCAACAGGCGACCGCGATCGCGCTGAAACTCGACGACGTTATGCTGGGTTCCCTGGAAAAGGACGAGCGGGAGACGCTTCACCGGCTTCTGGACAAGTTGTCCGTGCGTCCACCGGGGAGGTGAGCGTGGGCGAAGAGCACGGCAACCTGTGCACGCCTCGGCCGCATCACTGAACTGTTCGTTTCTGGTAAACCCGGTTTGAATCGGACTGGTGGCCGTTATCAAGCGGTTCAGCGTGTTTGCGCTTGTGTTTCCGCTTCAACGCGCCGTGCAACTTGCGGTAGTCTTTTGGACATGAAGACAACTCCGGATCACTGCTGTCGGGTTTTCGGTTCGCCCTGGGCGGATGTCTATTGCACGGACATTGAGAGTGCTCGCCACTACGGCAAACACTGGCACGCAACCTTCGGTCTCGGGTTGCTGGAGAGCGGCGCGCAAAGCTCCGCTAGCGGACTGGGGCAGGTCGAGGCTTACGCGGGCAACCTGATTACGACCAATCCCGGTGAAGTGCATGACGGCCGTCCGTTAGGCGGCACGTCGCGTCGCTGGCGCATGGTGTACCTGGAGCCTGGGGTCATCGCTTCCATGCTCGGCGACCCTCAGTCTCGCGCTGCCCCGGATATAGCGCTTACCCGTCCTGTCATAGAAGACGAGAGACTTCGTGCCGCGCTGCGGGAATTGTTTCGTCGCGTCGAATGCGGGAGCCCCGGACAGCAGCCGACCCGTACCCATGTCCTTGCGTGTGAAGAATCCCTGGTCCAGACCTGTGCGATTCTATTGAATGTCCATTCCACCACGCCATCCGCCCGCGAGATTGGGGGTGATGTAAGACGAGTTCGCGAGCGGCTTGGCGATGACCTCCTTGATCCGCCAACGCTTACAGAACTGGCCGTCATGTCAGGCCTGAGTAAATACCAGGTGCTGCGCCGCTTCGAAAAGACTTATGGCGTGCCGCCGCATGCGTGGCTACTGCAACAGCGCGCCGAGCACGCGCGAGGTTTGATTCGCAAAGGGCTCAGCCTCGCGCAAGCGGCCGCGTCTTGCGGTTTCGCGGATCAAAGCCACATGACGCGGCTTTTTATCCGCTACTTTGGATTCACACCCGGTGCATGGCAGAAAGCGGCCGTGCGTGCGCTGCAATAACGTTCAAGACGCGCCTTGGGTTCAATCGTGACACTGGACCACCTGCTAGAAGGATGTCTGGATTCATGGATGCATATGTACACGGTTATCACCCGGACGAAAACGAGCGCCTGAACAACCAGGCGCATACGCTAACCGGGTTGCTGCACTTCGACACCGTTTATCCTGCCGGCCACGCGGTGCTGGAGGCGGGATGCGGTGTTGGCGCGCAGACAGTGACGCTGGCTGCGCGCAGCCCGGATGCACGATTTACTTCTATCGACATCCGCCCGGAGTCCATTGACGCCGCGCGGCAAAGGACTCGCGCGGCGGGACTGACGAACGTCACATTCCAGCAAGCCGATATCTTTTCGCTACCATTCGAAGCCGGTTCTTTCGATCACGTTTTTGTCTGCTTCGTGCTGGAACATCTCGGGCAGCCAATGGAAGCGCTTGCGCGGCTCAAGCGCTTGCTCAAGCCGGGCGGCACCATCACGATCATAGAAGGGGACCACGGCTCGACGTATTTTCATCCGGACCGCCCGGCGGCTCGCGCGGCCATTCAGTGCCAAATCACATTGCAAGAGCAGGCGGGCGGCAATGCGCTTATTGGCAGGCAGTTATATCCGCTGATGAACGCAGCCGGTTTCAGTCAGGTCCGCGTGTCGCCGCGCATGGTCTACGCGGACTCGAGCCGGCCCGATCTGGTGGATGGATTCACACGGAAAACCTTCACCGCAATGATCGAGGGCGTGCGCGCATCGGCGGTATCGGCCGGCCTGATCAAACTGGAAGAATTCGATAAAGGCATCATGGATCTTTATCGGACCACGCTGGACGATGGCGTGTTTTGCTACACGTTTTTTAAGGGCGTGGGGAAGAGGTGAAATCGGTTGGGGGCAATGGAAGGCTGCCACCGGGTTTGGTGCTTTGATGGCAGCCTGGGTACCTACTTGACCGTGAAGCTGTAATGCCCCTGCGTGCGGTGCCCGTCGTCGGCGACTGCAATCCAGGCGACCGAATAGACGCCGGGCGTCAATGCATTCAATGCGACGGACATGTGTTTCTTGTCCACCGGATCGACCACGGACTTGGCGCTGGTGACCGGTTTGCCCTGCGCATCGGTGACCGTGATTGAACTGAACGCGGGTTCGAGTCCATCGTCGAATTCAATCGCCACTTCCTTTTGCGAAGTCGATACGGTGGCGCCCGCGCCCGGCTCCTGATGTTGCGGATACGCATGCGCGTGAGCAAGGGGTGCACTTGCAAGAGCGGCGGCAGCGATCAGCGTGCGCACGATGGTGGAGTTCATAAGAGGGATTTTCATGGATTGAAGAGCGGCTTGCCGACAGAGTTAGGGAAGATATCGTCGAAATACAGATGCGCCTGAAGCAGGATGCCGACGTGGCTGCCGGTCGCGCGATTGACCGGAATCTGCGCTTCTATCCCTAGCTGGCCATAGCGGTTGAGCCAGATGAAACCGGGATTGATGGTTCCCGTTGTATGGCCGGAACACGGACCGGCGGTGCAGGTGTTCATCGGGAATTCGACCACCGGAATCAGGTTGGCGAATGGCTGTGGCAAACCAAGGTCTTTCACCTGCTGCTGCAAATACGGAATGCTGTACTGGATCGTCGTGCCCCAGTCGAGCGAGTTCGGTGACGAACGCGACGTTGTCAGGTTCGGTCCGATTTCACCCGTGATCGCGAATGGTTTCAGGAAACCGAGACTGGCGGGAAGGTCACCGAACCCCTTGCCGAAATAGACCGTCGGCGTGATGGTGGAGGACGAATCGCCAATCGCGCGGGCGCCCGTTCCACCCAGTTCCGTGTTCACGCCTACCGAGGCCATGAACTCATGCTGAGGGTTCGAGTACGCCAGATACTTCAGGCCCAGCGTGACGTTGTCGAAGCCCTTCGCCGAGCCGCCGTTGGGCGCGTTCTGCGTCACGTAGGCACTCGCAATGCTGAACACCAGGTTCGATGTAATCAGCTTGTCCCATTCGAACGAGGCCGTGTTGACGTTCATGTTGTCGCCGTCGTCGGTCGGGCTTTTAATGTGGCCGTACTGGAAGTCGAATTCATCGCCGACACCCGGATCGTCTACGGCCATCGTCGCCGGGAAGACCCGGTCGCCGACAACCGCATGCGCCCAGGCGCCGGATGAACCCGCAAGACAGGCGGCGCCGGCCGCCCACATAAGAGCGGCGCGCGCAGGCGCCACGTGCCGCTTGAGAAGCGTACGCATCGTGTTTTTCCTTTGTCATGGTCATTGTGAGCGCGCTATTGAACGTCGTCGCGTTTGGCACGCGACGGCGTTGTGCCACTGTCTGTCAGCGGCACGAGCGATAGGCACGAAATGGATCAGGAAACGACAGGAGGCGCGCGAGGCTGGGCGGCAATGAAAAGCGGCAACGCGCGAACGGTTGCGCGTATCACGGGAAGCGGAGCACCCGTCACCGAGACGGCGGCGGCAAAGGCCACCGTTGAACCGGTCAGGACAGGAAAGTGGGCGAGCAGGCCGCAATAAGCGCAGGCCTGCCAGTGCAGCGCACCGGAATGCGAGGAGGAGTCGCTGTTGCCTGCTTCACTGAAGGCCGGGTCAGCGGAGCAAAACGTGCTGAGCGCCTGGCCCAGCCGGTCATGCGAGGCTAGCGCGTGCGAGACCGTCGGCGCGATCGAAGTCATCAGGATTGCAAGCAATCCCAGGATACTTCCGATCTTCAGTAAGCGACGGCGGAACATGCTGTGATGAGCACCGGACGGTCGATGATATTGGGGCCGATTATGCCACGCGTCATGGCTGCAACCTGGGCCTTTTTCTTGTCTGGCGGGATGGCCGGTTAAGCCGTCTGCGAACAACTGAAACGCTTGGGCGAAGCATCAACGCCGCTGAAAAGCAGCAGGCATGTTAGCGGCTAAGGGAAGGCTAAGGGAGCGCCGAAACTGTCAGAAATTTTTACTTTTTCCTTTCAAGCTTTCGACGTGACACGGATTCCGGTCAAGCAGGAAAGATGCGTCCTGGGCGCCGCGCATATTGACGCTTTGCATATTTCCTTTTGACGGACTACGGCCTTGGTAACTCACTTCCCTCCGCGCGTTAGCTATCACACCAGTCTTATCCCTCTGTTGCGGCTTACCCGCTAACGCCTCGCTTGACGAGGCGGCACACCGGGCCGGCTGCTCACCGGCCGCTCCGCCCGGCTCCCCGCGTGGATAAATCCCAAGCCTTCCGAACACGGCGCCGCACCTGGCTTTCCTCGCGTCTTTACACTTTATTTATATCCTCCCCAGTTCTCTTGTCCGGGCGTTTACGCGCGATCAACTAACCTTCAGCACGTCCAAATCCGCTACGGGAGATCAAAACAATGGACCTGCTATATATCGCCGGCATCATCGCCTTCTGGGCATTGTGCGCGGCCCTGACCATCGGTTGCGACAAATTGCGTCGCGCTCCGGGAGGTCGCCCATGACCACCTGGATGCTGTTACTGGCAGGCGCTTCGACTCTGCTCTTGTTCGTGTACCTCGTGTACGCACTATTGCGTGCGGAGGATCTGGAATGAACGCCAATACCACATTTCAAATGGGTCTTTATATCGTCGTGCTGATCGCGCT
This sequence comes from Caballeronia udeis, assembly GCF_044909315.1. Lineage (GTDB taxonomy): Bacteria > Pseudomonadota > Gammaproteobacteria > Burkholderiales > Burkholderiaceae > Caballeronia > Caballeronia udeis_A. The sequence continues at coordinate 87,091 of NZ_JBIYEB010000024.1, forward strand.
TGCGATTCCGCTCGGCCGGTACATGACCTCCGTGCTCGACGGCTCGTCAGTCGTTGTGCGACGCATCGGCCGCCCGGTTGAAGCGCTGCTGTACAAGCTAGCAGGCGTGGACGAAAAGTCCGAAATGTCGTGGAAGCACTACGCATTCGCCGTGCTGGCGTTCAACGCACTCGGCGTACTCGTCGTGTTCGGATTCATGCGCTTGCAACAGTGGCTGCCGTCCAACCCGCAGGCTTTCGGTCCCATGACCCCCGACGCCGCGTTCAACACGGCAGTCAGCTTCGTGACCAACACGAACTGGCAAGACTACACGCCTGAGTCGACTGCAAGCTACCTGTCGCAGATGGTCGGCCTGACCGTGCAGAACTTCTTTTCGGCCGCGACCGGCATTGCTGTTGTCGTCGCGCTGATCCGCGGCTTCGCACGTCATACCGCAACGACCATCGGCAACTTCTGGGTCGACATCACGCGCATCACGCTGTACATCCTTGCGCCGATTGCGACGGTCATTGCGCTGGTGTTCGTGAGCCAGGGCGCGATCCAGAACTTCCAGGCGTACCAGGATGTCGCCACGCTGCAAGTGACGACCTACCAGACGCCGAAGACGGACGCGCAGGGCAATGCGGTCAAGGATGCCAAGGGCAATCCGGTGATGGTGGACAACAAGGCCGAGAAGCAGACGATCGCCATGGGCCCGGTTGCCTCGCAAGAAGCCATCAAGATGCTCGGCACGAATGGCGGCGGGTTCTTTAACGCCAACTCCGCGCATCCGTACGAAAACCCGACGCCGTTCTCCAACTTCGTCCAGATGATTGCGATGCTCGTCATTCCGGCGGCGTTGTGCGTGGTGTTCGGACGCATGGTGGGCGACAAGCGGCAGGGCTACGCAATCCTCGCTGCCATGACGATTGCATTCGGCATCGCGTGCTGGGGTGAGATCTCGTTCGAGCAGGCCGGCAATCCGCTGTTCACGTCGCTGCATGTCGATCAAAGCGCATCCGCGATGCAGTCAGGCGGCAACACCGAAGGCAAGGAAACACGCTTTGGTATTGCGCAGTCGGGCATCTTCACGGTCGCCACCACGGCTGCATCGTGCGGTGCTGTGAACAACGCGCATGACTCGCTGACGCCTATGGGCGGCTTCGTACCGCTGTTGTTGATCCAGCTGGGTGAAGTGATCTTCGGCGGCGTGGGGTCCGGCTTATACGGGATGCTCGTCTTCGCCATGCTCGCGGTGTTCGTCGCCGGCCTGATGATCGGCCGCACGCCTGAATACATCGGCAAGAAGATCGAGTCGTACGAGATGAAGATGGTGGCGATCGTCGTGTTGCTGACGCCGTTCCTGGTCCTGCTCGGTGCGTCGATTGGCGTGCTGACGGACGCGGGCACAGCGGGCATAGCCAACCCCGGGCCGCACGGATTCTCCGAGATTCTCTACGCCTATAGCTCTGCCGCGAACAACAACGGCAGCGCGTTTGCGGGCCTCACGGTCAGCACGCCGTTCTACAACATCTCGACCGGCATTGCCATGTGGTTTGGCCGCTTTGGTTCGATCATTCCGGTGCTGGCCATTGCCGGTGCGCTTGCCGCTAAAAAGCGTATTGCCACCACGGCCGGCAGCTTGCCGACCCACGGTCCGCTGTTCGTCGTGTTGCTGCTCGGCACAGTCGTGCTGGTGGGCGCACTGACGTATGTACCCGCGCTTGCGCTGGGTCCCGTGGTCGAGCATCTGATGATGCTCTCGGGCAAATAAGCGGTCACTGATACAGAGGAAAGTATGAACACAATTGTCAAACCGCCAGTGAAAACGCCGAACAAGACACCGGAGAAAACGCCGGAGCCGAGTGGCCATTCACGCTCGGCAGCCCGTTCGATGTTCGACCCCGCCATCGTCGTACCGGCGATTGCGGATTCATTCAGGAAACTGGGCCCGCGTACGCAACTGCGCAACCCGGTGATGTTCTGCGTCTACATCGGCAGTATCCTGACCACGGTGTTGTGGGTCGCGGCACTCGCGGGGCAGGCTGAAGCCCCGGCAGGCTTTATTCTCGCGGTCTCGCTGTGGCTGTGGTTCACCGTGCTGTTCGCGAACTTCGCCGAAGCACTGGCCGAGGGCCGCTCGAAAGCGCAGGCGGCTTCGCTGCGCAGCGCCAAGCGCGACGTGATGGCGAAGAAGCTGGAGTCGGCAAATCCGAAGTCGGCGCTGCGTATTACGACGGCAACGGAGCTGCGCAAGGGCGATATCGTCCTCGTGGAAACGGGCGACGTGATCCCCGCGGACGGTGAGGTAGTCGACGGTGTAGCGTCAGTCGACGAGTCCGCCATCACGGGTGAATCCGCACCGGTGATCCGTGAATCAGGCGGTGACTTTACCGCGGTGACCGGCGGTACCCGTGTGCTGTCGGACTGGATCGTGGTGCGCGTGACGGTCAATCCGGGCGAGGCATTCCTCGACCGCATGATCGCGATGGTGGAAGGCGCCAAGCGTCAAAAAACGCCTAATGAAATCGCGTTGACCATCTTGCTCGTGGCACTGAGCCTGGTGCTGTTGTTCGCGACCGCCACGCTGCTGCCGTTCTCCATGTTCTCGGTCTCCGCAGTGAAGGCCGGCCACGTGGTGACGATCACCGCGCTGGCCGCCCTGCTGGTCTGCCTGATCCCGACCACTATCGGCGGACTGTTGTCTGCCATCGGTGTGGCCGGTATGAGCCGGATGATGCAGGCGAACGTGATTGCGACTTCCGGCCGTGCAGTGGAAGCTGCTGGTGACGTCGACGTGCTGTTGCTCGACAAGACCGGCACGATCACGCTGGGTAATCGTCAGGCATCCAGCTTCGTCCCGGCTCCCGGTCTCTCGGAGCAGGACCTGGCCGACGCTGCGCAGCTTGCGTCGCTGGCCGACGAAACGCCGGAAGGGCGCAGTATTGTCGTGCTCGCGAAGCAGCGCTTCAACATTCGCCAGCGCGAGATGGCTTCGCTGCATGCGACCTTCCTGAGCTTCACGGCACAGACGCGAATGAGCGGTGTCGATTTGCCCGAGCGCGAGATTCGCAAGGGCGCGGCCGACGCGGTCAAGACGTACGTTGAACGCCATGGCGGCCGTTATCCGCAGGAAGTATCGAATGCGGTGGATGAAATCGCGCGTCGCGGCAGCACGCCGCTGGTCGTGGCCGACCGGCGCGAAGAAGGTGCGCGCGTGCTGGGCGTGATCGAGCTGAAGGACATCGTCAAGGGCGGCATCAAGGAGCGTTTTGCCGAGCTGCGCAAGATGGGTATCAAGACCGTGATGGTGACGGGCGATAACCGCCTGACCGCCGCGGCGATTGCGGCTGAAGCCGGGGTTGACGACTTCCTCGCGGAAGCCACGCCTGAAGCGAAACTGGCGACCATCCGCTCGTATCAGGCGGAAGGCCGGCTGGTTGCGATGACCGGCGACGGCACCAACGACGCACCGGCGCTTGCACAGGCCGACGTCGCGGTGGCCATGAACACCGGCACGCAGGCGGCGAAGGAAGCCGGCAACATGGTCGACCTCGATTCGAACCCAACCAAGCTGATCGAGATTGTCGAGATCGGCAAGCAGATGCTGATGACGCGCGGCTCGCTGACGACGTTCTCGATCGCCAACGACGTGGCCAAGTACTTCGCCATCATCCCGGCCGCGTTTGCATCGACGTACCCGCAATTGCGCGTGCTCGACATCATGCACCTGACGTCGCCGTCGTCCGCCATCTTGTCCGCCGTGATCTTCAACGCGTTGATCATTGTGGTGCTGATCCCGCTGGCGCTGAAGGGCGTGAAATACCGGCCGCTGGGCGCCGCCGCATTGCTGCGCCGCAATCTGCTGGTGTATGGCCTCGGCGGGATCTTGCTGCCGTTCCCGTTCATCAAGCTGATCGACATGATTCTGACGGCGTTTGGCTGGGCCTGAACGTCAGCCGGCGAGCCGGGCGTGGTGCTGAACACCCTGCCCGGGCGCTGCTGACACCCTGGCTATTATCACAATCTAATTGGGTTGAATCATCATGAAAAACATCCTTCGTCCTGTGCTCGTGCTGTTCGCGGCATTGACCGTGGTGACCGGGCTGGTATATCCGATCGTGGTTACCGCGGTCGCGCATGCCGCCTTTCCGAGCCAGGCAAACGGCAGCCTGATCGAAAAGAACGGCAAGCTGGTCGGCTCGGAACTGCTCGGCCAGCAATTCGATGCACCGGGCTATTTCTGGGGCCGCCTGTCGGCCACGTCGCCGAATCCATATAACCCGCAAGGTTCGAGCGCTTCGAATCTTGGCCCGACGAATCCGGCGCTGGCGGATGAAGTGAAAGGACGCATCAGTGCGTTGCACGATGCGGACCCGACGAATACCGCGCCGATCCCGGTCGACCTGGTGACCTCGTCAGGCAGCGGACTGGACCCCGAGATCAGTCCGGCTGCTGCTGCGTACCAGATCGATCGCGTTGCCAAGGCACGCAAGCTGTCGCACAACGACGTCGATGCGCTGGTTCAACGCGCAACGACCGGCCGTCAGTTTGGCATTCTTGGCGAAGCGCGCGTGAACGTGCTGAAGCTGAACCTGGCGCTTGACGAACTCAAGCCCGCAAGCTGATGGACCGCCCCGATCCCGACGAACTGCTCGACAAGATCCAGCGTGACGAAGAGAAAAGGCAGCGTGGCAAGCTGAAGATTTTCTTCGGCGCATCGGCTGGTGTCGGGAAGACCTATGCCATGTTGCAAGCCGGGCACCGTCGCCGAGAGGAAGGTGTCGACACGGTGGTCGGGATTGTCGAGACCCATGGCCGCAAGGAGACGCTTGCGCTGGTCGAGGGGCTGGACTCCGTACCGCTGACGCTTTACGAATACCGCAACCGCAAGCTGCCCGAGTTCGATCTCGACGCCGCGCTTGCGCGCAAGCCGCAACTGATTCTCGTCGACGAACTGGCGCACTCGAATGTGCAGGGGGCCCGTCACCTGAAACGCTGGCAGGATGTGTACGAACTGCTCGACGCCGGGATTGACGTGTACACGACCGTCAACGTCCAGCATCTCGAGAGCCTGAACGATATCGTCGGGCAGATCACGGGTATCCGCGTATGGGAGACCGTGCCGGACCGCGTGTTCGATCTCGCCGATGAAGTCACGCTCGTGGACTTGCCGGCCGAAGAATTGCTCGACCGGTTGAGGGACGGAAAAGTTTATATGCCGCAGCAAGCGGCGAATGCGGTCAAGAATTTTTTCCGCAAGGGCAACCTGATTGCGTTGCGCGAACTCGCGCTTCGTCGGACGGCTGACCGCGTGGATGCGCAGATGCGCGAGTACCGCGCCGATCAGTCCATCAGCCGGATCTGGCAAGCCCGCGAGCGGCTGATCGCGTGTATTGGGCCGGGACCCGAAAGCGCCACGCTGGTTCGTTCCGCCGCGCGTCTTGCTGCCAGCCTCAAGGCGGACTGGCTGGCGGTCTATGTTGAAACACCGAAGCTGCAGCGCCTGCCTGATACATGGCGCAAACGCACGCTGGATGCGCTCAAGCTGGCGTCCGAGCTGGGTGCCGAGACCGTGACGCTTGATGGCGCGGACGCCGCCGCCACGCTGGTCGCGTACGCGCGCATGCGCAATGTGTCCAAGATCGTGGCGGGTGCGTCGGATGCGCCCGGCTGGCGGCGCCTCTTTGACCGGTCCGTCGCCGAAGCACTGGTGCACCATTCACACGATATCGATGTGACGCTGGTGGGCGTGAGAGCGGCAAGGGAAGGCCGGGAGCGCGATGCAAGCAACCCGGTGTTCGCCGCTGTCCGCAACGAAGCCCGCTCCTCGCCCAACGCCTACTTTTACGCGGCTGCAATTGGCGTCGCGATCACGGCGCTGGCGAGCCTGCTGTCGCGCCATATCGACCTCACGAACCTCGTGATGCTGTATCTGCTGGGCGTGGTCTTTGCCGCGGTTCGACTCGGACGCGGCCCCGGTGTACTGCTGTCGTTCGTGAGCGTCGCGGCGTTTGATTTCTTCTTTGTTCCGCCACAACTTTCCTTTTCCGTTTCGGACACGCAGTACCTGCTGACTTTCTTCGTGATGCTGCTGACCTCGCTCACGATCAGTCACCTGACTTCGAATCTTCGCCGTCAGGCGCGGGTAGCCTCGTTGCGCGAGCGGCGCACGGGCGCTATGTACGCGATGACGCGCGAACTGGGCGGCGCGCTGATGACCGAGCAGATCATCGAAATCGGCACGCGTCACGTTGGAGAGATCTTCCAGTCGAAGGTCGCGATCCTGCTGCCCGACAGTGGGGAGAAGATCCGTCAGAAAGTCGACGACCCCAACCCGCAGTTCACGCTCGATGCCGCCGATCTCGACCTCGATATCGCGCAATGGGTGTACGACCAGCAAAAACCTGCGGGGCGCGGCACGGACACACTGCCGGCCAGCAACGCGCTTTATCTGCCGCTCAAGGCGCCCATGCGCACACGTGGTGTCCTGGCGCTCATCACGGCTCACTCAGCCGAGCTGGCGATCCCGGAACAGCAGCGCATGATCGACACGTTTGCTTCCCAGATCGCGCTCGCGCTGGAACGGGTCCACTACGTCGAGATTGCGCAGGATGCGTTGGTGAACATGGAGTCGGAGCGCATGCGCAACTCGCTGCTCTCGGCTATCTCGCACGACTTGCGCACGCCGTTGACATCGATTGTCGGATTCGCTTCGGTGCTGGAAGAGCAGCAGCGTGTTCACAACGGCACGACCGACAGCGCGCGCGAGCTGATTCACGCAATCCACGAGGAAGCGCTGCGCATGAGCGGGCTTGTGACGAATCTGCTCGACATGGCCCGGCTCCAGGCGGGCAGCATCCGTCTGAACCGGCAATGGCTGATGCTGGAGGAAGTGGTCGGAGCGGCGCTGGCCGTCTGCCGCCGCACGCTTGGCGGGCACACCGTGCAGGTCCGGGTTCCGCCCGACCTTCCGTTGATACAACTCGACGCAGTCCTGATGGAGCGGCTGCTCGCCAACCTGTTCGAGAACGCGGCCAAGTACACACCGCGCGATTCGACGCTGTCCATTCACGCAGCGGTTGAACAGCAATCGGGCGAGCGCTACGTGAGGGTCTGTGTGGACGATAACGGCCCGGGCCTGGCGCCGGGAATACAACAGACGCTCTTCGATAAATTCACGCGTGGAGAGAAGGAGTCCGCCAAGCCGGGGATCGGTCTGGGACTGGCAATCTGCCGGGCGATAGTGGAGGCGCATGGCGGGAAGATTGGCGCCGAGAACCGGGTGGACGCTCAGGGAAAGGTGTTGGGTGCGAGGTTCTGGTTCACGTTGCCGGCCGATCAGACGCCGCCTTTCGAGGCGCTTCCCGACGAGAATGGCGAGGGACCGGACGCTGCCGCGCATACGGATACGCCATGAGCGAGCCTACGCTGACCATTGTCGTCATAGAAGACGACAAGCAGATCCGCCGTTTTGTACGAAGCACGCTGGAAGCGCAGGGCATGACTGTGTTCGAAGCGGAAACCGGGCAGCAGGGTCTGCGCGAAGCGGCGTTTCGCCTGCCTGATCTCATTGTCATTGACCTTGGCTTGCCGGACACCGACGGTATCGATGTGATCCGTGAGCTGCGTACCTGGACCGAGCAACCATTGATCGTGCTCTCGGCGCGTACTCACGAAGATGCCAAGGTTGCCGCGCTCGACGCAGGGGCGGATGACTATCTGACGAAGCCCTTTGGTGTGTCGGAGCTGCTCGCACGCATTCGTGCACAGCTACGGCGGCGCAATCGCGGCGGGCAGCAGGAAACACCACAGGTGCGGTTTGGCACGGTCTCGGTGGATCTGTCGGAGAGGCGCGTGACCCGCGACGGTGAGATGATTCATCTCACGCCCATCGAATACAGGCTGCTGACAACGCTGGTACGCCACGCCGGGCGGGTCATCACGCATCAGCAATTGCTGCGCGAGGTCTGGGGGCCGGCGTATGTGGAGAACCAGCATTACCTGCGGGTTTATATGGGTCACCTTCGGCACAAGCTGGAACTTGATCCGGCTCAGCCGGTTCATATCCTGACCGAGACCGGAGTGGGGTACAGGCTTGTGGGTGCGCAGTAGCCCACGGTTCTATGCGTTGTTCCCGTGAGCGTCCAATAGCGATCGCCGCTTAAGGGAACAGCGCAAAGGGCAGCGTAGCCGCGATATAAACCGCCAGACCGGTCTTGGGCAGACCTAAGGTTATTGCGACCGCGGCAATCACGGTCCCGCCCAGCGATAACGTCAGCAGCTTTCGCTGACGTGCCTGCCGTCCGGCAATGCTCGAGCGGGTGCTTTCCTGGTCCGGCTCATTTTGTCTGGGAGTGCGCTTCCGGAACGTCAGGGCGTGCATGTTTTCGACTCTCTTTATATAGACCCGAAGTCTCGTTCTTATCGCGCAATAACGGCGTTTAAATAGCACCGGAGCGCATATAGCTTTCATCAATTCGACGCTGGACGCTCACGTCTTGACGGGTTCTTGATACGCCACGGCTGGCTTTTATCCCGATTGATACGCCCGGCGGCGTAGCCTTCCAGGACGCTAATAACAAAGGACCGTGATGCATGAGAATCAGGCACCGGCGGCTGGCGCACCCGGTCAATCCAGACGGCGGTTGTGCGCGGAACTCGCTCTATGCGCATTTTCTTTCATGACGGCAGATGCAGCCTACGCGACCGACGACGCGTCCGCGTCCAACAGTCGGCTAACCGCGGTCATCCAGTCCGCATCCGGCGAATCACCCGAGGTGGCGAACGTAGCCGCAGTGTTATGGCAGCAGTTTCGAGTGGCTCGCCGGGAGGCAACGTTGATCGCGCAAGCGGTCATCAGCGCGGCGAACGAATATGCGATGTCACCCGCGCTGTTGCTCGCGGTCATTGCGACCGAGTCGGGGTTCGACCGGCAGGCGGTCAGCGTTGCCGGTGCGCAAGGGCTGATGCAGATCCTGCCGGCTGCACATCCGCAGGTGCTTGCATCGGGCAATGACCTGACCGAGCCCGCTGAGAACGTGCGGATAGGGTCTTCGATCCTGCGCGAGTATCTCGATGCGTCGGGTGGCGACCTGGGCGTCGCGCTCAAGCGATACAGCGGCGGCGGCAAGGGATACGCCCAACGTGTGGTGTTTCGCATGCGGCAGTTCTCGGCCAGTCTGCACACGCCGCCGGACGATGCGGTCAAGGCCACGCTGGTCAGGGCGCCTTGACACAATTTTTACGCGGCAGGCGCGAAACTCTGCGCGCGTTTGACACGGCGTCTGCTGTAATGAAATGGTAGTGAATACTGAAACGGGGACGCTCATGTTACGGGTACTCATACCGGTGATAAACAAGGAAGGTGCGCTTCAGGCCGCGCGGCATGCCGCATTTCTTTATGCGGAGCACTGCGTGTCGGAAGTCGAGCTGATGGAAGTGCTCGAGCCTCCGGACCAGGGACGGGCCAGTGCGTTTCATTCCCGTGGCACGCTGCGCTTGCAGGAAAAACGTGCCATGCTGAGTGCGCTGGTTCAGACCCGGGCCATTCTGGACGATGCGGGCGTTCCGTATCACTGGTCGCGGGTGTATGGGCCCGTTGCCGGAACCATTGCAGAGCGCGCGGCTGAAAAACGCTCGGACATTGTTCTGGTCGATGCCAGTCACCTGGGCTTTCTTACCCGATGGTGGGTGATGAACAGGTTGTGGCGAAGCATGCAAACACCGGTGACGATGGTTCACTAGAGGGTCCATCAAATGGGTCCGTCGAATGAGCACCGCAATCAACGAATCAACATTTACCGGCGTTCAGTCAAGAGTACACAATCGTGTTGAAGCTTCATACGGCCATGCGGATCAGGGGCACGGCAAAGGTGGTGTGCGTCGCCATTGTGGCGAACCAGGTACTGACTACCGTGTTTGCTTATGCGGTGCAGCAGCTGGACCCAGGCGCGCCAGGCATTATCACGACCATCTTCAGTTTCCTCACATGCGGTCTGGTGAGCATCTGGCTGCAGTCAGATGCGCGGCGGGCGTATTTGCTGGCGCGTGAGAAGGGCTGCATTACCCCCGTGGACAAGACCAACCCCGCGCTCAAGATTGCGCCCGATTGCCCGAAGTTGTGGCTGGTGGTTTTGCACATTGAAATGAATCCGGCTGCGGTGGGGCTTTAAGCGGCTTGCCTGACAGAACCTGCTCCGGGCAAGTGCAAATCATCTCCCAGGCGGCAACTCGAATCCGACCTCGACCCGCGACATGACGAGTCGTCCGCGCAGACCTGAACTGGTCATTGACTCCTGGCGCGCTTGGCAAAATAGCTTGTCGGCGAGTCACCCAATACGCTCGCCCGGACGCCCTTCGGGCAGTCGCGTTTTCCCCTAGTACTTGAAGGTTGACTAAGAACCGCGACGGCACCAAACTTCTTCTTACTGTGTGATCACAGGTCACACATATCGTAAGGAGCTGTTTAATTGACGACACGTGAAACAAGCGCGGATGCGTTGCCGCTCGAACTGGTGGCACGCGAGACCATGGCGGGCCGCGTCTACGCCCAGTTGCGCGAAGCGATCATGACGGGGCGTTTTGCGCCCGGGCAGGCGTTGAGTTTGCGCGGGGTGGCCGAAGCAGTGGGTTCATCGACCATGCCGGTGCGCGCTGCGCTGACAAGGCTGCAGGCCGAGGGTGCGTTGATCGACGGGCCGGGCCGCGCGCTGATGGTGCCGCCCATGACGCTGGACCTGCTCGAAGAGCTGCGCGACGTGCGAATCGCGCTTGAAGGCTGCGTCGCGAAACGGGCGGCCTCGCGGATGACAAAGGACCATTTGAACGCGCTGCAAGCTGTGTTCGACACCATGGATGCCCACGTGGAAGCCGGCGACGTACCCGCGTATCTGCGCAGCAATTTCGAATTTCATATAGCAATGTACACGCATGGGGCGAGCGACCTGACGCTCGCCACGATCCAGAATCTCTGGATGCGTATTGGTCCGTTCCTGAACCTCGTGGCGCCGGACATCCCGCATATGAGGTTGTCCATGGCGGCCCACCGGAAGATTGTCGATGCCCTCTGGAAGGGTGACGGTGAAGGCGCGCGTGCGGGCATTGAGGAGGACATCGGCGGTGCCGCTGCGGACCTGCGCGAACGCTTGCAGAGCAGGGAAGCGGCCAGGGCCTGAGGTTGACCTGGATCCTGTAAGCCGCACCAGCCGCACCCCAAAAACGATGGAGACGAGCATGGCCGTTCTGCAGATGTTGAAACCGCGCGCGGGGTTGCGTGTGCTGGTCACGGGCGGTGCGTCGGGCATTGGTCTGGTAATCGCGCATGCTTTCGTGGACGCCGGGTCGCGCGTGCATGTCTGCGACTCGAGTCAGCAAGCTATCGACGCGCTCAACGAAGCCGAGCAAAGCGCCGAGATGAACGCAATCACCTCGACGCTCGCGGACGTGTCGGACCGCACGGCGGTCGACCGCGTTTTCGTCGATGTGAACGAGCAGCTTGGCGGCCTCGACGTGTTGATCAATAACGCGGGTATTGCGGGTCCGACGGGTGGTATCGACGAGATGGAGGCGGATGACTGGGAACAGACCGTTGATGTAAATCTCAATGCTCAGTTCTACTTCGCACGTCGCGCGGTGCCGCTGTTGCGCCAGGCGCGCGACGGCGGGTCGATCATTGCATTGTCATCGGTGGCGGGGCGGCTTGGATACGCGTACCGCACGCCGTATTCAGCCACCAAATGGGCGGTTGTTGGCCTGACGAAGAGCCTCGCCATTGAGCTGGGACCGGACAACATTCGCGTCAATGCGATCCAGCCGGGGATTGTCAAGGGACCGCGAATTGAACGGGTGATTGCCGCACGCGCGGAACAGTTGGGTCTTCCCTACGAGCAGATGGAAAAAGAATATCTCTCGAAAATTTCTCTGCGGCGCATGACCACGCCGGAAGAAGTCGCGGCGACCGCGTTGTTCCTGTGCTCGCCGGGAGGCAGCGGCATCTCGGGGCAAGCGATCTCGGTGTGCGGCAATGTGGAAGTGCTCTGAACGCTTTTCTTTTCCGATGAGGGCTTGAAGCATGGCAACGAAGCGTAAAGTTATCATCACCTGTGCACCGACCGGTGCGATCCATACTCCGTCGATGTCGCCGTATCTGCCGGTCACGCCGCAGGAAATAGGCGACGCGGCGCTTGCCGCCGCCCGGGAAGGCGCGGCAATCCTGCACCTCCATGCACGTGATCCCAACGACGGCCGGCCCACGCAAGACCCCGCCGTGTTCCAGCAATTCCTGCCGCGCATCAAGGCCGAAACCGATGCGGTGATCAACATCACAAGTGGCGGCAGTCCGCACATGACGGTGGAGGAGCGGTTAAAACCCGCTCACCATTTCAAGCCGGAAGTGGCGTCGCTGAACATGGGCTCCATGAATTTCGGCCTCTATCCCATGCTCGACCGCTTCAAGGAATTCAAGCACGACTGGGAACGCCAGCATCTGGCGAACAGCCGCGACCTGATCTTCAAGAACACGTTCAAGGACATTGAATACATCCTCACGTCATGCGGCGCGAACGGTACGCGTTTCGAGTACGAGTGTTATGACATCTCGCACTTGTACAACCTGGCGCATTTCGTTGACCGCGGACTCGCGAAACCGCCGTTCTTCGTGCAAAGCGTGTTCGGGCTGCTTGGAGGCATCGGGCCGCATCCGGAAGACTTGATGCACATGCGCCGTACCGCCGACCGCCTGTTCGGAAGCGACTATGTCTGGTCGATCCTTGGCGCCGGGCGCAACCAGATTCCGCTCGCGACGCTCGGCGTGGCGCAGGGATCGAACGTGCGGGTCGGGCTTGAAGACTCACTGTGGATCGAAGCGGGCAAGCTGGCTGAATCGAGTGCTGCTCAGGTCGTGAAGATTCGCCAAGTGATAGAAGGCCTTTCGCTCGACATCGCGACGCCGGACGAAGCGCGCGCCATGCTTGGGCTCAAGGGCGCGGCCAACACGAACTTCTAGTACCGCTGCCTCGGGCGCACGTCCTTCAACTCTTGACGATGGAGACCATCGTGGCTGTGTCGAAACTCAAAGTCGTCGCGATGCCTACAGGCTGGCTGAGCGTTGACCGTTCATCGCAGGTCTATGGCCGCTACTACGGCCAGCAGATCAAGGTCCCGGTGTGGTCCACGGCGATCGTGGGCGGCGACAAGAAGATTGTGGTGGATACCGGGATTCACGATCCGGGCTGGGTGTCGAGCTTCGTCTGCCCTTGTGAACAGGCACCGGAAGAGCGGCTTGAACGTGCGCTGAAAGAGTATGTGGGCTGGAATGCGGACGACGTGGATATTGTCATCAACACGCACTTGCACTACGACCATTCCGGTGGCAACACGCTCTTCAAGAACGCACGTTTTGTGGTCCAGGCAAGCGAGTGGGAATACGCTGGCCGGCCCTTGCCGACGCAGTCCACGTTTTATCAGGAGTTTCTGATCGGCCGGGAACCCCTTGGTTTTTTTCGCTGGCAATTCGTACATGGCGTAGCCGACATAGCGCCCGGCGTGCGGGTGGTGCCAACACCGGGACATACGCCCGGGCATCAATCGGTTGCGGTCGATACAGCGGACGGCGTGGTCCTGATTGCCGGCGACTGCGCAAGCTGCATGGAGAATATTGTGGATCTGGTGCCGGTCGGCATTGTCCATGAGACGGCTGCCGAGCTGGCTTCACTCAGGCGTATCCGGCAGATCGCGGACTTCGTGATTCCCGGCCACGATCCGAACGTCGTGGCCGGTTCAGCGGGCATTCAACTGCCCGCCAGTGCACGGCTGAAACACGTTGAAGATTAGTACTACGAGTGTTTTAACGAAGCCAATCAAATGACCATATGCAGGATCGGAGGAAGACATGAACGCACTGACGAACACCATCCGTCAGGGGGGGCGGGTCGCGCTGGGCGCCGCGCTTCTCGCGACGCTGGCCGTCTCGGGACAGGCCTCGGCGGCAGGCAAATACAAGATTTTCCTGTCGATGAGTTATGTCGGCAACGACTGGCAAACAGAAGCTGCCAACATGGTCAAGGCCATGGCCGCTACGCCGGGACTCAAGGACAAGGTCGACCTGGAAGTACAGGTCGCCGGCACCGACGCACAGAAACAGATCCAGCAGATCAACTCGATGGTCCAGGCCGGCGCCAAGGCGATCGTGATCTATCCGATCTCGCCGACCGCATTGAATCGCGCCATCAAGAACGCCTGTTCGAAGGGCGTGGTGGTCGCGGCCTATGACGGCGAGGTGACCGAGCCGTGCGCCCATAACGTGACGATCGACCAGAAGCAAGCGGGTACTGTCACCGCCGAATGGCTCGCGAAGACCATTAACGGCAAGGGCAACATCGTGCTGATCAACGGCGTGCCCGGCACCTCGGTGGATCGCGCGCGCACCGAAGCCGCGAAGGCCGTGTTCGCGAAGTATCCGGGGATCAAGATCGTGGCCGAGGGCACGGGCATGTGGAGCCAGGCGACCGCCAAGACGGAGTTGTCGAAGATCCTCGCCACCAATAGCTGGGACAAGATCGACGGCCTGTGGATGCAGGTGGGCTGCTTCACGGCGGCGTCCATGCAGCTCGAGGCCGGCATAGCGGACGACAAGATCAAGCCGTGCGCGGGTGAATCGTCGAACGGTCACCGCGTGCAGATGTTGCCGCCGGGCACGGTGAAGGGCGATGGCGGCTATCGCTCGATCGGCTACCGGTCCATCTCGTATGGCTCGCCGCCGTACTCCGGTGCACTCGCGCTGAAGCTGGCCGTGGACAAGCTCGACGGCAAGGACTTCCCGGCGCATGTGACGCTCAAGCTGCCGCTGGTGGAGACATCGCAATCGAAGTTGTGCACGACCGGTTCCATCGATGAACTGAAGGGCGGATGCACCGCGTTCATGCCGGACAAGGTGCCGCCGGGCTGGTTTGCGGATATCTATTCGGCAGAGACCAGCGAGGTCGGTTTCAACGCGGCGCTGACCGGCAAGCCGGACTAAAGGTAGAGGGGTACGTCATGTCGAGTGCAGGGGCAGACGCTGGTATCACGGGCAGCGGCAATGAATGGGCGCTTGATCTGTCGAAGGTCACCAAGCGGTTCGGCGCTACTGTTGCGCTCGACAACGCGTCGTTCCGCGTCAAACGCGGCGCCGTTCATGCGCTGCTCGGCGAGAACGGCGCGGGCAAGTCGACCACCGTCAAGCTGTTGTCCGGCCTCATGCAGCCGGACGCAGGCGGCATCTCCATCATGGGCCGCAACGTGAGCATGCGCGGTCCGAAGGACGCGCATCGTGCGGGCGTGCAGACAGCGTTCCAGGAGATGACGCTGGTGCGAGACCTGACTGTCGCGCAGAACCTGCTGATGGCGTATGAACCGACCGGCTGGTTCGGCCGCATCAGGAAGCGGGAATCACAGAAGCAGGCGGCGCAATGGCTGGAACGTCTTGAGCTGGGCGATATCCGCCCGGGCGCTTATATCCGCGATCTCGCGTTACCGGTGCGCCAGAAGATCGAGATTGCGAAGGCGCTGGTCCGCCAGCCTGAAGTGCTGCTACTCGATGAACCTACGTCCGCGCTGTCCGGGCGCGACGTTGCGTGGTTGGCGCGACGGATCGAGGAGTTGAAGGCGCGCGGCGTGACCTTCGTGTTCATCACGCACCGCATGCAGGAGGTACGCGAGTTTTGTGACAGCCTCACCGTGTATAGAAACGGCCGTGACGTAGGCGCTTTCGATACCGATTCGATCTCGGACGACGAAGTCATTCGTCTTGTGATCGGCCGGTCGATGGACGCCAAATATCCGCCGAAGGTTGCCACGCCGGCGGCGCTTCAAACCCCGGCGATGGAAGCACGCGGCATTAAGGTGGACGGCGTGGTCAATGACTTCGACCTGACGCTCAAGGCGGGTGAAGTCCACGGCATCGCGGCGCTGCAGGGCATGGGGCAGCGTGAGATCTTCGAGGCATTGTTCGGTGCCGAGTTTATCGACGCGGGCCAGATTCTGATTGATGGAAAACCGGTCACGCTGACCTCGACTGCTGATTCGCTGAAGGCCGGGGTATCAACGAGTTTTCTACCCGAAGACCGCAAGACCGAGGGTTTGTTCCTGCGTCTGCCGGGTGGGGAGAACGTCTCGCTGCCTATCATCAAGCGCTTCTCGCGCTTCGGCCTGATTGACAGGAAACGCGAGCAGGCCGCGATCAAGCGCGCGCTCGCACAAATGGAGGTCAACCCGCGGGCAGTCTACAAGCCGTGCCTGTCTTTCTCGGGCGGCAATCAGCAAAAGATAGCCATGGCGAAATGGTTGCTGACGCAAAGCCGGGTGTGGCTGATGTTCGACCCCACGCGCGGGATTGACGTGGGGACCAAGCACCAGATCTTCGTGCTGATGCGCGCGTTCGCGGCGGCGGGTGGTTCCGTGCTGTTCTATTCCACCGACGTACCGGAACTGGTGAATGTATGCGACCGGGTGTCGGTGGTGTATCGCGGACGCAATGTCGCCGAGCTGGCCGGTGAGGCGCTGACCGAAGAGAACGTGATGCGCAAGATGCTTTCAAGTTGACGGGCTCTTGAAGCTCGCTCAGGCAATCAGAGGACCATCATGAAAATTGCAATTGCGTCGCCCGACAGCGAGGTCGTGCGGCCCGGTGCGCACGTTGGCTTGCGGGCGCGCGTGGATCACTACCGTGGCTTGATCATTGCGATCGGCGCGCTGCTCGCGATGATGATCGCGTGGGTGTCGCTGTCCGCCACGCCGGTCGGACTCTACGATGTCGGCTCCGTGATCTCCAGCAGCGCGACGCTCGCGCTCGCCGCGATCGGGCAGACCATCGTGGTGTTGAGCGGTGGTTTCGACCTGTCGGCATCCGCCGTGGTGTCGTTGTCCAACGTGCTCGCGGTGCGCTTCGTGCAGGGCACGCCGATCGAGCAATGGGGTGGCGTCGCGCTGATTCTTGCGATTGGCGGGGGCATTGGACTCATCAACGGTGCGTTGATTGCGTGGTTCCGGCTCCAGTCGATCGTGGTCACGCTCGCCACCATGTTCATGGTGCAGGGCTTGACGCTGCTGATCCAGAACAAACCGGGCGGGAGCATCGGCGATCAGTTTGGCGCGTTCATCACCTCTGATCTCGTGCCCGATAAAGTCCCCATGTCAGCGGCCGTGCTGGTTGTCGCGCTGCTCGTGTGGACCTTCGTCAAGCGGACACGCTTTGGCGTGGGCCTGTATGCGCTTGGCAGCGATCCCGACGGCGCGTATGCGAACGGCATGCCTGTCCGAGGTTATCGAATTGCTACCTATGCGCTTGCCGGCATGTTCTACGCTGCAGCGGGCTTGTACGTATCGGCACAGACCGGCTCCGCTGATCCTCTGGTGGGCCGGCCGTTGCTGCTCTCCATGTTCACGGCGGTCGTGCTGGGCGGCACGTGGTTAGGCGGCGGCCGAGGCGGTTGTGTGGGCACGGTGTTCGCCGCGATGACCCTGATGATCACGGTCAATATCCTGCTGGTGCTCAACGTATCCGCTTTCTTTACGACTATTGCCGAAGCCGTGATCCTGATTTTGGCGGTACTCGGGTCGTCGGTAGGCAAACAGTCGGCGGCGCATCATTGCGCGCGCTACGCCGGACGATGGTTCACCGCGTGGCGCACCGGAACGCGCGCAAGCAACGACGGGAACGCGCGGCGTGTGAAGTTCGAAGTCGAGAACTTCCGCCCCATGGAAAACACGGAGCTCAAGGGTCACCTGCTGGGCGACTGGATCGAACGCAATCGGGAATGGGTGAAGTACGTCGTGCCCGCGTACCTGTTGTTCTTCGCGGTGATTGCAGTTACGGGCGTGGTCTACGGCCCGGGTGTCCTCGTGAGCGCCAACTTCTATACGAGCTTGCTGACACTGACCTTGTTCCTGGCAGTGTTAGGGCTGGGACAAGGCGCCGTGATCCTGACCGGCGGGCTCGATCTGTCCGTGCCCTGGCTCATCACGCTATCGGGCGTATTGCTGACGGGGCTCACGCATGGCGTCAACGAAGCCGCGGCGTGGGCCGTGCCGCTGGTGCTGTGCGCGGGCTTGGCTGTTGGCGTATTCAACGGTGTGGGCGTGGTGGTGCTGGGCTTGCCCCCCATCGTGGTCACGCTTGCCGCCAATGGCCTGTTGCAGGGCATCACGCTTATTTATTGCAATGGCTCGCCGCAAGGCTGGGCGCCGACTGCGATCAGCGATTTCACGAACGGGCGCGTGGGTCCCCTGTCGCTCGCCGCGTGGTGTGTACCGCTGTTCCTTGCGTTAGCGTTGCTGTTGCTGCATCGCACGGCCTTTGGGCGACGCGTCTATGCCGTCGGCAATTCACAGGTTGCAGCGAAGCTGTCGGGCGTGCGGGTGGGCGCCACCCTGATCGCGGTGTATTGCCTCTCGGGTTTATGTTCCGCCGTGGTGGGTCTGCTGCTTGCCGGCTTCAGCAGCCAGGCTTTCCTCGGCATGGGAGACCCGTATTTGCTGCCGTCCATTGCGGTGGTGGTCGTCGGCGGCGCGTTGATCACCGGCGGCCGGGGGCATTATCTCGGTGTATTCGGCGGCGCGTTGCTGCTGACCGCGCTGGGTACGCTGCTCGCCGGCACTACCGTGCCGCCTGCCGTGCGCGACATCATCAACGGCCTGGTCGTACTGGCCGCCGTGATTACGTTGCGCGATAAAAAAGCTTGATCGCCCATGGAGCCGCACAATGACCAGACGCATTGCAGTGATTGGATCGGGACGGATAGGCCGCGCGTGGGCGATCGTATTCGCGCGCGCGGGGTTCGAGGTCAGGCTTCATGATGCCGACCGCGCGATGCTCGACGGCGCGATTCCGTCCATTCGCCGCAGTGTGTCGGATCTCGCCGGATACGGACTGATCGACGAACCGGAAGAGCGGATCGTGTCACGTGTCAGCACCTGCGAAACGCTCGCGGACGCGGTAAGCAATGTCGATCTGGTGCAGGAGAACATTGCGGAGATCGTGGAGGTCAAGCGTGCGTTGTTCGCCGAACTGGACAAGCTGACCCGCCCCCACACGCTGCTGGCCAGTTCGACCTCCGGCCTGCCTGCCTCCACGTTCACCGAAGCCCTGGAGGGCCGCGCACGGTGCCTTGTGGCGCATCCGGTGAATCCGCCTTCGCTCGTGCCGCTGGTCGAGTTATGCGGCGCGCCGTGGACATCGCCGGACACCTTGGACCGTGCGCGTGCGCTCTACGAGGAGGCCGGTCAGGAGCCGGTGACCGTTGCACGCGAGATTCCGGGTTTCCTGCTGAACCGCCTGCAAGGCGTGCTTCTCGACGAAGCATTGAGCCTCTATGCACGGGGGTATGCAAGCGCAGCCGATCTCGACACCGTGATGCGCGACGGTCTCGGTCTGCGGTGGTCGTTCATGGGTCCGTTCGAAACCATCGACCTGAACGCACCCGGTGGCGTGGCGGATTATGCGGCGCGTTATGGCGCGATGTACCGCTCCTTCGCGAAGGACAGCGTGCCGTTCGACTGGTCGCCCGACAGTATCGCGAGGCTCGATGCCGAGCGCCGCGAGGTGTTGCCGCTCGATGAAATAGAAAGCCGCAGCCGCTGGCGTGACCGGCGGCTGATGGCCTTGCTGGCGCATCGCCGCGCGACATTGGAGTCCGATGACGACAACGATTGATAACCGGAGGCGACCATGATTGAAACCCGTTTGATAGTCGATGCCAACAATCATCTTGGCGAAGGGCCGCTGTGGGATGTGAAGGAGCAGCGCCTCTACTGGATTGACAGCACTGCCGCCGAGATCAGCAGTTGCCGTGCTGACGGCAGCGACATACGGCGCTATTTCGTGCCACGCCACATTGGTTCGATGGCGCTGCGCGAGGGCGGCGGCGCGGTAGTCTCGCTGGCGAACGGCCTGCATTTCTACGACTTCGACACGCAGACGGTCAAGTTCATTGCGGACCCGGAAAGCGACGACCCCGAGACGCGTTTCAACGACGGCAAGGTGGACCGGCGAGGGCGGTTTATCGCGGGCACGATGGCGTATGACTTCGACCGTTACGACGCCGATCGCGGCCAGCGTCCGAACCGCAGCGGCGCACTGTATCGGCTGGATACGAATGGCTCCGTGACGCGTCTGGACGGCGGCATCAGTTGTTCGAACGGTCCCTGCTGGAGCCCGGACAACCGCACGTTCTATTTCACCGATTCCTACGACAGGCAGATGTACGCGTACGACTACGACATCGAGACAGGCGCGGTGGCGAACCGGCGGGTATTTGCGTCAGCGCGGGATCTGGCTGGTACGTTCGACGGCGCGACGGTCGATGCTGAAGGTTATCTCTGGTCGGCGCTTGTGTTTGGTGGACGGATACTGCGGTTCGCGCCGGACGGCAAGCTTGACCGGGTAGTGGAGTTTCCTGTACGGAACCTGACGAGCGTGATGTTCGGCGGTCCCGACCTGGACATCCTGTTCGTCACGACCATGGGCCGGCCGATGTGGGGCATCCCGCAGAAGGAGCGCGACAAGGGCGGGTTGTTCGCGATCACCGGGCTGGGGGTACAGGGCTTGCCGGAGCCGCGATTTGCCGGATAGGGCGGCCGCGCTTTAAAGCCGCCTGCATGACAATCGTCCCAGGCCAAATCAGTAAGCGGCCCAATGCCCGCGTACCCACACCCACTGGTTACCCTCCCATTTGTAGTGCCCTTTCACCCAGCGGTAACCCGGCGCCGGTTGCGCCGGGACAACTTCAACAAGCGGCTCGGGGCGCGGCGGACGGGTGGGTTCCACCACACACGCTGTGAGCATGATGCTAAGTAGTACGATACTTGATATGTGTTTCATTTTTATCTCTTCCCTGATGAAGTCAAATACGTAACTGCTTGCCGGCCGTTGCGCCGTCAGGTCCGCAGCAACCTGCCGGACATCGGGCTGGCGGTCTTCTGCGCAAAGAGCGTCGCCCTGACCTGAGCCGGATCAAGGCCGAAGGTTTCCGCGGTTGCGGCCGCAATCAGGCTGTCCAGCCCGAGCGTGGGCCGCAAATCCCGTCCCTGATACAACGCCGACGGCGCGAGCCCCGGCCAGTCCGCCAGGATCCGGCCGCCTTTCACCGTTCCTCCCAGCAGCATCGCGGCGGACGCCGTGCCGTGATCCGTGCCGCCCGTGCCGTTCGCCGCTGCCATGCGCCCGAACTCGGTCGCCACCAGGACAGTCGTGTTCGCCCAATGCTCGCCGAGACCATCGCGCATGGACGCCATCATCGTGTCGAGCGCCTTCAGTTGCGCACCCAGCCGCGGGTTCTGGGCGCTGTGCGTGTCCCATCCGCCGGTCTCGATCATCGCGATGCGCGGGCCGTCGCTGCGGCCGAGGAAGCTTGCGGCAAGCTTGCCGATGCTCGCCGGGTCCTGACGCGCGCCGGCATCGGCGGCGAGCCCGCGAGCGTCCATCGCTGAACTCCAGAGCGCATGAAGCTGCGGGTCGCCGGAATAGAGCTGCGAGACGCGGACAAGCAGATCGTCTGGCGCCTGCGGCATCCCGGACGGTACGTACGACGTCACCTGGGCACGGCCGCGCAGCGCCAGCGGTACGGTGGGCGCGAGCGCTATTGCGTTAGCCTTGGAGGCGGGCAACATGGACACCAGCCGGTTCAGCCAGCCATCCTTGATCTGGTAGGGCGATGTACCGCCGGTTTCGAGCACGTTCTGGCCGTCGAAGTGAGAGCGATCGCGATACGGCGATGCAACCGCATGCACGAACAGCGCCTGCTGCGCGGCGTACATCTTCGCCGTCTCGACAAGCGAAGGGTGCAGCGCGAACGTCCCGTCAAGCTTGGTCGCGGTCGACGGATCGATAGCCAGCGCCCCACGCAGGCGTGCGTAAGCGGGATCGGCGTAGGGCACCACGATGTTGAGTCCATCGGCGGCGCCACGCTGGATCACAAAGACAAACCGCTGGTCCGACTCCACCGAAGCGAATGCAATGCGGGACCCGATCAGCATTGCACCGACGCCGGCGCCGGCACACATCAAGAAATTCCGACGCGAGGTCATTGTTCATCTCCTTTGGAAATCGGGGGAAACAAGCAGCAGCGCGAGCGCGGTTGGTGCGCTTTCCGCACGCGATAGTTCGGATGCCGTAGCATCGCTCAGCGAACCCGCGAGCAACTGGTCGCCGAGTGTGCGCGCGTCGAGCGTATCGCCTATACGTGATGCAAAACGCTGCGCCAGCTCCACCCGGCGCACGAGCGCGTCGGGTGCGGCCCAGCTTGCGGCTATGTCGTCATAGCCCGCCGGCGACCCCGGCCGCCACACGGGCTGGCCAAGCTGTGTCAGCAAAGGCGCGATCTGCAGGTTGCCGAGATCTTTGAGACCCAGCCCCCGTAGCGACGACACCGTCCAGTCCCACGGCGTCTTGAACTTGGCATCCACCGGCGACCATGCTTCATGTGAATCGATCAGCACCTGGTACACGCTGGGCAAGTCACCGTTCGTCGCGCTGAACACGCCGGCCAGGCGATCGACCAGCGCGGGCGGCGGGGTATCGGCGACAAAATGCCGGGCGAGCTTGCCAGCAATGTGCTGCGCGGTCGCGGGCGAGGCAGCCAGATCGTGCAGTACGGCAAGCGCCTGCTGCTGGCCGGGCTGATCGTATTGCCGGTTCATGATCGTGCGTGTTCCAGGCTCGTGCAGCGGCTGGCGAAACACGAATTGCCCGGGCTCTGCAGCGTCATTGCGCTGGGCACCCGCACCCATGCCGCCGCCCATTGCACCAATACTCCAGCCCGTCAGCGCCCGGGCGAATTCGGTCACGTCGTTTTGGTCGTAGCCGCTGCGCACGCCAAGCGTATGCAGCTCCATGATCTCGCGCGCCAGATTTTCGTTCAGGCCGGGCTTGCGGTCAGGATGCTTTGCGGCAGCGCGTTCAGCCGCCGGGCTGTCGGGGCCGACCGAGCGGGCCTGATCGAGGAAAATCTGCATGGCCGGATGACGTTCCACCGCGACCAGCATGTCTTCGAAACGGCCCAGTACATGAGGGCGGATGGCTTCCGCCTCGAATGATCCGGCAAGCATGGCCACCGGCGGTTTTTCCACGGAAACCGCGAAATGGTTAGACCAGAAAGCCACCAGCCGCTCGACAAACGGTGTGGGCGTTTGCAGCGTGCTGACGAATCGCGCGTTGACGGCTGAGCGATAGATATCGCGGAGTTTCTCGTTATAGGACTTGCGCACCGCTTGTTTGTCGTCGGCGCCGGCGTTGCGGATCGCATTCTGGCGATCGGCGAATTCGGCGGCGAGCGCGGTGCTTGCAGGTTGGTCTCCTAACGCTTGCGGCATTGCCTGATAGCTTGCTCCCGAGAGCTGGCTCTTGAGCCAGCCCTTCGGATCGGGCGGCGCCGCCTCACCTGCGCGGGCACCCAGTCCGAAGCGATTCAATGCGATCGCGGCGGGGGTCACGGATGTAACGGCGGTACCGGGTGTCACGTCAGCCATGGCTGTTCCCACGAATCGAATTGCTATGTAGCTTTAACGGTGGGGCCGCGTGAATCCGTCGGTGTGCCCCAAATTTATTTTTTGGGCGGCGGCCCCACATGCAGCGGGCCGTGGCGCTCCAGCGCATCGACAAGCTTGAGCCGTTCATCGGGTGTCAGCGTGCCGGCGAAGTCAGCCACCGTTGCTTCGACCCGCGCACGCACCGCAACATCGGCCTCGCGCGTGCGGGCGAGCGCCGCGTCGAGCGCGGCGCGATCGAATTGCGGCGCAGCAAGCGCCTGCACGACATCGAGCCGGCCGGAGCGCGCACCAATGATCAGGGGCAGGCTCTCACGGCGTGTCTGCCGCAGCGCCTCGCGCAACTGGTCCTGGCGTTCCTGGGGCAGTTCAGCCGCGGCGAAACGCAGGCCGCGTTGCTGCGCCAGCACTTCGGCTTTCTGCTTCGCCACCCATCGATACGTCCCGCCCGCGATTGCCCCGAGCAGGAAGATGTTGAGTACGAGCGACACGATCAGCAGTGTCTTGAGCCGGGTTGTCGGCATGGTCATTGGTCGCTCCAGTCGGCCGTCGAGCTGCTGAATACGGTGCTTTCACCGGTTTGATCGAAGAGACTCGGCGGATTCGCCGACGTGTAGTAGAAAGATCCGGTCAGCGATATGGCCAGCACGCCCGCGGCAATTCCCGCCACGCCCACGCCCACGAGACCGGCGCCCGAGAGCCACCATTGCGGCCGTTTCCAGGCGGGTTTCTGACGTGGCGACGCGAGCGGCGCCGAGGCCAGGATGCGCCGGACCAGATCCGATTCGGGCGCGGCAACGTTATGCTTCGACAGCACGAGATCGAGCGACCGGGCCTCGGCCAGGGCAGCCAGTACGGCCGGGTCACGTTGAGCGAGCAGCGCCTTGGCTTCGGCGCGCTCGGTTGCGGGCCAGTGTTCCGGCATGGCACCATAAGACTCGGTGAGGCGGCGAAAACGTTCGGGGGTCATCGGCGTTCCTTTCCAAAGACATGCTCGCCGCGCTCGCCGGCAAGACGGCTGCGCAACGTGCGGCGTGCGCGCGCGAGCAGGCTTTCCAGCGCTTCGACGGTGATACCCATCAAAGCCGCGGCCTCGACGTTCGGCAGTTCCTGGTAGTACTGCAAGACCAGTGCCTCGCGCTGGCGTGCCGGCAGCGCGGCGAGCGCGGCGGCAATGCGCTCGCTGCGCGCGGACTCGTCAAGTTGGTCTTCCGGCAGCGGCGCCGGGTCGACGGGTTCCGGCGCGTCGTCGTCGGAGATGACATCCTGACGGCGGCGCAAGCGGTCATAACACAGGTTGAGCGCGACGCGGTGCAGCCAGGTGTCAAAGCGAGCCTGGCCGCGCTGCCAGCGCGACGCCTGCTTCCAGATCCGTACGAACGCTTCCTGTGCCACGTCGCTCGCCTCGTCACGGTCTCCCAGCATGCGGGTCGCGAGCGCGAGCAGCCGCGGCAGTTTGCGCGCGACCATCTCGCGAACCGCTCCGGGTTCCCTGCCATCGATACGGGCTAGCAACTCCGCGTCCGGGTCTTCTTGGTTCAATGTGTTTGATCTCGCAGCACATGTTCAACAGCCTGCGCCGGGTTGGCCTGCGACCCGGTGCGCTAGCGTGGGGACTGCTCAGTACACGACGACCGCGGGTCGATAATAAGCCGGCCGCGCGGGATAAACGACGCACGCGGAAAGCGCCGCGGCCGCCAGCGCAATGGTGACTAGAGTTTTAAGCATGAGTGCCTGCCTTGGCCCGAAGGGGGTGACATGCGGGTGCCCCGAGGGTTACCCGCGATGAAAGCGCCTGTGCCCGGTCTAGCGGGCCCAGTGACCTTCGATCCAGCGCCAGTTGGGTCCTCGTTGCACCCAGTGGCCCGGCACCCAATGTGCGCCGACTTGTACCGGCCGCCAGTGGCCCGGTATCCATTCGTAGCCCCGGCCGGCCCAGCGCCAGTGACCGCCGTCCCACACATAGCCGGGGCGTGCCGCGGGAACGACTTCCGTGCGCATCGGCGGCGGCGCCGACGGGGCGATGATCACTTCCTGAGCGAGTGCGGACACGCTGGTCAGTGCAGCCAGTGCGGTGACCATAGCCAAAACGGCTTTTACCGCGACGGCCTTTACCGCGAAGTTGGGCGAAGCCCGTTCTTTTAGTGCTTTCATAACGCTTCCTTGAAGGTGGAAAAGACGCTCGATGCAGGTGTCTGTCGAGTGCTTAAACGCGAGCCTCCAAGAAATCCGTCTCAAGATCTGAAATTTATTTATGCGGGCTGAAACCGGTGGCGATGCCGCAATACATCCGGGCCCGGATAAGCGGGTGAGCGCGCGGCTTCCCCTTATCCATCATCAATCTGCCCAGGTTCGACATTCCCTCAAGCCATGGAATCAGGAAATCTTCTTACAAATAAATGAAAACTTTCCTAAAGTATTTAGTTGGCTTTTAGTAATACACAGGTAATTAGTAGTAACATTAGGTAACATACGATGCCGCTCAACGATGCGGCAATGCATCACGCGAATGAGTGAACCGGAGCGCGGTTTGTAGCCCGTTTATAGCCCGATTCACAGGCTGATTCATAGCCCGGATTAAAGCCCCTTAACAACGACTTAAACGGCTTTTTCCTGCCGCTTGTGACGAAAGTGGCATCGCGTGCATGACGGCTGGATGTCGATCAGCCTAACCCCGGCGCTCACCAAGGGAGTTCGAGTTTCTATGTCTGACGCAATCAAGTCCGCGGGACAATCTCTGATCAACGGCTCGACCGGCAAGAATACCGACGTCCCCGCGCTGGTCGCGGCTATCGTCAACGCACGGGTTGCCGGATTAAACGCAACCAACGCGGCAAAACAGAAGACCAGCACCTCCCAACTGACGGCTGTCGGCTCGTTGAAATCGATCATGTCGCTGCTGCAAAGCTCGCTGGCGTCGCTGTCCGACGGCACCGCACTGGCCGCTGTCACCGCCAAGGCCGACGGCAAGGGCGTGACGGCTGTTGCAGGCAAGGGCGCGACGACAGGCAGCTATGCGATCCAGGTCACCAACATCGCGACATCGCAAAGTATCACTTCGGGCGCGTTCGGCGCCAAGGAAGCGCTGGGCGCCGGCACGCTGAAACTATCGGTAGGCGGCTCGGACGTTTCGATCAAGATCGATTCGTCGAACAACACGCTGAGCGGCATTGCGGCCGCGATCAATTCCGCCTCCGGCAATCCCGGCGTGAGCGCGACGGTGATCACCGGCACGGACGGCGCGCATCTTGTACTGCACTCGTCCACCACGGGCGTGGCAAACAGTATCTCGGTGGAGGTCACGCCGACCGGCTCCGGCGACAACACCGGGTTATCGAAGCTCAACGTCAGCTCGACCACGTCGACCGTCGATCCTTCGGACCCGGCCAAGACCGTGGCGCCGTACACGACCATCGGGACATCGGCGAACTGGAAGCAAACCGCGGCCGGCAAGGACGCGTTGCTGACCGTGGCTGGCACGGAGGTTAGCAGCCCGAGCAACAGCGTGACGTCGGCCATTGCGGGCTTGTCGATCAACCTGACCTCGGAGTCAGTGGGAACGACCCAGACGCTGGCCGTCACCTCCGACACGAGCGCCCAGACGACATCGATCAAGGCCTTCGTCACCGCGTATAACAATTTCGTCAACATGGCTGCGTCGCTGACGTCTTTCGACAAGTCGCAACCCAAGGGCTCGCAAGGCGGCCCGTTGCTCGGCGACTCGATGATGAATACGGTCAGGAACGCGCTTGCAACCGTGATCAGCAAGGGCGTGCCGACGGCGTCGGGCTCGACCAAGGCAATGGCGAACCTGGGAACCATTGGTATCACGCTGCAGCAGGACGGCACGTTGAAGATCGACGACACCGCGTTGAACTCGGCGCTGACCAACAAGCCCGGCACGGTCAACGCGTTGTTCAACCCGACCTCCGGCCTCGGCGCGGAGATGAACAAAACGCTCACGACCTTTCTCAAGAAAGACGGCCTGCTCGATACAAGAACAACGTCGCTCAACAAGGACCTCGACAACGTCAAGGTCCAGAGCACGAAGCTGGATGCATTCGCCACGCAACTGACGAACAGCTACAACGCGCAGTTCACCGCGCTCAACACGCTGATGGCGCATATGGCCAGCAATACGAGCTACCTGACTGCGTTGTTCGGCGGGGCCAACAGTGCGGGCGCACTGGCCGGAAACAAGGGTTGATCAGGAACGCGCCGCGCGACGAATGGCGGTAAAAACGAACCGGGGCGTCCTGTCAGGACGCCCCGGTTCGTTGTGCGGCGAAGAAGGGCGCGTGCGCCCCTTACTTGTGTTCTCTACCTGAGCGCTCTATTTAAAATCCCAGCGCATCTGCTCGACGATCCCCACGCCGCGCGACGTCCGCACGCATTCGCTCACGTAGTCGACAAACGGCAAGGGCTCGAAGCCGATCTCATCACGCAGGCGGCTGTTATCGAACTGATAGTCCAGGTTGGCGAACCCCGCGTAGAGACCCAGCGCATGTTCGATCACGCGGGCCACGCCTGAGTCCTGACGCCCGACCACCTCGCACGCGATCCTGCGGAAATCCCGCGGTGCGCAGATGGAATAGCGTTTCCCCGATACGCCCGTGGCTTCGTCCATTGCGCCGATAATCTGCCCGATGGTCGGTGCCTCCGATCCGGCCGATACGTGGTACGTATCGAACGCCAGCTTCGGCTTGACGGCGAGCAGGGCCAGTGCGCGGGCGCAATCGTCGACTGAAACCACATCCAGCCGGGTCATCGCTTTTGCGCTGAAACGCCGCGCGCCGTGCACCACGCGAAACACCCAGAAGATGCTCGCCGACGGCAACGTGCCCAGCACCGTATGCCCGACGACAATCGATGGCCGCACCACGACCACCGGCAACGACGGGTAGTAGATGCGCAGGAGCCGCTCGACGTCGCGTTTGCTTTGCGTATAGGGAACGAGATGGTTCGTTTCGCTCTCGTTTCCGGTATGGGTGAACGTGGATTCCGCCACGACCGGACTGCACTGCGTGCCGCATGCCATGGCCGTGCTGACGTGCAGGAAACGCCGCAGCGTCTTGCTGTCGGCAAAGTGCGACGCGAAACGCAACGTGTCGCGCACGTTGATTTCGAGTACTTGCGGGTTCGTGGAGAACGACGCCATGGCTGCGCAGTTGATCACATGGGACGCCTCCGTCAGGCGGGCGAGATCCGCTTCCGTAAAATCGCCGCCCAGGTCGCCCACGATCACGTTCGCCTCGGTCAGCCGTTGCGCGCGGACGTGGGGCAGGCCGCAACGGATGGCGGATACGCGCAGGCGGGTCAGCGCCTCGGCCTTGTTCGCCGCGCGCACGAGGCACACGAGGCGTTCGATCAGCCCGGCATTCATGAGCGTCACCAGCACAGTGCCGCCGATAAAACCGGTGGCGCCGGTCAGCACCAGCCGGTCGATGCCCACCACATGCATGCGCGTGGACGACGTGAGGCTGTCTTGCCAGGCGGTGGACAGAGGGGTTTGCCATGCAAACATAGCGTTCTCCGTTCAGAAGCAAAATAAGTAGTGGCCAAGCGCGGCCAATAGCGGCGGGCAGCGGATGGTCGCCGCGCCGATGCCGCGCCTGATACCTGATAGCGCCACGCCTAATATCGATAGGTCACTGCTGTCGTTGCGAAATAAGCGTTCTTCTTTTGCACGATCGGGCTGTCGGCGGACGAACCGAGAATGCGTGTCAGGCCGCCCGATGTGCGCAGCGACCATTTCGGCGTAAAGGAATAGGTCCATGCGGCCGAGACTGTCGCGTTGTCGAAACCAGCCTTGACCGAGTAAGGCCGGAAACCGCTGCTCGCGGACTGCGCTTCGGTGACGCCGAAGAAGGTCTGCGTATAGCGGCCGCTGCCGGCGTGCAGGCTGCCTGTGATGCTGATGTCGTTGGTGGCGGTGTGCAGGACCGGCTTGGTGATGTCGAGGTGTCCGCTGACGCCGCGCGTGGTGTGGGTGAGCGGCTGGTCGAGCGTCACGCTGATGGTGGTATCGCCGAACACGGTGGCGCCGACCTGGAACGACATCATCAGCGAGCCGGGAATGCGGCCCATGCCTTTCAGGTAGTTCGAGCCGGGCAGGTCCGCGCGGTTGCTGTCGCTGCGGCCGAAGTCATAGTCGAGCGCGGTCGAGACGAACATGCCATTGGCGAAGGTCTTTTTATAGCCGGCGCCTTCGAACGGGCTGATGAAAAAGCCGTTGGAAAATTCAGCGGAGAAGACCGGTGCGACCAGGCCACGGTAGTCCTTGCTGCCAAGGTAACGCGGTGCGACTCCGGTTCCCAGTCCGAAGGTATAGAAATTCTCGGCGTGCGCCATGGAGGAACACGTCAGGCCAAGCAGGGGGAGGCAAAGATAAGAAAGGCGTTTGCGCACGGTCAGGTCTTTTTTTAGGAGAGAAGCCGCAGTCTAGGTACGCCGCTGACCGGTGTCTGTTTTGAAGTTGAGCGAATTTGTGCTGAATTGTGTTCAAGTGTCCTTGAGTGTTGCGGGCGGCCCTTCCATACGCGCGCGAGGATAGAATCGACGGCTGCTAGTGTGCAAGTGCGGAGAAGAAAGATGAACGAGGTCTCGCCCAAGTACAACGTGTTGCTGATCGAGGACGATGACCGTCTCGCGCAACTGGTCGCGGAGTATCTGGATAGCTATGAATTTGCTGTGACCATTGTGCGGCGTGGCGATATTGCCGTGGCTGCCGTACGCGAGCATAAACCGGCGCTGGTGATTCTCGACCTGATGCTGCCCAACATGGATGGCATGGAAGTGTGCCGGCGCATTCGCGGTTTTTCGAGCGTGCCGGTGTTGATCCTGACTGCTCGTGTCGATGTCTTCGACCAGGTTGCCGGACTTGAAACCGGCGCGGACGACTATGTCGTCAAGCCGATCGAACCGCGTGTGCTGGTGGCGCGCGCACGAGCGCTGCTCAGGCGCTCGCAGCCGGCGGAGGAAGTCATCATGCCGGCCGTGGATGCCGGCACGCTCACGTTCGGCGAACTGGTGATCTCGCCGCCGAACCGGACCGTGACGTGGCGCGGCCAGGACATCGACCTGAAGACCGCCGAGTTCAACCTGCTCGTGATTCTCGCGCGCGCCGCCGGTACCGTGCTGAGCCGCGACGATATCCTCAAGCAATTGCGCGGCATCGAATTCGACGGGCTGGACCGCACCGTCGACTCCGGTATCTCGCGGCTGCGGCGCCGCTTCGAAGACGCATCACCGGAGCCGCACAAGATCAAGACGATCTGGGGCCGCGGTTATCTATTCAGCCCGTCTGCGTGGGAGGATTGAATGCTGCGTTCCCTGATCCGCCTGTATCTGATCGTGTTGCTGGGCGGCGGCCTGGCTATCGTGTTCGTCGATCAATCGTTCTCGCAACTGTTTCATCATCGGGTCACCCAGAACGTACGTGACAGCGTAAAAGCCTATGCGTTCGTGCTGACCGATTATCTTGAACGGCATCCTGGTGAGCAGCGGGCGGCGGCACTGGCTGAACTGCAACAACATGGTGAAGAGGGTTTCAGCCTGCTCACGATGAAAGACGTGATCCCTGTTCTCGACACCGAGCAGTTGCGCGACCTTCGGGATGGCAAGCTGGTGCTCAGCATGGATGCCAAGGATTACTACCTGCCGTTGCCCGACGGCACGATCGTCCATGCCCATCCCGATGAGCCCGGCAACCTGGACATCAAGGCGCTGGCTTATAGCCTGGTCGCGCTCGCGACGCTGTTGTCCGTCGTCCTGTGGGTTCACTATCACTGGCGCGACCTGAGGAAGCTCGAGGCTGCTGCCCGCGCGTTCGGCAGAGGCCAATTGTCGACCCGCGCCGATCTGTCGAAGAAATCGAATATCTACGACCTTTCAAAGCAGTTCAACGAAATGGCGCGGCAGATTGAAGCGTCGATCCTGCATCAGCGCGACATGATGCACGGCATCTCGCATGAGCTGAAAACGCCTCTTGCACGCCTCGAATTCGGCCTTGCGCTGTTGCAGTCGCCTGAATCCCCGGAGCGGCAGCGCGAACGTCAGCTTGCGCTGCGCCGCGATGTGCGTGAACTCGATGAGCTCGTCACCGAACTGCTGACGTTGAGCCGGCTTGAACAAGGCGCGGCGCATATGGTGCTGATGCAGGTGTCCGTAAGTGAATTGCTGGACAGCGTGGCGGCGAGCATGGCCCATGACGTCGCTGACCGCGCGTTGTCCCTGTCGGTCATCACAGCCGGCGCGCCCGTTAGTCATGTCTGCGATCCGAAGCTGGTCGCGCGGGCATTGTTGAACCTGATCCGCAACAGCACCCGCTACGCGCGGCACGCCATTTCGCTGAGTGCTTGCCTCGGGCCGGCGGGCGCGCTCGTGCTGATCGTGGACGATGACGGCCCCGGTATCCCGATCACGGAGCGCTCGCGTATCTTCGAACCGTTTCATCGGCTCGATGCAAGCCGCGACCGGCACACCGGCGGCTTCGGGCTTGGTCTGGCCATCGTGCACCGGGTGGCCCTGGTCCACGGCGGTGAGGTACGGCTGGAAGAGTCCGCGTCGGGTGGCGCGCGTTTCCTGATCACTTTGCCATCCGTGCCTTTGCCTGCAGCGGTAGGAACCCCGGGCGGCGCGACCGCCATCCAGGACAAGAGAGGGTTCGCGACCAAGCTCATGGTCTGATGGATGGTCAGTCCTCGTGACCCTGTCGCCTGTCGGCAAAATAACGGGCGGGGGGCTTGTGTTTACACATGCCCCATGACGCGGGTTTCGCGGCATACCACGCGGCGCATTCGATCGTATCCTTGCGCGGCCCTTGTCCGTTAGTAAGCGCTTGCCTGCTTAGTCACGCTAAGCGCACCGTTGCGCGTTAGCGGACTCCGCGTGAGCGGCACACGGAACTCAAGACCCGTCCACCACCAAAACCCACCGCCAATCGTTAAATGTTGTCAGATCGAGGCCGGCATTATTTCCTTTCGGCACGAATGCGGAGACACTAGCGTCACCCTTCCGAGGGTGTGTCCCGCGACGAAATCATCCTCGTCGCGCTTCAAGTCCCATCCCGCCCGGGTGGGACTTTTTTTTGATGCATCGACTAGCGGTTCGCAAAAGCCTGGCCACGGCGGAACAGGTCACGCGCGATGGAACAGAAGAGGGCGGTGGTCTGGCCTTCGTCCTGAAGACGGCGGCTCATGATGATCGGTGACGTGGGGCCGGGTTCAGGCAGGTGCCGGTAGACCACCCCATGCACCCTTAAACCATCGACACTCTCCGGTACAAGCGACACACCCACTCGCGCCGCCACGAGTCCAAGCGCCGTCTGCAGCTCCCGTACTTCGTGTACGGCGGCCGGTTCCAGCGCATGATCACGCAGTGCGGATAACTGCTGGTCCGCATAACTCGGACGCGGCGAACTCGGATAGACAATCAGCGTCTCGCGGGCCATATCCTCCAGCGTCACTTTCACCGAAGCGGCCGCTAATGGATGATCTTCCGGCAGCGCGGCAATCATCCGTTCCTCGACCAGTACTTCGCGCGTGAGTTGCACGTCGTCGAAACGCAATCGTCCAAAACCGACATCGATCCGTCCGCCCTTTAATGCACCGAGCTGTTCAAGCGTGAACATCTCGATCAACGACAATTCGATCTGCGGAGCAGCCTCGCGAAATGCGCGGATCACCTGTGGCAGCGCACCATAAAGCGTGGACGGTACGAAGCCGATCACAATGCGTTCGGCGAGTTGCGCGAGCCTGCGCGTGAGCGGAACGAGTTCGTCGCTTTCATCGATCAGGCGCTTGGCCTGCGCGTAGAAAACGCGGCCCGCTTCGGTCAGGCGCAAAGGCCGTGAGCCGTGCTCGAACAGCGGCAACCCGACGCTTTCTTCAATCTGCTGGATCTGCCGGCTGAGCGGCGGCTGCGTCATATGCAGGCGACCGGCCGCGCGCGTGATGTTCATTTCTTCGGCTACCGCGATGAAATAGCGGAGTTGTCGCAGCTCCATGCAAGCCTCAAGTGGTTAAAGATCCAGCGGTAGTGCCAACACGTCCGAATCGCTCCGAAGGACGGGCACAGGACATTGCATGAGGAGGTGTCCGGCGCCCGCATTTCATGGAGGCGCCGGGCGTGATTGTGGCATGGGGAATGAGCGAGCCGGCAAACGAGGGCGCTTGCCGATATGGAACCGTTTCTCCAGCGCCCGGCGGATTCAGCATCCGGAGCCCGGGAAACCCTGCGTTTCAACGGTCCTTGGCGACTTGTTCGATTGCACCGCCTAGCGTTGGCTTAGCAGTTTTATCGACAATGGCTGCCCTAAGGATCCAGTTATAAATGGCGCCCGCGATCATCAGGGCCGAGGTGCCGAAAAACACTTCCCGCATGCCGAAATGCCCTCCGACAAAACCGCCCGCAAGCGGTCCGGCAACCTGCCCGGTATATTGCGCCGACGTCGAATAACCCAGCATATTTCCCGCAACGGACGCCGGCACGTTGTGCCGGATCACGCTGGCAACGCAAGGCAGCAGTCCGCCGAGCGCCAGGCCCATCAGGAAGCGCAGCACGACCAATTGCCAGCCCCGCGTGACGAACGCCTGCGGGATCAGCAGGACGCCCGCGACCGCGAGGCAGGCGATAATGACGTTCCAGTGCCCTACGCGATCCGCGAGCTTGCCGAGGTACGAGGCCGAGAGAATGCTGCCCAATGCCGCGGCCGACATCACCAGTCCCGCTACAAACGTGACCTGATGCACATCGACCACCTGCGCCACATAAACGGTGATGATCGGCTCGATCGACATGTTTGCCAGCATCAGGAGCATGCCGGTCACCAGCATGGCGACCGTCGGCCGCTTGTCCGCGATCTCGGCCCAACTGCCACGCCGCTTGCCCTTCTTGTTCACGCCCGGGTGACGCTCGTTCTTGACGAAGAATACGGTCGCCAGGAATGTAATGAAAATAAGAGCGCCCGAGGCGAGAAAGGTCGACCGGATTCCGATCAGCGGCGGCAGTGAGCCACCAATGATCGGACCCACCAGATTGCCGGCCATGATGCCGGAAGACAGGACACCAAGCGCCCAGCCGCATCGATCCTTGGGTGTCTGGGTGGCGACCAGCACGGTGGAACCCGACGCAAATCCGCCGAGCAAGCCCGCAACAAGTCTAAGGCCCACAAGTTGCCAGACGTTATGCGCCATTCCCATCAACGACATGATGACGGCCATGCCGAGGCTGGCGCGGATCAGCATCGGCTTGCGGCCGTAGAGGTCGGCAAGCCGGCCCCACAGCGGCGCGGTCAGCGCGGCAGTGAAAAACGTCGCACCGTAAGCGACGCCGGACCACTGGACGATCGCAGCATGATCCCTGACGCCGAGCTGTTCCACGTAAAGCGGCAGGAATGGCAGCATGAGCGTCATGGCCACGATGGTCGTGAACGATCCAAATACGCAGACGATGAGATTGCGCCGCCAGTGAGTGAATTCCTCCGCGGCCGGGAAATCATCTTGACGGGCGCTTGCGGTTTGTTTGTTCATCAGTCTGTCCGGGTCAGCGCGGGAGGTTGAGTGTTGCCCGGCAACTTCCAGAGGGCCGGAACAACCGTCCCGCGCAAAGTGACGAAGCGAGCGGGCTTCAACCCGGATCGTAAGGCGTGAACCGCGGCGCAACCAGTCCGCTGTCTATACCGGTATTGCAACTACCCGGCAGGGTTCGGTCACGTGACAGAAGACGTGACCTAAGACGTCACCGAAGGCTCGAACTAAGCCGGCGCTTCAACACCGCGGGCCTGTAATGAAGTAAGCAGCTTCATCATAAGCCGGATGAGATCCTTCCTGTCTCGCGGGGTCAGATCTTCGAACAGCTCCGCTATTGCGAGTTGCGACGGCAGAAGTGTTTTTTCCACGACTCGTTTTCCGTCCTCTGTGATCTCGATGAGCGTGGCGCGGCGATCACGCTCGTGAGGCACACGCCGCACCAGATTCTCTTTTTCGAGGCCGTCAACGAGGACTGTCACATTACGGGGTGACATCTCGAGAAACTCCGCCAGCTCTCCCATGCTGACGCGCTCCGCCTTTGTCGCCAGACCCAGCAGCATGGTGGCGCGAGGCACGGTCAAGCCGGCGTCGACCGGCAGGTGCGAACGCGCCCAGCGATGATAAGCCAGACCGAATTTGCCAAAGACAACAAGCAACTGGCTGCTCTCCGGAGAGACAGGAACGCTAGCGGACAATTCGGCCGGAACACTTTTTCTTGACATCTAATTTAGTATCAATTGATAATTTATTAGATGATATCTAATCGCGGTTGCTTGCTCAACCTTTCGAAAAGATACGCGCCATACGGGGTGTCATGCCCACATCTGCGGGAAACTTCTACTGAGATTATGCTATGCGCTAACTCTCAGGATGACGCGTTGTCTGTGGGTGGTGCGAGATAAAAGAGGTGGATAGGTGATTGATGTCTTTCGGGACTTTTCTTTCTAAATACTTCGGATTACTTTCAATTATTTTGCAAGGTAATGCTCGCGAATATCTCCGTTGGCGGACAGAAGAATATGACACTGAATGAGTTCCCGATACGAAACGCTGGTGGGGTTCTATCCCGGATCGTGGGAAACGCGTGGCGGCGTTGCGGTATCGGACTGGTTGCGCTGGGCGTCGCCGGCTGCGCGGTCGGCCCGGATTACCAGAAACCAACCGTCGAGATTCCCGCCACTTTCAAGGAAGGAGTCGACTGGCAGCGGGCGCAGGCGAATCCCCAGGGGTCGCTGACAAGCACCTGGTGGCTCGCGTACCAGGACGATCAGCTCACGGACCTGATTGGCAAGGCGCTCAAGGCCAATCAGTCGATCGCACAGGCGGAGGCTGCCTATCGCCTCGCGCAGGCGACGGTTGAAGCCAACCGGGCGAGCCTGTTCCCTACGGTCACCGCGGGCTTGTCCGGCTCGCGAACCGGTGTAGGGGCGGGTGCGGTCGGCAGTAGCACGACAGCCACCCGCGCGGGCGTGTCCAATTCCGTCAACGCAAACGTGGCGGCGAGCTGGGAGCTTGACCTGTGGGGCGAAATCCGGCGTGAAGTCGAATCGAGCAAAGCCAGCGCTCAGGCAAGCGACGCCCAACTCGCGGGAGAGCGCCTGTCGATTTCGGCTACGCTCGCGACCGATTATTTTCTGCTGCGGCAAGACGATTTCGACATCGAATCGCTCAAACAGCAGCAGCATATTGACGAGCGCATCCTCGACATGACGCGGGCGGGCTTTATCCAGGGTACCCAGTCGAACGACGAAGTGCTGGTGGCACAGGACTCGCTGGAACTGGTGATCGCCGACCTGCAGACCACGCAGACGGCGCGTGAGCAATCTGAACATGCGATTGCCGTGCTGATCGGTGTGCCGCCAGGCAGCTTTACCCTGACGCCGCGGCCGGATTACGCCTTCGTGACGCCGGTGGTGCCGCTTGCCCTGCCTTCGCAGCTGCTCGAACGACGCTACGACGTGGTCAGCGCCGAGCGCACGGCAGCGGCGGCGAACGCAAAGATCGGCGCCGCCGAAGCGGCGTTCTATCCGACGCTCGATCTGTCGGCTCAAGGCGAGTTCCAGCACAACACGCTTGCCCACCTGTTCTCGCTGCCCAACCGCATCTGGACCCTGGGCCCCGATCTGGCCGCGACGATCTTCGACGGCGGTGCGCGCACGGCGGCGGTGCGGGAAGCGCGGGCGACTTACGACGGAGACGTGGCCGCCTATCGCGGGACCGTCCTGAGCGCATTCGAGAGCGTGGAGGACGGTCTGTCGAACTGGAATCACCTGCAGCAGCAGGAGCAGGCGTTCGCCAATATCTATCAGCGTAACCAGCAGCTCTTCTCGAGCGAGCATGCTCAGTTTCAGGTCGGCAGCGCGAGCGAGCAGAGCCTGCTGACGCAGCAGCTGACGCTGCTGCAGGCGCAACAGAACCTGAAAGATACCCAGTCCTCGCTGACGCAGGCCAGCGTCACGATGATCAAGGACCTGGGCGGCGGCTGGCAATGGGACGAGGCGCAAGGGGGAGCGGTGAGTACCGGTGCGCCGTCGGCGAGCGGGCCGAAAGCCGATCCATCAGTAACGGAAGCCTCGGCGCATTAAGGTGCGGCCGCCGAACGTGTGGCTGCATGAGTCCGCCATGCCCGGTTCGATCCCTTTCTTGTGTTGCAACCGGGATTGGCCGTGCCCGTCATCTCAAGATGAACATTTTATTTCCGTTTCCGCCCACCACGGCGAAAACGACGCAAAACGTGTCCCGACCGGCTGCTATCGAGCTCAAGCAAGAATGGAGTTTCAATGAATAAGCTATCAACACTGCGTGTACCCCTGCTTTGCCTGGGCGTGATTGCCGTTGCCGCTTGCAGCAAGAGCGGGCCGCCTCCTGCGCCCCCGCCGCCGCAGGTCGGCGTGGTGACAGTCGCGCCGCAAAGCACACCGCTCACCAAAAATCTGGTCGGCCGATTGTCGGCCTACATGAGCGCCAACGTGACCGCTCGTGTGTCGGGCGTGCTGATCAGGCGTGCCTATAAGGAAGGCGGTGCGGTCAAGAAAGGGCAGTTGCTGTTCGAGATTGATCCGACCTTCTACCAGACCGCGCTTAACAATAGTCTCGCCACGCTTGCCGGCGACCAGGCCACGTATGCCAACGACCGCGTGACGGCGGAGCGCAACCACAAGTTGCTGCCGGTCGGTTCGGTGTCGCAACAAACCGTGGACAATTCCGATGCGACCGTGCGCACCGACGCCGCCAAGGTCAAGGCTGACCAGGCGTCGGTTCAAAGCGCGCGGATCAATCTCGGCTATACGAAGGTCGTTTCGCCGATCGATGGCATTGCCAGCCAGCAACAGGTGACCGAGGGCGCTGTCGTCGGCAGCAGCACCAGCGATGCCGGCTCCAGCGGCACCTCGCTCACTACCGTCGACCAGATCGATTCCCTGTACGTCAACTTCTCGATGAGCGCGGCGGATCTGGTGACGCTGCGCCAGGCGCAGGGACTGGGCAACGTCGCCCTGTCTGCCCAGGACGAGACCAAGGTCCAGATCGTATTGCCCAACGGCACCGCCTATGACCAGTCAGGCACGCTGGACTTCTCCGATGTCGCCGTGAGTTCGGCCACGGGCTCCGTCAGCTTGCGCGCGCGCGTGCCGAATCCCCAGCACCAGCTGCTGCCCGGCATGTATGTGACGCTGGACGTCAATCTCGGCCAGCAGCACAACGTCTTCCTGGTCCCGCAGCAGGCTTTGCAGCGCGACACCGCCGGCGCCTATGTGTTGGTCGTGGGGCCGGACGGAAAGGTGAAGCGAAAGACTGTCGAGACGAGAGACAGTTATCGCAACAACTGGATCGTCACGAATGGCCTGGACAACGGCGATCAGGTCGTCGTGACGGGTCTGCAGGCCGTCCAGGTCGGCGGGCAGGCCAAGCCGGTGCCCTGGCAGTCACCAAGCGCGGCTTCGAACGGAAGCAATGCCCCCCAGGCATCCGCTGACCACGCTTAAGGAGTCTGCCTCATGCCACGTTTCTTTATCGACCGTCCCGTCTTCGCCTGGGTGATTCCGATCCTGATCTGCCTGATCGGCATCATTCTCATGCAGCGCATGGGCGTGGATTCCTATCCCGACGTTGCACCGCCCCAGGTCACGGTCACGGCGACCTATCCCGGCGCGAACGCGACGACCATGGAGTCGACGGTCACCCAGGTGATCGAGCAGCAGCTCACCGGGATCGACAACCTGTTGTACTTCAGTTCGTCATCCGGCAGCAACGGCACCGCGACGATCACGCTGAGCTTTGCGACGGGCACCAACCCGGATATTGCCGAGGTTCAGGTGCAGAACCGCGTCACCCTGGCGAACCCCTTGCTGCCGGCCGCGGTGACCCAGCAGGGCGTGACGGTCGCCAAGGCCAGCCCCGACATCCTGCTGTTCATCGGGCTGCAGTCTTCCGATCCGTCTATTGATGCGTCGCGGCTGAGCGACATCATCGCCTCGCAGATCCAGCCGGTGATCGCGCGTCTGAACGGCGTCGGCAACACGTTCATGCTGGGTTCGGAGTACGCGCTGCGGATCTGGCTGGACCCCGAC
Source organism: Caballeronia udeis (assembly GCF_044909315.1). Classification (GTDB taxonomy): domain Bacteria; phylum Pseudomonadota; class Gammaproteobacteria; order Burkholderiales; family Burkholderiaceae; genus Caballeronia; species Caballeronia udeis_A. Next base: position 126,689 of record NZ_JBIYEB010000024.1, read on the forward strand.
AAGCTGCAGGGTTACGGGCTGTCGACCACCCAGGTGCTCAATGCGGTCACGTCGCAGAATGCGCAGTTCGCAACCGGCGCATTGGGCTCGGATCCCGCGGTCAAGGGACAGGTGTTTACCGCGACCGTGTCGGGAGACAGCCTGTTTTCGTCGCTACAGCAGTTTCGCGACATCATCCTGCTGACCAACACCGACGGTACCGTCGTTCGCCTCAGTGACGTGGCCCGGATTGATTTCGGGGCGCAATCGTACGGCTCGGCTGCGGCCTATAACGGCAAGGCGGCGGGCGGGATGGGCGTGTATCTGCTGCCGGGCGCCAACGCGCTGGCGGTCGCCAAGTCGGTCAAGGAGGAGATGGCGACGCTGGCAAAAGATCTGCCGCCCGGCGTGACCTGGAGCGTGCCGTACGACACCACGCCATTCATCACGGCGTCGATCACCGACGTGGTGCGCACGCTCGCCGAAGCAATCGGGCTGGTGTTCATCGTGATGCTGATCTTTCTGCAGAACATCCGCGCCACCATCATTCCGACGCTGGTTATTCCGGTGGCCCTGCTTGGCACGTTCATCGGGCTGTCGATACTGCATTACACGATCAACCAGCTCACGCTGTTCGGCATGGTGCTCGCAATCGGCATTGTGGTTGACGACGCAATCGTCGTCATCGAGAACGTCGAGCGGATCATGAGCGAAGAGCGGCTCAACCCCAAGGCTGCCACGCGCAAGGCAATGGGGCAGATCACCGGCGCGATTATCGCAATCACGGTGGTGCTGACGGCGGTGTTCGTGCCGTCCGCGCTGCAGCCGGGCGCGACCGGGATCATCTATGCGCAGTTTGCGCTGACCATCGCGATTTCGATGGCAATGTCCGCATTCCTGGCGATGTCGTTTACGCCGGCCCTGTGCGCCGCCATTCTGAAAGCGAACCATGATGAGCACAAGAACGTCGTCTTCCGCTGGTTCAACCAGGGGTTCGACCGGCTCACTCACGGGTATCACGGCCAGGTCGGGCGCGCGGTCCGCCACGCGCCGCGCTGGATGATCCTGTTCGTGCTGCTCGCCGCGCTCGCAGGGTTCATGTATACGCGGTTGCCGACGAGCTTCGTCCCGGACGAGGATCAGGGTTTCATGCTGGCCATCGTCAACCTCCCGTCGGGGGCGACGCTCGAACGCACCAGCTCGGTGATGGATGAAATCAGCGACAAGCTGAGTCATAGCGCGATAGCGAAAGACATCGACGGCATGTTCGCGGTCAAGGGCTTCAGCTTCGTGGGCAACAGCGAAAACAGCGGCATGGCCTTTATCAAGCTGAAGGACTGGGGCCAGCGCGACAGGACCGCCATGCAGTTGATCGGGCAGGCCAACATGATCCTGCACGGCATTCCGGACGCGCAGATTTTCGTGGTGAACCTGCCGACCATTCGCGGTCTGAGCCAGTTTGGCGGTATCGACATGTACCTGCAGGCGCGGTCGGGACAGACGCGTGCACAGCTTGCCCAGGCTCAAGGCATGTTGCTGGGAGCGGCGGCCAAGAGTTCGGTGCTGTACGGCATTCGACCCAACTCGCTGCCCGCGGCGACCCAGTTGAATGTGGCGGTGGACCGCGTGCAGGCTCAGTCGATGGGGCTCTCGCTGACCGACGTCTATGACGCGATCCAGATGCAACTCGCGCCTTTCTACGTGAATCAGTTCACGTACGGCGGCCGTGTCAAACGCGTTTATCTCGAAGCGGACGCACCGTTCCGGATGGGGCTGGATGCATTGCAGCACTCCTATACGCCGAGCGGCATTGCCAACGCAGCGTCGGGCACGGCCAGCACCACCGGATCGGCGACCACTACCGTCAGCAATCTGACGACCGTCAATCCGTCGGCGAGCAACACGTCGATCAGCCCGTACAACATGGTGCCGCTCTCGAGCGTGGTGAAGGCGGACTGGGGGGTGGGACCGCAGGCGCTGCCGCGCTACAACGGTTATTCGGCCGTCGAGATCGTGGGTAATTCGGCGCCTGGTTATTCCACCGGCCAGGCCATGGACGTGCTGCAGGGCATGGTCGACAAATCGTTGCCGGCGGGCTTCGCGGCGAACTGGACGGGGCAGTCATACCAGGAAGTATTGGCCGGCAATTCGGCGACCCAGTTAATGGTGCTGTCGATCGTGATCGTGTTCCTGTGTCTTGCAGCGCTTTACGAGAGCTGGTCGATTCCGGTCTCGGTTTTGCTCGTGGTGCCGTTGGGCCTGCTGGGTATGGCGGTCTTCTGCATGATGCGTGGCATACCGAACGATATCTACTTCAAGATCGGCATGGTGACCGTGATCGGGCTTGCCGCGAAGAATGCAATCCTGATCGTGGAGTTCGCCGTGGAGGGACAAAACGAGGGCAAGACCTTGTTCGACGCGGTGCTCCATGCAGCGAGGTTGCGGCTGCGCCCGATCCTGATGACGTCGATGGCTTTCATCCTGGGTGTCGTGCCGCTGGTGCTGTCGACCGGTGCGGGCGCGTCCTCGCGTCACGAGATCGGTACCGGCGTGATTGGCGGCATGCTGTTCGCCACCGTTTTTGGCTTGCTGCTGATCCCGGTGTTCTACGTGGCGGTTCGACGGGTGCTTGGCGACAAACTCGATGAAGCGTCACATAAGCTTCATCGTCACGATGAAACGCCCGACGAGGCTGAGGGCAGTGCGTGACCTTGAATTTCAGGCTTCGTGTCGTCGGTCATTCTCACGGCGGCGCCGTTTCTTGTTGTCATGGAACACGCGTTGCCGGCCAGTACCGCGATTCCTGTGATTGCGGCGCTGGCGCTCGTTCAGGTCGTCGTGCATTTTGGCGGCGGCAAACGGGCCGGTCATCCGAAGAAGATTATTCGCTCCATACCCCCAAGGTATTTCAAAAAGGTGTGGCACGACGAGCAGAGCATCGTAAGCGGGCGCGACGGTGATTGTCCTGGGCAGCTTCCGGTCACGCCCACTGCTGACGCGCATGTTTTACACGCAGGATGGTCACCACTTCATCGCTTGCCCTTTCGCATCGCCTCGATGCGCGCATCAGCTTTCCCCATTACATCGTCGTGGGCGATCGTCGGGAGCGGATCGTCGATCGCCTCTTGTACCTGCTGACGCACCCATGTGTCGTAGGCCGCTGCGCTCGCATGTGTGGCCTTCATCGCCTGCGCACGATCGGGGCGATTTTGCCGCTCGAACTTGACCTCATCCGGCCGCCATGCTTCAAGCGAGAAACGGCCAGTCTGTAATCCAAGCTCACGAATTACTTCCAACGCCTTGACAGGGTTGCGGAACGCACGGGGGCGTCGGTTGTTCGATGTGACGAGCACCGCAACGCCGGCCGTGCGCGTCTCCAGTTCGACATAAAACGAGCCACCCTCGGCTTTCAGGATGGCCGACAGAACGCCCCCCGTGTGAGCGGCGGCCGCGGCCTGAGACACGTCTAGCGTTTTCATGGCATGACCTATAGATGATTTCCCCACAATCAATTATAAACTGTTGCACAAGATTAGCTACCGTGACGGCGATTTTGGCTGATCCTGGCAGCGCCTAGGCGCCATGTGGCTTTGCGGCCCTATTAAAAGATCTCATTAAATCAAGTGCGTCCCGTCTGGTCTCTTTCCGGCAGCGGGAACGCCTTCATGACCACGACTCGAAGCCAGGGGTATGGCGAGTAACGGAACACAAAATCCGTCCGAGAGATTGCTCCCTGATAAACCGTTGCCCGCAGCTCGAGAAACGCCTTGGGGGAGTCCTGCCAACGGGCCGTTCGCATTCGCGCCGAGTCAAGTTTGCAAGAAAAATGCCGTTATTGGGCAGGTAGGCGCTGTGGCGCTGTCAGAAAAATAATGATATGGCTCGCGCTTTCATAAAAATTGGAATGTTGGCATTTGCCCTGCCTGCGGTCGCCTTACTTGCAGTGTCCTCGGTCACTCATGCGTCGGAGACGCTCGGGCCGGTTGACCCGAAACCTGGAGCGGTGGCCTCCGAGCCGGACAGCGCGGATTTGACATCCCTCCCGCTTGAACAGTTGATGGACGTATCCGTGATAACGACCGCGTCCAAGTTTGAGCAATCGATCAGCGAAGCACCGTCGGCTGTGGTCGTCTTGACGGCGCAGGACATCAAAGAATTCGGCTGGCGAACACTGGCCGATGCGTTAGCGTCGCTGCCGGGTCTATATGTCAGCAACGATCGAAATTACTCTTACCTGGGAGCACGCGGGTTTTTACGTCCGGGCGACTACGACAGCCGGTTTCTCTTAATGATCGACGGATACCGGACCAACGACGCCGTGTACGACGAAGCGACCATTGGGACCGAAGGGTTGATCGACATGGATCTGGTCGAGCGTATCGAGTACGTGCCGGGCCCTGGGTCCGCCGTTTACGGCTCCAACGCTTTTTTCGGCGTGGTCAATGTCATTACAAAAAAGGGGAGCGCTATCAATGGCGCCCAGACTGCGGTGGCAGCAGGAAGTTACGGGGAGAAAAGGGCGCGCGCCACGTACGGTTGGCATGGGCAAAACGGGGCCGACATCGTCCTGTCTGCGACGTCCTACATTCGAGACGGTCAGGACCTGTTCTACCCTGAATTCAATACTCCGCAACAAAATAACGGCGTCGCGCAAGGCCTCGATTACGACCGGGCACAAAACTTCTTCGCCAAAGTAACCTACGGCGACTTCACGGTCTCCGCAGCTCACAGCAACCGAACCAAGGGCGTTCCCACGGGGTCTTTCGGAGCGATCTTCAACACCCCCAATTCAACGAATGACGCGCAAAGTTTCATCAACGCTGTTTTCGCACATCAGATCAATTCCGGATTGGCCGTCTCGACGCAGGCTTATTGGGGACGATATGACTATCAGGGCGTCGCGATCGACCCTGGTGAAATCCCAACGACGAATGTCGACGGAGATCACGCCCTTTGGTATGGCGGTGACGCGCATGTCACCGTCACCAGCATATCGAACCAGAAAATCGTCGCGGGATTTGATTTCCAGCGTGACGCACGGCGCGACCAGTACAACTACAATCTGAACCCTTACGTCTCTCTGCTCGACGACAAGCGCTCCAGCAATCGGACAGGTGCGTACTTTGAAGATGAGATTCAACTACCCGCGAACTTCGCCCTCAATGCGGGGTTGCGGTACGACTGGGATAGCGTCACAGCCAGTAACGTAAATCCGCGCCTGGCGCTCATCTACAAACTGACTTCAAGGGATACCGTCAAACTCATTTATGGTACGGCGTACCGCGCGCCCAACGCATATGAGTTGTACTACGCGGTGCCGGGAAGCGGCGGACAATTGCCGAACCCCGATCTCAAGCCCGAACACATCACGACGGCCGAACTCGTGTTGGACCACGCCTTCTCCGATTCGGGACGCGCGACGCTGTCCCTGTTCAGATACTCGGTGAAAAACCTGATCTCCCTTGAAACCGATCCTGCCAGCGGATTGCTCATTTATCAGAATCTGGATCAAGCAAAGGCCACGGGGGTGGAACTCGCGACAGAACAGTCGTTTGGCGATGGTTACCGCGTGCGAGCGAGTTATTCCTGGCAGTTGGCGAAGGACGGCCAAACGGGCGCGATACTCCAAAACTCGCCACGCGACCTTGTCAAGCTCAATGCAGTTGCCCCGTTATTTCATAACGCGGTTCGATTCGGCACGGAGCTGCAATGCGTGTCGTCCCGGCTCAGCGAAAGTTCGACATCGGGAGGTTATTGCCTTGCGAACCTTACGGTCACTTCGTCCCGAGTGATTCCGCGGGCAATTGTTTCCCTCAGCGTGTACAACGCGTTCAACAAGCGTTATTCAGACCCTGCAGGGCCCGCCTTTGTCCAACAGGCAATTGAGCAGCAGAGCCGTACGCTCTATGCGAAATTGGTCTACGGATTCTGAGATGTGTGTGTCCACCCGATCCCGCTTCCACGTCTCTCTAGGGGGGGTGTGCCTGCTCGTATCTGTCTTATGCCACGGGCAGGTCCAGGACGCCGCCTTGAAGGCTGCGTTCATCTATAACTTCGCGCTCTTCACCAACTGGCCTCAATCACCATCAGCCTCGTCTACCTTCAATGTATGCGTCGTTCACCGCAGCCCAATGTGGGACAGCTTGCAGAAGCTGAATGGCAAGCTGATCGGTGGCAGGCCGTGGACGGTCCGGGATGCGCCCTCCACTGGCCAAAAGGTGGACTGCGACGTCGCCGTGTTAAGCGACGCATCGCAGTCCTTCGTGCCTGCATCGTCGAGCGCGACATTGGTCGTGCGCGACGGCGGGATATCTGGAGCGGACGGTGCGGCGATCACTCTGGTCACTGAAGACGATCACATCCATTTTGATATCGACACGGTGCAGGCGCAACGAAATGGATTGCGATTTAGTTCGAAGCTCCTGGCGCTTGCGAGGAACGTCCTATGACAACGAAACACGCGAGCGACACAAAACCGTTGGCCGACACATTCGGTCTGGGACAACTTGTCGCCGCCGCTACCGCCCTTTTCGTGGCCGGATGCATTTTGGCGGCATTCCAATTTATATCGCTTCGGCAGTCGCTTACCGACGATGTCGAGGTGCAAGCAGCGCTCGTTGCGGACAATCTCGCGGCTGCCATGATGTTTCGGGACAAGCAAACCGCGACGGAGTCTTTGCGCACGTTCAGGCCACCTCCCTATCTTCTCTCAATTTCGGCCTATGACCGGGATGGAAACCTGTTCGCGGGATTCGCCAAACTTGGGATGGTTCCCGACAAGAAGGAGGTGCTGCGACTTCTTGTGTCGGGCGGCGACAGCGCCTTGCTGCAGATATCCGTCGTAAAGCGGGTCGAATACAGACAGACGGAACTTGGCTATGTGGTTGTGGTTGCGAGTACTGCCCGCGTGCAGTCGGGTTTGCTCCGATACGTAGGTTTATTTGCGGTGGCCGCGTTCGGAGCATTGTTTGTGGCCGTACTCGTCGTTCTCAAGACGAAAGCACGCATGGCAAAAGCTGAGGAGCGACTGGACTACCTCGCGTACACAGACCCTGTCACGGAGCTCGCTAACCGTCGGGCAACTTACGACACTTTGGCCACGCAGATAAACATGCAGGGCAAGGAGGGAAGACAAGTTGCGCTTCTGATTGTTGATTTGGATAATTTCAAAGCGGTGAACGACACCGCCGGGCATAGTGCCGGGGATGCGCTGCTCCGAATGGTGGGAGAGGTATTGCGGGACGCTGTTCGAGAATCAGATGTCGTCGGACGGATTGGCGGAGATGAATTCGCGGTTATCGCGTCCCCGGTGCGCAATCGCATGGAAGCGGCCAACATCGCAGGGAGAATGGCCGACGCACTTGGTCGACCGTTCGACTTGGACGGGCAAAAGGTCTTCGCAACAGCAAGCATCGGCGTGAGCATCTTCCCAGACGATGCACAAACGCTTTCTGAACTGATCAGTAATGCAGACGTCGCGCTCTATCACGCCAAGGCCGCGGGCAAGAACCGGTTCGCTGAATTCAAGCGCGAAATGACGTTGGAAACGCAGCGACGAGTAAGCATCGAGCGTGATCTGCGCAAGGCGATGGAGTGCGGTGAGCTCGAAGTGCACTATCAGCCTCAGTTCGACTGTGCTTCGCAACTGATTGTCGGCGTGGAGGCTCTACTCAGATGGCCGCACCCCGAAGACGGATTTATTTCGCCCAACGACTTCATTCCGATCGCGGAAGAGTGCGGTCTGATAAACGAAATCGGGCGTTGGGTGCTCCTGCGTGCATGCTCCGACGCAACCGGGTGGCGCAGCGCGAGCGGAGCGCCCCTAAGCGTGGCAGTCAACGTTTCGGCACGCCAACTCAGGGAGAAGGATTTTATTGACCAGGTCCGCACGGCGCTGCATGAGAGCGGCCTGCCGTCGGCGCAATTGGAACTCGAACTGACCGAGAGTCTGTTAATGGACGACGTCGATGCGGCGCTGGACTTCATGCAAGCGGTGAGAGCGATGGGCGTCCGGCTGTCAATCGACGACTTTGGCACTGGCTACTCTTCACTCGCGTACCTGCAGTCGTTTCCTATCAATTGTCTAAAAATCGACCGCAGCTTCGTCCACCTCTTGCCGGAGGCCGGCTATACCATCGCGAGCGCGGTCATTGCGCTCGCGCGCGGCTTTAATCTCTCGGTCGTTGCTGAAGGCGTAGAGACTCGCGCTCAACTGACATGGCTGCAAGAAGCGGGATGCGATATCGTCCAAGGCTTTCTTCTGGGACGGCCGATGAATGCGGCCGCGTTGCGAGCGCTCCTGCAGCTCGAAGGTGTCGAACTGGAGCTTGCGGTAGCTGCTGGCGTAGCGCCGCCAATACCGTGCTTAGCATCTGAAACCGCATCAAAAGGCGGGGCCGGCGAGGTGGTGTGAACCCCGGGGGCGGTCGAGAAAATGGGCGGCACCGTCATTCCATCGGCAGATTACTGGCCGTGCAGACGGGGCCATCGATCGCAATGCTCCGTGCTATAGGGCTGAGGCCCCGTCAGGCAGTGAACTCGAATGCTCGAGCGGCTACCCTGCCTGCCCGTTGGGGCGCTATACGGTGAGTCGAAGTCATCATCAGCTCCCGCTGTTTGCAGTCCGAATATCGCTTCGCAGCAAGTGGTGTTGTCTGTTAATTCCGATAATGTGTCATCACTCGATTTTTACGAATAAAAAGGTTTCCTAAATAAAAAGTTACGAGCAGTAAAAAGCATCTTGTCATAGGCGGACGAGATAGCGGGGCCCCTCGCCGGCAGAATTGACGAGCACGATTAGCTTCCCTGTGGAAGTCGCTGGCACTCGCAGCGGACTTCAACGGATAGCGCGGCAAGAATGGCTGCAACGGCGGCCAACGCGGACTTCGAGGTTCGCCATGAGGGACGTGACCAAACGATGCGATGGATCGAAAAATGCCACGGCAACGCCGAGCAGTTGGAAACGCGTGCGCGGACCGTTTGCATTAGGAGGTGCGACCATGATTCTGCGCCGCAATATGCCATTTTGCATGACGTGCGGATGAGTGAAGGGTGAAATCATTCGCCCCCGGAGCGCCGGGAATGATACCTGCTGCGCGCACTTGGTCACTCGCGGTGATCGTGAACGCAAGCATGAGAAATGCGGGTCGTCGTGTCCACTCTGCCATCCATAAAACACCCAAAGGAGACTGCCATGAGTGATCGCCCCTCCAATCCGCCCGATCCCATCCGTCGTCAGATTCTCGCTGCGCTGGCTAGCTCCGTCGCGTTATCCGCGTGCGGAGGCGGAGGTGGGAGCGGCAGCACGGGGCCGGCAAACCCCGTTATCGGCCAGATTCCTCCCGACCGAGCCAACCTTCCGCGTCCTGTACTTCCCGAGCCGGCTACGTCCGGTATCGATAACATCGTCCTCGTGACGATGGAAAATCGCTCGTTCGACCACATGTTCGGCTGGGTGCCCAATGCCGAAGGGCTGCCTGCGGGGCGGCAGTTCGTCGATGCCTTCGGCCAGACGCAGACGCCGTTCGCGCTTGCCGCCAACTCAGCTTTTGGTTTTCAGGCCTGTGGCTACGCAGATCCGGACCACGCCTATGACGCTGGTCGCGTGCACCTCGCCAATGGCGCAATGAACGGTTTCCTGCTCACACCAAACACGAGCCTGACGCGCGGCGATATCCTGCCGGTCGGCTATTTTCAGCAAGCGGACATGGACTTCTATCGCGGCGCGATCGGTCAGTACACCGTGTGCGATTACTACATGAGCGGCATCCTCGGCCCCACCTTCCCCAATCGCGTGTATCTCCACAGCGGCGAGACCGACCGGCTGAGCGACACGGACGATACGTCGACGCTTCCGACCATCTGGGACCGGCTCGATGCGAAAAACGTCTCGTCTGCGTATTACTTCCACGACGTGCCGTTCACCGCGCTTTACGGGACGCGTTATGTCGGCCGCTCGAAGCTGATGGCCGAGTTTCTTGCCAATGCCTCAGCGGGCACGTTGCCCTCGTTCTGCATGGTCGACCCGAGTTTCGCCGGCGAGGTGAACGGCACGTCCAACGACGATCATCCTCACGCCGATATCCGCAACGGCCAGGTGCTGCTCGGCCAGATCTACGACGCGTTGCGCACGGGCCCGGCCTGGAGCCGTACGCTCATGATCATTGTCTACGACGAATGGGGCGGCTTCATGGAGCATGTGGCGCCGCCGGTGAAGCCGGTGTCGGCGGCGGAGCAGGCGCTCGGCAACGACGGACGGCTCGGTTTTCGCGTGCCGTGCATGTTGCTCGGTCCGCGTGTGCGTGCGAATGCGGTATCGCGATATCCGTTCGATCCTAGCTCTATTCATCAACTGCTCGCGTGGCGCTTCGGCCTTGATCCGCTCGGTGTGCGCGCAAGCGACGCGAGCACGTTCAACATGGCTTACGCACTCGATCTCGCGGACCCCGCGCGCACCGATGCCCCTGCTATCGCCGTAACGCAAGGCACCTTCGGCACCGCGTGCTCGCTGGCGGCAGCGTTGGGCGTGCCGGGCCTCGGGTCCATCGACAATGGGCAGGTGAACGGCGCGCCGTCGGCCAAGTCGATGGTGACCACCGACGAGGGAGGGCGGTTTGCCGATCTGCGTACGAAGGCGACAGCGCTCGGTTTCCCGGCGTCGCCGTAGGAGGGGAACGCGGAGCCGTGTTTCACCGGCGCATCAACGCCTCTGTCCTTCGGGGCGGAGGCGATGGTAACTGGGCGAAAACCGCTTGGCGTCCTGCTTAAACCAGTGAGCGCTCGATCTTGATCTGATGACGCTTGAGTCTGGCATAAAGCGCCAGTTCCTGTAGCTTCAGAAACCAGACAGATTCACCGGCAAATCCGTTCCCAATGGTGATGGTGCCAAACACGATGGCAGTGATGGTGATGATAGTAGGCAAATGCAGGGGTGGCGGCCGTGAAGCCTGTGAGAGCGACCACGATCACCATGGCGATCTTTTTCATGATTTCTTCTCGGTAAGTTGGAAAATTGCTGAAGCAGTTTGCGTGTCACGTCGTTGCCAGTTCAGCAACCGGGACCAGACGAAGATAATCCATAGAGGTTATCGGCCGCCCAACTTTGTTTCTCCGTGGGCCACACGTCACTGTGCGTCATATGCGTTGATCGTGACCCGAAGTATAGGGCCAGGACGCGCTGAGGCATCTATTCCCTGACGCCGGCGAGCTGCTCGATATCTCTCTCAATCCGTGCGCGCGCCTCGTTCTCTGCGTCGGTTGTCGCACGCGAAGTCAATGGAAAATTGAGCCCATTCCCTTTGAAATCGTGTTCACAATGCACCCAAGCCTTATAAGAAAACGTGCCCGAATCACACTGCGCTATGGTCAGTACCACGTCGTAGGTACGATGCTCGCCCCTTTGGCGCGTGTATTGAAATTTGGATGTGTGGTGTTCTTGCATCACGATCTCCCAGTCTTTAAAACTATGCTCCTGTGCGCTAAGCAGCGAGGATTGCGGAGAAGACGGACGACAAATCTTCAATAGAGTTCTCCATTTGAACGTCCTCAACCTCCCTTCGATTGCCAATGCGACAGCACACCAAAGAGTCGGGATCCCTTTCAGCGGTGCCACAACGGACGCTGCTAAGCGTGCAGCTAGCTTGCCGCCGCTATCCCGTAGGATGCCCTTCGATCCGATTGCGATTTCGATTCTCCGACGTCGGGCGAGTCACGGATGGTAGGTGGTACTGAGACAGTTGGTGACCGCCTATAGTCGTCGGCGTCGCCGGGTCTGAGGGGATTGCATCTCTCGCAATTGATACGACGCAATCCGTGGTGCCGCGGCGCTACCTTTCTATTGGCTGGTTGCCGAAGCGGACCCCGGCGCCTGCCCTGCGCTCGGTGCAGGCACCCCTGTAGTTTTGGGTGTTTCGTCGTTACCCGTACCCGACCGGTTACAACCGCTCACGCCACCTCCCAGAATGGCAACCGCGCTTACCAACAAGACACTTCGAAGGATCGACTTCATGGCCGCCCCCTGAAATAGCCGCGATACGGTTATCCAAGCAATGCTCGTGCCGCTTCCACTTCCAGAATTCCTCTCGGACCGGCTTGGCTCACCAATGTCTTCGAGACGGTAATGCGATGAATGCACAATCGCGCCCTTCAGGTCAACGCCGCCGGCAGCTGGCCCCGCAGCGGCCCCACAGTGCTATCAATAAGGCTTCTTTATGCCGCTGGCTGAGGCGGGCGCGTCCATCGTGCCCGTATTGGTTTTTGGTTGCGCACTGCCCGACGACATTCCCGTTGTGCTCGAACCCGGCGTCCGGGACGTTGAATCGGTAGTGCTGTTTCCAGTTGACGTCGTCATGCCAGTTCCACCCTGTCCAGTGCCGTTGCCTCCCGTAGTGCCGCCGACGGCGCCCGTACCCGCTCCACCACCCGCACCCTGTGCGAAAGCGGCACCGTAAACTCCAAAAATTAACGCTGAAACCAATAATCTAATTGTGGGAACTCGCATGGCAGCCTCCTTTACCCATGACCCGGGAGTGGCGCAACAGGCACAACCCGTGGCAAATCCATCGCAATCGTTATGCCACCGCGACCCAAAGTGCGTGGCTCCCGCGCCAGGGTCCGGCGACTCCTGTCAACGCTCGTCGCTTCTAAAGCCTCGACGATGGGTTGGCCCTCGTGCGCGCTGATGACGAAAGCCGATGACGGAGATGAGTCATCGACGCGTCTTCGAGGCAAACGAGGGTGGGTTTAACGCTTAAGCCATCATCGAGTTGCGGACGCACTGCAACATTGGCTATTGAGCACGTGAACATCCGGATCATCCGATGCATCGACGAGAACGCGTAGTATCAAGAGCAAAAGCCTGTAACACCGAAAACCTCGGTTCCGCAACCGCGTGCTGGCGCCTGACGCGATCCCTTTACGGAGACAAACACCATGGAAACAGACGACGTTGATGCCAGCGGACTCACGTCCCGGGAACGTGGTTGGCTGGCCAAGGCACATCGCAACGACATCAATGGCTGGATACACTTGCACATCGAGGGCGAACCCTTCGAACGAGGCTTTCAGCACGGTTACCTGACCGCCGCGGAGTACGCCGACGCCGTGCGCGTCTATCGGCAAATGACTTACATCTCAATGGGGGTGACGTACGACTTCCTGGTCGAAAATGCAGCAAAGTACCACCTGCCAATCATCGAGCAAGTGGCACCGGAACTGCTCGAAGAGATGCGCGGCATCGCGGCCGGCTACACGAGAGCCGGCGTACCCACGACGATAGAAGAAATCGTGGGCTGGAACGCATATGAAGAGATGAGCGGTTATTGGTGGCCAACGGTCGCCGCCAGGTACGCATCGAGCGGTATGAGTACCGGTGCAATGGCTAAGAGCCACTGCAGCGCCTTCATCGCCACCGGTTCGGCGACGCGTGACGGTGCGATCGTGCTCGGCCACCAATCGTTCACCGAGTTCTGGAACGGACAATTCATGAACGTGATTCTGGACATCACACCAGAATCGGGACAACGAATGGTGATGCAGACGAGCCCCGGCTGGATTGCAAGCATGACCGACTTCTGGATAACCGGCGCCGGGCTGGTGGTAGCGGAGACCACTATCGTCGGCTATTTCGGCTACGACGTAACCAAGGTGCCCGAATATGTGCGGGCGCGCAAAGCCTGCCAGTACGCGCAGGACATCGATAGCTGGGTTCAATTCCTTGACGCCGGAAACAACGGCGGCTACGCCAACATGTGGCTGATCGGGGACGTCCGCCGCAACGAGATTGCCCGCTACGAGCAGGGGCTGCGCTACCAGAGCTTCAATAAGAAGAAGGACGGTTGGTACTTCGGCGACAACGTCCCTGAAGACCCGCGCATTCGCAATCTGGAGTGCAGCGATACCGGGTACAACGACATCAGGCAGCAGACCGGCGCACGGCGAACGCGCTGGCCCCAGTTGCTGTCGCAGCATGCCGGAGCGATCGGCCTTGCTGCGGGGCAGAGCATCCTGGCCGACGACTTCGATGTCTATCTCATGCGTGCCAATCCTTCCTCTCGGACGATCTGCGCTCACTATGACGCTGACCCCATGTTTTACGCGAGCGATCCGAACGCCGTGTGGAACATCCCTTACTTTCCCGGCGGTTCGGTTGACGGGAAGGTGACGTCGGCAGCCTTGGCCAGGCCCCTGGGCCTGAGTGCGCGTTTTGGGCGTGCCGATGGGGTGCGTTTCGATGCCGAGGAATTTCTGAAGCAACACCCTCAGTGGAGCTGGCAGCAGGGCTACCTGAAGAGCCGGCCATCCCAACCATGGACCGTATTCGATGGCCACTGAAGGCCCACGCATCAATTTACGTAACGTCATGCTTCGGGGAAGGCAGATCATGTCCGCACGCCGGTCCTGCGCCCACGATGCTTCGTCGTGAGCCTTCGTCGTGACTCAAAGCGATGGGCTTTTCTTTCAGAAGCTTTTGGAATCAGACTGCTAGCCCTCGTCACGTGTCGATCGCGCTGCAGCCACAATCTGCACTCCAATCACGAAAATACTAACGACGCAAAGAGAGGTGCCGGGTTTATCGGGTTTTACCGCCGCCATCGATTCCCGAGCCCGTCTGCCAGATCTTTCTTCCTTCCTCAGAGAGTTTTCCCGAGCTGTGGTGCTTGTCCGGTTCCGTACCTTCTTGCGCCAGATGACCGCCGGGTTGTTCCTGCGCCCGCTGCTTTTCGCCCTTGCGTTGCGCCCGGCGTTCCTCCTGCGACCGCCCCGCGTAGTTCGTTTCAGTTTGCTTGCCTGTCATGTCGGCCTCCTTGAGATGAGTGACATGCAAGGCGCCGCAAAACCCGTTCCATGCGCAGATTCGATGGCTATTTTTGCAACGACGGGCATTGAACACCGCAGACGCGTTGGAAGGCTTTGAGTGGAGGACATTCCCGGAGGACTAGGCACACCGCTTGCAAAAGCTCTGGTGAACGAATGTCGACCTCTGCACGAATGAAACACGGAAACGCTTTTCGACCACGCCGACATTGAACCAGATCGAATCGACCCATTGGCCGCCGATGATGACGGCCTCGACGAGGACCCAGCAGGTCGGTAAAGACCCTGCCGTCCAGGCAAACGGAGCATCGCTTTCCGCGCGATTTTGCGTCGGCATATCCGTTGCGAACCAAGCAGGGGGGCGAAGGGAACATGCGGTGTCAGGCGTGCGCTCTCTGCATCTACGTTGAAGGAGAAAACACATGGCTAACACGCTGAATGGTTACAAGGTCGCGGTACTCGCCGTCGACGGGTTCGAACAGGCGGAATTGATTGAACCGAAACGGGCGCTGGCTGACGCTGGCGCAACGGTACACGTGATTTCAGCAAAACCCGGCAAGATTCAGGGTTTCAAGCATGTCGATAAGGGTGATGCTGTCGCGGTCGATTCGACTTTCGACAAGGCGAGCGCCGACGACTACGATGCAGTCGTTCTGCCGGGCGGGGTGGTGAACGGCGACGCGATTCGGTTGCTGCCGCAGGCCCAGGTTTTCGTCAAGGCCGCCGACGGCGCGAGCAAGCCGATCGCCGTGATCTGTCATGGCACGTGGCTGCTGGTGTCCGCAGGCATTATCAAGGGCCGCACGGTGACGAGCTGGCCGAGTCTGCAAGACGACATTCGCAACGCGGGCGGCACGTGGGTGGACAAGGAAGTGGTCGAAGACGGCAATCTGATCACGAGCCGCAAGCCTGACGATCTTCCAGCCTTCAACAAAACGCTGATTGCGCAATTGGAGAGGTGCAGGGCCGCATGAGCGCCATGTGGAAAATAAGGCGCACGCATGCAATCTGACACGCTGCGCCGAATGTATCCGCGGCGTGTCGGTGAATACGTCGACCAGGGAGAAAAAGCATGAAATCCCGATATTTCCTTCAATCGATCGCTGTCGCGCTGGGTCTTGGCGTCGCGTTGACCGGCCCGGTGTATGCACAGACGAGCGATGCAACGGAGGGCGCCGCTAAGGTGTCGCCAGCGGAGCAGCAGTTCGTGCAGGATGCCTCGCAGGCCGACGCCACAGAAATTGCGGCAAGCAAAATAGCGCTCAGGAATTCGAGTGATCCGCGCGTCAAGACATTTGCGCAGCAAATGATTACGGATCATACGAAGCTCTCGCACAGCATGGGCGTATTGGCTGCCAGAAAGGGTCTGGGCGCGGCACCGGCCGCCGATTCCGCGCTGGTCGGTAAGCTGCAAACGCTCAAGGGCAAGGACTTTGACCAGATGTACGTCGAACAGATCGCGTTGGAAGGTCACCGGAAGGCGGTCGATCTGTTCCAGAAGGAGAGCGAGAACGGCACCGACGCGCAACTGAAGGCCGCAGCCACACACGCGCTGCCGACCATCAAACATCACCTCGCGATGGCGTACCAACTTGCTGGCGCAATGAAGACTTCGTAGTGGTTGCGATTGTGCCGCAGCCAGCCCACGAGGATTTCCTTTTGCACGGCACTTAGGGCAGCGTGAACTCGCTGGCCGAGGCGCGCGAGTTTCCGGGCGACCTTACGCGGAAAAAAGCCGGATTCGAATCGAGCACGCCGACCTCCCGGCCGAAGTGCAGTCCGCCAGCGGCGAGTTGGCCGCGGCGCTCTTGATGCGTGCTGCAGAAGTGGCGCAGGAGGGCCTCGCCGCCACGCAGCACGAGAGGCAACTGGCCATTGCTGACGCGCAGGCCGGTTCACCGGGAACGGAGTACGCACATCTCCCATGGTGGATCTTGACGGCCCGCTTTTTGCTGAGAGCCGAGGAACGACTGACGGGAGTACGACATGGCCGGTTCCATGCAGCAAGCAGCGAAATTCGTCGATCTTCCCGAGGACCGCGGCACGCGCGTGACCGTCGCCGATACCCCCATCCTATTGATTCGGCAAGGCGACCAAGTGCACGCGGTTTCAGCCGATTGCCCGCATGCCGGCGCCCCCCTGGAGGAAGGCGCAGTATGTAATGGACGCATTGTTTGTCCGTGGCACAAAGGGACGTTTGCCATCGCCGACGGCAGCTTGATCGAGCCGCCGCCGCTGGCCGGTTTGAAATGCTACCCGGTCGCGATCGAAAACGGTAACGTACTCGTCTCGCCGGAAGCGAAAGCACAATCTCAGCGCAAAGCCACCGCGGATACTCGCACGATGGCTGTGATCGGCGCAGGCGCCGCGGGTGCCGCCGCGTGCGCCACGTTGCGCGAAGCCGGTTTCGACGGACGCCTCGTGCTGATCGGGCCCGAGCATGTCGTGCCCTACGATCGCACGGCACTCAGCAAGTTCGTGCTTGCCGGCGACATGCCACCCGAAAAAATCCCCCTCCTTCTGCCCGACGATTTCCTTTCGGCACAGCGCATTGAACGTGTTGAAGCGGAGGTCGTGAAACTTGACGCTGGCGCGAAGCGAATCGATTTGTCGAACGAACTCACGTTGCATTACGACGCTGCGCTGATCTGCACGGGCGGCATTCCGAAGCCGATGGACGTGCCTGGTTCAAACCTGCGCCGCGTGTTTCTGCTGCGTTCGCGCGATGACGCCGCGGTGATTCTCGCGTCGCTCGAAGGTCTCCAAAAAGCGCTGATCGTCGGGGCAAGTTTCATCGGACTGGAAGTGGCTTCGTCGTTGAGAAAGCGAGGGATGGACGTAACCGTCGTCGCACCCGGCAAGGTGCCACTCGGCTCGCAATTCGGCGAAAAGCTCGGCCGCCTGTTCCAGTGGCTGCACGAGAAAAATGGCGTGGTCTTTCGCATGGAATCCAAGATCGCGGCGTTCCTGGGCGATGACATCGTGAGCGAAGCAGAACTGGAAAGCGGCGAGAAACTGCCGACGGAGATAGTGATCATCGGCACGGGTGTGCGGCCTGCTACTGACTTTCTAAAGGGTGTCAATCTTGCCGACGATGGCGGTGTTCCCATGGATTCATCGATGCAAGCCGCCTCCGGCCTCTATGCAGCCGGCGATATCGCGCAATTTCCGCTGCCGCGCTCGGACCAGACACTGCGCATAGAACACTGGCGCGTCGCCCAACAGCACGCGCGTGTCGCGGCGTTGAACATGGTTGGCGGCGACGAACACTACACGGGCGTGCCGTACTTCTGGACTTATCACTTCGGCAAGCGCTTTGAATATCTCGGCCACGCGAGCGAGCACGACGACGTAGTAATCGACGGCGATCTCGATACGCATGCGTTCATCGCCTATCTGATGAAAGACGGGCTTGTTGCTGCGGCCGTAGCGTGCGACCGCGAAGCTCCCACTGCACGGCTGGCTGAAGCCATGCGATCCACACTAACGCTGGCACAAGCGCGCAGCGCTGCCGGTTGACGCAGCCATGATCTCCTCCGCTCCCATAGGCAGATGTATTCCTCTGACGTTAGGATAATTACTTGAAGGGGAATCGTAAGAAACCGTTTGACGTAAGAGAGGCGCGTTCCTGCCGATCCGACCAGGCCCGTGGACATCGCTCACATGCCCAGCTCTTGCCGAGTGCCGCCCTCAAGCGCGAGTCCAGGCATTGACCATCGGGCTCGCAGATGAACGCCACGGACGATTCTCTGCCGAGAGCCGCTGCCCCTTTGCCACAGCCGACTCGTTGCGGGAGCGCTGCGTCCAGGCAGTGAGCTTCTTAGCCGCCCGAGACTGCGATTTCCAGAGCAGCCAATTGTTTTCATTGGCTAGTCACATGATAATCGCGCGGACGGCGTTCTTGTGTTCAAACGGTCCTCCGCTTCTCAGGTCGGCCGAACCGCGACTTTTGCGTGTCCCGGCGGGATGCGCCCGATGGAGGCGAGAGAGTATGGACTCATTTGCAGACGTTCGGCAGGATGAAACCAGCCGGGAACTGGCGGCCATCAGCGCGGCGCTCGGCGCATTTCGGCGTGGCGAAACCTCTCCACGTTTGCCGGACAACTGGGAAGGCGACGCGGGGCGGATTGCCGCCGAGTTCAACCTGCTAGTCTCGCAAGCGAATCGGCTTACGCAAGATCTGGAGCACGTAGCACCACGGACCCGGGGCGTCCCCGATTTTAACCGTCGGGCTCGCGACTCCGAATTCGGTGGCTTCTGGCTCCAGGCCACCTCCAATATCAACAGTCTGCTCGATGAGGCGGAATCCGCTTCCGGATATGCGAAGGCCCTGCTTCAGGCGCTGACCTCATTGCAAAAAGGGGAAGCCGCTTCGCTTCCACAGGATTGGACAGGTCTTCAGGGCAAGCTGGCCTATGCCTTTAATGAGGTCGTTGAACAGAATCTTCGTATGGCTGACGAGCTCGCGCGGCTCAGCCGTGTTGTAGGCAAAGAAGGAAAGTTGAAAGAAAGGGCCTCGCTGCCGAATGCGCGAGGCTTCTGGCGCGATTCGGTTGATTCGGTCAACTCGCTGATTGGAGACTTAGTTCACCCGACTAGCGAGGTAGCGCGCGTGATCGGCGCGGTCGCACAAGGCGATCTTTCCAAAAGCATGGCGCTTGAGGCGGACGATCGCGCGTTAGAAGGCGAATTTTTGCGCACCGCAAAAATCATCAACAAGATGGTCGAGCAACTTGGCACCTTCGCCGCTGAAGTAACCCGAGTCGCACGTGAGGTTGGCACAGAAGGGAAACTTGGAGGTCAAGCCGATGTGCAGGGGGTGGCGGGTACATGGAAGGACCTGACCGATTCTGTCAACTTCATGGCAAGCAACCTCACTGCACAAGTTCGCAATATTGCTGGTGTGACGAAGGCGGTGGCTGCAGGGGACTTGTCCAAGAAGATAACAGTGGATGTGAAGGGGGAAATACTGGAGTTGAAAAATACCATCAACACGATGGTGGATCAGCTGCGGTCCTTTGCCTCGGAAGTCACCCGGGTCGCGCGCGAGGTCGGCACCGAAGGGAAACTGGGTGGGCAAGCGGATGTGCAAGGCGTTGCCGGGACCTGGAAAGACCTGACGGACAACGTGAATTTCATGGCCGGAAATTTGACCAGCCAGGTTCGCAATATCGCGGAGGTGACTAAGGCAGTCGCTGCCGGGGACCTATCGAAAAAAATCACCGTGGATGTCAAAGGCGAAATCCTTGAGCTCAAAAATACGATTAACACCATGGTCGATCAACTCAGATCCTTCGCCTCGGAGGTGACACGGGTGGCCCGCGAGGTCGGCACCGAGGGGAAGCTGGGTGGTCAAGCGGATGTGCAAGGCGTGGCGGGCACCTGGAAAGACTTGACCGACTCGGTCAACTCGATGGGGAGCAACTTGACGGGGCAGGTGCGAAACATCGCCGAAGTAACGACCGCGGTCGCCGCAGGGGATCTGTCGAAGAAAATCACAGTTGACGTAAAGGGCGAAATCCTCGAGCTCAAAAACACGATCAACACCATGGTCGATCAGTTGCGGTCTTTCGCTTCTGAGGTGACACGGGTGGCCCGCGAGGTCGGCACCGAGGGGAAGCTGGGTGGTCAAGCGGATGTGCAGGGCGTGGCGGGCACCTGGAAAGACTTGACCGACTCGGTCAACTCGATGGGTAGCAACCTGACAGGACAGGTACGAAATATCGCGGAGGTAACGACCGCGGTTGCCGCAGGTGATCTTTCGAAGAAAATCACGGTTGATGTGAAAGGCGAAATACTTGAGCTGAAAAATACGATCAACACGATGGTGGATCAGCTTAGCTCGTTTGCATCGGAAGTGACGCGCGTAGCGCGAGAGGTTGGCACTGAAGGCAAGCTCGGCGGGCAGGCAGATGTACAGGGCGTAGCGGGCACATGGAAGGACCTTACAGACTCAGTTAATTCGATGGGCGGCAACCTGACCGCGCAGGTTCGTAACATTGCGGAGGTTACAACCGCTGTCGCGGCCGGTGACTTGTCCAAGAAGATCACTGTTGACGTGAAGGGGGAAATTCTTGAGCTAAAGAACACGATCAACACTATGGTGGACCAGTTGCGCTCCTTCGCCTCGGAGGTGACCCGTGTAGCGCGTGAGGTCGGGACCGAAGGCAAGCTAGGTGGACAGGCCGATGTGCAGGGGGTCGCTGGCACCTGGAAAGACCTGACTGATAACGTGAACTTCATGGCAGGTAACCTGACCAGTCAGGTTCGGAATATTGCGGACGTTACGAAGGCTGTGGCTGCAGGCGACTTATCAAAAAAAATCACGGTCGATGTGAAGGGCGAAATTCTCGAGCTTAAAAACACGATCAATACGATGGTGGACCAGCTTAGCTCGTTCGCATCCGAGGTGACACGCGTAGCGCGTGAGGTCGGCACCGAAGGCAAGCTCGGCGGACAAGCTGACGTTCAGGGCGTGGCGGGAACATGGAAGGATTTGACCGACAACGTCAACTTCATGGCGGGCAACCTGACCAGTCAGGTGCGCAACATCGCCGACGTGACCAAGGCGGTCGCAGCGGGGGACTTGTCCAAGAAAATCACTGTTGATGTCAAAGGAGAAATTCTCGAGCTAAAGAACACCATCAACACGATGGTAGATCAGCTGAGGTCGTTTGCTTCTGAAGTGACCCGGGTGGCGCGTGAGGTGGGGACCGAAGGAAAACTTGGAGGGCAGGCCGATGTTCAAGGCGTGGCTGGAACATGGAAGGACCTGACCGACAACGTGAACTTCATGGCGGGCAATCTCACCAGCCAGGTTCGTGGTATCGCAAAGGTGGTAACGGCGGTAGCAAACGGTGACCTCGCGCGAAAGCTGACCGTTGAGGCAAAGGGAGAAATCGCGGCGCTTGCCGACACAATCAATAGCATGACCGACACGCTGGCGACTTTCGCTGATCAGGTGACGACGGTGGCTCGGGAAGTTGGAGTAGAAGGCAAACTTGGCGGCCAAGCCAAGGTACCGGGAGCAGCTGGCACGTGGAAAGGGCTGACAGAAAACGTGAACCAGCTTGCGGCGAATCTGACCACACAGGTGCGTGCAATCGCCGAAGTGGCGACCGCGGTGACCCAAGGTGACTTGACGCGATCCATTACGGTCGAGGCACTCGGTGAAGTGGCAGCGCTGAAAGACACGATCAACGAGATGATCCGTAACTTGAAGGACACGACACAGGTCAATACGGAACAAGACTGGCTCAAAACGAACCTCGCCAAGTTTAGTCGCATGCTCCAGGGACAAAAGGATCTTGTTGCAGTGGGGCATTTAATTCTATCGGAACTCGCGCCAGTGGTCGGCGTGCAGCAAGCAGAATTCTACGTGCTTGACGCTTCCGGCGAATCACCGGCCTTGCGACTTATGGCGAGTTACGCTTCAGAAGGTCATCACGCCCATGGCAAGGAAGTGCGACTTGGCGAAGGACTGGTCGGACAATGCGCAGTCGAAAAACGGAAGATCCTGCTTGCTTCGTCAATTCCCGGCCACCTGCGCATCAGCTCGGGTCTGGTTGAGGTGATGCCGCAAAACGTTTTGGTGTTGCCGATCGTCTTCGAGGGTCACGTCAAAGGTGTCATCGAACTGGCCTCGGTTGAGCGCTTTAATCCGCCCCATCAGGCTTTTCTCGATCAGTTGACCGAGAGTATTGGCATCGTTATCAACACGATCGAAGCGAACATGCGAACGGAGGGTCTGCTTAAGCAATCGCAGTCGCTGGCGCACGAATTGCAAAGCCGCCAGGAAGAACTGCAACAGACCAACGAGGAATTGCAAGAGAAAGCGCGCCTCCTCGCCCATCAGAATCAGGAGGTCGAGCGGAAAAATACCGAAGTTGAACAGGCTCGGCAAGCGTTGGAAGAAAAAGCAAGACAGCTTGCTCTAACTTCAAAATACAAGTCGGAGTTTTTAGCGAATATGTCGCACGAACTCCGTACGCCGCTGAATAGCCTCCTGATCTTGTCCGACCAGCTCTGTAAAAATCTGGAAGGCAACCTGTCGTCGAAGCAAATAGAATTCTCAAGGACCATTCATTCGTCGGGCAATGATCTGCTTATGCTCATCAATGACATCCTGGACCTGTCCAAAATCGAATCTGGAACCGTTGTCGTTGACGTGGGTGAACACCGTCTTGCAGACTTGAATACGTTCGTCGAACGTACGTTCCGGCATGTCGCTGAGGCGCGCAATGTCGACTTTACGATCGGCACGGGTCCCCGGTTGCCAACCGCCATCATGACTGACCTGAAGCGGCTGCAACAGATTCTAAAAAACTTGCTGTCGAATGCCTTTAAGTTCACGCATCAAGGACAGGTAACGCTGACGATTGAAGAGGTGTTCGCGGGCTGGAGCTCGGACAACGACGACCTCAATCGTGCACAACAGGTCATCGCATTTTCAGTATCGGATACCGGTATCGGGATTTCGGGCGACAAACAGCAGATCATATTCGAAGCTTTCCAGCAAGCTGACGGGAGCACCAGTCGGAAATACGGTGGCACGGGGCTGGGGCTTGCGATCAGCCGGGAACTGTCCAAGCTTCTTGGCGGGGAAATCAGGCTCGTCAGCACGCCCAACGCAGGAAGCACTTTTACGCTCTATCTGCCCGTTTCTTATCCGGCGACCCGCACCACTCGCAAGGCGTTTTCGCCCCCGGAGGGCTCGGTTCCAAACCTGTACACGCGCAGTAATGCGGAGGTGTCAGAGTGGGATCCAGAGACACTGGCGACCGGGGAGCATGATGAAACGGTATATGAGGCGAGGGACGTGCTGTTGGTGAATGAGGCGCACGATGACAGAGACAATATCGCGCAGGGCGACCTCGTCGTGCTCATCGTGGAGAATGATCTTGCTTTCGCACGCTTTGTTCTGGATGCAGCGCGCGACATTGGCTTCAAGGGGTTAGTGACGTCGCTGGGTGCGGGCGCCCTGACACTTGCCAACCAGTTCAAGCCAGGGGTGGTAACACTCGACATGGTCCTGCCGGATATGGATGGCTGGCGGGTACTTTCGCGACTCAAACATGACCTCACCACTCGGCACATACCCGTTTGCGTTATCTCGACGGATGATTCCCGAGATCGTGCCCTGCGCGCCGGGGCGTACGCGTTTTTGTCCAAGCCCGTCCAGTCTCGGGACGTACTTGACGCCTCGTTGCGTACATTACAAGAGCATATTGCAACGCCTGTGCGGCGTCTGCTGATAGGCATGCGCGAGGGGAAGGAGCGTAACGAAA
The DNA here is from genome assembly GCF_044909315.1 of Caballeronia udeis. Taxonomy (GTDB): domain Bacteria; phylum Pseudomonadota; class Gammaproteobacteria; order Burkholderiales; family Burkholderiaceae; genus Caballeronia; species Caballeronia udeis_A. The sequence goes on from NZ_JBIYEB010000024.1 coordinate 150,769, forward strand.
TCGTCGCGTGGGTGAGCGGAGAGAAAATCGAAACAGTTGTGGTTGATACTTTCGACGACGCTCTTGAAGAGCTTGCGCTGAATACCTTCGACGCAATCATGTTGTCCGCGGACGCATGCGACGGCGCGCCTTCCAGACTAGAGGAGGCACTTGCGCAGCGCGGCTCTTTAGCTCCGCTACCGGTGCTATTTTTCGACCCGAGCCAGGACAACCAGCTCTCGTCGCGCTGGTCGCAACGTGCGGAGACGTTCGTTGCCTACAGCGCTCCAACCCTTGTGCAACTATTCGATTCGCTGCTTGCCGTCGCCCATATCAACTGCGCCGTCCTCAGCAGCGACACGCGCGATCTGCTAGACCAATTGCATGGATCGATGTCGGCGTTGCGCGGGAAAAAGGTTTTGATCGTCGACGACGACATGCGCAATATCTTTGCGTTGGCGACCATCCTCGAAGAGCACGAGATCGCCCACGTCTGGGCCGATAACGGTCGAGACGCAATCAAGCAGGTCGAAGCTGACTCGGAGATCGAATTGGTGCTGATGGACATCATGATGCCGGAGATGGACGGCCTGGCCACGATGAAAGAGATCCGCAAACTACCGATCGGACAGAGGTTGCCGATGATCGCGGTCACCGCCAAGGCGATGAAGGGCGACAGGGAAAAGTGCATCCAGGCCGGGGCCTGGGACTATTTGTCCAAACCCGTGAACCGCGACGATTTGCTGACCGTGTTGCGTGCGTGGCTGCACCGTTAATTGGGGCCACGAACCATGGCGGTCGCCCTTGCCCCGAATGAGAAGGTCAACATCCTCGTCGTTGATGACCTTCCACAGAAACACGTCGTTTTCCGCACCGTCCTCGAGGATCTGGGCGAGAACGTGGTGACGGTGACATCTGGCCGTGAGGCGCTGCGCGAAGTGATGGAACGCCCGTTCGCGGTGATTTTGCTAGACGTCAACATGCCAGGCATGGACGGGTTCGAAACCGCTTCGCTGCTGCGTTCGTATCCGCGCACGGCGAACACGCCAATCATTTTTATCACCGCCTATATCGATGATGTAGACGCCATTCGGGGCTATGCGCTTGGCGCGGTCGATTACATATCCTCTCCAGTCATACCCGAGATACTTCGTTCGAAGGTACGCGTGTTCGCGGAAATGTATCGGATGAACCGGCAATTGCTCCACCGCGCCTCGGAGCAAGAAGCACTCGCTCGAGCAGAGGCGCAGCGTATAGCCGCGGACCAGGCCCGCAGGCGCGCCGATTTCCTGGCGAATGCCAGTCTCCTGATGACTCGGTCCCTTGATGTGCACGCGACGATTTCAAAGGTCCTGGACGTCGTTGTGCCGTCGCTGGCCGATCTCGCAATCGTCTCTCTGGTCGACGAAGAGGGGAAGCCGTGCCAGACGATATGGCGCTCGACCTCTGCCGTTCAACAGGAAACCGGGTTGGCTGATTCGCACGCAATCAGAGAAGGGGAGCTAGCGGTGGAACGGGAACTGGAGGAATGGATCAACCGAGTTCTCCAGACGGGCGAGCCGCACAAATTTAACGCTTCTGAGCTTGCATTGATTAAGCTAAGTGCGCTGACCCGCTCGACCGGATCAAGTCATGGCGTCCATTCTCCATTGGCCGGAAGCGCCAGCCGTCTATTACCGCTGCCGGTGGAGGAGCTGAGCATTTACCCTCTTCTGACGGGCGTGTTCAAGCGGGGCGCATTGACGCTCGGTCATGTAAACACGCCTAGCGACGCAGGCGACGCCTCGCTCGCGATGGAAGTTACCAGCCGCGCTTCGATCGCACTTGAAAATGCCTTTCTGTTTTCCGCAATCCAGGACGGTGATCGCCGCAAGAACGAGTTCCTCGCTATGCTTGCCCACGAATTGCGCAACCCGCTTGCCCCGGTTCGCAACGCAGTGCAAGTATTGCGAACTGTCGGTTCGGAGGATTCCGTCGTTTCTTGGGCACGGGACATTATCGGTGTGCAGGTCGAACACATGGTGCGGATCGTCGACGATTTGCTCGATGTTTCAAGGATCGCTAGGGGTTCTATCACGCTTAGTTGCGAAAGCGTATCGCTTGCGACGGTTCTTGAACGTGCTATGGATACGAGCAAACCTCATCTCGTTGATCGCGCACAGACTTTCACCTACGAGCCTTGCATCGAGGATGCGATTATAGAAGGCGATATCGTCCGTCTTGCTCAGATCGTTTCGAATCTGCTGAACAACGCATCCAAGTTTTCGCCTCCTGGTGCGCACGTGATGTTGGCGGCGGAGTTTGACGGGCATGTCGCGACCATCACGGTAAGTGACAATGGGCAGGGCATCGATCCAACATTCTTACCGCATGTTTTCGAGCTTTTCGTGCAGGGCGACACGTCCCTGGATCGCTCTCAAGGCGGCTTGGGTATCGGCCTTACGCTGGTACGTCAGTTGACCGAGATGCATAACGGCACGGTTGAGTGTTTCAGTGCAGGTGTGGATCGGGGCGCGCGGTTCATTGTTCGCCTTCCCGCGCGAAAGCCTTTTCGGCGACAATTGAACCCTAGTAACGTTGTACCCATCTTGCGCACTCGAACCCTGCGCGTCCTGGTCGTCGACGACGTGGCGGCATCGGTGGAAAGCTTGACGATGTTGTTAGATCTGCAAGGCCACGAAGTGAGATCGGCGCTCGACGGGATATCGGCGCTTGAGGTCGCCCAGTCGTTCTTGCCCGACGCTGTAATACTGGATATCGGCTTGCCAGGCATGAACGGTTACGAGGTCGCAAAACACCTGCGTTCCGACAAGCGGTTCACGAGTACCCTGCTCATCGCGCTGACTGGTTACGGTCAAGCGGAAGATCATCGTCGAACGGCTGAAGCAGGAATCGATGAGCACTTTGTCAAGCCAGCGGATTTGGACCGGTTGTTTCGTGTCATCACCACTTACGCTGGGTCCGCGCGGTTTACCCGATCGGGTGGGCCGGGTACTGGCGAGGTAGGCCCGCTGTATGGAAGGACGGAAGAGTGATGCCAATGCCTTTCGAGTGCGTGCGCTTAGCGCACAGCGGTCGGTTCGAATCGGTGACTAAAGTGCGCGCTGGCTCCCTGTTTCGCTGCCACTTGACGCGCCATCTGTGCGAGTGATGACCACGAAGCAGTTCAGGCGTGGCTGTCGCTGTTTGTTGCCCGCGAATTCTGCTAACGGGGCCGATAGATAACGCTAGCGGCGAGATCGCTGTGAAACTCTCCACGTAGGGCACGAGTTGGAAAATTGGGTTTGGTCGCAGCAAGACGGGATAGACGAGCAAATTTTATTGCTATGCATTACGTATTAAATGACCGCGTTCGCCGAACTGCGATACGAAGGTGAAGCGGCCTACGAGAACATAAACCAAAACATGGCCCCGGCCGCGGCCCCCATGGCGGCTGTGGCCAACCATCCCACCACGCGTAACCGCATCGAGATCACGAACTCGCCCATGATCTTCGGATTGACAGCCATGAACATGATCAGTCCCATGATCGGGACCGAGACCACGCCGTTGATAACCGCACTCCAATAGAGCGCCTTGATCGGGTCAATTGGAGTAAAGCCAATAACTACACCCACTATCGTTGATAACACGATGATCCCGTAGAACCGCCTCGCGAGCTGCGGTTTCAGTGCCAGGCTATTGCGCCATCTGAATGTTCCAGCCATCGCGTACGCGGCTGACCCGGCCAGCACCGGTAGCGCAAGCAAACCCGTGCCGATGATTCCCAGGCTAAAGAGCAGAAATGCGAATTCGCCTGCGATGGGCTTGAGCGCGCGCGCTGCCTGGGAGGATGTCTGGATGTTCGTGACACCATGAGCGTTTAGCGTCGCCGCCGTGGTCAAAATAATGAAGAAAGCGACCAAGTTCGAGAAGCCCATTCCGATCCACGTATCCATCCGAATGCGTTTAAGGCTCGATGCCCCCTGAGCCGGCGCGTTCTTCAAAGCTTTTTGACCGGTCTCGGCGCGCATCTCTTCGACCTCTTGAGACGCCTGCCAGAAAAACAGATAGGGGCTGATGGTCGTCCCGAGGACCGCGACCACCGTCGTAACGTATTCACTCTTCCAGGACCAATGAGGAAAAATCGTCCGGATGACTACTGTCTGCCATGGAACTTGCACGACAAACAGCGTCGCCACGTATGCAAAAAGCACGAGAGTAAGCCACTTCAGCACGTGAACATAGCTGCGATAGGGGACAAACACCTGCAACAAAACGGATACCAGTCCGAGCCCGATGGTATAGACGCGCGTCGGACCACCCACAACCAGATTGACCGCCGCCCCCATCGCGGTGAGATCGGCTGCGATGTTGATGGTGTTAGCAACGAGAAGCAAGACGACAGAGCTGTAGAGCAGCCAAGCCGGATAGAAACGTCGGATGTTGGTAGCGAGTCCATGTCCGCTGACTCGTCCCAATCTTGCGCTGATCACCTGGATGGCTACCATCAGCGGGTACGTAATGATGATGGTCCACAGCATGTTGAAACCGAACTGCGCCCCCGCCTGCGAGTAGGTGGCAATACCGCTGGGATCGTCGTCCGCGGCGCCCGTAATCAGGCCGGGCCCTATTTTATGCAGCCAGGATTGATCTTCCGTATTGGACGAGTCGGACGGGTTGATGTCGATGGACATATAAGGCATCAGTTGGGTTGAACGGCCGCGCAATCGGCACGGGGGTGGGCAGCTTGCCTTATAAATGTCGAAAAATATCGACGGTGAATTACGTCGTTAGCAGGGCGAATGATTCCGTGTGGGGAGGAGCATCACTCTCAGCTTGCAGGACAAATCGGAATCGATAAATCTGCTCGGATTCCCCGTCTGGGACGGGGAGTGGGACACGATGGTTGCCTTCACATCGAATCTCTTTAAGAGGGCAGTTCAAAAAGGCTGCTCAGTTCGGCTGAAGATGTTCCAGCAGACGAGTGAGCAGGCTAGTTTGAGGAATGCTTCGTGAATGTCAGAT
>NZ_JBIYEB010000025.1:0-154074 GCF_044909315.1 Caballeronia udeis
CCGCATCGGCTACAGAAACCGCAATCGTCGCCTTGTGAACATCCAACCCAACGAACTTGCTAAACTGCTTCACGACCTGCTCTCCTCAATTGCGGTTCTGAGCCTTCGGTTCTTCGGAGCCTCAAGCTTAACCCGCGTCGCTTGAGGTACAGCAGGTCCAATACATTGTGTCTAGGGCTTGCAACCGAGGTTCAGCGGCTGTCGCGCGCTGAGCGCGAGCAGCTCGTGAACTGGGCGCGCGAGGACATTGCATCGCGCGTCCCGCTGGCGGTTACCGTCACCGGCGACACCGTCCGTGAGCAGACCGAATTCGGCAACTGGGCTGTGGCGCACGGCGCGCAATGGCTGATCCTGCAACCGCCGTCCACGCGCACCGAGCCCGAGCGGTTTTACTTCGATTTCTTTGCCGCCGTCATGAACGGTTTGGCCGGCACGGCCGGCGCGGGCATTCAAAACGCGCCCGAGTATCTGGGTGTCGGTCTGTCGCCGGAAGCGCTGGCCGAACTGGCTCAGCAATGCCCGAACTTCCGCTGGTTGAAGGGCGAGGGTGCGGCGACGGTACTGCGTACGACTATCGAGTGCCTGGCGGCGGCCGGCAGCACAATGCCTGTCTTCAACGGGCGCGGCGGCCAGGAGTTGCTCGACAACCTGCGCGCCGGCTGCGCGGGCATGATCATCGCGCCTGACAGCTTCGATCATCAGGTGGAAATCTATCGGGCATTTGCGCACGATCCGGCTGCGGCGCAGCGGCACTATGAGGAAGTGTTGCCGGCGATTGTTTTCGTGATGCAATCGCTCGACGCGCTCACCTGTTATGGCAAGCGCATTGCTGCATGGCGAATGGGGTTTGAGGTCAGACACGACCGCGGCATTACGCCGAGTGCGTTCGGACTGGAATGCGCCCGGCGATTCGCCGATAGCCTCGGACCGTACGCGGGTTAAAACCGCGTCAAAGAATGGGTGAAAACAAGCGCGCGACGTGCATTGTCACGCGGCGCCACGCGGGCGCGCCGAGATAGTCGTCGCGGGTGATTTCCCATGATTGCGCGAAGTCGTCGAGGAGCATTTTCTCCACTTCGCTGGCAAAACCCCGATCCACGGTCAGGACCATGATCTCAAAGTTGAGGCGAAACGAGCGGTTATCCAGATTCGCGCTGCCAATGGCGGCGGACATGTCGTCCACCAGCACCACTTTCTGATGCAGGAAGCCCGGGCGATATCGATAGATCTTTACGCCTGCGAGCAGCGCATCGTAGGCATAGAGTTTCGATGCGGCGAACACCACGCGATGATCGCGGCGGCTTGGAATCAGGATCCGCACGTCCACGCCGCGCAATACGGCGAGCCGCAGCGCGGAGAACACGGCTTCGTCGGGGATGAGATACGGCGTCGTGATCCAGATCCGCGAACGCGCCGCGTTGATTGCCTCGACGAAAAACAGCGAGCACGTTTCCTGATGGTCGGCGGGGCCGCTCGCGAGGACGAGGCAACTCATGTCGTGCGTGGATGTCTTCGACGCTTCCACTTCCGGAATGCGCTGCGTTGCCCAGTACCAGTCTTCAATGAACACGAACTGGATGCTCGCGACCGCCGGACCGCGCACTTCAATGTGGGTATCGCGCCAGGGTGACAAACGCGGATTCGCGCCGAGATATTCCACGCCCACGTTGTGACCGCCGACGAACGCGCATTCGCCGTCAACCACCACGATCTTTCGATGATTGCGAAAGTTGATCTGGAAGCGATTGACGAACTTGCGCTTGGTCGCGAACGGATGCGTCTGCACGCCACCCGCGCGCAAGGTGTCAACGTAGCGTTTCGGCAAATCGAAGCTGCCGATACTGTCGTAGAGGAAATAGACCCGCACGCCTTGCTGCGCTTTTTTGATCAGCAGGTCTTTCAGTTTATTGCCGAGTTCATCGTCGCGGACGATGAAGAACTGCACGATCACATACACCTTCGCGACCTCGATGGCCTTGAAGATTGCGTCGAAGGTGGCGTCGCCATTGATCAGCACACGCACCGAGTTGCCGCGCAGGAACGGCATGCCGCTCAAACGCGTCAGCGCCCGTATGGTCGGATGTCCCAGATATTCCGCGGGATCTCCCGCTGCTGCGCCGCGCAGGCGGGCGGCTTCATCGGGGAAATTCCATTCCGCCGGGTGCGTGCTCTTGCGCAGGATCTCGTTTTCCAGCCGACGCGCGTCGATATACCCGGCGAACTTGCTGCGCCCGAGAAAGAGATACGGGATCAGCGTGAAGTAGGGCATGGCGACCAGCGACACGGCCCACGCGACCGCGCCTTGCGACGTCCGCGTGTTGAGCACTGCATGGCATGCTGCGGCCGCGCCCAGCAAATGGGCGATGATCACAAACGTGCCGAGATGAAGCCAGTCCTGCCACTCGAAGTGCATGTACGCGGTGCCTGGAAGTCGGGAGTTGCGCCGTTAGCCCGGCAAGTCGGCTGCCTGGATGAGAAACACGTTGTCATCGCCCGCGCTGGTCGAGAGCCAGACCAGGTCGAGGCCACCGAGCGTAGCTTCCACATTGGCCCGTTCGTTGCCGATTTCGACCACGAGCACACCGTCTTCGGTCAGCCACTTGCGTGCTTCGCCTACGATCCGCTTCACAATGTCCATGCCGTCCGCTCCGCCCGCGAGCGCAAGTTCCGGCTCGTGGCGGTATTCAGCGGGCAGGGTCTGCATGGCCAGTGCGTTGACGTAGGGCGGATTCGTGATGATGACTTCGTAGCGGCCAACTGGCAGTGGGGCGAACAGGTCGCCCTCGTACAACGCGACACGCGAGTCCAGGTCGTAGTCGTCCACGTTCTTGTGTGCGACTTCCAGCGCGGGCGCGGAGATGTCGACGGCGTCAATGTCCGCGTTCTGGAACGCCTGCGCCGCCAGGATCGCGAGGCAGCCGGAGCCGGTGCAGAGTTCCAGCACGCGCGACACTTCGTCGGGGTCCTGCACATAGGGCTGCAAGCCATCCTGCAACAGCTCGCCGATAAACGAACGCGGCACTATCACGCGCTCATCCACGTAGAAACGGTGCCCGTGCATCCACGCTTCGTGCGTGATGTACGCCGCCGGTACGCGATCGGTCGCGCGGCGCTCGATCACTTTCATGATGGCGTCGATTTCGGTGTCGAGCAGGCGGGCGTCGAGGAACGGATCGAGTGTGTCGAGCGGCAAGTGCAGGGTATGCAGCACGAGGTACGCGGCTTCATCGAATGCATTCGACGAACCGTGGCCAAACGACAAGTCTGCCGCGGTGAAACGCGAGACGGCGAAACGCAGCAGATCGCGAACGGTGGTGAAGGGAAGCGCCATCGCAGGCTCCTTATAAGAGTGAGTCGGATCAGGCAAGCAGGGTTTCGAGCACGCGTCGATACACGTTTTTCAACGGTTCGATAAACGCCACTTCAACGTGCTCGTCAATCTTGTGAATGCTGCCGTTGGGCGGTCCGAACTCGACCACCTGTTCGCAGATGCGAGCAATAAAGCGGCCATCCGAGGTGCCACCGGTAGTAGACAGTTCGGTGCGCACGCCGGTTTCATCGAAGATGGCTTGTTCCAGCGCGTTCGACAACGTGCCGCGCGGGGTGAGAAACGGCAGGCCGCTGACGCTCCACGCGAGATCGTAGTCCAGCGCGTGTTTATCGAGGATCGCGTGAACACGGCTTTGCAGTCCTTCCACCGTGCTCGCTGTGGAGAAGCGGAAATTGAACATCAACTCGATATGACCCGGGATCACGTTGGTTGCGCCCGTGCCGCCGTGCAGGTTGGACACTTGCCACGTGGTCGGCGGGAAATATTCGTTGCCGTTGTCCCAATGCGTGGAGACCAGTTCAGCCAGCGCGGGTGCGAGCAGATGAATCGGGTTCCTGGCGAGATGCGGATAAGCAATATGCCCTTGCACGCCTTTCACCACCAGCTTGCCGGACATGGAACCGCGCCGGCCGTTCTTGACCATGTCGCCCAGCGTGGCGCTGGAGGTGGGCTCCCCGACAATGCAGTAGTCCAGCCGCTCGCCGCGCGCTTTCAAAGCGTCGATTACCTTGACGGTGCCGTCGGTGGCGGGGCCTTCTTCGTCGCTCGTGATCAGGAACGCAAGCGAGCCGCGATGCGCCGGGTGCGCCGTGACGAACTCTTCGCTCGACACGACGAACGCCGCGATCGATGTCTTCATGTCAGCCGCGCCGCGGCCGTACAGCTTGCCGTCGCGGTGAGTCGGCACGAATGGCGGCGAGGTCCATTGTTCGAGCGGACCTGTCGGCACGACGTCGGTATGGCCCGCGAACGCGAGCAACTTGCCGTCAGTGCCGTCCGTGCCCCGTTTCACAGCCCAGAGATTCGTGACGCCGCCGGACGCGATCGTTTCGCACTCGAAGCCAATCGCCGATAACCGCTCGATCAGCAGGTTCTGGCAGTCCTGGTCGTCGGGCGTGACGGATGCGCGCGCGATGAGTTGTTCAGAGAGAAGAAGAGTGCCGGGCATGGATTGGAGCCACTTTCAATAAAAAATGCCGGCGCGGCGGCCGGCAGGGATCAAGATTCGCACGCCGTTTATCAGGGCGCATGCGATGCTGCGCTTAAAGCTTGAATTTCAACCCTTAAACGAACAGCGATTCGTACTTGTCTGCGTCGAAACCGAGCGATTTCACGCGGCCGTTGACCACGAGCACGGGCCGCTTGATGATCGACGGCTTGTGGATCATCAACGCGATCGCGCCGGCCGTGGAACCCGCTTCGTCTTTATACGTGTCCGACAGGCCGCGCCAGGTCGTACCGCGCCGGTTGATCAGTTCGTCGAGCGTGACGTCCTTCAACCAGTCCTGCAACAAGGCCGTCGATACCCCGGCTTTCTTGAAGTCGTGGAATTCGAACGGCACGTCATGTTCTTCCAGCCACACGCGTGCTTTTTTCACGGTGTCGCAATTCGGAATCCCATACACGACGATCTTTTTCGCGGCCATGGATCAATCGCCTCGCAGCAGCTCGTTCAGGCCAACCTTGGCGCGCGTCTTCGCGTCCACCTTCTTCACGATCACCGCGCAGTACAGGCTGTGCGATCCGTCTTTCGAAGGCAGGTTGCCCGCGACGACCACCGAGCCCGCCGGAATGCGGCCGTAAGTCACCGAACCGGTTTCGCGGTCATAAATCTTGGTGCTCTGGCCGAGATACACGCCCATGGAGATGACCGAGTTCTCTTCCACGATCACGCCTTCCACCACTTCCGAACGCGCACCGATGAAGCAGTTGTCTTCAATGATCACCGGGTTCGCCTGCAGTGGTTCCAGCACGCCGCCAATGCCCACGCCGCCCGACAAATGCACGTTCTTGCCGATCTGCGCGCAGGAGCCGACCGTAGCCCATGTGTCGACCATGGTGCCTTCATCCACATAGGCGCCAATATTCGTATACGAGGGCATCAACACCACGTTCTTCGCGATGAACGAACCGCGGCGCGCGATGGCCGGCGGCACGACGCGAAAGCCGCCCGCGGCGAAATCTTCAGCCGTGTAGTTCGCGAACTTCGACGGCACCTTGTCGTAGAACTGGCTGTAGCCGCCAGCCGGCATGGGTGCGTTATCTTCCAGCCGGAACGACAGCAATACCGCTTTCTTCAGCCATTGATTGACCACCCATTCGCCGTCCCGTTTCTCGGCGACGCGCAACAGGCCTTTGTCGAGTTGCTCGATGGCGTGAGCGACGGCGTCGCGCACCTCGGCTGCGGCCGCTTTGGGCGACAGTTCGGCGCGGTTGTCCCAGGCGGTGTCAATGATCTGCTGAAGTTGTTGCGACATGGTCGTGACTTAAGTGAGTGCTGTGATTAAGGAGGGATTTACTGCGCCAGCGAGCGGCAGAATTCGACGATGCGCCGGGCACCTTCCACGCATTCGTCGACATCCGCGACCAGCGCGATACGGATGAAACCGCTACCGGGATTCGTGCCGTGGGCGTCTCGTGCCAGATACGAGCCCGGCAAAACCGTCACATTATAGTCGGCGTAAAGGCGGGCGGCGAACTCGGTGTCGGTGAGGCCGGTGCGCGCGACGTTCGCCCACAGGTAGAACGCGGCGTCGGGCAGGCGGACATCGAGCACGTCGGCGAGCATGGGTGTGACGGTCGTGAATTTCTTCAGGTACAGCGCGCGGTTGTCGCGCACGTGCGCTTCGTCTTTCCACGCCACGATACTCGCCGCCTGGAACATGGGCGAGAGCGCTGCGCCGTGATAGGTGCGGTAGAGCAGGAATTGCTTGAGTATCGATGCATCGCCGGCGACGAAACCCGAGCGCATGCCGGGCACGTTCGAGCGCTTCGAGAGGCTGGAGAGCATGACCAGACGTCCAAAACCGCGGCCCAGCTTGTGCGCGGCTTCCAGGCCGCCCAGCGGTGGCGTGGCTTCGTCGAAATAGATCTCGGAATAGCATTCGTCCGAGGCGATCACGAAACCGTGCCGATCCGACAGCGCGAATAGCTCGCGCCAGTCTTCCAGCGTCAGCACGGCGCCAGTCGGGTTGCCGGGCGAGCAGACGTAGAGCAGTTGCGTGCGTGCCCAGATGGCGTCGGGTACGGATGCATAGTCGCAGGCGAAATTGCGCGCCGGATTGCTGTTCACGAAGTACGGCTCGGCGCCGGCCAGCAAGGCCGCGCCTTCGTAGATCTGATAGAACGGGTTGGGGCAGACGACAACGGGCGGTTCACTGGTGCTGCGGCTGTCGATCACGGTTTGCGCCAGTGAGAACAAGGCTTCGCGCGAACCGGAGACGGGCAGGACTTCTGTGGCTGCGTTGACGGCGGGCAGGGCGTAGCGCTGCCTGGTCCAGTCAGCGATGGCCTGGCGCAACGGCTCGCTGCCTGCCGTGGCGGGATAGGACGCGAGACCGGACATCGCATTGATTACAGCGTCGCGGATCAGCGCCGGCGTTGCATGTTTCGGCTCGCCGATACCAAAGCTGATCGGTGCCAGGTCCGCGCGCGGCGTGACGCCCTTGAATAGCACGCGCAGCTTTTCGAATGGATACGGCTGAAGTTTCTGGAGAAGTGGATTCACGGCGAAGTCGGGTGCGGACGATGGAACGGCAAGGCTCGGATTATAGCCCTCCGTCGCCTCCTGGTCGGGTTTGCCGGCTCGTTGAGGGGGTTTCCGGAAGGCCGGTTCCTGCAGTGCGCCGGCATTGGGCGACTGCTGCCGCCGCTAAGCCGGAATCGACCGGCATTGACCCTGGCATTGGCGCTGGCAGACCCCCGGCCGGCCCTTCGTTGCGAGCGGAAATCGCTGTGTCAGCAAACCAAAAGAATTCAAGACGGGCGATGGTATGATTGTCATCGTTCGCCGGGTTGCGTGCTTGCGGTGGGTTATAGGTGGGTTATGGGTTATATATAAGCCGTCAAGCAAGAGCATCACGGGTTGCGCGCCGTCGCTTCGAACCGACGGGGTTCGACCCACCGCCCGAGCGTTTTCGACCGGCGTTAGTCGTTATCTCCTGCCGCACAAGCAGCATGGCTCGGAGGCCCGCCGGCCCGTTCTCCCGAATTCTTTTCAATCAGCGATATCGCCGTGCGTCTGACCTCGATAAAACTCGCTGGCTTCAAGTCCTTCGTCGATCCCACCCATTTCCAGGTCCCAGGCCAGCTTGTCGGCGTGGTGGGCCCGAATGGCTGCGGCAAATCCAACATCATCGATGCCGTGCGCTGGGTGCTCGGCGAATCGCGCGCTTCCGAGCTGCGCGGCGAGTCGATGCAGGACGTGATCTTCAACGGCTCCACTGCGCGCAAGCCCGGCAGCCGCGCCAGCGTCGAACTCATCTTCGATAACGCCGACGGCCGCGCTGCCGGCCAGTGGGGCACCTACGCCGAGATTGCCGTCAAGCGCGTTCTCACGCGCGACGGCACCTCGAGCTACTACATCAACAACCTGCCGGCCCGCCGCCGCGATATCCAGGACATCTTTCTGGGTACAGGCCTCGGGCCACGCGCGTACGCGATCATCGGGCAGGGCATGATCGCGCGGATCATCGAGGCGAAGCCCGAAGAACTGCGCGTGTTCCTGGAAGAAGCCGCAGGCGTGTCCAAGTACAAGGAACGCCGCCGCGAGACCGAAAACCGCCTGCACGATACTCGCGAAAACCTGACCCGCGTGGAAGATATCGTGCGCGAGTTGAGCTCGAATCTGGAGAAGCTCGAAGCGCAGGCTATTGTCGCGACGAAATACAAGACGCTGCAGGCCGAAGGCGAGGAAAAACAACGGCTCCTGTGGTTGTTGCGCAAAAACGAGGCGGGCAACGAGTCGGAGCGCCAGCAGCGTGCCATCAGCGACGCGCAGATTGAACTCGAGGCGCAAACCGCCAAGCTGCGCGAAGTCGAAGCGCAACTGGAAACGCTGCGGGTGGCGCACTACAGCGCGAGCGACGCCATGCAGGGCGCCCAGGGCGCGCTGTACGAAGCGAACTCGGAGGTGGCCAAGCTCGAGGCGGAGATCCGCTTTATCGTGGAATCGCGCAATCGGGTGCAGGCGCAGATCGCCGCGTTGAGCGCTCAGCGCGAACAGTGGCAGATGCAGGCCGAGAAAGCGCGCGGCGAGATCACGGATGCCGAAGAAGCGTTGGCTGTCGGCGAGGAAAAGGCCGCTATTGCGCAAGAAACGGCTGCCGCGAAACACGACGAACTGCCCGCGCTCGAAGCGCGTTTCCGCGACGCCCAGACGGAGCTGAACGCGGAGCGCGGCGGTATCGCGCAGACTGAACAAGCGTTGAAACTCGAGGCTGCGCATCAGCGCAATGCCGATCAGCAACTGCAGCAATTGCAGCAGCGTCACGAACGCCTGAAAAGCGAAGCGGGCGGCCTTGACGCGCCCGACGAAGCGCAACTCGAAGAGTTGCGCATGCAACTCGCCGAGCACGAAGAAATCCTGGCGGAAGCCCAGGCCCGTCTCTCCGATGCGCAAGATACGCTGCCGCGTCTGGATGGCGAGCGTCGCGCGGCACAAGAAAAAGTGCAGGCCGAAAGCGCGCAGATTCACCAGCTTGAGGCGCGGCTCGCGGCGTTAAAGCAATTGCAGGAAAACGTCCAGACTGAAGGCAAGATCCAGCCGTGGCTTGATAAACACGAACTCGGTTCGTTGCCGCGCCTGTGGAAAAAGCTCCACATTGAAGCGGGTTGGGAGACGGCGCTGGAGTCGGTTCTGCGTGAGCGGATCGCGGCGCTGGAAGTATCGAATCTCGACTGGGTGAAGGCGTTCGCGACCGACGCTCCGCCGGCCAAACTGGCGTTCTATGCACCGCCTAACGCCGGCCGGCCGCAGGAAACGCCCGCTGGTTTGCGGCCGCTGCTTGCGCTGATCCGTATCGACGACGCCGGTCTGCGCGCCGTACTGACCGACTGGCTGGGTAACGTTTTTGTCGCCGATGACATCGCCCAGGCGCTTGCCTCGCGTTCGCAATTGCCGGATGGCGCTGCGTATGTGGTGAAGGCGGGCCATGTGGTGACGCGGGTTGGCGTGCAGCTTTACGCCGCGGACTCCGAACAGGCCGGCATGCTCGCCCGCCAGCAGGAAATCGAAAACCTGACGAAGCAAGTGCGTGCACAAGCCCTGCTCGCCGATGAAGCCAAGGCCGCGGCCGTGCGAGCGGAAGCGGCGCATACGCAGGCATCGGCGAGTCTTGGCGACGCCCGTTCTTCTGCCGAACGCGCGACCCAACGCGTCCATGCATTGCAAATGGACGTGTTGAAGCTCGCGCAGGCGCACGAGCGCTACATGCAGCGCAGTACGCAGATCCGCGTGGAACTGGCTGAAATCACCGCGCAAATCTATGAACAGCGCGAGTTGCGGGCTGAATCGGAGGCGAATTTCGAGCGCCACGATGGCGAACTCGCCGAGTTGCAGGCGCGTTTCGAAGATCATCAATTGGCGTTCGAAGCGCTCGACGAAGCGTTGACCAATGCCCGCCAGGAAGCGCGCGACCTCGAACGCGCGGCCACCGACGCCAGCTTCGCGGCGCGCGGGCTAGCGGCGAAGATCGACGAATACCGGCGCAACATCGAAACCGCGAAGGATCAGAGCGAACGCGTGGCCGGCGCCCTGGAAGATGCCCGTGGCGAGCTCGAAACGATCAACGAACAGACCGCGCACACCGGCTTGCAGGACGCGCTCGAATTGCGCGCGGTCAAGGAAGAGGCGTTGCACTCGGCCCGGCTCGAACTCGACGATCTCACCGCGCGCCTGCGACAGGCAGACGAGTTGCGGCTTATCGCGGAACGTTCGCTGCAGCCCTTGCGCGACAAGATCAGCGAATTGCAGTTGAAGGAACAGGCGGCGCGCATCAGCGGCGAGCAGTTTATCGAGCAACTGGCGGCTGCCGGTGTCGATGAAGCCGAGTTGCAGGCCAAGCTCACGCCGGACCTGAAACCCTCTTACCTGCAGGGCGAGGTCACGCGGCTGAACAATGCGATCGCGGCGCTTGGCGCCGTGAACATGGCCGCGCTCGATGAACTCGCCGCAGCCAGCGAGCGCAAGGAGTTCCTGGATGCGCAATCGGCGGATTTGAACGACGCCATCGGCACGCTGGAAGACGCGATCCACAAGATCGACCAGGAAACGCGGGCGTTGCTGCAAGGCACGTTCGACGAAGTGAACCGTCATTTCGGCGAGCTTTTCCCGCGTCTTTTCGGCGGTGGTCAGGCAAAACTCGTGATGACCGGCGACGAAATCCTCGATGCCGGCGTGCAGGTGCTCGCGCAACCGCCAGGCAAGAAGAATTCGACCATTCACTTGCTGTCGGGCGGCGAAAAGGCCCTGACCGCCACCGCGCTCGTGTTTGCGATGTTCCAGTTGAATCCGGCGCCGTTCTGTCTGCTGGACGAAGTGGACGCGCCACTCGACGACGCCAACACGGAACGCTTTGCGAACCTGGTGCGGGCGATGTCGGAGAAGACGCAGTTCCTCTTCATCTCGCACAACAAGATCGCTATGGAAATGGCGCAACAACTGATCGGCGTGACGATGCAGGAACAGGGCGTTTCGCGGATTGTTGCCGTGGATATGGAATCCGCGGCGGGTTTCGCCCAGAATGCTTGAACGTTTGGCCGGGCGTTTCTAGAACGGACAGCAAGATGGTATGGAGAACGGGCCTGGGAGGCCCGTTCTGGCGCGCAGGCGCGGAGTGACTCACGCAGTCCGGACGCAACATTCGCACGGCGTGGGGCGCAGATCGCGCAGCGTAAGCTCAACAAGTGCTCAATCGAGCGCCGGATGCCTCAATAGCGCCGTCAGGCGCGCCGAGAGCGCAACCAGAAAAGAATGACGGAGAGTGCATGGACGAGTTGACACTCGGGTTGATTGGAGCCGGTGCCGTGGTGGTGGGCGGCGTGGTGGTTTATAACGCGTGGCAGGGCGCCAAGGTGCGCCGCAAGATGCCGCGCCCGATGCCTGACGAAGCAGCGGAGTCGCTTGCGCGCAACGACACCGACGAGGAGCAGCCGTTCATTGAACCTACACGCCCGGTGCGGCGTGAACCCGCCATGGGCGGCGAGGGCGATACACCGGACACGCGGGTGGAGCCGAGTTTCGGCGGTGCGCCGCTTTCTACGGTAGCGCCGGCCGATACCGCAGTCGATCTCCAGGCCGAATCGACCTCGGTCAATGGCGATTTCCCGGAGCCGGATTCGTCACCCGTGGCGCCCATTCTCGCCGACGATGACGACCCCGTTTTGCCCGCCGCGACCACGATTTCATCGGCGCCGCCGGCTATCGTGGACCGGCGGATCGATTGCGTGGTGCCGATCCGTCTGCTTGCCCCCATAGCGGGCGAAAAGCTGATCCCGAGCGCGCAGAAACTGCGCCGCGCGGGCGCGAAACCCGTGCACATAGAAGGCAAGCCGGAGGGCGGCACGACCTGGGAATTGCTCAAGAACGGCGCGCGTTATGAAGAGCTGCGCGCAGCGGCGCAACTGGCCAATCGCGGCGGCCCGCTGAACGAACTGGAGTTCTCGGAGTTCGTTACGGGCGTGCAGCGTTTCGCCGACAGTATTGACGGTTCGCCCGAGTTCCCCGACATGCTGGAAACGGTCGGCATGGCACGTGAACTCGACGCGTTCGCGGCTCAGTGCGACGCGCAGTTGTCGATCAACATTCTCTCAGACGGCGCGCCGTGGTCAGCCAACTATGTGCAGGCAGTGGCTTCGCAGGACGGCTTGCTGCTGTCGCGCGACGGCACGCGTTTCGTCAAGCTCGATGCACGCCAGAATCCGGTGTTCATGCTGCTTTTCGGCGACACGAACTTCCTGCGCGACGACCTGACGTACAAGGGCGGCCAGATGATCACGCTCGTGCTGGACGTGCCCGTGGCCGATGAAGACATCCTGCCGTTCCGCCTGATGTGCGATTACGCCAAGTCGCTCTCCGAGCGCATTGGCGCGCGCGTGGTGGACGACCAGCGCCGGCCGTTGCCGGAATCGTCGCTGCTGGCCATTGAAAAGCAGTTGATGACGCTGTACGCGAAGCTCGAACAGGCAGGTATTCCGGCGGGCTCCCCCGCCACGCGGCGCTTGTTCAGCCAGTAGGACCTGACGGCGGCAGCCGTTGGACAGTTAGCGATTTCGTCAGGCATCGACTACACGCCCGATGCCACGAACAGCCGATCTCTGAGACAATCAACAGGTCGGTTTTCTTCTAACTTTCTAGTCTGTCCTGCCGCATGTCTGCCAAACCGAAAGCCGCTGCCAAAGCTGATTCCGCTGTCTCCGCCGCTTCCGCTGCGCATGGTTCGCCCATCGCCGGCGCGGAGCGGCCGGCTGAGCGCGCCGCCTGGCTGCGCACGGAGCTCGAGCGCGCCAATTACGCGTATTACGTGCTCGATCAGCCGGATCTGCCGGACGCCGAATACGACGTCCTGTTCAAGGAGCTGCAGCAGATCGAGGCCGATCAGCCCGAACTGATCACGCCTGACTCCCCCACGCAACGCGTCGGCGGCCAGGTCGCCACGGGTTTTCAGCCGGTTACGCACGACGTGCCCATGCTCTCGCTGAACAACGGTTTCGCGGACGAAGACATTATTGCGTTCGATAAACGCGTCGCCGACACGCTCGGCCACACGCCCGTGGAATACGCATGCGAACTGAAATTCGACGGACTGGCCATTTCTCTGCGTTATGACGACGGCATCTTCGTTCAGGCGGCCACGCGCGGCGACGGTGCGACGGGCGAAGAGGTGACGGAAAACGTCCGTACCATTCGTTCCATTCCCCTGAAACTCAAGGGTAAGAACATACCGAAGCGGCTCGATGTGCGGGGCGAAGTGCTTATGTTCAAGCGCGATTTTGAGAAGATCAACGCGCGGCAACGCGAGGCTGAACAACGCGAATTCGCGAATCCGCGTAACGCAGCGGCCGGCGGTTTGCGCCAGCTCGACCCCAAGATGACCGCGCAGCGCCAGTTGTCGTTTTTCGCTTATGGCATTGGCGTGCTGGAAGGCGTGGAGATGCCGGCGTCGCATTCGGCGCTGCTCGACTGGTACAAGGAAATGGGCCTGCCGGTCAACGCCGAGCGCGGCGTGGTGCAAGGCGCTGAAGGCCTGCTCGAATTCTTCCGCAAAACGGGCGAGAAACGCGACGGTTTGCCGTATGACATCGACGGCGTGGTCTACAAGGTCAACCAGCGCGACGAGCAGGACAAGCTCGGTTTTGTTTCGCGCGCACCGCGCTTCGCGCTCGCGCACAAGTTTCCCGCGCAGGAAGCGCTCACGCAGTTGCTTGCCATCGACGTCCAGGTCGGCCGTACGGGCGCCATCACGCCGGTCGCCCGGCTCACGCCCGTGTTCGTCGGCGGCGCGACGGTAACGAATGCGACGCTGCATAACGAGGACGAGGTGCGGCGCAAGGACATCCGTATTGGCGATACAGTGATCGTGCGGCGTGCCGGCGACGTAATCCCCGAAGTCGTCGGCGCGATTCTCGACCGGCGTCCGGATAATGCTGGCGAGTTCGTCATGCCGACCGAGTGCCCGGTCTGCGGATCGAAGATCGAAAGGCTGCCTGACGAGGCCATTGCCCGTTGCACGGGCGGACTCATCTGTCCTGCGCAACGCAAGCAAGCGTTGTGGCATTTCGCGCAACGGCGCGCGCTGGATATCGATGGGCTGGGTGAGAAGATCATCGACCAGCTGGTCGAGCAGAATATTGTGCGCACGCCTGCGGACCTGTTCAATCTCGGCGTGGCCACGCTCGCGGCCCTGGACCGTTTCGCCGATAAATCCGCCCAAAATCTGTACGATTCTCTCGAAAAAGCGAAGCAAACCACCTTGCCGCGTTTTCTTTACGCGCTCGGTATTCGTCACGTCGGGGAATCCACTGCAAAGGACCTGGCCAAGCATTTCGGCTCGCTTGATCCGATCATGGCGGCCAGCGTCGAGGAATTGCTGGAAGTGAATGACGTTGGCCCGGTCGTGGCCGAGTCGCTGCACAATTTTTTCAGCGAAGCGCATAACCAGATGGTGATCGAGCAGTTGCGCGCGCCGGGCAAGGTGACCTGGCCCGAAGGCCCGCCCGCGCCGAAGGCGCCGCAAGGCGTGCTCGCCGGCAAGACGGTCGTGCTCACCGGCACGCTGCCCAATCTGTCTCGCGAAGACGCGAAGGAGATGCTGGAGGCGGCGGGTGCGAAAGTGGCGGGATCGGTGTCGAAGAAGACGGATTACGTGGTGGCGGGGGCTGAGGCGGGCAGCAAGCTCGTGAAGGCCGAGGAACTCGGCGTCCCCGTGCTCGACGAAGATGGTATGCGCAAGCTTTTGGAGGGAGAAACCCCATGATTCGCGAAATCCTCAAAATGGGCGATCCGCGTTTGTTGCGTATTGCAGAGCCGGTCGACCATTTCGATACCCCCGCGCTGCATGCGCTTGTCGAGGACATGTTCGACACCATGCGCCACGCAAACGGTGCCGGACTTGCCGCGCCGCAGATCGGCGTGGATTTGCAGGTTGTGATCTTCGGTTTTGCTCACAATGAGCGTTATCCGGACGCTGAGCCGGTGCCGGAAACGGTGCTGATCAATCCGATCATTACGCCGGTCTCGCACGACATGGAGGAAGGCTGGGAAGGGTGTTTGTCGGTGCCAGGCCTGCGCGGCGCCGTGCAGCGGTATTCCATGATCCGCTATCAGGGGTTCGATCAGTATGGCTCAGCCATCGAACGGCTGGCCGAGGGGTTCCACGCGCGGGTCGTGCAGCATGAATGCGATCACCTGATCGGCAAGCTTTATCCCATGCGGGTGACGGATTTCTCGAAATTCGGCTTCACCGAGATCCTGTTTCCGGGGCTCGATCCGAAAAGCGACGATTGATCGATGGAGGGAGGAGCGGCCGGATTGACAGGCCGTTCAGCCGCTGGATGAATTGAGGGCCGCGAAGAATCGCGGCCCTTTTTGTTTGGTGAGATGCGCCTTTCGTCGCAGCGAATGATCCATTGCCGACTCAATCAGCCGTGCCTGACGGGGCCCGAAAGATCCACCGGCGCATCCATGCGTCAAGGAAGCAAAAGCCGCCGGAAGCGCGGTGGCTTCATCCTCACGCGAAGCTTTTCTTGTTTCCCGCCGATGTTTCCGGCTGACGGAACAGTTCGATGTGTTCCGGATTCGCCGATGCCTGCAAGCGTCCGTCCGGCAAGCGCGCGATGACAACTTCACCCACGCCCGGACTCGTCACGACGACTTCGTCACGCACCGCAAGCAGCGCGTCGAGTCGACGTCGGCCGCTGATGATCTCGAGGCCGGTTTTGGTTTCGCGAACAATGATTTCAACGGACATGGCAATTCTCCAGTAGCCCAACGCCCAGGCACGCGCGACTCGAAGCGGTAAATTGCGCATGTATCTGACTAACGGTCATATGTCATATTTTCTTTAGCCAAAAAATCGGCCAAAAAAAATCGATGCGATCGGCGGGCGCCGTTCGCATCGACTGGTAACAATTACGCCGTTTTCCCGCGACGCTTTGAAGCGTGCGAAAAGCGTGAGCGAAGCGGCTTAGAACGCTTCGTCCGCGCCCAGATAACGCCACTGACCCGGCGGCAACGCGCCGAGCGTGACACGTCCCATCCGGATCCGCTTCAGGCCAACCACTTCCAGGCCGACCAATTCGCACATCCGGCGAATCTGGCGCTTTTTGCCTTCGCGCAGCACAAAACGCAACTGCTCGCCATTTTGCCAACTGACCTGCGCGGTTTTGAGCGGCACGTCGTCGAGGGAAAGTCCGTGGCGCAACAGCGCCAGGCTTTCGGGCGGGAAGTGCGGTTCGATATCGACTTCATGTTCGCCGAATTTCACGCGCACGAGATATTCCTTATCGACGTCCGAATGGCCGCCAATCAGTTGCTTTGCCACCCGGCCATCCTGGGTCAGGACGAGCAGGCCGGTCGAATCGATATCCAGACGACCCGCCGGTGCGAGCGTGCGCAGATGCAGCGGTGTGAACCGGATGCCGGACTGATCGTCGGCCCAATGGTTGGACGGATTGACCAGCGTGACAGCCGGCTGATACCCGTCTTCCGCCTGACCCGACACGTAGCCGACCGGCTTGTGTATCAGGATGGTGACTTGCTGCATCTGGGCCGCGTGCGCGGCGGGGGCAATTTCAACGTTCTGGTCGGGACGAATCTTGGTGCCGAGCGTATCGATGACCTCACCGTCGACCAGCACCCAGCCCTTTTCGATCCATTCATCCGCTTCGCGGCGCGAGCACAGTCCCAGTTCCGACATCACCTTCGACAAGCGCACGAGTCCTTCTTCGCTTTCGCGCGCGACGCGGGCGGGTGAGGGAGGGGCGTCGGCGTCGCGCGGTTTTGATGGCTTCGATACCGGTTTGCGTGCGGCGGGCTTGCGGTCATCGCTGAAGCGTTCGGATGTTTCGCGTTTGGCGTAAGGGCTATCGCTCGATGGCCGTTGACGGTCAGTGGGAGCTGGGCGCGGACTGCCATCGTGGGAGTGGTTGCGCTCGCGCGGAGCGCCATGGTCGCCGCGGTCGTTAAACGATGGGCGCGGTGTGCGATCGCTGCCCGGGCCACGCGAATCATCGCGGGCTTTGAACGGGCGGCGTTCGCTGTCGCCCGATGGGCGGTCGCCACGCGGTGCGCCACGGTCACCAAAGGAAGGGCGGGGGGCGCGATCGCCAAACGACGGACGCGGACCACGGTCGCTGCCCGGGCCACGCGGAGCATCGCCACGCGGGGTGAACGGACGGCGTTCACCATCACCGGAAGGACGAACCCCACGGGGCGCGCCACGATCGCCAAACGACGGCCGCGGACCACGATCACTACTCGGGCCACGCGGAGCATCACCGCGCGGCGCGTACGGCCGACGTTCACCATCGGCCGAAGGACGATCACCGCGCGGCGCGCCACGATCACCAAAGGAAGGACGCGGACCACGGTCGCTGCCTGGACCACGCGGAGCATCGCCACGCGGCGCGTACGGACGACGTTCACCATCGCCCGAAGGACGATCACCGCGCGGCGCGCCACGATCACCAAATGAAGGCCGAGGCCCACGATCACTACTCGGACCCCTTGAAGCATCGCCACGCGGCGCGTACGGACGACGTTCACCATCGGCCGGACGATCACCGCGCGGAGCACCACGATCCCCAAATGAAGGCCGAGGCCCACGATCACTACTCGGACCCCTTGGAGCATCGCCACGCGGCGTATACGGCCGACGTTCACCATCGCCCGAAGGCCGATCACCGCGCGGAGCACCACGATCCCCAAACGAAGGCCGGGGCCCGCGATCTCCCGCGCCACGCGAGTCGTCGCTACGCGCCTTGAAAGGCTTCCGCTCACCGGAACCCGCCGGCCGTGCACCGCCTGCGGGTTTATCGCTGCGCACTGGCCGGTCGCCGCTCGCCATCTCGGCGCGTACGGGCTTTTTCCGTCCGGCAGCGCTGCCGGTACGAACGGGGGAACGTGCCGGCGATGCCGGGCGCGGGTGCTTCGCTGTCAGTTTGACGCGCATATATTCTCAGGCTGCGATCGCGCGCAGCAGTTCGGTTTCGACCTGGATCTGCGTCCGGTTGTCGGATAGGGTTTTGCCGTCGAGCAGGAACACGTCTTCCACGCGTTCGCCAAGCGTATTGATCCGCGCCGCGTGGACGCCGATCCGGTGCTGGGCCAGAACCCGCGCGATCGAATAAAGGAGGCCCTGCCGATCGTTAGCCGATACGGACAGGATGTAATACTGACCACGTTCGTCGGGACGTAAATCCACGCGCGGCGTGATCGGAAAAGTGCGCACCAGCCGCGAAACACGTCCTTTCGACGGTTCCGGCAAGATGCCTTCGGCGGTCAGCAGCATACTCAACTGCTGTTCGACGAGATTCGCAATGTCGCGATAATGCCCGTCATGGTCCGGATGCGCGACCAGAAAATTGTCGAGCGCGTAGCCGTGCCGCGTCGTTGTTACCCGTGCATCCAGCACGGACAGCCCGTTTTTATCGAAATAGGCGCAAATCCCGGCGAACAGATCGGGTCGGTCCTGCACATACACCAGCACCTGGAGCGCCGCGCCGATCGGCGACGGCCGCGCCCGCACAATCGGATTTTCGCTCTCCACGTGCTTGTAAAGCACGCGGGTTTGCCAGGCGATATCGGCGGCGTCGTGACGCAGGAAATAGCCGACATCGAGCTTGTCCCACAATGCTTTTTCTGCGTTTTCGGGCACGGTTTCAAGGCGCAGCAACGCCAGCGCGTCTTCCTGGCGCGACTTGAGTTCCGAATGCGCGTGCAGTTCGGCGCCGCCGAGCACGGCACGGGTGGCCCGGTACAAATCCTCGAGCAGCTTGCCTTTCCACGCGTTCCACACCTTGGGGCTGGTGCCGCGGATATCGGCGACGGTCAGCAGATACAGTGCGGTCAGCCGGCGCTCGGTCTTGACCATCGATGCAAACTGCTTGATGACTTCCAGATCGCTTGTATCTTGCTTTTGCGCCACCTGGCTCATCGTCAGATGCTGTTCCACGAGCCACACCACCAGGTCGCTGTCGTCCGCGCCGACGTCGTGGTCACGGCAGAAACGCCGCGCATCCGCCATGCCGAGCACGGAGTGATCGCCGCCGCGGCCCTTGGCTATATCGTGAAAAAGCGCCGCAATATACAACACCCACGGGCGCTCGAAATTGCCAATCAACTGGCTGCAGAAGGGGTATTCATGTGCGTGTTCGGCCATCGCAAAGCGCCGGATATTGCGCAACACCATCAGGATGTGCTGATCGACGGTATAGACGTGATACAGGTCGTGCTGCATCTGGCCGACAATGCGCCGGAAGTTGAGCAGGTAACGCCCGAGCACGCTTGTCTGGTTCATCAGCCGCAGCGCGTGCGTGATGCCTTCGGGCTGCTTCAGGATCTCCATGAACAGGCGCCGGTTTTCCGGATCTCGCCGCCAGTCGCGGCCCATCAGGTCACGGGCGTTATAGATCGCTCGCAGTGTCCGGGCAGACAAGCCTTTCACGCCGCGCGTCTGTTCGTACAGCAGGAATGCTTCGAGAATGGCGTTCGGTTCACGTTCAAAAACGTCGTCGCTGGCGATTTCCAGCATGCCCTGCTTCTCGACGAAACGCTCGTTGAGCACGCGCGTGATCCCGCTCGTCGATGGAAACAGTTGCGCCTCCACGTTCTGGATCAGGATGGTGGCAAGCTGCGTGACGGCTTTGGCGGCCCAATAATAGCGGCGCATGAGCTGTTCGCTCGCGCGCTTGGACGACGTTGCCTTGTAGCCGAGGCTTTCGGCCAGCGCCGTCTGCAAGTCGAAGACGAGGATGTCCTGGCGCCGCCGGGCAATCACATGCAGCCGCGCGCGCAGGGTCTTCAGGAAGCCTTCGTTGCGGCGCAGTTCGCTGGCTTCCCGCTCGGTGATGAGGCCGCGCGAATCCAGTTCGCGCCAGCTACTGCCGAAACCGGCCGCACGCGAGATCCATAAAATAAGCTGCAGGTCGCGCAGGCCGCCGGGACTTTCCTTGATATTCGGTTCGAGGCTGTACGGCGTGTCCTGATACTTGGCGTGCCGCTGGCGCATCTCGAGGACTTTCGCCTGGAAGAACGCACGCGGATCGAGTGTTTGCTGATACCGCCCCTCGAACGTCTCGAACAGTTTCTCGTTGCCGATTATGCGCCGCGCCTCCAGCAGCGAGGTCTGGATGGTGATGTCGTTGCTCGCTTCGTCGATACATTGCGTCACCGACCGTACGCTGCTGCCGATCTCCAGACCAAGATCCCACGCCATGCCGATCAGCCGTTCGATACGCGAGGCCAGCGAGGCGGTGTGGTCGGGCGTATCGTCATCGGGCAGGAGGACGAGGATATCGACGTCCGAATAGGGCGCAAGTTCGCCGCGCCCGTAGCCGCCGACTGCAATCAGCGCCGCCGATTTCGGCATCGCGCAGGCTTCCCAGGCGCCTCGGAGCGCTTCGTCGGTGGCGCGCGCGAGGGCGTGCATCAGGCCATCGACGTTGGTCGCGCTCTGGAAGCGCTCCAGCAGGGCGGCCTTGGCCGTCTTGTACGAGGCTTTCAGCGAATCGGCGCGGGGCGGGGCGTCGGCAGGTACGCTCATGGGCAGGCGGGTCGTGAGGTCAGTGGGTGAAATTGATTGTGGCGAACAGGCGGTTCGCGGGCTTTTAATCGGGTCGCAGCGATGCGCTCAGCGCGTGTCCGCCATAGGCCGCTTGCGGCGTGAAACGCAGGCCGTTGTCTGACCAGCCATGACCGCGAGCTTGAGTTTGTCGGGGATCATCGGGCAAGGCGAGATGCCGCAGGCTCCCTATACCGCTCTATACAGCAAGCTTAAGCTGTCTTTAAACCGGGCGAAATAACTGGCTTCGACGATCCGGCACATCCGGTACCACTCAGCTAGGAAATTCATGGGCGCGACAAGCGCCTGGTGGGTGGAGCACAACCCAAATAGCAAGATTCGACCCGCTTGATATCGTCCGAAATACGGTGCGCGCGACTCGCGCCATATCCTGATGTGTCAAAAGCCTGGCCGGTCAATGGCGGAACCACGCTCTCCGGGTTCCCGGTCAGCGAGAGCTTCAGGCCGTCGCGGCGATCAATTGCGACGGCGCTTGCGTGCCCGCGGACACAGTCAGCACGTCGTAGCCCGTTGGGGTAACCAGCACCGTATGCTCCCATTGCGCGGACAGGCTGCGATCGCGCGTCTTGACGGTCCATTGGTCGGGCATGGTGCGGATATCGCGGCGGCCAGCGTTGATCATGGGTTCGACGGTAAAGATCATGCCCGCCTGCAATTCGATGCCCGTGCCCGGCCGGCCGTAGTGCAGCACTTGCGGGTCCTCGTGGAACACCTTGCCCACGCCGTGGCCGCAGTACTCGCGTACCACGCTATAGCCTTGTGCTTCGGCATATTTCTGGATGGCATGCCCGATATCGCCCAGATGCGCACCCGGCTTGATCTGGTCGATCCCGAGCCACATGCAGTCGAACGTGGTTTGCACCAGGCGCTTTGCCAGGATTGACCCTTCGCCGACCAGGAACATGCGGCTGGTATCGCCGAAATAGCCTTCCTTGATCACCGTGACGTCAATATTGAGCGCGTCGCCGTTTTTCAACGCTTTGTCGCCAGGAATGCCGTGGCAAATCACGTCATTCACGGAAATGCAGGTCGCTTTTGGGTACGGCGGATAGCCAGGTGGCTGGTAGTTGAGGGGCGCGGGCACCGTGCCCTGTTCCTTCACCATGTACTCGTGGCAGAGGCGATCGAGTTCGCCCGTCGTCACGCCGGCGACAATATGGGGCGTGATGAAGTCGAGCACTTCGCTGGCAAGCCGGCAGGCGACGCGCATTTGCGCGATATCGTGGTCGTTTTTCAGCGTAATGGACATGACTTGTATCGAGAATGCGTGTAAGCGGCTGTGAGCGCCAATCGGCCATTATCGCACCTTACAGGCCTCGCCGCACCCGGGCGCGGGCCGGCGCAGCGGTTTTAGGGCGGCTGAGACACGAATTTACCGATTACAAGGCCGGCCGCAGCCCACGACGGTGCCGCTGGAGAAAACCCCCCTGCTTATATATTCGGATGAGCGGGCATCTTGAGTCGTGCCATTTGAGCGTGATATACTCGCTGGCTAAGTCTGCATCTACTTTGTAATCGTCTTTTGAATGCGGCGTTTCTGAAAACAGGTGTTTTTCGGAAGGCCGGTGCAAAAAGGCATGAAGGAAGATCGGACTTGAATCGCAAGCCGGCGCACCCAGGGTGTCCGGCGCTCCGGTCCGGGGAAACTCGGTTAAGAAACACGGGGCGCCTGATGCGGCAGCCGGCTTAAGACCTAACCCTCGCGGAGAACTCTCATGGCAGTAACAATGCGTGAAATGCTGGAAGCCGGTGTCCACTTCGGTCACCAAACTCGCTTCTGGAACCCGAAAATGGCTCCGTTCATTTTCGGTCATCGTAACAAGATTCACATTATCAACCTCGAAAAGACGCTGCCGATGTACAACGACGCGCTGAAGTACGTGCGTCAGTTGGCAGCGAATCGCGGCACGATTTTGTTCGTTGGCACGAAGCGTCAGTCGCGTGACACGGTGGCAGAAGAAGCGCAGCGCGCTGGCATGCCTTTCGTGAACGCACGCTGGCTCGGCGGCATGCTGACCAACTTCAAGACGCTGAAAGTATCGATCAAGCGCCTGAAGGACATGGAAGCAGCGCTGGAAGCCGGTGAAACGGAACGCATGAGCAAGAAGGAAGCGCTCCTGTTCGAACGTGAAATGGCCAAGCTGGTGAAGTCGATTGGCGGCGTGAAGGACATGGGCGGCATTCCGGACGCAATTTTCGTGGTTGACGTTGGTTACCACAAGATTGCCGTGACCGAAGCCAAGAAGCTGGGCATTCCGGTTATCGCCGTGGTTGACACGAACCACTCGCCGGAAGGCATTGACTACGTGATCCCGGGTAACGACGACGCCAGCAAGGCTGTCATGTTGTACACCAAGGGCGTGGCCGATGCGATCCTGGAAGGCCGTTCGAGCGCGGTGAACGAAGTGGTTCAGGCAGTTCGCAGCGGTGAAGGCGACGAGTTCGTGGAAGTCAACGCAGAAGCGTAAGTCGCGGCATCTGACGCCGACGTGATGTATCCGGCAAAAAAGGGGGCTTTGCGAAAGGCCCCCTTTTTTTAACCGGCCGCAACTGCAACGTAAAGTAACAACGGCACTATTCGTGTGAAGCAGAGCGCGAGACAGCCGTGAAGCATCTGTGAAGTATCAGGCAGCACCCCCATTCTGGCCGCGGGCATTTCTCGCCGGCGGCGCGTGTCAATAGTGCGATACGTGCGAAAGCACGGCACAGACTCAAGGAGCAAATGATGGCGGCAATTACCGCAAGCATGGTGGCAGAACTGCGCGCAAAGACCGACGCGCCCATGATGGAATGCAAGAAGGCGCTGACCGAAGCTGAAGGCGACATGGAGCGCGCTGAAGAGCTGCTGCGCGTGAAGCTGGGCAACAAGGCAAGCAAGGCGGCATCGCGCGTGACGGCTGAAGGCATTGTGACGTCGCATATCGCTGACGGCGTGGGCGTCCTGGTCGAGCTGAACTGCGAAACCGACTTCGTTGCGAAGAACGACGACTTCCTGGCGTTCGGCAAGGCCGTGGCTGAGCTCATCGCGAAGCATCACCCGGCTGACGTGGCCGCTCTGTCGGCCCTGCCGCTGGAAAGCTCGACGGTCGACGCAGTGCGTCTCGCGCTGATCGGCAAGATCGGCGAAAACGTCTCGGTACGCCGTTTCGTGCGTTTTGAATCCGCCAACAAGCTGGCTTCGTACCTTCACGGCACGCGCATTGGTGTGCTGGTCGAATTCACGGGCGCGGACGAGCAGGTCGGCAAGGACGTTGCCATGCACGTCGCTGCAATGAAGCCGGTCTCGCTGTCGTCGGACGACGTTCCGGCGGAACTGATCGCGAAGGAACGCAGCATCGCCGAGCAAAAGGCCGCGGAATCGGGCAAGCCGGCTGAGATCGTCGCGAAGATGGTCGACGGCAGCGTCCAGAAGTACCTGAAGGAAGTGTCGCTGCTGAACCAGACGTTTGTTAAGAACGACAAGCAGACGATCGAACAGATGTTGAAGGCAGCAGGCGCGTCGGTGCAGAAGTTTGCGCTGTTCGTGGTCGGCGAAGGCATCGAAAAGCGTACGGACGACTTCGCTGCCGAAGTGGCCGCGCAAGTTGCCGCCGCCAAGCAAGGCTAAAGAGTCAAACGGCGGTCAGTAGTGCGCCGGCTGTTTGCTTTGAAGCAGCCACGCGCAAGCAGTGCAGTGCAGCATCAGCCGGTCCGTTCAGCCGGGCCGCTCGATGCAGGCGCACCGGCCGCCGAATCAAAAATGCAGTGAAAAGCAGCTAAATGCGAGTTCAGCGTTCCCGAATGCGGAACGCCGTCTCGCGCCCTCATGGCGGTCAAAACCGCGCCGGACGGGCAAACCGGGGATGACCCGAGGTTACCCCGTTACGCCGCCGCGGCTTGTCCGATATGGGATGCTTGCCGGAAATATCGTTTCACCCCTACAGTTCTACGTTGTTGCACTCCCTCTCGGCGCGATCGGAACCCTCATATGCCCACAGCCTACAAACGCGTACTCCTCAAACTCTCCGGCGAAGCACTAATGGGCGACGATGCCTTTGGCATCAATCGCGCGACAATCGAAAGGATGGTGGCAGACGTTGCGGAAGTGGTGCGCATGGGCACGCAACTCGCGGTCGTCATTGGCGGCGGTAACATCTTTCGCGGCGTGGCGGGCGGTGCGGCCGGCATGGACCGTGCAACGGCCGACTACATGGGTATGCTCGCGACCATGATGAACGCGCTCGCCTTGCAGGACGCCATGCGTCACGCTGGGATCGAGGCGCGCGTGCAGTCCGCGCTGCGCATGGACCAGGTAGTCGAGCCGTACATCCGTCCGCGCGCCATTCGCCAGTTGGAAGAAGGCAAAGTGGTCATTTTCGCGGCCGGTACCGGTAACCCGTTTTTCACCACCGACACCGCCGCTGCGCTGCGCGGCTCGGAAATCGGTGCGGAAGTCGTGCTGAAAGCGACCAAGGTGGACGGTGTATATTCCGCCGACCCCAAGAAGGACCCGAGCGCCACGCGCTACAGCACGATCAGCTTCGACGAGGCGATCGGCAAGAATCTGCAGGTGATGGACGCGACGGCATTTGCGCTATGCCGCGACCAGAAGCTGCCTATTCGCGTGTTTGCGATCAATAAGCCGGGTGCGCTCAAGCGCATCGTTCAGGGCGACGACGAAGGTACGCTCGTCCACGTGTAAACTCTCGCGGTGACAAAGGGCGAGGGCGGGAGCGGTCCCACGGGAACTGCACCGCCGCCGCCGGCACTGCACGTAACAAAAGTACGGAGGCTCAAATGAGTGTGGCTGACATTAAGAAGAGCGTCGATCAGAAGATGCAAAAGTCGATCGAAGCGTTCAAGAACGATCTGGCCAAGATCCGCACGGGCCGTGCCCATACGGGGTTGCTGGATCATATCCAGGTGGATTACTACGGCTCGAGCGTGCCCATTTCGCAAGTAGCGAACATGACGCTGATCGACGCCCGTACGATCGGCGTGCAGGCCTGGGAAAAGAAGATGGTACCGGTGGTGGAAAAGGCGATTCGCGATTCCGACCTGGGCCTGAACCCGTCAAACCAGGGTGACCAGATCCGCGTGCCAATGCCCGCATTGACCGAAGAGCGTCGTCGCGAACTGACGAAAGTGGTGAAAAGCGAAGGCGAAAACGCCAAGATCGCGATCCGCAACTTGCGTCGCGACGCCAACGAGCAACTCAAGAAGCTCGTGAAGGACAAGGAAATCTCCGAGGACGACGAACGCCGTGCGAGCGACGACGTCCAGAAACTCACCGATAAAAACGTCGCGGATATCGACAAGCTGGTTGTGTCGAAAGAAGCCGAAATCATGACGGTTTGAGACCGTTTCCGGTCTCTTGCGTCGTGCCGGCGCGTCACTCTGTCGATACTTAGATTCAGCGGCCATGACCTATACCAGCTCTACCGTTCGCGTACCCGATGTCGCGGCTGTCCCGCGCCATATCGCGATCATCATGGACGGCAACGGCCGTTGGGCGACGCAGCGGCGCCTGCCGCGCGTGGCCGGGCATACGCGCGGCGTTGACGCCGTGCGGGCGACGGTCGAAAGCTGCGCGCGCCAGGGCGTCGAATTCGTGACGCTGTTCGCTTTCAGTTCCGAAAACTGGCGTCGTCCGACCGACGAAGTTTCCTTCCTCATGCGCCTGTTCGTCACGGCGCTGGAACGGGAAGTCGGCAAGCTGCACGCCAATGGGATCCGTTTGCGCGTGGTCGGCGACGTTTCCATGTTCGACGACCGCATCCGCGCGCTGATTCAGCGCGCCGAAACCAAGACGGCGCGCAATACGCGCCTGACGCTGACCATTGCAGCGAATTACGGCGGCCGCTGGGATGTTATGCAGGCGGCGAAAAAGCTGGCGGAGCAGTCCGTTCAGGAAGGCCGCGTCGTGCCAGTCGACGAAGCGGCGTTCGAGCAGCACCTGGCAATGTCCTACGCGCCGGAGCCTGACCTGTTCATCCGGACGGGCGGAGAACAGCGCATCAGCAATTTCCTGCTGTGGCAAATGGCGTACACCGAACTCTATTTCACCGATACCTACTGGCCCGATTTCGATGCCGAAGCCCTGGCTCGCGCGATCGAATCGTATGGCGAACGTGAGCGCCGGTTCGGGCGGACCAGTGCGCAACTCGAGCCGCAATCGCAGAAGGCCGACACTCTTTCATGCTAAAGACCCGTGTCATCACGGCAATCGTCCTGCTGGCAGTGCTTCTGCCCATCACGTTATTCGCGCCAATAGGCGTCTTCGCGGCTTTGATCGCCGTTGTGGTCATCTTCGCTGCCTGGGAGTGGGGGCGGCTGCTCAAGCTGACCGGCGGGTCGCCGGTGGTGTACGCGGTGGTTGCCGGCATGGCGCTGATCGCCAGTACACGGCTCGGACTGGGTTATAAACCGCTGTACCAGATGGCGGCCATATTCTGGGTGCTGGCCGGTCCGTTTGCGCTCGCGCGCAAACCCGCTCTTGCCGGCGGCGCGTGGCGCGTGTTCCTGCTGTTTGCGGGAATTGTGACGTTCGTCGCCTGCTGGCACGCGCTCGTCGCGGCCCGTACGGTCGGGGTGGCGTTCGTGCTATCGCTTCTCCTAGTCGTATGGCTGGCGGACATTGGCGCATACTTCGCCGGAAAAGCGTTCGGCCGTCATAAACTGGCACCCTCCATCAGTCCGGGTAAAACCCGCGAAGGCGCGTTGGGCGGATGGCTGGCGGTGATGATCGTCGGTTCGACGGGTGCCGCCACGCTGGTTTTTGCGCCGACACTTTTTTCGGCGCTGGTGCAGCATCTCGGCTGGGCCGGAGCGCTGCTCTCGTTGACGGTGCTGACCGTATTCAGCGTGATTGGCGACCTGTTCGAATCCCTGCTGAAACGCCAGGCCGGCGTCAAGGATTCGAGCGGACTGCTGCCCGGGCACGGTGGCGTTCTCGACCGGATCGACGCATTGTTGCCTGTATTGCCGATCGCACTCCTGTTGCTCGGTCCTGTTGCCCAGTCAATTGGTTAATCGGCTAAAGAAGGATTTATGCAAAAACGTCTGACTTTGCTCGGCTCCACGGGCTCGATCGGCGAAAGCACGCTCGACGTCGTGGCGCGGCATCCGGACCGCTTCAAGGTCTACGCGCTGACCGCGCATCGCAACGGCGACAAGCTCGTCGACCAATGTGTGCGGTTCCAGCCTGAAGTGGCGGTGGTCGGCGACGCCGATACCGCCGCGAAGGTCGCTGCCGCGCTACGCGCTCAAGACTGCAAGACCGAGGTGAGCTACGGCCCGCAAGCGCTCGTGGACGTTTCGGAGAGCGCCGCCTGCGACACGGTGGTGGCCGCTATTGTCGGCGCGGCGGGCCTGGCCCCCACGCTGGCTGCCGCCCGCGCCGGCAAGCGCATCCTGCTGGCCAACAAGGAAGCGCTGGTCATGTCGGGCAAGATTTTCATTGACGCGGTGCATGACAACAACGCGGTGCTGCTGCCGGTCGACAGCGAGCACAACGCGGTGTTCCAGTGCATGCCGCGTGAAATAGCGCTGCACGGCGGGGTATCGAAGATCATTCTGACGGCATCCGGCGGTCCGTTCCGCACCCGCGAGCCGGCTACTCTCCGGCACGTCACGCCGGACGAAGCCTGCAAGCACCCGAACTGGGCGATGGGCCGCAAGATTTCCGTCGATTCCGCCACGATGATGAACAAGGGTCTCGAAGTGATCGAGGCGCACTGGCTCTTCAACGTGCCGGGGTCGCGCATTGAAGTGCTGATCCATCCGCAAAGCGTGATTCATTCGCTCGTTTCATACGCGGACGGTTCCGTGCTCGCGCAACTCGGCAACCCTGACATGCGTACCCCGATCGCCTATGCGTTGGCGTTCCCGGAGCGCGTGGATTCCGGAGTCGCGCAACTTGATCTCGCGCAAATTGCGTCGCTTACCTTCGAGAAGCCCGACCTGAACCGTTTTCCTTGCCTCGCGCTTGCATTGAAGGCGCTGGAAGCTGGCGGCACCGCGAGCGCGGCGCTCAACGCGGCCAATGAGGTCGCGGTGGAGGCGTTCCTTGCTCGCCGTATTGGCTTCATGGCGATCGGGGAAGTGGTCGAGCGTGTGCTGAATGCGTTGCCGAACGGCAGTGCATCCACACTCGATGAAGTGCTTGCCGCCGATGCCGAAGCGCGTCGCCTGGCAAGTGAGTTCACCGCTTTGCTGACAGCCGACGCGCCGCACGCCGAACGCGTCCTGCATTGAGGTCGCCATGAACTTCCTGACTGAAATCGTTGCATTTGTGGTGGCTATCGGCGTGCTGGTCGTCGTCCACGAGTTCGGCCATTACAGCGTCGCGCGGCTTTGCGGCGTGAAGGTCCTGCGATTTTCGGTCGGTTTCGGCAAGCCGCTCGTGAAGTGGGTTAGCAAGAGCACCGGTACCGAGTGGACAATCGCCGCGCTGCCGCTGGGCGGCTACGTGAAGATGCTCGACGAACGGGAAGCGGAAGCGACCATTCCCGAAGCCGATTTGCCCCGCGCATTCAACCGTCAGCCGGTGTTCAAGCGGATCGCGATTGTTGCCGCCGGTCCGGTGGCGAACTTCATTCTGGCCATCCTGCTGTTCGCCGCGGTGTTCGCGGGCGGTGTCTCGGAGCCCGCCGCCATTCTCGCGGCGCCCGCACCCGATACCGTTGCCGCCAAGGCGGGCTTCGAGGGCGGCGAGACAATTGTTTCAATGCGCGACGTGCAGGGCAGCGGCGACGCGAGCGGCGAGACACACAAGGTGCGCTCGTGGTCCGACTTGCGCTGGAAACTGCTCGACGCTTCGTTCGATCACCGCCGCGTGGTGCTGACGGCCAAGACCAACGAGGGCACGTTCGATTTCCCTTTGAGCGTGGGCAAGATCGACGACCAGGACGTCGACCAGGATTTCATGGATAAACTCGGCTTCGAGCCGGGCGGCGGCACGTTGGCGGTCGCGGGCGTGGAAGCGGGCAGCGCGGCGGCCAAAGCAGGCTTGCAGGCCGGCGACGTGCTGCGCGCGATCGACGGTAAAAAGATCGATAACGCGATGGGTTTTATCGACTACGTGCAGCATCGTCCGGGTACGCCGGTCTCGCTGACGGTCGAGCGCAACGGTGTGCAGCAAGCGGTCCGGATCGTGCCGGAACTCAAGGAGGACGCGGCTACCCATCGCGATGTCGGGCGGATCGGCGCGTCGCTCGCGACCCGGATTCCGTCGGTGGACGTGCGCTACGGCCCGGTCGAAAGCCTCCAGCTTGGCGTCAAACGGACCTGGGACATCAGCATTTATTCGCTGCGCATGTTCGGGCGGATGATCACGGGCGAAGCGTCGCTGAAAAATCTTTCGGGGCCAGTGACGATCGCCGACTACGCCGGCAAGAGCGCTCGGCTTGGATTGTCGGCGTTTCTTTCTTTCCTCGCGCTCGTGAGTATCAGCCTCGGCGTCTTGAACTTGTTACCGATTCCGGTTCTTGACGGTGGGCATCTGTTATATTATTTGGTTGAAGCTGCAACCGGCAAGGCCGTGTCAGATCGCTGGCAGCTGGTGTTGCAGCGGGCGGGTCTTGTTTGCATCGTCGCCTTGTCGATGATCGCGCTCTTCAACGACCTTGCCCGCCTGATCCGCTTTTGATCGGGCTTGCCGTCACCTTGATCCTTTTTCATCCTGTCTGGCGGCGCTTGAACGAACGCCGCCGGGCTTGATGCAGCTATACACACTGGGGAAGCACGTTGTTCAAACCTCATCGCTTTGTTCCTAAGTCGGCTGTGGCCGCAGCATTGGCCGCAACCGGAATGGCGGCGCACGCGACAACGCCGTTCGTCGTGCAGGACATCCGGATCGACGGCCTTCAGCGCATTGAACCCGGTTCGGTATTCGCCTACTTGCCTATCAAGCAGGGCGACACGTTCACCGACGACAAAGCCTCGGAAGCAATTCGCGCGCTTTATGCAACGGGCTTCTTCAACGACGTCCAGATCGCCACACAGGGCAACGTGGTGGTGGTGCAGGTGCAGGAACGTCCGGCCATTTCGCAAATCGACTTCGCCGGGATCCACGAGTTCGAAAAGGACAATCTGGCGAAGGCGTTGCGCGCGGTAGGCTTGTCGCAGGGCCGCTCGTACGACAAGGCGCTCGTCGACAAAGCCGAGCAGGAACTCAAGCGCCAGTACCTGACGCGCGGGTTCTATGCTGCCGAAGTCACGACTACCGTGACGCCGGTCGACCGCAACCGAGTGCAGATCCTGTTTTCGGTGGCTGAAGGTCCGAGCGCGAAAATCCGCCAGATCAACTTCATCGGTAACAAGGCGGTCAGCACGAGCACGCTGCGCGACGAGATGCAGTTGTCCACGCCGAACTGGTTCTCGTGGTACACGAAGAACGACCTGTACGCGAAGGACAAGCTCACCGGCGACCTCGAAAACGTACGCTCGTACTACCTGAACCGCGGTTATCTCGAGTTCAACATCGACTCGACGCAAGTGTCCATCTCGCCCGACAAGAAGGACATGTACCTGACGATCGCGCTCCACGAAGGCGAACCGTACAAGATCAGCGCGATCAAGCTTTCGGGCAATCTGCTCGACCGCCAGGCCGAGCTGACCAAGCTCATCAAGATCAAACCGGGTGACCGTTTCTCGGCCGAAAAGCTGCAGGCGACCACGAAGGCCATCGTCGACAAGCTCGGCGAATATGGTTATGCGTTCGCGCAGGTCAACGCGCAGCCGCAGATCAATCAGGCCGATCACACCGTTGACCTGACGCTGAACGTGGATCCGAGCCGCCGCGTGTATGTGCGGCGCGTGAACATTGTCGGCAATACCCGTACGCGTGACGAAGTGGTGCGCCGGGAAATGCGCCAGCTCGAAAGCTCGTGGTTCGATTCGAGCCGGCTGGCGTTGTCGAAGGATCGCGTGAACCGTCTCGGTTACTTTACCGACGTCGACGTGACCACCATTCCTGTGGAAGGCACGAACGACCAGGTGGACGTGGACGTGAAGGTCACGGAAAAGCCGACCGGCGCGATTACGCTCGGCGCGGGTTTTTCGTCAACGGACAAGGTGGTGTTGTCAGCAGGCGTGTCGCAGGACAACGTGTTCGGTTCGGGTACCAGCCTCTCGGTCAATATCAACACGGCCAAGACGTATCGGACGTTGACGGTGACGCAAGTTGATCCGTACTTCACCATCGACGGTATCAAGCGTATTACCGACCTGTACTACCGCACATATCAGCCGCTCTATTACTCCACGGATTCCAGCTTCAAGATCGTTACCGTCGGTGGTGACCTGAAGTTCGGCATTCCGTTCTCGGAGCAGGACACGGTGTATTTCGGCGCGGGTCTCGAGCAGAACACGCTCGACATCGATTCCGCCACGCCGCAAAGCTACAAGGACTACGTCAACGAATTCGGTCGCGTAGTGAACAACGTGCCGGTGACGGTCGGCTGGTCGCGTGATAATCGTGACAGCGCGCTGGTCCCTAGCCGCGGTTATTACACGCAGACGAACTTCGAATACGGTACGCCGGCGGGTAACACCACCTACATCAAGGCCGATGCGCAAGCGCAGTATTACTATTCGTTCGCGCGCGGCTTCGTGCTCGGCTTTAACTTGCAGGGCGGCTACGGTAAGGGCCTGCAGGGCCAGACGTACCCGATTTTCAAGAACTACTATGCCGGCGGTATCGGCTCGGTTCGTGGGTATGAACCGAGTTCGCTGGGTCCGCGTGACACGACCACGGGTGACCCGATCGGCGGCTCGCGTATGGCAGTGGGTAACATCGAGTTGACCTTCCCGTTGCCGGGTACCGGTTATGACCGCACGTTGCGCGTTTTCACCTTCCTCGACGGCGGTAACGTCTGGGGCGATCCGGGTCAGGGCGGTACGACCACCGGCGCGAACGGTCTGCGGTATGGTTACGGTTTCGGTCTGGCGTGGATCTCGCCAATCGGTCCGCTCAAGTTGAGCCTGGGTTTCCCGGTGACGAAGCATGCCGGCGACCAGTATCAGAAGTTCCAGTTCCAGATCGGTACGGCGTTCTAAACCGCGATCGGGACGGGTGGGTGCCCCGGTTTGCCGCTCCTGTGGCGGGTCCGGGCGGCCCTGCAGTGGCTTGAACTGGTGACCTGATGCGGCGACTTGCTTCAGCAACTTGATTGAGCAGGATAGGTCAGTGGTGTAAATAAGTAACGTGAGGAAGACTTTGCGAACCGGTAAGCTTTCGAAACATATAGCGTTGGCGCTTGTCATGTCTATGGCGTTCGGCCTGATGGGCGTGGCCAAGGCACAGGCACAGGAGACCCGGATTGCAGCCGTCAACTCCGATCGTATCTTGCGTGAGTCGGCAGCGGCCAAGGCGGCGCAGACCAAGCTCGAACAGGAATTTTCGAAGCGCGACAAGGCGTTGCAGGACATGGCAGCGCGTCTGAAGACCATGTCGGACGCAATGGACAAGAACGGCGCCACCATGGCGCCGGCCGACCGCGCCGCCAAGCAACGCGATCTGTCGCAACTCGACCAGGATTTCCAGAGGAAGCAGCGCGAGTTCCGCGAAGACCTGAACCAGCGCCGCAACGAAGAGCTTGCTGCGGTGCTGGATAAGGCCAACAAGGTCATCAAGCAGATTGCCGAGCAGCAGCATTACGACCTGATCGTGCAGGAGGCGGTCTACGTCAGTCCGCGTATCGATATTACCGATCAGGTGCTGAAGGCGCTGGCCGCGAACCAGGCGAGCCTGTCGACCAATCCAGCCAGTAGTTCGAACTGATCGGGAGCGGTAGCGGATGGCATCAGACAGCGCGATCACACTGGGTGAACTGACACGGCGCTTCGGCGGAGACATAGCAGGCGATGCAGCGCATCGCGTGAATGGCCTCGCGCCGCTCGACAAGGCCGGTCCTACGCAACTCGCGTTTCTCGCGAACCAGAAGTATCTGCCCCAAGTGGAAAGCACGCAGGCCGGCGCGGTGCTGATTTCTCCTGCGGACCTGGAAAAAGTGACGTCGCCGGAAGGGCGTAACTTTATCGTCACGGCGAATCCCTACGCTTATTTTGCGCGCGTTGCGCAAGTCTTCATTGACCTCGCGACACCGCCCGTTGAACCCGGTGTGCATCCCACGGCGTTTATTCATCCCGGCGCAAAGGTAGCCGCCAGCGCGGTGATCGGGCCGCACGTCAGCGTGGAAGCGGGCGCCGAGATTGGTGAGCGCGTGAAGCTGGATGCCGGTGTGACCATCGGCCGGGGCGTGAAGCTGGCTGATGACGTTCACCTGTACCCCCACGTCACCGTCTATCATGGCTGCAAGCTTGGCGCGCGCGTGATCGTGCATGCAGGTGCGGTGATTGGCGCGGACGGATTTGGATTTGCTGCGGATTTCGTAGGCGAAGGCGATGCGCGCACCGGCAACTGGGTCAAGATCCCGCAAGTCGGCACGGTGGTTGTCGCGCAGGACGTGGAGATTGGCGCGAACACCACGATCGACCGGGGCGCGATGGCCGACACGGTGATCGAGGAAGGCGTCAAGATCGATAATCTGGTCCAGATCGGGCATAACTGCCGGATCGGAGCCTATACGGTGATTGCAGGCTGCGCGGGCATTGCGGGCAGCACGAACATTGGACGGCATTGCATGATCGGCGGCGCGGTGGGCATTGCGGGCCACGTGACGCTGGCGGACTACGTCATTGTCACGGCGCAGTCCGGCGTGTCGAAGTCGCTGCTGAAACCGGGTATGTACACCAGCGCATTTCCCGCCGTGAATCACGCGGACTGGAACAAAAGCGCGGCCATTGTGCGGAATCTGGACAAGCTGCGCGAACGCATCAAGACGCTCGAAGCTGCCGTGTCCGCGGGCACCAAGCCGGATGACACGCCGGATACCATCCCGGACAGCACTTCAGGCAAGCATTAAGACGGTAAAAACCGGCATCCCACGCGAAATCGCTTGTTGGCTTATAGCTTCCTGGCGAGTGGTTTCGCAGTCAACACCCGCGCTGCGAAGCGCGCGAGCAGAACGACTATGAGCACCGAAAAAATCAATCTAGACATCCACAAGATTCTCACGTTGCTGCCGCATCGGTATCCGATCCTGCTCGTCGACCGTGTACTCGAACTCGTGCCGCATCAGAGCATCAAAGCGCTGAAGAACGTGTCGATCAACGAGCCGTATTTCCAGGGTCATTTCCCGACGCGGCCCGTGATGCCCGGCGTGCTGATTCTCGAAGCGCTTGC
Source organism: Caballeronia udeis (assembly GCF_044909315.1). Lineage (GTDB taxonomy): Bacteria > Pseudomonadota > Gammaproteobacteria > Burkholderiales > Burkholderiaceae > Caballeronia > Caballeronia udeis_A. The sequence continues at coordinate 34,859 of NZ_JBIYEB010000025.1, forward strand.
GCAGGCAGCCGCGCTGCTGACGTTTGCCGAGGAAAAGGAACCGCACGATCCGGAAACGACTCTGTATTACTTCGTCGGTATCGACAAGGCGCGCTTCAAGCGCGTAGTCGAACCCGGCGACCAATTGATCCTGAACGTGAACTTCGAGCGCTACATGCGCGGCATCTGGAAGTTCAGCGCGCGTGCCGAAGTGGACGGCGCGGTGGCAGCCGAAGCCGAATTGATGTGCACCGTGAAGAACACGGCCGCGGACCCCAAGTGACGCCAGCCGTGCCCCAAGAGAGGCGCGGCAGATCAGGGCAAGCAGGGCAAACTCAGCAACAGAACACCAAGCGAGGGCGCATGAGCAAGATTCACCCTACCGCGATCATTGAGCCGGGCGCGCAGCTCGACGAATCCGTCGAAGTCGGTCCGTACGCGATCATCGGCCAGCACGTGCAGATTGGCGCGCGCACGACTATCGGCTCGCACAGCGTAATCGAAGGCCATACGGTCCTCGGCAGCGACAACCGCATCGGCCACTACGCGTCGGTCGGCGGCCGGCCGCAGGACATGAAGTACAAGGACGAGCCTACCCGGCTCGTGATCGGCGATCGGAATACCATCCGCGAATTCACCACCATTCATACGGGGACGGTGCAGGATACGGGCGTGACGACCATCGGCGACGACAACTGGATCATGGCGTACGTGCACGTGGGCCATGACTGCCAGCTTGGCAACAACGTCATCATGTCGAGCAACGCGCAACTGGCGGGTCACGTGATCATTGGCGACTACGCCATTGTGGGCGGCATGTCGGGCGTGCATCAGTTCGTGCGGATTGGCGCGCACTCCATGCTGGGTGGCGCGTCCGCCCTCGTGCAGGACATCCCGCCGTTCGTGATCGCCGCCGGCAACAAGGCGGAGCCGCACGGTATCAACGTGGAAGGGCTGCGCCGGCGCGGTTTTTCGGCGGATGCCATTTCGGCGCTGCGCTCGGCGTATCGACTGTTGTACAAGAGCGGCGCAACGCTCGAAGAGGCGAAGGCGCAATTGCGCGAACTCGCTTCCGCAGGCGGCGACGGTGACGCGCCCGTGACGGCGCTGGCCGATTTTATCGACGCGTCGCAGCGCGGCATCATCCGTTGACCGAGCGCCCAATGACGCTGGCTCCCGCCCCGCTGCGAGTTGCGATGGTCGCGGGTGAGCCGTCGGGAGATCTGCTCGCCGCGTCACTGCTTGAGGGTCTGAACGAGCGCTTGCCGGCCGGCACGCAGTTCAATGGCATTGGCGGTCCACGCATGACGGCCGCCGGTTTCGATGCCCATTGGCCGATGGACAAACTCACCGTGCGGGGGTACGTCGAAGCGCTGAAGCATATCCCCGAGATCCTGGGCATCCGCAACGAGCTCAAGCGGCAATTGCTCGCGGAGCCGCCGTCGGTGTTTATCGGCGTGGATGCGCCCGATTTCAATTTTGGTCTCGAACACGCGTTGCGCGACGCGGGTATCCCGACGATGCATTTCGTGTGCCCGTCGATCTGGGCGTGGCGCGGCGGACGGATCAAGAAGATCGTCAAGGCCGTGGATCACATGCTGTGCGTGTTCCCGTTCGAACCGGCGCTGATGGAAAAGGCGGGTATTGCGTCCACATACGTGGGTCATCCGCTCGCCGATGAAATCCCGCTCGTGCCCGACGTTGAAGGTGCGCGCCGGGAGTTGGGGTTGCCGGAAGGCGGCCCGATCATTGCCGTGTTGCCGGGTAGCCGGCGCTCGGAGATCGCGTTGATCGGCCCGACGTTTTTCGACGCGATGGAGCTGATGCAGCTTCGCGAACCCGGCGTGCGTTTCGTGATGCCGGCAGCGACCGCCGCGTTGCGCGAGTTGTTGCAGCCGCTGGTTGCCGCACATCCTAATCTGTCCCTGACCATTACGGAAGGCAAGGCCCAGGTCGCGATGACCGCCGCCGACGCCATCCTGGTCAAGAGCGGCACGGTCACGCTGGAAGCGGCGTTGCTCAAAAAGCCGATGGTCATCTCGTACAAGGTGCCTTGGCTGACGGGGCAGATCATGCAGCGGCAGGGTTATCTGCCCTATGTCGGCTTGCCGAACATCCTGGCCGGGCGGTTTGTCGTGCCGGAAATTCTCCAGCATTTCGCTACGCCCGAAGCGCTCGCCGACGCCACGCTGAAACAGTTGAACGACGATGCGAACCGCGCGACACTGACAGAAATCTTCACGGAAATGCACCACGCGCTGCGTCAGAACACGGCTCAACGTGCTGCGGAGGCCGTGGCGCAGGTGCTGGAAACGAGGAGGCCGCGGTAATGGCGAAGATCGTCGTGAAAGGCGCGGTACGGCGCTCGGTGCAGCCCGGGTTCGACTTCGACGTCGATACGCCGTCCGACGTCATTTGCGGCGTGGACGAAGCCGGGCGTGGCCCGCTGGCCGGTCCTGTAGTCGCGGCTGCGGTGATCTTCGATCCATCGAAACCTAAAATTCGCGGACTCGACGACTCGAAGGTGTTGAGCGCCAGGAAGCGCGAAGAGCTGTACGAGAAGATCATCGACCGCGCGCTCGCCTATTGCGTGGCCTCGGCAACCGTCGACGAAATCGACACGATCAACATTCTCCACGCCTCCATGCTCGCCATGAAACGCGCGGTGGAAGGGCTGTCGGTCACGCCGACGGTGGCGAAGATTGACGGCAACCGGTGTCCCCAGTTGTCGATGCGTTCAGTGGCGGTTATTGGCGGCGATGCATTGATTGCGCAGATTTCGGCGGCTTCAATTCTCGCCAAGGTCACGCGCGATCGCATGCTGCTGCAATTGCACGAAGTGCACCCCGTTTATGGTTTCGATGCCCACGCCGGTTACGGCACGCCGCAGCACCTGAGGGCGTTGTTCGAACATGGGCCTTGCGAGCATCATCGGCGCTCGTTTGCGCCTGTTCGTGAAGCGCATGCGCGATTGGGCATGGCGTTGCCGGTTGTTGCTGCCGCGGCGCTGGAAGCGGCTGCCGCGCAACAGGGCATCGACGCCCCTCCGTTCTGAATTCCCCCACGTGAAAGCCATTACCTCGCGGGATAACCCGCTTTACAAGCGCCTGAAGGCGCTCGCCGGATCGACCGCGCAGCAGCGCCGCAGCGGTCACGCGTTGCTCGAAGGGCTGCATCTTGCGAGTGCTTATCTTGATGCGGCGGGGCAGCCTGAGACGTGCGTTGTGACCGAGGGTGCGCTTCAGCACGAGGAAGCGCGGCAAATTGTTGGGCGCATCGATCCTGCACATGTTTATACGTTGCCCGATGCTTTGTTCGGACAACTATCGAGTGTCGTGCATGGCGTGGGAATGGTGTTGCTGGTCGAGAAGGTTGCGACATTGCTGCCCGAGCGTATCAGCCAGACGTGTCTGATTCTTGATGGGATCCAGGATGCCGGCAATGTCGGATCCATTTTGCGAAGTGCCGCGGCGGCTGGAATTCAGCATGTATTTTGCGCGCCGGGGACGGTGTATGCGTGGTCATCAAAGGTGCTGCGCTCGGGTATGGGCGCGCATTTCCTGCTAGGCATTTTCGAGGACATCGAGGCGGCGGAATTGTTGTCGCGGCTTGATCCCGAGGTGCGAGTGACCATCACCGATTCGCACGGCGCGAAGGCGATCTACGATGCCGATTTGTCCGGGCCCGTGGCCTGGGTCATGGGCAATGAGGGCGCGGGCGTCTCGCCATTCTGGCGCGACAATGCAGCGCTTCGGGTGACGATTCCCCAGCCGGGCGGCATGGAGTCGCTGAATGTGGCGGCGGCTGCCGCGGTTTGTGTCTTTGAGCAGTGCAGGCAGCAACGCATACGGCAGCAGTAATTCGCGCATGCGAATTGGAGGGAAGGTTGTCCGCGGATAGCGCGGGGTGAACCAAAAGCGGGTTCAGTCACTGGTGGCGAAGCGTGTGGGTATCCGTGTTCGGAGAAGGAGGGTTTCACACATCGGTGGCTCTGGCGAGCACCGTGCTTTTGGGGCACCTATGAATGAAAACTGCACGCTGTGGACACTTAGGGTAGAGCGGTTAAAGCGTTTTCTTTGCTTCGTTTCTTTGTCGCTTTGGACAAGGAAATGACGCGCTGCCACGCGCAGTGGCTAATAGTGACAAAGAAAATAGCCAACACATAACCCGCGAAGACCTTAAAAGCAGCAACCCGGCATCAACCCGGACCGCCGCCCCAAGAACTCAAAACCAGTCCACCGGCGCGAGCAAACCTTAGTAATACGATGGCCGTTCCAGCCGGATCTCCTGCAGGATGGTGGTAGCGATTTCCTCGATCGACTTATGCGTCGACGATAACCACTTGACCCCCTCGCGCTTCATCATCGCTTCGGCTTCGTTGATTTCATAGCGGCAGTTCTCCAGCGCCGCGTACTTGCTTCCCGGTCGCCGCTCATTGCGAATCTCCGCCAGCCGCTGCGGGTCGATCGACAAGCCAAACATCTTTTCCCGGTACGGAAGCAGTGGCGTCGGCAGGCGCCCACGCTCAAAATCTTCCGGAATCAACGGGTAATTTGCTGCTTTGACCCCGTACTGCATCGCCAGGTAAAGCGATGTCGGCGTCTTGCCGCTGCGCGACACACCGACCAGGATGACATCGGCGTCGGACAGATTGCGATTCGACTGGCCGTCGTCGTGCGCCAGCGAAAAATTGATCGCCTCGATCCGGTTCTTGTATTCGTCCGTATCCGCGTTCTGGTGCACCCGGCCCATGGCGTGCGTCGACTTGATGTCGAGTTCCAGTTCCAACGGCTCGATGAACGTCTGGAACATGTTCAGCACCAGCGCATTCGATCGCTGCACGATTTCGTTGGACGCGCTGTCCACCAGCGTGGTGAACACGATCGGCCGGCGGCCATCGAGCGACACGGCTTCGTTGATTTTCGCGATGGTCGCATGCGCCTTCTCGGTCGAATCGACAAATGGCACGCGCACGAGCCGGAATTTCTGGTCGAACTGGGACAGGATCGAATGCGCGAATGTCTCGGCAGTGATCCCGGTGCCATCGGAAACGATGAATACGGTGGGCGGCATGGGTCGTGAAGTGCGTGAAATTACGTGAGTGACGTGAAACGAACTGCCCGTGATTATCGTCGTATCGTCGATTAACGCAACTCACGGGATGATCAACGGATCGACGCGAAAGGCCTTCACGCAAGCGGCCGGCAAAGGCGGTCTGCGAACGGCATTCGGGCGAATAACTTGAAACTAAGCAACCACTAAAACACCCGATGTGCGCCGCCACACCATGCACGTGTGAAGGGTCTCATTACGCAGCGGTTTTATGCCCCGCGATGAAACATTTTCAAGAGTTAGCACGGTAGAATAGCGGCAACCTGTTCGATAAGCAATTGCGGTCGTTTAGTCATCGATTCACAAAAATTAGCGTTTATTCGTGCGTTTTCGCTGAAGAACGTAGATTTTGTGGGTGGTTTCAGGCGGAATCGATGTGTTTCGGAGTCGTGTTTTTCAGTGTCGAAACGTGGTTTTGGAAGGGCTCACGTTCCGCAGATCTGATAGATGCACGACGCATCACGTTCCCGAGGGGCGCGTGGATCGAAACATGCGGCATGTGCTTATCAAACAGGTTATGCAGGTTGCGGTACGCGCCCTTTATAAGCGCCTCCGCTTCGAGCCCACTTGCATGATCGTGAATTCCATCCACCTTAGGGGCTTACATGACTAACGAAGCTAACGTTGCAAAGGACCAGGCGTATGTAGTTCCATTCGAGCAGTTGCGAATGACCGACGTCGACATTGTCGGCGGCAAGAACGCGTCACTCGGCGAGATGATCAGCCAGCTCGCCGAAGCCGGCGTGCAGGTGCCCACTGGTTTTGCGACCACGGCACAGGCATTTCGCGACTTCCTGCATCACAACAACCTGACCGAACGCATCGCCAAACGTCTCGAACTCTTTGACGTGGACGATGTGAAAGCCCTCGCCGAAGCCGGCAAGGAGATCCGTCAATGGATCGTCGACGCGCCGATGCAACCGCGCCTCGAAGAACTGATCCGCAAAGGCTTCGACACACTGCAAAACGGCTCGCCGGAAGAGCTTTCGTTCGCCGTGCGTTCTTCGGCGACCGCTGAAGACTTGCCGGACGCATCGTTTGCGGGTCAGCAGGAAAGCTACCTGAACGTGGTCGGCATTGACGAAGTGCTCGATCGCATGAAGCATGTGTTCGCTTCGCTTTACAACGACCGCGCTATTTCGTATCGCGTGCACAAGGGTTTTACGCACGCTGAAGTTGCGTTGTCGGCGGGCGTGCAGCGCATGGTCCGCTCGGACGTGGGCGCGGCAGGCGTGATGTTCACGCTCGATACCGAATCAGGCTTCAAGGACGCCGTGTTCATCACGTCGAGCTATGGCCTGGGCGAAACGGTCGTGCAGGGCGCCGTGAATCCGGACGAGTTCTACGTATTCAAGACCACGCTGGAACAAGGCAAGTACCCAATCATTCGCCGCTCGATCGGCTCGAAGCTCATCAAGATGGAATTCACGAGCGCTGGCGAAGCCGGCCGCGTGAAGACCGTCGACGTGGCGCACGAGCAGCGTAACCGCTTCTCCATCACTGACGAAGACGTGATCCAGCTCGCGAAATATGCGGTGATCATCGAAAAGCATTACCAGCGTCCGATGGATATCGAGTGGGGCAAGGACGGCCGCGACGGCAAGATCTTCATTCTCCAGGCACGTCCTGAAACGGTGAAGAGCCAGGCCGCGGGCAAGGCCGAAATGCGCTTCAAATTGAAGGGCCAGTCGAACGTTCTCGCAACCGGTCGTGCTATCGGCCAGAAGATTGGTGCAGGTCCGGTGCGCGTGATCCACGATCCGTCGGAGATGGATCGCGTTCAGCCGGGCGACGTGCTGGTGGCCGACATGACCGACCCGAACTGGGAGCCGGTGATGAAGCGGGCATCGGCGATCGTGACGAATCGCGGCGGACGGACCTGCCACGCGGCCATCATCGCGCGCGAACTGGGCGTGCCGGCAGTGGTGGGCTGCGGCGACGCGACCGACGTGCTGAAGGAAGGCCAGTTGGTGACAGTGTCGTGCGCTGAGGGCGACGAAGGAAAGATCTACGACGGCCTGCTCGAAACCGAAGTGACTGAAGTCGAGCGCGGCGAACTGCCCGAGATTCCGGTCAAGATCATGATGAACGTCGGCAATCCGCAGCTCGCGTTCGACTTCTCGCATCTGCCGAATGCAGGCGTGGGTCTGGCGCGGCTCGAGTTCATCATCAACAACAACATCGGCGTGCATCCGAGGGCGATTCTCGAGTATCCGAACATTGATGCCGACCTGAAGAAGGCCGTGGAAAGCGTGGCGCGTGGCCATGCATCGCCGCGTGCGTTCTACGTCGACAAGCTGACGGAAGGCATCGCCACGATCGCGGCGGCGTTCTATCCGAAGCCGGTGATCGTGCGCTTGTCCGACTTCAAGTCGAACGAGTACAAGAAGCTGATCGGCGGTTCGCGTTATGAGCCAGACGAAGAAAACCCGATGCTCGGTTTCCGTGGCGCATCGCGTTACATCTCGGAGGACTTCGCCGAAGCCTTCCAGATGGAATGCGTCGCGTTGAAGAAGGTGCGCGAAGAGATGGGCCTCGACAACGTCGAGATCATGGTGCCGTTCGTGCGTACGTTGGCGCAGGCCGAGAAGGTTGTTGGCCTGCTCGGGAAGTTCGGCCTGAAACGCGGCGTGAACGGCCTGCGGTTGATCATGATGTGCGAGATTCCGTCGAACGCGATTCTTGCCGAAGAGTTCCTGCAGTTCTTCGACGGCTTCTCGATCGGATCGAACGACCTGACGCAGCTCACGCTGGGTCTGGACCGCGATTCGGGCATGGAATTGCTCGCAGTCGACTTTGACGAACGCGACCCGGCCGTGCAGTTCATGCTGAAGCGCGCGATCGAAACCTGTCTGCGGCTGGGCAAGTACGTGGGTATTTGCGGTCAGGGTCCGTCGGACCATCCGGACCTCGCCGAATGGCTTGCGAAGGAAGGCATTGAGTCGATGTCGCTGAATCCGGACACGATCATCGACACATGGAAGACGCTGGCAAAGGCCCTGAATAAGTAAGCGCGATAAGTAAAACATGTGGCTGTATCGAAAGAGTATCAACCTTTCAAAACAGTAAGCGTGCTATAACACCCCGGACGTTCCGGGGTGTTTTTGTTTGGAGGAAACGCATGGCTGCTAACGGACTTTTCTGGTGGATCGGCGCCGGGGCGCTCGTGTTGCTCGAGCTGATGTCCGGTACTTTTTATCTGTTGATGGTCGCGCTTGGTTTTATCGCGGGCGGGATCGCGCATTTGCTGGGAGCGGGACTGGAGATCGAACTGCTCGTGGCTGCATTGGTGGCGATGATCGCCGTCGCTGTGTTGCGGCGCTCGAAGCTGGGACACGTGACGAGGCGCGATGCGTCGCATGATCCGGGTGTGAACCTGGATATTGGCGAAACGCTGAAGGTGGACGAGTGGCACGAGGGCCGCGCGCGGGCGCTCTATCGCGGGGCGGAATGGGACATCGAGCTGGCGCCGGGGGAGACCGAAGGCGCGCGGCTCTACAGGATCACGGCGTTTTCCGGCAACACGCTCGTGGTGGCGGCAACACGCTGAGACGTTTGACCAGAGCTTAAGCTTTCCTAAGCAGATCGATAAGCAACACGCGCATAACAAGGAGTAGAGATGGACGTGACTATCATCGGGGCAATTTTGTTGATTATCGTCATCGCGATTGCGGCGCAGACGATCAAGATCGTGCCGCAGCAACACGCATGGGTGCTGGAGCGGCTCGGGCGCTATCACGCGACCTTGACGCCAGGGTTGACCATCGTGGTGCCGTTTGTCGATCGCGTGGCCTACAAGCACGTGCTGAAGGAGATTCCGCTGGAAGTGCCGAGCCAGGTCTGTATCACGCGCGACAACACGCAGTTGCAGGTGGACGGTGTGCTGTACTTCCAGGTGACCGACGCCATGAAGGCGTCGTACGGATCGAGCAACTTCATCTACGCGATCACGCAGTTGTCGCAGACCACGTTGCGTTCGGTCATCGGCAAGCTCGAGCTCGACAAGACCTTCGAAGAACGCGACTACATCAATCATAGTATTGTCACGTCGCTCGACCAGGCCGCGGCGAACTGGGGCGTGAAGGTGCTGCGTTATGAAATCAAGGATTTGACGCCGCCGAAGGAAATCCTGCACGCGATGCAGGCGCAAATTACGGCCGAGCGTGAGAAGCGGGCCGTGATTGCTGCGTCCGAAGGTCGCAAGCAGGAGCAGATCAATATTGCCTGGGGCGCGCGTGAGGCGGCCATCCATAAGTCTGAAGGTGAGCGTCAGGCGCAGATCAACCAGGCCGAAGGCGAGGCGTCGGCCATTCTCGCGGTGGCCGTGGCGAATGCTCAGGCAATTGAGAAGATCGGTGCGGCTATCCAGACCGCCGGTGGCATGGAAGCGGTGAACCTGAAGGTGGCCGAGCAATACGTCACGGCGTTCGGGAACATCGCGAAGCAGGGCAATACGCTGATCGTGCCGGGAAATTTGTCGGAGATGAGTTCGATGATCGCGTCGGCGCTGAGCATCATCAAGGGCGATGGAACAGCGGGTGGCGTGATCCGCAAGAGCTGAAGCGTTACCTGGAACCAGCCGGCTGCATCAAAAAAGGGCGTCGACTATATGGTCGGCGCCCTTTTTGCGTTGAATATGCTCATTGTCATGCTGGTGGTGCTCAATGCTTGGCACCGCGCATGATTTGGGCCTTTTCGCGTTCCCAATCGCGCTTTTTCTCGGTTTCGCGTTTGTCGTGGAGCTTCTTGCCCTTCGCGAGGCCGATCTCGCATTTCACGCGACCGCCTTTGTAGTGGAAGTTCAGCGGGACGAGCGTGTGGCCTTTTTGCTCGACCTTACCGATGAGCTTCGAAATCTCTTCGCTGTGGAGCAGCAGTTTGCGCGTGCGGACCGGGTCCGGATGGATGTGGGTCGATGCTTCAGGCAACGGGCTGATGTGTGCGCCGATCAGGAACAGTTCGCCGTCACGAATGATGACGTAGCCTTCCTTGATCTGGCCGCGGCCGGCCCGGAGCGCCTTGACTTCCCACCCTTCCAGCACGAGCCCCGCCTCGTAGCGATCTTCGATGAAATAATCGAAGAAGGCTTTTCTGTTGTCGATGATGCTCATGAATGAAAAGTGCCTAACTCGTTTAAAATCCTGATTTTAGCAGCGTGGGCGAGGTAAAGCCCGCAAAGCTTCCCACTCTTGCCACGCGTTGCGTCCTTTATGGCAGATGTCCAGAAAACTGTATTGATACGTCATTCTGCAGAGCAGATGTTCGACCTCGTCACCGATGTCGCCGATTACCCGAATTTCTTGCCATGGTGTGGAGGCGTGGAAGTAGGTCACCACGACGAACACAGCATGGAAGCGAAGATCCACATCAATTTCAAGGGCATCAAGCAGCATTTCGCCACTCGCAACGTGCATACACGGCCGACCACCATCGATATGGAGTTCATGGACGGTCCTTTCAAGAAATTCACCGGATATTGGCGGTTCACGCCGTTGCGGGCGGACGCCTGCAAGATAGAGTTCGCGTTGCACTACGAGTTTTCGAACATCATTCTCGAGAAGATCATCGGGCCGGTTTTCAGTCACATTGCGCACACGTTCGTGGATTCGTTCGTGAAGCGCGCCGATCAGCGGTATGGAAAGTGATGACTTTGTCCGTCGAGGTTTGTTATGCGTTGCCGGAGGGGCAGAGCGAGGTGCGTGCGCTTTCCCTCGGCGAAGGGGTGACCCTGCGGGAAGCCATTGAGGCAAGTGGATTGCTCGCACAGTTTCCCGAGATCGATCTGAACGTGCAGAAAGTGGGCGTTTTCGGAAAAATCCAGGCGCTGGATGGCGTGCTCGCCGATCACGACCGGGTGGAGATTTATCGGCCGCTGAAGGTCGATCCGAAAGTGGCGCGGCAAAGGCGGGTCGAGAAGACACGGCGCGGCGGGTCCATTGAAGGGCGGCGGTGGACGCGTAAGGAAGCGCGGTAGGGGCAATCCGCTTTTCGGCCGGCATCCGCAAAACCGAACTTGTATCGAACATAAATCGAGCGAAAAACCGAAACGGCGGTGTAAATCGCTTGCCCGGCCAGGGTCCGTAAATTGCGGCGGAAAACGAGAAACGTCGCCTAACCTGCTGTTCGGGCAGTGAAAATCCGGGGAACTATCGGTATAATTCGGTTTTGCGCCCATAGGATTTGCCATGCGTCTGATCCAGAAAGCACTCACGTTCGATGACGTGCTCCTCGTGCCCGCGTTTTCCAATGTTCTCCCGCGTGACACCAGCCTGAAAACCCAGGTTACCCGCAAGATCTCCCTGAATATGCCTCTGCTGTCCGCGGCCATGGACACGGTGACCGAAGGCCGCCTCGCAATCGCGATGGCCCAGCTCGGCGGCGTCGGCATCATTCACAAGAACCTTACCGCTGCCGAACAGGCCCGCGAAGTCGCGAAAGTAAAGCGCTTCGAATCCGGCGTGGTGCGCGATCCGATCACCGTTCCGCCGCAAATGAAAGTGCGCGACGTGATCGCTCTCACGCAACAGCACGGTATTTCCGGTTTCCCGGTGGTGGAAGGGCAGCAACTGATCGGTATTGTGACGAACCGGGACCTGCGCTTCGAAGAACGTCTCGACGACGAAGTGCGCAAGATCATGACGCCGCGTGAACGTCTCGTGACCGTCAAGGAAGGCACGCCGCTCGCTGACGCCAAGGCGCTGATGCACAGCCATCGGCTGGAGCGTGTGCTGGTCGTCAACGACTCGTTCGAATTGCGCGGCCTCATGACCGTCAAGGACATCACCAAGCAAACCGAACACCCGGATGCCTGCAAGGACGAACACGGAAAACTGCGCGCTGGCGCGGCAGTGGGCGTGGGCCCGGAGAATGAAGAGCGCGTTGAGCTGCTGTCGGCCGCGGGCGTGGACATCATTGTCGTGGATACGGCGCACGGCCACAGCCAGGGCGTGCTCGAACGCGTGCGCTGGGTGAAGCAGAACTATCCGCACATTGAAGTGATCGGCGGGAATATCGCCACGGCGGCAGCCGCGAAGGCGCTCGTGGAGTACGGTGCGGACGGAGTGAAGGTCGGTATCGGCCCGGGTTCCATTTGCACGACGCGGATCGTGGCGGGTGTCGGCGTACCGCAAATCACGGCGGTGGCGAACGTGTCGGACGCATTGCGGGGCTCGGGCGTGCCGGTGATCTCCGACGGCGGCGTGCGTTTTTCCGGCGACGTCAGCAAGGCGCTTGCAGCCGGCGCGGACGCCGTGATGATGGGCAGCATGCTGGCCGGCACGGAAGAATCACCCGGCGACGTTTTCCTGTTCCAGGGCCGCCAGTTCAAGGCGTATCGCGGCATGGGTTCGGTCGGCGCGATGAAGGACGGTGCGGCGGACCGCTATTTCCAGGACAACTCGGTGAATATCGACAAGCTCGTGCCCGAAGGCATTGAAGGGCAGGTCGCGTATAAGGGCTCTGTCAACGCCATCCTGTTCCAGGTGGTCGGCGGCGTGCGGGCGAGCATGGGATATTGCGGCTGCCGCAATATCGGCGAAATGCACGACAAGGCCGAGTTCGTCCAGATCACGGGCGCTGGTATGCGCGAGTCGCACGTGCACGACGTGCAGATCACGAAGGAAGCGCCCAACTACCACGTGGACTGACCATGAAACCGCTGCTGCGCGCCGTTCTTGTCATCAATGCACTGATCTTCCTGGCGTTTGGCGTGTTGTTCCTGCTTACGCCATGGACAGCTTTGTGGGCGTCGATGCATCTCGTAACCGTGCAGCCGCCGTTTGTCGGACAGTTGTTCGGGGTTGCGCTGATCGGCCTTGCGTGGCTTGCGGTTCATGCCGCTGTCGATGGTGCGCTGACTGCGACAGTCGCCAAGGTTTCCGGGAACATGGAGTGGTTGTCGGGCCTGGTGATGATGGTCTGGCTACTCGGACTGCGTACGCCCGAGTTGACGGGGTTTGGTCAGGTGATCGCGGCGTTGGTGGGCGTGGGCATGCTGGTGCTGGGGCTTGGCAGCGTGAGGCTATCAGGTGCGGTGCGGCGGCGTGAGCGCGCCGCGCTGGCGGGGGCTGCTGCGGCTGAGCGCGCCGAAAAGCGCGCGGCGAAGACGCAGGCGGAAGAGCGTGTGGAGCGCGTGACTCCGCCGCCGAGGCCCTTGTCGTCCGATCCCGTCGCACCAGCGAATCCTCGCTGGGATAGTGAGTTGGCCGAGCCGGTCGTGGGCGAGGCCATACCACGTCCCGCTGCGCCATCGGCTACGGCGTTTGATCCTGCTACCGGACATGCTATCGATCCGGCGACAGGCCGCACGCTTGATCCCGCCACTGGCCGCGCGTTCGATCCCGTCAGCGGTCACAAGATCGATCCTGAAACCGGTCGTCCGATTGACCCGGTCACCGGCCGTACGGTGGATCCGGTTACCGGCCAGTTTATCGATCCGATTCGCCGCGATCCGCGCTGAGGGTGGTACGCGCAGGTCCCGAAGGCTGCGTCGGGTCGATCTAACACTGATCGGGGAACGGAGCGCCGCGTTTCGTTGTATCGATGAATCTGTCTTGCTGCGGTCGGCATCAAGCGCCGGCCGTTGAACTTTCTGCGTGACGTGATGCGCGGGACATTGCTCCTGCTGCTTGCGTTTTCGTTTTTTGCGTTTTTGCCAACTATTTCTGTTCACTCGCCCTCCGGCCGCTGCCATGCACGACAAGATCCTGATTCTCGATTTCGGCTCCCAAGTCACCCAGTTGATCGCACGACGCATCCGCGAATCACATGTGTATTCGGAGATCCATCCGTACGACGTCGATGAGGCGTTCATCCGTGAGTTCGCACCGAAGGGCATCATTTTGTCGGGCGGTCCGAACTCGGTCACCGAACTCGGTTCGCCGCGGGCGCCGCACGTTGTCTTCGATCTCGGCGTGCCGGTGCTCGGCATTTGCTACGGCATGCAGACGATGGCCGAACAGCTCGGCGGCAAGGTTGAACTCGGCAATGTTCGCGAATTCGGTTATGCCGAAGTGCGGGCGCATAACCACACGAGCTTCCTGAACGGCATTGAAGACTTCCAGACGGCTGAAGGTCACGGCATGCTGAAAGTGTGGATGAGCCACGGTGACAAGGTGTCGGACATGCCGGTCGGATTCAAGCTGATGGCATCTACACCGGCTTGCCCGATCGCCGCCATGGCCGACGACGAACGCCATTTCTACGGTCTCCAGTGGCATCCGGAAGTCACGCACACAGTGCAGGGGCGCGCGATGCTCGACCGCTTCGTGCTCGAGTTGTGCGGTGCGCGGCCGGACTGGGAGATGGGACACTACATTGATGAAGCCGTGGAGAAGATCCGCGCGCAAGTTGGCGATGAACATGTGATCCTGGGCTTGTCGGGCGGCGTGGATTCGTCGGTGGCGGCAGCGCTTTTGCATCGTGCGATTGGCGCGCAATTGACGTGCGTATTTGTTGATCACGGGTTGCTGCGGTTGAACGAAGCCGAGCAGGTCATGACCACGTTCGCCGATCACCTTGGTGTGAAGGTGATTCATGTTGATGCGAGCGAAGTGTTTTTGTCGAAGCTTGCCGGGGTGACCGATCCTGAGGCGAAGCGCAAGATCATTGGCGCTGAGTTCGTTGAAGTGTTCCAGACGGAAGCCAACAAGCTGAAGGACGCGCAGTGGCTCGCGCAAGGGACGATTTACCCGGATGTGATCGAGTCGGCAGGCAAGGGCAAGAAGGGCCACACGATCAAGAGCCATCACAACGTAGGTGGTTTGCCTGAGACGCTGAACCTCAAGTTGCTTGAGCCGTTGCGCGAATTGTTCAAGGACGAAGTGCGGGAGTTGGGTGTGAAGCTGGGGCTGCCGCCGGCGATGGTTTATCGGCATCCGTTCCCGGGACCGGGTTTGGGTGTGCGGATTTTGGGCGAGGTGAAGAAGGAGTTCGCCGAACTGCTGCGCCACGCGGATGCGATTTTTATCGAAACGTTGAGGAATACGGTCGATAAGGAGTCCGGGAAGTCTTGGTATGAGCTGACCAGTCAGGCTTTTGCGGTGTTCCTGCCGGTGAAAAGCGTCGGCGTGATGGGCGATGGGCGGACTTATGAGTATGTGGTTGCTCTCCGGGCCGTGCAGACGCTGGACTTCATGACCGCGCAATGGGCACATCTGCCGCATGAGCTGTTAGGACATGTTTCGAACCGGATCATTAATGAAGTTCGCGGGATTAATCGCGTTGTTTATGATATTTCGGGGAAACCGCCGGCTACGATCGAGTGGGAGTGAACTATCATCATTTCAAGTCGTTTCACGTCGTCGGATTTTTCAATATTCCGATTTAAAAACAGTAACTTAGTGTCCCATGTCGTCTCACTATGTCCCAGCAGTGCACGACAAATATGTCGGTATTGCTGACGGTACAGAGATCCGCTCCTTGAACGACCCAAACCGATACCGTCAGACGGCCTGACGGTATCAGTTTACGGAGGGGTTTCATGCTCACGGGCATGAAGTTGAGGGCGCTCAAGCCCGCTGAGAAGAGCTACAGGTTGCAGACCAGCAGGGGCTCTACGTCGCCGTTACGCGGAAGGGAGTCATCAGTTTGCGGTTTGACTAACGAGTGAACGGACGCCGCGAGACTCTGGTGATAGGCAGATATGACCCGACGGTCGGGGCCAGGAAGGCGCGCGGGCTGAACGAGCTGGACTAGGGCGTTTCCTTATCCCTCGCAGAGGCACGCTTGCTGCTCGGTCGGGCGCGCAGGTCTGTCGAACAGGGGGCGAGCCCTTCACGCTCCAAAGTTGAAAAGAGGTCCGAAGTTGCCGATGCGCTAACGTTCGGAAAATGGGCGGAGAAATACTTCGCCGAGGCTCATCTGGCCGATTCCACGAGAGACATGCGCAAGTCGGTCTACGACCGCAACCTCGCAGACGAATTTGGTCGATTGAAGCTGGAAGAGATCACACCTGTGCGGCTGATGGCCAGATGCGAAAAGATTAAGGAGCGTGGGGCGGCAGCGCCGGCAGTTCACGCGCGTGAAATCGTGCTGCAGGTCTTTCGATTCATCAATGCTCGCGGATTGAAAATTGAAAATCCGGCCGAGTCGATCCGACCCAGCGCTATTGCAAGATTCAAGGCTCACGACAGGACGTTATCGCCTGCTGAGATTCATACCTTTTTCAATGCGCTTGAGCAGACGGCGACGACATCCACCTTACGCCTGGCGATCAGGTTCATGCTACTCACCTGGTGCGCAAGTCGGAATTCATCGAGGCCACATGGGACGAAGTGGATTTCGCGACGGCCCCACCGTCCGTGGCAAAAGTACGAGTTAGAGGTTGCTGCGGCGAGGTCTGCACTTGCTCGATTGTTACTGGAGAAGTCGGTGTAATTTTTTTCGGACTACGTTGGATCAGGCTGGAACACCCTGGACATCGAGTCGGATTTTTCGAGATCACATGGTCTTGAAGCGATGCGGAGCCGACCCGCGATCACTTCGTCGAGGCATCCTCCAGCGTCCTCCGTTCACGATGGCCGTAGGCATACTTTCTGAGGTCGGCGATCTGTCGCGCTTCGACCACCCGCGTCAATTGATGGCTTGGATGGGCGTTACGCGACCCGAACATTCATCGGGCGACAAGCAGCGCCGGCGCAGCATTGAAAAAACTGGCAACAGCTACGCCAGGCAGTTGCTGGTCGAGGCGGCCTGGAGCTACCGATATCCCGCCTGTGGGAGCCCGAGATCCAGCGCCGGCACAAGGGCATCCCGACGCTCATCATTAATCGCGCCTGGGACGCGCAGGCTGGACCATGTCGGCGCTATCGCATTCATGGTGTCTCGCTGGTTCCAAGGCATCTGAGTCGAGGCAGTTGAATTACCCAGAAGTGTCAACCATGACCCCGGGCTATACATCCTGCGAAACCGAATTGGGAATAAGGAGGACGGTCTGGCGGTTTACCAGTGCAGGGCGTCATGCTGCGCAGTCAAGTCGATTGTGGACATCATTCGCTCGAACATTCAAGGAGTATTGACATGAAACCGAATTCGCTGAATCGGGTTGTTGTTCATTCCGCGCGTGGTTCGCTCATCGCGAGTGCAGTGCTGATGGCAACTTCAGCCTCTGTGTACGCGCAAACGTCGCTGGAACCCGGCACACATCAGCTCACCCGTGCAGAAGTGCGGCAAGAACTCAAGGAGTTGGAGTCGGTTGGATATCGCCCGATTCCCAATGATCTCTACTACCCAGGTGACGTTCAGGCGGCGGAACAAAGGCTGGAGACCAAACATCAAGCGGAAAAGAATGCGCTGACCGGTGGAAACCAGATAGCGCAGACTAAGCTCAGTCCCTGAATCCGGTGGATTGCGAATACAGTTCGCGCCCCATGCTCGATGCTGGCTTGGGTCGGTCTGAGGGGCGCGTGTCGATGGTTCCGAACAAGGCTTTCGGCTTGGCCAAGAATGCAAGCAAAAGGTGCAGGTGTCGAGTGGCTTAGCAAACGACAGCCGGACTTTGGAAATTGCCGGTGAGCAGGCCACGACGCGGGGCGTCTGGCAGGTTAATCTCGATAGCGAGCATCATCCGGAGTGAATCGTTTGATCGCGAAGCGCTGATGGACCACGCCGAAGTGGATGGCATTGGCCAAATCATGAATCCCAGCTCTGGCCGTCGGGGTGCCCGATGGTACCGGTTCGATGCTGAGCCTACCTGGTCGGTTTCGCGAAGGCCGCGCCAGTGCCCTATCAGTCTCATGTCTGAGCAACGCGCCACGTTCAGACAACGACGCTCCGACGTCCCGCCGACGAACTGGACCGTATACCTGATGAAGGATCGGACATATCGATGGCAACAGCAGCGCGGCTTCAACGTGTCCAGTCGCTACTTCCACTGGCTGAACGTTAATGTGACATTGCCCAGTTCATGAAATTTGTGTTTCAACGTGTGAACCATGCGTGCGACTTTGAGGCGGTAGGCGGCACCTCCGATTGCTTTGCCGGTTTGCTGACGGCTCCGGCTAAAGGGTCGGTGGTGGCCGTGTCTTTCCGGCCCCGACGGATGTCGATGACCTGTTTCCCAACTCTCCAGGCAAAACGCTGAGCTATCCATGAAAACCTCTTTCCTGAGTGCATCCACCGCGCGCGGCCTCGTTGCGTCGCTGACACTGGCGATCGCGCAACTGGCACATGCTCACGCCTTTCCGAAGCACGAAGTGCCGGCCGCTGGCTCCACGGTGCCCAGTTCGCAACAGGCGGTGACTATCGATTTTGATGACGGACTCGAATCGGAATTCAGTGCGATCACCGTGACTGATGCGCGCGGCATGTCCGTAACGAGTGGCAAGGCGGTGGTCGATCCGTCCAACGCGAAACACATGTGGGTGGCGCTGAACGCATTGATGCCCGGGGTGTACACGGTCACGTGGGTGGCGGTCGCCGCGGACGGGCATCGCACGCAAGGTGAATACACCTTCACGGTCAGGTAGTGATGGAGTCGCTCGCCGACATGGAACCCGTGGTCGCCGTCGGGCAGGGCATACTGTTCGGGATGGTGGTGGTGGGTACCTGCGTGCGCTTAGATGCTCAGGAGCCACGGCCGGGGCTCCGCTGCCTCCCTGGGCCGCTGGCGACTGGGCGCTTTATATGCGCTCTCGCTCGCTGCGGGGCTATACCTGATCTGGCTGCAAGCGGCGGCCATGGTAGGCCTCCTGGCGTTGCGCTGACGGCACTCGGTAGCGCGCGTCGTGGCTATGCGGTGTAGTCACTCGCGGCCGCCGGCGCGGTCGTCTATGCGGGGCTATCGAAGTCAATTGCGACCGCTCGTCTACGCTCAACACCAATTCGGCCTTCGGTCGTCCCATTGGGATGGTGGTACCTCCCGTTCCGTTGATACCAGCATCCTACGCAAACATAGGTCAGCTACTGTAACAACAGAACGGAACACCAGATTCAATAAACGAAAGTGTCGGGTTGAGAAGCAACAGCGAGGCTGGTCTTTAGCTGCAGACGGTGTGCATTATCGTAGCCGGCTAAGGCGTGGCCAGTGCCAATTGGGGCTACACGCAATCGCGGATGCAGTAGCGGCGCAAGGTACCACGACGCACGAGCAGGTACACCTGCAATTGCTCGAAGCGGAAAGGGGCTTATGCCTATCGACGACGTGACCTACTAGGATCTGGTGAGCGCATACGCATAACGGATTCAGATCGGCCGGTCAGCGTCCTACCGCACGGCTTGTGCCGTGGACCTTTTCCTATGCGCGGTGGGCGGTTTTTTGGCGCGCTTCTGATTGCCGTTTTGGTCCGCCGTGGCTTGACGTACAGCATCGGCAAATCGCTGCAATGCCCACAGCGAACCACATACGCTCTGATATTCCTCGCGGCCGATCCTTCCGTCGAGAAGGACCGCCATTCCCGATGCACGGGCCATGTCGATGATGTCCATTGTGACGCCCCTTTTGTGTCTTTTCACTGTGCAAGACTGTCGGTTGCGGTTGGTTATTCCCGAATCTACCGCGGCTACGGGGGCGACTCCTGAGCAACGCGGGTGCCTAAAAATAACCGCGCTGTGTTCACGCTGCCGTCGGGGTGCCGCTGCGGCGAGCGGACGCACCGCATGGCTGCGCACCCGATAGTTTAGGGCGGTTCGACTGAAAGGAACCGCCCTCCAGACAATGCGGGCCAGAGGTCGAGATTCGGGAAGAAAACGTACGCGAGCGCTCTGCAAAGCATTGCGGCATGCAGATTTTCCATGATGCGTGTATTGGCAATCGGGTGTCGACTTATGACGACGCCAAGTCCCTCGGTTGAACGGCTTGAGCAGCCCGGCTGTCGTGCATTTTCTTCGAAATATTGTGCGGCAGTCTACGCTATCAGCCGGTTTAACGATGCACCCCGCGCTAACAACGACCTGCTCACCTTCTGCAACGCATCGACGACGCCCATCGGTCGTGCAATCGATCAGGTGTTCACCGATTACCCGCGGTCTTGCCGATGTTGGGAAGCAGAGCGCGGGAGGCCTGCACCAAGAACGAGCGTTGGAAGCCCAATGTTCCGGGCGACTTCTACAGCCAGTTGCAGTTCGTGATTGTCGGGTGCGCTGGCTCCCGGCGGCGGTACTGAGCTTCGTGTACGCACCACCTCGTGCGGAGACAATGGCTAACTCGACTAAAGAAGCAACCTGTCACGATGACTTCACCGCGAACAGCGGTAGTTGCTGAACAACTGGCCGAACGTTGAAGGCTACCAAAAATTGCAACTCGGGAATAAGGCGGGCACTGCGGTGGTCTGCTCAGTGTACGCCGGACGGTTGACAGGTCGTGGCATACGGCGACTAACCAGCCCGCCAGCGTGAGTAGTGAGGCCGAAGTGGAAGGAGAAGGACATGAACATCGCCGAGAAGTCCCTACGTTTCCTGGTAGAAAAATGGCTCGCGCCCACTCCAACGATGCGGATCCGCGTAGTCCAATCTGGTCGCATGGGCTTACACAAGAGACGCTATGTGCGCGTCGAGGTCTCGGCCGCGGCCGGTTCGCGTGCAATTTTTTTCTTTCGGCACGACGACGGCGCGTGGTGTGTGTTTCCTGCGATTGCACGGCCGGCAATGATGGGTTATCGGCTTGCAGCGTAAGAGGGCCAAAAGGCAGAAGGAGCATGAGATGAAAACGGAAACAACAGCTTTCCTGAGCCACCAGGAAATCTTTGACCGCGCTGCTATGCACTTGCAGCAGCAGGGTCGGGCGGGTTTGTTACAGCGCGGCGGCGGCGCCTACTGTGGTTACCTTGGCGGGTGTCCAGTGGGTCGCCTGATCCAGCCGCGCGATTACAGCACGACGATGGAGGGGGTGCCCGTTCGCTTTCTCGCGAAGGCGTCGAACGAGATTCCCGCTTATATGGATGCGGGGGTCGCAGCGTTGAAAAAGGCTCTACTGCGCGCACACATCAATGTGTATGACCCGACAACAATCGCTTTGCTGAGCTGCCTGCAGAACGTCCACGACGTGTTTGGCACGTGGGAATGGCAGGAACGTCTGATTTCCATCGCCAGGCAGTTCGGCTTGAATACCGAGCGAGTGACTTCGGCCGTCTGGCGCATCGCCTCTTGACCCGAGGAAGGGCTGCCCGTAGCACGATTGCCCCTCGGAGAAAGGGTCCGGCGCGACAAGAACAGCAGGTCGAGCGGCGACCATATGATAAGGATAACGTCTCTTATCCAGCAGATCTGGGTTGCACTCTGACGGGATCCGCCGCGTGGCAGCATCTGACGAAATGCGCCAATTCTGTTAACAGTATTCCTTGGTCACGCTAGCTAAAAGACCCTGAAGACCACCGACAAATAAAGCCGCCATCCAACAAACGTAGCTTTCTGGCGCATTGCGTTTCGGTGACGGTCGCATGGCCGATTGTTCATTAATTTTGCTAGCGTGTTCTACGTGCCCTTTATTCCGCCAATGCGTCGGATGGCCAGCCGCGCTAAGTCGGCGCTCACCTTGAGCCAGATGGTTGACTGGTGCGGATCAGTTCCGTAGCCAGACGACGAGAAACCGGACCCGTCATCAAGGTTCGCAACGGAGGGATCACTATCCCCAACCACGCAAGACTTGGTCTTGAGGGAAACTTTTTATTCCTTTACCTTGGCATTCAACGGGTGACATTTTTAATGCATCTACACGAGTGCCAGGACTCCGGCCGCCAACTCATAGCTCACCTGGTTGTTAGCCCCCCATGTCAGGCTAGTTGTCAGCGCGAAAGAGACGAAACGTGGTCTCGCCCGTGGAAGTACCAGTTGCGTAGAGCGTGAGCCGTGCACCCGTCGGATTTTCGTGCATAAACCGGCGCCACCAGACGTACTTCGCCCGGCAACAGACGGCCGCCGACCAACGAATCACAGACCTCCCGACTTGACGGCACCCACAGCGAATGGTTCAGACGTTTCGACAGGCAACTGTTCAGATGTTCTTCTTCGGTGGCCGTGACCTCGACCGAATGATGCCATTTGGGCGCATAGACCGGATAGGCGACGTCGACGCGTTTTGCGAGCGTCATTGGATAGTCGACGATGCCGTTGTTGATCCAACGCGATGCTAACGCTCCGAGCGCGAGCGTCACGTCTGTTCCGGGCACGAGCAAACACGCCGCGATGCAGATTCACCACCAAGGGTCTGGGGCATGTACAACGACGGATGGATCTTCATGCGCGGGAGCGCTGAACAGCGCTTTTAGCGTGGACTTCTGCGCACGCCAGGCAGCGACCTGCGCGGCGGCATGGGGATCGTTTGCAAGACGCGCGAGTACGCCAGCGCTCTCCGCATCCGGCAACTCGTCGTCGACGAACGCCGACAACGTGGGCAGGTCGGGCCTGAGCACGGAATTAGGATCATCATCGTTGTTCATAACGGATCTCTCACTACTTGCTGTGGTGAGAACTTACTCGTCGATCCCTCGGTCAGCAGCACGCGAAGGTGTGCACGCGCGCGCAGGCGTTCACGCGCGCGCGACAGCCGCGACATCACCGTACCGATAGGCACGCCGAGCGCGCTCGACGCTTCCTGGTATGTCAACTCCTCGACGCAGACGAGCAGCAGCACTTCGCGCTGTTCGACCGGTAGCCGATAGAGCGCCCGTTGGACGTCGCGCAACACGAGCCCGTCGAACTCGCCCCGGGGAGCCTCCAGCTTGCACAACGGCGCGTGTTCATCGTCAACGGCAATCTCTCGACGTACCCGCAACTGATCGATGTAGAGGTGCCGAAGGATCGCGAGGAGCCACGCACGCAGGTTACTGCTCGGACGGAATGTCGTGCAGCGCGTGAGCGCGCGCTCGGCGGTGTCCTGTACCAAATCGTCGGCCCACGCGGGATCGTTCGTTAGTCCTCTCGCATCGCGGCGCAACTGCGGGAGCCATGAAACGACCTCCGCTTCGAAACTCATCGAACGAATGCCAGAGCCACCGACGGGCGATTCGCCCGAGAGAACGCGGGACATCTTCATTTAGTCGCTCCTTCTCTCACGCATTTTAGTCGTGGCGTTGCGTAGTGCGAATGATGTTCTTCATGTTCGCGCCGGGCGGCTACGGGCTTCGAAATCACCGAATTCGAAGTCTCCCAGATACTCCGCCGCGCCGGCGTACTGACGACCCGGCGTGACGGTTCAGTACCGATTGCTGCTCAGGCCGACGATGGCCCGGCGTTCGAACTTGGCACCACCTCGGCCGAGCTTTCCGGTATTGAGTCCATAGCCTTTCTCAAGTGTGAATACCGCGGCCAGACCACCGCCCAGATCCCCGGTGCCTCTCAACCCCCACGGGACTGTTCAGACCGAAGGTTGTATCGAGCAAGCACTGTCGACCGCTGGCGGTCTTGCCGGTCACGCGCATATTGCTTAGCGCCTCGAAGCCTTTATCGATCAGGCCATACGGCGTCACACGACTTTGCGCGCGCATAGTACCCGCCGGTGGGCACAAGATTACCAATGCGAGAAGCTGCTTCTTCATCGAGCGATCCAAAAAGCATTAAACGGACTTTTAAGAAATTGGAACACCGGGCCAAGGAGTGATCGACTTCCAGCTTTTGTCACGCACGACATCTCCGATGACGCTGCAGCCGTTCGTGGCACTCCAGTGGGCGAGATGCATGGCCGGACATGAATGTTTACCTGGATCGCAGCGCGTTTATTCCCATTGCACTTGAAATTATCTTTAGGCCCGCGAGTCGGATGTTTTGAGTGGCGTGGGAATATCCAACGCCGAAACGGAGTTTACTCATTGCTACCGTACAACACACTCAGGAGTCGGAAATGAAGAAATCTGCAATGGTTGCCATCTCTCTGGTTGTTCTCGCATCGTCGAGCGCATTTGCTCAAGGCAAGACCCGCGCCGAGGTCTATCAGGAACTGATCGAAGCACAACAGAATGGCCTGAACTACATCACTGAATCCTCGTACCCAGACGTCAACCCAATGTTTGCAGCACAGGTTGCCCGTATGAAGGAGAAGCATCTGGCCCAACAAAATGCAGCGAAGGCGCCAAATACCGGAATGACGGAGAGCACCTCCAACTGACACGCAAGATTTCTAAAAACACAAGGAGTACTGACGTGAAATCGAAATATTTGAACGGGTCTATCGTCCAGCCAATGCTTGGTTCGCTCATCGTGAGCGTAACGCTGATGGCAACGTCCGGCTGTGTGTACGCGCAAACGCCGACGGAATCCAACAAGCATCAACTCACTCGAGCAGAAGTGCTGCATGAGCTCGAGGAGCTGGAGTCGGTCGGTTATAACCCCTCTCAGGGCGATGACGGAGACTACCCTGCCGACATTCTTGCGGCAGAGCAAAAGGTCGCAGCTAAACATCAAGCGGAAAGGGACGCGCTGGCGGCCGCAGGCCAGACCGCGCAGACAAAACCGACGTCTCAGCCGTCGCCTTGAGTCGGCGCGAGCGGATCCGCATCTACGCCAGATTACCGTCCAGATCCGATAGGTGTGCACCGTACGACATTAAGGCGGTGTGCGATCTGATTGAGAAGTGCCTGGGTGCGTGGAGGGGGCTACCTGCTGAAGCAGCCGGTGACGCTGAGCGTCACAGTCGAGAAGGCCGTGAGCCGCGCGTCGCACCAGCGTGGATCGCGCGACCAGGGAAGCCCCGCCCTAGCTCATTTCCGTGCAACGCCACCCGATGTCACGCAGATTAGGGGTGCGCGGCTCGATTCAGGCTGCAAGGCACAAGATATTCGCCGTGTGGAAACGCGAGGGCGGGGCCAAGGAGTAAAGTCATGCGTTCGTTGAGTATTTGGCATTGGCTGATCGTTTTGCTGATCGTCGCGCTGGTGTTCGGCACGAAGAAGCTGCGCAATATCGGCAGGGACTTGGGCGTTGCGGTGAAGGGCTTTAAGGAAGGCACGAAAGAGGCAGAGACGCTAGCGGCCGATGCGCAGCAGCGCGAACTGCCGTGCGACGACACCGTCGATGTCGACGGGAAGAAAAAGACGCCGCGCTTTGGTGATTGCCGCTAAACGCCGGTTACATCGCGTGCTGGCGTATACCTCATTTCGTGCTGGGCCTCCGTCTAGTTGCAGCGCGAGAGGGTCCGGAATAAAAAAGCGGGTTTCGCAGTCTATCCGTGCGAAGCGTGTCTCCACGGAGTTCAATCGGCTATGGCATCACCGGTCAGAAGGTCAAAACCGCAATGACGTGAAATCAATTTCACGAGATCGGTGTATCGCCCAATCGATCCGTGGTTCGCCCATCGCGGGCGCAGCGCGGACCCACGGTGCGGGCCTTGACGGCAACTCCGACCCAATAGTTTTCCCCGCAGCGCCGAACCATCCGGCAACCCCCGTAAAGAATCATCACCAAACACAAGCACCATTTTTCTCCCAAGAGAGGGAAACAGCCAATGAATAAACACACTACCCACTATAGTTTTCCCGCTCGCTCGCTGCACTGGCTCATGGCAGTGCTCATTGCTGCGATGTTGATCATTGGTCTGGACCGGAACCTGCTCGGGCTCCACAAGCCGTTGGGCATCTTGATACTGGTCCTGGCGCTGATCCGCATCGTCGTGCGGCTGAAGAACGGCACGCCACCGCTGCCACGCGACATGCCCGGCTGGCAGCGTCTGGCGGCTTCGCTATCGCACCTTGCGCTGTACGCGCTGATGGTGATGATGCCGCTGGTGGGCTGGTCAATGCTTTCCGCCGAGGGTTATCCGATTGTGCTGCTGGGCTCGCTGCATCTGCCGCCGATTGCACCGCATGACATGCACCTCTACCTGATGCTGCGTAAGGCCCACATGTTTCTCGCGCTACTACTGTCCGGGACTTTCCTGATGCACGCGTCGGCGGCGTTGTTCCACGGATTGATCCGCAGGGATGGCGTGTTTTCCAGCATGGCGAGCGGAGGCGAAGCGCCCAATGTTGATCGACCGAACCGTGGTGCACGGGTGACGTGACAAACGCACAGCGGCTATTGATTTCGCTTTCGATCAGATACGTCTACTCGCCTTGTTGCTGACTCATCCACTGCGGGCAACCAACCAGCGAAAATGCGACACCTAAACTGTCGTCAGCGATCTCGACATCATGGGACAGATGTTGACTCGTGACGTCACGAGCGTCGCCGATACGGAAACGGTGTATGGCGGTTAGCCGGCCGCGGCAGGGATGCTGTGTCCCAGAACCGCGGCCGCCATCAGCACGATGAGCATCAGGACGGCCTCTACCTTTACTAGCCGCATAAAGACAGGTAGTGCACGAGAATCGCCCATGCGTATGCGTTTCATGAAGGCGAAGCGATTAATCGCCCCGATCGTGATGACCACAATCGCAATTAGCACTTTCGCTTGCAGCAGTTGGCCCCAGAGGCTGTTGGTCAGCGGAACCAGCGATCCACCGAGTCCGCGATACGCATTCATGAGGCCTGTCCCGATCGCGAACAAGAACGTGAGCGTTGCCACGTTCGACAGTCGCGTGATGTGCGCGACAGCGTTCGGCGTGACCGTAAATGTTCGTCGTAACGGCCAAGCCGCAGCGATAACTACACCCGCCCATCCTGCTGTCGCCAGCAGATGGATGAAATGCACCAGTTCTGCAACCGAGAAGTTACCCGCATCTGCCGCGTGAGTCGAAGCGGCATGGGCCAGGGCGACAACGATCAATCCAGTCATAAGCAGACTCGTCCAAGTCGACTTTTTTGTTGCGGGGCGCAGCGCAAACGCCGCGATCAATGCGGTGAATCCGGCTGCGGTTCCAATCGTCCACATTAGCCCAAAGTGTGACTTCGTGATCACGAGCGGAATCGCGGGCAAGGCATCGCCAAGTGTCATGCCAGACATCACGCTCGCCTGCAAAGGCAGATAGAGTCCTTGCAAGACGAGCCACACGACAAGCGTTGTCCGCATGGCACGAAGGCGCACTGCGCCTCCAACGGCGAGTAAGGCGGATCCCACCGCAATCGCGAACGCAATGTCAGCGCCGGCAGCTAGCACCATCTGCGCGATGACGGGCGAGTCAAAGGTGTGTTGCACGCTATTTCACGTCGAATGAATAGTCACCATGGGTACGATGCCCATCAGAGGCCACAGCCGCCCAATGTACGGTGTAGTGACCCGCCGATAGAGAAGGCAGGGGAACGGAAATTACCGTCGATTGCTCAGCATCAACGGCGGCTTTTACGGTGTTCACCTGCTTACCGCTGGTATCAGTTACCGTCAAAGTGCTAAAGGACGGCTCCAGTTGCCCGTCAAATGCAATTTTGATCCGCTGGGGCGACGCGACCGTTGTGCCGGCTCCTGGCTCCTGCTTCTGCGGGAAAACATGAGCGAACGCAGCGCTCGCGAGGCAGAGCGCCGCGACAGACGCAAGACACTTCTTCGCTAGCTGCCGACAAACGTTTCCGTGCTCTTTCATCGTTTGCTCCTTCATCACTGGAATAGCGGCTTGCCGATCGTAGTCGGCGCTACATCGTCAAAGAAAATGTGGGCCTGCACCAGGATACCCACGCGTGAACCGCTCGCTCGGTTGATTGGAATCTGAGCCTCGATGCCAAATTGACCGTAGCGGTTGATCCAGATGAAGCCCGGGTTGACGGTCCCCGTCGTCTGGCCCTGGCTTCTCGACAGTGGGATTTCGACCAGCGGGATAGTGTTCGCCAGCGGTTGCGGCAAACCGATGTCATGCACGTGCTGCTGTAGATACGGCAGGCTGTATTGCGCCGTAAAATCATAGTTGAACGCGTTAGGGTGCCCTGCGCCAATGGCTAACGCGGGGCCAGCCTCGCCCGTCACGGCGATCGGACGCAAATAGGCAAGTGAATCAGGCAGATCGCCAAATCCCTTGCCAGCGAACACCGTCGGAGAAATGGTCGAAAAACTGGCGGCAATTGCCTTGCTTCCTGTGCCACCTAGCTCTGCATTGACACCGATGGACGACATGAATTCGTGCGGCTCGTTGACATATAGCAGATACTTCAATCCAACCCCAAAGTTATCAAAGCCGCGGGCCGTCGGGTTGTTTTGCAACGCATACGTGCCATCGACCGATAGCGCCAGCCTCTGCGTGATCAGCTTGTCATATTCGAATTGGAAGGTGTTGATGCCTTGATCGCCGTTGTCACCGGGAACGCGTTGATGACCATATTCAAGGTTAGCTTCGTCACCTACGCCGGGATCGTCCACGGCAAGTGTCGACGGAAAGACACGGTCTCCAGCGATCGCGTGAGCGGTGGCGAGCGAGGGCATGAGCAGGGTTGCATTTGCCGCAGCCGAAACGATTGACGCCGCGAGCAACGGTTTCCCGCGGCGCGTTGAAATGATGTGCATGGTTCTGGTTCATCCTTATTGTGAGTCGTAGTAAGCCCTCGCGCATCTGTGAAAAAACATGCGAAGACATCGCGATGCGGTAAATGCATCGCTTCGGTGTGACTCAAATCAGGACGAGACTGGAGGAGCCCGAGGCTGCGAGGAAGTGAGCGGTTCGATGTGGCGGACGCTCTCCAAGCGAGCCGTTACACGGTACGCGGCTGCCCTAACCGTGATGGCGAAAGGCGCTTGCACAATGGGCACCACGGGCATGTGCGCAAGCAGACCGCAATAACAGCAGGACTGCCCGTCGGACATCATTGACTGCGGACTGGACTTGATGTCTGGCTCATGGTCTCGCATCGAAGGCATGGAACAATGTGCACTCGACACGGTGTTCACACGAAGATTCGCGGCGAGCGCTTGCGAGACCGTCGGCGCGAGCGTTGCCATCAGAATCGCAAGCAATCCTAAAATACTGCCAATCTTCCGGTGGAAATGGCTGAGCATATGCCAGGCGGACGCAGATAATGCAATGACGATAGGGCGCGCTTAATGGGAAGGTGTGAGCGCCGCCAAGGCCCGCGATCAAGTTCGCGATGGCCCAGTCCTCGAACCTCAGCTTGCGAACGGTTTCCCAATTTCGCGCGGCGCTAGCTCCGGTAGAGCGTCCTTACTGGACGGTAATGGTCTCCTTCATATTCGGGTGTATGCCGCAGAAGATTTTGTAGACACCCGGTTTATCGAAGGTGTACTTGTAGGTGTCGTTCTGATCGAGCGCGCTGGAGCGGAATAGGCCGGAGTCGTTGACAACTGTGTGCGGTTCGCCATCAAGATTTTTCCATGTCACGGTCGAGCCGGCTTTGATCGTGAGCGACATCGGCGAGAACATGAAATTCTTCAAAACAACGGCGTTGGTCTCCTGTGCTTGCACGACGGAGAAATCAGCGGATGCCGCCATGAGCATCCCGACCCCGAGGGAGAGGAAGAAGGCGCGGCGAAGAGCGGTGGTTAACATGACGTGGTTCCTGGTTGGTGAGCGCGATGTGGAAATTCAGACGAGCGTCGTGTCGGAGAGCGTCGCTTTGAGCGGATGGCGCACGATCTTGATGCTGGTCACGCCAAGCATCTTCGGAAGCTGATCGCTCGCCACCTTCAGCGGCCCGGGTCCGGGCCCGTTGCCGGCCGTCGGTTGCGGATAGGCCGTCGAGCGCGCCGTATGGAAGGTGATATTTCCTTCCACCTTAGACACGATCTGATGGATATGCCCATTCAGGACCGTGACCGAGCCGAAGCGCTTCAGATAGCTCATCGCCTGGCCAGCATCGCCTGTGCCCCAACCCCACGGTTCGTAGATCGTCCACATCGGCATATGCGCAAAGACGACAATCGGCGTGCTGGACGAACGGCCCTTCAGATCATTTTCCAACCAGGCGAGTTGGTCGTCGCCCAAACCACCCAAACCGTTTGGCTTGAAATGCATGACATTGACGAGGCCGATAAAGTGCACGCCGTTGTGGTCAAAACTGTAATAGCCTTTGTTGTCGGAGGCTTGGCCGAAACGCTTGAAGTATTCCGTCCCTGTCCCATCGGTCACATCATGTTCGCCGGGCACGGTATGCAACTCGGTGATATTTAAACCTGACATCAATTGGGCTGCCAGGTCGAACTCTTCCGCCTTGGAGAGATGCGTAATATCGCCCGTGTGGATCGTCAGCGCCGGCTTGATTGGCATAGCGTTCACGTAGTCAATCGTCTGCTTGAGCGTACCCGCGACGTCGGGATTGGCTTCCTTGTTGAAGCCAATATGAGAGTCGCTGATCTGGAGGAACAGGGGGATCCCCGAGGCAACTGACGAATCCTTCGCCGTGGCGGCGAGAGCCAGGTCCACCGGCGCGAGAATACCGCCGGCCAAGACAAATACGGTACCCACGCCTCCGAAAGCGAGACATTTCAACGCGCCGCGACGGGATGGATCGGATGGAAGATTTGACGACATGGTGACCTCACGAATAGATTCAAGAGGTAGATCGCCGGAGTATCCGACGGGCCTTTTGAATGGGTTCGATAGCTAGACTGTCGGGCCTTTCGTTTTATTCCAGGAGGCATAACATTTCGACTGAGGCAGTGGGTTCCGCGCGACCGGTTCCCGTCCTGGCTGAAGGCAGTGCCCGCTTAACTGGCCGTGCACCTGGGTAGCACTGGCAAGGTGTGTCGCGACAACGTGATCAGACCGCTAGCGGATACGGACCTGCTGTCTGATGCTGGCTAGCCACTGCCGAGTTGCCTTGACGGGCGGCAGATATTTTTATTGAAAACGCGGGAATATTTTTCGAGGAACCGGCGTCTATTCATTGCAGATCGCACAACACGCTCAGGGGGGCCGCAATGAAGAAATTTTCCATGACCGCCATTTCTCTAGCGGATTTCACGTCGTCGAGGGCGTTTGCTCAAGATAAGACCCGCGCCGTGGTCACTCAGGAAATGATCGACCCGTAGCAGAACAGCCTGAACCACATGACCGAAACCTCGTAGCCAGACGTCAACCCGATGTTCACGGCGCAGGTCGCCCGCATGAGGCAGCAGTTGGCGCAACAGGATGCAGCCATAGGGAACAGCGCCGCCAATTAAACAACAAGCGTATCGTCCCGACTGCCCAGGCGTAGCGGATGTTGCGCGAGTTGTGAAGCAAGCAGCGAACGGAACTTGGGGATAAGGAAATCGGCTCGGCTGTTTTGTTGTACAGAGCGTCGCTCTGACTAACCAAGTCGATAGCAGGCTTCACGCTTTCGATACCTTAACGAGCGTTGACATGAAAATATTCTTCGAGAGAGTGAGCGTGAAGCAAGCGCCGATGGCATTGAGGGCACTCCTGCTAGCAGTGTTGTGTAGCGCTGCGGGCAGCGTCGCGGCGAAAGGCCTCAGTCCTTATGACGATGTCAACGCGCCCGAAAACAGCACGCAGTTGATGCCGCAGGCTGCACGCGGCAGCGAGTATCCCACTCACGGTAATCGCCAGGCCGGAGAGCTGAACCTGAACCCGATGGATCCGCGAGCGCAACTTGTCAATGGCTTGCCGAACAATACGCAGTCAGGTGGATACGGATCCCCGCTCGCCGGCCTAAGGACTTATTTTCGGCCACAGTCGGCAAATTGAGCGGTAAGGCTGGGTATGTGCGGCAATACCCTTGCCGGTATCGGCGATTTCAGGCCACGCCGATTATTGGGCCAGGGCGCGTCTGACCACGCTTGCGGATTTGAATCGGCAGCAGGATGGTCACGGAGTTCCTGCATGTCACGTGGCTGGTTCGAAGGCGTGCCAATCCATCAACGTGCTGCGCGAGCAGGCATGTCGCCCGCTCTACCGGCTTCCACTGCCCCTGACATCTAATGGAACACACCATGACTGCCGACGCCGCTCCACATGACCAGAACCGGCAATTGCTGCCCTTTCGCGAATCGCTGCTGGCGATGCTGGGCGTGGCATTGGTGGCCATGCTGGTCGCGCTGGACCAGACAATCGTTGGTACCGCGCTGCCTCGGATCGTCACAGATCTCAAGGGCTTTGACCTGTATGCATGGGTCGCCACGTCTTATATGCTGGCATCGGTAGTAACGATCCCCATTTTCGGCCGACTCGGCGACCTCTTCGGTCGCAAGCCCCTGCTGCTCGCGGCCATAGTTCTCTTCACCGTCGCCTCGCTGTTATGCGGTATGGCCGACAGCATGCTGTACCTCGTGATCGCGCGAGGCGTGCAGGGGATCGGTGGCGGCATCATGATTGGCACGGTCTTCGCAACCGTCGCTGACCTCTTCCCCGACCCGCGACTACGTCTGCGCTGGCAGGTCTTCATCAGTTCGGCATTCGGCGCGGCCAACATCATTGGACCTGCCCTTGGAGGCTTCATGACCCAGTATGGCAACTGGCGGCTCGTGTTCTTCGTCAACGTACCGATCGGCATTGTGTCTTTGCTGTTCGTCTACCGTTTCTTGCCCCACTTGCGTCACCTGCGCCAACCTGGACTGGCGCGTCTGGATTGGCTCGGCGCATGCGCGCTCGCGGTGACGTTCGGTGCAGTATTGCTGCTGATTGAATTTTTGTCGAAAGAAGGCATCACTGAGCTGACAGTACCACTCGGCTTGGTCGCGGCAATCGGCGGACTGACGCTGTGGATCCGGGAAAGGCGCACAGCCAACCCGATCATGCCGGTGGACATGTTGATCGATCGTAAGCTGGCGGCGCTCTTTGCGATGTCAGTGTTGGGCGGCTTCGCTATGTTCTCGCTGCTGTTCGACGTCCCGCTCTTGTTCCAGGGAGGCTTTGGCATGTCTCCGGCCCATTCCGGCATGCTGATCACCCCCCTCGTAGTAGGCACGACCGTGGGTAGCACTATCAACAATCGGATTGTCACGCGGGTCAAGCGAGCCAACATCACGATGTATGCCGGTTTTGGCCTGTTCACGATCGCCTGCCTCTGCGTGATCGCTATCACGAGCAAGATGCCTCATCTCGTCTGGGTGATGTGCATGGGCACCAGCGGGATCGGGCTCGGTCTGGTGGCGTCGAACCTCACGATCTTTTCACAGCAAATTGTAGCGCGCGGTCATCTCGGTGCGGCCACCGCGTTGCTGCAATCGCTTCGGACTTTCGGCGGCATCCTCGGTACCGCGATGACCTGCTCGCTGCTCAGTCACTTTTACGCGCGCGGTGTGCACAGCTCGCTGGACTCCTATCAGGCGATGCAGTGGTTCAAGTCGTTCGCGAGTCCGGCACTGATGATCGACCGGACAGAGCAGGCCGCGTTGGTCAGCCGACTTGTCGATGCAGGCCACGCTGGAGATGCAATCATGAATTCGGCGCACAGCGCACTTATTGAATCGATCCACGCCGGTCTTGCGCTTGCAGCCGCAGCGGCGATCACCGGGCTATGCCTCACGTGGTTTGTGCCGCCGGTGCGAGTGAGCCATCTCGATCTCAAAGTGCGGGGCGAATAGCGGTGGCTGAGGCTTGCATCAACGCCGGCGGCGAAGGCTGTTAGCCTCTTGTGCAAGACTATGTCGCGTAGCGGACTCTAACCGCCTGCTTCCGTAACCAGCCACATTTCAGCTTGTCGATTCAGTGCACCTCAAGAGTTCGCTTCACCGTACTCACGGCCGCCCTTGACTCGCCAAACCACCCACCGAGAATTCAAAAGAGGCGCTACTCTTCTATCTGAAGCGGCTGTGATCGATGTGGAGGCGCAGCGCGAGCCGGCATCGCGTCCGAAATCGCGGCTTGCGGCGCTGGAGCGGGGCGTCGGTTATGGGACAGGTCGCCCGTGCAGACGATGAAGTCAGCTTGTTGAGGGAGGCGTTATTGACGCCTGAGACGGCTTTCTGCTGGGCACCGCGTGCGTCGGGTTTTAGCACCCACTCAAAGCCACAGTTATTGTCTGACAGTTGTATGAAAAAACGTCGGATTGTCTGCCACACCAGCCCAGTCCGACATTCGACCACCCGGTAGGGCCGGAGGCGAAAACGACTTCGGCAAGCCCGACTGGGTGGATGAGATTGCGTGTGTTGAGAGTGTTCTCCGCGTGGGTCTACGGATCGCTTGACCGGTGCTTGTTATGCCGGGGGCAACTTGGCATCTGTTCGTGGCGATGGGTCCGGGAATAAAAATGGCATGCCGGCGGTCTATTAACTGTCGGTCACGGATTGCGGATACTCAGGAATTTGACAATGGCCGATCCAGTCAACGCGCAGCGGTTTGAGAAGCTCGTGTTACCTCATATGAATTCGGCCTTCAATGTTGCGCGATGGCTGACGCATAACGATCAGGATGCCCAGGACGTCGTACAGGAGGCGTACCTTCGCGCGTTCAGGTTTTTTGGCGGATTCCGCGGCGAGGATGCCCGCGCCTGGCTATTGAGTATCGTGCGCAACACCTTCTACACGTGGCATCAGCAGAACCGGGGCCACGCGGCGGACACCACGGAGTTCGAGGAAGACATGCATAGCCTTGAGACGAATACCGCGGAACACGACGACAGCCCTGAGGCGATGCTCATACGCAGCCAGAGCCAGAAACGGGTGCATAGGGCGCTGCAGAGTTTGCGGCTGGAATACCGGGAGGTGGTCGTGCTGAGGGAGCTTGAAGAATTGTCGTATAAGGAAATCGCCGCCATCGTGGGCATCCCGATGGGCACGGTGATGTCTCGCCTCGGGCGCGGACGCCAGCAACTCGCGGCGCTGCTGGCACCGACGGATCAGGAGGCATGATGGACCACGAACAGTCGTTTGAACTACTTCCAGGCTATATCGACCAGGAACTGAGCCTGTCCGAGGCGCTCGAGTTCGAGCGCCATCTTTCCGGCTGCGAAGAGTGTCAGCGGGCCTACGAGGAGCAGCGTCAAGTGAGCGTGCAGCTCAGGCAGGCTGATTTGCGCGTCGAGGCGCCAGCGGAACTGGTGAAGCGTATCAAGGCTGCGCTGCCAGGCCGGCGCTCGCTCTGGCAGCGGCTGGGCGACCGATTTGGTCAATGGAGCGGTGGCGGATCGTTGGGCTGGGCTCCAGTTGGCGCGATGGTGATGAGTGTGGTCGCCTTGAGCTGGAGCGCGGGATTGTACTTCTCGGTGCCATCGAGCGAGACGCGCCTGACTCAGGAGCTCGTGGATAACCATATCCGTTCGCTGCAGTTCAATCACCTTTCCGATGTGATTTCAACCGACAAGCATACGGTCAAGCCCTGGTTCAATGGCAAGCTGGACTATACCCCGCCCGTGGTTGATCTTGCGCAGCAGGGGTATCCGCTGGTCGGCGGTCGGTTGGACTACCTGAATGGGCGGTCAGTAGCTGTGATGGTCTATCGCTACAAGCTGCACCCGATCAATCTTTATGTATGGCCGGGTAGCGACGCCGGCGCCGCGCCTCACATATACGAGCAGCAGGGCTATCACCTCGCCCACTGGAGTGCTGCAGGGATGAACTACTGGGCGATTACCGATGCCGGGGACAACGAGTTGAACAACTTCATCGTGGACCTGCGTGCGCATGCCGCGTCCTAGCCGTCGCAATGCGGTAGGCGCACGGTTCCCTGTCGCATTGCATTACACACAATCAGGGCAGGGAATACCACAAGCTTTACTCACATCATCCGATCGTGCTGTCTTGAGATAGCCCGCTGCTTGCGGCGGACAATCTCGCGTGACGCTTGTGACTGGGCACACCATCTGGTCCACGAATGGAAACGACGGCGCCAGATCGCTGACAGCGCCTCCGTAGTTAGAGGGGTTCCGTCAAGCCGATCAACAGAGTTCTGGCGGGAACCACGTCGGACTCGTCGCAATATGCAAGCCATTCGAGACACAAGGTGATCTTCGTGCGCTCCCTGCCCAGTACTCGTGTATGCCTGAGGTCGATGATGAAATCGCTGCTGAGCCACCATGAGATTGCCATTCTGTTTCTACTGCTCGATGCGCCCAACCAGGTCGCTGCTGGTGATCCAGATGCGATCGCTCTTCAAGAAGCGCGCCTTGTCGAAATCGTGTCTACGGCTTTCGACGATGGCAGATTTCGGCTGACGCCGGCAGGGGCGGAACTACTCCGTCGTCTTGGCATGACAGCGGGTTGAAGAACTCGCGTATCAGACGGCAATCTCTGATCGCGACGTGTGAAACCGCGTTGGCATGCCGCAGCGATTGAAAGTAGGGGCACGGCGATACATGTGCTTATGCAGTGGTCGGGATGGACGGGTATATGCTGGATACCCGAAAGGCCGGACGGCCTTCGAAACGAATTCGCGCGGCGTGTGAGCTTCTGATGAGTACACCGCTATCCGATGGCCTTGTTTGGCCGCTCTTACGGTTGCTAGCGCTAGCTCACGTTGCCCTCGACGGCGGGCTGAGCTGCGAGACTGAGCTAAGAACAATGTAGGTCCGGGAATATACCGCTGCTCGCGAGAGTTATGTCTGTATGGCAGTGCTGACTGTGCGGTGCTGGCCATATCGACCTTAACCTTCGGGGTGAGCTTTGCGACGGAAGGTGCCGTCCATCCGAACCCCATTCCAGCAGGAGTCTAGAATGAATAAGTCCCGCATCGTTTGCGCTCTGTGCGTCGTCTTGACGCTTGCATTTTCGTCGCTGGTAACGGCCTGCTCATCGGAGAGTGGCATGGGTGCATCCAGTACTAGCAGCAGTGCAGGTAGTGCAGGCGGCTACTGAGTGCCACAGCCAGATTGAGATGCTGGTCCGGCCTGTCGCTCGCCCAATTTGTAAGTGATTCGGATACTGAGATCGATCGGAACCCGTGGATGCCAAGGCTCTGATGTGATGGACGACTCCATCCCTTCGGGGATAGGCATATGCCAAAGTGGAGAAGCCGTCCATCACATCAATCCCGCTTTCATGAATCGATGCATGTTGCAGTTCACCGCTTGGGCTTCGGTTTAACGTGAATACAGGACTTTATACAAATCAAATGGTCAATTTTTCGTCTTTGATCTTGTACGAATCGCAGGTTCCTACGACCTCTCATTAAGTCACGATTCGGTGAGCGTTAGCCAAGGAGAGCAAAGCTCTACTTCGGCCAATCGCGACATCCCGCCGACAACTCGCTCGCGCCGGTCTAGTTTTTCCCCCTCCATCCGGTGGCGTCAAAACGGTGTCTTCACGGGCAAGCCAAAACCGTATGCGAGGCGCTCACCGCGGCATGGTGCCCAAAACCGGCGGTAGCCTATGCTTCAATAGATTAGAAATCCCTTGTTTTGTTCAGCTTCAGTTATTCGGTATGACCGGTCATCTCGCATTGTGTCAAACAAAACGGGACATTGAGCAAGGGCAAATTGTGTGAAAACAAGAAAGTGGGTCTTCCGAATCAGGCCGCTACGCGGCATGTTCCCTCGTGATCTGTTGTGGGGGCGAGTTGCATGACGACATGCAATGGTGATGCCGCAGCGGCCACATGGTAAGCCGGGTTTCAGGGTTGCCGAACGTCCCTATCGCGGGTCGTTCGGTTTTGGTTTGTGTCAAACAAAGGCAGGGTTTTAGCACGATCGAGTTGTGTGAAAATAAGCCGCGTGCCCCTGATTTCGGTCGCGAATGAACCTGTTTGGTCCTCGCGGTTCCGATAACCGGAGACGATGCCAGAGGCCGCCCGTGCACGGATCACTGATCCACACATTTGAACCAGTGCACCAGTCTCGACTCCTGGATGGCCAACAAGTATTGCGCACGCGTTGAATTACGGCCTGCCGTCCAAGCACATGGACGCGGGACGCGCTTGGCCGGTCCCAAGCGAGAAAAGACTCTCTGCCGTGTGCACGCTTTCCAAGTTGCACGAGCACTATCCATCGCTAAAACGGATGGTTCGGTTCTTAATATCAGGGCTTCTCATGAGCCCGCTTCGGCCGCACCATTGGAAATCAGGGCGTTCGAACGCTTCGTTTCCATTCATTCGCGAGGTCTAACATGCAGCTTCTTCATCTTGATTCCAGCGTGCTCGGTGCGGCGTCGGCGAGCCGCCGATTGTCCGCCGAGATCGTTGCCCGGCAGCTCGCTCTCCTCCCTGACCTAGCGGTCACGTACCGCGACTTGGCGGCTGATCCACCACTCCACCTCTCTGCGGCGCACATGGCAGCGCGCATGGGCGAGGTCATCGAAGACGCGACCCTCAATGAGGACCTGGTCAAGGGCAACGCTTACCTGGACGAACTGCTCGCAGCAGACATTGTTGTGATCGGCGCGCCAATGTACAACTTTTCGATTCCCACACCCTTGAAGGCCTGGATCGACCGCATCGCCGTAGCCGGCAAGACTTTCAGCTATACAGCGGCTGGCCCTGAAGGTCTGCTGAAAAACAAGAAGGCCTTTATCGCGTCGGCGCGTGGCAGTTCCTATCCCGCCAACGGGCCGTCCGCAGCCTTCGATCATCAGGAAAGCTACCTCACCGGATTGCTCGCTTTTCTCGGCATGACAGACCTCACGATCGTTCGAGCGGAGGGTCTGGCTATCGGGCCTGAGGCCAAGGACGCGGCACTTGCGCGTGCTTCCGAGGACATCGCGGCCCTTGCCGCTTGAGGCCAGGTCTCTATCAACCAACGGATCTGATCGTGAAGTATTCCGTCATCGGATCGGGCAGTGTCGGCACGGCGCTAGCAACGCAGTTTGCCGAGCATGGCATTGAAGTGGCAGTCACCAACACGCGCGGTCCCGAGTCGCTCGTCGCACTGGCGAATGGCTTGGGACCGGCGGTTCGGCCCGTCACGCTCAAGGAAGCATTGGAGGTAAGCATCATCATCTTTGCCATGCCTTTCGCTTCGCATGAAGCTGTAGCACGAGCAAGGGCGGACTGGAGCGGCAAGACGGTCATCGACGCGATGAATTACCGCGAAATGAACTTCGAACCACTTGGGGGCCTTCAATCCAGCGATTTCGTGGCCAACGCCCTGCCTGGAGCGAAGGTCGTCAAGACATTCAATCAACTGCCCGCGGCGTTGTTGACCCGCGCGCCCAAAGAGGGGCGGGGACGGCGGGTGATGTTCGTGGCCGGAAATCACGAAGATGCAAACGCCGAAGTCGCCTCGCTCGTATCGGCACTCGGGTTCGCGCCCATCGTGCTTGGCCGCGTTGACCAAGGCGGTCGCCTGCTGCAGTATCGCGGTCCGCTTGTTCTTCAAAACCTCATCATGCTGGACGAGTAGGCGGCTCCGATGCTCGTCGGGGGGATTATCCAATGACCAATCCGATCATCAAAGTCGAACCATTGGGATCCCGATTGCAGACCATTGATCCCTTTCTCCTCTGTGCGCATCACGTCGACCACTATCCGGCCGGCAATTCCGATTTGGGTCCGGTCGTGGCCGCCTCCACCAGCGCGCAGGGTTGGCGCATGTACTTCGGCAAGACCGTGCCTGGCTTTCCGGCTCACCCGCATCGCGGCTTCGAGACGATCACGATCATGCGGCAAGGTGTGGTGGATCACTCGGACTCCTTGGGCGCGAGCGCCCGCTTCGGCGCGGGTGATGTGCAATGGCTCACGGCCGGACGCGGAATCGTCCACGCCGAGATGTTTCCGCTCCTCAATCCTGATGGGCCCAACACAGCGGAGGTCATCCAGATTTGGCTCAACCTTCCGGCAAAGAAGAAGATGGCTGATCCGAAGTTCACCATGTTCTGGGAACCGTAGGTTCCACGCGCCGAATTCGTGAGTAAGACTGATCGTACGGAAATCACTTGCATCGCCGGGGCTTTGAATGGCCAAGACGGGCACAAGGTGCCCCCACCACCTCCGCCAGGACTCCTGG
Source organism: Caballeronia udeis (assembly GCF_044909315.1). Lineage (GTDB taxonomy): Bacteria > Pseudomonadota > Gammaproteobacteria > Burkholderiales > Burkholderiaceae > Caballeronia > Caballeronia udeis_A. The sequence goes on from NZ_JBIYEB010000025.1 coordinate 74,504, forward strand.
GCAGCCGATCCAAAATCCGATATGGCCGTCTGGGCCGTGAAGATGTCACCGAACGCGACCTGGACTCTGCCGGCGGCATCGGAGCGCCACACGCGCAGACAGTTGCGGGGTGGAGTAGTGTGCGGTCGTGACACGGTGACGGCAAGACGGGCTTTGCGGTCTACCTTCTGGCTCGTGCGGTCGAATGACTTTCGGTTAAGGCCGCTGCCTAGCGCTAGAGTTTTGCAGGTTCAGGCGACTCTTTTGCGCTCGACCAGTCTTTCAGATGCTCAACGAGCCAGCGGCCGGCGGGACCAGGAGGCGCTGCGGCTGGGTAGACGGCAGAAATGGTCAGCATGGCTCCAGCGCGCGGGACACCATCGACGTCAAGGGCGACCAGGTCACCGGAGCCGATGTCTTTCTCCACCATGTGAAGAGGCATCCCTCCCCAGCCGGCACAGTCCTTGAGCAACGCATATTTCGTGGACAGATCGGCCAAGCGCCAGGTCGTAGACGATAGGACCCCGTAGTCGCGGCCAGCGAGCAGCTGTGAACGATCGGTCAAGACCAGTTGCACGTGCTTGGAGAGTTCCTTCTTGGGGATACAGCCCTCGAAGTTTGCAAGCGGGTGGCCACGCGCAGCAACCATCACCAAGGGGACGGTGCCGAGGCGGTCGACAGCCAGCGACGGGAAGTCCATTGGGAGTGAGGCGAGGATTCCCAACGTGCAGCGCCCCTCCAGTACCGGCTGATACCCAGCACCCAAACCCTCCACGAAGATCCGTAACGGCGTCAACGGGAAGCGCTTGGCGAACGCTCTGGCTGCCTCGCTGATGGCGGCAGTGGGAAAGAAGACATCGAACACTACGGAGAGCTCGGCCTCGACTCCCGAGGCCATGAGCTTTGCCCGAGCTTTGAAGGTGTCAACGCCCGAGACGATGGCCCGCGCATCCGCAAGAAGGAGCACGCCTTCAGGCGTTAGTTTTGGGAAACGCCCTGACCTGTCGAATAGTGTGATGCCGATCTGCTCCTCCAAAGCACTCACCCAGCCGCTGATTGCGGACTGCACGCGGTTCAAGCGTCGAGCCGCCGCGGAGAAGCTTCCTTCGTCCACCGCAGCGATGAATGTTCTGAGCTGGTCGAGGGATACGCCGTCGAGCATATAAGCCTTTATCTATCTCTGAGAGCGATGTCTCGCATCGCAATATACCGGATTCTCAGAGTGGGTGGCGGCCCCCATCAATGGTATCCACGGACCGGTGCAATCCAGCTCTAGGAGCGGCGGCATGGTTCCATTCAATCCCAGAAAAGGAGAACAACATCAAGCTTGTCGTCCAAGTCGAAGCCGCCAAGCAGTAGCTCGTTCCAACGGGTCATCGACAACACAACGAGTGTGCCGAAAGCAGCCGCTGGCGACTGGCAGGTTGTGGCCGCGTGCTGCTGCACGTGTCGGGCTCATGTCGGACCCTGAACTACCGCTGGGATTGGTGAAACATTAATGGCGGCTTCCAGGACCGTTTCGGACATCGGCCCAGCTATTCGCTGCACCACGTAGCCGGTGGTGTGCGCATATCGTTCGTGCGACGTGACAGGAGCGCTTGCCGTCTTGGTCATTCCTTGCTCTCAGGAAACATACACCCGCCATTGCGGACCAACGCCTTCACCTCTTCGCTCACCTGCGTGGGGCTTTGACGTAATCGAGCGACGAACTCCTTACTGCGCCGCACGTACGACTTCGAATCGTACTTCGCGCTCCAAAGGACTATGTTAAGCACCACAGGAACGAGGTCCAGGCCCTTTTCGGTCAGCGTGTAAAAGTCACGGCGCCCATCGTCGGGGCTGGGTGCCTTCGAGAGAATCCCCTGCTCCTCAAGAAAGGCAAGGCGGGAAGCAAGCACATTGGTCGCAATTCCCTCTTCCGATTTCAGGAACTCGCCATACGTCTTCTTGCCAACAAATACGATGTCGCGAATGATCAAGAGCGACCACCGGTCGCCGAAGACCTCCACGCCGTAGTTCACTGCGCAATGGGACCGAATGTCTTCTTTAGATGTCGTCTTCATGGCTAGATATTAACATCGCTTGCATTGCACAAGTAAAATCTCATGTTTACTTGTTTTTTACAAGCAATGTGATTAGGATGGTTGTTCGGGAGTACGAGCAGCACCCAACAAACCAGGAGGCTGCACATGAGCACTATCAGCGTCATCGGCACAGGCGGCATGGCCGCAGCGATCGGCGGCCTTGCCGCCAAGGCCGGACACACCGTCGAGGTGATGAGTCGCGACGCCGCCAAGGCGCGGGCGCTCGCCGAGCAGATCGGAGCCGGCGCGACGACAGGAACGTTCGGCGCCGCCCCGGCCGGGGACATTGTCATCCTGGCGGTTCCCTACTCCGCCGTTCTTGACGTGGTGAAGCAGTACGGCGAAGAGCTGGCAGGCAAGGTTCTAGTCGACATCACCAATCCGGTCGCCTCCGACCACACGAGCTTCGTGACCCCCGGCGACAGTTTCGGCGCGAAGGAGATCAGCAAGGCTGCCCCTGCCGATGCGAAAGTCGTCAAGGCGTTCAACACCCAGTTCTCTCACGTCCTGGCGGCCGGTCCCGTCCCGGGCCACCCGTTGGACGTGTTCCTCGCCGGGGACGACGCGCAGGCGAAAGCACGCGTCTCGGCGTTCATCCAGAGCCTCGGACTGCGCCCGATGGATACCGGGCCGCTGCCCATGGCGAGGACACTGGAGCACGCCTGCCTGCTGTCGCTGGGCCTCCTCACCCACTCCGTCAAGCACACCAACTTCTCAATCGGCGTCAGCCTTCTCGACTGAGTGCTCCGGTACCACCGCTTCCCGCATCACACTACTCATCAGGAACATTCGCATGCACGTTTTCGTCACTGGCGGGACCGGTCAGGTCGGTTCATACCTCATTCCTGACCTCGTCGCCGCCGGGCATGAAGTCGTCGCCCTGGCCCGGTCGGACGCGTCTGCGGCAGCGGCGTCTGCGCTCGGCGCCAGGGTACGACGTGGAAACCTTGCCGACCTCGACGGTCTGAAGGCGGCGGCGACGGAGTCCGACGGCGTCATCCACCTCGGGTACAGGGCCGAACTGCTTTCGTCCGGCGGGATCACTGCCTTAGGCGACTCGGAGCTGTCGATCGTGCTCGCGTTCGGCGAGGCGTTGGCGGGCACCGGAAAGCCACTCGTCGCGGCGGGGAGCATCGGCGCGCCCACGAACTTGGGGCGGGCAGGCCCGCTCCTCGCACCAGCCAGCCTCGGCCGACCGGCGACCGAGGATGACCCGGCCCTTCCTTGTGGACCTATGGACGCGGGCACGCTCGTGGCTCGCAACATCGTGGAGACTGCTGTAGTCGGGCTCGCAGAGAAGGGCGTGCGGTCTTCGGTCGTGCGAATTCCTACCTTGGTGCATAGTTCGACCGGGCGCCTGCAACTGATCGGGCTCGCGAAAACGAAGGGCTTCGTCGGCTACCCCGGCAAAGGCGAAAACCGGTGGCCCGCGGTGCACACCAGCGATCTGGCCACCTTGTTCCGCCTGGCGCTCGAAAAAGGACCTGCCGGCAAGACCTGGCACGCGGTCGGCGACGAGGGTATCCGGTTCCGCGAGATAGCGGAGGCCATTGCCGCCCGCCTGGGCCTGCCCGCCGTGAGCATTCCCGCCGACGAGCTGATGCTGCCAGGCTATTTCGGGTTCCTGACGGCGGTGGTGACGCTGGACCTCGCGGCATCCAACGCGATCACGCGCCAGGTCCTCGGCTGGGAGCCCGCTCAGCCCGGCCTGATCGCGGACTTGGACAACGGTCATTACTTCCCTGCCGGCTGACAAGCTGACGGCAGGGAACTGGTAGCAAAAAAGCACCCGGCCGTCATACCCAAAGTCATGAGAAAACTGCCCATGAATTTTACAAAATCCGTCACTTTCACACTCGGCACCAGCCTTCTCGGCTGAGCGCACTCGCAGAACTTATCGCATCACATCATCAATAGGATCCCTAACATGCACGTATTCGTCACTGGCGGGACCGGCCATTCCGGTCCGTACATCATCTCCGAGCTCATCGCCGCCGGCCATGAGGTCACCGCCCTGGCTCGTTCAGACAAGGCGGCTGCTGCGGTGTCCGCACTCGGTGCGAAGGCGCGTCTCGGTAGCCTCGAGGATCTTGACGGTCTTAAAGAAGCGGCCGCCGCCTCCGACGGTGTCATCCATGTCGCACACCGGCAAGACCTGATTCCGGTCGGTGGGATCAACGCCGTGGCCGATGCGGAACTTCAGATCATGCTCGCATATGGCGAGGCGCTGGCCGGAACCGGAAAGCCGCTGGTCTCATCGGGAAGCATCGGCTCGCCCGGCTGGGAAAACCTGGGTCGGCCGGCCACCGAGGAGGATCCGCCTCTTCCCGGCGGCGATCCATACAAGTACACCTTGCGGGTTCGTAACATCGTGGAAACCACTGTACTCGGCCTCGCCGAAAAAGGCGTGCGATCTTCGGTTGTTCGGATTCCTGAAATCATGCACAGCACGACCGATAATGCCGGCTTCCTTCCGCTGCTGATCGGGCTGGCGAAGGAAAAGGGTGTCGTCGGTTACGCCGGAGACGGTGCGAACAGGTGGGCCGCCGTGCACACCCGCGACCTCGCCACCGTGTTCCGCCTGGCGCTTGAGAAGGGCGCCGCCGGCAGAAGCTGGCACGCGGTTGCAGACGAGAGCATTCCGTATCGCGAGATCGCCGAGGCCATCGGCAGTCGCTTGAAGCTGCCCGCTGTGCCCATTCCCGCGGACGTGCTGATGCTGCCGGGGTATTTCGGGTTCCTTGCGAATCTGGTCACGCTGGATACCCCGGCGTCGAGTGCCATCACGCGCCAGACGCTCGGCTGGACACCAACGCAGCCCGGCCTGTTTGCCGATATGGACAATGGCCACTACTTCCCTGCCAGCTGAGCGGATGGCAGGGACTCCCGCATCGCGCCGAGCCCGACCAAGACACTTTCCTCCCGGAGTGGTAGGAGGGGGACGCAAGTGGCTCGGCGCACACGGAAAACATGATGGGCGAAAGCCTCGTACAGATTACGGGGATGCCCCAACTCAGAAGGAGATTTTAGATGAGCACTATTAGCATCATTGGCGCAGGAGGCATGGCCACGGCGGTCGCCGGCCGTATCGCCAAGGCAGGACATACCGTCGAGGTCCTAAGCCGCGACCCAGCCAAAGCGAGGGCGCTGGCCGATAAGCTCTCAGCGGGAGCGACCACGGGGACTTACGCCGCCGCGCCGACGGGCGATATCGTCATCCTCGCCGTGCCGTACGGCAGTGCGGCGGCGGTAGTGGCCGATTACGGAGATGCGCTCGAAGGCAAGGTGATCATCGACATCACCAATCCGGTCGCCCCGGACCTTTCCGGCCTCGTCACCCCGCACGGCAGTTCCGGCGCGCAGGAGATCGCCAAGGGTCTTCCCGCCACCGCGCACGTCGTAAAAGCGTTCAACACTGTCTTTGGCCACGTACTTGCCAAGAACGGACGCCTCGACGCGTTCATCGCAGCCGACGATGCGGAGGCCAAGGCGCGAGTCTCGACCTTCATCGAGAGTCTCGGACTGCGTCCGTTGGATGTCGGTGGCCTGCCCATGGCCTCGACGCTCGAGGCGCTTGGTCTGATGATGATCGGCCTGGCCAAAAACGGCGCAGGCACGTGGGATATCGCCTTGAACGTCGAGATCGGCTGAATCACCGACGCCGCGTCTTCATCGACAGGTCCACAACACCGCTGGGAACAACACGTCTCTCACGTCGTTCTCAGCAGTTCTTGCGTATCCGGCAAAAGCAAGCGGTCGCGCTCGGCGAGCATGTTCACCATTTCTGCCATGTTCTCGGTTCCCCAGGTGCACAGCGGGACAATCTTGTCGGCCAGACTGCGGCCAAGCGGGGTCAGCGCGTAGTCCACGCGCGGTGGTACCTCCTTGTAGTCGGTCCTCACCAGCACGCGATCGGCCTCCAGTTCTTTCAGTTGCTGGATCAGCACCTTGGCGCTGACGCCATGAACGTTGCGCTTGAGCTCGCCGTAGCGCTTCGGGCCGTCGAGCAGGAAGTACAGGATCAGCGGCTTCCACTTGCCCGAGATGATGCTGAGCGTGGCGGCGAGCCCGTAGGAGTAGCGGCCACCGCAATGTTGAGAACAGTCGGTCATTTTATGGTTACCAAAAGGTGCATACTTGTGCATAGGTTATCAGAAGTGCATGCTTGTCTCAAGTAAGCAGTTCCCTGCTTCCGTACAACTCCAAGGAAGGATGCACGACATGACCAGACTGAATGGAAAGACCGCTGTGATCACCGGTGGCGCTACCGGCATCGGCCGCGCCGCAGCAAAGCGCTTCATCGAGGAGGGGGCCTTCGTCTTCATCTACGGCCGCCGACAAGAAGCGCTCGAAGCCGCTGTGGCCGAGCTCGGGCCCAATGCCCGGGCGGTGAAAGGCTCGGTCTCGGAGGAGGCCGACCTCGACCGACTCTACGCAGCGGTGAAGGCCGAGCGCGGAACCCTCGACATCGTCTTCGCCAACGCCGGGGCGGGAAGCCCGCTGGCGCTCGGCAAGATCACCGCCGAGCACATTGACGAAACCTTCGACACCAATGTGAAGGGTACGATCTTCACGGTCCAGAAGGCGCTGCCGCTGATGGGCGAGGGCGGTTCGATCATCCTGACCGGATCGAGCGCCGGCACCACGGGCGCCCCGGGAATGAGCGCCTACAGCGCGAGCAAGGCGGCAGTGCGCAACCTCGCGCGGACCTGGGCGGAGGACCTGAAGGGTACCGGCATCCGCGTAAATGTGCTGTCGCCCGGGGCGACGGCGACCGAACTCGCGAAGGCAGCGCTCGGCGAGGAGGGCCAAAAGGTCTACGCCTCGATGACTCCGCTCCAGCGCATGGCCGATCCCGCGGAGATCGGGGCCGCGGCCGCCTTTCTCGCGTCGTCGGACAGCAGCTTCATGACCGCCAGCGAAGTCGCCGTCGACGGCGGCCTGGCGCAACTCTGACGCTACGCCCTACGGCGCGCCATTCGATAATTCGGAGCGCCGTGGGGCTCGGCAATCCAAAGGAAATATATGAGCTACGCAATCATTGGCTTCGGCAAAATTGGCCAGGCCCTGGCCAAGGCGTTCGCCCGGAGCGGCATCGAGGTATCCGTTGCAACCACTCGCGACCCGGAAAGCTTTGCCTCGGCCGCGGCCGCGATCGGACCCACGATCATTCCCAAAAAACTGGCGGATGCCGTCAAGGCGGACATAGTCTTTTTGGCTGTCCGTTTCGAGTCGCACCCGGATGTCGCGAAGGCGCTGCCGAACTGGCAGGAGAAGACCATCATCGATGTGACCAATGCCTACGGCGTGCCCCCTGAGGAACTGGGAGGACAGCCTTCTTCCAGGGTCGTCGCGCAGGCCTTCACTGGTGCAAGACTTGTCAGGGGCTTCAACCATTTGGGCGCTGCCGTCCTTGACCAGGATCCGGCCGTACAGGGTGGCAGGAGAGTCGTGTTTCTAGCGAGCGACGATGACGGCGCCGCAGCGGAGATTGGTGCGCTTGCGGAAAATCTCGGTTTCTCGCCGATCAAACTTGGCGGGCTTTCGGAAGGTGGGCTGCTGGTGCAGGCCCGCGGAAATAGCTGGGGTCAACTGATCTTTAAGGACCTGGTCAAGTTCGACTGATGAATCGTGATCGCAAATTTTGATGCGATCCTGCAATGGAGAGATGTCGATGAGCACGCGTGAGAATGTCCAGATTGTGAAGGATTTTTTTGCAGCAATGGGCCGCGGCGATAAGCAAGGTCTGCTGACGATTTCTGCCGAAGACATTGAGTGGATCATTCCGGGCGAGTGGGCCCTGGCCGGCACGCACCGCAGACACGCGGGGTTGGCGGATCTGCTTCAGAAGGCTTCCGAAACGGTGGAAACGTCATACCCGGAGCCCCCCGAATTCGTCGCGCAGGGCGACCGGGTTCTGGTCGCCGGCTTCGCCACGGGCAGAGTCAAAGCCACGAACAGGACGTTTGAGGATCATTGGGTCTTCGCCATTACCGTTCGAAACGGCAAAGTGACCAACATCCGGGAGTACATCGACACGCTTGCATTGACGCGGGCCTCCGATCTTTAAAGCCGAAGTTAGCGATGAATCTAACAACAATAGTCAATCAGTTGGGTCGAACCGAGTATGTGGAAGTCGCAGGCAGGCACGTTAGTGCGGGTACTTACCTCATTGAGACGCGAACCCTTCGAGCTTCACGCGCTGTATCCGACACGCCGCAGCATGTCAGGAAAGGTCCGCGCCTTCATTGATGTCCTTATTGGTCACTTTGATACGGTCACGCTAGCTTGCGCGCACGGCGTGCGATTTCCAGGGCTGCATCGGCGCGCCCGCGCTGGACCAGAAGGTCCAGCATCCTTTCGAGCAGCTCCTGGGAGTCCTCCGGCGAGAGATCCAACATTTCGAGGTAGACCAGATAGCCTTCCGCCGTTGGGCGGTACCGATATACATCTTCGGCGTCGGGCTCGAACCGTACAAGGCGGAACCGAATGCTGTCGGTGCTCCCGCTTGAGGCATCAAAATACTCTAAGCTGAACTCGCGATGGTTGTTGGCCTTGTTGTCCAATGCATGGAGGACGACCTCCGCTACGCGCCGGGCCTGAGGCGCCGAGAGTGTCGGTTTCATCCGTATTGCGACTTCGGCAAGATACGTCAGGATTTCCGTCGAGGTACTTCCACTGGTAGCGGGTAAGGCTGTGCTGTTGTCGCGTCGCTTCGACCGCGCTGGGAGCATTCGCATTCCCTTTCCCTTTCTCTCGGCAATGTCAATGACAGGATCGTGAGACGGCCAACGTGGCAGCTATCCCGAACTGGTTGATGCACTGACACAACACGGTGCGAAGGCGCGGACCGATGCTGCCCAGTTATATCGCCGTGTGACCTTCAACGTACTGGTTTCCAATGTCGATGACCATTTGCGCAACCACGGTTTCCTCTGGGCCGGCCACGACGGCTGGGTTTTGTCACCGGCCTATGACCTCAATCCCACGCCAACCGACGTCAAGGCGCGCATCCTGACGACTAACATCGATCTCGACGAGGGAACGTGTTCGGTCGGCCTCCTTGAAAATGCGGCAGAGTTTTTCGGCTTGTCGTTGAAACAGGCACGCGCCACGACCCGCGAGGTGGCCAACGTCACCCGGACATGGCAGGCGGTTGCTCAGGAGGTCGGTTGCAGGCGCGCAGAAATCGCACGCATGGCAAGCGCGTTCGAGCACGACGATCTTGGTGCAGCACTGCAGTTGTGACGGTATCGGGGGCCGCGTTCGAACAAGCCTGACGGTATCAGCGACGGTACCGCGTTCACAAATCGCCCTGAGACAGCTAGTGCTCGCGATTTTTCAAACAAGGCGGCCGCTGATCCTCTGGTGTGTTCCGACAACAGCCGTCTTCGGCATCGATGACGGTATCGGGAACGAGTGGCCGGCGCTTGAGAGTCGCTGCTACGATGCGTGCGTGAGAGCCAAATGGCAGAAACGTTCGGCATTCTCGTCGAAATTGCAAATTTTTTATTTGTAAGTAATTAGGATTACTTCTTCATTGAAGACACTTACTTGCTCGCGGAACGTCACATGCCGGACCTCGCGCGAGGGCGCGCCTGTGTCAATTTTCTGACAGGTAGAAATCGGCCAATTGTCGCCGGCCGCCGAGCCCCCAGAGCCGTCACTCGAACGATTGGTCCACACCAATACCTGCCGATGTCCAATGCGAGTACCTTTTGAGGTTTGTTCGACGCCTGCCCATGCCCCGTGAGTCCGGGGCGCGCGACGGCGAGTGCAGGCAGGCGTTGAATGAACCTCATGGCGCCGGCGAAGGCTTCAGCGATAGACGCGATCGCCGCCGCCTTGACGAGTGCGGGCGATTTCTTCGGTGACGACCGTCGCCCGTTCGCGCGCGTGCGCGGCGCGGTGATCGCGGCCAACACGGACCTGCGCGAGCGCGAGCTGATCAAGCTGGCAACGCTGTCCGAGGCGCTTGCGCGGGCGCTGCGCGAGCGCGGTGTCGGCGAGCCGGACGCGAGTCTTGCGGCCGAAGCGGGCATCGCCGTTTTTCGGGTTGCGTTCATGCAGTGGCTCAGCGAGTCCGAGCAACACGGCTACGTCGAGATCGTGAAGGCATCGCTTGCGCGGCTGAGAACGCTCACGGCTAGCTGACCGGTTCGCTTACTAGACGGTCATGACCACAACACCCCAATGTCTTCGATGACATGAGCCTCACCACAACGCTACAGCGACGGCAGTTCCACCCCTTCATCATTCGACATCGTCCGGATCGCCGCATCGAATTCGATTTCGTTAGCACGCCGGGACGCGGCGACACATCCACGTTAAGTCCAGACACGAACAACACGTTCTTGCCTTCAAAAGCAGGCTCATTTACCGAAGCGGCCGATGTCGCGGATCCAGTGATCGCGCTCACCTGAGATCCGGTTCCTGCTTTCATCTACTCGCGAATGGTGCCTCGCCGCCGCACATTGCGGATGACCCTGTGCTCACGCTACGGCGAAAATCCCCGATGCTCCGCAACTTTGGCGCCTGAATATGACGCCCGATTGACGCTGGCAAGACACAACGAGTCGGCTTGTTTCATCGCGTTCCGCAAGGTTGTGACGCATTCCTGTTGTTCGATGTGTCGCGGCCAAGCCCCACGCCATAAATGGGCGGCTTGAGTCGGACTGGCAAGCCTCGGCCGACTTCGATCACGATCGATTTGCGGCAATGCTGAATGGTCGTGAAGTGGTGACAATCGTGCGAATTGAAAAGCGGCCGAAGCGTCGTAGCGGTACATTCCGCGGAACCGCCCGCAGTATTGCGGCGAGGCATTTGTTGGCCTGTCCGGCAATCAGTACGGCGAGCTGACTCGGGCACTCGCCGGGCATTCCACGGCTACGCTAAAGGTCAATTCCGTGATTGAAACGATCCTTAACGGACTCCTGCCGGTCGCATTGGCCATTGTTCTTGGATGGCTGTCGGCCAGGATTGGTCTCCTGAAGCACGATGATGCCGGTGTGCTGGCAACCTTGGTCATCCGTTTTGCACTGCCGTTTGCGCTCTTTTACGCGGCGGTCACCACACCCGCGGACCAGATCGTTGATCCAGGACTCGCCCTGTGCCTGACTTTTGGCTTGATGGGCAGCTATCTGATAGCCCTTGCGCTGGGCTGCCTTGTGTTCAAGCACGACCTGCGTACCGCCACCATGCAGGCACTGGTGTGCGGGTATCCCGACATGGCGTATTTTGGTGCTCCAATCCTGGCAGCCATGTTCGGTCCGCGAGGGTTCCTCGTTGTTCTCGTCGGCAACCTGGTCACCAGTATTCTCATGTTGCCCCTGACCATTGTCTTGACTCACCTGTCGGACAAACGAGAAGCGGGGCACGGCTGGAAGGATTCCGTACACGTCCTTGGCCATAGCCTTTGGGGGGCCGCTATCAATCCGATCGTCTTCCTGCCAATCTTCGGTGTCGTCTTGAGTTTTTGCCACGTGAAGCTCCCGACGCCTGTACTTTCATCAGTGGATTTGATCGGGAAGGCGTCCGGCGGCACGTCGTTGTTCGCGCTTGGTTTGATGCTTTATGGAGAGAAATTCCGGATCAATCTCGACGTCCTGACGAACATTGGCATAAAGAATTTCTTCATGCCGGCCATGATGCTGTTGGGCGTTTTGCTTTTCAAGCTGACCGGAGATCCCGCGCATCAGGCCATCATCACTGGAGCAGTTCCGACTGCGACCGCAGCCGCCATGTTTGCGTTAAAGAACAAGACCTATACCGCTGACGCGACAGCAACCATCCTGCTCAGCACGGTCCTGGGAATCGGAACGGAAGCAATACTGATCGGCCTGTTCTCCAGGTAGCGGATTCTGAACTTCAGGTGACCATCGCGAAGTCGCTTCGTACAATCCGGCCGTTCTGGTGTCGGCACGTCTCGCACCAGGATCTGAATCGAACTTGATCTAATATTATTCAGGAGTGCGTCATGGAAAAAGCATCTGAGGTCGAACAGAGCCTTGCGACGGAACTGATGAGCTATGACCTGATCAATCAACCCGCACTGAACAAGGGAACCGCCTTCCCGGAGGAGGAGCGCGACCTGTTCCACTTGCATGGCCTGCTCCCGCCTCATATTGGCACGCTGGAAGATCAAGCCGCGCGACGGATCAAGGTACTGCGCAGTTACGAAACCGATTTTGAACGCTACGCGTATCTGCGCGACCTGCAGGATACCAATGAGACGCTCTTCTATTCGGTGCTCGTCAACAACCTCGAAGAGCTGTTGCCGATTGTCTATACGCCGACCGTCGGCGAAGGATGCCAGCGCTTTAGTGAAATCTGGCGAAAGCCGCGCGGAGTGTTTCTGAGTTACGCCAATAAACATCGGATTCCTGATATTTTGGCAGACAAACGATTCGATCAGGTTCGCGCCATTGTGGTGACCGACGGGGAACGGATTCTTGGGCTCGGCGACCAGGGGGCCGGGGGGATGGGAATCTCGATCGGAAAACTGGCACTGTACGTTGGTTGCGCGGGAATTCACCCGGAAGAGACACTGCCCATCTTGCTCGATGTCGGCACTAACAATCAGGAACGTCTGAAGGACCCGCTCTATATGGGATGGCGGCACGAGCGTGTCACCGGGGCCGAATACGATGAATTTGTCGAAGCGTTTGTGACCGCTGTGATGGCGCGTTGGCCGGATGTGCTTCTCCAGTGGGAAGATTTTGCGGGCTACCACGCTGGACCGTTGCTTGAACGCTATCGCGATCGGCTCTGCACGTTCAACGACGATATCCAGAGTACCGCGTCGGTCGCGCTGGCGACGCTTCTCGCGGCCATCAACGTCACCGGCGTACCGCTGACTGAGCAGCGCGTCGCCCTGCTGGGCGCTGGTTCTGCCGGCTGCGGAATCGTTTCGCTCGTGCTGCGGGCCATGATCGAGGCGGGCGCGAGTGAAGCGGAGGCGCGCAGCCGCTTTTATGCGATCGATCGCGACGGGCTCCTGGTTGACGGGATGCCGGGTATCACCACCTGGCAGAGGCCATTCGTGCAGAGCCGGGCGGCGGTTGCCAACTGGAAGAGCGAGTCGCCGGGCAAGATCGGCTTGTTCGATGTGGTCGCGAACGCGCACCCGACCGTGCTGATCGGTGTGTCGGGTCAATTTGGCGCTTTCACGGAACCTGCGATCCGTTTGATGGCAAAGCATGTTCAACAGCCGATCATTTTCCCTCTGTCGAATCCGACATCGCGCAGCGAGGCAACGCTTGAGCAACTCGTCACGTGGACGGAAGGGCGCGCGCTGGTTGGCACAGGCAGCCCGTTTAAGCCCGTCACCTGGAATGGCGTGGAAATAGCCAACAATCAGACGAACAACTCATACATTTTCCCCGGCATGGGGCTCGGCATTCTGGCCGTGGAAGCGAAACGTGTAACGGACGCAATGTTCATGGTGGCGGGCAAGGCGGTCGCTGCCATGTCGCCGACGGTTACCGACCCGAAAGGAAGGCTCTTGCCGAGGGTGAGCCAGTTACGCGATGTGGCAATTTCGGTCGCGAGAGTGGTGGCTCGGCAGGCACAGCGCGATGGGGTTGCCACCTTTCTTGACGAGTCGGGCGTCGATGCACGTATCGAGGAATACATGTGGACGCCGCACTATCGCCGCTATGTGAAGGGCGGTTCGTGAGGGTGATGGATGGCTTCATACCCGCGATTCCAATTTGTAATCGTGCGAATCCTAAAGCGCGCGCAGACGAGCCGCGACACCATGATCGCAGGCAAACCGAGGATGACGGCCAGCCTGCGATCAACGAACTGGTGCTCTCGATCACCGATGACCTCAAGGTGGTCGACGCCTGGACCGGCGAAGGCACGGTGACGTTTCCCGACTCTGCGATCAACGAACTGTCGGCGCTCGCGCCGGTGCGCAATGGCGCGGACTTTCGCATGGGCATCTCGTACACGGTCACGGACCTGCAACTGCTCGAGGACCTGACGCAACGCCACGCGGGCTGAGAGCATGGCGCGAAACCACAGGAGGCGCATCTTGAACAACCCCCAAGCTCACTCACGTTCGCTGCACATCCGGGAGGCATCATGACCACTGCAGCGGACTATCTGGTCGATGCTCTGACGCAAGCCGGCGTGAAGCGCATTTACGGCGTCGTCGGCGACTCGCTGAACGGCATCACCGACTCGCTCAGGCGTTCCGGCGAGATCGACTGGATCCACGTGCGGCACGAGGAAGGCGCTGCCTTCGCGGCCGGCGCTGAAGCGCATCTCACCGGGCAGCTGGCCGTGTGCGCCGGCAGCTGCGGACCGGGCAACCTGCACCTGATCAACGGGCTGTTCGACTGCCATCGCAGCGGTGTGCCTGTGCTCGCGATAGCCGCGCACATTCCCAGCTCGGAGATCGGCATCGACTACTTCCAGGCGACGCATCCGGAAAGCCTGTTCAAGGAGTGCAGCCACTACGTGGAGCTCGTGTCGAACGTTGGCCAGTTGCCGCAGATCCTGACCCGCGCGATGCGGGTCGCGGTCGGACGGCGCGGCGTGGCGGTCGTCGTGATTCCGGGTGACATCGCGTTGTCGGCGACGACTGCCGAGGTTGCGCCCTGGCTCATACCATCGACACCGCCCGTGCTGCGTCCGGCCGACGGCGAGATCGCGCGCCTGGCCGATATGCTGCACGCGGCATCGCGCGTGACGCTGATGTGTGGCGCCGGCTGCGCAGGCGCGCACGACGAAGTGGTCGAGCTCGCGAAGCGCCTCAAGGCGCCTGTCGTGCACTCGCTCCGCGGCAAGGAGTCCATCGAGCACGATAACCCGTACGACGTCGGCATGACGGGCATGGTGGGGTTCGCGTCGGGCTACGCCGCGATGAAGGCGTGCGACATGTTGCTGCTCCTCGGCACTGACTTTCCCTACCGGCAGTTCTATCCGGAAGACGCAAAGATCGCGCAGATCGACGTGCGTCCCGAAGCGCTCGGCAACCGCTGTTCGCTCGATCTTGGCCTGCTCGGCACGGTCAAGGACACGCTCGCCGCGTTGCTGCCTCTCCTCAAGGAAAAGACCGATTCGTTGCATCTTGACAGTGCGCTCGATCACTATCGGAAAGCACGCAAGGATCTCGACGCGCTTGCCGAGAGCAATCCGTCGAGCACCACGATCCATCCGCAGTATGTGACGCGGCTCGTGAGCCAGCTCGCGGACGACGACGCGATCTTCACCTGCGACGTCGGCACACCGATCGCATGGACGGCGCGCTATCTGAAGCTGAACGGCCGGCGCCGGCTGGTCGGTTCGTTCAATCACGGTTCGATGGCGAACGCGATGCTGCATGCAATCGGCGCACAGGCTGCGTATCCCGGCCGCCAGGTGATCTCGATGTCCGGTGACGGCGGCTTCACCATGATGATGGGCGACTTCATCACGCTGGTTCAGGCGGGATTGCCGGTGAAGGTAGTTGTGCTGAACAACGGCACGCTGGGATTTGTGGAAATCGAAATGCGTGCGTCTGGATTCGTCGACACCGGCACCGAACTCGTCAATCCGAACTTCGCGCGCATGGCTGAAGCGGTGGGGGTGAAGGGCATCCGCGTCGAAAAACCGCAGGAACTCGAAGGCGCACTCACGGCAGCGCTCGCACACGACGGGCCCGCGCTTGTCGATGTTGTCAGCGCGCGTCAGGAACTGATCATGCCGCCGAAGACCACCATCGATGAAGCCTGGCATTTCGGCCTCTTCATGATGAAGGCGGTGATGGACGGCCGCGGCGGCGAGTTGATCGATCTCGCGAAAGTGAACCTGACGCGCTGAACTGTATAGCTTCATTGCTTGGGCCTTCAGGGGGATATGGCGATGTCGAGTGGTTTGCGCCCTGCGCGCCATGCGTGGGCGATCGTGATGTCGTGCACGACGCTGACTGCCTGTAGCGACGCACCATCGGTCGGCGTGCTGGGCGCGTATTTTCCAGACTGGCTGTTTTGCATCGCGGGCGCTGTGCTGCTGGTCGCATGCGTGCACGTGCTGCTGTCGCGCAGCAGGCGCGGCGCTTGGCTCACGCCGCCCGCGATCGTCTACCCGGCGCTGACCGTGTTGTTTGCGATCGCGCTCTGGGTCGTTGGCTTTAACCTTTAGTCTCTAACTGACCGTCCCACCATGACCGCTGCCCACAGCACGGATGCAGGAAAGCAGCGTCCGCGAACCTGGCCCGCCATGCTGCTGATCGTGCTGGCCGTGATCGCGCTCATCGCCGTGATCTGGCGCGTGGATACCGTGCCGCGTACCGACGACGCGTATGCGTACGCCGACACGATCGGCGTCTCGCCCGAAGTCAGCGGCAAGATCGTGACGCTCGCAGTGCGCAACAATCAGGCGGTGAAGCAGGGCGATCTGCTGTTCGAGATCGACCCACGGCCGTACCAGTTCGCCTTGCAGCGTGCGCAGGCGGCGCTAGCGCAACTCGATGCGCAGATTCCGCTGACCCAGCGCACTGTCAATGCGCAAGGCTTCAGCGCCGACGCGGCAAAGTCCGCGGTCGTGCGCGCGCAGACCGCCGCGAGGCAGGCGGGGGACACGCTGGCGAGAATGGAGCCGTTGATCGGGAAGGGCTACATCTCCGCCGACGAACTGGAGCGCGCGCGTAGCACGCAACGCTCGGCACTGGCCGAGCTTGCGGCCGCGCAAGCGCAGGCCCGCGAGGCACAGGCGGCGGTCAGCAGCGTCGCCGCACTCGTCGCGCAACGCGGAGTGCTGACGGCCGAAATCGCGACGGCGCAACTCAATCTCGAATACGCGACCGTGCGTGCACCGTTCGATGGCCGGGTTGTCGAGCTGCGCACTTCTATCGGGCAATTAGTGTCCGCGCAAAAACCCGTCTTCACGCTCATCGATACGCGGCACTGGTACGTGGTCGCCAATTTCCGCGAGAACGAGCTCGGCAACATCCGGCCCGGCACCCGAGCGACCGTGTACCTGATGAGCAATACCCGCATTCGTTTCAGCGGTTCAGTCGACTCGATCGGCTTCGGCGTCGATCCGCAGGACGGCGGCGGTACTGCAAACGGTCTGCCGAACATCCAGCGCAGCATTAACTGGGTGCACGTCGCGCAGCGCTTTCCGGTGAAGATACTGATCGATCATCCCGATCCGCGGATGTTCCGCATCGGCACATCCGCCGTTGCCGTGCTGCAGCCTGAACGTCGCGAGGATAGCGACAATCGCAACAACCACGCCACGCCCAATGGAGCGCCGTCATGAGCGGGCTCGACGGCGTCGGGCGCCGTCTCGCATGGCCGCGGCCGCTCGAGCTGCTCGCAGTCTTCTTGCGCTCCGAGCTTGCCGCGTTTCCAGGGCGCGCCAACGTGACCATGCGCTGCGTGCTGGGCTGCGCGATCGTGATTGTCGCGTCGATGACCTTGCAGGTGCCCGAGCTGGCGTTGTCGCTCATCGCGGTGTTCTTCGTCACGCAGTCGAACATTGTCCTGACCCGCGTGGTCGCATTGAGTATCGTGATCGGCACGACCTGCGCGATCGCTTGCATTATCGGCATCTACAAGCTGACGTTCGACTATCCGTTGCTGCGCATCATTATTGCGAGCGCCATCTTTTTTTGCAGCGCCTATTTGATGCGGGCCGTGGCGAAGTTGGGGCTGGTGTTCTTTCTCGTCTCGCTGATCGTGATTTACGCGCAGACCTTTGCCGACCTGACCGACAACGCGGAAGCGCTGGTGCGTGACTGTCTGTGGGTGTGGGTAGCGGTCAACTACTCAGTTGTCCTGTCGCTGATCATCAACACGCTGTTTCTGCCGGCCGAGCCGGAGCGGCAATTGCGTGCCGCGATGCAAAGGCAGCTCGCGACGGCCCATGCGCGGCTCGCTGCCGTGATCGACGCGCATGAGCCCGCCGTGCGGATCGCCGCGCTCGATCTCGAGCGCGGCGCACTGGCGTTGCAGAAGCTCTTGCGCTTCTCGACCATGCGTCACCACTACAGCCCGGAAGATGCGGCGGCGTGGTTGGCCTGCGTGGCCGTGGTATCGCGCATCTTCGAGGCCGCGGCGGTGCTGCCTGACCATGCCCATGCCGTCACGCACGGCGCCGGGCAGATCGATGCCATCCGCGCGGTGCAGGACGAACTCGTGTCGCTCGACCACGCGATTGGCGAGGACGCGCGATGGCTACACTGGAGCGCATCGCGCCAGGTGCCGGTGTCGACCTCTATACCGGCGCTCGACGCTATGCAGCGCGCGCTCATCGCGTTCTCCGATGCCACGCGGAACGCCGTCGCGCCAACGCCGCCGGACGATGCCGCCGCCGGCAGCGCCGCGATGAAAGCGGCGGAAAAACCGGCGGCGGCGAGCTCCGCGCTGCCCGAACCGGACATCTTCGCGAATCCGCGCTACGCGCGTTTCTCGCTGCGTACGCTGTTCTCGGTGTTGATTTGCTACGTGTTCTACAACGCGGTGAACTGGCCGGGCATCCACACGATCATGCTGACATGTCTCGTGGTCGCGCTGCCGAACCTTGGTGCGTCAAGCCGTCAAGGCGTGCTGCGGATCAGCGGCGCATCGATCGGCAGCGCGCTGGCGCTGTTCATGGTTGCGTTCGTGATTCCGCAACTGGAGAGCGTGACGGGGCTGCTATTGATGAGCCTGCCCGTGATTGCGCTCGGCGCCTGGGTGTCGGCCGGTTCCGAGCGGAGCAGCTATGCCGGCATCCAGATCATGTTTACGTTTGCGCTGGCGTTGCTCGAATCGTTCTCGCCGCCGTCCGATCTCACCGAAATCCGCGACCGGATCGTCGGCATTCTGCTAGGCGTCGGTGTGGCAACCTTCATCCAGATGTCGCTGTGGCCGGAAGGCGAAGCCGATACGCTGCGTGCACAACTGGCCTCGGTATTGCGCAAGATCGCGGCGCTGGTGCGCCTCGAGGCGAACGCTATGTTCACCGGCCCGCGCGCGACGGATTCGCCCGAGGTGGTCGCAACGTGGGCCATGATCGCGGACTGCGAGATGGTGTTGGCGCGCGTCGCGCTCGAACCCGACTGGCGCGAGGGCGAGACGGCGCGCATTACGCTGCTGTCGCAGACGGTGCTCGCGCAGAGCCGTGCGATGCTCATCGCGATCGAAGCGTTTCACCACGAGGCAATGATCGGCGCGTTGGCAGGAGCGTCGATGGAGGGCGCAGCGAAGTTTCAGTCGGATGTCGCGGATGCCCTTGAGCGATACGCGTCACAGCTTGAGGCCGAGCCACCGGGCGCGATGACGCCTGCACCGGTCGACCCAGGTGCACTGCGCGCCGCGCCGGCGGGCGCAAGTGCGTTGGAACGGCTCGCGCAACAGATCGATGCGGCGCTCGCCGGGTTGCCACGCTGGTCGGCGGATGAACGCGCGTCCGGCGAATTCGCGAGTGCGGGGTGATCTGCAATGACGCGCTTCGCCCGACTCCTGCGCCGCCTTCCGCGCTTACCGTATGTACTGGTCACAATACTGGCCGACCACTGGCGCGCTTCTCTCGTGCTGCCGTTGCTTGCCTCGTGCGCGATCATTCATCACGACAGTCCGCCCGCCGCGATGATCACGCCGCAGCAGATCCGCCTCGCCGACGACATTCATCTCGCGAACGAAGGCTGGCCGTCGGCGCGCTGGTGGGAGCAGTATCACGATCCGCAACTCAATACGCTCGTCGACCTCGCGCTCGCCCGTGCGCCGACGCTCGCCATTGCGCGCGAGCACGTCTCGCAGGCCAACGCGCAGGTCGAGCTGATCCGCGCGGCGTCCGGTCTGCAGATGTCCGCGCTTGCCGAAACAGATCGCGAGCATGTCTCGGGGCACGGTTTCCTCAGCGCGTATGCGTCGCATGATCCGGCGATCGGCGCGTATGGACCTTGGTATTGGACCGGGCTGGTTGGTGTCGACGCTCATTACGACATCGACATCTGGGGCAAACAGCGGGACCTCGTGCGCGCAGCGATCGGCGAGCAGAACGCGCGGCGCGCGGAGGCGGCGCAGGCCGAGCTCGAGCTTTCGGCAGGCGTTGCGCAGCTCTACTACAGCATCCAGATCACCTACGCGAGTCTCGATCTGTTGCGTCAGCTTCGCGAAGTGCGCGCGTTCGAGTTCGACACGCGATCGGCGCGGCACGAACGCGGTCTCGAAGCGCTGACCCAGAGCGCCGACGCACGCGCACAGCTGCTCGCGATCGACCAGCAGATCGCGTCGAGCGAGGAGCAGGTCGTGCACGCGCGCGAGGCGCTGCGCGCGCTGGCGGGTGCCGGTCCCGACGACCTGCCGGCGATCGCGCCGGTGCCGCTGCCGGCGCCGTCGGTTTCGCTGCCTTCGACGCTGTCGTATGAACTGCTCGCGCGGCGCCCGGATCTGCAGGCGATGCGCTGGCTGGTACAGGCGTCGTTCGACAAGATCGATTCAGCGAAAGCGGCGTTCTACCCGAGCTTCGATATCACCGCGTTCTTCGGTTTCAATGCGCTGCGAATGCGCGACCTGTTCATGCATTCGAGCCAGCAGATCAACCTCATTCCCGGCCTTACCTTGCCGATCTTCGATGGCGGCCGCCTGAACGCGAACCTGCACGGCGCACGCACGGCCAGCAACACGCTGATCGAGCAGTACGACCAGGCGGTGCTCGACGCGGTGCGCGACGTCGCGCAAAGCGGCAGCGAGATTGATGACATCGATCATCGCGTCCATCTGCAGCATGAACGGATCGACGCGTTGCGCTTCGCGAGCGACAGCGCCGAGGCGAGCTACCAGACCGGCCTTGGCGACAGGACGAGCGCGATCCAGGCGAAGGCGCCGGTAATCCAGGGGCGCATTGAGCTCGTGCGGCTTACCGGCGACGAGATCGAGGCGGGCATCGTGCTGACCCGCGCGCTTGGCGGCGGCTATCGCAGCGACGACCTGCCGGGCGACCTCGCCAGCACGAAGGCGCATTAGACATGGGTGAGCGCGCCGGGTTCGTTGCTGCTGCCGGTCGACCGTGCAGGAGTGACGTCCCCCGTTCGGGGGATTGATCGCGATGCCCGGGCAATCCTAACGTAACCGAATGACCCGCCTGTCAGGGAGCCTGGTCATGAAGACTCGTGATGTTTTGGGGAATCCACACTCCACTTCGGGCAGTGTCGCTGTTCCACCCGGAACCGTTGATCCGTCGACGCAGGGTGAGACGGAGGACATCGATCTGATCGAGCTCACTGCCGAGATCGTGGCGAGCTTCGTGTCGTGCAATCCATTGCCGGCCGCCGATCTGCCGGCGTTCATATCAAGCACCTACGCCGCGCTGGCCGCATTGCGTACGGGCTCGGCACCGGCTGCGCTGCAGCGGGCCGCGGTGCCAATAGAGGAATCAGTGCACGACGATTACCTCGTCTGCCTGGAGGACGGACACAAGCTGAAGTCGCTCAAGCGCTACTTGCAGCGCCACTTTGCGATAACCCCTGACGAATATCGCGCGAAGTGGGGCCTGCCCGCCGACTACCCGATGGTCGCACCGGCCTATTCCGCGCTGCGCTCGGCGATCGCGAAGCGCCATCCCGCGGGCGCAATCAAGCCCCGGCGCGGCAACCCGAGTTGAACCCGCGAACGGGGGACGCCGCACCCTTTGCGCTCGCGTTCCCCCGAAGAGGGGATGTCGCGTCGTCGCCGGACTGAGCAACATGAGGGCTGTCGACATCCGCCCCCGGAAGCCGTCTGATTTGGGACGCGGGCACGTCGCCGGTATCGACAGCAACCATCGGGCACGGGGCCGGAGTAGGCGCTAAAGCGCTAACTCCGGCCGACAGCTCTGCATGGGACCGGAGTGGGCGCTAAAGCGCTAACTCCGGCCGACAGGAGGCGCACATGACTACGCGGGCATCAAATGCTGCGCTCGCCAACGAGGCAGCAGGTTTCGCCGCCGATAGCAGGACCACGGCCAATCATCCGGTCGTGCTGATCGAGCAAGACTGGCGCTGCCCGCCGCCATCCGCGGCCGGCAGCGTTACCAGCGACCGGATCGCCGTAGCGCGTTGGGCCCGGGAGCCCGGCGAAGCGCTCAAGGTGTCGAGCCGCTGCGACGACCGCTTTTGCATTGTCGGTATCAGTCTGACGCCGGCCACGGTGCGCTTCCAGCACGGTGGCAACGTGATCTGGGATGGCCCCG
The DNA here is from genome assembly GCF_044909315.1 of Caballeronia udeis. Taxonomy (GTDB): domain Bacteria; phylum Pseudomonadota; class Gammaproteobacteria; order Burkholderiales; family Burkholderiaceae; genus Caballeronia; species Caballeronia udeis_A. Next base: position 96,715 of record NZ_JBIYEB010000025.1, read on the forward strand.
TGATGCCGGGCTCGATCCAGATCACGACACCCGGCGAAAGCGTCAGTGCGTCGTATTCCACGTCGTGCCGCGTCATGCATCTTTTCATCGAGCCGAATCTGCTGTCGAAACGCTACGAGGAGGCCGAGGGTGGGCTTCAGGAGCCGCTCCGGTCGATCCAGAACCCAAGCATTTTTCGCGACGTCGCGGTCGAGCGGCTCGCGACCGCGCTCGAGGAAGTCAATCCGGTCGCCGACGCGTCGGGCCGGCTCTACGCGGACAGCATCTGCGACGCAATCATCACGCGCCTGCTCACGCCGGATGCCGAACTCACGCCAGGCGCTGCGCGACGTGCGTCGCCGCTGCCGAAGTGGCGTCTGCGGCGTGCGCTCGATTTCATCGAAGCGAATCTGGCGCAGCCGATCGGACTTGCCGATGTCGCCGCCAGCGCCGGCCTCACTCGCATGCATTTCGCCGCGCAGTTCCGCTCGACGACCGGTTATTCGCCGCACGCGTACCTCCTGCGGCGCAGGATCGAGCATGCCCAGATGCTGCTGCGCTCGACGGCACTCAGCGTCCTCGACGTTGCGGTCAGTTGTGGCTTCGGGTCGCATGCGCACTTTACGACCGTCTTCGGGCGGATGGTCGGTGAGTCGCCCAACAGCTGGCGGACCCGTATGCGCGGCGAGGGGCCAGTCGTGATATCTGGTAGTAAGGAATTGAAACAAAATAAGTGAATCGTCTTACCGGTGAAATCAGCACGGCCGACGTGACGAACTTCGGGCCTGCGGTTCACAACAGGCTCCAGTCGACGCGATTTCCTTTCCGTATGACCGCGGTGCCAGTGAACGGTGAGAATCGCCGGCTATCGGCCGATAATGTCTCGCTCGTCACTGCGTGGGAGATCCTTCTCGCGCCGACCACTCCCGTCGCTTTGCGCGCGATCCGTCAAAACTTCCCCGATCTTCCTGCCTCCCCTTGAATCTCCCCTTTTCGGGGGATGTCTCCTGCCTGCGAATAATTCGATGATGGCATCAACCGGGATGTCACCGTGCGCGATACGCACCGACGGACTTGCGTCAGTTGTGTCAACCCGATCCATTTCTCGACTTCAGGAGATGTAGATGCAGGACGCTGTGCAGGACTCCACGTCATCCCCCTATGCCTATCCGCTGTTGATCAAGCAATTGCTGCATACATCGTTTGTTCAGGCGCCGGACCAGGAAATCGTGTACCGCGGCGAGTTGCGGATGACCTATACCACGCTGAGGGAACGCATCGCTCGGCTCGCTAATGGACTCAACCGGCTCGGCGTGCGGCATGGCAGCACCGTGGCGGTAATGGACTGGGACAGCCACCGCTATCTGGAGTCATACTTTGCAGTCCCGATGATGGGTGCCGTGCTTCAGACGGTCAACGTGAGGTTGTCAGACGCGGAGATCGCCTACACGATCAACCACGCCGGCGCAGAAGTGCTGTTTGTCCACACTGATTTCCTGCCTGTGGTCGAAGCGATCAAGGATCAGCTTGAAACGGTCCGCACATTCGTGTGGATCGACGAGCCGGGCAGTGAAGCGTGTGCGCACACCATTGCGTTTGCCACGGAATACGAGGCGATGCTCTCGGCGAGCGCAACGAGCTACGACTTCCCCGACTTCGACGAGAACACCCGCGCGACCACGTTCTACACGACGGGAACCACCGGTCTGCCCAAGGGGGTGTACTTCTCGCATCGGCAACTGGTTCTGCACACCATCACGCTGATGGCGGCATTGGCGAGCCCCGTCTCGGGACAGCGTTTCCATCGTGGCGACGTGTACATGCCGCTCACCCCGATGTTTCACGTCCACGCCTGGGGCATGCCGTATATCGCCACGGTTCTGGGTGTGAAGCAGGTCTATCCCGGGCGCTATTTGCCGGACCGGCTCGCACGGCTCGTGCGCGAAGAGGGCGTCACGTTTTCGCATTGTGTCGGCACGATCCTGCACATGCTGCTCGCGTGCGAGGAGGGGAAAGCCACGGACATGAGCAAGTGGAAGATCATCATTGGCGGCGGTGCGTTGCCGCAAGGCCTCGCCCAAGCGGCGCTGGATCGGGGCATCGACGTGTTCGTCGGTTACGGGATGTCGGAAACGTGCCCCGTGCTCAGTCTCGCGCAACTTCCGCCCGGCGCTGAAAAGCTCGACGCCGACGAGCAGCTTCGCCTGCGCTGCAAGACCGGACTCCCTGTTCCTCTCGTTGACCTGCGTGTGGTCGACGACAACATGGATCCACTCGCCCGCGATGGCAAAGCCACCGGCGAGATCGTCGCGCGCGCACCGTGGCTCACGCAAGGCTATCTGAACAATCCCGAGGCTTCAAGGCAGCTCTGGGCCGGCGGCTATCTCCATACGCAGGACATCGCGAATATCGATCCGACAGGCAATGTGCAAATCACCGACCGTCTCAAGGACGTGATCAAGTCCGGCGGCGAGTGGATTTCATCGCTCGAGATAGAAAGCCTGATCTCGCAATACGAGGGCGTTTCTGAAGTGGCGGTGATCGGTATCAAGGATGAGAAGTGGGGGGAGCGGCCGGTGGCGCTGGTCGTGCTCAAGGAGGGAGCGGCAGTCACGGAGGACGACATCAAGCAGCACGTATTGTCGTTCAGCACATCCGGAAAAATATCGAAATACGCGGTGCCGCAGATCGTGAAGTTCGTCGATGCGCTGGGAAAGACGAGTGTCGGCAAGATCAACAAGAAGTGGCTGCGCGAGCAGTTCGCCTGACCCGTCACAAGGAGCAAATACGATGAGCATCAAGGGATACAACGTCACCAGCATCGACGATTTCGTTGGTCGCGAACTGGGGGTATCGGACTGGGTTGTCGTCGACCAGGCCCGTATCAATGCGTTCGCCGAGTGTACGGGCGACAAGCAATGGATTCACGTGAACGAGGAACTGGCGAAACGCGAGAGTCCGTTCGGCGGCACGATCGCGCATGGCTATCTGACGCTGTCACTACTGGCGTCGCTCGCGATGGAGATTGGAGTCATTCCCGAGGACGCATCGGCGGGGCTGAACTATGGGCTGGACAAGGTGCGCTTCATGACGCCGGTGAAAGCGGGAGCGCGGGTGAGAAGTCGCGTGACGCTGACGTCGGTGGAAAAGAAGGGCGGTGGCCGGATCGTCGTCAAGACGATCAACGAACTGCAGGTCGAGGGCGAGGAGAAGCCGGCGCTCATTGCCGAAACATTGGCGATGCTGGTCGTGTAAGCGCAAGCCACTGTATTGGCGAAGCGCATGGAGATGTTTGAGGAGCAGCACGATGGTGGCAAAAAATGAAAGCACAGCACAAAGCGAGCAGCCGAACGACCTCGCGGCGTCCGCCGCGGAAGGCATACTCGGACCGAATCCGTTCGTGGGATTGCGGCCACAAGACATCATGGCAACCGCGCAGCAGATCGGCGCCCAGGCGCTGCGGCAACCGACCTTGCTCCTTGAGCAGGAGGCGGCGCTGGCGCGGGATCTGATGGCGGTGCTTGGCGGTAGTGCGAACTCCACGCCGGCTCAGGGCGACAAGCGCTTCACCGACCCTGCATGGCAGAGCAATTCGCTTTACCGCATGGCGCTGCAAGGTTATGTGGCGTGGCGCAACGCGCTGACCGGGTTTGTCGATCGCTCCGCGCTCGATCAGAAGAGCAAGGAACGCGCGCAGTTCGTGCTGTCGCTGTTCACCGATGCGCTGTCGCCAACAAACACGTTGCTGGGCAATCCGGCCGCACTCAAGAAAGTCATCGATTCGGGCGGCGCCAGCCTGCTGGACGGCATCAGGAACCTGATGACGGACATGCTGCAGAACCAGGGGATGCCCGCGCAAGTCGACAGGTCTGCGTTCAAGGTAGGCGGAAATCTCGCCACGTCGGCGGGCGCGGTGGTCTTTCGCAACGACGTGCTCGAGCTGATCCAGTACACGCCGGCAACGGAAAATGTGCATGCCCGGCCGCAACTGATCGTGCCCCCCCAGATCAACAAGTTCTACGTCTTCGACCTGTCCGAAGGCAAGAGCATTGTCGACTATCTCGTGAAGAGCGAGTTCCAGGTGTTCGTGGTGAGCTGGCGCAATCCGACCGCTGCCCAGAGTCACTGGGGCCTCGATACCTATGTGGCCGCGCTCCTTGAAGCGATCGCGGCGGTGCGCGACATCACCGGCAGCGACGACGTCAACCTGCACGGTGCCTGCTCGGGCGCGATGACGATTTCGGCGCTTCTCGGCCACCTGGCAAGCAAGGGTGACAAGAGCGTCAATGCCGCCACGCTGATGGTCGCCGTGCTGGACAACACGGCTGACTCGCAGCTCGGGCTCTTTGCAACCCCGGAAGCCATCGCGGCCGCAAAGCAGAACAGCACTTCGAAGGGCGTGCTCGCCGGTGAAGAAATGGGCCGCGTGTTCGCGTGGATGAGACCCAACGATCTCGTCTGGAACTACTGGGTCAACAACTATCTGCTCGGTAAAACGCCGCCCGCTTTCGACATCCTCTATTGGAACAATGACGCAACCCGGCTGCCCGCGGCGATGCATGGGCAACTGCTCGACATCTTCACGGGCAATCTGTTCAGCAAGCCTCGCGCGCTGACGGTCCTGGGTACACCCATCGACCTGTCCGAAGTAACCTGCGACAAATACGTCGTAGCCGGCATGACCGATCACATCACGCCATGGAAGGGCGTGTACAACACAGCGCGCACATTCGGCGGCGACACGCGCTTCGTGCTGAGTTCGAGCGGCCATATCCAGAGCCTGATCAACCCGCTGGGTAATCCGAAGTCGAAGTTCTTCCTCAATCCGGATCTGGGCGGCAATGCCGACGCATGGCTCGCCAATGCCCAGACTGAAAAGGACTCGTGGTGGGTCGACTGGCGTACGTGGCTCGCCAACCATTCCGGCGAGCAGCGGCCCGCACCGAAGACGCTCGGCAACAAGCGGCACCCCGCGGGAGTGAAGGCGCCGGGAACGTATGTCCTGCAAGCATAGGCACACGCACCGGCACATTCGTTGACCGCACGGCGGCCAACATTTTTCTCAATGTAGTTTCATTGGAGTATTGATGATGGATTCAACCAATCCGAATAGCATTTTCGACGAGTACAAGAAGGTCATTGGACAGTTCAAGCTGCCCGGCATGGACGTCAGCGCGATCCTCGAGTCGCGCCGCAAGGACATCGAGGCAATAGCTGAAGCCAACACGACCGCGCTTGCTGGTGTGCAGTCGCTAGCTCAGAAGCAGTCGGAGATCCTCCGCACGACGCTGACCGAATTGCAGTCGTTCGCGGCCCGCGCCGCCCAGTCGGGAGGCCAGCCCGCCGCCAACACGGGCGAAGTGGTGCAGCAGGCACTGCGCAAGGCGCTCGCGGACATGCAGGAACTCGCGGGCACCGCATACCGTGCTCAGTCGGACAGCGTCGCGGTGGTCACCAAGCGCGTCGCCGAGCATGTCGAGGAACTGAAGACGCTTCTTCAGCCGAAGAAGTAATGGGACGCGGGCCCGTGCGGCACGCCGACACGTCGAACGATTACCGTCCAGAAGATGATCCGGAAACAAGAAATGAACACGAACCCCGAGTCTCTTTGCAGCATGCAAATCCAGACGATCGATCTGGACGGTCAGACACTGCGTGTCGCAACGTGCCGTGGCAGTGACGCGTCGCCGCCGCTGCTCATATTCAACGGCATCGGCGCCAACCTCGAACTGGTGGAACCCTTCGTCACGGCGCTCGAAGACGTGAGTGTCATCATCTTCGACATCCCCGGCGTCGGCGGCTCGCCTGCACCGGTCGTGCCGTATCGCTTCTCGACGTTGTCCGTGCTGGCCGACAAGCTGTTGACGCGGTTGGGCCTTGACGGGGCCGTCGATGTGCTTGGCGTGTCGTGGGGCGGCGCGCTGGCGCAGCAGTTCGCGCATCTGTATCCGGAGCGCTGCCGCAGGCTGATTCTTGCGGCAACCTCTCCCGGCGTCATCATGGTGCCGGGCAAACTGTCGGTATTGTCAAAGCTGATCGGTCCGCGCCGCTACACCGATCCCGCCTACCTGCAAGAGGTCGGCGCGGACATCTACGGGGGCGCTTACCGGCGCGATCCATCGTTGCTGAAGGCGCACAGCCAGCACATTCAGCCGCCGCGCGGCCGCGGCTACCTTTATCAACTGCTGGCTGTTACAGGCTGGAGCAGCCTGCCGTGGCTCGGCGCGTTGCGTCAGACGACGCTGGTCATGCACGGCAATGACGACCCTATCGTGCCGCTGACCAACGCGAAGATTCTCGCCGCCCGTATCCGCGATGCGACGCTTTATGTGATCGATGACGGCCATCTGTTTCTCATCTCGCGCGCGAGTGAAGTCGCGCCCGTGGTGCGCAGGTTTCTCAGGCAGGAGGCGAGTTGAGTTGCTTCGCGGACGACAGCGACGGCGCGCGGCGGGCTACCGTCCATGCACGCGAGGATCACACGGCAAGAGGCCTGAAGCGCATGCGGCGAACGGCGACGTGCCTGCTCGCCTGCATGATTGCGTTGTTGCTCGTGTGTGTCGCCTGGCAGCCCGACCATTCATGGCTTGCGTGGCCGCGGGCGTTTGCGGAGGCCGGCACGGCCGGGGCGATCGCGGACTGGTACGCGGTCGTTGCGTTATTCCGTCATCCTTGGGGCCTGCGGATGCCGCATACGGCGATCATTCCGCAAAATCAGCAGCGCATTGCCGAGAGCCTCGGCACCTTCGTGGAGGAAAATTTTCTGACGCCGGATCTCATCGCGGACAGGTTGAGCGGCCACGATACCGCACACGCGCTTGCCCGATGGCTGGCGCAGCCGGCGAACAGCCGCGGGGTCGCCGATGTCGTTGCTCACGCCGTTGCCGGATTACTTGACCGCATGGAGGAAGCCGACGCGCAGTGGTTTTTCGATCGTCTGGTGATACCGCAGTTGCGTACGCTCGATGTGTCCCGCGTAGCCGGCGATGTCCTCAAAGTGCTGACTGAAAGTGAGCGGCATCGGCCGTGGCTGGTTCACGGACTTGAGGCGCTGGAGAAGTGGCTGGCGGCGAACGTCGAAATGATCAAGGCGAAATTCAGCGAAACCTCGAGGTACACGCCCGCGCAGTTGGACGACTATATCGTCAGGAAATTCATTGAGGGGATCATTGCGCTCCTCCATGAAGTGGCGGCGAATCCCAACCATGAGCTTCGCCATCAGTTCGATGAGAGCTTGCAGGCGCTGATTGTGCGATTGCAGACGTCAGCAGTGCATCGCCGTTTCGGCAGGTCGTTGATGCGCGACTGCATCCGTTTTTTCAGGCATGCGGACTACTACCGTGTGCTGCTTGAGCGCTTGCGCATGCGTGTGGCCGCCGATCTCGGTCACGAGCAATCAGCTCTGCGCGATGCGCTGACGAGCATGCTGGCCTCACTCGGCAAGCGGATCAGCCGTGAGCCTGCGATTCGACACAAGCTGAACGCGTGGTGGCTCACGCTCGTGCGCGAACTCGTCGTGCGCTATGGGCGCCAGCTCTCCCTGCTGATCACCGAGGTCGTAAAAGGCTGGAATGCAGATGAAGTGAGCCGGAAGATTGAAGCGGAAATCGGCCGCGACCTGCAGTATGTCCGGATCAACGGCACCTTCGTGGGCGGCATGGTCGGCGTGCTGATTCACGCCGCGACACTCGTCCTCGTGCGATGACACGGTTACAGGTGCGCTAGCCGGCCGCGACCAGTCCCAGTGTTTGCGCGCGCGCAACGGCGTGCGCGCGCTTGTCCACGGCCAGTTTCACGAAGATGTTCTTGACGTGGGTCTTGACGGTTTCGGGCGTGATCCCGAGGGTGCGCGCGATCTCCTTGTTCGACTGGCCCTGGGCAATCAGCTCGACGATGCCGCGCTCCCGTGCGCTCAGCGGCTCGCGCTCCGGGTCGCGCCTGGGGCCGGCGGCGGGCTCGTACAGCGCTCGCCAGCCGTCCAGCAGTCGATCGATATAAGCGACGCTCTCCTTCGTCTGTGGGGTGGAACGCGTGTCATCGCGAACCGCACGCAGGAGCGGCCCGATTTCGGGCCCCTGGTCGAGAATCGAGCGATAGATATCGCTACTTGCGTTCAGGACTTCGCGAAAGATTTCGATGGCGCGAGCCTGTTCGTTCGCACGCAACCAGACGAGCGCAAGCACGGTGCGCAAGCGCAGCGCGAGATAGTCGCCGTGCCGGCTTTCGACGCTTCGCAAAGCGCATGTCAATGACCCGAGGGCTTCTTCTGTCCGGTCCTGTGCCATCGCCACCCAGGCCACCGCGATCGCGCGGTAAGTTTCGATCTCCGGCGAGACTGCTTCCTCCGCGGCGCAACGGGAGCCCACCACTTGATCCAGTTGCACGACACATGCCGACGCCTCCGTGATCCTGCCTTCAGCAAGGTAGAGCCGCGCGCGCTCAACAAGGACGCCCGCAATGAGCCGGTCCCAGCGGCGTGCATAACCGAGAACCTGTGCCCGGTCGAGCAACGCATAAGCGTGCCCGGCGTCGGCCCGCGAGATAGCGATCCGTACGAGCACACGATAGGCGATCAAGGTGCTGTCGAGCAGGACCGCCAGGTCGATCATCGGCATGAGATCGACCAGTAACGCTTCCGCCTCGTCGAGCCGTCCCTGCTCGTACCAGATCTGCGCAATCATGGGCGCGCACAACGCAGCCGAGATGGATTTCGGACCGGAATGGCGCTCGGCGAGCTGCATCGACTCGGTGAAATAGCGCTCGGCGAGCCCGAAGTGCATCTGCTGCATTTCCGCGTGGCCAAGCAGGCATAGCCGGTACACCGAAGCGAACATATTGCGCTGGTCTTCCTCGATCGAATCGGGGATCCACGGTGTCGCGTAGAGCGCTTTCAGGTTGCCTGCTTTCCAGTGCCCGAAGCGCACGACGTTGGAGACGACGTTGGTGGTCCAGTTGTCTGTCGACGGCCGGTCGAGGCATCGCTGGGCGATCACGAGCGCACGCTCCGAGTCGTCCTGTAGCGCGATCACCACCGAGCGGATTGCCTGGCACTCCCAGCGGATGTTTTCGGCGGTCTCGCTCGAGCCGGTGTCCGCGTCGCGCTCGATCTCATCGAGCATCGCGAGCGCTTCGTCAAAACGCATTGCAAGCGCCATCCCCCAAGCGATCGCGAGCGTGACCTTGACCTGCCCGCGCATCAGATGCGCCGGGAATTGGCGTTGCCAGCCGAGCAGCGTGAGCAGGTCGCCTTTCGTGACGAGCGCCATCGCGCAGTGAGCCATCAGGGAGACGGCATTTTGTGTATCGCCCGCGGCGATCGCGTGCCTGACCGCGTCTGTCCATTGCTCTTCTTTGGCGTACCACTGGCACGCACGACGATGCAGGTCAGCTACTTCATCGCGATGCCGGGTCTCGAGCCGCCGGCGCAGGTACTCGCCCATCAGATGGTGATAGCGGAACCAGCGTCCTTCCATATCGAGCGGTTCGAGCAGCAACTGGCGGGCGGAGATTGTGTCCAGCATGCCTTGTTGCGCCGCAATACCGGTTACCGCTTCGCATAGCGACGCCGTCAGCCGCTCGAGTATCGACGTGCGCAACATGAACCCGACCATGTCGGCCGGCAACCGCTTGAGCATGTCTTCAAGGTACGCGGCGAACGGCCGGGATGCACCAGACGGCGCACTCACATCCCAGTCTGATTTGCATTCGTCACGCGATATCACCGAGGCGGAGATTCGCAGCGCCGCGGCCCAGCCTTCGGTGCTCGCGAAGAGCGACTTGACGTTGGCCGCGCGCAGTCCGCTTGGGCATTCGTGTTCGACAAAGCTGCGGGTTTCGTCGAAGTTGAAGCGAAGTGTCAGCGCGTCGATTTCCAGCAGCTCGTTCCTGGCTCTCAGGTTGGCGATCGGCAGTGGGGGATCGGTACGCGTGCAGACCACGACATGCACGTTCGACGGCGCATTCACGATGAAGTACGACATGGCGTCGTGAATGGCGGGCAAGCTGATCAGATGATAGTCGTCGATGAACAGATAGATCTCGTCGTCGACTTCGACGAGTTCGTTTATCAGCGTCGACACGACCGAGTGCGCGGGCACGAGCGACGCCTCGGTGGTCAGGCTGAGCGCGGAGGCGCCGACGGCCGCACAGGCGTTGCGCAATGCTTGTGCCAGATGATGGAAGAAGCGCGCGGGTTCGTCGTCCTCCGTGTCGAGCGACAGCCACGCGACATAGGCGCCGCTCAGATTCAGCCCGTCGAGCCACGTGAGTGCAAGCGATGTCTTGCCAAAACCGGCCGGCGCCTTGATTACGGTAAGCCGTTTGTACTCCGCCTTCCCGGCCAGCGCGACGAGGCGCGGTCGATCTATCAACCCGACGGGCAGGCGCGGCGGAAAGACCTTTGTTGCGAGGAACAGAGGCGGCCTGTTTGGCGGCGGCGCTTGCATCACGTGCATCAGTTGCTCCAGGCGTTCGGGTTGACCCTGACTGCCATTCCCCGTCCATGCACGCGCGCTCCCCTGTAAGGGGGATTTTGCGCGGCGCCGCATTCAGACACCATGCATTCCAGGGGGAGACGCGAAGTTCCGCAACTGGACAACGGCGCCGGACAACGGTGCGGCACGCCGGCCGGTCATTGGGAAATCGTCTCTCGGCGGGTGCTGGCTGAAACGGTGTTTTCTGAAGAAATGATACGCCCAACCACCTTGGGCGAGGAGACATGTCTACCCCAATTGAATCGTAGTGCAGTGCATAAGCCCGGACCCGCGGCGTGTATCTCGCACGAACACAACGAGATTGGTTTGGACGGCCGGCGTGGCGAAGTCTTTTATCGAAACGGAGGAGGCAATGAAAGTACTGGTTCCTGTCAAACGCGTCGTCGACGCGAATGTGAGAGTTCGCGTGAAGGCCGACGGCAGCGCTGTCGACATCGCGAACGTGAAGCTGTCGATGAACCCTTTCGACGAAATCAGCGTGGAAGAGGCTGTGCGTTTGAAGGAGGCCGGCGCGGCGTCCGAGGTGGTCGTTGTGTCCTGCGGAGCGCAGGGCTGCCAGGAAACGCTGCGCACGGCGATGGCGACCGGCGCCGACCGCGGCATCCTCGTCGAGACCAGCGCCGAGTTGCAGCCGCTCGCCGTGGCGAAGCTGCTCAAGGCGCTGGTGGACAAGGAGCAGCCGCAACTCGTGATGCTCGGCAAGCAGGCTATAGACGATGACGCGAATCAGGTCGGCCAGATGCTCGCGGCGCTGCTGGGCTGGCCGCAGGCGACCTTCGCATCGAAGGTGAGCGTCGAAGCAGGCAAGGCGACCGTGACGCGTGAGATAGATGGTGGACTCGAGACGATCGAGGTCGATCTGCCGGCCGTTGTGACCACCGATCTCCGGCTCAACACACCGCGCTACGCGACGCTGCCCAACATCATGAAAGCGAAGAAGAAGCCGCTCGATGTGGTGACACCCGATTCCCTCGGCGTCGACATCACGCCGCGGCTGACGACACTGAAGCTCGCGGAGCCCCTCAAACGCGAGGCAGGCATTCGTGTCGCCGACGCCGCGGATCTCGTGGCGAAGCTGAAGAACGTTGCGCACGTCATCTGATCGAAAGAGGAAACCATGTCCGTACTCGTTATTGCAGAACACGACAACCAGACGCTGAAGGCTGCGACGTTGAACACCGTCACCGCCGCTGCGCGTCTTGGCGGCGATATTCATGTTCTCGTCGCCGGAGCGCAATGCGCAGCAGTGGCCGGGCAGGCCGCGAGCATCGCCGGCGTGAACCGCGTGCGCGTCGCCGATGCGCCGCACTATGCGCATCCGCTGGCCGAGAACCTGGCTGCGCTGATTGCGACGGTCGCGGCCGACTATACCCACGTGCTGGCGCCTGCGACCACCACCGCGAAGAACGCGATACCGCGCGTGGCCGCGCTGCTCGACGTCGCGCAGATCTCCGATGTCGTTGCCGTCGAGTCCGCCGATACGTTCGTGCGCCCCATCTATGCGGGCAATGTGCTGGCGACGGTGCGAAGCTCGGACCGCATCAAGGTCATCACAGTACGCACGACGGCCTTTGCCGCGGCGCCCGCCGAAGGCGGCGCGGCGGCGATCGAATCGCTCGCCCCGGCCCGCGAGGTCCCGGGTTCGCGTTTCGTGAGCCAGCAACTGACCCGTTCCGAGCGTCCTGAACTGACAGCGGCGCAGCGGGTGATCTCGGGTGGGCGGGGCATGGGTTCCGGCGAAAACTTCGCACTGCTGGAGGACATCGCCAACAAGCTCGGCGCCGCGGTCGGCGCGTCGCGCGCTGCCGTCGATGCCGGCTTCGTGCCGAACGACTATCAGGTGGGCCAGACCGGCAAGGTCATCGCGCCGCAACTCTATATCGCGGTCGGTATCTCAGGCGCGATCCAGCATCTGGCCGGCATGAAGGACTCGAAGGTGATCGTCGCGATCAACAAGGACGAGGAGGCGCCGATCTTCCAGGTCGCCGATTACTGGATCGTCGGCGATCTCTTCAAGGTATTGCCCGAGTTGTCCGGTGAGCTGGACAAACTGCAACAAAACTGATTCCGGAGACCATGATGAGCACCTATATTGCACCGCTGCGCGACATGCGCTTCGTGATGACGGAACTGGCCGGTCTTGATGAGTTGTCTTCGCTGCCGGGCTTCGAGGAAGTGAGTACCGATCTTACCGAAGCCGTGCTCGACGAGGCGGCGAGGCTCGCGACAGAAGTGCTGGCGCCACTTAACAAGCCCGGCGACGAGCAGGGCGCGCGCCTGACCAAGGACGGCGTTGTTGCGGCGGACGGTTTCGCGAAAGCCTACCGGCAGTTCGCCGAAGGCGGCTGGACCGGCCTCTCCGGTGACCCGGATTTCGGCGGACAGGGATTGCCCGAGTTGCTGCAAGCGGCAACCGTCGAAATGTGGAATTCGTCCAACATGGCGTTTGCGCTGTGTCCCCTGCTGACCGCGGGCGCCACGGAGGCGTTGAGGCAGCACGGCTCGGAAGAACTCAAGGGACGCTATTTGCCCAAGCTCGTGAGCGGTGAATGGACGGGCACCATGAACCTGACCGAACCGCAAGCGGGCTCGGATCTCGCCGCCGTGCGCACGAAGGCGGTGCCCGAAGGCGACCACTATCGCCTCTACGGCCAGAAGATCTTTATCACGTGGGGCGATCACGATATGACGGATAACGTCATTCATCTCGTCCTTGCACGCACGCCGGATGCGCCCGAGGGTGTGCGCGGCATATCGCTTTTTGTCGTGCCCAAGTTCCTGCTGAATGCCGACGGCTCCAGCGGGCAACGCAACGACGTTCACTGCGTGTCCCTCGAACACAAGCTCGGCATTCACGCGAGCCCGACCTGCGTGATGAGCTTCGGCGATCAGGACGGGGCGATCGGGTATCTGGTGGGGCAGGAGAACAAAGGTCTCGCGCATATGTTCACGATGATGAACGAAGCGCGCCAGAAGGTAGGCATTCAAGGGCTCGCGATTGCGGAACGCGCTTATCAGCAGGCCCGCGAATACGCGAAGGAACGCGTCCAGGGGCGGCTCGCGGCCAGCAAGTCGGTTGGTGGTGTGACGATCATTCATCACCCGGATGTGCGGCGCATGTTGATGACGATGAAGTCCCAGGTCGAAGCGATGCGTGCTTTCGCGTACGTGATGGCCGCGGACATGGACCGCGCGCACCGCGACCCTGACGCCGATGAGCGCATACGTCGCCAGACGCGTGTCGATCTGCTGATCCCCGTGTTGAAGGCATGGTGCACGGAGTTGGGCGTCGAGATTACGTCGACGGGTGTGCAGGTGCATGGCGGGATGGGTTACATCGAAGAGACGGGTGCATGCCAGTTCCTGCGCGACGCACGAATCGCGCCGATCTACGAAGGCACCACAGGGATCCAGGCTGCGGACCTCGTCAGCCGGAAGCTCGCGTCGGACCAGGGCGCAGGGATGGCTGCACTAGTCGCGGAGATGCGTCAGGCCGCGTTGGAGCTCGCGCGCAGCACGGATACCCAAGTGGCGTCTGTTGGCACCGCGCTCGCAGCCGGCATCCAGGCGCTGGACGACGCTACTGCATGGATGCTGCAAGCATTGGCGACTCAGCCCGACGCAGCGCTTGCCAGCTCCGTCGACTATCTGATGCTCACCGGCTACGTGTGCGGCAGCTGGCAGATGGGGCGTGCAGCGCTTGCTGCGTCAAGCAAAGCCGCAGCGGGTGAAGATCCGGACTTCCATCGCGCGAAGCTTGCCACCGCGCTCTTCTACGCCGACAAGGTCTTGCCTAAAGCGACCGCACTTCTGGAGACAATCCGCAGCGGCGCATCGAGCGGGTCGAGCCTTCCGATTGAACAGTTCTGAGCAGTGGTGGTGCAATAAAACGGTGATTCAAGAACATTAATATGTATTGCGAAATAAATTGAGGAGACATGGTGAAAAAAATTGCATACCTTGCGTTAATACCGGCCGCGATATGTTCCAGTGCGATGGCGCAGAGCGCGGGTAGTCTCATAACCAGCGTGGGTGGAGTTTGGCTCGACTTTGGTCCGTCTTCCGCAACGTCGTTGCAGAGCAGTTCGGCTTTCGGCACATTCACGTCAACGGGAACGGGCGGTCAGATACATAACACGTTCACCCTGGAGCTATCGACCACTTATTTCGTCACGGACCATATTGCTTTCGATCTGGCGGCGGGCATACCGCCCAAGCTCCAGCTCTTTGCGCAGGGCAACGCCACACCATTCGGTGCTGGCGGCCCATCGCTCAATCTTGGGAATCTGGCGCCGCTCGCCACCACCCGGTCGTGGTCGCCCATTCTGTTCCTGAAGTATTACTTCTTCGACGCACAGACGAAGCTGCGCCCGTTCGTTGGTATTGGCGGGAACTACACGTGGTTCTCACATACCAATCTCAATTCGACATTCGGTGGTGCGTTGCAGCAGATTGCAGGGCCGGGAGGACAGGTCAAGGCTTCGCTCAGTCCATCATGGAACCCAGCGGTTACCGCGGGCGCCTCTTACAATATCAGCAAGAACTGGTATGCGACCGGGTCGGTGACCTATCTGTCTCTGAAGACAAATGCGACGGTCAGTTCCGTGGCCGCCAACGGTCAGACGGTGTTGTCCAGCAAGACGCGCATCACGGCGGATCCGGTGATCGTCTTTCTTGGAATTGGATACCGGTTCTAGCGAGCGTAGCGGCTGCAACGCCCACTTCATGTCATGTCGGCTTCTTCAGTACGTCGAGCCCTTCCGGCAACTGCGCGTCCGGGAAATGCGTGGAAAGGGTGGTTGCGCGCCACTGTTCCTGTTCCTCGGCGCGCTGGGCGTCTGCGAGACTGCAGACGTGCAGCGCATCGCCGCCGAGCAACAGACGCAGCGGCAGCTCGTCACGACGTGACAGTTGGACAATCAATGCCGCGATCTTCGCAGGGTCGCTGATCTCATGACCGCCATAAGCTTCCAGAAGGGTGAGCATCTTGCCGACCGACGGTTCGTAGTCCGGCAACATGTCGTCAATGCCGCAACGTGCTTCGCTGGCCCACTCGGTGCGTATCCCTCCCGGTTCCAGCGTACATACGCGGATGCCCAGGTGGCCAACCTCTTTTGCAACGACGTCGCTGAACCCGCCGACCGCCCACTTCGCTGCCTGGTAGGCGGACAATCCCGGCGTCGACGTACGGCCGCCCGCCGATGACACCTGGAAAATATGACCGGAATGCTGTTTGCGCATCACTGGCAGCACCGCACGGGTCAGGTTGACCACACCGAACAGGTTGGTTTCCACCTGGTCGCGAAAATCTTGCGATGTCATTTGCTCGAACGGAGCGGTGTGGCCATAACCCGCGTTATTGACGAGCACGTCGAGGTGGCCAAAGGCATTGATCGCGTGGTCGACCGCGTGCTGCGCGGCAACCTCGTCGGTGACATCGAGGGCAACGGGATGAATCCTGTCTCCATAGCGCTCGACCAGATCTGCCAGACGTTCGGGATCGCGGGCGCCAGCAACAAGGCGATCGCCTGCGGCAAGGACCGCCTCGCTAATGAGGCGCCCAAGGCCGCGCCCAGCGCCGGTTACCAGCCAGGTTTTTGAAGTATCAGACATAGTGAATTCCATTTTCAGGTCAACAGATCTAAACGATGTTAGCTACAAACGCGTGTGCAGGATCACGATGTGAACGTCGTTCGTAGTGCGATTAATATTGAAAAACGTGCGCGTCTCGTGACGGCAATCTAGTTGTGGCTCCCCTGCGCGGCCTTCGAGACGTTCTCCCAGCTTTCCCAAACCTTCAGGCGTTCTGCGTAGACCTGTTTGATCAAGGGCAGCATTGCGCTGCCAAGGATGAGACGAAGGGGAGGCTCGAGCGAATCGACCACCTTGAGAATCGCTTCTCCCGTCGCGGAGGGATCGCCAAAGGCGTCGGCTGACAACATCGACGCCAGGTGCTGACGCACAGGCTCGTAAGCCGGCATGGGTGGTGCCTGCCTGATGGACGATTCATTCATGAAATCCGTAGCGAACGGACCCGGCTCGATGATCGTTACCTTGATCCCGAATGCGGCCACCTCTGCGGCAAGTGCTTCGGCCAAACCCTCGACCGCAAATTTGGTGGCTTCGTAGATGCCACCCGTCGGGAACGCAACGATTCCTCCCGCACTCGACACCGGCAGGATATGTCCCGATCCCTGCGCTCGAAGCAGAGGGAGGGAGGCCTGAATTACAGACAGCGTTCCGAACACGTTGGTCTCGAAGTTGGCGCGGGCGTCCTGGATGCTGACCTCTTCGATGGCGCCCATATAGCCATAACCGGCAACACTCAAAATCACGTCGAGGCGTCCGAAATGCTGGTGCGCTCGATTGACGGTGCGGACAACCTCGTCGTGGTTGGTGACGTCGAGCGGGAGCAGCAACAGGGTATCGGCGTATTGTTTTTGCAGCGCAACGAGCGATTGCACGTCACGTGCAGTAGCCGCAACCTTGTCTCCGCGTGCCAGCGCGGCTTCTGCCCATCGACGGCCAAAGCCACGCGACGCACCGGTGATAAACCACACTTTGGGGCTGGCCATATGTATCTCTCGAGTTGGTTGATAGATGTTACTAATTGACAGTTTTGGTAAAAATGTCAATGACAAAAGTCTAGTTCATCTGACAGTTTTCGTCAAAGTGTCTTGTCGTCGATGTGCCATAATCGGGGTCATGAGCGAAACAACTTCAACGCGCCGTGACCAGGTGGTCCAGGCGGCAATAGGCGTATTTCTACGATATGGCTACGCGCGCACGACAATGGCGGACATCGCGCAAGCGGCGGGTCTGTCTCGTCCGACGCTGTATCTGGCATTTCCCGACAAGGACGCGATTTTTCACGCGGTCGTGGACGCAATGGTGGCTGACAAGCTGAGTGAGATTCGCCAGCGGCTGCCGCGCTATCGCGGCTTCGAAAAAAAGCTGCGCTATGCCTGCGAGGCGTGGGGAGCGGAGGGATTCGAGTTGGTGCAGGCGCACCCGGACGCGAAAGACATGTTTGACCTCGGTTTCGCGTCCGTCTGTAATGGGTTCTCCGCGTTCGGCGACTTGCTGACGGAAATCATCAGCGCGCCACTTGCCGAATCCGGCCTCGGGATAGCGGCCGGGGACCTGGCCGAGACCATTGTGTTTGCGATCAAGGGGTTCAAGGAAATCGCTCGCGATGGGGCAGACATGCGGCGAATGATCGGCGTGCAGGTCGCGATCGTCGCTGCCGCGATTGGCCGGAAAGGCTGATTCTTTTCGACTGGAGATCGATCCCGACCGGATCTTGCGGCCGGGTCGAGATCCGAGCGTCTCTGCACTCCATATCGAGCAGTCCGGATATCCTCATCGGCCAGACTCCACAGGGCGATGAGAGCCTCCGAAGCAAGTCCCCACGTCGCCCGTGGTGCCTTCGTTGCCCTGGTCCGGCAGGTTCTGTATGGTGGATCAACAGATGCAGCGCGCCCGCATGCATGACACCACGGATATCGAATGACTTCTGAAACAGACACTCTTATCGACGTACCAACTTCCCCAACATCGCCAATAAGCACCGATGTCCTGATCATCGGTGCAGGTCCCGTAGGCCTCTTCGCGGCATTTGAGGCGGGGGTGGTCGGGTTATCGTGTCAGATCGTCGATACGCTGGAGAGGATCGGCGGCCAGTGCATTGAGTTGTATCCCGACAAGCCCATCTACGATATCCCCGCCATTCAATCGTGCACGGCGCGTGAGCTGGTCGACCGCCTCATGGAGCAATGCCGTCCTTTCAACGCCCCGATTCACCTGGGTCAACGAGTCGAAAGCGTTGAGCAGCGTGAAGACGGCAGGTGGACGGTCACGACGGGCCAGGGCCTCGTCTTCGATACCGCCGCGATCATGCTGGCCGCCGGGAACGGCGCGTTCGTGCCGCAACGCCTGGCGTTCCCCGAAGCGACACCGCTTGAAGGTAGTCACGTTCACTACAGCGTGCAAAATCTCGCTGATTTCGCCGGCAAGACGGTGATAGTCGCCGGCGGTGGCGACTCGGCAATCGATTGGGCGCTGGCTTTGCGCAAGGTCGCGCGCCGAGTCGTGCTGGTGCATCGGCGCAATGGGTTCAGCGCGGTGGCATCGAGTGTCGATGAGATGAGGCGCGCGGTCGATGCTGGTGAAATGGAGTTCATGGTCGGTTCGATCGCGTCGTTGTCCGCACCCGAAAACAAGCTGGCATCGATCGAGATCCGGCAGATCGGCGGCACTGCACAGATCGATGCAGATCATTTGGTCGTGCTGTATGGCCTCGTCGCCGACCTCGGACCGATAGCAACGTGGGATTTAAAAATAGTGGGCGGCCGGGTCGATGTGGATACCTCAAACTACGAAAGTTCGCGACCGGGAATCTTCGCAGTGGGGGACATCGCGAATTATCCGAATAAGCAAAAATTGATTCTTTCGGGCTTTCACGAGGCGTCGCTGGCGCTGAGGAAGGCTTACACCTACGCGTATCCTGACAAGAAGCGGGTGCATGTACATTCAAGTTACGACGCCGGGCTCGCAGAGCGTATTGCGTCGGGTTCGGCGCATCAGGAGTGAGTTTCCCGTTGGCTTGCAACGGGAAACTCTGGCTCACATCAGCAGCCGCCATCGTCTCAATCCAGGACCCTGCCGTTTGCGGAGCAGATCCGGGCTCGAGCGGTGGTGGAATTTGGCAAGGCCGGGCGGCTTGATTGCGAGAACCCATACCTCGTCGCAAGAATGATCGGTTCGATGATCTGCGAGGCCGCGCTGCCTTTGGATGGAGCGGGGGCATCGGAGGAGGAGTTGAAGCAGCAGGCGTTGGTTATCGTCGCGCGGGTATTCGCCGCTTTCGCTTGTCCGCCGGCTTAACGATCGGTAACGGCCCGCGCGGGCACGGTACAAGCTCCCGAGCAATCTCCGGGCGCTCGCCGGGCCGCTTGGCATAAACTAGGAGCGCCCAAGCTCACTCCGCAGCTCACTACGCAGCACCCTTTCAGGGAGCGTTGCATGATCACCCTCTTTTCGTACCCCGAACTCTACGGTCTCGAAGACAACAATCCGTATGGTCTGAAGGTATTCGCATTCCTTAAGCTCTGCGGTTTGCCTTTCGATCATCGGCATATCCTCGACACAAAATCAGCGCCTCGCGGGCAGCTTCCCTACGTGACCGATGACCAGGAATCGATTGGTGACAGCGACGCCATCATTGCTTATCTCAAGGGCAAGTACGGCCTGGCTATCGACGACGCATTGACACCTATCCAGCACGACCTGGATTTTCTGATCAGGCGGGCGCTCGACGATCTGTATTGGGTCATGTCGTATTCACGCTGGAGCGACCCGCGTTTCTGGCCGGTCTTCAAGGGCGCGTTCTTGTCCGCACACCCGGACATCGCAGCAGACAGCCTTGACGCGGCCCGGCAATACAACTTCGAGCGGTATCGATATCAAGGCATCGGCCGTTTCGAACCCGGCGAGGTCTATGCACGAGGGATAGCCGATCTGCAAGTGATCTCGAACCTGCTTGGCGACAACGAATTCCTGTTCGGTGCGCTGCCAACGAGCATTGACGCCAGTGTTTTTGGCTTCGTGGCGAATATCTTCTTCTACGATATAGACACGCCGCTCAAGCAGTTCGTTTTGGCTCGGCCTGAGCTTGTGCGGCACTGCCATGCAGTGCGTGCATCGATAGCCAAACCCGCCTGACTAAGACGCGTACCCGAGCAATTTGGCAGCAAGGGCTTCGGGCGCGCTGATCATTGCGTCGTGTCCGGTTTTTATTTCGTCCCATGCCCAGTCCTTCTGAGCATGCACGAAGTCGCGGCTGGCTTGCAACGGCTCATACACCGGATCGACACACTGGATGTACACCTTCGGAATCGTGCCGCCCACGGGTCCGTTCAGCGCTATGGGGTCATCAAAGGTCTTCAGCGGATGGGGTGTGCAGTTACGTTCAAGCAGTGCCACTTGAGCGGCCTCGAACACGCCGAATGCGCTCGCGGGCGGCACCGGAATGGAAAGGCCGCCGCTGGATTCGTTCGATTGCCCGATGCGTTGCGCCACGATCCCGGGTGCGAGCCGGGAGAATGCCGTCTGTCCGTGTTCGAGCACCACGGCATCGAGAAAGACAAGCTGGCGGATGCGCTGAGGCACCCGATCGGCCGCACCCGTGATTGGCAGGCCGCCAAAACTGTGGCCGACCAGGACGACGCCGGTCAGGTCTTCGTATTCGAGGACATTGACGACGTCCTGGATGAACACACCAAGGTCGATAGCCTTCGAAAGCAGATGCGAACGTTCGCCGAGGCCGCTGAGCGTAGGAGTAAAGACCTGATGCCCATGAGCGCGCAAGATCCGGGCGACGGCATTCCAGCACCAACCACCGTGCCAGGCGCCGTGAACCAGGACATAGGTTGTGTCTCCGCGAGGAGTGGTCGCATCAATCAGATTGTCAGGGGTTGCCAAGTCGGTCTCCGTCTTTGTCTTTGTTTTGGGCAGTTAAGCGTTGCTCAGCGCGATCATTCAAGCCGCGTCGAGACCAGAATAGTACGCGGAACACCGTGTTGAGGGTCGGCATCCGATTTGTTTGCGAATGCTCTAGGTGGCGCCATGTTCCTCTTGCGAGCGCTGATTCTCCGCCCTCATTGTCAACGAGACGACAGCCGCAAACCCGCCGCCTTGACGCTGCGACAACTGAAGCTCACCGCCATGCAGCTTCGCAATCCTTTCGACGATAGCCAGGCCCAACCCCGTCCCTCCCGGATGCTTGCCCGTCGATCGCCCGCGTTTGAACGGAGCTTTCAACGTATTCAGATCGCCGCCATTCGCGCCTTTGCCGCGATCGGCAACCTCCACGTACGCGGTGTGACTCACATTGTCGGCCCACGTCCGCACCGACAACCCCACGCGCCCGTACAGCACCGCGTTCTGCATCAGGTTCATCAATACGCGCATGACGCTGATCGGACGGAACGCGAATGGTTGCAGCTCGCCGAGAGTGAGTTCGAACACGTGACCCAGGCCCGCGAAGTCGGCCGCAAGATTGCAGACCAGCGCATTCAGGTCGCCGATCTCAACCGCTTCGCGCGCGCCGCTGCCGGCATAGTCCATGAACTGCTGGAGAATGGCGTCGATCTGATCGAGATAATGATCCGTCGATACCGCCAGTTCGTCATGTTCTTCCGATGGTGTTGTCATGGCCACGGCGAGACGCAGCTTGGTCAACGGCGTGCGGATATCGTGGGAGATACCGGCGAGCATCAGCGAACGGGTGGCATCGGCTTCCTGCAACGCACTGACCATCTGGTTGAATGCAACGCTGACTTGCGCGATCTCGGTCGGTCCATCCACCCGCAGCGCTTGCGGCGCCTCTCCTGAACTCAAGCGGCGCGCCGCGTTGGCGAGATCGCGCAGCGGCCGGTTGATGTGGCGCTGGATCAGGTAGGCGGTGACGATGGCAAGGCCGCCGAGCGCGAGTGACAGCGCAATAGCGGAGAGCATGCCGTCGTTGTGCGCGGCTTCAGGAACGGGCAGGGCGATCCAGTACCGTTCGTGACCAAGATGCGCGCGAATCCAAAGCCGTTGTTCGCCTTCGGTTTGCCATTGAACCTCCATGTTCGCGGGCAGATGCTGACGCAAGGTATCGATAAAAACATCGCGTTGATAGGTCCGATAGAAATTACTCAACGTCAACGCAGGCTCGGGGGCGGCGCCGGCCGGGAATTCCTGTCTGGCTTCGAAGCGAACTGCAAGACCGTGTTGAGCATCCAGTGCAGCAGTCTGCAGCAGGTCGTCGAGCGTTTGCACATAAATAGCGAAAGTTTCTGCGGCGCGCTCGATCCGCGGTCTCTGGACAAAATGCGTTAGTACGCTTAATGAACTGATCTGGCTGACAATAACCAGCGCCACCAGCAGCGCGATATTGCGTGTAAACAGTGAGCGCGGCAGCGCAATTGGGCGCATGGGCCGGCTCATGGTTCGACTTCCGCGACCAGCATGTAGCCCACGCCCCAGACCGTCTTGACGAAGCGCGGTTTCGACGGATCTGCTTCCACGATCTGCCGCAACCGTAGCACCTGCACATCGATACTGCGATCCAGCGCGTCGTGGTCCCGCCCTCGTGAGCGGGCGATCAGATTGTCGCGGCTGACGGGCCGGTTCGGTGAGGCGCCCAAAGCATTCAATAGCAGCATCTGGGTCGAATGAATCTCGAACAATTCGCCCGACTTGTACAGGCGCTGTTTGCCGAGATCCAGGCAGTAGTCGCCGAAACGCACGGTCTGCGACCTGAGCACGGGTTCGCCTGCCGCGATCTTCTGGCGCCTGAGCAGTGCGCGAACACGTGCAACAAGTTCACGCGGCAGGAACGGTTTGGCCAGGTAGTCGTCGGCGCCGGTTTCAAGACCGATGACCTTATCGACCGGATCGCCTTTGGCGGTGAGGATGAGAATGGGCAGCGTCTGGCCCTCGGCGCGCAAACGCCGGCAGACCGACAGCCCGTCCTCCTGATCCATCATCAGGTCGAGGATCAGCAAGTCAAAGGGCTCGCGCTGCAAATAGCGATCAAGCCGCTTGCTGTCGGCGACAACCCGGACTTCGAAACCGTGACCGCTCAGGAAGCGCTGCAGCATGTTGCGCAACTCGGCTTCATCGTCGAGAACGATGATCTTCGGCTGACTCTCCATTCATGCCTCCTTCAATGCGTCGGACGGACGGGTTTCGTGACGTTCGGCAAGCTTCTTTAGCGGGGCAAAGCGGTCTGCAGTCCAATAGACAATAGTCCGGTACGCACAGAACAAAAAGCTTTTACCTCTCGCCACGTAACCGTCAGTGCGATGCCGCGCGCTGCTGCATGAATTGCTCGATCTGCGGCAGGGTGATGTAGCCGGCCTTTTGCGTGTCGATCTGATCGAAGTTTTGCGCGACCCTCGGCATGCCTTGCGCTGCTTGTGCCCGGGTCAGCTTGCCGTCGTGCGTGGTGTTGGCGGCTGCAAAGCGCGCCTGCAACTGCTGCATGGCGTGCTCCATGCGTTGCGGGCTGGCCGCCGATTGCGGTTCGGTTTGCGCCATGGCGCCAGTGCTGGCGAACGAGGCGGCAATGGACAGGATGAAGATGGCAAGTGCGTTTTTCATGAGGTTCTCCAGTGGAATTCGGTAAATGAAGGATTTGTTTTCCATCGATTGCGGGTGTTTGTGTTTCGCCGTTTGAAGTGGCCCCGATCAATGGCAGACCGAAGCTTATCGGTCAGCGCCTGAAAATGAATAACAAACCGGCTACGAATCATGTCGCCGCATGTCATGCACGGGATCGTGAAGTAAGCATCTATTCCCTACAGAAAATGCTTGCCCAAACGTCTTAACGCCAGTGATTGGTGACATCGAATGAAATATGTTTCGACGTGGCTTCGGGACGCAGTTTGCGTATCTTTCGGTGGTCGGCGCCATGAGCGCTTCAACGGATTCGCAAGGCCCTGATGCAATGCGAACCATCCGGCGGAACGGCTTCCAAAGCGAAGGCGGCACCTGCCGATCGAATCGAAGAGAATCCACATGAACATTCGTCTTATCAGTGCATCTGCCGCCACCGCTCTCGGCCTCATGCTTTCCACCGGCGTTGAAGCACGGACATTTGTTGTCTACGCCGGACCGGCTGTGGTTTATGTACCGCCGCCGCGGCCTGTGTATTACACCGTGCCGGTGCGTTCGGCCTATGTCGTGGCGGTGCCCGCACCCGCGCCGAAGCCGGTAGTCTATGTGGCGGCAC
Organism: Caballeronia udeis; assembly: GCF_044909315.1. Lineage (GTDB taxonomy): Bacteria > Pseudomonadota > Gammaproteobacteria > Burkholderiales > Burkholderiaceae > Caballeronia > Caballeronia udeis_A. Next base: position 120,967 of record NZ_JBIYEB010000025.1, read on the forward strand.
CGAAACCTGCGCCGGTAGTCTATGTGCCTGTGAGGGGCGCCTACGCTGCGGTGCCTGCGGCGAACGTAACCTACGCACAACCCGTTGTAATGGTGCCGGTCGCCGGCATGCACTGAGCTAGTGTTGCTCGCGTATCGCGGTGAACGCTGCGCGCAAGCGCTCGGCTTTCTTCTCGAGCAGCGCCGGCACCTGATCCAGGCGCACCGGCTCCGGTTCGGCACTGCCGGGAGGCGGCGGGTTGTTGATGGCGAAAAGCGCGATGTCGCTGTCCGGGGCTACACCGATGGCCTGGACCGTCAGCGTGGTAAGCGACACCTTGCTCACCCCGGCCACGCGCTTTGCTCCATCGATAGCGGCGCCGATTGGCGTGAGGTCGCGCAAACGCAGCGAGCGCCTGGTCAGCCGGACATCGGTAAGCGCAATATGCAGGATCATGGAATCGGGCTGCGGCGTGTCGACCACGTTCGCGGTTTTCAACACGTTCTCGCGCAACGCATTGCTGAATGCGGTGGTCAGTTCGGCCATCTGCTCGGGCTCGATACCTTTGTATGGAGAATCCGGTGCGAGAAAGATTTCGATCGGCGGGATATACACGCTATGCAGCATGGCGCGTCGCGCATCGTAGTCGGGGGCGATATAGCCGGTGGTACCCGGGAACTGCACGACAGGCGTTAGCGGTACGCTTGCCGGTATCAGGTTCCCGGCGTTCGCGATGCTGCAGGCAAGGCTTGTTGCGGCGCACGCACACACCAGCAGACGCAACAACCCGGATCGTCCATTCATGGTGCGCCCCTTCTTCAGACCCGCATGGGGAAGCGACGTAATGCGTGGCTTCTCGACGATTCACCAACTGGTAATGAGCGGAAACGAGGCAACACGGCCATGGTGACGCTCGGGAATTCGTATGAAGCGAGTTGTTGTTTCGACACTTCCGCCGGCCCCTAAGTTATAGACCATGCTGCTCGCGGCGTAGCGATGATTGCTGCGTAACGAGGCGAAGGACACGTTCGCCTCGGCGCGGCTGACGCAGTATCGAAGAACGCAGGACGTGTATCCGCGTCTTGCGATGGGTGCGGCGTTTGTCCCTCTGAAGGAGACGATCCATGTGTGTTCATTCAATCTGTTCTTTGCCGCGGCGGCGCGCTCTGTTCGCCGGCGTGGCGTCCGTTACCATCGCTGCGTTTTCGCTGCATGATGCACGTGCGGATCAACCTTCAACGGGGCCTGCTCCGAACGCGATTCCAGCCGGGGATGCGCTCGCTCGTCTGTTGCAGGGCAACAATCGCTACGTTGCCAATACACCTGCGAACAAGGACTATTCTGCTGGCCGGGCAGCGCGCTTGACGGCGCAATATCCCATTGCGGCGATTGTAGGTTGCTCGGATTCGCGGGTCTCGCCGGAGCTGGCGTTCGATCAAGGTCCGGGCGACCTGTTCGTCGTCAGGGTCGCCGGCAATTTCGTCAACGACGATGGTCTCGCCAGCCTGGAATACGGGGTGAAGTTCCTGGGTGTACCGTTGATCGTGGTGCTTGGACATACGCATTGCGGCGCGGTCACAGCCACGATCAAAGCGATCCGCGAACACGCTGTCTTGCCGGGGCATTTGCCTGAACTGGCCAGGGCAATCAGGCCGGCCGTCGAGATTGCCAGGACGCACGGACACGGCGATCTGGTGGCGGATGTCACGGTCGAGAATGTGCGGCTGAATGCCAACCGCTTGAGGGTTTCGAAGCCGCTGATCGGAGAGTATGTAAGGACGGGCAAGGTGCAAGTGGTCGGAGCGATCTACGATCTCGCTTCAGGCAAGGTCCGGATTGTCGATTGAAGCGATCACCCGGGTTCCCGCCGGTCAACAATGCGCGTCGGAGATCGTCTGTGCACCAGTCGAGCGGAGGACCCCATGAAAGGAAGTCAGCTTACGGTCTATGTGGCAACGCAGGGTCATCGCAGGCATCACCTGACGGTGGTCGACTGGGTCCTCGAAGAAACCAGGAAGGCCGGCATTGTCGGGGCGACGGTCGTCGAGGTGACTGAAGCTATCGATATGCTTGGCAAGTATCACGCCGCGCGGTTTTTCGAACTAGCCGATCAACCGGTCGTAGTGACGGTTGTCGCGGAAGATGCGCGGATCGATGCGCTGCTCGCGAGCCTCAGGCATGGCGGCACGAACCTGTTTTATACGCGTGCTCCTATTGAGTACGAGGTGCTGGGGTAACCGTGAGGATTCTCCGGTTGCTGCATTGCGCAAGCGCGACAGCGTCAAAGACGTGACCTACAATTAAGTGTCGTGCGATTTCTCGTTCGCGGCACGCGCTCTGCTCGTTGCCGTCTGCGCGGGGTATACGCACCAAAGTTCGCAAGGGCGGCGTTCCGTCAATACTGGGACGTTGCCGCGGAGGTCGGCATGAACGGCTATCAACTGACGTTCTACACTGAGCGGAACCGTAAATGCGGTCATCTGACGTTTTGTGAATGGCTGCTGCAAGAGGTTCGCAAACGCGACATTCGAGGGGCGACGGTTATCAGCGCAGCGGAAGGTATCGGGCATGCGGGCGCTCATCATGCCGCGCATATTCTTAAACTCGCCGATCAGCCGGTACAGGTCATCCTGGCGGTGACCGAGCATGAAGCGGACGAGATATTGGAGGTCGTACGCGCAGCAAACGTACATGTTTTCTACACGCGTGCACCTATTGAGTTCGGGTTGTTAGGCGAAGATGCGCCGCCGAAGAAAGCGAAAACATTTTTCCGGTTCCATCGGCCCACAGGTACTCAGTCGAAGTGATTGTGGATACCGTTTCAAGCGAAACCTCCTGGGCGTGAGTGCCGTTTGATTATCGTTTGACCATCGTATGCCAGAGCAATTAGTGTTACCCGGATTGGACGCAAGGCCAGCGCTGCGGCCGGTTGAGCGTCATCACCTATTCTTCGCGATCGTGCCGGACCAGGATACCGCCATGCGTGTCGAGCGGTTGGCACAACGTCTGCGTGTCGAATGCGGCTTGAAGGGAAAGCCGCTTCCTACGAAGCATTTCCACGTGACCTTGCATTCCATCGGTATACACGACAGGTTTTTTGAGCATGTCGCCTCGTGGGCGCAAGCCACTGCTTCCACTATTTCAATGCCCGCGTTCGACGTCGTGCTTGATCATGTCGGCAGTTTTAGCCGGGCAGCCCGCGACCGGCCTGTCGTCCTGCTTGGAAGCAACGGCGTTGCTGCGCTGAAGGAGTTCCGCGGCGTTCTGGGAACGACGTTGGCGAAAGCCGGATTTAATCTCAAACCCTCAAGCTTCACGCCCCATCTGACCTTGCTTTACGACAAGCATGAAGTCGCCGAACGAACTCTCGAACCGGTCCGGTGGACCGCGCGCGAGTTCGTTCTCGTGGATAGCAGGGTGGGTAAAACACAGCATGTGCAGCTTGCACGATGGCCGCTCCTGGCGTGAGTTAAGTTGTGGGCTGTACCGGGGAACCTGGAGACGGCTGAACGACCCGTGCCTCTGCCCACGCTAAAGGCGCGCCTTAACTCACGTTGAAATGCACACGGACATCCTGATGGCTCTCCACGGGTTGTCCTCCTTGCATCGCCGGGGAAAAACGCCATTTACGCAGCGTTTCCAGCAGCAAAGCGTTCAGGCGAGGGTTCTGTGTCGGCTTTGAAAGTTCTACTTCAATTGTTCCATCCGGGTGGATATCGAAGCGCGCGACAGCGACCGCCTGATAGGCGTCCTCGCGAAGATCGTCGGGCAGAGAAGGCATCGGCTGGCTGATGAGGCGTGCGGCGGAACCCGCCGACATGGCCGCTGTATTGCCTGCCGACGCAGAAGACGAGGATGTTGTAGCAGCGGCCGCCGATGTCTCCGCCGGGGTTGTTTGCGGCGGCGCTGGCGGTGCCGGTTGATCGGTTCTCGCGATCATGGGTTCCGGTGGCGCTCGCTGGATTTCGTGCGGTTTCACGACCCGGACTGGCGTTGGATTTCGTCGCGCGTGTGCTTGGTGGGTGACGGTTGCAGCGGGCGCGGAAGGGGTCGCAGCCGGCGTATTTGCCGAGGGTGCGGGCAACTCGACAAGACGCATTTCCATGGCCGCGGGCGGCGGGGTGGCGGCGCTCGGGAGAGGCTGTAAGAGCGGGTTCACGATCTGAGTCAGCAGAACCGCCCACAACACAAACGCAATCAGAAGGGCCACGCTGAATCTGATCCGAGACACATCCATCCGGCCTTCCCGTTTCCCCATCGCGCTACTCACGATGTATGGCGATCAGGAAATGCTCCGCGCCGGCGCGGCGCGCAGCCAGCATGGCTTGAACGACCGCTCCTTGTGCGGCGGCATCGTCCGCCGCAATGACTACGTTCCGGTCCGGCTTGAGAAGTCGCCTGACCCCGGCTTCCACCTGGTCGAGACGCACGGGCTGCCGATCCAGGAAGATCGTGTTCGTGCGATCGACTGCCAGCGTCAACGGCTGATCCTCGGACATCTGCTGCGCCTGTCCAGAGGGCAAATCGACCTTGACCGCATCAAGCCGTTGCATGGCCAGCGACGCCAGCATGAACGTGGCCAGCAGAAAGAACATCACGTCGATCATCGGAATGATCTCGATGCGCCCACGCTTCGACGCCCGCGAGCGCCGGAACTTCATCGCGTGTCTCTCGCCGCCGCTCCGGCGCTTTCAGCCTTGAGGCGGATTTCGCTGAGACGCTCGTTAGCGTGCACTTCGAGGTCATCGATCAGGCGTTCAAGGCGTCGCGAAAAATAATTGAATGCGAAGAGCGCGAACAACGCGACGACCAGACCAATAGCTGTCGCCACCAGCGACTGCGCCACGCCACCCGTCACGCCGCCTGGATTAACCAGGCCGTTGCCGCCGAATAGCTGGAACGAATGCATCATCCCGACAATGGTCCCCAGCAGACCGAGCAGGGGGGCGGCCGTGACGATCGTCTCCAACACCCAGAAGCCGCGGCTCATCTCCCGTTCGATACGTGTCGCGACCGATTGCGCCCGGGCTTCGAGCAGCCATAACGGCGTTCCGTCGGGCGCTGCCACCGTTGCGTCGAGGCGTTTGAACGCGTGCTGTGCCGGCAGCGTGTTGGTGCCGGCCGCAGGCAAGCCTGCAAATCGCACGAACACATACGCGCGATCGATAACGATAGCAATCGCCAGCACCGCGAGCAGCGTGAGCGGGTACACCACCCAGCCTCCAACTCGTGCCGCGGCAGTAATACCTGCCCAATCCTGCATGTTCAAAGCCCTTTCATCAAGTAATCCGATTGATTAAAAATTCTTTGTAATCCCCGCATACAGGGCAATGTGCGGCCCATACTGCGGCGCACCCACACCAATGCCTGATCCATCGCGCAACTCGTACACACGGTTGAACGCGTTGATGAGCAGCAGGCGCGCGTCGAACTTGCCGATCAGTGGTTCGTTGAAGTTGAAGTGGTGGATCACACCCAGATTCACCTGGGTGTAGAAAGGCAGGTGGTCCGTGTTCGCGAAGCCGCTGCGCAATCCGCTCCCTACAATGCCGTCGAAGGTGAAGGTGGTCTTGCCCAACTGGTATGCGCCCCCGAATGAAGCGGTCACGCGCTGGTCGTGATCAAGGTATACCCAGTGATTGCTGATGTAGGCGAGTTCGCTCGCATCGAAATTGAACTGCGCCGAGTCGATGTCCTTGCCCTGCGCGCGGCTGAACGCGATGTTCATGTAGGCCGAAACATTGCCCTGTTTATAGTTGCTGGTGAATTCAACACCATAAACACGACCATATTTATAGTTGAACGGTGTGAAAATCAGGGCGGTGCCGAACTGGCCTTCGTCGAGCAGGTTCGTCGATTTCTTGTAGTACGCATCGACGCCTACCGTGATGGTCGAGCTCAGTCGTTGCGTGATGCCGAGATCGAAATAATGGCTGCGTTCCGGCTGCACCGGATCGTTCTGGCTCGATGTCTGGGCGGTGGTGCCCACGAAGCGCGCAATATCTTCACCCGACACGAGCTCAAAAGCGGGCGGTGTGAAGTAGCGGGAATAGCCGGCGTGGACCGTTGTTGAAGGCGTCAATGCATAGACGAGTCCTATACGCGGGCTTAGCTGGCTAGCGCTCACGTACTCGTCCATCTTGTCGTAGCGCAGGCCGTAGTTGATCGTGAGTTTGTCGGTCAGCTTCCACTCGTCCTGAATGTACGCGCTATAGAGATACCCTGTCTTGCTGCTCGAATCGGGTACGTTGAACGGCTGATCGGAGAGCTGGTTGCCGTCGGCATCGACGGGGAAAACGCTCAGGTTGTTGTTGAAAATTGCATGTTCCTGCTGGACCGAAATCCCCGCGCGCAGCGTGTGTTTGTCGTTGAGGCGGTAGGTCGTATCCGCTTGCACGCCATTGGCGCTGTCGCTGTGGAAATCGCTGGCCGCCACGCCGTTGAATAGCAGGTCACCCACCGGGTCAGGGTTGAATTGCGTACGCGAGTAGCGGGTAAAGAGCGCAACCTGATAGTCCAAGGCAGCGCCATTGGTACCTTGCAGCGCGATGACCGCGAACTGGTTGAGTTCGGATTGTGTCTCGTTGAGCTTGCTCGAATCGAACGTGGTGTTGCCGTTCAAGGTGAACGCGGTCGGCAAGCCGGGGGTATTGGGAATCTGGAACTGATTGCTGGTCGTGCCGAACATCAGGCTCACGCGTGTGAGCGGATTGATGATGTAGGACATGAGGCCGAACGCATCGCCCTGACGCGTGTGATCGTGGATCGGACTCGCGCTAGAAGTCGGATTCTCGATGCCCAGATTGTTCTCGCCCAGCGAGCCGCTGAAATAGTAGCTGAATGGTCCCTGGCTGCCGAAGACGTCGGCGCTGGTCTTGATGGTCTGGTGACTGCCGCCGAAGACATCGATTGAACCGCCATTGCCCTGGTCGCCGTTCTTCGTATGAATATCGACAATACCCGCGGTACGGTCGCCGTATTGAGCGGGCAATGCGCCGGTCAGCAGGTTGAGCTGGTCGATGATACGCGTATCCAGCGACTGTCCGAAGCCACTGATGGGCTCCGGAATGATGATGCCGTTGATGCGGTATTGCAGGTTTGCGTGGTCGCCGCGCACGTGCAACTGGCCATACGAGTCGCTTGCCACGCCGGGTGCTTGCAGCAGGACCTGATTGAGCGGCGTGTCCTGTCCGGCGGGGAGGGTATCAATATCCGCCTGGCTGAAGCGGTACACGCTGCTGCCCGTTTCCGGCAGCAGGCCGTTGCGCGCGCGATCGAGCCGCTTCGCATTGACCTGCACATCAATAGTGTCGCTCTTGCCGAGCGCCACCGACACGGACGCCTCCGCGCCTTCGCTCGCCGTTGCGATCCTGCTGCCGCTTGCATAGCCCGGCGCAGCAACGACGACCGCGTAGATTCCTGGCGGGACATGATGGACAGCGAAATGTCCCGTTGCATCCGTGCTCGTGGCGCCGACGGACGCGCCGCCGGCATCCTGCACCGCCACGCTGGCGTTGGCGACCGGCTTGCCGGAGCTATCGGTGACGTAGCCTGACACGGCGCTGTCAGAACCTGCTGCATAGACATGTCCCGCGGCGATCTGAGCGAACAGCAAAAGGGCCGCGTGGGCGATGAGCGTACGATTTTTCATCGATTATTTTTCTGGATGGGTTGTGTTGGATGCGTACCGCCCGGCGACGTCGTACCGTCCCCAATGACCGGCCTACATTTGTGAAGAACGTAGTCCTAATCGATCCTGGGCAGGCGCCGCGTGCATACATATCAAGCCGTGCGGCCAGGGAGGGGCCGTTGAGTGCCAGGCGGATAAAAAGTTCTACACGTTGCAAATGCAATGTTATAACATTCGTCACCAATTGTGCGAGAACTTTTTGGACGGAAAGAATGGACAAGCTGCCGGTAACTGTTTTGTCAGGCTTCCTCGGTGCGGGAAAGACCACGTTGCTCAACCACATCCTGAATAACCGGCAGGGCAGGCGCGTGGCGGTGATCGTGAACGACATGAGCGAGGTCAATATCGACGCCGCGCTGGTTCGCGATGGCGGCGCGGAACTGGCGCGCATGGACGAAAAGCTGGTCGAGATGAGTAACGGCTGCATTTGCTGCACGCTGCGCGAAGACCTTTTACTCGAGGTGAACCGACTCGCGAAGGAAGGGCGTTTTAACTATCTCGTGATCGAATCGACCGGGGTTTCAGAGCCGCTGCCGGTGGCCGAAACCTTTACGTTTGCCGACGAGCAGGGCCAAAGCCTGTCCGATGTCGCGCGCCTGGACACCATGGTGACGGTGGTGGATGCTTTCAATTTCCTTAAGGACTACAGTTCAGTGGACAGCCTGCAAACGCGGGGTGAATCGATGGGCGAGGAAGATACGCGCACGGTCGTCGACCTGCTGGTCGAGCAGGTCGAGTTCTGCGACGTGATTGTTCTGAACAAGGTGGACCTTGTTGGCGACGCGGACCGCAGGCGCCTGATGACGATCCTGAAAGGGCTGAATCCGCGGGCAGGGATCGAGATTGCGGAGTTCGGGAAGCTCGGACTGGACAAGGTGCTCGATACCCGTCTGTTCGATTTCGATGAAGCCTCCAAAGCACCCGGATGGCTCAAGGAGCTGCGTGGAGAGCACACGCCCGAGACCGAGGAATATGGCATCACCCATTTCGTCTACCGCGCTCGCCGGCCGTTCCATCCCGGGCGTTTCTGGCAACTGATCGCCAGTAACTGGCCGGGCGTGGTGCGCTCCAAAGGTTTCTTCTGGCTTGCCAGCCGGCCGACCTATGTAGGGTCATGGTCGCAGGCGGGTGGCGTATGCCGGCACGGAGGGTTGGGGTTGTGGTGGGCCGCGGTACCGAAAGCCTACTGGCCGGAGGATCCCGAATATTTGAAATCGATCGATGACGACTGGGACCCTCAAGTCGGGGACGCGCGGCAAGAGCTGGTGCTGATCGGCATTGATATGGACGAGATGGCGTTGCGGGCACGGCTGGACGCATGCCTGCTCGACGACGTGGAAATGGCGCAGGGCCCGCAAGCGTGGCAGCAATTCGCGGACCCTTTTCCTGCGTGGGATAACGGCATTCAGGATCCGGAATGAACCGCGGCCCGGGTCGCCGTTTACGTTAAGGTGTTCGAGCGTTAGCTGCCGCACGAGGGCAGTTCCGCCACTTGCAACACTTCCCCCGTCGCCCCGCGCTCGACGAACGCCACCACGCCGTCATGGCCCTCTCCCGACGCGTAGTCGCCGGAGATCAGCGCGCGTCCGTCGACTATCCGGACCGGCCCGATCCAGCGACGCACCACGCGGTCGTGATGCAATGTGGCACCGCTGTTTTCGCCGCCTTTCACCGCACTAATGAGCTGGTTTTCATACACGGCGGCGTACGCGACCGCGTCGTCGGGAAGGTTCTTGCGAGCGGTAAATGCTGCGTCGAATGCGATGTGGCCGGGCGAGGAAGGATGGCTGTCGATGCGGACATCGGCGAGCGGGGTTTCGCTATTCAACTGCTGAATGCGGGACTCGAAACTCTCGTCGTTTGACCAACTGCGCAACTCGCGGCCGCCTACGAAAATCTCCGGTGTATACACCACATGGCCGCCGCCGGTGTAGGTCAATTGTTGCTGTCGCGTGGTGAACGCGGGTTGCGCAAAGCGATCCTTCCACGCCCAGCTATCCCAGTAGTCCACATGCAGTGCCAGCGGCACGATGGTGGCGGTCTTGCGGGCATGATCGAGTTCGCTTAGCCAGTTATCGGCAGGCGGGCAACTGTTGCAGCCTTCGCTCGTATAGAGTTCGACGAGCGCGGCGCGATGCTCCGGGCTCGATGCGTGGCAAGCATTAGCGGAAGCGGCGCTGGCGGTGGCGGTGGCGGCGGAGAAGGACACGAGCAGCGCTGCGAGAGACAGGATCGATGAAGCACGCATGACGAACTCCGAAGTGAAAGGAAAGACCCCCCTTGACCGGGAAGCAGCCTGATATGACCGCGGTCACGGTCCGTCATCGACAGGGTTGTCGGGCATCTGCATTGATTCGCGGGCCAAGTCAGGCCGGAAAAATGGCTGATCAAGAAACCGCGTGGCCTGATAGTTATTTCGGTGATCCGTAAAAACCGGTTACAGGCAGCGTGAAATTGCCCTAACGCATCCGCTTTCGCGTATGCAACGTATATGACGCTGAGACAGTAAGCCAGGCACCATAGGCAGGCACCAGGCAGGCCGAGCCAGCGCAAGGAAGATGTACCCGTGGTTGGCTCACGCGTGTAACCGCATTGGAGAATCAACCGAACTACTGACATCACGGCTGCTGCCGGTCGTTCGGTGTCGTACGACTTAGCTTGCGCACGCGCGTAGCCTCAGGCACGCTGATCCAGCGTACGCCCACAAGCATCCACCCCATACCGCCGCAGTTCCCGAGAGCATCAGGAGAACGCCATGACCCCGGACATCGCCGTACCTATTGAAGCCGGGCAGTTGCTGCCGTTCCGCGAGTCGGTGCTGGCGATGCTGGGCGTATCGTTTGTAGCAATGCTGGTCGCTTTGGATCAGACGATTGTGGGGACGGCGCTGCCGCGTATCGTCGCTGATCTCAAGGGGTTCGACCTGTATGCGTGGGTGGCTACGTCGTACATGCTGACATCGGTTATCACGATCCCGATCTTCGGGCGCTTAGGCGACTTGTTCGGCCGCAAGCCGTTTTTAATGGCGGCGATCATTCTCTTCACCATCGCGTCGGTCATGTGCGGAATGGCGGCCAATATGCTGCTCCTTGTGATCGCGCGCGGCTTGCAAGGGATCGGAGGCGGCATTCTCGTGGGCACGATGTTCGCCACCGTCGCGGATCTTTTTCCCGATCCGAAGCTTCGCCTGCGCTGGCTGGTGTTTGTCAGTTCGGCATTTGCTTTGGCGAATATCGTTGGCCCGACGCTGGGCGGCGTGCTGACCCAGTACGGCGGATGGCGGATCGTGTTTTTCGTCAATCTGCCTGTGGGCATTGTCTCGTTGTTGTTCGTGCGCGCTTTCCTGCCGCATCTCCGACGGCCGCGTTCAGCCGCCCCCGTGAAACTGGACTGGGTTGGCGCGATCGTGCTGGCGTCCGAATTCGGCGCGCTGCAACTGCTGATCGAATGGGTCCCTAACGAGGGCATCACGCCAGTGACCTGCGCGCTGGGTTTGCTCACCTTGACCGGCGCAGCGGTGCTGCTGTTCTGGGAAAAGCGCATGGCTTATCCGATCATTCCCATCGACATGCTCATGGACCGAAAGCTGGCGGCGTTGTTCGCGATGGCCGTGCTCGGTGGTTTCTCGCTCTTCTCGCTGGTCTTCTACGTGCCGCTGCTGTTTCAAGGCGGTTTCGCGATGTCGCCGCATGACTCAGGCATGCTGATCACGCCGCTGTTGCTGGGTACGACCGTGGGCAGTGTGGTGAATAACCGGGTCGTCACGCGCATCAGGCACGCGAACGGCGTGATGTATATCGGCTTCGCGCTGTTCGCGTGCGCCGCACTTTGTCTTGTCGCGATCACGGGGACTGTGCCTCACCTTGTGTGGATGGCATGCATGGGATTCAGCGGCATCGGCCTGGGTCTGGTCGTGTCGAACCTCACGCTCTTTTCGCAGCAACTTGTTGCCCGCGATCACCTTGGTGCTGCTACGGCGCTGCTTCAATCGCTGCGGATGTTTGGCGGCATGCTTGGCACCGCAATGACAGGCGCGCTGCTCGGACGCCTCTATACGAGTGGCGTGCATCGGTCGCTGGATACGTATCAGGCGACGCAATGGTTCAAGTCATTCGCGAGTCCCGAGCTGCTGATCGATCGTGCGGAACAGGCTGCGCTGATTGGCCGCCTGATCATGGCGGGTCATGCCGGCGACGCGATGATGCAGTCAGCGCGCGGTGCGTTGATTGAATCGATACACGTGGGACTCGGGCTGGCGGCCGCGGCAGCTATAGCGGGGCTTTGTCTTGCGTGGTTCGTGCCGCCGGTGCGCGTTGATCGGCTGGATACGGGGACACGTACGCGTTAAAAGCTAACAGCGATAGCTTCGACTTCGTCGCAATGCCACCACTTCCCGGCTCATCACACAAGGGAGAGCGGCGAGGGGTGACCACGTTACGCTCGCGCGATAATTTCTACACCCACCGCACCTTACCAACGCAAGACCCTAGGCCCGAGCACTGCACCGATCAGCGTGGCCAGCGCCATCCCCAGCACATACCAGACGGCCCAGAATGCGACGCTCATTTCGGGGCAGTGGAAGCAATACGCCATCGTCGCGATAGCTCCCGCGAGCATGCCGCCCGCTGCCCCGGCAAGCCCCAGCCGGGTTGGCGCAAGCCCTCGGATTGCCCAGAACACAGCGACAAACGCGGGCACCGACAACAGCAGGATATTGAGCGGACAGGTACGCCACGTGTAGCCCATGACAAGCGGCACGCGTGCGTCGGGCGCGGCTAGAAACAACACCGCTACCGCCGCGCTCCACACAACAAGCACCGGCAGCGCGGGCAGTGCCCAGAACTTGCCCGTGGTCGTTCCGGGCCGCGCCAGCCTCAGCGCAAGGAACAATGCGGCTGCGGCAAGCATTGTGGGGAACGCAAACTTGGCCCAAAAAATAGGTGTGCGCGACACCACGGCAATGTCCGGGCGCACGCCGAAAATCACAGCCATCAGCACCACCGCGCCAAGCCCGCCCAATACGATTGCCCGCCCGAAGCGGCGCGCGGACACACGTGGGTCGACCGGTGTCACGCCAGTCGATAGAAGCGAAATCAGGTCCTCGGTTTTCATGCGGTGCCTCGAATCTTTGCTGCCAGTGCTTTCAGTCCACGGTGAATGCCCACTTTGACCGCCGACTCCGACATCCCCGTGAGCGCTGCGGTTTCGGTCACGGAGAGCCCTTGTAGCTTCACGTGAACAATCGGCAGCCGGTGACGGTCCGGCAATTGCTCGAGCAACTTGCTGACATCGCGTTTGGCATCGGCGGGTTCTTCGTCCGAGGTCGCGAAGATCTCGAGCGCGTCGTCCAGCGGATCGTTCAATGCTTCACGCCGCGATCTTGCGCGGAAAAAATCCATCAGCTTATAACGTGCGATCCCATGTACCCAGGCGGTCAACGGCTCGTCCGGGCGATACGTGTGGCGGCTGTTGTGCACGGCCAGCAGGATTTCCTGCACGACATCTTCTATGTCGTCCTGCAGGTAATAGATGCGCTTTCTCAGAAAGCCGCGCAGATGTCCCGTCAAGTCGTCGAGGAACGACCGGTAGGCGACGGCGTCGCCATTCAGGCCGCGAATAAACAGCGCCCTCAACCGTTCTTCGACACCAGACACAGAGCCACTTTGTATTATTCGCTTCATCGCGGAATCGGGTTACAGCGCGCTTCAAATAAATTGCATCGGTTGTGCCGACGGATGTCAGCGTTCCCGACAGCGGGAATAAACACGGTTGTGGCGGCCATGCTACTGCAGGTATTTCGTGGCGCGCCAACGCGGCGTCCTGCGGCGCGCGGCCCGTCGCTCCAGGCTTTGACGCCGGAGATTACCGCGATTTTAATGTCGTGATCCGTTCCAGCCACCCAGTAAGGTAACGCTTCGCGGCGACTGCGGGTCCGGCTACAGGTTCAACATGCAGGTCCGGCGTGAGCGACATCGCCACGGGGCGAGCGGATTGTGCCGGATAGGCATGCCGCTGTCGACCTCGCGAAGGATGCAACCTTCGGTCCAAAGCAGGCCTTGGTTTAGCGCGTGGTCTCCGGATAATTCGATGGGAACAATGCGCGCCGGGTCTCTTCGTCCACCTCGCGCTTGAACGTAAGGTCGCGGCCTACCGCTCGTGCGCGCACAACGGCGGGGCGTGCGCTGATGGCATCGAAGAAACGGTTCAGATTCGGGAATGCGGCAAGCGGTTCGTCGGTGGCCAACACTCGCGACGCACGGTCGAGCCATCCCCAGGCGGACATATCGACGATCGAATACTCGTCTCCCACGATGTACTCGCGCCCCGCCAGGTGCTCGTCAAGCACACGATAGTGCCGCTCGATCTCCCGCCGATACCGGTTAATCGCGTACGGAATCTTCTCAGGCGCGGCGTGCTGGAAATGCACCGCCTGGCCCGAAAAGGGCCCGAGTCCAGAGCCGATGAAGAATAGCCATGAGAGCAATTCGGGCCGGTCCGCGGGCTTACCCGCGAAACGCCGGGTCTTGTCGGCGAGGTAGAGGAGGATGGCGCTGGAATCGAACACACGAGCCTCGGTTCCACCGGGACCGTCGGTATCGACAATGGCGGGCACCTTGCCGTTTGGATTGATGCTCCTGAAAGCCGGCAGATGCTGTTCGCCCTTGCTGGTGTCGACGGGAAACACTTCGTAGTCGAGTCCCGTTTCTTCGAGAAAGAGCGCGACCTTGGCAGGATTCGGTGTCGGGTGAAAGTAGAAACGGATCATGTCGTCTTTGGTAGTGGGGAAGGGCTGCTTGCGATGCTTCTGCCAGGACAGACGGGGCGTCGTGGCAGATCACGTCCGCCGTCAAGGACAGGCGCAGAAGGGCAACGATTCCCGTAGGCGTTCTCGAAATCTATCTGTAAGACTGCGCGTGCAGACGCTGTCTCTACCGTCCAATGCGGATTGTCGTTTGTATTTTAGATCGATCGATTTAGAATATCTGAACGAAAAGGGAATGGCAATATCGCCTCGTTCAAGGGAGTAAGGGACTGTATGCCACGCCCAAGAGAGTTTGACGAAGCCGCCGTGCTCGACGCCGCGGTCCTGTGTTTCTGGAACCAAGGCTACGAAGCCACTTCGGTTCGTGAACTCGCGGACAGCATGGGCATCACGGGCGCGAGTCTCTACAACGCATTCGGCGACAAACGCTCGCTATATGGAAAGGCGCTGGCGCACTATGTGTCGCTAAGCGTGGACGATCGTGTCCGGCGTTTCGAAGGCACGCTGTCGCCGCTTCAATCCATCAAGGCGTTCTTCGATGAGATCATCCACCGCTCGCTCACTGACAAGGACCGCAAGGGCTGCATGCTGGTGAATTCTGCGCTGGAAATGGCTCCGCATGATCCGGAGTTCCAGCAAGTTGTGGCCGGTGTGCTGGTGAAGCTCGAAGCCTATTTCGGCCGCTGCGTGGCTGCGGGGCAGCAAACCGGCGAGATTACATCCGCGCAGCCTGCTGAAGACTTTGCGCGACTCCTGCTGGCGGTCTTGCTTGGCATTCGGGTACTGGCACGTAGCCGGCCGGAACCTGCGCTGCTGGAAGGACTATTGCGACCAGTGCTCGCGTTGCTCGATAGCCGTACTTTTGCCGGATAACAGAGCGGCCGGCCTGGCATAGCTCTTCATCGTCTCGCTGACTTTTCCCAAGGGTCACTCACCAACGGTCACTCATTTACCGAGCCTGGTTGTCTGCAGCAAAAAATAGCGGGTTGTAACCCGTCTGTCTTCCCCGACGAACTCACTCACATAGGCACACTGCATAACGCTTTCGTGCCCTTAAAAAATTTCGTTCGGCGATGTAACCCGCCGGGTATTCCAAGCGAATTAACTAGCATCCAACGACCTGCTTCTGAGAAGGGGCGGTTCAACCACGCGGGTTACGAAAACATGGTGTTGGCGGCATCGTCAGCCGCCGCCAACGCGAGCAAGTCACGGAGGCCCGAATGAACGCAACACATGAAGCGAGCCGCGCAAGCAGTCCCTCGCGGACCATTCAGCCTGCATGGGTGCGAATCACACACTGGCTGAATGCACTCGCGGCGACCCTGATGATGCTGTCGGGATGGCGGATCTATGACGCGTCGCCCGTATTCAAGGGCTTTGTTATTCCGCCGGGCATCACGCTGGGCGGATGGCTTGGCGGCGCGCTGCAGTGGCACTTCGCGGCAATGTGGCTGCTGTTCCTCAACGGCCTTTTTTATCTCGCGATGAACATTGTCACGGGTCGCATCGCCGCCAAGTTTTTTCCGCTTTCGCCGCGCGCAATTTTTCATGATCTGGGCGAAGCGCTCAAGGGGCATTTATCGCATGCCGACCCGAGTAAATACAACGCAGTGCAGAAGTTTGCCTACCTGTTCGTGATGCTCGACATCGCCGTGCTTATCCTGTCCGGCCTTGCGATCTGGAAGTCTGTGCAGTTTCCGCTGCTGCGCGAACTGATGGGCGGTTATGACTTTGCGCGGGTTGTGCACTTCTCGGCCATGTCGTTGCTGGCGGCGTTCGTTGTCGTGCACCTGGTGATGGTTTCACTGGTGCCGCGCTCGCTGCTCACCATGATCCGTGGCCGCTGATTCAGCTGTGCGCACATGCCCGGCTAAAAGATAACTTAAGGACTCGAGGAATCTCGATCATGAAACCAGTGAAGCCAAATCGCGTGAGCGTAGACCGCGAGTCGCTGATCATCGACGTTCGCCGCGAACTCGACATGCCGTCCCGCCGCCTGTTCGGTAAGCGCATTGTGACGCTCGGCGGCCTCGCAATGCTGGCCGGTTGCAGTATCTCGGACGACAAATCCGTCGAGACCTTCCTCAGCCGCGTTTCTCGCCTGAACGATACCGTGCAAGGCTGGCTATTCGATCCGAACCGTCTGGCGCCGACCTATACCGAAGCGCAGATCACGCGGCCGTTTCCGTTCAATGCGTTCTACGGCATTGACGACGTTCCAGTCGTCGACGGTTCCGACTTCCGCCTGAAAGTAAGCGGATTGGTGCAGAACACGAAAACCTGGACCTTGCCCGAGCTCTACGCGTTGCCGAAAGCCGAGCAGATCACGCGGCATATCTGCGTGGAAGGGTGGAGCGCGATCGGACGCTGGGGCGGCACGCCGTTCTCGGAATTCCTGAAGCGGGTGGGGGCGGACACAACGGCGAAATATGTTGGGTTCAAATGCGCGGACGATTACTACGAAAGTATCGACATGCCGACCGCTTTGCATTCGCAGACGCTGCTGACCTTCACCTTCGATGGCCAGCAATTGCCACCGAAATATGGCTATCCGATGAAGCTAAGGATGCCTACAAAACTAGGCTATAAAAATCCGAAGCACATCACGGAGATTTTCGTCACGAACAAATTCCCTGGCGGCTATTGGGTCGACCAGGGCTACAACTGGTTCGGAGGTTCCTGACGTCACGAGAGATCGAGACACGTCGCGGCGCCAGGTACTTCGATTCACCCCGGCACGACCGGATACTTTCACTCCAGCAAGAGGTTGATATGAAACTGTTCATCACTGCAGCACTCGCGGCAACGTTGGCCCTGAGCGGCTCCATGGCATTCGCCCAGGCAAGCGATGCGATGGCCCACGATTCAATGGCGAAGGACACCATGTCCAAGGATGCAATGTCGAAAGACTCAATGTCGAAAGATACGATGAAGAAGGACGACAAGATGAAAAAGTCCGACGCAATGGGCCATCCGGCTTCGGGCGCGATGGCGCAGTAATCCGTGCGGTAGTCTTCGCGGCAATCCGTCCACGCATCGAAAGTGGTTCTTCGGGTGATTTTGAACCGCTTTCGATTGCGCTTTCACCTTCCGTCCTTGCTCCCGGCATCGGCGCGATCATCGCGATCATCAAGCTTGGGCACAAGGAAACACTGTTCGTCCCGCCCGGGATGCCAGTAGCCTCCAGCGCCCAGCGTACCTCCATTCCCGTCCACACCTTCTTCGAACCCGACCCGCTGATTTTTGGCGAGTTTTAATCGAGGATATCGACCAAATGCGGCATGTCCGCCACATTCGCCCCCAAACCCATCATTTTGATAAACAATAACGGCACCGCACGAACTCGTGAGCCTTGAACCCAACGCCATCAATGCCCGATCACCGTTTGCTCGCCATCACTCCCGAAACCCACCGTGTCGCGATCGACCTGGTCTACGCAACCGATCGCAACCTGACAGGCAAGCCGATCTACAAGACGGCACATTGCTTGCTCCTGGCTCCCGCCGAAGCCGCCCTGAAGAAAGCCGTCGAGCTGGCGGGCAACATTGGCATGACGCTGAAGATATTCGACGCCTACCGTCCGCCGCAAGCCCAGCAGGTGCTCTGGGACTTCCTTCCCGACCCGACCTACATAGCCGACCTCAAGCGCGGCTCGAACCATAGCCGCGGCACGGCGATCGACCTGACGCTGGTCGATGCGCTTGGCCAGGACCTCGATATGGGCACGGGTTTCGACGAGATGTCGATTGCCTCCGAACACTTCCATCCCGGTTTGCCGGAGCATGTGCAGCGCAACCGTACGTTGTTGCTCGGCGTGATGCACGGCGCCGGCTTTACCCATATTCCCAGCGAGTGGTGGCACTACGAACTACCCGGCTCGCGCGCACTGGACCTGATCGACAACGCCGACAGCGGTCCCTTGCGCCTTATGTAACCGCACGGAACACGCATGACATTTCATCAACATCTCTCACGGAGCGAGTATGAAACGGGTATTGTGCAACGCGCTGGCAGCCATCGCGGCAGCGTCAACTCTGATGCTTGCGGGCACGCGAATCGCGGAAGCCGCCACGCCGAAAGACATGCTGGTCATGGCCACTTTACTCGATGAATTCACTACGCTCGACCCGGGCGAGATCTACGAACTGGTGCCGCAGGAATACGTCGCCAACACCTATGACCGGCTGATTCGCGTTGATTTGAAAGACCCGGCCCACTTCAATGGCGACGTTGCGCAGTCATGGGCGGTGAGCGAGGATGGTCTGACATTCACCTTCAAGATTCGCCCAGGCCTCAAGTTCCACTCGGGCAATCCGCTCACCGCCGATGACGTCGCATGGTCCATCCAGCGGACCGCATTACTCGACAAAGGGGCGGCCGCCGTGCTGGCGGGCATTGGGCTGACGAAGGAAAACGCGCTGCAGAATGTGAAGAAAATCGACGACAGCACGGTTTCGATCACCACCGACCAGAAGTACGCGCCCACGTTCGTGCTGAACGTGCTGGGGTCGTGGCCGGCTTCCGTGCTCGACAGAAAGCTGCTCGAATCGCATGCGAAGGGTAATGATTTCGGCAACGAGTGGCTGAAGACGAACGAAGCGGGATCGGGTGCGTACAAGCTGGTCAAGTGGACCGCGAACGACAGCATCGTGCTGCAGCGTTTCGATGGTTATCGCGTGCCGCTTGCAATGAAACGGATCGTGCTGCGGCATGTGCCGGAAGCATCGAGCCAGCGGCTGATGATCGAGAACGGCGACATCGATATCGCGCGTGACCTGAGTTCGGACGACCTCGCGACGCTGACGAAGAAGGGGACGATCCGGGTGACGTCGGTGCCGCAAGCAACGCTGATGTACCTTGGCCTGAACAACAAGAACCCGAATCTTGCGAAGCCCGACGTGCAGGAAGCCATGAAATGGCTGATCGATTACAACGGGATTCAGCAGAACATCGTGCGCACCACGTACAAGGTGCATGAGACCTTCCTGCCCGAAGGTTTCCTCGGGGCGCTGAACATCAATCCGTACCACCAGGACGTAGCGAAGGCGAAAGCGTTGCTGGCGAAAGCGGGCGTGCCAAATGGCTTCACAGTAAAGATGGATGTGCGCAACGACTCGCCGTACGGCGAGATTGCGCAGGCGGTGCAGGCGAACCTGGCGCAAGGCGGGATCAAGGTCGAACTTATTTCAAGCGATAACAAGCAGACCCTCGGCAAGTATCGAGCACGTCAGCATGACATCTATATTGGCGAGTGGTCGGCGGATTACATCGACCCGCATAGCAACGCGCAGGGCTTCGCGTGGAATCCGGACAACTCCGACAAATCGGCCTTCAAGATGCTTGCCTGGCGTAATGCGTGGGACATTCCCGGGTTGACCAAGGAGACACAGGCGGCGCTGGAGGAATCGTCGACGGCAAAACGCGCGCAACGCTATGAAGCCATGCAGAAGGAGTTTCTGGCTAACTCGCCGTTCGTGATCATGTTCCAGAAGGTCTCGCAAGTCGCGGCGCGGCCGGGCGTGACGGGCCTGGAAGTCGGGCCGATCTTCGACCTCGTGTCATATCGTGACGTGAAGAAACAGTAAGCGTGGCCGCACAACTCTCCGCGTTCCAGCGTCTGCAACGGGCGCTCACCCGCCACGCCGGCGTGCGCCGGACGTGGCTATTCGTGCGCTGGCTGCTGATGCTCGCCGTCACGTTTACCGGCTTGCTCGGCGTGACGTTTTTCATCGGCAGGAAGATTCCGATCGATCCGTTGCTTGCGATGCTGGGCGAGCGCGCGTCGGTGCAGGCGTATGCAGCGGCGCGTTTGGCGCTCGGGCTCGACAAGCCCTTGATCGTCCAATTCCTGATCTACGTGCGCGACGTGCTGCATGGTGACCTTGGCATGTCGCTGCTGACATCGAACCCCGTGATAGACGACATCAAGCGCGTGTTCCCGGCCACGCTTGAACTCGCCACGCTGTCCACGTTCATTGGCATCGTGATCGGCGTCCCGCTCGGTGTCGCGGCCGCGGTGCGCCACAACCGCTGGATTGATCACGTCGCGCGTTTCATCGGACTGGCGGGAAGTTCGTTGCCGGTGTTCTGGCTCGCGCTGATGGGCTTGCTGCTGTTTTATGCCAAGTTGCATTGGGTATCCGGGCCGGGCCGTATCGACCCGCTGTACGACGGTCTTGTCGACACCCGGACAGGCAGTCTGCTGGTCGATTCCATCCTGGCCGGCGAGTGGGATGTGTTCAGGAATGCCCTCTCTCACATCGTGCTGCCCGCGGCTATTCTCGCGTTCTATTCCATCGCGTACCTGAGCCGCATGACCCGCTCGTTCATGCTCGAGCAGTTGAGCCAGGAATATATCGTGACGGCGCGGGCAATGGGCTTGAGCGAACGCCGCGTGATCTGGCGTCATGCGTTTGGCAATATCGCCGTGCCGCTGCTGACTGTTATTGCACTTGCTTATAGCTATCTGCTGGAAGGCTCCGTGCTGACGGAGATCGTGTTTGCGTGGCCGGGCATAGGCTCCTATCTCACCGGCGCGTTGCTCAACGCCGACATGAATGCGGTGCTGGGCAGCACGCTCGTGATCGGCGCCACGTTCATCACGCTCAATCTGCTGACGGACGCGTTGTATCGCGTGTTCGATCCGCGCGCCCGATGACTGCCAGAGGTTCATGACGTGCGTCCATCCACAGACAACTCCGCCCATGCAATGAAGCAGCCTCGCAAAGAGTGGCATGCATGGCTTCTCACCGATACCCCCGCGTCGCGCAGGCAGGCCGCGCTGGGACTGGCGTACCGGCGGTGGCGCCGTTTCGCGAGTAATCCGCTGAGCGTGTTCGGGCTGGTGACCCTGATATTGCTGATCGTATTCGCCGCAATAGGTCCCTTGTTGCCGCTGCACGATCCGCTGCGGCAAGTGCTGGGCGACCGGCTGCTGCCCCCCGGTTCTCCGTCGCATTGGTTCGGCACCGATCAACTCGGCCGGGACATTCTCGCGCGGCTCGTGATCGGCTCTCGCCTTACCTTGAGCATCGCGATCCTGGTCGTGGTGCTGGTCGTGCCGGTGGGTTTGCTGATCGGTACAACGGCGGGGTTCTGCGGCGGTTTCGTCGATACCGTCCTGATGCGCCTGACCGATATCGCGCTCGCGTTTCCGAAGATCGTGCTGGCGCTCGCGTTCGCGGCGGCGCTCGGGCCGGGCGTGATCAATGCGGTGATCGCGATCTCGATCACCGCGTGGCCACCCTATGCGCGGCTCGCGCGCGCCGAAACACTGCGGCTCGTGCAGGCCGATTTCATCCACGTTGCGCGCTTGCAAGGGGCGTCGTCCATGCGGATCCTGCTGCGTTATATTGTCCCGCTATGTTCGTCGTCTGTGATCGTGCGCGCGACGCTCGATATGGCCGGCATCATCCTGACAGTCGCGGGCCTTGGTTTTCTCGGACTCGGTGCGCAGCCGCCGAGTCCTGAGTGGGGTTTCATGGTGGCGTCGGGGCGGGGCGTGTTGCTCGACGCGTGGTGGGTCGCCACCATTCCCGGCATTGCCATCCTGCTCGTGAGTCTCGCGTTCAACCTGCTCGGCGATGGCCTGCGCGATGTCTTCGATCCGCGTCAAGGAGGCTGACATGCCAGCCGATACCCTCTGCGAGATCGATAACCTGCGCATTGCGTTCGAGGCCCACGACGGCACGCTGACCGAGGCGGTGCGCGGCATTTCCCTGACACTCGCGAGGGGAGAGCGGCTCGGTATTGTCGGCGAGTCGGGGTCGGGGAAATCGCTGACCGGACGGGCATTGCTCGGGCTGCTGCCTTCATCGGCACGCTGGTCGGCCGACGCCATGCGGCTCGACAACCACGACCTGCTCGCGATGCGCCCGAAGGAGCGGCGGCGCCTTTGCGGCACGCAGATGAGCATGATCCTGCAGGACGCGAAGTACTCGCTGAACCCCGTAATGACCGTTGCGCAGCAGATGCGCGAGGCGTTCGGCCGGCAGTCGCCGAAGCTGAACGCGAAAGCCATGCGCGAGCGCATTGTCGCCGCGCTGGAGGCCGTGCATATCCGCGATCCTCAGCGAGTTGCCGACGCTTACCCGCACGAGTTATCGGGCGGCATGGGGCAGCGTGTGATGATTGCCATGATGGTGTCGTCGGGTCCCCGATTGCTGATTGCCGATGAACCGACCAGCGCGCTCGATGTGCTCGTCTCCATGCAGGTGTTGTCGGTGCTCGACGAGATGATCGCCAGGCACAACACCGGGCTGATCTTCATCAGCCACGACTTGCCGCTGGTCATGTCGTTCTGCGACCGCGTGCTGGTGATGGTTGGCGGTCGGGTGGTCGAAACGTGCGCGGCGCGCGATCTTGCCCATGCGCAGCATCCGTACACGCGCGGTTTGCTGGCCGCCAGTCCGCCGCTGCGTAACCCGCCGGACGAGTTGCCGGTGCTGCAACGCGATCCCGCGTGGTTCACCGAGGCCGCGCCATGATCGAAGCAAACGGCGTACAGGTGCGCTTTAAAACGAAAACCGGTTTCGCCGATGCGGTTCGCTCGGCGACGTTTCATGTCGACGAAGGGGAGGTGTTCGGACTTGTCGGCGAATCGGGCTCCGGCAAGTCCACCGTGCTGCGCGCATTGACCGGGCTTGTACCCATCGCCAACGGGTCAATGCGAATTGGCCGCCATACGCTTGGCAAGCACATCGATCGTGCATTCAGGCGCGAAG
This sequence comes from Caballeronia udeis, assembly GCF_044909315.1. Classification (GTDB taxonomy): domain Bacteria; phylum Pseudomonadota; class Gammaproteobacteria; order Burkholderiales; family Burkholderiaceae; genus Caballeronia; species Caballeronia udeis_A. Next base: position 144,122 of record NZ_JBIYEB010000025.1, read on the forward strand.
TGCAGATGGTGTTCCAGGACCCGTACGGGTCGCTGTATCCGCGCTTCACCGTGGACCAGACGCTGCGGGAGCCGCTCACGATCAACGGCATGGACCGCCACGATGCCCGCATTCTCGACGCATTGCGCGAAGTCGGTCTCGGTCCCGCCTTCCGGTTCCGGTATGCGCATCAGTTGTCGGGCGGGCAGCGCCAACGCGTGGCAATAGCGCGTGCGTTGATCGTGGAGCCGCGTGTGCTGCTGCTCGACGAGCCGACGTCCGCGCTCGACGTGTCCGTGCAGGCGGAGATCCTGAACCTGCTGCGTCGTTTGCATCGTGAACGCCATCTGACAATGATCCTCGTCAGTCACAACATGGCGGTCGTCGGGTTTCTATGTCAGCGAGTCGCAGTGATGCGCGATGGCGAGATCGTGGAGCAGCTTCCCATTGAAGCCGTTCGCGAGCAAAACGTGGCGCATGAATACACGCGAAGTTTGTTGCTCGCCACTGAAGGTTATCGACGCAAGGCGATCGATCCTGCCTAGCGCGGTGGTTTTCCGCCTTGCGGCGCGCTTCTGTCCGGCGCGTTCCGTCCGTGGACGGGCCCCTGATAGAATAGGGGCTCAGGTAGTTGGCATCCCCGAAGCGCGTTGCGCCGGGATCGCTCACCCGGCTTCCCACGCAACCGGCGGTTCATTGAATGTGGATGACACCGCGAAGCGCAACCCCAAAACGTGACAGTCCGGCATGATCCTGCTGCTCGATAACGTTCTCCGACAAACGTTCGACAGACCGGTTGCCGGCACCTAAAACGCCGATGAAACTGCTAGATGCCCTGGTCGAACAGCGAATTTCGGCCGCTGCCGCGCGCGGTGAGTTCGACAATCTGCCCGGCGCGGGCGAGCCCCTCGAGTTCGACGACGACGTGCTGGTCCCCGAAGAAGTCCGCGTTGCCAACCGCATTATGAAAAATGCCGGTTTCGTGCCGCCTGCTGTTGAACATTTGCGCGCGCTTCGCGATCTGCAGACCGAATCCGGCAGCACCGAAGATCCCGCGACCCGCCGCAAGCTGCAGGCGAAAATGCTGGCACTCGACATGGCGCTGGAATCCTTGCGCGGCGGCAGCACCGTCATGCCGCTTGAATACCGGCGGCGCATTGCCGAACGTTTGTCCGAGCGTCTCTCGGGGAACGACGGAAATGCACAAGCCGAGGCCGCCCAAAAGTGACCCTTACACCCGCAACCGATCTCGCGTTGACCGTTGTTGCCGAACGCGACCGCCGTTTCATGGCGCTCGCGCAGGCTGCGGCGGAGCAAGCGCGCGCATTGGGCGAGGTGCCGGTCGGCGCGGTGCTGGTGCGTGGCGAGGAAGTCATCGCAACCGGCTTCAATCACCCGATCGGCGCTCATGATCCGTCGGCGCACGCTGAAATGGCCGCGTTGCGCGCGGGGTCGCTGGCGCTTGAAAACTACCGGTTACCGGGTTGCGAACTCTACGTCACGCTCGAACCCTGCATCATGTGCGCGGGCGCGATCATGCACGCGCGGATTGCCCGCGTGGTGTTCGGCGCGCACGATCCGAAGACGGGCGCGTGCGGTAGCGTTGTTGATGCATTCGCGATCGGCAATCTGAATCACCACACCAGCGTCACCGGCGGAGTGCTTGGCGACGAATGCGCCAACGCGCTGCGCAGCTTTTTTGCCGAACGCCGGCGCGCCGTGCGCGAGGCGCGGGACGCTCGCAACGCCGGACAACCCGACTCCATCGATCCACTTCCTATTCGCACATGACCCACCAGGCACGTACCATCGATTTCGTCGCACCTTCGGGTTATCCCGACTCTGAACGGGTTGAGCGCGCGATGGAGCGCCTGCGCGCGCAGGGGCACCGGTTGGAGAATGCTTCCGCGGCGCACCGTCGTTATCAACGTTTTGGCGGCACCGACGGCGAACGTGCGGCGGACCTGAACCGGCTCGCCAATTCAACGCGTCCCCTGCCTGACATCGTATTGGCGGTGCGCGGCGGTTACGGCGCTACACGCATTCTTCATGGCCTGGATTACGAGGGCCTGCAGCGCCGCCTGCAAGATCAGCCGATCGCAATTGTCGGCCATAGCGACTTCACCGCGATCCAGTTGGCGTTATACGCGCTTGCCGGCGTCAAGAGCTTTGGCGGCCCGATGCTCACCGCCGATTTCGGCGCAGAAGAACCGAGCGCGTTCACGATGGAGCATTTCTGGAACGCGATCACGCATCCGTCGTTCAAGGTAACGAGCCACGTGCCGCAGGTCCAGTCTGTCGATGTGACCGGAATGCTGTGGGGCGGCAATCTGGCGATGATGGCGTCGCTGATCGGCACGCGCTACATGCCGCCGGTGGAGGGCGGGGTCCTGTTCATCGAAGACGTGAATGAGCATCCTTATCGCGTTGAACGCATGATCTACCAACTGCATCAGGCGGGGATCCTCGCGCGGCAGCAGGCGCTGGTGCTGGGCGAATTCACGGGAGGGAAACTGTCGGAGTACGACAACGGCTATACGTTCGAGACGATGCTCGAACAGGTCAGGTCGGTGATCCGGATCCCCGTTGTGACAGGATTGCAATTCGGGCACGTGCCCGAATTGCTGACGCTGCCGTTCGGTGCAACTGCGCATCTGGTGGCCCGGTCGCACGGATTCGAAATGAAGCTTTCTGATTATCCGTACCTGGCGTAGCGCGTATTGCGCAACTCGAAGGAGCGTCCGAAAGGGCGCTTTTTTTTTTGCATGCTGCACCGCTTGGGAGCAAGTGCGCACGAAAAACGGGCAATAGATTGTCAACAAAAAATATGGCGCAATATGGTTTTCGTCGCTTAAATAATTCATGAAAGCCCTTGTCAGAAGGAACATCAGAGAGTTTGTCCGACAAGACTCCGATTCGTTGATAAATTTTTTTTCTGAAATTGTTGACAGTTTTTATGTCCGCCATAAGATGTACCACATAGAGCGAACACGACCATGTCCGAATCCAAACTGAAAGATTTGTCGAAAGTAACCGTCATCGGCACTGCGGCTTCAGTCGCCGCCGCGACGGCGGAATCGATTGCGGCGAATATTCGCGACGCCATTCTCGAACACCGGCTTGCTCCGGGAGCCAAGCTGACAGAAGCACAGTTATGCGAAGTATTCGACGTAAAACGCGGCACCGTGCGCCTGGCGCTGGCGCAACTGGCGAGCGAACGGCTGGTCGACCTCGAACCGAACCGTGGCGCTTTCGTCGCCAGCCCGTCGGTGCAGGAAGTGCACGAAGTGTTCGAAATGCGGCGAATCATTGAAATGGCGGTCGTCGAACGGATCTGTACCGGGCATGGCACGCGCCGGCTCAAGTCGATCAGCACGACGATAGGACGTGAACGCAAGGCATACGAGAGCCGCGACTTCTCGTCGTGGATACGGCTGTCCGGCGAGTTCCATAAGGAGCTCGCGCAGCTCACCGGTAATACCGTGTTGTGCGAATGTTTGTCGGGGCTGGTGGCGCGCTCCACGCTGATATCAGCGTTGTATGAGTCGCTTGGCAAGAGCTCGTGCAGCTTTGAAGATCATGAACATATCCTGGCCGCGCTCGATGCCGGCGACGGGCCCAAGGCCGCCGAACTGATGGCGCGTCACTTGCAGGAAGTCGAACTGAAAATGCTGGACCGGCCCGCACGCGGCGCGGTCGATTTGCGCGAAGTCTTTTCGAAGCCGAAGGTAAGCGAGCGCGATAAAAGCGCCTGATTTTCAAACTGACATGCGGCACCACCGCGACCACTCTCCGGGCGCGAAGTAATACCAGCTTTACCCATATCTGAAAGCCGAACAAATTTAATAGCCCGCATTCAATGAATGCGCGGTCTTTCATCATGCCTTTTCCGTGGACGCATGCGTGTTGTTGCGCGTGCCGAGTGGATGAATTGCGTCCGGCCGCGGGTTCGCTCGCGGGTGCCGGACGGTGTAGCCCATACCGACAAGAAAGCGCTGAGCGTTGACCACGCGACGGTGCGTATTGCTATACGAAAGCACTACGAAGTCGACTATTTGCGGCTTGATTGCCGAGCTAATTCAAGGAGAAGTCATGGTTCAGATCAGTGCCACCCCGGGCAGCGGGGCAATCCCATCTTACGACGATTCAAATAGTAATCCTGATCATCCGGTCGGGTACAGCGACCGGTTGTATAACGACGATCTTGCGCCACTCAAACATCAGACGTGGAGTGCGTACAATATCTTTGCGTTCTGGATGTCCGACGTGCATAGCGTGGGTGGTTATGTGTTCGCCGGGAGCTTGTTTGCGCTAGGCCTGACGAGCTGGCAGGTGCTGATTTCATTGCTCGTTGGAATTGGCATTGTGAACCTGCTGTGCAACCTCATAGCGAAGCCGAGCCAACAGGCGGGCGTCCCGTATCCGGTAGCGTGCCGCATGACATTCGGGGTGCTGGGGGCGAACCTTCCGGCAGTCATTCGTGGCCTGATCGCAGTGGCATGGTATGGAATTCAGACCTTCCTTGCGTCGAGCGCGCTGGTCATTGTGGTGCTGAAATTTGTGCCGCAATGGATGCCTTACGCCGATGTCCACAGGTACGGTTTTGTGGGGTTGTCCGCATTGGGCTGGGCTGGGTTCATGATGTTGTGGGTGTTGCAAGCCGTGGTGTTCTGGCGCGGGATGGAGATGATCAAGAAGTTCATCGACTTCGCGGGTCCGGCAGTCTACGTGGTGATGTTCATCCTGGCCGGCTACATGGTCTGGCGTGCGGGCTGGCGCAACATTGGCCTGAACCTGGGCGGCGTGAAATACCACGGTATGGAAGTAGTGCCGGTCATGATCACGGCCATATCCCTGGTGGTCTCCTACTTCTCCGGACCGATGCTGAATTTTGGCGACTTCTCGCGTTACGGCAAGACTTTCAAGAGCGTGAAGCGCGGCAATTTCTGGGGCTTGCCGGTCAACTTCCTGGCATTTTCACTGGTGACGGTTGTAACGACCGCTGCGACTCTGCCGGTCTTTGGTCAGTTGATTACGGACCCTGTGGAAACTGTGGGCCGAATCGATCAACCGACGGCGGTGATCCTGGGTGCGTTGACCTTCACAATAGCGACGATTGGTATCAACATCGTGGCAAATTTTGTGTCACCGGCTTTCGATTTCTCGAATGTGGCGCCGCGTTTGATCAGTTGGCGGATGGGTGGGATGATGGCCGCGGTGGCATCGATTTTCATCACCCCGTGGAACCTCTTCAACAACCCTGCCGTGATCCACTACACGCTTGATGTGCTTGGCAGTTTCATCGGACCGTTGTATGGCGTGCTCATCGTGGATTTCTACCTGATGAAGCGCGGCAAGATCAAGGTCGAGGAGTTATACACGATGTCGGAGACCGGGCGCTACTGGTATAGCAATGGGGTGAACTGGCGCGCAGTGGCCGCACTATTGCCCGCGGCGGCCATAGCGGTGGCTTGCGTGATGCTGCCGTCCCTTGAAGGCGCCGGCAACTTCTCGTGGTTTATAGGTGCGGGATTGGGTGCCCTGTTCTACAGGATCATCGCGGACAAGAACTCGGTGTCGAATTTTGCTTAAGAGCGGGAGCCCGGCGGCAGGTGAGCCATCGCATTGGAGTATCTTCATAATGCGGTGGTGACTGCAAGCAGCAGTGACTGGGGGGAGTTTGCGAAAATAATGTGTAATCCGAATCAAATGTTGATTGCTGGAACTGGAAGGAAAACCAAATGCGCATCAAGCTGATCAATCCGAACACGACGGAACGCATGACGTTGGCGATGGATCGTTGCGCCAGGGAAGTAGCGTCAGCAGGAACGGAAATAATTTCCGTCAGCGCCTCAATGGGGCCGCCCTCCATTGAGGGTTACTACGACGAAGCGCTCGCTTCACTGGCCTTGTTGCAGGAGATAGAAAAGGGTGAGAAGGAGGGTGTGGACGGGTACGTCATAGCCTGCTTTGGCGACCCTGCGTTATATGCGGCCAGGGAATTGTCCACGGGCCCGGTCATCGGCATAGCGGAAGCGGCAATGCATGCGGCAAGCGTCATAGCGCCGAGTTTCAGCGTAGTGACCACCTTGAAGCGTACCTGCACGATGTCCTGGCACCTGGCGGAGCGCTACGGCATGAAGCGTTTCTGCAAGAACGTCCGTGCTACCGATGTAGCCGTGCTGGACCTCGACATTCCCGGTTCCCGGGCGCGCTCGATCATCATAGAAGAGTGCCGAAAGGCCCTGGCGGAAGACGATGCGGAGTCGATCGTCCTGGGCTGTGCAGGCATGGCGGAGTTTTGCCACGAGATTGAAGATGCGATTGGCGCACCGGTTATCGAGGGTGTGACGACGGCGGTGAAATGGGCGGAGGCGTTGGTCGCGCTAAGGTTGCGGACGTCGAAACGCGGTGACTACGCCCGCCCGCTGGCGAAGCAGTATGACGGTGCGCTAGCGCCTTATAGTCCAGGCAAACCCCAATAAAACGCCTGGACCATACATCTCGCCTGACCTGCAATATCTGCGTATGAATATGGGCGCGACGATGTGTTTTCGCTAAACTGACCCATCGTCGCGCGGGTCTCCAACCGTGTGCGGCTCCATCGACTTCCACGCACTCATCCAGCCATGTCGAATGAATCGAAGTACCCACGCGACCTGATCGGCTACGGCCGGTACCCTGTGCAGCCGAATTGGCCCGGGGACGCACGCATTGCGGTGCAATTCGTGCTGAATTACGAGGAAGGCGGGGAAAATTGCGTGCTTCACGGTGACCCGGCATCGGAACAGTTCTTGTCCGAAATCGTGGGTGCGGCGGCTTACCCGTCTCGTCACATGAGCATGGAGTCCATCTACGAGTACGGTTCACGCGCCGGCGTCTGGCGAATCCTTCGCGAGTTCGAAAAGCGGGACTTGCCGCTGACGGTATTCGGCGTGGGCATGGCGATCGAGCGTCACCCGGATCTGGGCCGCGCGTTCGTCGAATTGGGGCATGAGATCGCGTGCCACGGGTATCGGTGGATCCATTATCAGGACATGTCCCCGGAGAAGGAAGCGGAGCACATGCGGCTTGGCATGGAGGCCATTGAACGCGTGACGGGTGTGCGGCCGCTCGGCTGGTACACAGGGCGGGACAGTCCGAACACGCGCCGGCTGGTGGCGGAGCATGGCGGTTTTCTGTACGACTCGGATTATTACGGCGACGACCTGCCGTTCTGGATGGACGTGGAGGTCAGCGGTGGCGCCAAGGCGCCGCAACTGATCGTGCCTTATACGCTCGATACCAACGACATGCGTTTTGCCACGCCGCAAGGTTTCAACACGGCGGAGCAGTTTTTCATCTACCTGCGCGACGCGTTCGACGTGCTCTACGAAGAAGGCAGCGAATCGCCGAAGATGTTGTCCATCGGTATGCATTGCAGGTTGCTGGGCCGGCCGGGACGCTTGCGTGCGCTGCAGCGTTTCCTCGATCACATCGAGCAATATGATCGCGTGTGGGTAACACGGCGGGTGGATATTGCGCGGCACTGGCGCGAGCATCATCCGTATGAAGGCACAGCGGGGGTGAGCGCGTCATGAGCATCGTGCGGATTACTTTGGACCAACTCAATGCGCTGCCTGCCGGCGCGTTTATCAGCACGCTCTCGGGTATCTTCGAACACTCGCCGTGGGTGGCGGAAGCGGCGCTTTGGAAGCGGCCGTTCACGAGCGTTGATCAGCTTCACGACGTCATGACCACGATTGTCGACCAGGCGGGCAACGCGCGGCAGCTTGCTTTGATCAACGCCCACCCCGAGCTTGCCGGCAAGGCTGCGGTGCGGGGCGAACTCACGGACGAATCCACGCGTGAGCAAAGCGGTGCGGGGCTGAATCTCTGCACTCAGGAGGAGTTCGACAGGTTGCAGGTGCTTAACGCCGAATACCGCGAGAAGTTTGGATTTCCCTTTATTTTGGCTGTGCGTGGATTTGATCGCCACGGCATTATCGCGAACTTCGAGGCGCGCCTGCATCATGGCCGTGAAATCGAGTTACGCGAAAGTCTTCAGCAGATTTACCGGATAGCGCGCTTCAGGCTTGACGAGTTGCTTGGTTAATCAACGTTTGAACGCTTGAATACTCGAACCCTTGAATGCAGCGCGTCACCTTCAAAACCTTATAAGGAAACACATGGCCGCCCCTATACTCGATGCAAACGCGCCCGAATTCACTCGCCGATATGTGAATCTCGCGGACCCTCGGTTGGGTGCGCAGGCGCTTGAAGCGAGCGACGAATTCTTTGCACCGAAAGAGCGGATGCTCAATCCGGAGCCAGCGGTGTTTATCGTGGGCAAATACGACGATAACGGCAAGTGGATGGATGGCTGGGAAACGCGCCGCAAGCGGGTAAGCGGATTCGACTGGTGTGTGGTGAAGCTGGCGCGCCCGGGAGTGATCAAGGGTATTGATATCGATACTAGCCATTTCACAGGCAACTTTCCGCCGGCCGCATCTATCGAGGGTGCGCACGTGGCGAACGGCGCGCCGACCCAAGCGACGCAATGGACGGAGGTCGTGCCGTCCATGACGTTGCAGGGGAACACGCATCATTACGTGGACATCGCCAGCGAGCAGCCATTCACACATCTGCGTGTGAACATTTACCCGGATGGCGGTATCGCACGGTTGCGTGTGTATGGACAGCCGCAGCTTGACTGGAGCAGCGCTAGCCGCACCGAGTTATTCGATCTCGCGGCAATGGAAAATGGCGCGTACATTGTTGGCGCGAACAACCAGCATTTCGGGCCGGCTTCGACCTTGCTGATGCCGGGACGCGGTGCAAATATGGGCGATGGCTGGGAGACGCGTCGGCGTCGTGAGCCGGGTAACGACTGGTGCATCGTGGCGCTTGCTCAGCCGGGCGTGATCAGGAAGATTGAAGTGGATACGGCGCATTTCAAGGGCAATTATCCTGACCGGTGTTCGTTGCAGGGCGCGTATGTGAAGGGTGGAACGGACAGTTCGCTTGTCACGCAGGCGATGTTCTGGCCGGTCTTGCTTGGCGAGCAGAAGTTGCAGATGGACAAGCAGCATGTGTTCGAGTCGGAGTTGGCCGAGTTGGGTCCCGTCACGCATGTGCGATTCAACATTTATCCGGACGGTGGTGTATCGCGGTTGCGCTTGTTCGGCACGCTTGTCTGATGCGCTTGCATGACATGGGTTTTACGATGAAAAAACTGTCGATTGAACCGTTGACCCGGGCGGCGTTTGAACCGTTCGGCGATGTCATCGAGCTTGACGGGGCGAAGCAGATTCCGATTAATCTCGGGACGACGATTCGTTTCCACGACCTCGCCCGGATTGATGTGGAAGATGAGGGTGGGCGGGCGCTTGTGAATCTGTTTCGCGGGCAGCCGCGCGTGTTGCCGTTTGAGGTTTCGATGCTCGAGCGGCATCCGTTGGGGAGTCAGGCGTTTTTGCCGCTCAACGATCGGCCGTATCTGGTTGTTGTTGCGCCGGCGGGGGAGCTCGATGAATCTGCTATTCGTGGGTTCGTTACTCGCGGATGGCAGGGGGTGAATTATGCCAAGGGCGTCTGGCATCATCCGTTGATCGCACTTGGCGAAGTGAGCGACTTTATTGTTGTGGATCGCGGTGGGGATGGTTGTAATCTCAACGAGGTTCAGCTTGATGAGTCGGTCTGGTTAATGGACTGAGTTTTCGCTCGCGCTCGGGGATGGTTTCTGGCTTGGCGATCGGTTGGGGTTGGGGCCGGGTGCTAGGTTCTGGGGTTAGCGGTCTGAGTCAATGCCGGGTTGCTGCTTTCGGTGTTAGTGGCCTGCAAGAGTCGGATATTCTCTTTATCACTATTAGCCACTGTGCGTGGCGGCACGGACCCCTGCTTCTCCGAACACGGATACCCACACGCTTCGCCACCAGTGATTGAACCTGCCCAAGGTTCACCCCGCGCTATCCGCGAACAACCTTCCACCGAAT
>NZ_JBIYEB010000026.1:0-137827 GCF_044909315.1 Caballeronia udeis
CCGGTGGTAGTCACCGATATGAACCACAGGATCGTTGGCTGGAACGAAAAATCCGAGCGAGTCTTCGGGTTCAGCAAGTCTGAAATGCTCGGCCGCTCGTTAACGATGTTATATGCACCGAACCGCGACTCACGTCTGGCCGACAATATCCTGGGTCTCGCACTTCAGCGTGGCAGTTGGGCCGGAGACGTCACGCTGATGGCCAAAGGCGGCTGCTGTTCCCGCCAACGGCGTATTGTTGCGCCGCTTTACTCGCCGGAAGGGCGTTGCGTGGGGGCTTTTGGTCAAGGGCTGGTCGGTTAGCGGGCCACTCTTTCCCTCGTAGCGCAAACGGCAGGACCATTCTCCACACAGTGCTCGCGCTCGCCCCGGCACGGCTATGCGCCAGCCATCTGATTCGGGCGTCAAGCCGTTTAGGCAACCACCCGCCGCACCCCGCTCCAAAGTAATCCAGTCAGACACAGGGTTTCCTCTAAAAACACCCGCTTGTCTGAAGCATTTCGACGGTCGTCTTTCGCCGCGCTGCTGCTTTCTATCTTCGCTTGAGGGCGCTGAAACGTAGATTCACTGGCATTCAAGGGTTCGCGTGTCAAGGCGGGTGAACCCGATTGTATCAGTGAATATTCCTTTGAAAATCCTTTGATAACCGACATCTATAGTGACGCAAAGAGGCCGTCGATTGCCAACTGCCTGATGTGCCGCTGGTGGCATGTCGAAGGATGCGGTGCCGGCCATAAGAATCGTTCTAGATTAAAGGAGACGCTTTGTATGCACAACGACGGCCAACCGTGCCCGTTGCACGGCGTAGCAGCGTGATCTATCCAGACCCGAAACTGGACGCTACTCGCCTCATCGAAACGGTGAGACTTCCGATGAAAGACCATGACGCAGGCGAAGCAAGAGAGACGGATGCCGCATTGTTCACCTTGTCAGGAGGCGAAGGCGACGACGTTCTGCTGTTGCTACATGGCTTAGGCGCGACGGCGGATGTCTGGAGCCCGCTCATTCGCCGTCTGTCCGGGGTTTGGAGGGGACGGTGGCTGGCGCCTGATTTACCCGGACACGGCCGTTCGCCGAAAGCGACGAACTACGCCATTGGCGCACAGGCCGCAACTGTCACCAGGTTGCTGCCTGCCGGCAGTCGGGTCTATGTGCTGGCCCATTCGTTGGGTGGCGTCATTGGCGTCCTGCTTGCCAGCCAGTGGTTCGGTGCAGCCGTGCATGCCGTGACGGCATTCAGCGTCAAGGTGACCTGGACCGATGAGGAAAGGGACATGGCGGCCCGGCGCGCGAGTGCGACTCTCAAGTATTTTGCGTCACGAGGCGAAGCGCTGACGTTCTATCTGAAGGTATCGGGACTAGCGGGTCTTGTGCTGGAAGACGACCCCGTGGCGGCAAGGGGCGTTGTGCAAGAAGTGGCCGGTTGGCGGCTGGCAGCGGACCCCGCGACGGCGGGTGTCGGTGGACAGCCTCTCGCACCGATGCTCGCAGCCGCGACTTGCTCCATCGTGCTGTGCGCTGGCCGACGTGACCCCATGGTCAAGCTTGATACCTTGCGCAGCATGCATTCGCAGGTTGTCGATCTGGGCGATCTCGGACACAACCCTCATGTCGAAGCACCGGATGTGATCCTGCAACTGGTGCGCGACCTCTCAGTGAAATGCGGATAAGACACGATGCCGATCTGGTCACGCATTCTCCATAAATAAGTTCGGATACCGAATCTAAGTGAGTCGATCCGGATTTGATAATCAATTGATCTCTTCCAGGCAGAATTTTACTTATGCCCATTTATGACAACCTGCTGGTGCGAGCACAGTCACTATTTGCCGATCATCCGGCCATTGTCGATGGTCCGGTGCGGCAGAACTATGGTGAACTGGTCGAACGGGTCCGGCGTCTTGCCGGAGCTATGACCCAACTCGGGCTGCAACGTGGCGATCCGGTCGGATTTCTCGGCAGAAACAGCTTTCGCTTCATCGAGGTCAACCTGGCTTGCTCACTCGCCGGATTGATCCATGTGCCCATCAACTTCCGCCTGTCTGATGTCGAGATCGACTATATCGTCGCCGATACAGGGTTGCGTTTGCTGTTTGCCGAAAGCCGCTACCGTGGGCGGGCCGAGCAGACGGTGGTCTGGTCCGACAGCGACCCCGTCCGCGGTGACAACGAGTATGAAGCGCTACTGTATTCCGGCCACCCGGCCGATTTCGACGATAGCCCCGTTGAGAGCTCCACTGATGACGTTGCGCAGATCTTCTACACAAGCGGCACCACGGGTCATCCGAAGGGCGTTTGCCTGACGCGGGGCAACCTCACAGCGAGCGCGCTCGACGCACTCGTTTCTCTGGAGATGAAACGGCGTGACGGCTGGCTGCATGCATCGCCGATGTTCCATCTGGTCGATGCGTTTGCAATCTGGGCCATCTCGCTCGTGGGAGGCCGTCACATCATCAATCATTTTTCACCCGACGAATTCGGCCCGCTGGTCGAGGCTGAACGTATCACGAAGACCAGCCTGCCGCCCACCTTGCTCGACAGGATCGTGCGGGAACCGTCGATCACGAACTACGACCTGAGCTCGCTCGAGTTGATCAGCTACGGAGGCTCGCCGATGCAGGATGCCGTGTACCAGCGCTGTCATGAGACGCTCGGCTGTTCGATGTTGCAGGCATACGGTCTCACAGAAGGCTCGGGTTTTGTATGTCACGAAGTACGAGACAACAACCCACTCCCCAAGCAGGCCATGAATACGGTCGGTTACCCGACACTGCATACCCAGATCCGTCTTCTCGATGAAACGGGCAATGCCGTGCCGGATGGCGAAGCCGGTGAAATATTGATTCGTGGTCCCCGTGTGTTCAAGCACTACTGGCAGAAGCCCGAGATGACCGCTGCCGCCTTCACGCACGACGGTTGGTATCGAACGGGCGACATCGGGCGGCGTGACCACCACGGCCGCTATCAGATTGCCGGCCGCAGAAAGGAAATGGTTATCAGCGGAGGAGAAAACATCTATCCAGCCGAGGTCCAGAACGTTCTGCTTGGCTGCCCTGGCGTCACTGAGGCAGCGGTGTTTGGTGTGCCCAGCGTCGAGTGGGGAGAGGAGGTTCGAGCGGTAGTCTATGCCGAAGGTGTGCAGGCCGGCACGCTCACGGAGTCCGACTTGCTCGTCTATTGCCGGACGCGGATAGGCGGCTACAAGCTGCCCAAGAGAATATACATAACCGACGAGCCGCTTCCCAAGAGCGGTCCGGGAAAAATCGCGACGAACCAGATTCGGACGCGGTATATCGAGGAGTCGAAGCAATGACGAACGATGTTGAACAGTTTCGCCTCCGCAATTTTGTTGAATCGCTTTGCTCGCAAGGAGAGTGTCGGATCCACGAAGAACCTATCGATCTGATCGACGTCGGCCGCATACTCGACGAAAGCGATCAAGCAGTCTGGTTCAGGTCCGTCGGCGCCGAGCGTGCCGGGCTGGTCGGTAATGTAATGGGTTCGCGTCGGCGTCTTGCGATGGCTTTCGGTGTTAGCGATCAAGAATTGCCAGAGGTGTTGCGTCAGCGCGGCAACAAGGAGATTGCGCCGACGCCGCTAACGTCGGGGCAGGCCCCGGTCCAGGCCGTCGTAAAGACAGGCGCTGAAGCCAGTCTCCTTAGTTTGCCCGTGCATCTTCAGCATGCCCTTGACGGCGCACCGTATATCTCGGCGAGCATCGACTTTGCCCGGGACCCGTCCACGGGCGGCACCAATGTGGGTTGCCGCCGCATGATGCTGCGCGGCCGTCGTGAGGCCGGCGTGGACTTGAATGCACCGAGTGACCTTCGAGCGATCTATCAGGCTGCAGCGCAGCGCGGTGAACGCGTGGAAGTCGCCTATGTGGTCGGTTGTCATCCTATCGACTTCCTTGCCGCCACGTTCGCGTCGCGTGCCACTGACGAACTCGGCCTGATGGGCGCCCTGCGCGGTGCTTCGGTGCCCATCGTCAAATGCCGGACCATTGATGTCTGGGTACCGGCCGATGCCGAATACGTTCTGGAAGGGTACCTGGACCACCACGGATTTTCCGCAACGGAGGGCCCTTATGGCGAATTCCTCGGGTACTACGGCGAGGTCAAGCGAAATCCTGTCTTTCACTTGACGGCCATCACCCATCGTGCCGATGCGCTTTTCCAGACCGTTACTATCGGCGGACGCTCGCTAGGCGGCACTGACACCGCGCAGCTAGTGGCCGCGAAGACAGAGTCGACAGTCTGGTCATCGCTCTTGCAGGCCGTACGCGAACCGGTCGCGGTGTGTTCGTCGCCTTCGTGCGGTGGCATGTTCAACGTGCGTGTCTCGATCCGCCAGCGTTATCCCGGCGAAGGCCGCAACGCCATCGCGGCAGTGTTCGGGTCGGTGGCGGACGTCAAGCACGTATTTGTCGTTGATGACGATCTCGATGTCTTCAACGATGGCCACATCGACTGGGCATTGGCCACGCGCTTCCAGGCCGACAAGGATCTTGTCGTGGGCAGCGGCTTCAGGGCGGTGCCGATCGATCCGTCGCTTGGCGGGCTTCGATCCGGAGCTAAAGCAGGCTTCGACTGTACGAAGCCCCTGGCGGGCGCTTCCACGACGCACTATGCAATACCGGCTGCGCCACGGCTTGGAACGTCGCCTTACGCTAGCGTTGCGCAGGCGCTTGCGGCCGGTCCGGCGAGCTTCCTGGAGTTGATGGCTGCCGGCAGCTCGCGGGACGGCCGTGACGTCCTTGAGGCGCTGGAGCCCTTGTATGCGCAAGGCCGGATCGGCAGGAACGACGACGGCCGCTATCGGCTGCTGGACGTGCAATCACGCGATTAACGATGCAACAGGAGATAAACGATGTCATCAAGCAATGGGTCTGTCGTAATCGATAAAGACGGCCACCCCGCGGGCTTTCTGGAGACCGTCGACGAGTTGAAGACCATCAAGGTCCATATGACCGACGACGGCATTGTCACGATCACGCTCGCGCGTCCGAACAAGCTCAACGCGTTCGACGAGCGGATGATTCGCGAGATGCGCAATATCATCTGGAAAGCGAACTTCGACGACCAGGTCCGCGTCATTATCATCACCGGTGAAGGGCGCGCATTTTGTGCGGGCCGGGATGTAGCCGGACTCGACTATGAGAACAACCTGAAGACCGCGCAGTATCGTGCCTACGTTCGCGCCAATCACGAGCTCTTCGACGAGATCGAGTCGATAGAAAAGCCGGTCATTGCCGCGATCAACGGAATCTGCGCCGGCGGCGGCGTCGAAATGGCCATCGCTTGCGACTTCAGAATGGCCGCGCGTTCCGCTACGTTTCTTCTGCCGGAAAACCAGCTTGGCGTTATTCCCGCTTCGGGTGCGTGCTCGCGGATGATCCAGATGATCGGGATGGGCCGCCTGAAGGAGATGATCATGGCGGTCGAACCTGTCGACGCCGAGTCCGCGTTTCGGATCGGCCTCGCTACCCGTCTATGCGAGGATGAAACACTGCTGTCCGACACCATTGCGTTTGCGCGCAAGCTCCTGACGAAAGCGCCGCAGGCAATGGGTATGGCCAAGCACATTATCAATGCCTGCCAGAACGTCGATACCGAAACGGGACGTATGCTCGAACGCCTGGGTCAATCCGTTTTGATCCGGACCGAAGACAACCACGAGGGCATGTCCGCGTTCCTGAGCAAGCGGGCGCCTAAATTCAAGGGGCGTTGAATCATGTAATGTGCCTGATTGTCCGGTCGGGCTCGCCAGCGGAGGAAGCGGCCGAGCCCGACCGGAGATGCTAAAAAAATACTGGACTGGCGCGATTCGTACCCGTGGGGACGCGCTAAAGTCCAGTCAGGATACCGGACCCCCGAGGCCAAGGAGACACTATGCACGACAGGGAGGCAGTCAGCCCTCAAGTCAGCCCTCAAGACTCGCCGCGCCGGCTGGCCATTGCACAATGGCGGGTCGTTTTTGCCGCATTGATTGGGTTGGTCGGGGGGGCGAGCACGTTGACAATCTACGGGCTCGGCATGTTTGTCAGGCCATTGCAGGCGGAGTTCGGCTGGTCGCTGACACAGATCTCATTTGCCAACACGCTTGTTTCCTTGAGTGGAATCGTATCGGCTTTCGCGCAAGGAATATTGATCGACCGATTCGGTGCGCGCCGTGTCGTCCTGGTGTCGCTGCCGTTGCTCTGCTTGAGTTTCGCCTCAATGTATTTCCTGCCGGACAGTTTGTCGGTCTTCTATATTGGCTGGTTGCTGATTCCCCTACTGGGCGCGGGCACCTGGGTCGGCTCGTACGCCAAAGCCATTGCTGCATGGTTTGACGACCGCCTGGGTTTGGCGCTCGGCGTTGCAGCAATTGGCGCCGGGCTGGGGGCAGCGGTGATTCCTGCATTGACGCACACGCTGATGGTGGCCTACGGATGGCGTCTCGCTTACGTATGGATTGGCGCCCTGAGCATGATAGTCGTGCTGCCCGTGGTGTACTTCAATCTCTACGACAAACCTGCTGACCGAGGATTCCAGTGGCGACCTCATATGCGTCGTGCGGGCATGCAGGACCGCGACGTGACGGTACGCGAGGCACTCAGACAGCAGGCGTTCTGGGCATTGCTGATGGCGTTCATGCTGCTCGGTTTCAACACGACGGGTATTGCACTCCATATGGTTCCAATGCTGCTTCGCGACGGGGTGTCGACGGGGCAAGCGGCAGCTGCGCAATCGATTATGGGCGTGGGGGTGATTCTTGGCCGGCTTGCAGCCGGGTACTTGCTGGACAGGTTGCCGGCAGCGCTCGTTACGGCTGTGTCGCTGCTCGGACCGACGCTTGGCTTTACCGGATTTGCCCTGCTGGGTGCCCATTCGGGTTCAATGAATGTGCTAGCGGTCCTGATCGGTATTGGCATAGGCGCGGAGATCGACCTGCTTGGTTTCTACGTGCGCCGTCACTTCGGCACGTTTGCATACGGAAAGCTCTACTGCAGCATCTTCGCGATCTTCCAGTTCGGCTCCGGGGTGGGCGCAGTCGGCATTGCCTACGGTGCCACTCGCTTGAACGGCTACGGTCCGATGCTGCTTCTGATGGCCGTGTTTTCTGCAACCGCAATTGGCCTGCTGGCCACGGTGAAAGTGGTGCGGCGTCAGTCGTGTGACTCATTCACTGCCGCAGAGAACCCGATCGCGAAGGCGCCCTCGAGGTAGCCGCGCCGCTCTAGTGGATGTAATAACGAGGATGATGCAATTCTCGTTATGGTAAAAAAAATATAGTACAACAAAATAAAATGGAGACGTCAATGAACCGGATTTCTATCACATCATTTATTGCCGCCGCAGGACTGTGGGGATGGGGCGCCGCGCAGGCACAAAGCGTGACGCTGTATGGGATTCTCGACACCGGCGTCGAATACATTAACCATGCGAGCGCGAATGGAAGTTCGGTGGTGCGCATGCCAGGTAATACGGGTGAGTTGCCATCACGTTGGGGTTTGAGAGGAGTGGAGGATCTTGGCGGTGGATACAAGGCAGTATTCACGCTTGAGAGCGGTATCACGGTCGGAACGGGCGGGCTAGGCCAGGGCGGGCGCCTCTTCGGTCGCCAAGCTTTTGTTGGAATCGACGGCCCGCTCGGGTTGCTGACCTTTGGGCGGCAGTACTCAATGCTCTACCGGGCTATCTTCGACGCAGATTTCATCGGTCCTGACATCTACGGTATTGCCTCGCTGGATGCGTGGATTGCGAGCGCCCGCAGTGACAATACGGTCGCATACCAGCGTCATTTCGGGCCTGTCACCGTCGGAGCGACGTATTCATTTGGCCGCGACGCGTCGCCTACCGGAGGCACGAACACGCCGGGCTCGGGTACGTGCGCCGGAAACCTGGCCGGTAACAGTGAAGCATGCCGGGAATGGTCCGCCATGCTCAAGTACGACGTCACGGCAGGAGGAGTGGCGGTCGGTTACGACCGGCAGGATGGGGGACCCGGTGCGACCGCGAATCTCTTCAACGGCATTGCGCCAGTGGCACTGGCGGGCAGCGGCAATCGAGATTCACGTTTCTTGCTGGACGGCTATTTCAAGCTTGGCAATTTTCAGCTGGGCGCGATATGGCTGAATCGTCAGGTCGAGTTCAACGGACCCGGTGCAAAAAACATCACATCGAACCAGTACACGATCGAGGCCGGATATCAGGTGACGCCTTCGTTCCTCATCGATGGACTGGTCCAAAAAATAATCGATCGGCAGCAGGATACGCGGGCCTCGATGGAGGTGCTTCGGGCGACCTATTTCCTGTCGGCGCGCACGGCGGTATATGCGCAGGCAGCACTTCTGCAGAACAGTACCTACGCGGCCTATTCAGTCAGCGGAGGCGGTAGTTCGACACCGGGAAAAGGCATGAACCAGTTCGGGATGATGTGCGGCGTCAGGCATTCGTTCTGAAACGGGAGAATTTCGGGGTGCCGCGAGGCATCGATTCAACATTGAAAAGTGAGATCAACACACTATGAAACTGGCTTCGTTACGTTCTGGCCGGGACGGGGAATTGCTCGTCGTCAGCCGCGATTTGACCCGTGCCGTGAAGGCGGCGCCCGCCGCACGTACCCTGCAACAAGCACTCGACGACTGGGATGTCATAAGCCCGATACTGGAGGCGTTATATGCGGCTCTTAATGCCGGTAACGTCGAGGGTAGCTTTCTCCTGGAGCTCGATACGTTGGCCGCGCCGCTACCCCGGTCGTATCAGTACCTCGACGGCGCCGCCTACGTCAGCCACATCAGGCGTAACCGTGCGGCGCGTGGGGAAGCGCTACCTGATGACCTGTACGACAAGCCGCTCGTGTACCAGGGCATCTCCCACGGCTTTCTCGCGTGGAACGAGGATGTGGTTCTTCCGGCAGAAGATCTCGGCATTGACTTCGAGGCCGAAATTGCTGCGCTCACGGATGACGTGCCGATGGGCGTCTCGCCCGATGACGCCACTTCAACCGTTCGCCTTTTTGTACTTCTCAACGACGTGTCCTTGCGCGCGATCATCCCGGGCGAGCTGAA
The DNA here is from genome assembly GCF_044909315.1 of Caballeronia udeis. Taxonomy (GTDB): domain Bacteria; phylum Pseudomonadota; class Gammaproteobacteria; order Burkholderiales; family Burkholderiaceae; genus Caballeronia; species Caballeronia udeis_A. The sequence goes on from NZ_JBIYEB010000026.1 coordinate 9,056, forward strand.
GAGAACCTTCGGGTTCCTCACTGGAAAGCCAGCGTCAAGCATGGGGCCGATCGCAGTGACGCCGGACGAACTCGGCGATCTGTGGGACGGAAAACTGGTCTCGGGCACGATGCATTGCTGGGTCCGTGGCGAACAGGTTGGGCGCATCGAAACAGGCATAGATACGCCCTTTCACTACGGCGATCTGATTGCCCATGTGGCACGAACTCGTGCGTTTGAACCCGGTACCGTGGTCGGCCTGGGGACGGTATCGAATGAAGACGAATCGGCCGGATGCGGTTGCATTGGCGAGATTCGCGCGCTTGAAACGATCCGTACCGGCAAGGCGACTACGCCTCTGTTCAGTTTTGGCGAGCGCGTGAAGATCGATCATAGGGACCGCAACGGTCATTCTATTTTTGGCTGCATCGATCAACGTTTTGCAGGCCCGGTGCAGCGTCCGGTTTGATCCACAATGCATTCATCAGAAGGGAGTAGTTATGCTCTGCAAAAGTCTTCATCACGCGGCGTTCCGGTGTAAGGACGCGCGGGCGACCGTCGAGTTCTATACCAACGTGCTTGGGCTGACATTCATTCACGCGATGGGCGAGGATCATGTGCCGTCGACCGGACAATATAGCCCACATATCCACATATTTTTCGAAATGGAGGATGGCAGTTGCATCGCTTTCTTCGAGTTGCCGAATGACGAAGGGGTGCCGTCCGGGCGCGATCCGGGTACGCCGGACTGGGTCCAGCACTTCGCGTTTCGTGTAGCCGACAGGGCCACCGTTGATCGAGCGAAAGGAAAGTTGGAGGCCCTCGGTATTCAAGTGACCGGGCCAACCAATCACGACGACTTTCTGTATTCAATCTACTTCTTCGATCCCTCAGGCCATCGCCTCGAGCTAAGCGCGCATACGGCCACCGCGGAGCAGGACAAACGTTTCCGGGCCGAAGCAATGGATGTGCTGAATCTGTGGGACCGCACCCACGACTGGTCGCAACGCGCCACGCTCTTCGGGGGAGCAAGCGAATATCGTCGCGACGAGTCTCGTTCGTGATGTGAAGCGATCGCTGTCGCGGTCGACGGCATGTGCAAGGCAATGCCCGGAACATCGACGAAGATCGTATGCAAGACAACCAATAAGAAGGCGCAACGACGCTTGTTAGCGCAGGAGACTCAGGAATGGCCGATACATCGAATCATCATCGCCGTGCATTTTTGAAGGAGGCATTGATGGCGGGCGCTACGGTAGCGCTGACCCGCCCAGCCATTGCGACGACCGATGAAAGCAGCCTGCCGCCGGAGCCTGTCGTCCAGCGACCGCACGGCGCTCTGGTTGCATCGGAAACGCAGATGCCGTCGTTATCCGAATCACCCTCGGCTGACCCTGGTCACGTCGGGAATCCAGGATCGGATTTTATGGTGGATGTGATAAACGCGGTGGGTATCGACTATGTAGCGGCGATGCCGGGGTCGACGTTCAGAGGTTTGCATGAGTCGATTGTGACTTATGGAAACGATCGGAAGCCTGCAATGATCGTCTGTACGCACGAAGAGATATCTGTCGCCATCGCCCACGGTTACGCGAAAGTCGCGGGTAAGCCGATGGCCTGTCTCGTACATAGCACGGTGGGTCTGCAGCATGCGTCGATGGCGATCTATAACGCGTGGTGTGATCGGGTGCCGATCATGGTAATTGCTGGCAATATCGCCGATACCAACAAACGTAGAAATGGGATCGAGTGGTATCACACCGCTCAGGACCTGGGGGCGTTAGTCAGGGACTTCACGAAATGGGACGATGCGCCCGCGTCCTTGCAAAGCTATGCCGAGTCGTTCGTGCGCGCCTACACGATGTCGGTTACACCACCCATGGAACCCGTATTGATCGTCGCCGATGCCGAACTCCAGGAAAGGCCGATTGAAGACCCCGGCGCAATCGTGATGCCGACATTGCGTGCTGTTGCGCCGCCTGTTGCAGAACCCGGCGCTTTGGCGACCGCTGCCAAGTGGCTCATAGCCGCGAGGTCGCCGGTGATTGTAGTGGACCGCACGATCCGTACGCCGGACGGCATGAAGAAGCTGATCACGCTTGCGGAAACACTCAACGCACCGGTCATCGATCTCTTGGCGCGAATGAATTTTCCGACGAACCATTACTTGAATCAGTCCGGGTTGCAGAAAACGCTGATTGCCCAGGCGGACGTGATACTGGCGCTCGAGGTTGGCGATCTATGGGGCGTGACGGGCACGGTAAAGGATTTGATCGGACGCCCGTGGTCCCATACGGCACGGCCAGACGTCAAGGTAATCAGCATAGCTACCTCCTACCTTTACGGGAAATCGAATATGCAGGATGCGCAGCGTTTCGCATCTGCTGATTTGCCCATTGCGGGAGATGCGCAAGCGAGCTTGCCGGAACTGCTGGCTCAGATCAACGCCTCGATGACGGTGGAACGAAGGTCCGCAACCAACGCACGCACGGAGAATCTCAAGCGCTCATTCGATGCAATGCGTAGCGCTGACCGGCAGGCCGCGACGCTCGGTTGGGATGCCAGTCCTATCAGCGCTGCGCGCTTGTCTCAAGAGGTATGGAACGTCATCAGAAACGAAAACTGGGCGCTGGTTTCATCGACATTTTCGATCAGTCGCTGGCCCCACCGGCTTTGGGATTTTACGGAGCCGCATCAATTCATGGGTGGCGAAGGGGGCTTTGGCGTTGGATATGGAGCGCCTGCCGCGGTCGGCGCCGCGCTTGCCCACCAGAAGGCAGGAAGGGTCGCTGTCAATATCCAGAACGACGGCGACCTGATGACGGTCCCTGGCGCGTTGTGGACGGCGGCACACCACAAGATTCCACTGCTTACTGTCATGCATAACAATCGGGCTTATCACCAGGAAACCATGCATGTACAACGCATGGCAAACCGGCGTGACCGTCACCCGGAAAACGGCACCGTTGGAACGGTATTGACCGGACCCGACATAGATTTTTCACGCATGGCACAAAGCATGGGCATGTGGGCCGAGGGTCCCATATCGCGCCCGGAAGACCTGGGGCAAGCGCTGGTACGTGCGCTTGCAGTCGTCAAGCGCGGAGAGCCGGCGCTGGTCGATGTCGTCACCCAGCCGCGCTAGGGAAACGCCATGAGAACTTACGCGATTCGGCGAATCCTTTTGTGCATGTTGTCCAGCATCAGTGCCGTGGCGAGCCTTGCTGCACTCGGGGCTTCGGGCGATGCAAATATCGGGCACGCGTTGTATGTGAGGGACGGATGTTACGAGTGTCATGGCTATGTCGGACAGGGCAGCCCGATGTCTGGGCCCAGTCTTGCACCGTCACCTATCCCTCTGAGCGCAATGATTGCGTATGTTCACGCACCAAAAGGACAGATGCCGCCGTATAGCGCGAAGATCCTTTCTGACCAGGAGCTCGCCGATATTCACTCGTACCTTTCATCCATCCCGCCGGCCCCCTCCGCAGACAGTATCTCTTTGCTAACGGATAGCGGCGCGCAAACACCGGTGCCGATGCTACCCGGGCGCGGCGAGCAGGTGTTTGCCGCTCGATGCGCAGCTTGCCATGGGGCGCAGGGCCTGGGAGGAGCGGGTCCTTCATTGGTCGGCGTCAATGAGAAGCTCGGAGGTGTTGGAAGAATTGCTGCTTTTATAAAAGCGCCTTCTGGAGCAATGCCACGACTGTTTCCGGGCGTCATATCGGAACAAGATGTTGCGCTCGTGTCCAATTATGTGGCAACGCTCAAATAACCCTGCATTGCATAGCTTGATAAGTGCAATTGTCCAAAGATGAGAGCGCGGGGACATCCGGCTGTCCTGGGTCGGCTTCAGTTTTCTACGCGATGAGCGGTTCGGCACCAATGGCCACGGCTGGCATTGGGCGGGGTTCGGTCAGTTTCAGTCATTTGCTGGTTGCATCGCTGGTCGCTCACGCAACGGCTCTGCAGCCGACAGCAGTCACTGGACTGCCTTGAGCATTCCCTTGCCACTAGCGGCAGTAAATTCCGAGAACGGCCAGCGCGAGATTGGGGGCCACCCGCCTATTCGGGAGATGGTCAAGACGGATGGCCCTTAGTATTGGCCCTTCAAAGATTGAGTCACAGAAAACTCCGGGAAATAAGGCTTCCGACGCATGCTCGCGGAGCGCCGTGCTTGACTCGACGCCAATGGCCGCGATGGCTGATCGCGCGCTCGCCGACGTTACTGAGTAAATGGCCGTTGTACCTTCGTGAACTGCCGCCGAGACAGCGCATGGCCAAACGGCCGAACGGGTCGACTTCTGCCAGTCGTCGGTAGCCGGCGACCGGCCCCTACAAATCGCTACCAGTTGAGTCTCAGCCCGGCTTCTGTTGCCCGATGCCGATCATCGTCGTCCGCATGCAAGTACTGACTCGTGGTTGAGATCGATTCATGTCCCAAATTGTCCCGGACGTATCGCAGATCGACTTGGCCATCCATCATGCGCGAGCCTGTCGTGTGCCGTAGCCAATGGGCAGACGCCTGGCGCAATCGTTCTGTTGCGTGCTCGCGCGCTTCGCCCGTCGACTCCAAATGTCCGATCGCGTTGTCAAACACCTGCTTAATGATCAGATGCACGGCGCCACGGGTCAGCGTCCGGTGTAAGCCTCCGATCGGCAACAGCAGCGGTGTCGTTTCACCACCATAGGGTAGCGAAGTAAAATCGTAGTGTCGGCGATAGCGGGTCAACTCCGCCATTAGTTCGGTCGTCGCTGGCAGCAAGCGTTCCTTGTCACTCTTGCCGGTGATCGCCAGCCACCAGCGGTCCTGGCCGTCGCGATCACGTCGCCTAAAAAAGCTCCCCATCGGATTGCTGACAACTTCCGAGATGCGCAGCCCCATCAGATACAAGAGCGAGATTAGCCAACGCACCCGCGCGTAGTGTTCCTGCTCGCGCGCGGTGTCACGAGGCATCGCGTCGATCGAGGTTTTGACGGCCTGCCAGAGATCGTCTTCCAGGAAGCGCGTCACCCGCGGCTTGGCCTTGCGTGCGCGTTGACGCGACAGGGAGAGCGGATTGCCGGCCAGGTAGCCCGCGTTGACCAGCCAGGCAAAGAGCGTATTCAGGATCACAATTGCCTGACGCTCACTCGCGGGGGAGAGCGGACCCGCGAACGGCCGCCAGAATGGGTCCGCGCGAGCCACTTTGCGACCGGTCATGACCCAGCGTTGCGCTGGCTGCGGGTCCGCCAGAAACCGCCGGTAAACAAGCAGGTCTTCATGCGTAAGCGAGGAGAGCGGCTTGCGCAGTTCGGTGGTTGACCACAGCAGCAGGCGTTCGGACTCCTTGCGGTAGGTGTCAAAGGTCGCCTTCGTATCGATGAAGCGCGCGAGCCACGCCCTGATCGCGTCGACATCATTTTGCGCAGCAATTTGAGGCCGGGCGCCGAGTGCCCGGTTCGTGCCATGTCCACCGTCTAAATCGGACGGCAGAGATAACTGTTCGAGCGGCGCAAGTGTGCCGTCGGACACGCGAAGGGGCTCAGGAAGGGGCATGGCGCGGTGGATGTAGTCAAATCACACAAAGCGTCATTTTACTCGACATTATAGTAATAATGTCTAAATTCAATTATAAAATTGAAGATAATTGACGTTATACGTTATATTATCAACACAATCATTCTCCGGAACTGCTCGCCATGGATGCTTCGTCCGCCCTGGAGGCGCAATTGCACGCGGACATCGCGCAGGAAATCGAGCAGCTGCGCACGCAGTTTCCGCGCACGCAGGAGCTGTACCGCGAGGTCTGCGTGTTATTGTTTTTCCGGCACGGCATCGCGCCCACCGCGAACCGGCTCTATCAACTGGTGAAAAAGGGCAGCATGAGCGCGCCGGCCGAGGCGCTGACGCGCTTTTGGGCCACCCTGCGGGAAAAGAGCCGGGTGCGCATCGAGCATCCCGACCTGCCGGCGGAGCTGCAGTCCGCGACGGGCGAGCTGTTGGCCGCGCTCTGGACTCGGGCGGTCGATATGTCGCAAGGACAACTGGCGACCGCGCAGCTCGAGGCGCAACGCTCGGTGGCGGACGCCCAGGCTCGACAGGCTCAGGCCGAGGCCGAACGCGACAAGTTGCGGCAGGAACTAACAGGCAGTGCGGCCGCGCTGGACGGAGCGCAGACCCGCGTCACGGAACTTGACCAGGCGCTGGCTATCTCCGTGGCCGCTGCATCTGCTTTACAAGACCAACTAGGCCTTGTGCAAAAGGGCGAGCAGCAGTTGCAGCGGGCGCTCGAAACCGCTCGACATGACTTCGCCTCCGAACTGGACAAGCTGCGTGCCGACGGCAAGTTGGCGCAGGAACGGCTCAAAGCCGCCGAGAGCCGAGCGCTGCTGGAGATCGATCGCGAGCGGCAAGCGGCCGCGCGCTTGCTGAAGGAACTTGATACGGCTAACCGTAAAATGGAGCAGGGCAGTGTCCGGTATCGCGACGACGTGCAGAAGCTGCAGGGGCAAGTCGGAAATCTACGTCAGCAAGTGGGTGTGCTGGAGGGTAAGCTGGATGCGCTGCGTACTGAGAACGCGCGTTATGTCGATGAAGCTGTGCAGGCGCGTGATCAACGCGACCAACTGGCGTTGTCGTTGACGCAGGCCGCTGCCGGGCAGAAGGTGTCGATGGCGAAGCGGTCAGCAAAGTCGACAGTAGCACCGCGCAAGAGCAGTGGCCCGGTGGGCAAATCGCCGCGAACGAAGAAGCTGTAATTTCATTGGGAGGAATTCGGCGCGGGTGACGTACGATCCAGGCTTGGACCGGTGCTAATGCGGTATCGCGCGATTGGCTGCGCTTGACGGTGACAGACCGCGAACGCTGGTATCACTGGGTGCGGACTGAACTCCTACCGGTCGGCAGGGAACGCGCCTGGTGGGGATGGCAGAAGAAGTGCAGCGAAGACATCTCCCAGATGGTTTGCGAGTAAAGCGTGGTGATCGACGGTATCGGATACGACATCTATGACCCGGAACGCCGTCGCAACGTCGAAAGGCTTACGCGCGCAGCCAAGCGGTATATCGGCAGACTACCCCTCCGGTCCGTCGCACGCATCAGGTCGAAACAGCCCGCTAAACTGAGCATCCGCGAGAGTGAGCGGCTAAACGCCTACTTCACCAGCCTGTCGAGCCAAGCTATCCACGATTAGGCTGATCACGCCTGCATTGTTGGCGGGCCGATAACCGTGTGACCGATTATCCTCGATCGTAAGAACAATGCTGGCGTCGGCGTGCGCAATCGCGGCCGGCACCGAAAGTTTCGCTACCGCGCTCTTGGCGCCGTCGAGCCGGACCTGAATTTGGAACTGAATGGTGTGCCCCTCGGTGTAAGTCAAGGATTGAGGAATTACCGTTTTCAGCGTTCCATCGGGTTTGCCCTGCACAATGTTCACGCTTCCTTCCGGCGCTTGAATTTGACCTGCAAGATCGTTTCGGAGGTTCGCAACCGCGAGGCGCAATTCCTCCAACCGCGCCCGTGCCTGCGTTTGTGCCTCCAAAGCTTGTTTTGCCAGAGTCTGATAGGTGCTAATTCGCCCGCCGATAAGTTTTGAGAGAGACCGATTCTAGTCCAGTAGGAGTCGTCTGGGTCAGATGAATGGCTAGTGATGTGAAGAGGTAACCGGCCTCTCGCGAGCGCTTTGTTTCTTGCGGGAGCGAGGTGATCGGCGGAATATACTCCGAACACCCCAGCACAACGGAGGGACATTCATATGGACCTGCCTCAAGCTGACGACGCCGACCCCGCAACGGTGTTCACTGCGGCCCTCGCCGTTCTCTTCCAGACACATCCCGACCCAGAAGCGCTGCTTCGCGCTTGGGAGCCAGTCGCAGCATCAATGCCGCTAACCATGTTGAAGAACGGCGCGACGGATGTGTCGAGCAACGCAAACGTGGTCATAGCCCAAGGCCTGCTGCACATTGTGCGAGAGCGCATATAAGACGTTGCGAAATAGAGCGTCATGCGTCCTACTCACCCTCGAATTTCGTCTTGGTGTGGGCAATGCCGACAGCGTTCCACAGCACATCGAATGCTGGCCGGAGCACGGTGAGGGGATCCACGTCGTAGGACTCGATGTACAGCGGCGGAGCCGTGATCTGCGCCAACTTCGAGGGCAGTTCGAGAAACTCTACGTGATGGGGTGAGATTTCGACGGCGATCCGCGTGGCGTGTGTATAGAGCCAATTCAGGATCACATAGGCGGGTGGTGCGATGTCGAGGGCGGCGAGCGTCTGAAAGATCGCTGGAAGTCCGTGACGTACCAACGGGATTTCGTAAATTTCGGGAAACAGCGAAAGACCGTCGTCTTCGTCATCGAGCGGAGAGTGTACAAGCATGTCGCCGAACGTTAGTTCGACCACGCCATTTCGGTAGAGTTGAGCGTAACCCATTGCATTCTGTAGGCGCGCAGGCAGGCACACGACCCCTTCAAGATTGGCGCGCGGGGCTTTCATCCGGATATCAATCGGTCCATCCCTGGACGATCGCAGCATTTGGCCGGCCGCTATGAGCGAATCGATGCCGTGTGTTTCGTACCGGGAAAATGCCGATATCGGGATCAAGTGGCAGACGAAGACGGGACCGTCCATGTCTTGCATTGGACTTTGCAGCCCATTGATCCTGGCCAATGCCTCGGTGCAGAACGTTCGGATGTCCTGCCCCAATGTTGCACCGGCAGCGAAAGCATGGCGGATGCCTTGAATGTCCATCGGTTCCTTTCCTACAGAAGTCCTGGCATAGAAATGGTTGTCCTTCGTTACGCGATGAGGCGCACTCGGGCTCGCGGCTACACGCAAGATGATCACGTAGCCGCCCAGGGCGATCGGCACGGCGTGCGCGATCAGGCCGCCGGTGACTCGCGGTTCCAGGGAGTCGCGCAAGAAACTCGTGAGGGCGAGAAGTTCCTTGTCGATATTTTCGACGTGGATGGGAGAAACCTTGGTCGCGATGCCAGTCTTCTTGTCATCGATACCAAATACGAGATCGCCTCCGACAGTGTTTGCGAATGCGCAAACATCCTGTGCAACTGCTATACGGGAATCCCGGTCGGTTGGCCAATCCCTCTTGTAGTCAAGAGTCCGGCTCTCTCGCACACCGTGATCGATTAGATTCTCAATATCCTGTTCAGTCGCTGCGTCAAGCCGCGCATGTGGAATCACGTACACCCCCCAAAAGTCTTCTTGTAACTGCCGCGCTCCGAGACGCTCCAGACGATTCATACATGTTCGAAAGGAAGTCGGACCAAATCTCGGAAACTCCCTGGAAGCCTTGCCAGATATCGGTCGTATGATAGCCAATACATGTTCAGATGGGACAAAGCAACGCTTGAACATGTTCACGAGCAGCGAACATGTCCGTCATGAACCCCTCATCGAGCAGCGAATCCCAAGAAGGAAAAGGAAACCGATATCCGGGCGAGATATGGGAGCTGATCAAGACGGCGTGGAGTTCCGCCGGGGGCATCTCTTATGCGAAGTCCTTCAGATGGTTGCGGTTACCACCAGGGCCAAACTTCCGTCAAAGGGCGCAGTAGCCACGTATGCCAAACGCAATGAATGACAGCGTGGACATGCTCCGGTGCAGCCCAAGCGGTCGCTCCCCGCGACAACAGTCACAGACAACTTCCCAGCATAGAACCCGCATGGGAGGTCGATATGTGGTGGAATGAAGCGGCATGGCCGCACGTCTGGCTCGGCGCTACGATCGTCAACCAGGAAGAGGCAGACCGCGACATTCCGAAGCTACTCGATATTCCTGCCACGGTGCGCTTCCTTTCGATGGAGCCTCTCCTTGGCCCGGTCAGCCTGTCACAAGAATGGCTCGCACACAAGTGTGGGGGCAGGTATCCACGGCGTGGAAAGGTGGACATCCGCACCCGCAGAGGCAGTGTGTAGAATTGGCTCCAAAAGGACTTCGTTGTTGGCCTTTAAGGCGGAAGTTGGCGACATTCAGCCAGCTTCCGTCATTTGTGCATCGCAGAAGTATCCGCGCTACTGCTAGCAAGAGACCCGTTTCCTCATTGTTTGCGCCAAGCTAGACTCGACTCCAAGTTGGATTACGTTCGTTGGGTCTTGCCCTCGCATTTCAGGCTCGGACGAGTGCTGACGATTGATCAGAGGCAAGTTTGACTAAATCAGCAAAGAACAAACCGGCGCCAAAACAGGGTGTGCTGGAAAAAAAACAGGCAACCTCCACCGAACTGACCGGTGGCGCTGGATTCACCTACGAAGACAAGGTGGTCGCCTATTATTTGGCAGCTCTTCTGCGCGGTGAGAAGGCGATGCTTCAGCAAGGCAGTGTAAACATCGTTGCCGTCCAGCAAGCGGGCCACGGCCATCCAATGGATGATCTTATCGTCGAGTTTCGAGATATCAACGGCCCGAGAATGCTGGGTCTTCAGGTGAAGTCCACGATCACGGTGAGCGGGGCCGCAACTAACAAGGACTTCCGCGACGTCCTCAACCGGGCGTGCGAGACCCGGCAGGCTCCAGGTTTTCAATCCGATCGGGATGCTTACGGTTACGTCGTCGAGAATGTAGCTGAAGCCAGACATCGGTCTCTCAACCGTATCATTGATTGGGCGATAAGTAGTCCCACTCCTGCGGATTTTGACCAGCGCTTTACAGAAGGTGGCGCTGCCGCAGCCGCCGAACGTGCTCTTCGGAACGAGCTTGCCCCTCTAATCAGGGCGAGCAGCGCCGAGGACGAATGGAATTTCTACGGACGGTTTGTTGCCGCTCGGCTTAACGGCCTCGACGAGACGGGCATCCTTTGGACGGAGATCACAAACCGCCTTCAAGAGCTCGTTGGGAGCAACGAGGATGGGCAGGAGGTTCTGCTTTTTGATCGCCTCTGCCGCATTGTTCGCGATGGCGCTGGCACAGCTCGTAAATGGACCCGCGCTAGCCTAATCGCGCAACTTCGCGGGATCGTTCGGTTAAAGGTCTCGCCGAGCTTCCGCGACGACATCGACACCCTCGTCCAGTTCTCCACTGATGGTCTCAACGAAATTGCCGAGAGCATCGACGGATTCGAGGTTAACCGGGCTGCTCTTCAAAAAACCGTAACCGAACGCCTTGGCGTCAGTCGTGTCGTGAACATCAGCGGCCTTCCGGGGTGCGGCAAATCTGTCTTGCTCAAACGGGTAGCCGTAGACGCAGGGTACCGCGGGCCGATCCATTTCCTGAAGTCGGACCGGTTGACCGGAAAGAGTTGGGTGGAGTTTGCGGCAGCGTTGGGCCTCAAACATCGGAAGCTTGATGACCTCCTCGCAGAGGTCGGCGCAACCGGCACGGCTACTCTCTACATTGACGGGATTGATCGTATCAACCCCGACCAGAAGCGGATAATTCTTGACATCCTAAATACGATCGAAGCTAACCCTGACCTCAGCAATTGGCGGGTTCTGGCCACATCGCGCGACCAAGGGCTTGAAACTTATCGCGCCTGGTTTCCAGAGACCTTCTATAGCGGCACTCAGATTGGCAACGTTCAGGTCGAGCCCTTCAACGACGACGAAGCTGAGGCCCTTGCGAAGGACAAACCCGGTCTTCGTCACCTTTTGATGGGCACACCGTCAGTGAAGGCGATTGCGCGGCGACCGTTCTTCGCCGCGGTGCTTGCCCGAAGCTTTAGCGATGGGACGACGGAACCACAGACAGAGGTCGATCTCATCAACGCTTGGTGGACTCGTGCAGGACACGATGCCCCGGCGGACGTCGTGCCGCGGCGGCAACGCGCTCTGCTCGATATCGCGGAAAAAGGAGTCGCCAACCTGGGGAAGAACGTCGCGGCTCGCTCGTTGGCACCACCCACGTTTGAGCACATCGTGGCGCTGAAGAGCGACCTGCTCGTGCGTGGAAACGATGGCGACGCCTCATTTTCGTTTACGCACGACATATTCTTTGAGTGGACGTTCTTCCGCCTTCTCATCGACCTTGGCGATACGTGGATCGAAGGTCTGGCGCAGGCTGGCGAGCCCCCGCTACTTGGCCGCGTCGTCGGCCTTTTGGCTCAGCACTCGATCGCCGAGCCTGGAAAGTGGTCGGCCAGTTACGCTGCCCTCGATCAATCCACGCTTCGGCCCCAATGGCGTCGGGAATGGCTAACCGCCCCACCGTTCACAGGCGCATTCGTCAGTAAATGGAAGGAATTCAGTGAACTTGTGACGGCCAACGACTATGCGTTGCTCGAAAAACTTTTGGTTTGGTTCCAAGCTCAACACACAATTCCGAGCCCGACTGTCCTCGCCCAAGCCTCGCCACGTCAATCAGGGCTCGACCGGGTGGGCCTTGCCGAGCTTCTGAGTTGGCCCTCGGATTTCACAAGCTGGGGGCGTTTTCTTGACTGGCTTTTGCCGCTCGCCGTTACGCTACCCATTCGGCTTCTCCCAAGAGCCGTCGAAGTCTTTTCCGTTTGGCAGAACGCACTTTCAGATTTCCGCTCGGCCCGATCGAAAGCCATCGTTACCACCTGCGCCGACTGGCTGATCGAGTTTGAGAAAGTCGCTTATCCGCAAAATTGGGCATTCGAGCGCAGCCGATGGAACGTGCTTGGCCGCGACGCGCAACAGCAGTTTGCTACTGCGCTAAGAATCGTTGTCGTGCGGGCAGCGCGGGCGTTTCCCGAACACGCCAATGCGCTTTTAGACAGGGCGGTGACTGACAAGCGAATGCGCAGCGAGGCGTATTCTGATCTCATGGCCCTCGCCTGGATGATGGCCGAGGTGTCGCCCGAACGATTGGCGGCTGTCACTAGGGCCGAGCTACAGCAGGAGTTGCCGCAGGATCACCTTGACCGCGAGGAGCGCGAACAACGGGAAAGGGGCGAGTGGATCCAACGGATCCGCGACAAGCCGGAAAGCGAACGTACCGACAACGAAAGGCGCGCGCTAGATCATCCGCACTTCGACATCCCGCATAGCTATGAGGGTTTTGGCCGCGAGCAAATTGGGATCGACCGACATCACGACTTCTACTCCCCGGTCTCAGCGGCGCACGAACCCTTCGCCAGCCTCTTCGCCAGGAAGCCGGAAGTTGCCCTTGAGCTGCTACGCGATCTCTCCAATCACGGGACCACCGGCTGGCGGCAGATCGCGAACATCACCCACCATAACCACGGCACACCAATCCCCGTGACGATTGTCTTTCCGTGGGGCGAGCAGCAGTTTTGGGGCGACTGGCCCGCTTACAACTGGCAGCTTGGCCAGCTTGGCGCGCAACCGCTTGAGTGTGCCTTTCTGGCCATGAGCTACTGGGCCTTCCGTCAGATCGAAAGCGGCCGCTCCATTGACGAGGTCATCCAGCTCATCGTGAGGGGCAACGAGGCGATCGCCGCTCCGGGCCTAGCGCTTCGCTTGGCGTTGGAGACGTTTCATATCTCGGAAGTTACTCTGGCTCTAGTTGCATGCCAACGCCTTTGGCCTTTTGATATTGCGCGTGTACGCCAAGAGCCGACTCGAAACATCGACCTGTTTGGATTGGGCCCGATTGATCAACTAACCGGCGATAAGAAAGTCGCAAAGGAGTACTTGGATAAGCGGCTGAGCCGGTTCCGCGATGTGAAGCACCTCGCCATGCGATTCGCAGTGAATGGCAATGATGCACTCACCGAACATTTTAAGCAGGCATTGGCCGAATTTGTCACTTCGCTCCCCTTCGAGCTGGAAGAGCAGCGCTCCAATCCCGCAGCGAAGGTAGCGCTCACCGAACAGGCGAAAGAATATGCGGCGCTGGCCATCGTCGAAAATTATCAGGGATATCGCACTCCCGATAAACAGATCATGGTTGCCTATGAGCCCCCGCTTTCGCCGGAGACTATTCAGCGCGGCGAGGCAGCGGGCGTGTACTTGCAGCAAAACAGCATCCTAGTATGGGCAATGAAATCGTTGCGTGCTTTCGCGCTCGCCCCAGACAAGGCGCTGGCTGATGCAGTCGCGCTTGCTCGCCCGCTGGACAACCCGACGCTCTTTGCGGAGCGTTTGGATGTCGAAGGTCATATGCCCCAAAGCGTGGTCGCGGCCGTCGCTGCATGCGCCATCTGTTTCGGTGACGCCGCATCCGCTGACTACAAATGGGCGATGGATGTACTGGCGCGAATCGACGAGATGAAGGAGTCCGCAGGATTTTTCTACGGCTCGAAAATCGCTTGGCATCCTGTGCTGCAATTGATCTTTGCATTGCTTCACCTGCGGCGTACCAATCCGCCTGACCTCGGGCCTGCGCGACGGTTAGTATGGTTGACGGTTCACCCGCACGAGGAGGCCGCAGACTTCGCCTTTACAGCGCTACTTGCCGACCCCGATGCCCATGTATCGTGGGTCGTGGCTCGACTTGCGCTGGAAAGAGCGTGCTACTACCGACCGGCGATAAAGGAAGACGGCGAGCGGGACAGTCGTGAGGCAAAAAAGGCGGCGAAAGCTGCGCTTGATCGAGCCCTCAAGGGGCTCACGTCAAACGAATTTGAACCTTTTGCCCCTCTCCCGCCCGCGTGGGTCAAGGTGGCATCGGCTTCGGACGACGAGAATGATGCTGACGATAACGTCGGATGGGTTGAACCTAATCCGCTGTTCGATCCGCAACGGGCGGAGAAGCATCTTGGGAACTTCCCGATCGAGAAGTGGTGCGCGTCAGATGAGACAAAACCGCTTGTGCTCGTGGTGATCCGAAGCCTCGTCAACTGGACGGTGTTGCGCATGAACCCGCCGGGAGGCACGGGCCGGCGGCGCGACCGTACCGCCGATCTGATCGGTTGGAACGACGCGCTGGGTGATGTGTTGGCGCGTGCAGCGCCATTCTTCGATTTTGCCCTAATCAAGGCTGAGTTTCTTGCGCCCTTCTTGCAGAAGCAGGATGACGACGGACTTGATGTTATCGCCGCGTTCACCGACAGGTTGGTCACGCGCCACGTTCTGGACACTGCAGCAATACCCGCCGGTACTTTTGAGTTGCTGGCGCTCTGCGTCGACTACGTGCTTGCTGACAGCACGTTTCGGCTGAACGGATACCGAGCGGGAGAAGTCTCCGGTCACGATATGCCTAAGCTCATCGAGGCACTCCTAATTGTCAATGTTGAAAAGGCCACCGGAGCCGCCCGCTTCGTAAATGGCGATTGGTCCGAGATCGGTCTGGTCATGCCGATGGTCACTCGGTTGGTGACGGCTACGGGATGGTCAACCTTCGTCATGTCGAAGTTTCTGCTGCTATGTCAACGCACCGGGACAGCGTACCCGCTTGACCATTTCATCCAACAGGTCGGTGCGGTACTCGCGAAGTTGGACAGCGCAAAGGGCAATTGGGTGGGAACCAACCTTCCGGCGCGAACGGCAGTGGCGGTACAACGGCTCGCGGACACGAATTTCCCGCTACGGCCCGATCAGGCTCAGGGTCTGCTGCGGATCCTTGACGCTTTGGTCGACCTTGGCGATCGGAGAAGTGCTGCACTTGAACAAACCGAGGCATTCAAGGGAGTGCAAGTTCGATCCTCGATCCGATGACATGCCGCCCTTGACTGGTTGGGCGAGGCTCAAGAGGGCATCGAGAAGCGGCTTGCCAGGCAGCATCTGGGCGGCAGTACGCTGGTGCTCTATGACCTCACTTCCACGTGGGTGACCGGACGCCGTTGCGAGCTTGCGGCGCGAGGCTACAGCCGTGATGGCAGGCGCGACGATCCCCAGATCGTGTTCGGTCTGATCTGCACGTCTGAGGGCATCCCGGTGGCGGTCGAAGTCTTCGCCGGCAACACCGCCGATCCGGCTACCGTGGCGCCCCAGGTCGCGAAGCTCAAAGACCGCTACGGGATCGACAAGCTCGCCTGGGTGGGCGATCGGGGCATGCTCACGCAGGCCCGTATCGATACGCTCTTGCGCCCGGCCGGCCTGGACTGGGTGAGCAGCCTGCGCGCCCCGCAGATGGCCGCACTCGCCCGCGAGAAGGGACCGTTCCAGCCCTCGCTGTTCGATGAGCGCAACCTGCTCGAAGTGACGAGTGAAGCGTTCCCCGGCGAGCGGCTGGTCGTGTGCCGTAATCCGTTGTTGGCCGAGGAGCGCACCCGCAAACGCGAGGCGCTGTTACGGGCCACCGAACAGGAACTGAGCCAGATCGCCGAAGCGACCACGCGCGTACGCAACCGGCTCAAGGGCATCGAGGCAATTGCCTTGCGCGTGGGCCGGGTCATCGATCACTTCAAGATGGCCAAGCACTTCGAGTTGAACATCACCGACGCGGGCTTGAGCTGGCAGCGCAAGACCGAGCAGCTCCAGCAGGAAGCTGCGCTTGATGGTCTGTATGTAGTGCGTACGAGTTTGCCGGCTGCGCAGCTCTCAGCCGAGGCGGCCGTGACGGCCTACAAAAGTCTGGCGGTCGTGGAGCGGGCCTTCCGTTCGCTGAAGACGGTCGATTTGCAGGTCCGTCCGGTATTCCATTGGAATGCCCAACGCGTGCGCGCGCATGTGTTTCTGTGCATGCTCGCTTACTACGTCGAGTGGCACATGCGCGAGAAGTTAAAGCCGATGCTGTTTGACGATGAATACGTCGAGCAAGCACGCTCGGAACGGCCTTCGCCCGTGGCCAAGGCGCAACGTTCGGAACAGGCGAAAGCCAAGGACGCCTCCAAGCTCTCCGAGGATGGCTTGCCGGTCCACAGCTTTCGCACCTTACTCGACGATCTGGCTACGCTCACGTACAACGTCTGCCACACACCACTCAATCCAAACGCCAAGATCATCATGACCACTCGGCCCACGCCTATTCAAGAAAAGGCCTTCCGCCTTCTGAACGTCAACGCTGCCTGTACCCAGTAACCGTTCTCCCCACCTACGCATAACAGTGCGAAATCAATGGCTTATGTTAGCGCCAGGCTAAAGTTCGGTTTAGAGGCCCTGCAACCGATCAAACGCGCGGCATGGTAGTTGCAAGATGCATCGACGCTAGCCCCGTAGTTTGTGCTTTCCCCACCAGATTCGAAGGGCGCCGGTACCCGCAACGCCGATCAGCGTGGCCCCCCAAATCGACAGCGTAATGAACTGCCCCAGGTCGATCATACTGGCTGCCGTTGATATGAGCTGAAGGATCACCAGCGCCAGCACAAGTCCGCTGACCCGACCAAATCCGCCGGTCGGGCTCACCCCACCAAGTACGGCCGCTAGAATCGTCACCAGCAGATAACTTTCGCCATAAGCTGCGTTCGCGGAGTCGAATCGGGCCATCATCACCAGTCCGGCGAGTGCGGAAAGGAGCGATGAAAAAAGATACACCCGCATCAGTACTTTTTTCGTATCAACACCGGCGTAGCTCGTCGCCCGCTCGTTCGAACCGATCATGGCGACGCGCAGTCCGAGCGGGCTACGTGTAAGCATGACGCTGACGGGTATCGCGACGGCGACAAACAACAGCAACGCTGCGGGTACGCCGAGCACCAGGCCATGACCGAGGAAGCGAATCGACGCGGGAAACCCCGAGATGACACCTCCATGCGTGAGCCCTACGGCAATGCCCTTGACGACGGTCATGCTCCCCAGCGTCGCGAGAATCGGTGAAACGCGCAGGTAGGCAATCAGCCATCCGTTGACCGTACCGACAAGCGTAGCAACCACGAGGCCTGCCATTAGTGCTCCGATTATCCACAGCGTTGAAGTGAGAACGCTGCTCTCGGGCAATATATGTGTGCACATCCAGGCCATCGCCAGTGCGCTCAGGTTCGCCGTGGCGATGATGGATAGATCTAGTCCGCCCGAGAGCAGGGGTATCAGCATGGCCAGCGAGAGCAGACCGAGCTCGGGAAGTTGGAAGGCCATCGACCGAAAACCGGCCCCACTGAAAAGTTGTGTCCCTGCGACGCTGCCAAAGAAAATCGAAAGCCCGATGAGAAGTCCGAGCAAGCCGATATTGGTCGGCCCGACAGTGGCCCGGATGGTGGCGATAGTCGCAGCAAGCGGGGCGGAAGTTGCCATCGTGCGGCTTTCGTGGTTTGGGTGGAGCAGGCTCATGCGACGGCCTCCTGAAGAACGGCTTTTCGCTGCGCACGTTGTCGTGCCATTGTTGCTACTGCGACAATGATGACGATGCCGGTGCACAGTTCCGACCAATAGGATGAAACGCCCAACAGCGCCAGGCCGTTCTGCAGGACTGCGAGTAGCACTACGCCGAGCGCGGTTCCGGGGACGCTGCCAACACCCCCATTCAGGCTCGCACCCCCAAGCACAACTGCTGCCAGAACGTCCAGCTCACGGCCGACGAGCGCCGAAGGGGAGACCGACTGGACGTATTGAGCGTGCACAAGAGAGGCAATCCCAGCAATCATTCCCATGAAGCAGTAGACGATCAGATTGAGCTGAAAAACCTTGAATCCGACACGGCGTGCCGCTTCTGGATTGCCGCCCATGGCCACGATCTGGCGGCCGACGCTGGTCCGGCTCATCATCCACCACGTGAAGGCGACTACGACCACCAGAGTAATAATCTGAAAATTCAGCGCCTGTTGCGCGCCATGCGGATCTGTGTAAAAGACCCAATGCAGCCCCTCGCTAAACCAGTCCGGCAGGGAATAGATGTCCTGTCCCTTGGTGACACTCATTAGCAGTCCATAGAATAGGCTTTGTGTTGCGATGGTGACAATAATGCTCGACAGGCGCAACGTACTGACCAGCACTGCGTTGACCAGTCCCAGGAGCGCCCCAATGAGAAGGCACACGAGGATAAGGCCAGACCATCCAATCACTCCATGGTTGGCGAGGGTCAAGCCAATGTACTGCGTAATGGAGGCTGTCGCGGCAAAAGATATGTCGACCCCGCCAGAGACGAGGACAACAAGCAGTCCCGTCGCAAGAATTCCGGTGAATGCGGTAGACGTAGCCAAGTCCATCAGGTTCTGCGCTGTCGCGAAGCGAGGCGTTGTGATTGTCAGAATGACACTTAGCAAAACGACTACGCTGAGCAGGCGCGCCTCCGGAACGCTGCGCAAATGGCGCCAATACTCAGCCATGGACTGCCTCCTCAAGGATGTCAGCGCTGGTTTTGCCAGCAATGTGTTCGGAGACGATGCGGCCCCGCCGCATCACGAGGATTCGATCGCTATGAAAAAGCACTTCAGGAATTTCGTCCGAAATCATGATCACCGCCATACCTTGTGCGGCCAGCTCCCGGATGGCTTCGTAGATGCCATCCTTTGCTCCGATATCAACGCCAACGGTCGGACTATCAAGTATTAGAACCCGGGGCTCTGTCGCCAGCCATTTGGCAAGGACGACACGCTGTTGATTGCCGCCCGACAAGGTGGACACCGCGTTGTCGGGATCCCGGGTCTTGATGCGAAGACGTTCTATTCCATGCTTCACAGCCTCGCTGCGCCGCCTGGTGCTGATCAGGCCGAGATTGTTTGTCAGATTGTCCAGCACGGAGACGATGATGTTCGAACCGATGGACTGCTCGACCACGAGGCCGAGGCTCAGCCGGTCTTCTGCCAGATAGGCTATACCGTGCCTGATTGCGTCCCGATTGCTGGCGAGGTTCACCGCCTGGTCGTTGATGCGGATTTCACCGCGGTCGGGTCGAGTCATGCCGAACAGGGAAAGCGCTAGCTCAGTGCGCCCAGATCCGAGCAATCCTGTGACACCCAGAATTTCTCCCGCACGTACCTGTAGTGTGATGTCACCGTATTCGCCGGCGCGGCTCAACCCTTGGGTCGACAAGGCAACGGGCGCGCTACTGTGGTCAAGCTGACGAGGGTGATATCCATAAGCCCGACCGGTCATCAACATCGTGAGTCGTTCGTCATTCATCTCGGTGGCCGGGTAGCAGCCTTGAGAGACGCCGTCGCGCAAAACGGTAACTTGTTCAGCGACTTCCATCACTTCGTCGAGCCGGTGGCTCACGAAGAGGACGGTTACCCCGCGTTCCTGAAGCTGGCGTGTCAGCGCCAGCAGCGCGTCGACTTCGTGACGGGTGAGCGATGCGGTGGGCTCGTCCATGACCACGAGGCGCGCCTGAGCTGCCATGGCTCGGCAAATGGCTACCAGTTGACGCTGCGCAATACCGAGTTCCTCTACTCGTATTTGAGGATCGAGCGCAATACCGAGATGCTCCATAGCGTCTCGTGCTATTTCCCGTATCGCTTTTCGATTTACCTTGTGCCAACGTCCCGCATGCTGCCTGACCGCGATATTTTCCTCGACCGTGAGGTTCGGAAACAACGATAGGTCCTGGTAGATGACCTGCACGCCCAAACGGGTGCTGATAGCGGGCGTGAGGTGGCTAAAGAGGTGCCCGTCGATGGTGATATGACTGCCGGCATCGGGTTGCTCGACGCCGGCAATGATCTTGATCAGGGTCGACTTTCCCGAACCGTTCTGCCCACAAAGACAATGGACTTCGCCACGTTGCAGTGTCAGGCTGACGCCTGCTAGCGCTTGCACGCCACCATAGCGCTTCGACACGCTGTCCAGACGGATGAACGGCATTGCCTGCGTGAAGCCTGCGGGATCGCTCACGGGCTCCCGGACTTCCGGAGACGGGTTCGAGCTCATGTCGATCAGAGACCTTGCTTGATGAGACCGTCGATGGTCGACTTGTTGATGGTCAAGATTCGATCGAGCATCACGACATGGCTGGACTCGTCAACGGTCGCCTTTCCGAGACCCGGTACCTCCATCCCCGACTCGAACTTGGTACCGCCCATGGTCATGTGCGCAACGGCGACCATGGCATATCCTGCGTCCCGCGGGCTCCACAAGAAACCTTCGCGAATCACTCCAGCCTCGATAAGCGACTTCGCCTGGGAAGGAATCACCGTGCCAACGAGTGCGACCTGCTTTTGCAGCCCGCGTTGGCGCAGCACGTTCCCAACCCCGATGGGGCCGTTCGATCCCATGGAGACGATGCCGCGGATGTCCGGATAGGTCTGGAGTATCTCCTGCGCGACGCGCGTGGACTGATCAATGAGGTCAGCACCCGGGAATCTGTCTGCAACCTGGTGCATTTTGGGAAAGTGAGCCTTCTGATAGGCGACGGCGGCATCCGCCCACTGGTTGTGGCCAGTCGTCGTTAGCGTTCCCACCAAAATCGCGTAACCCCCTTCGCCGCCCATTTCGCGTGCCAACGACTTCATCTGCGCCTCGCCGTACGCCTGCGAACTCATCAGTTCGACGTCCCACGTTTTGCCCTGCTGGGTGGCGCCTTCCTGGGTAATCACGATGATTCCCGACTTGCGTGCGAGTTGCACGACTTGCTCGGTGACTCGGGTATCGAGTGGCACGAGACCAATGACGTCAACCTTGCGGGCGATCAAATCTTCAATCAGTTTGACCTGTTGCGCGGGATCGGGGGTCGCGGGCCCCGTCATTGACGACCGAATAGAGTATTTGGCGGCTGCCTCGTTGAGGCCCTGGTTGAGGATGTTGAACCAGGGAACACCGGCTTCCTTCACTACGGTGACCATCGTCTTGGTTTCAGCGGCCCAGCTCAGGGAGGGAAGATCCCACAGACTGCTGCCAAGCACCGTACCGCCCAGCACGGTAAGGCATTGTCGACGATTCATGAGGTTTCCTAATCTAGTGAGTTTTTCGAGAAATTCGTAACCCCTGAATGTCTCGACATAGTCGGCCGCGGTGGACGCCCACAGGCGGTTGCGGGGCTCTGGTCGGTAGTACAGCAAAAACTCTATTCGGACTTAACTTTACCAAATGTTAATTTATAGTGAAGTGGTAAAAACCCTTGGACTAACCGCGCGACGCGCAACGAGTTGCCGTGGCACTTCGTCGACAACTTACTAAACGCCATTAAACAAGGAGCTATATCAAGAATTTCGTCCATTGTTGTACAGATGCCGTCGGCGCATCAGGTGAGTGAGGCAGTGTAAGTTCAATGAACATGACGCACGAAACTTTACTATAAAGATATTTGTGGTGAAAATATGCGAACCTCGGGCATGGGCCGCGAGGGAAATAACTGAGGCGCAACCGTGCATACCTTTGAAATTCATCTCAGCCCGGATCAGTTCGATATTCCAGGCCGCCGGGTGGTCAGCAGTGACGTCTTCGAGGTCGAGCTGTTTCGCTATGAAACGGGAGTGCCAGGGGTTCGCCTCAAGAACAACCGTGGCTTCCTGGAGGTATTGCCTTATTGCGGACAGATGATCTGGAGCGCGCAGTTCGATGGTGTGAATCTCACTATGGGGAGCCCATTTCTGGCGCCGCGGCCGACGCAGGATCTTCTCGCCACTTACGGCTGCTTTCTGTACCACTCGGGCATTCTGCGCAACGGCAATCCTGGCCCGGAAGACGACCATGCGTTGCACGGGGAAATGCCGTGTGCGCCGATGGAGAATGCGAGACTAACTATCAGTGCCGATGAACGCGGCCCTTGGCTTGAACTGAGTAGCGAATGCGAATACCTGCGCGGCTTTGGCGATCGCTATCTGGCCCGCCCGGTCGTTCGTTTGCGACCGGATTCCGCCTGTTTCGAGGTGCGGATGGCGGTGCGCAATCTGGGGAGGGAGCCAATGGATCTGATGTACATGTGCCATGCAAATTTTGCATTTTTGCCAGACGGTCGCCTGATTCAACCCGCTCCGTTTGATGCTGCGCATACAGCAATACGTGCGGCGGTCCCGGCGATCGTCAAGTCGAGTCCCATCTATCTGGGGCGACTCGAGCAGATGGAACAAGACCCTTCGGTAACTGAGCGGCTGGACGAAGTTGCGCTTTTTGATCCCGAACTCGTCTTTTATCTCAGAGGGCTGCGCGAGAACGAAGACGGACTGACCCGCTTCATGCTGAAAGATGTCGATGGATCGGCGTTTTGCGTACGTTATCGACAGAAAGAGTTTCCGCACGCGATCCGCTGGTTATTGAAGAACAACCGTGCACAGGTGGCTGGGTTTGCCATGCCTGCGACCTGTGAGGTAGAGGGCTATACGGCGGAACGGCGCAAAGGCTTCGTCCGTCAACTGGCGGGCGGCGAGTCAGCGACGTTCTCGGTGGAGTTGGGTCATTTAACTCAGGCCGAGGCGTTTGCCGAAGAGGCTATGATTTGCGGCGCCTGATCCGGTTCAAGCGATCGGGAGGGCCGCCTGATCAGCAGCATGCACGCGCTGCAGCCTGTAAGCTTGGCCTTCGCACTCAAGTCTTGGGCGGGCGAAAAGCTCAAGGTAATTTACTAATTAACTTTATACGGTAAAGAAGTGTTGTCGCTTGTCGGAAGGCGGGCCGGCACAACGCATCACTTTCACAGGTAGCGCTCACACATGCAAAACAACGAGATTCCCGCGCATCTGGTTGGCCCCAGGTTGCGCATGCTGGCGACTGCTCTCACGCCCCTCGAGAACGCCTTTTTACGAACGATCCTCGACGCCGATTTCATTGAGACTACGCCGCTGAAAGATGTTGCTGATCGCGTGGGTATGTCGGAGGCCATGGTCGTCAAGACGGCAAAAAAATTTGGCTTCTCGGGGTTCCGGGAATTGCGACAATCGGTGGCCGCGTATAACCGTTTGCCGGTCAACGAGATGCACAAGGAACTGCTGCCAACGGACAGTTCAGCGGAAATACTCACGAAGGTATTCCGCACCGCAATAAAAGCGCTTGAGGAAACACTCGCAATTCTTGACATTCAAGCATTCGATAAAGCGGTTACCTTATTATCTGGTGCCCGACAGCGGGACTTTTATGGGCTCGGCGGCTCGGCGCAAATCGCGCGTGATGCAGTGCACAAATTTCTTCGTATCGGCATTCGGTCCACGGCCTACGACGACACTCACTTGATGCTGATGTCGGCCTCTCTGCTCACCCAAGAAGATGTTGTGCTTATCGTCTCCCACTCCGGCCAGACGACCGCTGTGATCGAGGCCGCCAAGGTGGCGCAGTCGAACAAGGCGTCCATCATCGCCCTGACCAATTATTCGGACTCGCCGTTGGCCGGACTGTCTGATGCCGTGCTCTGCTCGACTGCCCAGGGCTCTCCATTGATGGGTGAGAACGCGGCTGCCCGCATTGCCCAACTGAACATCATCGACGCCCTGTTTGTCGCCACCGCGCAACGCGACTATGCGACTGCAGAGAACAACCTCGCCAGTACGATGGGCGTAGTGGCGCATAAGCGGCGCTAGCGGAGCACTGCTACCTCTCCGAGATCGATGTAAACCCTCATAACTTTACTGTTGACTTGATTGTAGTAAAGTTGTGAGAATGCATACACGATCAAACACGACGGGAGTAAGCATGAAATTCGCAGCACGATTGAACTCTTTTGGCACGCGGCCCGAATTGCAGTGGCCCGGCCTGAGCGGCAAACCGACGGTCCTGCAACTGTTGGAGCGCGCCAGGACGGTGAAGGGTCTGACGCACGTCGACTTGAACTATCCGAACCATTTTCGTGATGCAGACGCCCGCACCCGGGCGTCCCAGCTTGATGCGCTGGGACTCAAGCTGAACGGATTCGCCATGCGTTACTACAGCGAACCGGAGTTCCGGCGCGGTTCACTGACCCATCCGGATCCGGCGACTCGCCAGGCCGCGATCGATCTGGCCAAGCGCGGTCTGGATGACTTGCGTTCATGCGGCGGATCACTGATGACGTTCTGGCCAGGCCAGGATGGGTTCGAATATCCCTTCCACGTCGATTACCAGAAATTGTGGGACCTGCAGGTCCAGGGCATTCGCGAGCTCGCGGAGCACGCACCAGACGTCACGTTCAGTCTCGAGTACAAGCCGAACGAGCCGCGGGCATTTTCGCTGCTGAACAACGCAGGCACGACCCTGCTCGCTATCAAGGAGTTGGGACTTAAAAATTTGGCCATGACGCTGGACTTCGGTCACGTGCTGTATGCCGGTGAACAGCCTGCCTGCACCGCCGCCCTCGTGAGCAAGCACTGCCGGCTCGCCGGGCTCCACCTGAACGACGCATACGGCCACCGTGACGACGGCATGATGGTCGGCTCCGTTCATACAATTCAAACAATTGAACTGCTCACGCAACTGGTGCGCGATGGATACGAAGGTGTCATCTACTTCGATACCTTCCCCGATGCTATCTCCCTCGATCCTGTCGCCGAAACCGAGGCAAACATCAAGACTGTCAATGCAATGATGAGCATCGCCAGGAAACTGGCCAATAACGAAGAGCTGCGTGCTGCGGGAGAAAAACAAGACGTCCTTACGTCACAGCGAATCGTTCAGACGGCTTTGTTCGGTCCGGCATACGCCTGAGCCTGAACGGGCTCGTTTGCCAGTGCATGGGCCCGGCAATGCGCTAGTCGAATCCAACTAACAATCGATAATGCCAGGAGACAGAACATGAAAAAATATTGGCGCATAGTGGCGTCACTCGCGTTTTTCCAACTGATGCACACGGCCAGCGCGGACACCCTGAAGCCACTTGATTCTGACCGTGAGCCAGACCGTATCGAATGGTCGCAGCTGGGTGCGAAACTGGGCCCGGTACCCAAGCCCAAGGCAGGCACGCGGATTGGGGCTGTCGCGAAGACCATGACCAACGAATACTGGCGTCTTCTTGGTGAAGGATACAAGGCAGGAGGAAGCAAAAACGGCGTTCAGGTTGACGTCCAGGCGGCACAGAGCGAAGGTGACCAGCTAGGCCAGCTCGCAATTGCCGAGAACATGCTGACGCGGGGCTATGCCGAGTTGTTACTCTCGCCGCAGACCGACGCAAACCTGCGGCCGGTGCTCGGTGAGGCCGCCAAGACGAACGTGCCCGTCATCAACGTCAACGACGCTGTCATTCCATCGGCGGAACACTACATTGGCAATGTGCAACGCGATAACGGCGTTCGCGCAGCCCGGTGGTATATCCAGAATCGCCCGGCCGGCGGAAAGGTTGCCGTCATTGAGGGCATGGCTGGCGTGTACGCTGCGGTGCAAAGGACCGATGGCTTCAAGTCCACACTTAGCAAGGAGTCGACCAAGTTTACGGTGGTCGCGAGCGTCCCCGGGAATTGGGACCGTCAGACTTCCTATGACGCAGCGACCAACATTGTGCAGCAGCACCCCGATCTGGTCGGTATCTACTGCAATAACGACACGATGGCGCTCGGTGTGGTCGAGGCTGTCAAGGCCGCCGGCAAGCTCAATCAGATTGCCGTGATCGGCACGGATGGAACCAGCGACGCATACAAGTCAATCCTTGCGGGCGAGCTGACTGGTACAGTCGATTCGTTCCCGGTGCTGACCGGTGAAGTGGCAGTTGAAACTGCGCTGCGCGTCCTCGGCGGCCAAAAAGTTCCGCGTGTCGTAGCGACGCCGCAAGCCCTGGTGACCAAAGCGAACTACGCTCGTTACAAGACGGGCGGTGAAGATGCTCAACGCAAGGCATTGATCGAGGACAGCACGAAGCAGTAACACTTAGCAGTGCGCCGGGTCGTTCGCCCGGCGAGTGGCAGGTCGGCAACCGGTCGAGCTCATGAATACGTCCTACGCGCTTCAGCTCAGTAATATCAACAAACAGTATCCCGGCGTCAAGGCCCTGACCGACGTGCACCTGCGCGTCAGTCAGGGAGAGGTCCACGCGATTGTCGGTGAAAACGGCGCGGGTAAGAGTACCCTGCTGAAGGTGATCTCAGGTGTGATCAGCCCAGACAGCGGAGAGATTTTTCTCGACGGAAAAGCGGTCACCCTCAAGTCCCCGAAAGACGCGAAGCGGGCCGGCATCGCGATGATCCACCAGGAACTGCAACTCATCCCGGAACTCAATGTGGTCCAGAACCTGTTCCTGGGTGCGCCACTCGTGCGCCGGGGACGGCTGCTTGACCGGGCCGCCATGTTCGAAAGAGCGCAAGCGGTGCTTGCGCCACTCGATCCTGCGATTCCGCTCGCTGCGAAGATCCGGCAACTGAGTGTCGCGCAAAAGCAGATGGTAGAGATCGCGCGAGCTCTGCTTGCCAACGCTCGCGTGATTGCGATGGACGAACCCACGTCGAGTCTCACCCCCACGGAATTCGAAAAGCTCGCCGGTATCATTCGTCAACTCTCGCAGCAGGGCGTGGCGATCATCTATGTCTCGCACAAGCTAGACGAAATATTTGAGGTATGTTCCCGGGCCACCGTGCTGCGTGACGGCAAATTCATCGATGAGCTGGCTTTGTCGGAAGTGACGCAGCAACAACTGGTTCACAAGATGGTCGGGAGGGAGTTGAGATCGTGGCCAAAACGGGAATATGACCGCGCGGATACGGTGCTGTCCGCGCAGTCGTTGTCCTGGGGCGAACGCGTACGGGATGTCTCACTCACGCTGCACAAGGGCGAGATACTCGGGATCGCGGGACTGGTCGGCGCCGGACGAACCGAACTCGTAAGGCTGCTTGCTGGCATCGAGCGAGCCGACAAGGGCGAGATTCACAAGAACGGCAAACGCCTCAGGCTGCGGTCCGCGCGCGATGCGATCAAGGCCGGAATCGCGCTCGTTCCGGAGGAGCGAAAGGTAGACGGGATAATTCCCATGCAGTCGATTTTTTCGAACATCTGTCTTCCTGTGTTCGACAGGTGGACCCGGGCGGGGCTGGTGCGACGCGGGGCACTACAGTTACGCGCGACGGCGCTCGCACAGCAGGTGAACCTGCGACCACCCAAGCTGTCACGAGCGATCCGCCTGCTCAGCGGTGGCAATCAGCAGAAGGCCATCATCTGCCGATGGTTGAACTCAGGTGCCGACGTGCTGATTTTTGATGAGCCTACACGTGGCGTCGATGTGGGCGCCAAACAGGAAATTTATCAGTTGATAGAACAGATTGTGAACGACGGTCGCAGTGTGATCATTGTCTCGTCCGAGCTCGACGAAGTCATGCGGCTGTCTGACCGCTTGCTGGTCATGCAGTCCGGTCGTATATCGGGGGAACTGAAGAGCGATGAGTTTTCCGAAGCAGCGATCATGACGCTCGCCATTCCCCACGAAGTGACTTCGCAACCGTCTTGATGGAGCTGACATGAGTTCTCGAGTTTTCAGTGATACAGGATCTCCCGTTTCGGTCCGTGACCTCGGAACGTTGATCGGTGTCGTGCTTATTTTTGCAGCCTTTGCCTTCGTCGCTCCGTCGTTTCTGAATGCCCAAAACCTTATCAACATTCTTCAGCAAAGCGCCATCAATGCCTGTGTCGCGGTCGGCATGACAATCGTCATTATCAGTGGCGGCATCGATCTGTCGGTCGGTCCGGTCGCGGCACTTTCGGCAGTCGTCGCCGCGACATTGATGGTAAAAGGTCTGCCGCCTTCGGTCGGTTTCGTTGCTGGCGTGCTGGTTGGAACCGTATGCGGTTCGATTAATGGAGTAATCGTTGCCTACTGCGGTCTGCAACCTTTCATCGTCACGCTCGGCACTCTGAGCATCTATCGCGCGTTGGCGCTCATTTTCACGGACGGCAATCCGGTCCTCGGCATTCCCGACGCGTTTCGTAATGCGCTGTCGGCAACATTCTTTGGTCTTCCAATGTCCGTCGTCATCGTCGCCATCGTCGCGATTCTGGCGTGGGTGATGCTGCGCAAGATGCCGCTGGGCGAATACATCTTCGCGGTCGGCGGCAATGAAGAAGCAGCGCGGGTCGCGGGTGTCCCGGTCGAGCGAACGAAAATCTTCGCGTATTCGATCAGCGGCGGACTCGCTTCGCTGGGCGCGCTGATTGTGGTCGGGAGGCTCGGTGCCGCAGAGCCGGTTCTCGGCAATCTGTGGGAACTCGACGCGATTGCTGCGGCAGCCATCGGGGGGGCGTCGCTTCTAGGGGGCAAGGGCGGTGTGATCGGTACCCTGCTTGGGGCGATCATCCTCGGGGGAATGCGCAACGGCCTGACGCTGATGAACGTCCAGGCGTTCTATCAATTGCTGGCAACCGGGGTGGTGATCCTGCTCGCCATGATGGTGGACAGGCTGACACGCGGGCGGCGATAGACGGTGGGTGAAATCCGGGATACCGGTTCGCCGAATCGATCAGTACGATACATGAATTAGAGGCATGGCATGAGTGAGTCAGTTGCTGTTCTGGGAAGTCTGCATATGGACGTGTTGGTGAGCGCCGCGCGGTTGCCGACGCTTGGCGAAACGCTGATCGGAAATGATTGGTACCAGACTCCCGGCGGTAAAGGCTTGAACCAGGCGGTGGCGTGTGCCCGTGCCGGCGCCGCGGTCGCGATGCTAGGCGCCGTCGGTAACGATGCCTTCGGGGACGCGTTGTTGGCGCACCTCGAGAGCCAAACGATCGGCGTCAACGGGGTGGCGCGCGTCCCGGGCGCGCGGTCCGGGATGAGTATCGTGGTGCGAACCCCAGACGACTATGCTGCAGTCGTATCCTCTCAGGTGAACGCCTCGTTGACGGAAGAGATGTTGCTGGCGTGGTCGAACACGCTTTCATCGACGGATATTCTGGTGCTTCAGAACGAAATTCCGGAAACCGTCAACGTGGCGGCAGCGGCTCTGATACGGAAACGTGGCGGTCGTGTTGTCCTGAACGCAGCCCCTGCAAGAGCCTTTTCTGAGGCAATGCTCGCACAAACGAGCATTCTCGTCGTCAATGCAGTAGAGGCTGGCATGATGGGCGCCGACCCGGTCGAGGACCTCTCGTCTGCCTGGAACGGGTGCAGAAAGCTCGGCGAGCAATTCGGATGCGCGGTCGTTGTAACCGCTGGCCCGCATGGCGCCGCGTGGACGGATCACATGGCTGACTATGGAACAGTTGCGGGCGAGAGAGTTGACGTCATCTCATCGCATGGAGCGGGGGATACTTTCATCGGACATCTGGTTGCACAGTTGGCAAGCGGGGCGCAGCTCGGCCAGGCGGTCGCCATCGCGAACAGGCAAGCTGCAGTTTTCGTGTCGACGCCTCGAACAATGGCAGTCGCAGCGTGAGCGAGCCGGCTTTTAGTCCATCGACCCCTATCAACGGGGCAGTTCCGTTCGATGCGGTGTTATTCGATTGTGATGGAACATTGGTTGAGTCGGAACCGATTACGTTTCGCGTCCTCTCCGACATGTTGCACACGGCTGGGTGGAAAATAACTGCCCAAGAGTTCTCGGAGCTCTTCCTTGGACAATCTGTGAAAAGTCGGTTCGATCTCATTCGATCGAGGACAACAGTCGTGGATATCGAGGCCTGGTATCTCGATTACCGCGACAGACGCGATCAGGCATTATCGCGGGAGGTTGCTGCCACTCCTTTTGTCAGGGACGTCGTGAAGCATCTGGCGTGGCACTCAGTTCGACTTGCTGTAGTTTCTGCCTCGAGCCGATCCAAGATCGCACTACAACTTGACAAGGTTGGACTGACTGGCTGGTTCGGTGGCCACATCTACAGTGGACAACACTCGCGACGAAATAAACCGTGGCCGGACGTGTACCTTGAGGCCGCATCGTTGTTGGGTGTCGATATAAGACGGTGTGCAATCGTGGAAGATTCTCCTTCCGGGGTATTGGCAGGAGTGTCTGCGGGCGCGACGGTGTACGCGTACAGTCCGTCGCACCGCGAACCAAGTCAATGCGGCAGACTGCTCGCAGCAGGCGCGAAGGACGTGTTTGGAGATATGCGGATGCTTAAGCGCCTGTTGACCGGAACGAGGATGGTGTGACAGTAGGGCGGGGAGAACCAACCCTGTCGTGCCTTGCGGACAGCCAGCTCAACGTGAGGTGATGTGAGGTTGTAGTGCACGCAGCCAGCAGGCAATGGCGACCGCGCCACCATCCGGCGAACCGAGCGCGCGGGCGCCGAGATAGCTGGCCCGCCCGGCGCGCGGCGACATGTGCGCCGTATCCTGCGCGCCGGACTCCGCCGCGCTCACTGCGGCCGCCCACGCTTCAGCGGCATTCAGGCCACCCTTTAAACCCCCATCGAAAGCCTCGATAGCCGGCACCAGGGCATCAAGCATGGTGCGATCTCCTGCCTTCGCTCCGCCCAGTTCACTGATAGCGTCGGCGGCGCTCCTGAATGCAGCGGCCCAATCCTGAGCGGTCGGTTCAGCTGCATTCGCCAAGCTGCGCGAAGCGCGCACCAGCGCAGTAGCGTAGAACGGCCCGGAGCTTCCAGCGATTGCCCTTCGCAAAGCAGTGCCCAGTGTTGCAAGTGCACCGCTCGGAGTCGTCAAAGCGTTCGTTGGGACAGCCACGATCGCATCCGCTGCGCGCTTCATGCTTGCTCCGAGATCACCGTCGCCGGCCTTCGAGTCGAGATCCGTCAGGATCGCTTCATTGGCGATCAGCGCGTGCGCAACCGCGTCCAGCGCGGGCTTCAATCTCTGCGCCCAGCCGGCATCGTTTTCATGGGTGACCGTGCTGTTGGGCTCGGACGTGAGGTTCGATGTGACCGCGATCCGCATGCGTATGCTTTGATTCACCTTCCCGCCACCGGGCCATGAACGAGACTCGGTTTCCGAATCCAGCAACGCCAGCCGTTCATCGTCGACGCGCAGCACGGAGATGGAGCAACCAGGCATATTGAGGGCCGAGAGCAGCGTGCCGCACCACGCTCGCTCGACCGTCACATTGCGGCGGGTGAGATTGTTGAACGCGGCGCGAAGCACAACGGCCAGTTCCATATCGGGCGTGGCGCCAAGTCCGTTCACCAGCAGCACGACACGCTCGCCGCTCTTGATCGCAAGATCTTCAATGATGTTTGAAAGCAATGTCTCGGTCAGTTGGTCAGCAGGCATTGGAGCCGTACGCTCCACGCCTTTCTCGCCGTGAATACCGAGTCCAAGCTCGATCTCGTTGTCCGCCAAGCGGAAGCCGGCCTTGTCCGCACCCGGTAGCGTGCATCCGTCGAGCGCGACGCCCATCGTCCCGAGATTGGCACAAGCTTCGCGGGCAGTTGCGGCTACTTGAGCCAGTGGAACGCCACGCGCGGCCATAGCGCCTGCAATCTTGTGCACGAGCACCGTACCTGCGATGCCACGGCGCTGATTGCGCTGGGATTGGGCGCGAAGTGACACGTCATCGGCCACGGTCACTATTTCGACCGGAATTCCCTCTGCTCTGGCAAGCTCCGCTGCAAGTCCGAAATTGAGCCGGTCTCCCGTGTAATTCTTCACAATCAACAACGCACCGTTCGGACCGGACGTTGCGCGGATCGCTTCGAGAACGGCGTCCGTGGGCGGAGAGGTGAACACTTCGCCGCACACGGCGGCGCTGAGCATGCCGGCGCCGACGTACCCCCCGTGCGCTGGTTCATGCCCGCTTCCCCCGCCGGAAATGATGGCGACGGGGCGCTCCGAGGGCGTCGGCAGTCCTCGTCGGACAAGAACGTTTTCATCCCCAAGGATAGCGGCATGCGGCGTCAGGCGAGCAATCCCCTCAAGCATTTCGCGGACAACTTTTGACGGGTCATTGAGAAGTTTTTTCATGGCTGGAGGCAGTAAAGTTTTTGGGTCGACCGGTGCGGAGTCCGCCGCACGCACTCATGCACTGACAAGCGCAGCACGGGACTCAGCGAGCGGGGCAGCGAGCACGGAACGCTCCGTCTCGACTTCGAACGCGTGGGGCGCGTCAGACTTATGCTGCAACGTGATCATCTTGCCAATCTCAAGCCCGGGCCGCCGCTCGAATTGAGCAACGACCATGGAACTGCCGACCATCACCTGGACCATAACCTGAGAACCCAGCGGCTCGACCAGGTCGATACGCCCCTGCATCCACCCGCCTGCGGACTTCCTGAGACTGTCGCCGTCCGCCGCAGGAAAGAGATGCTCGGGACGAATGCCCGCGATGACCTTCCGGCCCGGCAACTCCTTGAGCGCCCGGGCCATACCGTTAGACGCGCGAAGCTGGAAACTCGCTCCTCGCATCAGTTGACCGTCGCCCTCTACCGTTGCTTCCAGAAAGTTCATCGACGGGCTTCCGATGAAACCAGCGACAAACCGATTGATGGGCTCGTCATAGATTCGCTGAGGCGTGTCGATCTGCTGGGCGACGCCGTCGCGCATCACAATGATCCGATGCCCCATGGTGAGCGCTTCCAGCTGATCGTGCGTCACGTAGAAGGTCGTGACCTTGAGTCGCCGGCACAGCTTTGTGATTTCGCCGCGCATGTCCACGCGCAGCTTCGCATCGAGGTTCGACAGCGGCTCATCCATGATGAAGATCCGCGGTTCGCGGACAATTGCACGCCCAAGGGCAACGCGTTGCCGCTGCCCGCCGGAAAGCGCTGCCGGTTTGCGCTGCAAAAGCGGCGTCAGCGACAGTGAATCGGCAACGGTACGCACGCGCTCGTCAATACGCGCCTTGGGCCACTTGCGGACCTGCAGGCAAAACGCCATGTTTTCATACACGCTCAGATGCGGATACAGCGCGTAGTTCTGGAAAACCATGGCGACGTCCCGATCAGTCGGCGACAGGTTCGTCACGTCCTGGCCGTCAATGAGTATCGAACCCCCGGTTGCCTCTTCAAGTCCGGCGATCATGCGCATCGTCGTGGATTTTCCGCAGCCGGAGGGACCGACGATCACGATGAACTCACCGTCCTCGGTAGTGAGATTAAGCGATTCAACGGCGTCCACGCCACTGAATGTCTTCTTGAGATTTCGAATTTCAACGACAGCCACGTTTGTCTCCTGAATGGGGTGTTGCCAGCCCTTTGCCGGTCCGTCAGGAACCGGCACGCTGGCCGCTAGGCGGTCCGCTTTTCCTTAAATCGATCGAGCCGCTCCCGGAACTCCGGGTAGTACTGCTCGTAAATCTCTTGCCATTCCGCGAGCGGCTGGATAAACCGAACGTGCCGCTGAAAGGGCAGCCGGGTCTCTGATGGCTCGATCGCATCGCGGGCGATCAAGGCGGCGCCGAGCGCAGTCAGCTCGCTTTCCTCGACTGAGGCGACTGCCTCGCCGAAGACGCTCGCGCGCAGTTGCAGGAGAGCATCGGAACGGGCCCAGCCGCCGACTGCATAGATTGGGGTGGCCGTTGAACCGGTGTCCCGGATTGCTTCAAGCATCCGTCGAGCGTACAGACATCCTGATTCGAGTGCTGCCCTGAGCTGCACAGCGTCGCCGTAAGGCGCCGAGTTTGTTGCGGGGTTGAGGCAACGTTTCAACGCCTCGCTAATGTCCCAGGCGGTGCTCGGCTTTCCGGGCAAACGGCCGCCGGCAAGAAATGAACTCAATGCGACGCCCGAGTCGCGTGCGCGAAAAGGCTCCAGTGCAGCCGAAAACTCATAAACCCCAAGACAGGCGACACCGGGCGTGCCTAAAGCCGGTACGGAAAACGCCACGAAGGGATCAGCGCGCGGCTCAACGTTCTCGATCTCCGTGTACATGAGATTGGCGGTGCCCAGGGAGTCCACCAATGCCTGCCCGTTCAAACGCCGTACCGCAGAGGCGGCGATCGGATGGTCATGCCCGCCGGCCACGATAAGCGTGTTGCCGGCTGCCGCTCCACTCTCGAGCAACGGACCCGCTGCAACGGTTCCGACTACGGTGCCGGCGGCGAGAACGGGAGGCAGTGGAGGCGCTCCGCACGCGCCGAGCATGGCGGGCATCCACGTGCGACTGAAGACGTCATAACAAGCGGTGCGGGCCGCAAGCGTCTCACTGATGAACGGCGTGCGGCTCCACCAGGCGGCCGCGTAGTCCGTCAGCGCCAACCACAGTCCCGCGTCCCGCATGACCTCGGGGCGATTCTCGCGAAGCCACAGCCACTTCGCCGCCGTGCGAGACGAATCGATCGAAACGCCTGCGCGTGTTGACTCACCTGCGGACTCCCCAGCGAAGTCACGCAGTCTTTGGCTTTCGTTGTCGGCACGGTTGTCAAACCAGGGGATTGCCAGGTCAAGTGGCCGCAAATCGTCGGATACAGGAACCCCATCTTCGCCAACGCCCGTGATCGAGATCGCGCGCAGAGGAGTCGCGGCACCGGTAGCACGCCACCCTTCGATAACCAGGCCCTCAAGCGTGGCAACAAGCACCGCGGCGTCCGTTGCTGGCAGGCCGCCGTACATGCTCCGCGGAACAGGAATCGCCTTGGTCCATACGGAACGCGCTGATCTATCAACGAGGATGACCTTTACATTGGTCGACCCAACGTCAATTCCACATACAAGAGAATCCATTTCTAGCCTTTGCCTCTCGTCTTCTCTTGCACAAATTGCATCGGAATAAATCGCTTCGTGGCCATTTGAATCCCCATTGACGACTCAGGCGAAGCTCAGTTGCGTCTTCACTGCATGCCCCGACTCCATGCTCTTTACGGCCGCGGCAAAGTCCCAGACGGAAAAGGTGTCGCCGATCAGTTTGGCGGCTTGTTCAGAAATGTCGGACATGAGGTCAACTGCCCCCGCAAACTGATTCGCCAACGAGTTCGAACCGATAATGCGCAGTTCGTGTTCGTATATAGTGAACGGATTGACATCGACTTTTGCATCGACGCCGTGTACTCCGACCTGCACCAGCACGCCTGTCTTGCGGACAAGTCCCAACGCCTGGCGCAACGCCGGCATGGCGCCCGCTGCTTCGAAAATCACTTCGTATCGTTCGTCGCGTATTTCGTCCGGCGACACGGCCCTGTTCGCGCCGACTTCAACAGCGATCGCATGCTTCGCGGGGTTGGGGTCGACGACCGTCACATCGGCCGCACCAAAATGCTTCGCGATGATCGTAATAAGCAAGCCCATTGTTCCCGCACCCATCACCAGCACACGCCGGTCCTTGATGCCCTGGGCGGACTCGACCGCGTGCAGCGCGCAAGCGAGTGGCTCGATGAGCGCGGCCACGCCATGTCCGATGCTCTCCCGTACAACAAACGCGTTGCCGCCAGGAACGGCCACTTGCTCCGCCGCCGCGCCGGGACGCCCGACTCCAATGGGCATGAGCGCATTGCACAGATGCGGTTTGTTTTCACGGCACCATTCGCAGTGTCCGCACGAGACGTTGGGGTTCACTGCGACGAAGTCGCCTTCCCTGATACCGCTCACATTGCGCCCGACCGCCAGCACGTGCCCGGCGAATTCATGCCCGGGTGTGACCGGGTAGTTCGTTCCGGGAAATCCGTGTTGGCAGATGTGGAGATCGGTTCCGCAAATTCCGCACGCAACGGGTCTGACTATGAGTTCGTCTGGCCTTAGTGTCGGAGCGTCGAGCTCGACGACGTCGATCATGTGGTTGCTTCCAATACGGACAGCGCGCATTTCGAATCCTCAAGTGTTAGATCAGGAAAGACTATTTACCGAACCGCGCCGAAGGTCAGACCGCGTGTGAGGCTTTTCTGAGCCAGCCAACCCGCTGCGACGACCGGGATGTTCAAAAGCGTTGCGACCGCGGCGACCTGGGCTGTGTACAGTTGACCGAAACTCAAGAACTTTTGCAGGAAGACCGGCAATGTGCTGACTGTCGTCGTGAGATTGACCGCGAGGAAAAACTCATTCCACGCAAAGATGCCGCAAAGCAGCGCAGTGGAAGCGAGGCCTGGCATGATCAGCGGAACGACGACCAGCAGCAGCTCCCGGAAGAACCCAGCGCCATCAACGCGCACAGCATCGAAGACCTCAACCGGGATCTCGTTCATGAACGATCGGATCATCCATATCGCGAGCGGCAGATTCATCGACGTATAGACCACGATCAGGACGGAGGCGCTATTCAAAAGCCCGAGGCTCTGCGCGACCAAATAAATGGGTACGATCCCTGCTGCGATCGGCATCATCTTTGTCGAGATGAAAAAGAACAAAACATCGCGCCATTTTTCCACCGGCCTCACACACAGGGCGTAAGCCGCCGGGACCGCAAGGCAGATCACGATGGCGGTCGATATCCCCGTGGCCAGCACCGAGTTGATCGCGAACGAAGCGAATTCGTCGTCGAAGATCCGGCGGTAGTGTTCCAGGGTAGGCGTGAAAAACAGCAGCGGAGGTGAGCTGACGGCATCCTGCTCGGATTTGAAACTTGTCAGAACCATCCACGCGATCGGTGCGAACATGGCCAGAGCGCCGAGCCACGTCAACACAGTTATCAGCGCATTGAATGCGCCCTTGCCGACTTTGGTGTTCATGCGCGGCCTCCGGTGCGGAAGATACCGGCGACGACTTTCAGCATCGGCATCACCAAGGCGATGGCGATCGCGAGCGAAATGATGCCGTAGGCCGATGCCTGGCCGAGATCAAAGGCGCTAAATGCCTCGAGATAAACGTAGTAGGACAGGTTTGTGGTGGCGTATGCCGGGCCCCCTGCGGTGAGCGTGGCGATAGCAGCGAAATTCTCAAGCACATACATGGACGCGAGGAGCGCTGTCAGCTCGAAAAACGGCCGCAGGTGCGGCAACATCAGGCGGCGAAACGTGAGCCAGCGTCCGGCGCCATCAATGGCTGCCGCCTCGGTCACTTCGACGGGGAACGACTGCATGCCGGCAAGCAGGATCAGCAACGCGAACGACGACCATTGCCAGGCTGTGAGAATGATGATGGACAGGCGAGGGTATTCGCTGACCCAATTGATTTTGCCCAAGCCAAGCGCCGCAGTGGACCAGCCAAGGAGGCCGAACGTCGGGTCGAAGAGGCCAGCCTTCCAAAACAGCGCGGCGGCCACCGGCATCACGAAAAACGGCGTGATGGCGAGGGTTCTGGCAATACCGCGGCCCAGGAAGTTCCGCTGCAGGCCCAGCGCAAGCAGCGTCCCGATCACAATGGCGCCGGCGACGATGCTGAGCGTCATGCCGGCCGTATTGGCGATGGCTTTCAAAAAGACCGGATCGGCGACGGCACCCACGTAGTTCTTGATTCCGACAAACCGCCTTGCGGAGGTCGACACCAGATTCCATCGGAACAGACTGTAGTAGAGGGTGATGACAAACGGAGCCTGGGTCACCGCAATCACGACAAGCAATGCCGGCAAAAGCGGCGCCCTGAGTCGCCATACCTTCAGTTGTTTTCTCTTTCCATCAGTCATTAGCTGCGCGACTTTGGGTGGAGCAGTAGTAACGCTTGAATAAGACATGACCGTTCTTCCCAGGTTGAAACAGCCGGCGTCGCGGACGCCGGCTCCGTTCTGATGAACTCAACGTGACTCTCGCATTACTTGTTGTATCCGCTGTCTTGCATGACGTCGACGATCTTCTTCTGGGACGCGTCGATCGCCTGGTCAACCGTGATCTGCCCGCTGATCGCACCGGCAAGCTGCTGCGACGTGAAGTCGCCAATCTGTTCAAACTCCGGAATATCGACGTACTGCACGCCGGTGTACGGGACTGGCATGACGGTCGGGTGTAAAGGATCAGCTGCGTTGATCGACGCCAGCGTCAGATCGCCGAATGCAGCAGTCGCGGTCTTGTATTCCGGAATCTGATAGGTTGACGTGCGCGAACCCGGAGGCACCTGGCCCCAGCCTGCCTTCGTGCCAGCCAGTTTGATGTACTCGGGGCTGGTGAGCCATGCAATCAGCTTCCACGCTGCTTCCTGGTTGCGGCTCGTCTTCGGGATGGCGAGCCCCCATGCCCAAAGCCAGCCGGAGGCCTTCGTGTCCTTCACGGGCGCCATGGCAAAGCCGATGTTGTCTTTCAGGCCGGGGGCGGCTTGTTCGAGGACCGGACCGGCAAACACCGTATCGTCGTACCACATTGCTGCGTGACCCTGAGTGAACAGTTGCAGGCATTCCTGCCATCCGTCTTTTGCCGCGTCCGGTTGCCCGTGTTCGCGAAGCAGATTGACGTAGAAGGTGATTGCTGCCTTGGTCTTCGTCTCGGAGAGTTGCGGCTGCCATTTCTCGTCGAACCAGCGACCGCCGAAGGTGTTGATCACGGTGGTCAACGGCGCAAGATTCTGACCCCAGCCAGGAACGCCGCGCAGGCAGATTCCAGCCACCCCTGCGCTTTTGTTATCAAGCTTGGCTGCGTATTGGGCTACCTGGTCCCAAGTGGGCGTTTGCGGCATCGTCAAGCCTGCCTTGGCGAAAAGGTCTTTGCGGTAAAAGACGAATGACGACGATCCATAGAATGGCGTGGCGAAAAGTTTTCCCTGATACGAGACCAGATTGCGGATCGGCTTCAAAAGATCGGCCTGGTTCCACGCGGTATCCGAGTTTGCATACGTGCTCAGATCGGTGATCCAACCTTTCTGTGCCCACAGGGGTACTTCATACGCGCCAATCATCACGACATCGTACTGACCGGACTTCGTCGCGACATCCTTCAGCACCGCTGGCCGCAACTGGTTCTCGGGAAGCGTCTGGAAGCGCACTTTGATGTCGGGATACTTCTGCTCGAAATTTCCGATCAACTTTGCTGCCGTCTGCATCTGCGGATTCGCCGCGAGGGCAACCGTCAATGTGACCGGCTCGCTGTAGGCGAGGGTGGAAAATCCCGCAGCCGACGTCACGGCAAAGGCAACTGACAACGTCAACGAACGCAACTTCGCTTGGGTAACCATTTAAGTCTCCTAACTTTGTTGTTTGATGACGTTGAGCGGATCAACGTCTGAAATGACACGAACTCTGGTCGTTATTTAATCGCTACTTAGTCATTCCCTACGGTTGCCTGCGCTTCCACCGTTACCTTCACCACATCACTGCGCAACCACGACGTGTAGAAGTCGAAAGGTTTGTTATTTCGATCCCATGAAACGGACGTAATCAACAACAGCGGCGTGTGAGCCGGAACGGCGAGCAACTTAGACAGCTCTTCGGTCGCCGCAACGGCCTCGACACTTCGGCGTGCGCGGAATACTTCGAAACCCGCCGACTGCAATACCTTGTTCAGTGAGCCTCCGCCGGACATCACCTCACTCGATCGCACTGCTTGTTCAATCTCCGGAAGCATGTAATTCACTGAATAAAGCGCGAGATTGCCGTCAAGGCGTCGAACCCGTGCGAGCTTGAATCCGTCGTCTCCGCCCTCCAGATCGAGCGCCACCGCTGCAGCATCAGGTAACGGACAGCGCATGGCTTCTATCACCCGCGTATCAACTTCGCGGTGGTGATGGTCCACCTCGGCTTCGAAGAAGCCCTGGGCCACCTGCAACAGCCAGCCCGAACCGGTCTGCTCGGCGACAAACGCTCCGCGCCGCGGCACTACCTTGATGCGCCCCTCGTCGACCAGGTGACGCAACGTTTCGCGAACAGTCGAGCGCGCGAGGTCGTAGTCGCGGCAAAGGTCGCTCTCCGTCGGCAGTCTGTCCCCGGGCACGTACTCCCCACGGTCGATCGCCTGCTGCATCAGCGTCGATAGCTGCAGGTAGTAAGGGACTGGCGAGGAGCGGTCGATACCACGCGGAGGACGAATAGCTTTATTCATAAGGACGGGTTTGTAGGTGTTGTACGTACAAGACGTACCAAGTATAAGCGTGTGTTTTGGCCAAGGGTAGGGAGGGATAAACCCTATCTTGGTGCGACAAAATTCGTGTGTAATATGTTGTACGGCTTGTACGTACAGTACGTATGCAGTCACCGCTTCATCAAACCGGGCCGCGTCCCCGCTGCGCCCCAACAGACCCAAAGGGAACTGTCATGTCAATGGAATATCGCCTGCGCCGCACCCTCCCCAGTGATCGCGTCGCCATCATAATGCCGGTGGATCATGGCTTGATTTTTGACCGGATCGAAGGACTAGAGACGCCGTCTGAGCCTTTCGCAGCATGGGGGAAAAACGATGTAACAGGCTTCATGATGACGCCGGGCCAAGTGCGGCAAACGGCACGTTATTTCGCAGCTAATCCGCATCTGACGCGCGTACTCACTATCGACACCTACTATGACTACCGGGAAATGGACGGTGGCGGATCACACGGCCTGATCACCGATATTGAAGAAGCAGTGCGAATGGGCGTCGACGCGGTAAAGATGCTGTTTCCATGGAACATGTCCAATGCAGAGCGCGTGGCGATGTGCACGCGTGTTGGCAAGATAGTCAATGAATGCAACCGCTGGGAAATTCCTCTTGTCCTTGAACCAGTGATCATTGGTGCGCCACGTTCCGAGGAGGTGATTGTGCACGAGGAGAAGATTGCACGAATCGCTTATGACCTCGGCGCGCATATCATCAAGATCGCGTTTCCGGGCGAGGAGCGCACGCGGCGACTCGTCGAAGAATTGAAGGTCCCGCTCGTTATCGCTGGCGGCCCGCTCGCGGGGAACCCGGCGGACACTGTCGACGCCGTTGCGCAGACCATCCGTTCGGGCGCTCGTGGCGTGATTGTCGGCCGTAATATATGGCAGCGCGAGCGCAGCGAGGGAGAGAAAGTGCTGGCTGACATAGCCAAACTCACGCGCGAAGTAAAGTTCGACGACTGACACCGACTCTAGATGTCGAACTATGCAGCGAGGAATGCACACAGGAGTATTTGCATGGATCCAGTGAGTGTCCGACTGACAGCGCTGCGAGAACGGACACTCGCCGGGCGTCGGTCCAGCTCTACATATTGGCTGTTCGCTCAGCGGCGCTCGTGTCTCCGGATCGAAGCAAGCACCGTCGCAGATATTCCCCTAGACATTGTGAAACGAGTTTGTAGCGGGTGCTGAAAGACACCTCGGAATGCACCCTGTTGCTAATTCACAGAACGGGGAAGCAACAAAAAATGCAAAACGCTTTTGAGGTGGAAAGCGGCCGCGAGTCGCTATGGCATCGCTGGAATACACACCTTCATGTGCCAGCCACCGTCGGCGCTGCCGCCAAGTTTACGACCGCGGCACCTTCTTTGAGCAGAGCGGCGATGTCATCGGGTGAGTAGCCAATGTCCTCCAGCACCGCGAGCGTATCCCAACCGCGCGGTTGTGCGAACGAGGGCAGCGCCGGATACACGTTGTCGAAGCTGATGGTCGAGCGTATCGCGATGGTCTTGCCTTCCGTCGGATGTTCATCGCATTGCAACAGTCCGACGGCTTCAAGATGCGGATCACGGGGCAATGTCTCAAGCGTGTGACATGGCTTGACGGCGATGTCTGCTCGCTGCAAGACCTCGAGCCATTCAGTCGTCGTCTTGTCGGTTAGCGGTGCGCCCCGTATCGCGAACCACTCCTTTACGTTTTGCGCTCGGGCGCCTACTGTCGCAAAGCGCGAATCGTCGATCAGTTCTTCCCGTCCTACTGCTTTGAGGAACGCGCGCACTTGTTGATCTGTATTGACGGTGAACGCAATCCATCCGTCCGCCGTCTTCACCGGCTTATTATGAGGGCTCAGCAAGCGGAGATCTCCCGGTGGACCCACGGGTGGATCAAAACTTTGCTGAGCCAGATGCTCTTGGAGCACAAACGCAGACATGGTTTCGAACATCGGTACCTCGATGGAAGCGCCATTTCCGGTTGTCTTTCTCTGGATGACAGCGGCCAGTATGGAGCCAACGGCGATTTCGCCGACCACATGATCACAGATCAGCATTGGTACATAAGCCGGCGCGCCGTCGCGTGCGAGCATCAGCCCTGTCATTCCCGTGGCGGCTTGCACAACACTGTCGTACGTTGGGTGACCAGCGTAGGGACCATCGGTGCCATAGCCAGTTATCAGGCAATAAATCTTATCCGGGTGCGCTGCGCGGATACTTTGCGCATCAAGCCCGAGACGCACAAGCGCCTGAGGGCGCATGTTCGCGATCACTACATCGGCAGACGCGACCAGCTTTTTGATCAGCGCTTTACTGCCTGGTTTTTTCAGGTCGCAGCATAGATTGCGCTTGCCGCGGTTCAGGTGCAGGTATGCGCCAGAATGCTGCCCGGTCGGGGACAAGCCACCAAGGCCGCGCATCAGGTCGCCCTCTGGACTCTCCAGCTTGATGACCTCAGCACCGTACTGTGCGAGTCGTGCCGTGCATACCGGTCCAACTACGACACTGGTCAGGTCCAGTACACGAATGCCCTTCAACGGTTCAAAGCTCATTGACTTTCGTCTCCATTTCCGCGGCGACTCTTCCAGAATCGTCGTGTGCCTTAAGGCTCCACTGGCTTCCGATGCGATCCGCTGCGATCGTCATGGGCCGGTTGCAAAAGAGCGGAGCTAAATTTTTCATCGTGAAGCCGCTTAGATTCAGCGAAAGCTGCCGTCGCGCGAACTCAGTAAGAAACAAGGTC
This sequence comes from Caballeronia udeis, assembly GCF_044909315.1. Classification (GTDB taxonomy): domain Bacteria; phylum Pseudomonadota; class Gammaproteobacteria; order Burkholderiales; family Burkholderiaceae; genus Caballeronia; species Caballeronia udeis_A. The sequence continues at coordinate 52,004 of NZ_JBIYEB010000026.1, forward strand.
GTGAGCCCACCGTTGACCACGAGGTCAGGAAATCCTTCGACATCCCGCGCGTAGTTCCTGTCGATGTGGATCTTGTGCGAATTGAAACCGAGTGCCGAGTACTGAAATAGCAATGTCTCATCAGGCGTCACCACCCTCATGTGACTCGCCGACACGGCTGCCAACTCGGCAGGAATGGTTTCCTTTTGGGCAGACTGCGCAGGAAGGAGCAGATAGGTCTGCGTCTCGGTGATGGCCGGATCGACGTTATCGGCGACCCGAAGCGAATGGGCGACCTTCACGACGGCTTTCCGACCCGAGGCGCTGGTCTTCTCGGTGATCTCCGACACGCCGCTGGTCCGAGTCACGGTTGCGCCAATCGGAATCTCGTAGTGGTACACGACACTGCGTCCTCCTTGGAGGAGGCGAGGCAAACCAAGATCTGGAAGAGGTGCGCCAAGACCAGGAAAACCGTCGGCCCGCAACGACGCCCGAGGCGTATCGGCCCCCATCAAAATGAAATGCCAGCCGCGGGGGAGGCTCGCGCCATCGCGGAACGCCTCCATCGGCAAATCAAGCATCGCAGCGACCCGCCGAACTAACGAGGCAGAACAATGTTCAGTGCGTGTGAAAGTGGGGTGACCCGCTTCTGCCATCATCAAATACTCCTGGAACGTAACCTGGCAAGGATAGTAGCTCTTTGTGTACTTAGTTGCATGGATGAACAATATAATTCATAGGTGATTCTACTCGTGTAGACAAGTAGCGCAACTTGCGGTTAACGCGGAGAATCGGGCGAAAGTAGGTGGTTGAGTCTTAAAAAAGTTGAGCCGGCCGCTCGGCGGGCTGTGTCGTTGATTGATGTGCCTAGCCTCATCCGGTACAGTGGTCTGATATTCATTACCCACTGCGATCGAGGCGCGAACGCCGGGCTGGTAGGACGGAGCGCGCCTCCAGCCTGAAAACACGAGCTCCGATGCCGCGCCAACGAATAATCAGCGACGTTAAAAAAGTCGACCATACGATTGAGGTAACCGCGGTCAATGCAGATATAAAAGCGGCCGATGCGGAAGGCCGCGCCTACTCCGCACCCGCGCTTGAAAAGGGCTTGGATATCTTGGAGATGCTGTGTCAGGCGGAAGCACCGTCATCGATGAAAGACATCGCACAGCAACTTGGACGCAGCGTAGGTGAGCTTTATCGGATGCTTGCTGTACTGATTGACCGCAGATATGTGGCGCAAGTCGGAGATAGCTACTACATCACCACGAAGCTTTTTTCCCTGTCGCATGACAACCCGCCTACGCATAAACTTCTCGCGGAAGCCATGCCCATCATGCAGAAGCTGTCAAGTCAGCTCGACCAGGCGTGCCATTTGACGGTGTACGGTCAAGGCCGGCAAATCGTTATTGCAAAGGTCGATACCCCAAGTGGAATGGGATTTAGCGTGCGCGTGGGGTCGGAGTTGGATGTACTCGTATCGGCCTCAGGACGCGTGCTTTTGGCATTTCAGGACTTAGAAACGCGGAAGTTCTGGATCGAGGAATCGTTGGTACGGCGCCCAGAGCAGGCCGATCCGCAGATCGCGGGCGTACTCGATTTCATCAACAAACGCGGCTATGAATCGGCCCCCAGCGTCCAGGTACGTGGCCTGTATGCAGTCAGCTACCCCGTTCTTGATTCCCACGACCGTGCGATCGCGGCACTCACTGTTCCGTATGCTGAGCGGATTGATCAAGCGCGTCGCAAGTCGATCGTAGACATCGAAGGAGCGCTTGGAGAGGCCGCCGCGTTGCTGTGCGCACGCGTAGGCGGGCGCTCGCCGGTTAGCGAGCAGGCTTGAGCGGCTCGTGCGATGCGCTTCGATCTGAAGGTAGCTTTAAGTGCCGTCCGCACTGACACGCTGTCTTGACAAAGCGGGCGTGCCTCCACCAATGCGCTCGCTAATGCTGTTGGCAGCCTGCTCGAGCGCCGCCTGAATTTCGCCGACCGACTTACGCTGTGCCTGGTCAATCCGTTCTGCGTAAGGGATCGTGAGGGCGGCGATAGCGTGATTTCGCGAGTCCAACACGGGAAAACTCAGCGCATAGAGGCCTCTAACTTGCGAACTGGGCGCCGATTCGTACCCGCGCGAGTGAATGTAGTCGAGCACCGCGTCGATCTGCGGATCTACCTGGTCGGGCCTGCGTTGCCGCGATTCGGCAATGCGCAGCTTGCGCGTTTCCTCGTCCTGAAAGGCGACCAAAACCCGCCCCGACACCGAAATCAATACGTCCAGATCTGAGCCGACACGAAGGCTAAAGCCCATGCCGCTTGGCGTGTCAACTTTCGCCACGACGACTTGCCTGCCGTGGTTATAGACCGTCAGATGACACGATTGATCGAACTCGCTGGCAAGTTTGTTCATTACCGGCGTCGCCTCGAGCAGCAATCTATGCGTCGGTGGATTCAAGTGCGTAAGTTCAAAGAGCTTGGTGGTAATCGAATAGCTGTCGTCAATCTGCGCAACGTAATTGCGGCTTACGAGGCATTGAATCATTCGATAAATCTCACCCACACTGCGACTGACCTTCCCGGCGAGGTCTTTCTGGGTCAGCGGGTGCTGGCTAGCGCAGAGCGCTTCGAGAATATCGAGACCCTTTTCCAGTGCAGGCGCGGAGTAGCTCCGGGCACCTCCGTCATCCGCGGAAATGTCCAAATCGACGTCTCGTTTCATAGCAGTGTCCTCAGTGATCGTTTGCGTGCCGCCCTTCGCTATTGTATCCAGCATGTCTGTGTTCAATGCATACGTGCAACGCGCGTTGCAGCATCGACTCTTCATATGAATTAAGCCACTAGCGGCAACGACTGCGATTTGCTGGGTGCCCATGTCCACCATAGGAATCAAGCTGAGCATAACAATACCGTGCGAGTTCGCCGCTCCGTGAAAATACTCATAGGTGTTTTCACCTATGCATAGTTAACTTCACCAATGAAACGCCATACCTTATCATCAAGCTTTGAATGAATAGACAGAGCTCCGACGAGAGCAGCACAAATGTCTATGACAGTTTCGTAAGTTGCTCTCGCCAACGCATCCTTTAACCCCTGAAGAGGCTCGATATGAACTTCAAGTTTCACCACCTCAACCTGTGCACGGACAGTCTTCCCCGCCTGACGCAGTTCTATAAGACGCTGTTTGACCTCGGAACAATCAGTGACGAGGAACATGCGCGTGTGAACGCAGAAAGTGCGTCTACCGGTTATAGCGGCAAGGTCGACTTCCTGAGCGATGGCGACATCGAGTTTCATTGGTCTGAGCGGGATCTGGACACAGGGTTCAAGATGAATCAAATCATCAATCCAATGTCACGCGGCCACTTTTGCTTTCGAACCGACGATATCGAGGGGTTTAAGAAACGCCTCAATGAAAAGGGGATTCGTTATTCCGACTACGGCCGATGGGCAATTGCTGGCTGGGACCAGGTGTTCCTGCAAGATCCGGACGGAAATGTAATCGAGGTGCACCAACCAAACGTATTTGGGCCAGGGCGGTAGGCCATTGCCGACGCAGCAGCAGTTTTCTGGTCACTAAACTGCCGCGAGCTGGCGCTGCGCACGTTGCAGGCATGCTCAATTCAATGTGTTCTTGTTGGGCGCGACCGACGCTTAATATAAGTAATCCTGATCTTATCTTCAGATTTCCGTTACCTAAGCAAAAAGCAATTTTACAGGAGACATCCCGATGAGGGACACATTGACCATGGACGTGCCAGTCGCCCCAGCGAACTCAATGGCAAAGCGCGCAACCGCCGCGAGTACCGTTGGCTCGGCGTTAGAATGGATCGACTTCACCGCGTATGGGGCGGTTTCAGCGACCGTTTTCCCCAAGATTTTCTTTTCTCACATGGACCCCAACATGGGGATCCTCGCGGCATTCGCGACGTTTGGCATTGGTTTCTTTGCGCGTCCGCTTGGTGGCCTGTTCTTCGGGATGCTGGGCGATCGTATCGGCCGCAAGAACATTCTCCTATATACCCTGTCGCTGATGGGCGCAGCATCGTTCCTCATCGGTTGTCTGCCGACTTACGCGACCATCGGCTTTGCGGCACCGCTGTGCCTCGTTCTCCTGCGCTTTCTACAAGGGTTTGCGCTCGGTGGTGAGGCCACCGGTGCTCAGCTCATGACAATGGAGCACGCTCCACAAAATAAGCGAGGCCTGTATGGATCGTTCATTAATATCGGATCGTCGCTGAGCGCGGCGCTTGCAAGCGGGATGCTGTTTGTGCTGACGAGCACCCTCGGCGCGGATCAGTTCCAGTCCTGGGGCTGGCGCGTTCCGTTTCTTCTAAGTTTTTTGCTGGTAATCGTCGGAATTTACATTCGCCTTCGAGTATCGGAGACGCCCGCGTTCGTTCAAGCACACGCCAAAGGGCAGGAAGAACGCGTCCCGATGATCAAGGCCTTTCGTCAGTACCCAGGGACGATTTTTCGACTGCTCGTGATTTGGTGCGCACCGACCGCGTGCTTTTACGTGATTACTGTCTTCTCGCTCAGCTACATCACCAAGAATCTTGCACTGCCTAGTCAGACTGCGTTTCTTTGTCTAACGGGTGCGAATGTCTTTGCAATTTTCACGGTAATTGCAGGCGGGGCGATAAGCGACAAGATCGGTAGAAAACCGACGATGCTCATCGCCTCATTACTCACCCTTGTGATAGCGCTGTCCTATTTCACGCTGCTCGACAGCAAGAGCTGGATCGTCATCTTCCTGGCAATGGCAGCGTTTATCGGATCGCTGCAAATTCAATCGGGGGTACAGCCGGCATTTTTTGCGGAGCCGTTTCCTACTAACGTTCGGTACTCCGGCTCCGCCGCGGCGTACACCGGTGCAAACCTGCTGATGGGCGGTCCCACACCATTTATCTGCGCTTGGCTGTTGCAACACTCCGGTGGCCAGACCTGGGTCATTACATCTTTTTGTGCGGTTGTCGTGGGCGCGTCGCTGATTGCCATCATTGCTAGCCCTGAGACCCGGCATCTCGATATCAAACGCTAATTCGCGCACGGCGCGTAAGAACAAATGGGAGTACAGAACATGCTTTTGAAAGACAAGATTTGTGTGATCGTTGGTGCAGGCTCGCTCAGAGGTATCGGCTATGCCACTGCGGAACTGTTCGCAGAACATGGTGCAAAAATCGTCGCTGTCGATATTGTTATGAACGACGGAATTTCTAGCGAAATCAAGGCCTCCATCGACAGCAAAACCGGCCGCGACGTCGACGTCATAGGAATTAAATGCGATATCGCGGACCGCGAGGACTGCACGCGTTTGTTCAGCGACGTCATCGCTCGTTTTGGCGCCGTAGATTGTCTCGTCAATAGCGCTGCAATCGTCAAGGCCCAGCCGATGTTGAGTATCGAGGACGCCGAGTTTGATCGAATGATAAACGTGAACCTGAAAGGAGCTTTTAACTTGTGTAAAGCAGCCTTGACGATATTCGCAGAGCAGAAGCGAGGGGCGATCGTCAATGTGGCGTCGGTTGCAGCGCAACGTGGCGGCGGTATTGTTGGTGGAGCACATTACGCGGCGTCAAAGGGGGGCGTTATTAGCCTGACTCGCACCATCGCTCGTGAGTTCGGACCGATGGGAATCCGCGCAAATGTTGTCTGCCCGTCAATGACCGAGACGGGCATGCTCGACGGCCTGTCAGAAGAGCGACAGAAAGAAATCGCGGCGACCATTCCTCTCCAACGGGCGGGGCGTCCCGTCGAAATCGCGAGTGCCTGCCTCTTTCTTGCTTCAGACCTCGCGGGCTACGTGACCGGTGCGACCATTGATGTTAACGGCGGAAGCCATATTCATTAAAAAGTTACGGTCGACGGATTCTTGCGGTGACAACGGCTCCGGTTGATACGCCGCATTTGTTCTCTTATTGACGCGTAGTCACCGCTGCGGTCGAGGGAGTCGACGTCACGTGCTTTCGGCGGCCGCACCGCGACTGCCTCGCACACTGGCACCCGCCGCCGGTACCTTGTGCGCTTGTGATATAGCGAAAATTCCAACCTAATAGGCGCCTTGCGGTCCGCGAAGCACGACGGCAGGCCTATCGCTAGCCGAAGCCATAACCGGAACCGGCGACTCGGGAGAAATGGCTTCGCTAGACTTGGCCACCACCTTCCACTGCGCAAATACCATGTCGACGCAGCGGACGTCAGTGCACGCGTCGCGCATTTGTCTCCGCTGGGCGAGCTATTCCGCGATAGCGTCCTGGTGCTCACCAGAGTCTGCTGCTGAGCGACGATACAGCTTCTCGGAACAGTGGAGATCAGCTATGACAGTCGCGCCGGAGTCTCCCAGTTCTCACCCTAGGCTGAATATATAATTTGACATAATTAACATGATCTCGACAAAAAAAAATTATTAAAATGCTCTTTTTCTTAAATGACCGATTTTTTTGGTGTAGCGGCTATCACCCGCATCGCATTTCTACGACAATCCGTCGCGATCCAAGCCGCTTCTGTTATGCCTGCTTACCGCGCTTGGAAAACCGGCGAACACTTGCTTAAAACGATAGCAATAAAGACTCGTGCCGGCGGTCGCTCTCGGGGATGGTATTTGGCTCGGGGCAATTTGCTGGCACGGTATGCATTGCTTGTGTCCTTTGCAACTAAAAGCCACTAACGCAACTAATACATCTTTTTGTCTCAAGTGCAGCGATCGGTTTTTGTTGCCTCTTGGTCTATGAGCGTACGAATCATCTGGTGGCGCTGGTTTGCCTAAATCCCCAGCATCTGCGCCATCGCCCGTACTGCATTCGACGTTGAATTTAGGAGGTCCGATGCTTTCATCAGGTCTTGTCGCATGGCCGCGTCGCCGTCGTGAAAAAACCGGTTCGGACCGGTCACGACGATAGCGCCCAGCGCGCGGCCGGACGGCGCGGTCAGCGCCGTTCCCACCGCGCTGATGCCGGCGACGTTCTCGTTGTCGTTAGTCGCCCAGCCTCGGCGCCACACCGAGTCCAGCTCGGCAAAAAGCGTAATGCGGTCCGTGACGGTACGTTCCGTGCGCGCCGCGTAGGGCTCCGGTCCGATCAGCGCGTCACGTTGCTCGGGTGTGCGATGACTCAGCAGAATCTTTCCTGAAACCGACGCGTGGAGCGGCGCGGTAACCGTTGTATCGAAATACGGCGCGACGCTGTAGTTGCCCGCGACGCATTCCAGCGTCGCCCGCAGATTGCCAAAGAACACGATCAACAGCACGGACGGACCATAGCGCTCCTGCAAGTCACGCATGAGTGGCGTCGTATCCCGGCGCAAGCGACTCAACGGATGCTCAAGTGGCAGCGGGCACGCCGCGCGAGGTGTCGGGCAATACAGCGCACCTTCCCGGTAGACATAACCGGCGAGATCGAGCGACTGAAGCAGCCGGTGACAAGTGCTCGCGGGCAAGGCCACGCTGTCCGCGATCTCCTGAAGGCTCAGCGGCCGGGCCGCCTCATGCAACCGCGAAAGGATGTTCAACCCGCGGGCAAGCGCGCCGCTGTCGGTTTCGCGTCGCTCGGTGACGCTTTCGTCTCGGATAACGTCCGCCATGTCTAGCAAACTCCGGCTGCGCAAGGGATAAGCCGGCAGTCTTGCGGGTACGCGTCAAAGCTGATTGACCAGAATTGCATATATGAATTGCTTGGTTGGTGAGTTGGGGAAAGCCCCATAGAATTCAAAAAACGGAAAAATCATTCCGAAATATTGTACAGCCTGGTGTTCTTTCCGGCAGCGTACAACGCCTGCTAATTAGTTGAAACAGTGCATACGCGCTCCCCACCGGGTGAGCGCCATGTGAATCGGGCAGCGGACAAGTGATGTCTATTAAGTATGCCTAAACAGATAGAAGCGGAATACCGAATGTCTACACGAAGAGACTTTCTGATCAAGGCCGGCGTGATAACCGGCGGGAGTTTGCTCGGCCAGGGCGCCTGGAGCGCATCGAGCGCAGCAACCGGCACGACACTCGTCGCGAATACGCTGCCGGAGCCGGCCGGGCTTGCAGCGGGATCGACGCCCGCCAATCCGACGAACGTGGTGTCGAGCAATCTGTTCGACGGTCTGATCACTTACGACGAAGCGTTTCGCCCCGTGCCGCAACTCGCCACGTCGTGGATCGAATCGGCGGATCGCCGCACGATCACGTTCACGTTACGCAACGACGTGAAATGGCACGACGGTGTGCCGTTCACATCGGCGGACGTCCAGTACTCGATCATGGAAGTCTCCAAGAAGGTCCATCCGATCGCGCGGCCTACCTTCGCGCAGATTGTCGCCGTTGATACTCCCGATCCGCATACCGTCGTGTTCCGGCTCGCGCAGCCGTCGCCGGTGATCTGGTCGTATCTCGATACGTCTTCTGCGTTCATCTTCCCCAAGCATCTCTACGCCGGAACCGATCCGCTGACCAATCCGTATAACGCCAAGCCGGTTGGCACGGGCGCGTTCGTGTTCAAGGAATGGAACCGGGGCAACTATATTCGCCTCGCGAAGAATCCGGATTACTGGGACACAGGCAAACCGCATGTCGATGAACTGATTTTTCGCATCATCCCCGATGCGAGTGCGCGCAGCATCGCGTTGCAAAACGGCAATGTGCAGTACGCACCGCTCACGCCCGTGTCGCTCGTCGAAGCGCGACGGCTCGAGCAGAATCCGGATCTGGTCATCGATACGAAAGGCTGGCGCTCGAACGCTCCCATGTTCTTCATGGACTTTAACCTGCGCCAGAAGCGGTTCCAGGATGTCCGCGTGCGTCAGGCGATCGCGCATGCGATCAACCTGAAGCAACTGACGAAGACGGTGTTCTACGACTTCGCGACGCCCGCCACGGGACCGGTACCCAGTTATCAGTCGCGTTTTTACACGGCCGACACACCGCAATATCCGTACGATCCAAAGAAGGCTGAGGCACTGCTCGATGCCGCCGGATTCCCGCGTGGCGCGGACGGCGTGCGCATGCGCTTCAATCACCTGAACCATACCTACGGCGAGGATTTTCAGCGCGCGGGCCAGTTCATTCAGCAGCAGTTGAAGCGCATCGGCGTGGAAGTCACGCTGGAAAACTACGACCTGCCGACCTATCTGCGCAAAATCTACACCGACCACGACTTCGACACGATGAACGTGTTTTACGCCGCTTTCGCCGATCCGCAGATTGGTGTGATCCGCCGTTTCTGGTCGAAAAACATCATCAGCGGCGCGCCGTGGAGCAACGGCTCGGGCTATACGTCGCCGGAAATGGATGCGGTTGTCGAAACGATCCAGACCGCGCAGGATCCCGAGCAGCGCACGCAGGCGATCCATCAGTTGCAGGTGCTTGCGCAGCGCGATCTGCCATCGATCTCGCTGGCCGAACTGAAGTTCTTCCGGATCTATTCGCGCACGCTTCAGAACGTCAACACGACGCCGATCGGCGTCTACGCGTCGCTTGATAGCGTCAATCTCGGTGCGCCTGCCCGTGGCTGATCTGCACGTTCGCGCAACCCGTGCGCGCCGCTCGCTGCCGTATCCGGTGCGCAGGCTGCTTCAGGCCGTGCCGCTCGTCGCGGTCATCGCTGTGATGAATTTCTTCTGGCTGCGGCTCGCACCCGGCGATCTCGCCGATGTCATGGCGGGCGAGGCGGGCGCGGCCACGCCGGAATATCTTGCCGCGTTACGTCACCAGTTCGGCACCGACCAGCCGCTCGGGCTGCAGTTTTTGGCGTACCTCGAGCGCATCGTTCATCTCGATCTGGGCTGGTCCTTCCGATACAACGAGTCCGTGCTGCAACTGATCGCCGGCCGATTGCCCGCGACCGCGCTGCTGATGATCAGCGCGCTTGTGATAGCGCTTGTGCTCGGTTGCCTGGCCGGAACAATCGCGGCGGTGTCGCGACACCGGTGGGTCGACGTTGCCGTGTCCATCCTCGCCACGCTCGGCTTCGCGACGCCGCTCTTCTGGCTCGGACTGATGCTGATGGTGTTGTTCTCCGCGCATCTGCACTGGCTGCCGGCAGGCGGCATCCTCACGCCCGGTGTGGCCGCGAGCGGCTGGGCGATGCTGCGCGATCTTGCGGCGCACATGGTGCTGCCGGTGTTCTGTCTCGCGGCGTATTACCTCGCGATCTATGCACGGCTCATGCGCGCCTCCGTGCTGGAAGTGAGTGGCCTCGATTTCGTGCGCACGGCGCGCGCGAAAGGTGTTTCGCGCGTCGCGACCATTAGCGCGCACGTGGTGCCGAACGCACTGCTGCCAATTGTCACGATGACCGCACTGCAGTTCGGCGCGCTCTTCAGCGGATCGGTCGCAATCGAAACGGTGTTCAGCTGGCCCGGCCTCGGGCAACTCGCGCTCGACGCCGTCGCCTCACGCGACCTGAACCTGCTGCTTGGCATTTTGTTCTTCAGTTCGTTGCTCGTGCTCGCCGTCAACCTGATCGTCGATCTCACCTATGGCTGGTTCGACCCGCGTATCGAGGTGGAGCGATGAGCGATCTCGTACTCGCAACCACGCGCTGGCCGCAGCGACTCTGGCAGCGCGTGACGCATGCGCCCAGCCTGAGCGTCGGCACGCTGATGCTGTTGGTGGTGCTGGTGCTCGCGCTCGGCGCGCCTTGGCTGACCCATAACGATCCGCTCGACATGGTCGGGACGCCCTTCGCGTGGCCGGGTTCCGACCCGGCGTTTCCGCTCGGCACCGACATGATGGGCCGCGACATGTTCAGCGGTATTGCCTACGGCGCGCGCGTGTCGCTCGAAATCGGCGTGGCGGCAGGCTTGCTTGCCACGCTGCTAGGTCTCGTGATCGGGGCGGTGGCAGGCTTCTACGGCGGTCTCGTCGACAACCTGCTGATGCGGCTCACCGAACTCTTCCAGACCATGCCCGCGCTCCTCTTCACCATTGTGCTGGTGGTCGTGCTGCATCCGAGCGTGCCGACCATCGTGCTGGGTGTTGCACTGACGAACTGGCCGCAGGTCGCGCGGCTCGTGCGCGCCGAAGCACTGCGGGTCAGCCGCATGGAATTCATCGAGGCGGCGGTCGTCATAGGCATGACGAAACGGCGCATCGTGTTCACGCACGTGCTGCCGAATGTGGCGACTACCGCCATCGTGATGCTGTCGATTCTCGCGGGCAATGCGATTCTGACCGAAGCCGTGCTGTCGTTTCTCGGTCTGGGCGACCCGAACGTGATCACCTGGGGCAGCATGATCGGCTCGGGCCGAGAGGCGTTGCAAACGGCGTGGTACATGACCGCGTTGCCGGGGGGCGCGGTGCTGCTCACGGTCCTGGCGCTGAACCTCGTTGGCAATGGGCTGAACGATCTGGCGAATCCGCACCGCAGGAGGACCCGATGAGCACCGCGCCGCTGCTCGACGTGGAAAACCTGAACATTGCGTTTGATATCGGGCGTGGCCTCGAGCCAGCGTCTGCTGTGAGCGGATTGTCACTTAGCATTCGCCCGGGCGAGACGCTCGCGCTGGTGGGCGAATCAGGCTGCGGAAAATCCACGACTGCGTTAGCGCTGATGGGACTGCTCGATAGCGAGCGCACACGCGTGAGCGCAACGCGAATGCAGTTTGCCGGCACTGACTTGCTCGATCTCCCGGAACCGTCGTGGCGTCAACTGCGGGGTGGCCGGATCGGCATGATCTTTCAGGACCCGATGGCGTCACTCAACCCGGTCCGCACGGTCGGCCAGCAGATCGGCGAGGCGCTGAAACTGCATCAGGGTCTGGCACGGCGCGCTGCGCTCAGCGAGACGCTGGCGCTGCTGCGTCAGGTGGGCATTCCGGAACCGGCGCGGCGCGTGGATGACTATCCGCATCGGCTCTCGGGCGGCATGCGTCAGCGCGTGCTGATTGCGATGGCGCTCGCGGGGCGTCCCCAACTGCTTATCGCCGATGAACCCACCACCGCACTGGACGTGACGATTCAGGCACAGATTCTTGCGCTGCTCGCGACACTTCAGCAACAGACCGGCATGGCGCTGCTGCTGATCACGCATGATCTGGGGATCGTGGGGCAGATCGCGCATCGTGTGGCGGTCATGTACGCCGGACGCAAGATCGAGGAGCGGCCTGTCGCCCCATTGTTCGACGACCCTCGCCATCCCTATACGCAACGCCTGCTCGCCGCTCGGCCTCGCCGCGATAGCGCGCGCACTCGGCTCGCCGAGATTGCCGGCGCGGTGCCTGCGCCCGGCACGGTCGCAAATGGCTGCGCGTTCGCGCCGCGCTGTGAGCTTGCACAGGCGGCATGCCGCGAAGCGGTGCCTGCGTGGAGTCGGCTCAGCGACGGCGGTGTTGGCTGCATCATCAATGCAAACCGCGCTGGCGTGGCGCCGGACAGAGTCGGGCTTGCGGAAGTGGCGGTAGAAGCTGCGGCGGAAGGGAAGAGCGATGCTGCTTGAAATTGATAACTTAAGCGTTCGCTATCGGACCCGGCGCGGCGTGCTGAACGCCGTCGATGACCTGTCGCTTAGCGTGGCGCGGGGCGAAACGCTGGGACTCGTGGGTGAATCGGGCTGCGGAAAAAGCTCGCTCGGCCGTGCGATCGTGGGACTGGTCGATCTGGTCGGCGGCACCGTGCGGCTCGACGGCAAGGACATTAACGGACTCACGCACCGGCAATCGCTGACATGGCGACGACGCATGCAGATGGTCTTCCAGGACCCGCTGAGCGCGCTCGATCCACGCAAGACCGTGCGACGGACGCTGACCATTCCGCTCGACGTTCATCGTATCAGCACCTCGGCGGAACGGCATGAGCGCGTCGATGCGCTCTTGCATCGGGTCGGTCTCGCGCCGGCGCTTGCCGGCCGGCTGCCGCACGAGCTATCGGGCGGCCAGCGGCAGCGCGTCAACATCGCCCGTGCGCTGAGTCTCGATCCCGACGTGCTGATTTGCGACGAACCCGTGTCTGCGCTGGATGTCTCGCTGCAGGCACAGGTGCTCAATCTGCTTGCTGACCTGCAGCGCGAGCGTGCGATCACGGGGCTTTTCATCAGCCACGATCTCGCGGCCGTGAGCTATGTGGCCGATCGCATTGCGGTGATGTATCTCGGCCAGATCGTCGAAATCCTTTCACGCGATGAACTTTGGCATCACGCAGCGCATCCCTATACGCAACTGCTGATCGATTCGATTCCGGGGCAGGGCGCGCGCCTGCCCACGCCTTCTTCGGTGGAACTGCCAAATCCTTATGAGCCGCCTCGCGGCTGCCGCTTCGAGCAGCGTTGCCCGCGCGCGATGCCGGTGTGCCGGGAGACGCCGCCTGCGCTGAGCGAGCTAGGCGGCGGGCATGTCGTCGCGTGTCATCTGTATGACGACATCGCGTTGCGGCCGTCGTCTGCCGGCAAAACGTGGCCGATCCATGAAGTTACCGAAACCACCGCCTCCAGGAGTATCTGAGTTGATCACCCGTCGTCAGTTTTTTCAGATGGCCGCAGCAGCAGCGGTTGCCCCCGTCGTACCGGGCGTGGCATTCGCGAGCGAGGCCGCGCAGAATGCCGCGCAGAGCGACGTGCTGCAGGCCGTGATCGTGCCGGAACCGGCGGGCTGGGTGGCCGGGCTGAACATCTCGAATCCGGCGGTGATCGTGTCCGTCAATCTGTTCGATGGCCTCGTCACCTACGACGACGCTTTCCACCCCGTGCCGCAACTCGCGCAGTCCTGGGACGAATCGGCGGATCGCAAGACGATCACTTTTCATCTTCGTCACGACGTCAAATGGCACGACGGCAAGCCGTTCACATCCGCCGATGTCCAGTACTCGCTGATGGAAGTCACGAAGCATTTTCATCCGCGCGGCAATGCGACGTTCGCGACACTCGACGCTGTTGATACCCCGGACGACCACACGGCTGTGTTCCGGTTTTCGTCGCCCGTGCCAGCCGTGTGGTCGGCGCTCGGCGGTTACGAGACGCAGATCCTGCCCAAGCATCTCTATGCCGGAAGCCAGCCGCTCACGAATCCGCTCAACGCGCATCCAATAGGCAACGGGCCGTACGTGTTCAAGGAATGGGTGCGCGGCAACTACGTGGTGCTGGAGCGCAATCCGGACTACTGGGACAAGGCGAACCAGCCGCATTTTGCGCGCATCGTATTCCGGATCATTCCGGATCAGGGCGCTCGGCTGACCGCGCTCCAGTCCGGCGAATTGCGCTATGCGCCGACTGACGCCGTCGCGTTGCCCGATCTCGTTCGGCTGCACAGCGACTCGCGTTTTGTCGTGTCGAGTCATGTGTTCGATGGCATCGCGCCCATCTCGTTCCTCGATTTCAATCTGCGCCGCAAGCCCTTTCAGGATCTTCGCGTTCGTCAGGCCATCGCGCATGCGATCAACCGCGACGCTCTGGCAAAAGTCGTGTGGTACGGACTGGCTAAAACGGCGCAAGGTCCGATCCCGAGTTATCAGACCCGCTTTTTCAAGCCGGGTCTGCCGCAGTACAACTACGATCCGGCCCGCGCCGAAGCGCTGCTCGACGCCGCGGGTTTGCGCCGGGGCGCGGACGGCGTGCGGCTGCGCATCAACAATCTGCCGCTGCCGTTCGGCAACCAGTACGTCCTGACCGCGCAATTTATCCAGGCGGAGCTGCGCCACATCGGCGTGGAAATGTCGCTCGTGCCGACCGATGTGCCGACGTTCAACCGCCGCGTCTACGCGGACTATGACTTCGATACGACCATCAACTGGTACTCAGCCTTCGCCGATCCGCAGCTTGGCGTGACGCGCCGTTACTGGACCAAGGCAATCAAGCCGGGTTCGACATCGAGCAATGCGACGGGCTATTCCACGCCTGAGATGGACCGTGCGATCGAAGGGCTTGTGTCGGTCAGCGACCCGGTGGCGCGCAAGCCTTTCATTGACCAGTTGCAGCAGATTGCGCAGGAACAGGTGCCTTCCGTCAACCTGCTTGAACTGCATTTCTACGCGATCCATGCGGCGAGCATCGGCGGCTTCAGCAATTCGCCGATGGGCGCCTATTCGTCACTCGCGTCCGTGCGCGAAGCCTGACGCCCACTACCCATTCACGCTTCACATTTTTATCCGGTGCGTTATGTCGATTCCGTCTCCCGCCAGTTTCCCTGACAGCCCGCTTTCTCGTGCGCTCGCCCAGCCGCTGATGCTTGGCCTCTTCCTGCCGATCCAGAGCGGCGGTTGGTCCATGTCGACCCTGCCGCGCACGACCGACTGGACCTTCGAGTACAACGCGCGTCTCACGCGCCATGCCGAGGCGCTCGGCTTCGATCTGGTGTTCGGTCTCGCGCAATGGCTGGGCAAAGACGGTCATGGCGGCAACATGCGTTACCGCCGCGAATCGCTCGACTCGTTCATGACGCTCGCGTCACTCGCGTCGATCACCGAGCGCATCCTGCTGATATCGACGCTGCACATTCTCTATGGCAACTGGCATCCACTGCATCTCGCGAAATTCGGCGCGACGCTCGACCATATCTCCGGCGGCCGCTGGGGCCTGAACATGGTCACGGGGCATTCGATCGATGAAGCCGAGATGTTCGGCCGCGACGGGCACTTTGAGCACGACACGCGCTACGAGATGGCCGGCGAGTTCGTCGACCTGATGCAGCAACTCTGGTCGCTCGACGACAACCTGACTTTCGAGGGCAAGTGGTATCGCACGCGCAACGCGTTCGTTTCTCCGAAGCCGCGCTTTGGGCGCCCGGTGCTCGTGAACGCGACGAGTTCTGCTGCCGGGATCGAGTACGCCGCGAAGCATTCGGACCTGATCTTTATTACGAGTTCCGCCGGCGCGCAGATCGACGCGGCGCTGGACGTGCTGCCCGCGCACACCGCGCAGGTTCAGGCGGCGGCGCGGGCGAACGGCCGCGAGGTCCGCACGCTCATCAATCCGACGATCGTCTGCCGCCCAACCGAGCGGGAGGCGCACGCTTATCTCGACGCGATCACGTCGCACGCGGATTTCGGCGCGGTCGATGGTTTCACGGGCCGCCGCAGCGACGCGAAAGCCTGGAAAAACCATCAACGCGAGCAGCGCGTGTTGGGAGGCAACATCCAGATCATCGGTTCGCCGGAACACGTGGTGGATGACCTGCTGCGGTTGAAGGCGGCGGGTATCGACGGTGTCCAACTGACTTTCTTCGATTTCGAGCCGGATCTCAAGTATTTCGGCGAGGCTGTCCTGCCGCTGATGGAACAGGCCGGACTCAGGGTGCGTGTACAACCGGCCGTGTGAACGCCACAACATTTTCTAAGGAATCCTTGAGATGGGAACGATCGATTCGACATTGACGGCAGCATTGCGTGACAGCGCCATGCAACTCGGCTCACCCGCGCTGCGCGAACTGGTTGCGGCTATCGCGGCGGGCACTGAAGCCCGCGAGCGAGGCGAGGTGGACGCGAGCGAGCCCATCGCACTCGTGCGAGCGGCGCGTCTGGGCGTGTTCCGTTTGCCCAAAGAGGAAGGCGGGGCAGGCGCCACGCTGCCCCAGTTGTACGAACTGGTGCTGGATCTGGCCGAGGCCGATTCGAACATTCCGCATATCCTGCGCAATCACTTTGCATTTATCGAAAAGGCGTTGCGCGCACGTCATCTACCGCAATACCAGCGATGGAATCTTCTCGTGCAGGACGGCGGCCTCTTCGGTCTCGGCGCGAGCGAACTCGGTACGCAGCATATCGGCGACGGCGATGGCAACACGCGGCTCGAGCCTGCCGGAAGCGGTTATCGGCTGACGGGGACGAAGTACTACAGCACGGGGAATTTTTACTTCGATCACATCATCGTGAATGCAAAAACGCCTAACGGGAAGTTCGTCGGCGCGCGCGTGTCGGTCAGGCAGCCGGGCGTCGATGTGCGGGATGACTGGGATGGCATCGGCCAGCGCAACACGGCGAGCGGCACGACGGTGTTCACGAATGTCGAAGTCGCAGCGGAGGATGTGCTCGTTCTCGCGGACGATACGAAGATCGCGCATCAGGCCACGTTCGCACAGCTTTATCTGACGACGATAGTCGCGGGCATCCTGCGGCGCATTGCGAAGGACGCCGTGACGCTCGTGCAGAAGCGCGAACGCAACTATTACCACGCGGTGGCCGCGCGTCCCGCCGACGATCCGCTATTGCAGGAAGCCGTTGGCGAGCTGCAGAGCGCGGCGTTCGTGGCCGAGGCCACGGTGCTGAACGCGGCAAGCGTGCTTGGCGCGGCGTTCGACAGCGTGCTGGCGGGCAAGCCCGACGAAGCGTTGTTCGTTGAAGCCGCGCTGCGCAGTGCGAAGGCCAAGGTCGTGATTGATCAACTGGCGCTCCAATCAGCAACCCAGCTATTCGATGTCGGCGGTGCGTCCGCCGCGCGCCAGGCCGCGCAACTGGATCGCCACTGGCGCAACATCCGCACGATCGCCTCGCACAACCCTGGTCTCTACAAGGCGCGCGCCATTGGCAACCATGCGGTCAACGGCGTGCCTTTGCCTTCCGCGGCGTTCTTCTGAACCGCCAAATCCCTATCGCCAAATCAAACAAGGCCACCTCACGATGAGTCACTCGACCGCACCATCGATCACTCCCGCCGCATTGCGCGCCGCGCTGGCCGAACGCCGCGAACTTGCCATTCTCGATGTCCGCGAGGAAGGTGTCACGGCACGCCGCCGCCTGTTCTATTCGTCCATCGCGCCGGTTGGACGCCTGGGCCTGCTTGTCGGGCAACTGGTGCCACGCTTCGCCACGCCCATCGTCTTGGTCGATGAAGCGGGCGAATATACGTCGCGCGCGGCGGCCTTGCTGGCAGGCTTCGGTTATACGGACGTGTCGATACTCGCGGGTGGCGTGAGCGGCTGGGAAGCGGCCGGATTCGAAGTGTTCAGCGGCACCAACGTGCCGGGCAAGGCGTTCGGCGAGGTGATCGAGCATCGGCTGAAAACGCCGAACATCGATGCATTGACGCTCAAGCGCTTGCAGGACGCGGGCGGGGATCTCGTTGTGCTCGACAGCCGGCCGTTCCCCGAATTCAAGACGATGAACATTCCGGGCGGCGTCGAATGCGCGGGCGCTGAACTGGTCTATCGCGCGCTCGCGGCGGCGCCGTCGCCCGAGACGCTGATCGTGGTGAACTGCGCCGGGCGCACGCGCAGCATTCTGGGCGCGCAATCGCTCGTGAACGCGGGCATTCCGAATCCGGTCGCCGCGCTCTCCGGGGGATCGATGTCGTGGCTGTTGTCAGGCCTCGGCCTCGAACACGGCCAGATTCGCACGGCGCCTCGTGCCGAAGGCGCTGCGCTCGAACAGGCGCGCGCGCTGGCCAAGCGTGCCGCTGCGCGAGCAGGCGTGGTCGAGATCGATCGCGCCACGCTGACACGCTTCGAAGCCGAAGCGAGCGTGCAGACGCTGTATCGGTTCGATGTGCGCGATCCGCTGGAGTACGTTGCAAGTCATCGCGCAGGCTGGCGGTCAGCGCCCGGCGGCCAGCTCGTCCAGGCCACCGATGAATACGTCGGCACGCTCCACGCCCGCGTCGTTCTCGCTGATGACGACGGCGTGCGCGCACGCATGACGGCGTCCTGGCTCGTACAACTGGGCTATCTCAACGTGTTCGTGCTGGCCGACGACGACGCTTACCGAGCGCTCGAAAGCGGCCCCGAACCCGTGTCGATATTCGGTACGCCCGAGCCTACGCGCTGGATCAACGCCGACCAGCTTGCACTGGCACTCGAGGCTGGCAGCGCGCAGGTCGTGGACGTGGACAGCAGCCTCGCGTTTCGCGCCGCGCACATTGCCGGAGCGCGCTTCGTGGCGGCGAGCGCGCTGGAAGACTGGCTGGAGCGGCTTGGCGACCCGTCGCGGCAACTGGTGCTTACGTCCTCCGACGGCGTCCTCGCCGGGCTGCTCGCCAGCCAGTTGCGCGGTCGTATCGACGGTGTGGCGGCGCTCCTTGGCGGCACGCAGCGCTGGCTGTCGCTCGGTCTGCCGCACACCGCCGGCGACGAAGGCAACCTCACCGCCGACGACGACGCGTGGTACAGCCCGTATCACCACGCCCCGGACCAGGCGGCGAAGCAGATGCAGATTTATCTCGCGTGGGAGTTGCAACTGGTCGGGCAGCTCGAACGCGATGGCATTGCGTCGATCAACGTGATCGATTTCGACACGCCGACGCACGCTCGCAGCGAACAGCGCCTCGCGGCGCTGCAAGGCTCGCCCAACCTCTTGTAAAGCGATAAAACCATGCGTGCGCCACGAACTCTGCATCTGAACACGAACATCACCGGCACGGGTCGTCATCCGGCCGGCTGGCGTACGCTCGACAACGCGAAGTCGATCATCGATCTCCAATTTTTCACCGCGATCGCGCAGACCGCGGAGCGCGGCAAGCTCGACGCCGTGTTTCTCTCCGATGCCGTTGCGTTGGCCGGCCACGCGCACGGACCGGCCCAGTCGCTCGAACCCACCGTGCTCCTCACCGCGCTCGCGGGTGTGACGCGACATGTCGGCCTGATCGGCACGGCATCGACTACTTTCAACGATCCGTACAACCTCGCGCGGTGTTTTGCGTCGGTGGATCACTTGAGCGCAGGCCGGGTTGCCTGGAACGCCGTGACGACCTACGACCCGAACGCGGCGGCGAACTTTAGCATGTCGGGCGCGCCGGACAAAGCGGCGCGTTATGCGCGGGCCGAGGAATTCGTCGATGTCGTGCTCAAGCTGTGGGATAGCTGGGAAGACGACGCGCTGATCGCCGACCGCGCGAGCGGTCGCTATGCCGATCCGGCTCGCGTGCATGCGATCGAACACGCGGGCCATCACTTCCAGGTGCGCGGGCCGCTCAATCTGCCGCGCAGTCCACAAGGACGACCGGTGCTCGTGCAAGCGGGCGGATCGGAGGCGGGCGTCGCGCTCGCCGCCCGTCACGCCGATGCGGTCTTTACCGCGCAGACTACCTTCGAGGGCGCGCAGGAATTTTATGGCGACATCAAGGCGCGTGCCGTGGCGCAGGGACGTCATGCCGATCATCTGCTCGTGTTGCCGGGGCTGTATCCCGTCATTGGCGGGACGCTGGCCGAAGCACGCCAGCGCAAGGCCGACATGGACGCGCTGCTTGATCGCCGCACCGAACTCGCCAAGTTCGCGCGTGCGCTGGGTATCGACGCTGACGATCTGCAACTGGACGCACCGTTGCCCTATGCATTGATCGACAAAGGCAACCGCGCCGACGTCTCCAACGGATTCATCCGCACGACTGTCCTGCTCGCCCGTAGCGACAACCTGACGGTGCGCGATCTGCTGGACCGCAATCCCGGCGCGCATCGGATGATCGTGGGCACGCCCGAGACGATCGCGGACGACATTGAACGGTGGTTCACCGGTCGTGCCGCCGATGGCTTCAACCTCAACGCGGACGTGTTCCCTTCAGGCCTCGCGGCGTTTGTCGATCATGTGGTGCCGCTGTTGCAGCGCAAGGGCATTTTCCGCCGCGATTACGAAGGCACCACCTTGCGTGAGCACTACGGGCTTGCGCGTCCGGCAAGCCGCTATGCCGACCCCGATGCACGCCTGGTCGAGCACACGCCGGGCGCGCTTTCGTGAACGCTATTGAGCGCCATTCCTTTTCTTCGAATCCGTCACTTATTTCATTTCAGGTGCTTATGTCTAGCAGAGAATCCACTTTGAAGGCGACTGCCGCACCGGATCTTGCTCCACCGGCGTTGGCGCCGGCGCCGCGTCGCGTGATATTGCGCGAGCCGCTCTTGCGGGCCATCGTTCCGGTGCTGTTGATCGTCGTGTGGCAACTCGTTTCGTCCCTGGGGCTGGCCAGTGAGTTCGTGCTGCCTGCGCCCGCGTCGGTGCTCGCGGCTTATCGCGAGCTGTGGCAGTCCGGCGATCTCCAGGATGCGCTGAGGATATCGCTGGCGCGTGCAGCCGTGGGTTTGCTGATCGGTGGCGGTGCGGGCTTGCTGCTCGGCGTGGCGGCGGGCCTGAGCAAGTCCGCCGAGCGCGGCTTCGATACCGTCCTGCAGATGGTGCGGACTATTCCCTTCATCGCGCTCGTGCCTATTTTCGTGGTGTGGTTCGGCATTGGCGAAGTGTCTAAGATCGCGCTGATCGTGGGCGCGGCCATCTCGCCGATGTATCTCAGCACTTATCACGCCATACGCGGCATCGACCCGAAGTTGCTGGAGCTCGGGCGCACGTTTCGCCTGTCGCGCGCGCACCAGATCCGGCTCATCATCCTACCGACGGCGTTACCCGGCATTCTCGTGGGCGTGCGCTATTCGGCAGCCATTGCGCTGCTGGCGCTGGTCGCGGCCGAGCAGATCAACGCGAACGCCGGCATTGGCTACATCTTGAATAACGCGAATCAATTTCAGCGCACGGACATCATCATTGCAGGCATCCTGGTCTATGCGGTTCTCGGGATCGGCGTGGACGCGTTGCTGCGTTTCATTGAACGCAAGGTTCTGGTCTGGAGGGCGGCCCATGTCTGAACTTGCTTATCAAACGGAGCATGAGGTCGCACCCGTCGTTGCGAAACTGTCTGGCGTGCGGAAGCGCTATTGCGAGAACACGGTGCTCGATAACGTCGATATCACCGTTCGAAAAGGGGAGGTCGTCGCGCTGGTCGGGCCGTCGGGTACGGGCAAGACCACGGTGCTGCGCCTGCTCGCCGGACTCGAATCTGCGTCGGAAGGCAGGACGGAAGTGACGGGCAACACGTCGGTCGTGTTTCAGGAGCCGCGTCTGATTCAGGCGCTGCGCGTATGGAAGAACGTCCTTCTCGACGACTCGCTCAAGCCCGATGCCCGCGAACGCGCGCTCACCGCGCTGCAGGACGTTGGCCTCGAAGAGAAGCTGGAAAGCTGGCCCGTGAGTCTTTCAGGCGGACAGGCGCAGCGCGTGGCGGTTGCGCGGGCGCTGTATCGCCGTCCCGATCTCATGCTGCTTGACGAACCGTTCAGCGCGCTCGACGCGTTCACCCGCCGCAGCATCCAGAGTCTCGTGCTGAAGCTATGGGCGAAATACCGCTTCGGCGTTGTGATCGTCACGCACGATCTCGATGAGGCGTTGCTGCTTGCCGACCGCATCGTGATCCTGTCGAAAGGACGGATCTGTCACGAGACGCACGTCGATCTGGCGCGCGAGCGCGACGTGACATCGCCCGAATTCAATGCACTCAAACGCGACCTGCTCAGGCAGTTTTCGCTCAGTCTCTCTTGACGTTTTTCAATCGACTTTCTCCTTAGCTCATTTTCCATAGTTCAACCAAGGTATTTATGTCGCTGATGAAATCTTTGCTCGCCGGCTTAGCGGGCCTCTTCGCCGTTACCGTGCTGACGCTTTCCGGTACGGCCGGCGCCCAGAATGCGCCGGACCTGAAAAGCACCAAGCTCGTGATTGCGTATCAGGACCCGGCGTTCCCCGCGATGATCCGCAAGTCGGGTGTGGTCAACGGGACGCCATACCAGATTGAATGGGTGCTGCTGACCGGACCGGCCGCCAATCTGTCCGCGCTGTATGCAAACCGCATCGATCTGGGGCATATGGGCGACACATCGCTCACGATCGAGCAGGCCAACGCGCGCACCGATTGGACGAAGGATTCAACGCCGTTGCATATTGTCGCGGCGTGGCGCAACGCCTATTCGAAGGATTATCCGCCGGTCATCACGGCGGTTCGTTCGAGCACGAACATCAAGAACGTGCAGGAGATCAAAGGCCACAAGGTCGGCTACAACTATGGCGGCTACAACCATTCGCAATATCTCGCGACGCTGGTCAAGGCCGGTGTGACGGAAAAAGACATCGAGGCCATCAAGTTCGCGGATGGCGCGACGTCCGCGGCAGGCTTCAATGCGGGCGAAGTCGACGTGTACGCAGGCGCGCTCGGTCCCGTACTGCCGACCATCAAGTCGGGCGCGGGCACTATTTTGCTGCGCGACCGCGACACGCAGATTCCGGCGCTCAACGTCTGGACCACGACGTCGGCGGTGCTGAAGGACCCAGCGAAGACTGCTGCGCTTCAGGATTTTTTCTCGCGTCTTTCAGGTTATTGGGCATGGCATGACGCGCACCGCGACGAGGTGATCGGCATTCTGAAGGACACGCTGAAAATCTCCGGCGAGCGCGCGGCGTTCGAATATGAAGTGCGCAGTGGCAGCTTCGTCAAGTTCGACAAAGGTCTGATCGGTCAAGAGCAGAAGATCGCCGACATCTTGTACGACGGCCACGCAATCAAGAAGAAGGTGAGGGTCGATGTCGAATACGATCCACAATTCAACGCCGCGCAGAATGCGGTCTGGCCGATCAAGGCCAAGGATTGATTGTTTAAAAATGGCGTCTTGTCGCTCACGCATAGCGCAATCTCCGCTCGACGCGATTCCGTCAATCCGAGGGCCTTGTCCCCCATGGAATAGAGAGGTCAGATCGATACAAGTAATCGCACTTTAAATGACAAAAATTCGGGGAGCGGTTGCAAATTTTGGGAGCGACTATTAAAGCGGTAACCTTCAAGCGGTTCTGTCGCGATAAGACAGCACGCTATGATTTACGCCGATAAACAAAGCCAATGCCCGATGAGACAGACCCTTACGCCGGCCTTAGCGCGTGTATTTAAGCGCCTTCACTATCCGTTTGACGTGGTGCTGATGTGCGTGCGCTGGTATGTTGCTTATGGGCTGAGCGCCCCGTCAGTCCTTGTTAATCGGTATCTTGACGGATCCCATCCACACGTCGTGCTGGATGACGTCCGAGGCATCACCGCGATCATCAACCACCTGATCGAACTGGGACATAAGCGCATTGCTTTTTGGGGCGGATTGCGCCGCTATCTCGGTACTCGTCGTCTTGCCGGCTATAAAGCCGCGTTGAAAGAGGCAGGCCTGCCCTTCGATCCAAGTCTAGCTATCGACACGGGTTACGACCGTGAGGGCGGTGAAAGAGGTGCCAGCACGCTTCTATCGCTTGCGAACCGTCCCACTGCGATCTTTGCGACAAACCATTTGGTCGCAGCAGGCGCGATGCATGAAGCGCATCGGCAGGGGTTTAATGTACCCAAAGACCTGTCAGTCGCAAGCTTCTACGACGGACCTGTGGCGGAACTCTGAAACCCGGCTGTGACTTCGGTCTTGTATCCGCCTGACCGACTGGGCTACGAGTTGGTGGCAATGCTCGTTGACATTTTGGCTGGCGTTGCCCCTGCGACTACGAACGTCATCATTCCGCATGACAAGATCGTCGTGAGGTCATCGACCGGGCGCGCGCCTATGAAGATGAGCCGCCGTGCGTACTGATCCGTTCTGAGCGTGGCGTCGATAACCGGACCAAATGACAGCGGTTTGTTCGGAGGCTGACTGCCTGCCCGGGCGGCTTCGAATTTTCCGGTACTCCGCTACCTCCGATGCTGGCGAGGTATCGACGGTAGCGCTGCTTTTCCGGTAGCGCTTCCTACTCTCAAACCCTACCTTGGAGGCCTCGCCCGCGAGATGGTAGCTGCCAGGGGCGGAGCCAAAGGCTGAAAGCAACCGCTGTGCTACGATCGTGCTAGACCACGTGGAGACGGAAATGGCCAACAAGACCTTCGACGATTTGCCCCGAAGCGAGCAGGAAGACTTCCGAACAGTCTGCTTGGATGCCGGGCTAGCGCCAGACGCATTTACCGTGTCTTATACGGAGGATTTAGTTGGGGCCGATGACGTCAAGGTGTTGGAGCGTGAGGTTATGGTTAGTTTTGGCAACATTACTCGTGGATACACCGCTGGCAACGGCACACATTGGACGGTCGATTTCGAGGACGACGTAAAATCTCATGTGTTTGTCTAGCTGCGGGCTGTGCTGTGGGCCGAACCCCGTTGTATTGAACAGCATAGAGACCGATAACGATGAAAAGAATGTTCGTGATCATCTCGGCGATCCTAATGGCAGCATGTGCCTCACCGGCCGTGTTCAAAGATCCGAAAACAGGCCAGGTCGCTCAATGCAACGCATCGACACCGGGCGTCTTTCCGATTATCGCGCAGCACGAAATCGACACGTGCTCTGACGCATACGCCCGCATGGGCTGGGTGAAGCAGTGAGCCGCAACATCTACGAGCACACGTTACTTACCATAGGCAGGCCTCTAGCTGTCATCGAGCGCCGCGAAGCCTTGCTCCAGTAACGCATCCTGATGGGCAAAGCGCGTCGCATCGCGTGTCCTAAGCTTGCCAAGATTCTCGACCTTCCAGCGGATTGCCGGTAGGTCGCGTAGATGGTCGTACGGCATCAGTGACCAGTCTGGCTCGAGTCTCACGAGCGAGGCGAGAAATTCGCGGTGCTCCGTGGTCAACGCCCTTGGAAGGTCATGGTGGAGCCGAGACTGAACGGCCTCAAGTGCAGCCAGATCGACCTGATCAACGGTCATGCCGACAAAGCCGGCCTCGTATTCGTCCTCAAGCGATCGCGGCTTCGCAAAGAGTACCTCGTGGACGGGGCGGTTATGCCCAGCCAGATAGCCGACAAAAGCCGTCACGACGTCCTGGCGCAGACCATAAGTGTCATACATGTGCTGCACATCAAAAATATCGCGCGGATGCTGCCGGTCCAGTGCCGCAACAAGTTTGCTGCCGTAAAGCTCAGCATCGGCAAGCGTCGGCACTTCGAAGTCGACGCGGAACATGGCCTGTGCGCGCGGCACGACACTGCGCGTTACGGTCGGCGTTAATGTGCCGCGAAAAACGTAGTTCACCTCAACCTTGACCTGGGCTTCAGCGGACGAGACCGTCAATTTAACGTCGTCGCCTTTGTTTCTGCCACTGGCGGTGGCCAGGGTAACCCTATGTCCCTGTCGCTCGATGGCCTGCCGGGCGCGAGCGAGTTCGTCATGGATGATGGCAAGAGCCTCGTCGCGGCCCGGCTCATGGGAACACATGACCACGTCGATATCGACGGACAGACGGGGCAGATCCTGAACAAACATGTTGATGGCGGTGCCCCCTTTCATCGCGAAGTGGGGGGTGTCAAAAACATCTGGCGCAATCGCCAGCATGAGGCGAACCGTATTGAGGTATTGATCGTTCATTGAGAGGACGTTGAGCTTTAAGGGGGCGTGCAGATCAGGCCTTCAGGGTGAGGCGGGGGCCGCCCTTGCGGCTACTGGTCCAGCGTCGGCCGGGCCCGAGCCGGTCGACGTGCCGCTGGAGGTCCTGGCCCCAGGGAAATCCGCCCGCCTCACCAAGATCGCGCACCAGCTTGACGACCTTGACGCGCGTGCAGTGCGAGAGGAGGGTGTCCAGGACCGTCGGCCGGAGATTGCGAAGCGAGGACGCGAGGCTCATGGCCTCCTCGAGCGACTGCCCCTTCGCACGTCGTTTGCCGACATCGCTGGCGAGTTCAAGCAGTGCGCGCTCGGGCTCGGAAACGAGCAGGGAGGGATCGCGGTTCGGCAGCGGTGACAGCGCAGTGTTTTCCGGCATGCTTTGGTCGAACAGGCGGGTGGTCTGCAGGGTATAGGGCATATGTTCGCCCACCCAGTCCGGCATGACGTAAGGGCGTTCAGCCCACAGCACGACGCGCTCGCGAAAGCTCAGGTTGTGACGCACCCCCTGCCAGTCCAGGGCCGTTTTGCCGCCGACGTGAAGGCCGGGTATCCGGTGGCCCAGATAGGCCAGTACCCCATCCCGGGTGGGCGTGTCGCCAGCCAGCAGGTAGGCGCCCTTGGACAGGCGTTGCAGCCATCCGGCGTTGACCAGATAGGTGGTCTGCTGAGCGCTCACGCCGCAGTCGCGAAGCATTCGCGGCGTGAGCGGTTGCCCGCGCGGCGCGCTTGCCATGAGTCGTTGAAGTGTCTTGGTGGCCATTCCGTCGATAACGCATGATTTTTTATAGCATACACCCCTTTAATTTGAAGTTACAAAGAATAAATCATGCAATGTCCGTGCGCTGACGACAGGCGACGATGAATAGCGCGGTTCCAAGCACGGGGATTTTTCAGGCTCACGCAGTATGATTTGTTCTCCGGAAATACTAATTTCCTTGTATTTGGAGAGAATAATGTATGCATTCACCGTGCTGTCATCTGCGGATCGACGTTTGACCTTCGAGTAGCGCACGCGGCCGGCAAGACAGACGGGAATCTGTGACATCAACAACTGGCAAAACGACCACTGCGGCAGCATGCCCACGGTCTTGCTGTGGGCATGCTGCCGCAGTGAGCGAAGCGCTGAAACACGCAAGTGTTCAGACAATTATTTGAGGTCGACGTTCCTGTTGAGCCACGTCGAGCGGCAAAGATGGTCGCCGTTTCTGCCTTTAATTTGACATAAGGTTATTCAGCATGGACCGAAATGTGGGAGCTTTTTAGTAATGTCCGATTTGAGCTAATTAGAAATGTCTGATCTCAGGGGGTGGTGTGGGGGCTGTCTTTCACGGGTTTCAACTCATGCAGTGTTGAAGGACTGCTTATGAACCGGCAGGACGTGTCAGTCCGTTCAGTGCGCCCTTGCAGACCGACGGCCTGGTTTTGATGCTGGTTTTAGCTGTTTTGTGTGTTGCGTGGCGAGCTGCAGGATCGTTTCATTCAGATCGGCCTGCGTGAATGCGCGGGGCTTCTTCGTGCCGGGCAGGGCTGCCGGCTTGCGTACCGCCGCGCCGCGATTCGTGCGTGACGGAGAGCCCGATACACGACGGTTATCGCGTTGTGCCTGCATCGCCTGCGCGACCTGCAGTGCATGCCCCAGCCGCTTGTGCTCAACCACGGCCCCCTGGTCGATTTCCGCGAGCTTGTCGTATGGCAGATAGGGCAGCGCGACGCCGTCGGCACGCAGTTCGATGCGACCGTCCGGATACTCCCACACGTCGATGTAGTGGCCGATCAGTTTCCGGCTGGCCTCGGTTTCTTCCAGCAGGTAGATCGTGAGGTCATTCAGCACGGTCAGCGAGTCCGACACCTTGCGCTGTACCCGCCACGTCAGGATCGCGTCGAGATCCTCGTCATCGCGCAGCGGTCGGTGCGCGTCGAACGTGCTCCTCGGCGGCTTCGCAAAACGCGCGTTGTACGCGGCCTTGAAGGCGGCCGCGTATGCATTCGCCGCTTCCATGGTCTGGATGCCGCGCAGCCGTAACTCCTTGACGAGCCGGTCCTGCAGCGTCAGGTGCGCGCGTTCCACGCGGCCCTTGGCGGGGCTCGAGTTCGCGCAGAACGTGTCGATGTTCAGCTCGTACATTGCGCGGCCAAACTGCGTGACGCCCCGCGCGCCGTTGCGGCTGTACGTTGGCCGGAATACGCTGGCCCGGTCGCTGTAGAACGCCACCGGTTTGCCATAGCGTTCGAGGTACGCCCGCGTCGCCTCAAAGTAACCGAAGGTCGACTCCGTGGCCGTGAAGTGCAGCGCCATGATCTGGCTGGTGGCGTCGTCCACATACACCAGCAGCGTGCACGCCGGCGCCCGGTCCTCGAACCACGGGTGGTCACTGCCGTCGATCTGCACCAGTTCGCCGAGGCACGCGCGCCGGGCCCGCGGCTGGTGGATCTTCGGTGTTCGCTGCCGGCGCGGCACCCACAGCCCGGCATCGCGCATCCAGCGTCGCACGGTCTCCCTTGCCAGCCGGATGCCATGACATTCGGCCAGCTTCTCGCACGCGAGTGTCGGTCCGAAGTCGGCGTAGCGCTCACGCACGAGTGCCATGGCCTGTGCACGCAGATCGATGGGCAACTCACGGTTGCTCGGCTTGCCACGCTTGCCCGACACCAGCCCGGCTGGACCATCGGCCTCATAACGCCGGCACAGCCGGCTGATCTGCCGCTCACAGAGATCCAGCCGCTCGGCTGCCTGAAAGCAGCGCAGGCGGCCTTCAATGACCGCCTCGATGACCTTGACTCGTTCCAGTTCGCGCATGGTTGCCGTGATCAGGTCACGCCCATTCATGATTGCCCCCTGGGTCGACGCATCGCGACAGCGTGCACCTCAGGGCGGAAATCGGACATTTCTAATTAGCTCAAATCGGACATTACTAAAAAGCTCCCACATCAAAACTGTTGATAATTTATCTTATGTAAAATTTCAAATCCACGTCCGTAACTTTTCAGTGCTTCGTGATAAGCATCTAGTGGCTGGATGCGTGTACGTTGACAAGCTTCGAGAAAGAGCCGGTACGTTGGCGCTGGCATTGACCTGCCTCTCAAGACCTCTCATCAGGGCTTCACGTCCTTGCAGGTCGCTTTGACGGCTGGAGAGACGCATATTCGGCGACCTCATCCGAGGGCCAAGCGAAAGGTGCGCTCAGCAATTGCTCCAACTCGCGCGGTGTAACCGGCTTGCTGTAGTGATAGCCCTGGATTTCGTGACAGTCGTTGTCGCGCAGGAAATTAAGTTGCTTCTCCGTTTCGACTCCTTCTGCAATGACCTTGAGATTCAATTGCCGCCCGAGCGAGATGACGGCACGCGCGATGGCGCGGTTATCCTCGCCGTCAGGTAGTTCGCGCACAAACGACTGATCTATTTTCAGGCGCACGATCGG
The DNA here is from genome assembly GCF_044909315.1 of Caballeronia udeis. Taxonomy (GTDB): domain Bacteria; phylum Pseudomonadota; class Gammaproteobacteria; order Burkholderiales; family Burkholderiaceae; genus Caballeronia; species Caballeronia udeis_A. The sequence continues at coordinate 81,453 of NZ_JBIYEB010000026.1, forward strand.
AAAGTGTTTCAACGCGCTTAAGCTGGAATAGCCGGTGCCGAAGTCATCGATAGACAGGCGCACGCCCATGGCCTGCAGCAGCGTCATGACAGCAATGGCGCCATCGAGATCCTGCATGATGAGACTCTCCGTGAGTTCGAGCTCGAGATACTGTGCATCGAGCCCGCTCACGGCCAGCGCATGCGCCACCCGTCCCACCCATTCCTTCTGCAAGAACTGCCGCGCCGAGACGTTGACAGAAATGGTCATGGGCGGCATCCCCGCGTCCTGCCAGGCCTTGTTCTGGTGGCAGGCCGTATGCAGCACCCAGTCGCCGATCGGCACAATCAGTCCTGTTTCCTCCGCGAGCGGAATGAACGTGCTTGGCGAGACCAGCCCTTCTGTCGGATGATCCCAGCGTAACAGCGCTTCCACGCCAAAGATCTTCTCGGTTTGCAAATCGACCTGCGGCTGATACACCAACCGAAACTCCTCGTTCGCGAGCGCGTGCCGCAACTGTTCCTGAAGCCGCAGTTTCGCGTGCACCCTGATGTTCATCTCGGACGTGTACAACTGATAGTTGTTGCGGCCCATTTCCTTTGCGCGATACATCGCAGCATCAGCGTTCATGAGCAGCGTTTCCGCGTCAACACCGTCGTTCGGATAGCTCGCGAGCCCCATGCTGCACGTCATCTGAAAAATCTGGTCGTTCAACTCGACCGGCGCGCGAATCGTATCGCGAATCTTTTCGATGATCTCCGTAAAACTTCCTCCGTCCTGTACCTGGTCAAACAGAACGACCACAAACTCGTCACCGCCGAGCCGCACCACGGTATCGGTGCGCCGTACGCACCGCGCCATGCGCTCGGCCACGATCTTCAACAGGTTGTCGCCGGCGCGATGACCGAGGCTGTCGTTGATCAGCTTGAAATTGTCGAGATCGATAAAGACCACAGTCACGCCGCGCTGATAGCGTTGCGCGTGCAGCAAGACCTGATTCAGACGATCGGAGAGCAAGGTACGATTGGGCAGGCCGGTTAGCGCGTCGTGATTCGCCATGTGCCGGATACGTTGCTCCGCCTGGCTACGCTCGATCGCGATGCCGGAAATGCGCGTCGCCATTGCGATGGCCTGCCCCTCATCCGATGTCGGTTCATGAGGATGCCGTACGAACAACGTAAGTACACCCAGCGCGCTGCCGTCATGCGACAGAATGGGTTGCGCCCAGCATGCGCCGTAGCCATGCATGCCGCAGCTTTCCATCTGAACACCCAGATGCGCATCCTGCGTCACATCCAGTACGTACACCGGCTGGCGCCAATGGACCGCGCGACCGCTCGGCCCCGCATCCGGACCAATCAGCGAACCGCGCATCTGCTTGCCATAGCGTTCTGGCAAGCTGGGCGCAGCGCCCAACTTCAAGTGCCGGCCGTCTTCATCACACAGCAAGGCGGTGCACACCACCCCTGTGATCTGTGACTCGAGGAGCCGGATCATGGAAGACAGCACGTCTGCCAACGGTGTGCTGGTGGCGATCATTTCCAGCACCCGATTCTGCTCCTCGCGCCGGACTTCGGCGTGTTTTCGGGAACTGATGTCGCGCATCATCACTACCACGCCGCCTTCCACGCGCACGACCTGCCGGTGCAGCCATGCCGACGATGCATCGCGCCGCTCGTGGACCCACTCCCGCTCCTCAATCACGCCCGTCCTCGCGACGCTCGCAAACTCATCAAGCATGCCGTCGTTATGGGATCGAGGAAACGCCACGCCGAGTGACTGGCCGATCAAGCCGTCGCGCGGTAGTCCGGACAGGTCTGCACCACGCCGGTTGGTGTCTTGCACCATGAAACCGATAATCTTGCCGTTCGGGTCAAGTTGACTGCGAAGGACAAAAAAGGCGTCGAGACTCGCTTCTGATGCGGCGTAGTAGGTCTGCTGTGCCCGCCGTGCTCGCCGCCGGCTTACCGCGAGCTGCCAGCTCGAGCGGCTAAGTGCAGCTGCCAACAAGACCAGCACCGCACTGCCGCAGCTTGCCCATAGCAGGTAAGCACGCCGGTGACTTCGGAATTGCGTGAGTTGTTCCTCCTGACCAAGACCGACTATCGCGATGAGCGGGAAGCCCTGCAACTGGCGCAGGTTCGTATAGCGGCGCACGCCATGATCCCACGGCTGCACGGCGGGCAGGTCGGACGATGCTTCGGCGGCTTGCATGGCCGTCCCCGAGAGGACCGCGCCCCACGAGGACCGGTCGCCCACTCGCTCGGCACGCATCACGCCATCCGTGCCGAGCAGCGCCAATACGCCTTCGTTACCCATGCGCGAGTGGTCGTAGCTGCTCGTGAAATAGCCGGGGTTCACAGAGAGCATGACGATCCCGGCAAATCCTCCGGCTGCGTTCTTCAGTCGCCGGCTGAAGATAATTTCCGGGACGCCGGTCGTGGCGTTGCGAGTGACCCCGCTTACGAACGGCACCGGACTGTCGTTGGCGCGATCGCGCTGCACGGTGAAATAGGGCTGGTCTACTACGGTCGTGGGCGCCTGCACCCGTGTCGCGTCGCGAAGACGGCCGTCGCTGCCGGCGATCGCTACCTTGAACACGATCGCGAAGGGCAACAAGCCCTGCTCCTGCAACTCCGACAACCGCACACTGCCCCTCGTCTCGTACACGTACTTGACCGTCTTGAGCGCCTGGTCTATGGCGACGAGATCACGCACCATCTGCACTTCGTAGGTATCGGCGAGTTCGCGGCTCAATTCCACCGCGGCACCCCGGGCAACGGCGTGTTCCACAGTGACCAGATGAATGACGGCCGTCCACGCGAGCACGAGCAGCATTGCCGCAAATAGCGGGAACAGCACGTAGGCTTCGAGCAAACGCCGAAGTGCAGGACGCACTTTCGCACCCAACCGACGCAGACGGATGACCTGAGCGGTCATTACACCCTGACCTGTCAATTCGATGCGACTGCCCGTGCTATCCAGGTTTCGTGTAACGAGACGCATGATGCCTGCTCCGGTTCTGCATGGCCGCTATTCCTTCCTGTTCAAGTCACTAGCGCGCGGACCGTCGGAAGTTATCGACGAAGACGCCCGGCTGGTGAACTCCGCATCACCTTGACGCTTGCAGCCGCCTCAACTTCATTGATATAGCCGACTGAATCGAGCATGGAGACGAGCGCTCTCCTCACTGTGGCGGGGTTCCGCACTTCACGCGGAAGCTTGCCGCATTTCTTGAAGAGCAGTTTCGGCCCGTACTCGTTCAACCGGCGAACCAATGGTCCTCGTTTGTCTTTTAGAGCTCGCCGTGGCCCCGCGCATCGTCTTGTGGGACCGAGGCTACGGTGTTGTGGTGTCCACAAAAAGCTGTGCGAATTTCTTTCAACATTGAAAGCATGTTGCTGAGGACACGACGACAAACTCAATGATCACCGCCTCACGGGCAAAGTACATTGTTCAAAGCGCCAATCGCGCTGAGCCCGATGGGGACCCTCAATCTAATAACGACGTTTGCAGGGAAAAGTTTAATAGCCCGGCAAAAAATCCAAGCTTGTCAGGAAAATTTGTAACGGCGATATGTAGGGGAAATACCCTACGCGTCTTCCGGAAAACAATCTGCATTGCAAAGTATTAATTCGTGCATCGTGGCAAAGACGCGTTGGCGAATGAAGCCCGATACCGGGGGTTTTATGGTGCAACGCATGGGCGCAGACTCTCGCGGCGACGGCAAATAAACCGCGTTAGCCCTCGCTGCCGGCCATTCCCTGGGATTACGTTCCCAGCGGCAGTCGAGCACACGCAATACCACGTCGCGCAGTTGGTCACGATACTGCGAATACTGTTTGGATAACGACTTAGAAAAAAGCCAAGCATCAGACACGCAAGTGATCGATCTCCTCATCTACGACACTGTAAGACTAGATAGTGCAGATCGAGCGTTACCGTACAACAACGTTTAAGATTTATTTCACGTCATTTCGCTATTTTTCAATTTCTGTCCAAGAAATGGTGCATTGTGAAAGCCGGATTGGAATCCGCTCGTTAGCGATCGTCTCCATCCATGCTTAGATGCGGTTGACCCAATCACGCGCTCCGCGATGCGAATACATCACCCTCTCTCAGTATCTGGCGAGCACTCTTGGTCGCCAGGGCCTTTTGCCGTCAGCTTCTGTGGCCGGCCCTTTTTACAGTTTGTCTTTCCCGCTCCTGTCAGCGTGGGAGAATCTGCGAGCATTTGCAGGTCAACATTCGAACGCTACCCCGCATACGCGGCTAGTAACGCCTCCGATCGCAAGCACATCTGGTGCGCGTAAATACTTAACGGAGCGCCTCGATTGCTGTTGCATCGGCGTCAGGACCGTGGCCGCCGTACGTCGCCAAACGGTCTCGTTGCCCTGGCAAGAGATTTTTAAATCAGGATCCGTGGTCTGATGTCCAAAATCTTGCGGAGAGCACGAAGCTATGAATGCCGCTGGACCCTTTGCGAGCCTCCGTTGCACCTCAAGCTTGCTGAATTTCAGCCGTTATAGCAGTTGCCCCTTCCAAGCTCCAGTTCGTTAAGCAACGGGTGTGGAATAACAGAGCCCGGCCTCGCGCGCCACATCATGTCAATAGTTCCTTCGGTCCCAGCGTCAATGGTCATCGGGTTTACGATCGTAAATTCGAAATCCTTAAAATTTGAAGTACAAAATATTTAAGAAGGGTTTTCCCTATTGCTAATTCTCGTTTCCCGCCTAACCCCCGAATAGCGCCCTATTCACCATCCACTCCGCTTGATCACATTTTTTAATACTCCGTACTATCCGTACTATCCGTAGTGCCCGGCCAGATTGGCCATCCCTCCCTTGTTTTTAGGAATCAAAGAAAATGCGCAAATTTCTGAAACTCTTTGTTCGCGACGAACGTGGCGTCAGCGCCATGGAATATGCGGTTTTGGCCGGCATCGTCGTCGTCGCGCTGGGCGCCATGGCCGCTACTTTCAGTACCAACGTCGGCTTGATGTTCACCAACTTGTTCTCGAGGGTAACTACCGCCCAAAACGCCTCGTAATTAACGAGTCCGGGAGGTTCGGCATGTCAGTGTGCTCGAGCCTTTTCCCAATCTCTAGAATTTTCCTGAACCGGCTGACCGTGTCGCTACTCTCCATCGCAATCCGTCTTACCGTACTTTGTGCGTTGCTGTGGCTCGCCGCGGTCGACGTGCGTTGTCGGCGTCTTCCGACCAAGGTGGTCATGGCGATCGGTGCACTGTTCTTTGTTGATGCTCTCGTTACTCGCATGCCGATCGACGATGTGCTTGTCCATCTGCTACTGGCGCTCGTTGTTTTCCTGATTTGCGCCGCTTTGTTTGTTGCAAAAATGCTTGGCGGAGGCGATGCAAAACTGGCCTCGGTTGTTTTCCTTTGGGTTGGTTTAAGTCTTTCCTTGCCAGCCTTGACCCTTATATCGGTAATCGGGCTAGGCGTTGCACTCATCAGTCTGGCCACGCAACGCATGAATCCGGAGCAGCGCTCGCGGCCCATGCAGGCCCTCGCCATGTTCTCGGGAGCGCGAGGAGTGCCCTACGGTGTTGCTCTCGCTCTCGGAGGCGGCCTGATCATCGCGCTGCCTTCCGTACTGCCTTTGTTTTTCACGCGATAAGGCCGAGTTCCCATGTCCAACATCATCAAATTCGGTTTGCTTTTTGTTGGCGCCATCCTGATCGCGCTGATCGTGCGCGTGGTGCTAGCGAGTGCATCACGTCCTTCGACGCAACAGCTTAGCGCCGAGAAGGTCCGCGTCAGTGCCGCAGACCTTCCGCAGGGCCTGCTTCTGCGCGACGAAGACATTGCCTGGAAACAAGTGCCCGTCGCTGACATTCCCCCGAATGCCGTGGTCTACGGGGCACCTGGCGCGGTGGAACTCAAGGGCGCGCTTTTACGTCACCCGATGACAAGCGGCGCAGTGCTTGTCGTGGACGACGTCATCCTGCCGGGCGCCCCCGGTTTTCTTGCGGCCACGCTCAAGCCCGAAATGCGCGCGGTGTCGGTCGCCGTTGACGACGTCTCTGGTAACGCCGGACTGATCCAGCCAGGCGATTACGTGGACTTGTTGTTGACGCAACAGATGGACCGCCGCACCGATTCGCCGGATCTTGCCGTATCGAGCGAAACCGTTGTCGAGCATGTTCGCGTGCTTGCGGTCGGCTCGGAAATACAGCGGCCAAAAAGCGGCGACGCTCCCGACGCCAACAACCGGGCCCGCACGGTTACGCTGGAAGTCACGCCCCGTATGGGCGAAGTCGTTTCCGTCGCAGCGCGCCTTGGCAGTCTGTCCCTCGCATTGCGCAGCTTCGCGACTGGCACCCGCGACCCCGCTGCACCCGTACCGGCCGCCTCGCAACCGGCACCCGTGTGGGCCGGCGACATTTCACGCGCCGTGCGCGACCTGCCACGGCCACGTGGACCTCAAGCCACGCTCAGCAGGCTCGAACCGGCCCCTCCGCCCACCGTGACCATATACAGAGGTTCCGAAAAAAGTGACGCGACATCCAATGTCGCGCAGCTAAGCGGTGCCGCTGGAAACAACTTACCGCCGCTGCCACCTCTGCCCGCGCCACGCTGACTCGCAGAGAAGGTCCAGTGCTAACCCGCCAGGATGGAATGTCATGAAAACGCAGTTCAGTCCGGGTTACATCGGCACGAAGGCCACGCCTTGCGCCTTGATGGCCGGGGCCGCGGTTCTCGCCACGCTAGCGCAGGCCGTACCCGCTCACGCGGCACAGCCGCTTGCACCCAATGGCACCCTTCCCGGCATATCCGGCAGTTCGCAGGGAGTATTGGCAGTGGACGCCGGCAAGGGCACCCTCGTGCGCCTGGACGAGAACGCTACCGCTGTGTTCATCGCCGATCCGACGATCGCGGACGTTCACGTGCCGTCACCGAAAACAGTCTTTGTGCTGGGCAAGAAGGCGGGAACGACGACACTGTATGCGCTTGGATTGAACAACAAGACGCTGCTCCAACGTACGGTGGTCGTTAGCCGCGACATGGATGCGCTGCGCAGCGCGGTCGCGGCACGCTTTCCTAACATGCAACTACAACTGACCGCCTCCCCAGGTTCGTTATTGGTTTCAGGCCAGGCCACGTCAGCGGCCGACGCCGATGCCGTGGTCCAAACTATTTCACCCTATCTGGCTGACAAGGAAATACTCGTCAACCGTATGACGATCGATCGGCCGCTTCAAGTGCAATTGCGCGTTCGTATCACGGAGGTGGACCGGAACGTCACGCAGCAGTTGGGGATCAATTGGCAGGCGCTTGGATCGGTCGCGGGAAATTTCGCCGGCGGTATTTTTAGCGGCCGTCAAATCTCTAACCCCCTCCTGCCGGGTACCCCGTTCAATTTGCCGACCAACAACGCCTATTCGATCTTTGGCCAGTTCAAGACCGGAAACAACAACATCCAGGTACTCGTCGACGCGTTGAACCAGGAAGGTCTGCTGACGATTCTCGCCGAGCCCAATCTCGTGGCATTGTCGGGACAGACTGCCAGCTTCCTCGCGGGTGGCGAGTTTCCCATCCCCGTAGCGCAGACCAACGGCGCGATCGTCGTCGACTACAAGCAGTTCGGCGTAAAACTCGATTTCACGCCGACCGTGATCAACGAGCACCGCATCAGTCTGAAGGTCCGCCCGGAAGTCAGCCAGATCGACACGACGGCGAGCGTCACCACCAACGGCATCACGGTGCCGGGGTTAAGCGTACGTCGTGCCGACACCACGGTGGAACTGGCAAGCGGGCAAAGTTTCGCGATTGGCGGTCTGCTGCAGACCAACACAACCGACATCATTTCGCAGGTACCGGGCCTGGGATCTATTCCCATTTTAGGCAAGCTGTTTTCGTCGACCAACTACCAGAACAACAAGACCGAACTTGTCATCATCGTGACGCCTTATCTCGTCGAACCGACCGAACCGGCAAAACTTCGTACGCCGCTCGAGTCACTCATGTCACCGAGCAGTGACGTCGAGTACAGCTTCAGACACGAGGCCGGCGCTGCCCCCACCCCATCCGGGCAACCGCGCCTTGTAGGCGCGGCCGGATACGTCTACTGAGCCGGATTAGCCATGATTGCCTCTCGCCTTATCGCGCTCATGCTGGTTTGCGCCGTTACCGCCAGCGTCAGTGGATGCTTCAAGCCACCGAGAACGATGCCCGACGCGTCGACCATCCAGTTTGACGGGCACTCGGCCCTACCGCCCGATTGCGCCGGGCTGGCTCGTCCATCGGTGCTGACCGATGCCGGCTGGAGGCGTCCTCAAATGCAATGGGGCTGCGCTACCTACACGAACCTCGCGGCACAACTGGCCTATCCGCAGGACATCGTCAAGCCGCAATCACTCGGACCGGCGGATGCCGCCGTGGCGGCAAGCGCGGTGCACCGTTACCAGACCGAACACGTGACACCACTCGACAAGACGACGTCGCGTGAGTCCCACTGACGCGCGAAACTCACCGAAGACCACCATGAGCACAGATTTCAGTTTCCAGAAAGGCAAGACGGCCATTCGAGTCGTGGACTTCATTGCGTTCGTTGCCGATCGCAAGACGGAACAAGTCCTCAAAAGCTTTGTGCTGGAACAGGCGATGCCACATGCACACGTAGCGATCGGCGGCGTAGACGACGCGATTGCCTACCTCTTGAAGATAGAACGCTCGCCGTTGTTCTTGCTGATCGACCTGCACGACTCCGTGATGCCACTTTCAGATCTGGGCCGCCTCGCCGAAGTGTGCGAACCATCGGTCCAGGTCGTGGCGCTCGGTGAGCGCAACGACGTCGGGCTCTTTCGCAGCTTGCTCAAGCTTGGTGTGCGTGACTATCTCGTCAAACCGCTGACCGTCGAGTTGCTCAAACGGACCGTCAGTACGACCGAAGGAAAGATCAATCCTGTGGTGCTGACGCGCGCGGGCAAGATGATCGCGTTCGTCGGATCGCGAGGCGGCGTGGGCGTGACGACAATCGGCCTGAATCTCGCACGGCATCTGGCCGAAGATACGCATCGCCGGGTCGCTTATGTCGACCTCAATGTGTACGGCGGAGCTGCAAACAGCATGCTTGGCATTCAAAGCAATAACGGCTTGGCGGACGCGTTGCAGAACGTGCACCGGCTGGATCCGCAGTATGTGGAGCGCACCCTCGTTGCGAAGGGAAGCCGACTTTTTGTACTGTCCGCCGAGCTTGACTACAACGCCCCGAGACCGTTCAAGGCGGGTGCACTTGGGCGGGTTCTCGAGCTGCTCTGCGAGAGCTTTCATTACGTGATGCTCGACGTCGGAAATCGGACCGATCCACTGGCAGGCGAAGCGTTCGACCAGGCTTCGCGTGCCTATGTTGTCGCTGACCGGTCCGTATATTCCACACGGGAGACGCTCCGTCTCCTGCGCTATATAGAGGATCGCGACAACAATCCTGCGGCTTCGCTGCTGCTTAACAACCCCAATTTCGCGACCGCGGGCAAAGTGCAGACCGTCGATTTCACAGCGGCCGTCGGACGCGCCGTGCTGTACGAAGTGCCGTTCGAAGCAAAGGCCGTATCAATCGCCGAGAACCTCGGCGAAGCTATCGACGAAAAAGCGGCCAATGGCTTCAATCAGACCATCAAGCGCATTGGCAGCGATCTCACCGGGCAGCATGTCGCCGCCGAGCAGACTTTTCTCCAGAAGCTTGGAATAAGGAAACGCTGATGTTCGGGCAAAAACAGACGCCTCAACCCAGCCTCGTCGCGCCGCGTGTCGATCCACTCGCCACGCCAGCTGCTTCGATGCCCGTCGGGGCAAACGTCGCGGTCACGGCGTCGCCGGGGCGGCCGGCGTTATCGGAGGGTAACGAGGCATTGGTCCGCTCAGACCTGTTCAAGGTTATCCGGAATGGCGTATTCAGCTCAATGAATGCGTCGGCCGCGGTCGGGAAGACGCGTGATCAGATGAAGGCCGGGGTAGACCAACTGGTCCTTGAGATCGCTGGGCGCGAACGGTTGAATGTCACGATCTCGGAACAGAACCAGATCGTCAGCGAACTGCTCAACGACATGTTCGGCGTGGGCCCGATCGAACCCCTTCTTGCCGACGACAGCGTGACCGACATTCTCGTCAACGGACCGGACCAGGTTTATGTAGAACGCAACGGCCGGCTGGAGCTGACACCGTACAAGTTCCGCGACAACGCGCACGTCGTCAACGTGGCGCAGCGTATTGCGGCGGGCGTCGGTCGCCGGGTGGACGAAAGCAGCCCGATGGTGGATGCGCGCCTGGCCGATGGCAGCCGGGTCAACGTCGTCCTGCCTCCGCTCGCTATTCATGGTGCGTGTATCGCGATCCGCAAGTTCTCGAAGCGCAACATCACGCTGCACCGGATGGCGCAGCAGGGCAACATGTCGGAGCAGATGCACAACGTTCTCAAGCTCGCCAGTACCTGCCGTCTCAACGTTATCGTGTCGGGTGGCACCGGCTCGGGCAAGACCACGTTGCTGAATGCGCTGTCGCACTTCATCGGACATGGCGAACGCATCATTACTATTGAAGATGCTGCCGAACTGCAACTTCAGCAACCGCATGTTGTAAGCCTGGAAACGCGCCCCGAAAATGCGGAGGGACTCGGCGGCGTGGCCCAGCGCGATCTGGTCCGAAACGCACTGCGGATGCGGCCGGATCGGATCATCCTCGGTGAAACCCGGGGTCCGGAAGCGTTCGACGTGCTGCAGGCGATGAACACCGGCCATGACGGCTCGATGACCACGATTCACGCCAACACCCCTCGTGACAGCATCACCCGGCTTGAGAGCATGGTCATGATGGCGAATGGCAATTTGCCGCTCCTCTCCATTCGCCGGCAAATTGCGAGCGCGGTTCATTTGATCGTGCAGATCGAACGGATGCGCGACGGCGTACGGCGGGTGACCCGCATCACGGAGCTCGTTGGCATGGAAGGCGACGTCATCATCACCCAGGATCTCTTCACGTTTCGTTACGACGCGAGTGCCTACAACGAAGAAGTCAAAGGTGTCTTCGAGACGGCGCCCATCAGGCCGGCGTTCTGCGAGCGCGCTGCCTATTACGGCGTTGAGCAGGCACTGCTGGAGGCCATGCGGCCATGACATCAATCGACCTCGTCACTGTGTGCTCGTTTGCTTGCGTGCTGCTGCTCGGACTCATGGCGCTTACCGTCCAGGACATGCGCAACAAGCAGCCTGACGCAAGAATCAAGGCGCGCATGCTTAGGTCCTTTTCGATTGAGGGCGGCCAGCCCTTGCCGACGGCAGTCAGCTTTGACGCGACCCTTTTCAAGGTAAGCAGGCACGGCAACGCGCTCAGCCGCTGGGTCGCCCCGCGGATTGCCCGGCTCAGGACGGTCGCAGGCGCGAACGGCCTTCGCATTGTGATCTGTGCGGCCATTGCAGGTGCGCTCCTGGCCCTGGCGATGACGTCTTTCATGCCCCTTCCCTCCTTCGTCACGCCACTTCTGCTGCTCGGTCTGCCGCTGCTCGCTCTGATGCAGGTTTATCGTGTTCTCGTCGCCCGCTTTCAGCGCCGTTTTCTCGATGGCTTCCCGGACCTTATCGACATGATTGTCCGCGCGGTGCGCGCGGGCGTACCTGTCACGCACGTCATAGGCGCCGCCGCAGACGAATGTCCCGAGCCGCTTCGCCACGAATTCAGGTTGATGGGCGACGCATTGCAGCTTGGAATCGACCTGGACGAGGTATTGTCCGTGGCAATGCGGCGAATCGAAGTTGCCGACTTTTCTTTCTTTTGCGTGTGCCTGCTGTTGCAACGGGAAACCGGCGGCCAACTCGGGGAAACACTTGAGAATCTGGCCGGTATTGTTCGAACACGCCGCGAGATCCGCCTGAAAACGAAAGCGCTAACCGGAGAAGCGCGGATCACGACCAAGATTTTGGCCGCCATTCCAATCATCATCATGCTGTCCCTGTACGGTCTCAATCGCGCTTACGTCATGGTGCTGTTCGACAAACCCGCCGGGCAGAAGCTCCTGACGTTTGCGTCTATCTCGGTGGTGCTCGGCATTCTGGTGATCAACAAGATGTCCAAACTCGATACCTCGCGATGAACCCGGCCAGTTTCCAGACATTAGTCAATCTCCTGATGCTCTCGGCATTGTTCGGGGTGCTGACGTTATGGTGGGCAATGAAGCGTGGAGGCCGACGCGGCAGGATCGCCGAACGAGCACGCCAGGCAGCACTCAGCCAGCGCACCGACAGCACGTCGATCGGCGACGGCGACGACACCAGGCTGCGCACGCACCTGTTGCGACGCCTGGCGACGCTGGGGGACAAACTGCCGCTGTTCGACGCGAAGTATCGCGAGACGCTGAAGAGAAAAATGGTACGTGGCGGTTACCGTGGCAAACGTGCGGTCTCCGTCCTCCTCGCTGTCAAGTTCATCGCGGGCCTCGTGTGTGCGGCGACGACAGTCATGTTGGGAACACACATTCCGGTCGTCGGAGGCTATCCGGCCGTTCGCGGAACGTTGATGTTGTTCGTCTTCGTCGTTGGGATGATCGTGCCGGAATATGTGCTCGCTTTCTTCGCTGCGCGACGCCGTAACGCCATGGCGTCCTGTCTGCCCGACGCGCTCGACTTGCTTGTCATCTGCACCAACGCGGGAAACAGTCTGGCGGTGAGCATTCGCCGGGTCGCCGATGAACTTGTTTCCATTTCCGTGCCACTGTCTGATGAGTTCTCGCTGACCGCCGACGAGCTTAAATTGTCCGGCGACAGCACGCGCGCGCTCCTTGGCCTGGCCGAGCGAATTGACTTGCCGTCCATCCGTGCCCTGATTTCGACGCTGACGCAGTCAATGCGTTATGGCACGCCCATCACCCAGGCGCTGCGAACGTTGTCCCGCACCGAGCGATTGGCCCATATCACTTCGCTTGAAGAGAAAGCCGCCAAGCTCGCGCCGAAAATGGTGGTGCCGATGATGCTGTTCATCCTGCCGGCCGTCGTTGTCATTGCAGCCGGCCCCGCCGTTATTCAACTCTTGGAGTTTGTCGCCAAACAATGAAAACAGCTTTCCTGCAGATTCATCTCATGGCAGTCCGGGTGCACCGAAACCCTTTGCACCGGGCTGAGCGACATGCGTGCTTGCTAGCCCTCGGCGCTGTCTTTTTGATAGCGATGAGCGCTTGCACAACAACCCAGCATGCCGCGGAGACGCGTCCCGTCACTCGAAATACGGCACCGAGCAATATGAGCGAGCTTCGCATTGCGGACACCGCGCTCGATTCGGGCAACGTGGAGCTTGCAACAACACTCTTCGAAAAAGTGGTGGACGGGGACCCCCGCTCGGTTCCGGGTCTGACGGGCTTGGGCAACACGCTCTACGCCGTCGGCGACTTCACGCGAGCGGCGGTCTACTACGAGCGGGCAAGACAGGTCGAACCCAATGCAATCGCGGCGATGGTCGGCATTGCACGCGTGGCAATCCACCAGCGGCGCTTCGACGATGCAATCTCGACCTATCGACAGGTGCTGGCGCTGACGCCCGATGCGCCGCTTGCCTCCGCGGGCCTGGGCGCGGCGCTCGACCTGACAGGCGACCACGTTGCCGCGCAAGCCGAGTTGCGACAGGCGCTCAAGGCGAATCCAGGGGATCCGGGCCTGAGCCTCAACCTTGGATTGTCACTGACGCTGGGCGGGGATCCTCGCGAGGGCGCCAATGTCTTGCTTGACCTGACGCGCTATCCCGGTGCGCCGCCCCAGGCTCGCCAAGACCTCGCACTCGCATACGGCATGCTCGGCAATACGGAAGCGGCAGCAGAAATACTAGGAGCGGACCTGCCGAAGGCATCGGTACAGGACAATCTTCGGTTCTACGAAATTCAACGCGAACGCATCGTAAAGCCGGGGACGGAGATGCACTCCTTTCCTTCCGCATCCAAAGCGTCTGTGCCGCCTACTGACCTTCAGGCCGTCACCGCGCGATGACCACCAGCAGCTCGCGTCCGGGAGGTGTGGTTGGCGTGGTGCTAGCCGATAGCCGGGGCACTTCGGCGATCGAATTCGCGATCTTTGCTCCGGTGATGTTCATCCTCGTCCTGGGGATGGTAGAACTCGCTCTCGACATGATCGTTGACGCGTCGGTGCAAATCGCCGCGCAAGCAGCTTCACGAGCTGGCTTGACGACGTCGAATCCAGCATCGGGCACACGAGCGGCCCAGGCGCAAAGCATCGTCACGAGCATTCTTGGGAGATGGACCGCCATAGGCGCGACGGTCAACATCACGGAGCTTGACTACGGCACCTATGGCAACGTTAATACGCCGACCTTTCAACAGGGACCGGGAAATCTTGGGGACATTGTTTCGTACAACATCACGGTGACCATGCCGGGATTTTCCGGCATTCCTCAACTGCTCGGCGTGAACACCCTCACCTTCCAACGCAACTACATTGTCCAGAACGAAAAATGACGAGCCTCTTGCGAACCAGGTTGCGACATCCGATCGTAGAGTCCAATGCGATCATCGGCCGGCTGATGAGATCAGATCGCGGCAGTGTAATGATCGAATTCGTGATTATCGTTCCGCTGATGCTGCTGGTCCTGCTCGGTTTCACCGAGTTGTATATGTACATGCGAGCGGTAAGTATTGTCGAGCATACGGCGTTTGTGCTCGCGGACTCGATCGGGCAAATGCCCCAGATCCTGAATGACAACTCTACCAGTAGCGTCAACAACCTCGGTTCCCTCTGGAGCGCCGCCATGCTGCTCGCGGCACCCAACGCGCTGTCCTCGCAAGGCGGCGTGATCGTCACGTCTGTCTGCGATAAGGCTGCGACGACGTGCAACCCGATCACGCCGTGCGTTCCGTCGGCGGCGTCACCGCAGTCGCTTACGGCTGCCACACCGAAGATCTACTGGCAAGCCACGGCCCCGTGGAACTCGAGCGTAATGACGACGCAGGTGACATCCACAAGCATCCTGCCATCTGCCTGGCCCTTTCGTACCGGCGACTCGGCGATCATCGTGGAAGTCTTCTACTCATACACGCCATTTTCGATGACGTCGGTGTTCTGGAAGACAGCACCCGGTGTGCAGACCATCTATGAGCGTGTCTATGCGCGCACGCGCTCCGGCCAGCCGCTCGAACTCTGCCCGGCGCAGTAACCGTGAGCTTCCTATGAAACGAACCATGGATCGCTCGCGCCGCTTGACAGGTTCACCGGAAGATTGCTCTGCGGCCGCGTTGATTGTGGGTGACGAGGGTGCGATAGCGCTCATGTTCGCAATATGTGCGAGCTTGTTGATCGGGTCAATGTGCACTGCGCTGGACACGATCAGCTACGAAATGAGCCAAGCCCGTATCCAGATGGCGCTCGACGTTGCGACGCTTTCTGCCGGAGCCGATCTGGCGCACTACAGTTCGACCACCGGAAGTAACCTGACGCAGTGGCAAGCTGACGCGCAGGCCTATTTCAACGCCAACATGCCGGCGAGCTATTTGAGGGTGACCCTTCCCGCTGGAAATTTTGCCGCTACGGTGACTGGCACAGCTGGTGCCGGGCAAACCATCAACCTGTCGACTTCAGGGACGATGTCGCTGCTCGCTCCAATCATTTTTGGCAATGGCACAGCGACCAGCGGAACGGGATCGTCCCAGCCGCCCTCATCGAACACTGTATCGACTGTGTCGGCCAGCAACTCGGCATTGCGCTTACCGCAAAGCACACTTGAACTCGTGATGGTGCTGGATAACACAGGCTCGATGAACGCTTCCGCAAACGGGTCGGCAAACGGGGCGAGCAAGATGGCAGGCCTCCAGGCAGCCGCGACGAGTCTCGTGCAGAATCTGTATGCACAGGGCGCATCGAGCTACTATGTCGGTCTCGTGCCCTTCGCCAGCACAGTGAACGTGCTTGGCGCATTGCCGGCGGGGGGCACCTGGATGAATCCGTCGTTCGCGTACAACTCGACCAATGTCCAGATGAACGCCGACAGAAACCACCCGGGCTGGGCGGGCTGCGCGGTCGAACCCCGTGACGCGAACGGCTTCTTGTATCCGAGCGCCTACTCCCCCTCCGGCACGCAAAAATTCACACCGTATTACTACAACGTGCCACCCGCCGGCCTCCAGATTCGCTCATACACCTACTTCAATTTTTGTGTCCTGCCGCTCACGTCGACGGTGCGCGGTGTGCCTGTCACGCTCGATAACGATGGTGAACCAAACGATTGCAGCGGTTACTTGCCGAGCTTGCCAGGCACCGGTATAGGTGCCTACTACGACCAGGTGAGCAACAGCGGGTACGGAACCTCGACCCTGACACAAAACAGCGACTGCATCTTGCAGCCCGTTACTTTCCTGACAAGTAATCAATCCGCTCTCAATCAGGCCATCGCCAACATGACGGCGGGTGGGTCCACAATCATTCCAGAAGGCTTGCTGTGGGGCTGGCGCATGCTGTCTTCGTCATGGTCCAACAATTTAGCCAACGGCAGTGGCTGGATCTCGGCCGATCCTAGTTTCCCTAAGCCGGAGTCCACGCAAGGAATACAGCGCGTGATGATCGTCCTGACGGATGGCGAGAACCAGATCGGCGCGGCTGGAACGATTCCCAACGACCTGTATTTCAACGGTCTCTCTGGTGTCGGCTCGCGCAGTCTCGCTGCACCTACTGTGGTGCGAGCGGACGGATCCACCCTCAGCAATGGCCTGACCGATTCGTCAGAGTTGCATGGCGGCAATCCGGCTGATCCGTCGAGCGGCAACAACGCAGGATGGCCGGACGACGTCAACACGTTTCAGGCGGCCGTATGTTCTGCAATCAAGCAGAGCGGTGTGACCGTCTACGCGATCACATTTGGCAACGACGCTTCAAGTTCCATTGCGCAGCAGGCGATGCAAAGCTGCGCCAGTCCAGGAAATTATTATCACGCGCCGGACAACGCGACGCTCAATAGCATCTTCCAGCAGATCGCCGGCAACTTAGGCGAGTTGCGATTGACGCAGTAGCAGCAGTAGCGCACCGCACCCGCAGCGCTGAACATAGAACCACTCATTTGGTGCCTACGCATGAACCCAAACAGCCCCGCCACGACGACTCGGCCCGTTGTCAAAATCGGCAGCGTCGAAGCTGCACAAGGGCCGCCAAGTCCGGCTCACCGAGTGAGCATGACGCGCACGCAACTCGCAGCGGAAATTGGTATCCGCGGTCTTACGATGGCACTGCTGGGGCTGTTCGTGGCTTTGAGCGTTCATCAATTCATGAGAGACACCTCTCGGATCACGCTACTGGTTTTCGCCTTTGCGGAGGTCTTGACCGTCGGTCTCGCCATGTTTTCCCGCGTTCCACGTGAGCGTGACTGGAAGCCTCTTAGTCTCGTTGTCACCATCTGTGCGACCTTTTACTTTCTCGCGTTCAGCATTGAACCCGGTGTCAGGCTGGTTCCCGAGGCGCTGGCAGCAGGAATCCAGGTTGCCGGCGTGCTATTGCAGATCTATGCAAAGTGGTCGCTAAGGCGTTCGTTCGGTCTTTTACCTGCTAATCGCGGCGTAGTCGTGGTTGGACCATATCGCGTCATCCGCCATCCGATGTACTTGGGCTACCTGGTCACCGACATCGGGTTTCTCGCTGCGAACTTCGGTGTTCGCAACCTCGCGATAGTGTTGGTGCAGTGGGCTCTGCAAGCCGTACGGATCGTAAAGGAAGAGCAATTACTTTCAAAGGACGCCACTTATCGCGACTATATGAGTCGCGTGTGCTATCGACTGATTCGTGGCGTGTTTTGATGGCACGAGTGTTCAAGCGCTTGCACTATTCCCCGGCTATCGGCCAACTATTGATCTGACCACGCGACTCGCGCTCCGTCGGGTGACAGTGTTCCACCACGACACTTCGCTTGATCGAACCTGCTAACCAGGCTCAACGACAGCTCGCGTTTCTGGTTTGCCATGCGACATCCTGTCGATGCCGTTCAAGAATTGCTGAAAGGCTGCGGCAGGTAACGGCTTGCTCAACAAGAAGCCCTGCGCCTGATCGCAATTCAGACAGGCTAGCTTGTTCAACTGGGTTATTGTTTCGACACCTTCTGCCACTACCTCCATGTTCAGCGCGCGCGCAAGTGTCACGATCGCCGACAAGAGCGCGCTCCCCTGCCTTTCGTGAACATCCAGATCGTTGACGAAAAAACGATCCACCTTGATCTGTCTGACTCGAAACCTTTGCAGGTATGCCAGGCTCGAATAGCCTGTTCCAAAATCATCGATGGCCATGTCAAAGCCGCGTGACTGGAATTTCTGGATGATCGCGGTCGTTTTGTCGGCGTTTTGCATCGCGACGGTTTCGGTGATTTCGAACATCACGCGCTCGGGCGCGACACCCGCGCTCCGTACTATGGCGTCGATATGGTCGACCAGGTCCGGTACGTTGAACTGCACCGGCGACAGGTTGATCGCGATCTGGACCGCCGGCAATCCTAACGCGTCCCACCTGCCGATCAGGCGGCACGTTTCTGCAATGACCCAATTGCCGATCTGGACGATCTGCCCGGAGCGCTCGGCAGCAGGAATGAATTCCAGGGGAGGAATGTCGCCGATTTCCGGATGCTGCCATCGAATCAACGCTTCAGCCCCGCTCAGAGACAAGTTGGCAATCTTGAATTTCGGCTGAAAAGACAGGCTCAGTTGCCCCTGCTCGAAAGCGCGTTGCAGGTCACGCTGCAGGATCAGCGTGCTGAGCGCGGTAGTACTCATGGCAGGCTCGAAATAACGGAAGGTATTGCGGCCACTCTGCTTGGCGTCGTACATCGCTGCATCCGCGTTGTGCAACAACGTAGCGACGTCATCGCCGTCGCGCGGAAACACCGCGATTCCAATACTCGCGCTCACCCGTAGCCGTACGCCATTGATGACTATTTCGCGGCAGAGCTCGCGCAGCACGTTATCGGTGATCTGTCCGGCGACTGACGGGTCGAGCAGTCCGCCCACGACAATCACGAATTCGTCCCCGCCGATACGGGCGACCATATCGTCGTGCCGCAAGTTCTGGCCCAGCCGGCTCGCGCAGGTCTTGAGGAAATCGTCCCCAACGGCATGGCCAAGCGAATCATTGATGGTCTTGAAACCATCGAGGTTGACAAGCAGCACAGCGATCATCGAACCTCTCCGGGCGCAGGCCTCCATCGCTCGCTCGATGTGGGCTGTGAGCCAAAGCCGATTGGGCAGGTCCGTCAGCGTGTCGTGCGTGCCGAGATGGTCCAACTGGCTGTTTGCACGCCGCAGGGAGTTGGACAGGCTGCTTGTATGCAATCCGAGGAAAGCGAGTGTTCCAATCAGCACTGTCAACGAACTCGCCGACACCACCAGCGCCAACCAATTCGTGTCGAGTTTGTTGACAGAAAGGCAAATGCTTCCCGTCGCGAAGTTGGCTGCGCCCATACCGGCGTAGTGCATGCCTGTGATTGCCAGCGCCATGATGATCGCGGCGCCAAGACGCTTGGCGATGATGCTTTGCCGCGCGGACGTGCGCAGCGTGAAGGCGAGCCACAGCGAGGCAATCGATGCTGCAATCACAATGGCAATCGACGCAATCACGATCCACCACGTATACCGAATTGGCGGAGACATCTGCAGCGCAGCCATCCCGGTGTAATGCATGCCCGCGATCCCCAACCCCATGACGGTGCCGGCGGAGGCGACGCGCACGGGGGAGAGTCTTCCCCGGGTCACAGTGGCTAGGGCAAGGAGCGAAACCACGGCAGCCAGTAGAAACGAAGCTGCTGTGAAGGAAAGATCGTATCCAACCAGGATGGGCAGCGCGAAAGCCATCATGCCGATAAAGTGCATCGACCAGATACCGATTCCCATTGCGATTGCACCGCCGAGCAGCCAGTGCACACGTTGCCGTTCCTGCTGCAACGAAAAGATCCACCCTGATAGTTCCAACGCCGTATAGGAGGCGAGGAACGCGACGATGAGTGAAAGAAAAACCAGTAAAGGATTATAGATACCGCTCATGACCGTGCTCCCCTTAAATGGATGCCGCATAACGCTTGCGTTGACAGGGAGGTTTAAACGCAATGGTCAGAAGCCGCAAACATTCAACTCTCTTTAATGGATTGGCTCCTTTTTGAGGAGCTCGGTATGCCCCCCGCTACTTCTTGCTTCTGCGGGAGTCTTATGAGGGTTTGACGGGCGTCGCCCCTACGCCGCAACCACGCAGTTGCGGCCCTGGTGTTTTGCGCGATAGAGTCGTTCGTCAGCGACACGAAGAAGCGTGTCGATCGTGTCGCCATCGTGCCCGAACTGCGAGACTCCAATGCTGACGGTGACCTCGACCAGGTGCCCGATCCCGGCCTCGAATGTACTGCGTGCGATGGCCACTCGAACACGCTCGCCGATTGTGCGAGCCGCTTCGAGCAGCGACTGTGGAAGCAGCACCATGAATTCCTCTCCACCTACGCGAGCGAAACCGTCGTAAGGGCGGATCGCCTCAAGGCACGTCTGTACGAAGCGCCGCAGGACCTCGTCGCCGATCTGGTGGCCGTACGAGTCATTGATCGCCTTGAAGTTATCGAGGTCAAGTGCCAGCAGGGAAAAGGGAGCGCCGCCTCGTTTGGTCCGCCCGATCTCGGCCTCGACGCTTTCGATGAACTGACGTCGATTCGCAGCGCCGGTCAAGGGGTCAGTGGCGGCAAGACGCTCGAGCTTTTGATTAGTGTGCTGCAGTTCCTGCAACGCGCTTTCGGTACGGGCCATTGCCTCGGCCAGCCGGGCAGTCAATTCCTCCTGGCTGTAAATGGTCGAGAATGAGCGTGTGGTGCGGAAAGCCTCCACAACGCCATAGCTGAGCAGAAAAAAACCCGCGGCGAAGATGGCGTGCGCAAGCCACCACATATGATTCCACGGTTGCCCAAGAATGAATGCGAGTGAAGATAGCGCGAACCATACGATCGAAATGCCATAGATCACCATGAGCGGCGACCGAATCCGGCGCAACATCAACGTCGTCACGTTCAATATCGAAAAAACCAGGGCGCCCCCTTCCATTGATAGACGCACCATCGGGCTGCTGGCGACGGCCGAGTTCGCCACGTAAGCGACTGCGATATCAACCAGTACGAAGAACCCGAGCCACATCATCCAGTCGCGAGCGTTCGAGCGTTTCTCGACCCGCTCGGGCGGACGATGGTACGAGAGCAGTCCGACAAACAGCAGGATCGACATCACGAGGCGGGAAGCCGGTCCATAGAGTAGAAACAGCCACATATTGTGATGCGCCATGCCGGTGAGTGCGCCATGCAATGCGTAGATCAATACGAAGCCGAGAAAACCCAATGTGAGCCAGCGTAGCAGGGGCTCACCCGAGGACCGGTAGCACGTCCATGT
The DNA here is from genome assembly GCF_044909315.1 of Caballeronia udeis. Classification (GTDB taxonomy): domain Bacteria; phylum Pseudomonadota; class Gammaproteobacteria; order Burkholderiales; family Burkholderiaceae; genus Caballeronia; species Caballeronia udeis_A. Next base: position 102,818 of record NZ_JBIYEB010000026.1, read on the forward strand.
CACATAGGTGGCGAAAAAGCCCTCAAGCGTGGCGGCCGCGATGGCGATTTCATGGAATATGTGATTCTCGAATTTGAGCGTCGGATCTTGTGCGAAATACAGATAGGCGATCAGACAAGCGGGGACTAGCGCAAACCCGGTCAGCAACAGTTGCGTATAGACTTTTAGCAGCCGCCAGATCGCGGGAGGCGCTTCACGAACAGCTATGTTCATCCTCATACGCCACCTCCATTAACTTTGATATTCCCGGCCGTTTCGCATAAAACGATTCCAACGCCCCTCTTATTCTGGCTGTAGATACCGTCGAGTTCTTAGTCATTTACGAAGGCTATCCATTGATTCTCAAGGGGCGAGAACTACCGATTTTTCGCCATATCGCGCAAGCAGCTTCCCCCTGCCCTCAACCGGGTTTCACTATTCGTGGTGTTCGTTTTTATACGGATTTCAAATCGACTTGGTCTAATTCGTATTGAGGGAAAGGATACCAATTGGCCTGCGTTCGCTTTTAGAGTGACTACTATCGGGTCGGACCTGATTTCGCACAGTTCTTTGCGGCGGTTGACTGAGACTAGCTTGTTTTACATTTAATTGTTGCTTTATATTTCAGTAACTAATGCCGTATACGGGCCACCGCACATACAAGCAGTTCTTGCAAACGTTCGGGGGACCTGTTCATCATTTACGAATATTTTTTTGTGGCCAATTGTGGTGTTGTTTTCGTGAGCACAGGGTATTTGGGTAGCAGGTAATTCAAAAGACCTGGTAGCAATGGCGTCCATCGAGATACTGCGAGATTGGACTCCCGGTGGATAGCATCTCCAGCTGGTCCTGGACCCGGGAGGAAATGCAGTTCTCGCTGGCGTGATCAGCGAGACATGCCCACAAGTTCGACGTCCCGGATACGTTAAACAAACTCATTATGCACATCACACAATCATTCACGACATGCGCGATGGCGGTTCGATGAGACAGCACCAGCCTTTTAGGCGTGTAAGTACGAGGCGCGAGTATGGTCGCCGCTGCAAAATCGCAAAAGGACGCAAACGTTTTATGTCAGAGCAAATCCATTGATCAATGCTGGCGATGCATTGTAAAAATTGAGGGGAATTCGCCGAATTTGGCACCGAGAATGGAGCCCGTATGTAAATATTGCTCTTTGACGGCTCCTTGATGGTGTGTGGCGAATGGGACCGATTAAATGGGACCGGTTGAATGGGCGATTAACGGACGCGTCTCTCGCGACACACCGCAACCAATGCACTTAGCTGGCTAAGGTCGGCCGGCTTGATCAGGTGGTGATCGAAACCCGCTTGTGTGGCTCGCTGGAGGTGTTCCTCCTCACCGTACCCGCTATGGGCAATCAGCAAAGTATCGTGCTGATCAGGCATCGCGCGTATACGGCGAGCGACCTCGTAGCCGTCCATCCCGGGCAGGCCGATATCGAGTAACACGACTTCAGGGCTGAATTGTTCGACACAAAGAAGCGCGGCCGGGCCATCCCGCGCAGTCTGCACATCGTGCCCGTCGATCCGCAGCAGAGCCGCGCTGCTTTCCAGCGCATCGACGTTGTCATCCACAACAAGAATGCGCATGGTGCCAAGCGGCGGCGCAGAATGGATCGCCACATGGTCCGGCTCTTCAGCCGCAGTACCGCGTGGCATGGCCGGCAGGCGAACCACGAATTTGTTACCCCGGTTAAGTCCTTCGCTATACGCACGTACGGTGCCGCCATGTAATCCGACCAGGCGATGCACCAGCGCCAGGCCAAGACCGAGGCCCGCAGCCTTGCGATCCAGCGAGCGCTCGGCCTGGACAAAGATATCGAAGATCGTCGGGATGAGTTCGGCCGTCATGCCAATGCCGCTGTCGACCACGGTGAGCAGCGCGTCATCGAGATGCCTTTCGATCGAGATCCGGATATGACCGCCCGGCGGCGTGTATTTGATTGCGTTACCCAACAGGTTGGTGACGATCTGTTCGATCCGCATCGCGTCCCCGTCGATCGGCAGCACGCCCATCGGGAATGCAAGCGTGACTTCGTGTTGGCAGTCCTCGAATTCCGGGCGCATTGCCTCGATCGCACGACGCACTGTCTCGACCAGGTCGATCGGCTCGCTCTTAAGAACAATGATGCCGCGCGTGATTCGCGACACATCCAGCAGATCCTCGACCAGACGGATCTCGTGATCGAGTTGCCTTTGTGCTCCCACGCGTGCAATCTTTTGTGTTTCCTTGTCAGCGCTCTCCCGTTCCCAGACCTGCAAACCGTTGCGAATGGCTGCGAGGGGATTGCGCAACTCATGCGCGAGCATCGCGAGGAATTCGTCTTTTTGTTGATCCGCTGATTGCAACCGGCCGAATGCCTGATGCTGCTGCGTCACATCGGCGATGGTCAGCAGGATGAGCGCCTGGGCCGGCCACGCGATGCGCATCGCACTTAATTGCATCGTTCGTAGTCCGATGCCCGGGAATTCGTGAGTGATCTGATAGTCCCGAACACTGGTCCTCTGCGGCAAAAGCTCCTCGAGCAGCTCCCGCAGCGCGGGAATATTCCACTGCTCGTTGCCCAGGGCGTACAGCTTCGTGCCGATGGTTATGTCGGGCGATGTCTGGAAGGTTTGATAAAACGCGCGGTTAGCCAGGGTGATCTTGAGATCAGCCTCGAGCACGAGCAGAGGTTCGGACATGGTCTCGACGATCGCCTGCGAGAAGTCGCGCGCGCGAGCGACCTCGTCGTTGGCGGTCTTGAGCTCATGGTTGCGATAACGCAGCTCGTCATTGGTTGTCGTCAACTCCTCGTTGACAGACTGCAGCTCTTCCTTGGCGGTCTCGAGTTCCTCGTTGGTGCTCTGGAATTCCTCGTTGCTCGACAGCAGTTCTTCCTCGCTTGCCCTCAGGTCTTCCCGTGCTCGCTCATGTTCTTCGAGTACCGCCAGCAAATGCCGATGGCTGCCCTCGAGCTCGGCGTCGAGTCGGGCGATTTCAAGGTCCTTGTCACCGGGAGCTCCGTGGCCCGGTCGTCCCTTGACTCGCCGTAAAGCGTGCACGACGACGCTTGTCAGGGATTCGCGCCTCGTCTGAGGCAGTGAGTTGAGGCCATCTGCCGGCGCTTCGAAGAAGATCAGATACCACCGCCCCGGCAGGTCGGCGACCTGTACCGGATGTACCTCGAGCGCAGCTTTTTTAGCGTCACCAGTGATGCTTAACCGCAGGCTTGCTCTACGGATGACCGTCGCCTCGCGACGCGCCTGCCTAACTGCCTCGTCAATGGCCAGAAAAACTTCCGGTCGCGCCAGTCGCTTGAGACTGCTGCTCGGCGGTCCACTCGGATTGACCAGATAAGCGGAGGTGTCACCGCGAAACTCGAGAATATTCAACTCCTCGTCGCACAGGACGCTTGGTGGTGTGTACCGAGCTAAGGTCATGCGGTCGATTTCTCGCCGTAGCAGTTCGGCACGCGTCGGAGTCTCGCGACCACCGGGCGCAGGTCTGGCGGAGATAAATGTTTGCGGTGTGACCGTCGACGCGGGCAGGCCCATCCGGGGACGTCCAGGACGGGGCTTCTTGCCAAAGAGCTTGCTCGACACACTAGGAATCACGCTGAATAACTCGGAGGATGTACCCACCGATTCTGACGGCCCCAGCATGAGCACACCGTCGGGAGCCAACGCATAGTGAAACAGCGGCATGACGCTTCGCTGGAGCATCGGGTCCAGGTAGATCAGCAGGTTGCGGCAACTGATCAGGTCGATCCTCGAAAACGGCGGATCGGTCGCGACGTTGTGGCGCGCGAACGTGCAGAGGCTTCTGACCGACTTGTTGATGCAGTAGTGATCGCCATCTCGCACAAAGAACCGTTCGAGCCGCGCGGGCGAGACGTTGCGCGCAATGTTTTCGATGTAGCGCCCGGCGCGCGCCGTTTCCAGCGCATCGGCACTGACATCCGTGCCGAAGAACTGGATCTGCGTGCTGGAGACACGCTCGTCCAGATACTCCAGGAGGCAGATGGCGATCGAGTACACCTCCTCGCCGCTCGCGCAGCCGGGCACCCAGATCCTGATGGGTGCGGGCGTGTCCTGCTCACCGATCAACCGCGGGAAGACAGTGCGGGTCAGTGCGTCGAACGTTTCTGGATCCCGGAAGAACTCGGTCACGCGAATCAGCAGGTCCCGGCCTAATGCCAGCGTTTCCGCGGCGTCGGAACCGAGCAGGGCAACATAGTCGACAACCGAGGTCATTTCGCGTAACGCCATGCGGCGCGACAATCTGCGTTGGATAGTGCCACGCTTGTAGTAGGTAAAGTCGATGTTGCAGGCGCGGCGTAGCAGGCGAAACAGGGGGCGTAGGCTCCGGTCACCAGGATCCGTAGCGGATCCCATCAATTCGAGTTGATCCAGCGCGCGCTTAGGGTAGCTTCCAATGCGGGCGATCTCGCGGGCGATGTCACGCGGCGCCAGCACGCTGTCGACGCAACCGAGGCTGACTGCCGCGCGCGGCATGCTGCTGTGGCGAGCCGACACCGTGTCCTGCGCAAAGGTGATGCCGCCTTCACCTTGGATGGCCTGGAGGCCAAGCGCACCGTCCGAGCCGTTGCCTGACAGAATCACGCCGATCGCGTCGACGCCCAAATCGCTGGCGAGCGAATCGAACAGGTCGTCGATCGGCATCGGCGGCACAAGAGTTTCTCCTCGCGGCTGCAGCCTGATACAGCGCTGTGCGATCGACATGCTCGTGTTGGGCGGGATCACGTAGACATGGTCGATTTCGATGACCATACCGTCGATGGCTTCGATGACTGCCATCGAAGTATGTTTCGACAGAATCGCCGGAAGCAGGCTGGGCCGGAACGGCGCCAGATGCTGGACGACCAGGAAGGCCATGCCGCTGGAAGGCGCAATTCCTGCGAGTAACTCCGAGATCGCCTCGAGTCCGCCTGCGGAAGCGCCAATTCCCACTACCGTGAAAGATCGCGTGGATTCTTCGTCTGCTATGGCGATGGTTGTCACCGTTGCTCCGTGACGAAGTGCAGTCGTCTTTGATTCGCCGGCTCTGGTCGGATAACGCGGAGCAAAAAACGAAGTTAGCCATCAAACATTACCATTTGAAAGTAAAGACTGGCTGACTGCGGCCCGATTATGCACCTGTCCGTTAAACCTGGCGTCCGTTATGCCACCGCGGCACGATGGGTGCTCACTGCCATTGACGGGCTGAAGAGGAGTGGCAAATGGAAAATAATCTTCATACCACGGAGAACCGGCTACTGGGCCTGTCCCCCGAAGCGGAATTGGTGTGTCTGAAAACGCGAATGGCGCCGGTTGAGATGTCGCCGGGATTGGTGGTGTACGAGCCTGGCGACCACGTCGACCACACACGTTTACAGCTAGGTCGAAGACGCAAGCTTCGAACGCTTCTGTTCCTGGTCCTGTCTTGCTACCTGAGCACGGCGCTGCCGGCGCAAAAGCCGGCGTCCACCAATGCCACGCATGCGAACTCGAAGGTGGCTCAGCGCACCGGTCTTGACCGCACTGGCAAGGCACGCAAGGGCAAGGCCTCCTACTACGGCCAGAAGTTTTACTCAAAAAAGATGGCCGACGGTACGCGTATGAATCCGCAATCCAATGTCGCCGCGAGCAAAACTCTGCCGCTTGGCACCAAGGCCCGGGTCACGAATCTGGAAAACGGCAACAACGCGGTGGTCGAAATCAGGGATCGCGGCCCCTACGTCAAGGATCGAATTGTCGACGTGTCGCCCAAGACCGCCGATAAGCTCGGCTTGAAAGAAAATGGCACTGCCCCCGTCGAAGTCAAGCCGCTGGAGGTTCCGCAGTCCGGCGACAAAACCCAGCATGGCAAATCGTCGGTCGACTTGCAGGATAGCCATCCCTGATAGTCAGTTGGCGACACAATGACAACAGATTCTCTTTAAGGCCGAGTCTGGCGGTTCCCCGAGGGGCGAGCAGAGAAGGTCGCAATTTGGCGGTGCTCGGCCACGAACCGACATTGTCGTATGGCCAAATCTTTCTCATTGTCGTACCAACCAAGGTCAATTGCCCGCATGTTCCAAGATCGCATCCTGAGTCAGCGGAAATCGTAGCTCGCAACGTCCGATTCGAGCAGCATTCATACAGGATGAACTGATGGCGGGATCGCCGCCGGGATCGGGAACAGCCTCAACTCAGCACCCCGCTACAACGTGGTTCGCTTGGTGTCCCACTCAGTTAAATAATTAGGAATCTCTATATTATTCGCAGTGTTTGGCTATCCATGGCGCTCTACCCCGTTGAGCCGCGTGTCGAGTTCACCCGCTGACCTCTGAAGCAAGAATGCTGAGCCTGCCGGTCACCGCGAGACATGGGCGCATGCCGTCGCGCAGCTTGTATCGTGGGGATCGGTCCACTACGGGTGTTCGCTCTTCGTGGTTCCCATGGAGCGGACGATGGGCTGGAGCCGCACGGAAACGAATGCAGCGCTTTCGCTCAGGCCCCTTGTCTCGGGGTTAGCGGCGTATCCGATAGGCATCTGGGTCGTCGACCACGGTCACGGCAGGAAAATCATAATGGTGGGGGCGTGTTCAATCCTGTCGGCCCGCCTGAAGGCAAACCGCAGACATGTGTTAATAGCTATCGGAGGCACTCAATCCTCTGGATCACGCGATCTTCCAGGCGGTCTTCGGGATGGTGATGACGCTGTTGATCGCGATGGAATTCAAGCACTCGATTACCCGCGTCATGTTAAGACGCGATCACATCGTGCAAGTCAAGACAGTGATCCTCGTGGCGATACTCGCGATGGCGCGCAAGTTCATCATCCTCGATCCAGCTACGGACCCGAAGTGCATCGCCGCGCTCGCGGCCGCGCTGGTTGCACTTGGCAGCGTCTACTGGCTGATGCGGCAGCGTGACGATCCCGTCGATGCCGCGATCGACGCACGGGATCACGAAGAGCGCATCTGATTCACCTAATTTCTCGCCGAGAGATCATCGAGTACTTGCAGTTTGTTGCTTGATCTGCGCTAGGTGCAGGTCTCGGACGGGCGCGATTCCGCTCAGCGTCCGCGACCGATGTTATGTCCGAAACCAGTCCGTTGTGAACCAGGCTGATTTCGACGTTCGGTCTGCGCGTCCCGCGTGCATTGCCCGACGCTGCATTTCCGCCGGAGATATGCAGCATTCCCGACATCCATATAACAAAGCAAAACTTACGTAGACGAAACCTGACCACCTAGAATTGGCTGGATACCAGGATTCAGAGCTCACGACCTCCATTCACGCCTGGCAATGCGCCCCATGAAGCAATTACCACGTTCTTCACTCGTGCAAGATCTTCGCTGCCATTCGATCGGGGTAGCTTGCACGGATGGTGCCGTTCAGTCGGCACGAAGGATCTTGTGTGTCATCCCGGCGGACCGGACCACCGCGCATGCGAGCGATGTCGGCGGCAACGCCCGCCCCTGTCGGCATATAAGCGTCAGTGCGCCGTTCATCGCGATCGTGCCGGCATGGGCTCGCGTCGAGCTCGACACTGACGGCGATCCGTGCGGCCTGGTCGTGGCGCTCGATTTGGCCAAGCTCAGGGAGACCGCTCGAAAGGCGCTCGGCGCCGCGACGTGCGATATCCCATGCTGGTTCACAGCGTGGGACCCTTTCCTGCGCGAAGCGGCCGTCACGCTCATCGCGTTGCACGTCGGCAGAAGCCCGGACCCTATGTGCCTCACCGCGTTCGCCGACGTATTCGCACTCCATCTCGCGCTGCGGTACGGACACAACGCCGATAGGTGCGATGCGGGTACGAGTCTCTCCCAGCCAAAGCTGAGTGTCGTGGAACACTTCATACGCGAGCACATCGCCGAGAACATCCAGATCGAGCATCTCGCCGCGCTCGTGCACATGAGCTCGTCGCATTTCGCGCGGGCTTTCAAGAACGCAACGGGGCATCCGCCGCACTTCTACCTGACAACGGAAAGATTGAGATTGGCGCAGTCGATGCTGTCGGAAGGAAGCCTCCCGCTGATCGATGTCGCTGCACGCGCGGGCTTTCAGACGCAGCAGCATTTCACCGAAGTGTTTCATCGATATACGGGCTGCACGCCCCGCGCTTTCCGCGTCGCGCACCACCGCCCGACGATCCGCTGATCCGCTGGCGACTAAATCGGTGTGTGAACAACAAACACAGAAATCCGACACCTTTGGGCAGGAACTCGAAAGAAGCGCGCGCGTGGCGGATGTAGGCTTGACGATATGAGCCGCATAGACATGACGCGCGCTGTATCAGCCGGATGCCGGCGATCCAACCGAGGAGCCCAACGATGGACGAACTGCTCGGACGCGCATGGTGGATGCTCATGCTGCGCGGCGCCGCGGGAATCCTGTTCGGTCTCCTCGCGCTCTTGTGGCCTGGCCTCACGCTGCTGCTTCTCGTCGTGATGTTCGCGGCGTATGCACTCATCGGAGGCATCGCGGCGGTCAGCGCAGCGATACGCCATCGTTCGATCCGCAAGGACTGGTGGATCCCGTTGCTGCTCGGACTGTGCACGATCGCCGCGGGCCTGATCGCCGTCGTGGCGCCGGGCGTCACGGCGCTCGTGCTGATCGCCGTGATGGGCGCGAACGCGATCGTCACCGGAGTGCTCGATGTCGTCACCGGCATCCGGCTGAAGAGGCGTGGACGCACGGAGTGGCTGCTGTTCGTCATCGGCATCCTGTCGGTGCTATTTGGCATCTTCGTGCTGCTCGCCCCGGGTGCTGGAGCGCTCGCCCTCGTCTGGATGATCAGCACCTACGCGATCGTGACCGGCTCGCTTCTGTTTGTCGTCAGCCTCGCCGCACGGAACGGGCGCGACGCCGTCCTTCGCGACGAGCAAAAGACGCCGCTGCATTCTTGAGTCCAATTCGTGAACCCATCCTGCGCCCGGCGTCCACGTTTCCCGTTGTGCATTCTGGAGAACGTCATGAAGACTATCCTCGCATCGGCCGCAAGGCTGTCGACAATCGTGCTTGCGCTATCTGCTGCTAGCTTCGTGGCCGGCGGCGCGACCGCGCAGGATGCACCAATCGCCGGCAAGGCGACGCTCGGTGTGACGGTCACCGAAGCGCAACTGGTCGCAACGGGTTGGCGCGCATCGCAAATGATCCACACCGATGTCTACAACGAAAAGAACGAAAAGATCGGCCGCGTCGACGACCTGATCGTTGCACCCGATGGCTCGCTCTCCGCCGCGATTATCGACGTAGGCGGCTTTCTCGGGATGGCCGCGCACCGCGTCGCCATCCCCATTCAGCAGTTCAAGCAGATGGCGCCGAAGGCAATCCTGGCCGGCGCAAACAAGGACGCGCTTAAAAAACTGCCGGAGTTCGAATATGCCAAGAGCTGACATCAAGGGCTGACATCAGCCGCGAACGCCGCGGCACGAGTCACTGAAGATCCTGGCCGCTCTGGCGGCTCATCGGAACAAGGAGCATAGCGATGCTATTGGACCTCGATAAGTGGAACCCCTTCCGTTTCCTGCGCAAGAGCCCTGAGGAAAAGGGCGCGGGCGCGAAACTGAACGTCGCGCCCGCGGCTTCACAGCAGGCCCCCTCGCCGTCGACCCCGGATGCGCCCTCGCCCGCATGGCCGGCATCGTTCGATACGGCGCGCTGGCCGCTGCCGGATCCCCTGCACCTTCTCACCGACCTGATACGCGATCCGTTCGGCGGGATAGGGCCGCTTAGCAACTGGTTCGGCGACTTCAGCTCCAGCCGCTTTCAGCCGCGCCTCGACGTGATCGATGACGGCGACGCGCTGCGCATCGTGGTCGAGTTGCCGGGACTGTCGCGCGAGGACGTGGAGCTCGAAGTCGTCGACGACATGCTGGTACTGACTGGCGAGAAGCAAATCGAATCGAAGAGCGATGAGAAGGGCTGCTACCGGGTGGAGCGGGCGTTCGGACAGTTCCAGCGGACAATTCCGCTTCCGTCCGGCGTCGATCTCGAACACGTCGAGGCAAATTTTGAGAACGGCGTGCTCACCGTGCGGGTGCCCAAGGCGGCCAATGAACCCGCGATGAAGCGGCGACTCGAGATCAAATAGCACGATGCGCACGGCGACATCGTGAAACAGCGCGTCAGCTTCCAGGTCCTCCCCTGCCCACCCAACGGACAACATCATGGCCACTTGCAGCGTTTGCGGAAAACCGGCGACCTCGCAGATCACGATCACCGAGAACGGCCAGCGCCGTCTGTTGACGCTGTGCGATGAGCACTACATGCAGTTCATGGCGCGCAGGCAGTCCAGCCTCTCGCCGCTGGAATCGCTCTTTCACGGCGGTCTGTTCGAAAGTCTCTTCGACGATATGTGGTCGCCGCTCGAAGGCAGGCGCGGCGGCTGGCAACCTCTCGGCCAACCGGACGAGACGGCGCGCGCGAGCGCAGGGGAAGGTCCGGGCCGGGCCGGCGGCCGGCCGCGCAGGCATCGCCGAGCGCGTGAAGCCGTCGACCTGCAGACGTTCCTGAGCGAAAGCGGCCTGGACCGCTTGCAGGCGGCCGCGCAAAAGGCCGTCGATTTCGGCAAGTCTGAAGTCGATACCGAGCACCTGCTGCTCGCACTCGCCGACAACAACGTGGTTCAGGAGATCTTTCGCGAATTCAAGCTCGATCCCGAAGAGATCAAGAAGAACATCGATCAAAACGCACCGCGCGGCACCCGCGCCGGGAAGACGGACGAAGAACGCATCGGCGTATCGCCGCGCGCGAAAAGCGCGCTGGAGAACGCGCTCACCGCGTCGAGGGAACTCGGCCACAGCTACGTCGGACCGGAACATATCCTGGTCGGGCTTCTCGAAGAGGAAGATGGCTTCGCGGGCGAGTTGCTGCGCAAGTACGGCCTGTCGTCGCATGCGCTCCGGCAGAAGACGGTCAAGGTGGTCGGCAAGGGCGCCGAGGAAGGCACCGTCGAGGGCCGCTCCACCACCCCGACGCTCGACAAGTACGCGCGGGATCTCAGCGATCTCGCGCGGCGCGGCAAGCTCGATCCGGTGATCGGCCGCGACAAGGAAATCGAAACGACTATCGAAGTTCTTGCGCGTCGGCGCAAGAACAACCCGGTGCTGATCGGCGAGCCGGGCGTGGGCAAGACGGCGATCGTCGAAGGACTCGCGCAGCGCATCGCCCAGGACCAGGTGCCGGAAGTGCTGCGCGGCAAGCGCGTTGTCGAGTTGAATATCAACAGCGTGGTGGCGGGGGCCAAGTATCGTGGCGAGTTCGAAGAGCGCGTGAAGCAGGTTCTCGACGAGATCGTGGAGAACCAGGACAGGCTGATCATCTTCATCGATGAACTGCATACGATCGTCGGTGCCGGCCAGGGCGGCGGCGAAGGCGGGCTCGACATCGGCAACGTGTTCAAGCCGGCGCTCGCACGCGGCGAACTGCATCTCGTGGGCGCCACGACGCTCAACGAATACCAAAAGTACATCGAGAAGGACTCGGCGCTCGAACGCCGCTTCCAGCCGGTGAACGTGCCCGAGCCGAGCGTCGCGGAAACCGTCGAAATCCTGCGCGGACTGCGCGACCGCCTTGAAGCGCATCACAAGGTGAAGATCACCGAAGAGGCCATCGCGGCCGCGGCGAAGCTGTCGGACCGCTATATTGCCGCGCGCTTCCTGCCGGACAAAGCCATCGACCTGCTCGACCAGGCAGCCGCCCGCGTGCGCATCTCGTCGAATTCCCGGCCGTCGCAACTGCATGACATCGAGGCGACCATCCGCCGCACGCGCCAGGAACAGGATGCGGCGAGCGCCGCCAAGCAGTTCGACAAGGCGAAGCAACTGGAAGACAAGCTCGTCTCCGAACAGAAGCGCCTCAACGATGAGACCGAGGTCTGGAAGAAGGAACGCGGCACCAGTTCGCAAGAGGTGACCGCGGAGGATATTGCGCAGATCGTAGCGTCGCTTACCGGCGTGCCGGTGTCCGAACTCACCGCCGAGGACCGCGAGAAGCTCCTGCGTCTCGAGGACCGCCTGAAGGAACGCGTGGTCGGCCAGGACGAGGCGGTCAGCGCCGTCGCGAAGGCGGTCCGGCTCTCGCGCGCCGGTCTCACCGAAGGCGGTAAGCCGACCGCGAGCTTCCTCTTTCTCGGACCGACTGGCGTGGGCAAGACCGAACTCGCTAAAGCGCTCGCCGCCTCGGTGTTCGGCGACGAGAATGCGCTGGTGCGCATTGACATGAGCGAGTACTCGGAGCGGCATACCGTGGCGCGGCTGGTGGGCGCGCCTCCGGGTTATGTCGGCTATGACGAAGGCGGCCAGTTGACCGAGCGGGTGCGTCGCCGCCCGTATAGCGTGGTGTTGCTCGACGAGATCGAGAAGGCGCATTCGGACGTGCACAACATCCTGCTGCAGCTCTTCGACGAAGGCCGTCTCACCGATGGCAAGGGACGTCTCGTCGATTTCACGAATACGATCATCATCGCGACGAGCAATATCGGTTCGCAGATGATCCAGGACAACATGCGCTCCGACAAGAAGCAGCTTGACTACCCCGAGCTGCGCGACCGTCTGATGGAAGTATTGCGGCATCACTTCAGGCCCGAGTTCCTGAATCGGGTCGATGAAGTAGTGGTGTTCCATGCGCTCGGCAAGGAACAGATCCGCAGCATCGTCGATCTGCAACTCGCGCGCGTGCAGCGCACCGCGGACGGGCAAAACATTGAGCTGTCGTTCGACGATTCGCTGCGCGAACATCTCGCGGAGATCGGCTATGACCCCGAGTTCGGCGCACGGATGCTCAAGCGCAAGATCCGGGCGGAGGTGGAGTCGCAACTAGCCGATGCGCTGCTGCGGGGCGACGTGCACGACGGCGACAAGGTCACCATGACCTACGACCCGGGTACGCACTCTGTGCGTGTGCAGAAGGGCGCAGCGCCCACAGAAGCGCCCCGCGAGGCGCCGACGCAGGAGCCCGCGCATACGTGACGCTGGCATGCCTGAAGACACGCCGTCCGCACGAGCAGGCGGCGTGCCGTCACAATCCGATTTCACCTACGACGATCTCATCGCGATAGCACCAGATCCACGTCTCGCCGGGTTCGATTGATCGCACCAGAGGATGGCCGGTCGCGTGAAAATGCTTGCTTGCATGCCGGTTGGGCGACGAATCGCAACAGCCGACGTGTCCACATGAAAGACAAAGCCTCAAATGTACCCAGGGTTGGCCAAGCTTCATGCAGTCCTCGCAATAGTCGATGGGCGTGTGGAGAATGCGGGCCTCGCCCAGGTGCGTGCAACCACGGGTCATGATCGTACTCCTCGGATAGCTGCGCGCATCAAGGCAGCGCTTACCCTCATGCGCTATTCAGATAGCGATGCACCAGCGCGACAGCCATTGCGCCCTCGCCGACCGCCGACGCCACACGCTTGATCGACCCGTGACGCACGTCGCCCGCTGCGAATACGCCAGGCACGCAGGTCTCCAGATGCAGCGGCACGCGTTCGAGCGGCCATTTCAGGTCCGACCGATATTCCTGCAGGTCGGGACCCGTCACGAGATAGCCGCCTTCATCGCGGACAATGCCAACCTCTTGCGCCCATTCGGTCTGCGGCTCGCCGCCAATGCAGACGAATAGCCAACTCGTCATGACCGTGCGTTGCCGGCCGGTGCGAACATCGGTCAGCGTGATTTCCTGCAACACATCACTGCCTGCGAGCGCAGTGACTTCGGTGCACGGGCACATTTCAATGTTCGGCGCCGACGTGATGCGATCCACCAGGTATTGGGACAACGTGTTCTTAAGCGATGGGTCACGCACGAGCAAATAAACACGGTTGGCGGACTGCGAAAAATGCATGGCGGCCTGTCCCGCCGAATTGCCGCCGCCCACCACATAGACGTCTTCTCCATGGATCAGCGCAGCCTCACTCGCACCGGCGCCGTAATAAAGGCCCGCGCCGAAAAAGCGCTCTTCACCTTCCAGGCCTAGCGTGCGATATGCCACGCCTGTCGCACAGATCGACGTGCGCGCCGTAATACGTGTGCCGTCCTCCAGATACACGATGCCGTTGCCGGGCGGAAACTCCGCGCGCACGCCGGCGCGCGCCAGCAGGATCTCAGCGCCGAACTTGATGGCCTGGACGCGCGCCCGTTCTGCCAGGTCCGCGCCGCTCGTGCCCTCCGGAAAGCCCAGATAGTTCTCGATTTTCGAACTGCTGCCTGCCTGGCCGCCCAGTGCCCAACGCTCCACCAGTACGGTATGCAGCCCTTCCGATGCGCCGTACACCGCCGCGCTCAATCCCGCCGGTCCTGCGCCGTAAATCGCCAGATCGTAGGCCTCACGGGATGGATTCGCGAACCAGCCGAGCTTCTCGGTAACTTGCCGGATGGTGGGACATTCGAGCCGCGTGCCGTCATGGAAGATGCAGACCGGCAAGCGCGAATCGGAAAGATGCTGCACGTGCGCCAGTTCCTGCGCTTCTTTATCGCTGCCCAGTTCGATCCATTCAAACGGTATATCGCTTCGATGCAGGAAGTCGCGTATCACGTATCCGTTAGCGCTGCCCATGCGTCCATAGATCCTGACGACAGACATGGCATCCACCTTTGAAAACGTTCAGGAGGGTTTTTCGTTTCACGCACGTCACAAGCAGGCAGCCGCGCTGGCATAACGACGTAACGACGGTTGGCCGTATCCGTGCATTGTAAATCCATCGCAGGGCGGTATCTTTCGCGATCCTGACGGGTTTTGTTCACTTTCCGCTGATCGTTCCATCACATCCGGTTGTGCGACGCCTTCAGCGCGTGATCAACAAAACGCGTGCCCCATTCGATGCCATCGCGCACCGCCTCCTCCTGCGTAAGCCATTCCGGCTGCACCGTCTCCGGACGGAATTCGGCCACGGTGCTATCGACATGACGCACACTCACTTTCGCCTGCCACGCGTTGTATGCGTTCTGCTCCGGCTGTACCACGATCTCGTAGCCCCGATGTTCAAACACGTGCGTTCGCATGAGCTGCTCCGGTTTCGCACCCAGGCGTCAATCTGGAAGCACGAACTCAGTACGCATGTCTTCGATCACCTTCTGGACATGACGGACGTAATCTTCGCCGGGATCATTGAGCGGCACTATGTTCCAGTTGCGGCCGGATGCATCCGGCGGATGCCGCTCTGGTAGCGGCATGCGGACGCGCAAAACTCCCGGCGCGTCAGCGGCAATGTTAGCCATGCGCTTCTGCAGTTCGTCGCGGATCTGCTCAGCGGTTTGAACGGTCTTCGGCATCGTTGTGCCTCGCTCGGTCGCACGTCCGGATCATCACTGAATGGCGCAAGACTCCTCTTTCATGAGCATGCGCCGACGATGCTTTAAGTCTAGTCGTTAATCCGGATAAGCGCCGACAAATGCGATGAACTGCCCCGTACTGGTGAGAGACGCTCTCGCGGGCAGACTGCATTTAAGTGCCTGGATGGGAAACGGCTTAACCCTAAAACTCAAGAATGTAGAGCCCTCCGTTGTAGTCGGTCGAATACACCAGCCCTTCGGCATGCGATGAATGGTTATCCGGCCTTCCCTGCCGTCCCTACTGCTTGGTCCTGGATCCAGGATCGAGAACTGCGCGCACTGATCCGTTTTTTTTCGGTGCATGTGAGACTCGTTTCCTGAAAAGATCTCAGTCATAGTCACCCCCTCTGCGAACCGTGCGCTTGCTCGGCGAGACCTCAGGCCGCAAACACTCGCTGCAGCGCAGGCGCGTCCCTGCTCGTTCCCCGCAACAGGACAAACATGCGTTTCACGCAGTTTCCCGAGACACAATTACGGTTCGGGCTAGTCATGGATATTGACAAGCCAATCACACTGGCAAACGGAACGGTTGCCGTCATTCTCGCGAACATGGCCCCGGTCGTCGCGTGGACAAGGCAACTTCGGCAAGGCGATCGTATTGTCCGGAACGCCCAATTTCGTTTGAACCCATCTTCGTCATGCTCATGAGACGCCTCATCGCGACGCTCGCAGCAGGATCTGACGTACACCACGCCACTATCGAGCGGGCGGTCCACTTTTTCTCGCGATCAAAGCTCCTGCGCGCCGCGCGAAGGGGCCTGCGTCTCGGCGAGTTCTACGTCGTGTACCAGCCCATCTTCGACGTCAGTACCTCCGCGTGCGTCGGCGTCGAGGCACTGGTCCGATGGCGTAACGATACCTTCGGTGGAGTAGGCCCTGATCATTTCATCGTGCATCTCGAGCGCACCTCGCTGATCGGTCCTTTGACCCGCTTTGTACTGCGCCAGGCAAGCATCGATATCAGGCAGACGCCGGGCGTTGATCACTGGCATATCTCCGTGAATATCTGCGCGCGACATTTGGCGAGCAGGGTTTTTGTCGATGACATCCGGCAGGCCGCGGGAACGATGCTTAACCGCACAGTTCTGGAGATCACGGAGCGCAGTTGTGCCGCGCGCACGCCGCAAGTCACCGCGGCGTTAGGTACTCTGAAGCAGGCCGGTGTACTCCTGTCTCTCGACGATTTCGGCACCGGCTTTAGTAACCTGGACCTGCTCGACGATTTCAATTTCGATCTCGTCAAGGTGGACCGCCGGTTTCTCGCGGCCGACGACGAGAATTGCCCCGTTTTTCTTAAGGCAGTCGCCACCCTCGTCCACGCGATGGGTGCGAAGGTGGTAGCGGAAGGCGTGGAGACCGTCGAACAACATCGCGCCGTGCAACAGTCGGGCATCGATCTGGCGCAGGGGTATCGGTATGGAATGCCAATGACAATCAAACAATTGCGGGAGTTTGCATCCGCCGAAACGACGCAGCGCCAGTTCGTGGCGGCGCACCAGAACGGCGTGCCCGTCGTGTCGGAAAATACCGCGGGTGCCGCCAACGAACGATATCGGGAATCGGCCGTCGGTGCGACGCGGCTGCTCGAGAGCGGCGCGGAGGAAGTACTGGACCGGATCACTACGTGCAGCGCGCGCTCGCGGGAGAGCGCGTCGAGTATGAGATCAGCGCTACCATCAACGGAGCCCGGCGCGTGTTGCGCGAACTGCTGGTCCCGAGCCACATTCAAGGACGCTCCGCCGGCGGCTACTACCTGCTTGTGCAGGACGTAACCGAGCGGCAGGCCCTGGTCGATCGCCTCCGGGATCTCGCCTTTCATGACGCGCTGACCGGGCTCCACAACCGGCGTGCGTTCCTGTCGAAGCTCGATACTGCGTTGCGCGACTGCCGTGACTGTCTCGCCGCCGTGATGTTCATCGACCTCGACGGCTTCAAGGCAGTCAACGACACCTACGGGCATCTATCCGGCGACAGTGTGCTCGTCGAAGTCCCGGCGCGCATTCGCCACTGCGTGCGTGACAGCGATGTGGTCGCGCGTCTTGCCGGCGACGAGCTCACCGTCCTGCTCACCGGCAGCGGGGCGGATAAACACGCAATTGCAGGCATTGCACAAGTCATTTTGGAAACGCTCGGCCAGCCGATGCGAATTGACGGAAGGGTCATCCAGTTGTCAGCCAGCATTGGCGTCCTCGTGCCCGAACCGAGCGCGACGCTGTCGAGCGAAGTCCTGTTGAGGGCCGCGGACGATGCGATGTATCGCGCCAAGCAGGCAGGTAAAGGACGTTTCGTCATGCAGGAGATTTCCGCGCTGAACGCGCCCTCGGCTGCCGCGTCGTTCGGCCGCTAGAACGGCTGGGCGGGTCCGGCGAGGCTCGCAGATACAAGCTCCTCGTCCTGAGCCAGCTCGCCGAGGGTTGCCATCGCGCGCTCAATTTCCGGGGACCACGGATACCCGTAGTTCAGCCGGATGTGGTGGCGAAATTCACCGCTGGCAGAAAATATCGGCCCGGGCGCGAAGCTGATCCCCCGCTCGAGCGCCGCTTCGAACAGGCGTAGCGAATCGACCTGGCGCGGCAGCTCTACCCACGTGAAGTAACCGCCGTCTGGCCGCGTCGCCATGCTGTGCGCGGGAAAATACCGGTCGATGGCGCTCAGCATGGCCGCCTGCTGAGCCGCCAGATCGCGGCGAAGCTTGCGCAGGAACCGGTCGTAGCCGCCATGCTCCAGGTAGTCGGCTATCGCGCGTTGCGCCGGGACGCTAGCCGATAGCGTCGTCATCCACTTCGCGCGCTCGAGCTGTTCCGCGAATCGTCCCGCCGCCGCCCAGCCGATCCGGTAACCGGGTGCGAGGCTCTTTGCGAACGAACCGCAATGCAGCACGAGTCCGCACCGGTCGAAAAATTTCGCGGGGCGGTTCGGCACCGGTCCAAAACGCAGCTCGCTGTACACATCGTCTTCGATAAGCGGTACTTCGTACTTCGCGAGCAAGGCGACCAGCGCCTGCTTTTTTGTGTCGGAGAGCGTCGCGCCTGTCGGGTTCTGAAACGCGGTCATGAACCAGCACGCGCGGATCGGATGACGGTCGAGCGCCTGCGCGAGCGCCTCCATGTCGTGACCTTCCACAGGGTGGACAGGGATTTCCACAACCTTCAGTTGAAGCCGCTGGATCGCCTGGAGCGCCGCATAAAAGGTAGGCTTTTCGATGACGATTTCATCGCCTGCGCGAGTAAGAACCTGAAGGCTCAGCGTCAACGCATCGAGTGCGCCACTCGTGATGATGATTTCATCGACATGAACCACCATCCCGGCCATCAGGTAGCGCAGTGCTATCTGACGACGCAATGCGTCATCGCCTGGCGGCAGCGCGGCCACCATTTTTGCGAGATCAGTCGAACGATTGACCAATGCGCACGACTTTCCAAGACGTTGCATCGGAAAGACCGCGGGACTCATGAATGCCGAGCCGAGTGCCACAGTATGCGCGTCCTTGATCGAGTGGAGTACTTCGAACACGAGCTCACTGATGTTGACGGATTTCGACGCTTCATTCGGCGTCGAGGCTGCTTCATGCAGGGGCACGCCAGGAGCGGCCGCCGAGACGAAATAGCCCGAGCGTGGCCGCGCCACGATCAAGCCCTTCCTTTCGAGCAAGTAATACGCGCGAAACACGGTGGATGGACTGACGCCATAAGCGTCGCACGCAGCGCGAACCGCGGGGATGCGCGTGCCCGGCGGCAGGTCGCCGCGCTCTATCAGGTCACCGATTTGCGAGGCCAGCCGCTCGTAACGTTTCATCTTCGGCTCCCATGCAAGACGGGCTGCACCATGATTTAGCCGATAGGCTCTACCTGATGCGACTCGTTGTCAACGCTCGCCGGCGGCGCTTTCCAGAAGGCATCTGATACGTCTTTTCTGGACGAATCTGCCCCTGTCGCTGTACGCCGTTCACTGGCAAAGTGCGCTTCCATTCCAATCACCGAATTTTACTAGAGGAGTCGCCAGCGCTTATCAAGCGCAGTCGCGCTTCGACCGTTCCAGGCCCACGTAATTTGCGAAGAAGAGACATTCATGTCGTTGGGTCTTGTAGGGAAACATTGGAAGCGTCGCGCGGTCGAGCCGCGCCGTTTCGATTTCATTCGCGGGACAGTCATACTTCTACTGGCCGCCGCAAGGTTATCGCTCGCACACGCGGACACCGGCGCGGGCTCTTACACCGGCACGAATGCCGAACACAGCTATTCCGGCATCATTGGCCAACTGCCGAAAACGTTCGGCGAACCTGCGCCGGCAGCCGAGACGTCCGTCCGGTTTGGCGCGGCGTGCGCACTTCCAATCTCGCTTCCCCTGATTCCGGCCTCGCTCGCGGGTCCTGACGCGAGTCCGGTATTTCCCCTCACCCGTGTGTGCGACTCGCTGCTTGATGCGTTCGACGAGGGCAGCGAAACCACGGTAAGCAGCGTTAGCGGACCGTCGCTTGCAACGCTCGAATGGAGCGCGCCGTCGCAGACCTTTCTCTTCACGCTGGAGCCCCGCCTCGTCACTTCCGACTCCGGATGGTTGCCCGGCGACAATGAGAACGCTGTCGCCCATGTAGAGGACCGGTCACAGGACCGGACAGTCGAGCTCGCCGAAGACACGCCGGCAGCGGATGACGGCACTTGCTCGACCAGTCCACCATGCAATGCACATCCCTCCCCGACGGTTAGCCAGAACAAAGTCCCGACAGCTGAACGCATGGGGTTCGCCACGCCTTCCGTAACAGCCGGGTCCAATGCGTTGGCGCGTGTCTGGAGTCGTCTGCTCTGGCCGCTTCTGCTGGCGCTCGTTGCTGCCGTGGGATGGCTGCTGTTCAAACGCTGGACCCGCTACGACAAAGCGCTGATACGCGCAGCGCGAACTGGACTCAGGCATCGCGAGTTTCATCTCGAATATCAACCCGTGGTGAGCTTGAGACAAGGCAGATGCGTGGGCGTCGAGGCGTTGCTGCGATGGGACAACTCGGCATTCGGCTCACTGGGCCCTGACCACTACATGCCATTCATCGAGAAAAGCAGTCTGATCGGGCGGTTGACGCAATTCGTACTGTCGACTGCTACGCGTGAGATAAGCGCGATCCGGGACGCGAGGTCACTTTATGTGAGCATCAACATGTCCGCGGCGCAACTGCTAAGCGCGAAGTTCATGGAAGATCTCCGCGCTACGATTCGTGCCAGCGAGCCCAGGGTAATACTCGAACTCGATATGGACGACGTCACGGAAACGGGACCGCAACTGGCTCGAGTCATGACAAGTGCTCGCGCACTAGGCGTGCAGTTCGCACTATCGGGGATCGGTGCGCCTTTCACTGACCTTCGCTCGTATTCACAATTGAACTTCGAGATGGTCAAGGTAAGCTGGGACATCTTCGAGCTCACTCCCTACGAGCGATCGCGTCAATTTGAATCGATTATCGGCATGGCGCACCGTCTTGATGTGATGGTCGTGGTAGAGGGCGTGGAGACGGCCGCGCAGCATGCCGCCGTGCGCACGACACAAGCGCAATACGGTCAGGGATTCTTTTATGGCCGAGCCCTCAAAATTGCCCGTCTTGCGGCATTTCTTGCTGACGGGGGTGGCGCCGCCATCCTTGCATGGCGCATCAGTAAATATTCGTAGAGCGGGCGCTCGGCGCGTGAGCCCGGTGTCAGTTGCAACGCGTTGTCGTGGCGGGATTTCAACCACGCCATTCCCGGGCCGGGGATCTTGATGAAACAAGCCCGGCGCTCGGCACAAATAATCTGATCCGCAGATTCCTGGCTCAACTGATCCTTCTAAATTTCCGCGCGCACGCGCATTGTCTGGGTTTTGTTCACCAAAGGGACAATTTAGGCATTCGAGCGAACGGCCAAAATCAGACGCCGACAACCGGTCGGTTGCTCGCACGGCATCTCACAACAAACGCGGCGCAAAAGAATCCGCGTACCGCACCTGCAGCGTACGGCACATCCGTCGCTCACGTGACGGTGGCAAGCGCGCAAATAGCATGACTAACGAAGGCGCAGCATGAAAGGTACGCAAGCAATAGAAGGACCGCTTCTGGCATGAAGCGCTATCAAGAACTGGCGTGTCAGATCGAAGGACTGATAGAAAGCGGAGTACTGACGCCACGCATGCGGCTGCCGTCGGTGCGTCAGGCAAGCCGTTCATACGGCATCAGTCCGTCAACGGTATTCCAGGCGTATTACTCACTGGAGCGACGCGGCCTGATCGTGGCGCGGCCCCGCTCAGGCTATTTCGTCAATTGCCGGCAGCCATCAGACCTCCGCCCGGCACCCATCCTCGCGCATAGCGCAGCCACGCAAACCTCCAGCCTGACGCATCGCTTCATGCAGGCACTGCAAGATTGCGACAATGCTGCCCTTGCCTCCCCTTGGCCGAACCCGGAACTCTTTCCGTTGGGCCGGTTAGCCCGCTCGCTGAACAGGGCGTCCCGGAACATGGATTGCGGCGAAAATACCGCACCCGTGCCGATTGGTGAAGAATGCCTGCGCCGCCAGATCGCACGGCGCTATCTCACCATGGGCATGGTGGTACCGATCGACGAAATCATCATCACGAGCGGCGCGCTCGATGCATTGACGCTAAGCCTGCAAACACTCACCCGTCCCGGCGATATCGTCGCAATAGGACACCCGACCTTTTACGGCGCGCTTAGCGCGATCGAGAGCCTTCACCTGAAGGTCGTGGAGATACCTGTCGACTCGCACGATGGGCTCGACCTCGACGTACTGGCTGAGGCGCTTGGGCGGCATCCCATCCGCGTCTGCTGGTTCATGACGTCGCTTCAAAACCCAACCGGTGTGACTTTGCCGGATGACAAAAAACAAGCGCTGATCGAATTGCTCGCTGCACATGACGTGCCATTGATCGAGGACGACGTATGTAGCGAACTGCATTTCGGCTCGACACCCACTCGTCCCGTCAAACGATTTGACCGCAGCAATCTTGTGTTGCACTGCGGCTCGTTCTCCAAATGTCTCGCCCCGAGATACCGGATCGGCTGGGTCGCAGCGGGTCGCTTTGCTCCGTGGATCGCGCGCGCACGATCGACCGCCGCACTTTCGGCATCCGTGCCGGCGCAGCTCGCGATTGCAGACTATCTGGAACACGGCGGCTATGACCGTTTCTTGCGCAAGCTGCGCGTGGATCTCATGCGTCTTCAGGCCCAGATGCTGCGAGCCATACGCGACTATTTCCCGCGGGGCACGTCGCTCGTGAGACCGGACGGAGGCTATTTTTTGTGGGTTGAATTGCCTCCGCATGTCGACTCAGTACATCTGTTCGAAGCCGCTGCGGCACATGGTATTGCGATCGCTCCCGGCCCCATTTTTTCAGCAACGGGCGACCTTCGGCGCTACATCCGGCTCAACTATGGGCATCCGTGGACGCCCGCAATCGAGGCCGCCATGCGCACGCTGGGAGCATTGGCCTGCCGCGCCGACTCATCGTCTGGACAGCGAACGGTCTTCCAGCAGGCCAACCGTTAGAACCGTAAGGATCGAACACCCTCCACCAGGCTGCGGCCGTATGGACGACGTGCGCCATGCATCGGGCCGTGCGGCGGCACGAATGGCCCGTGCCGAATCACTCGTCGATCAGCGAAACCACGATCTTTCCACACTGCGCGTTGCTCAACATGTAGCGGTATGCATCCACTGTCTCGGCCAAAGAAAACACCCGGTCGATCCTGGGATGGAAAGCCGACACTTTGAAACGCACTTCGCCCGGCCCCGGTTCGGGCACGTCGACGTCGTCGATGGAAAGATACTCTGCCCCGCCTGGTTTGCTCACATGGATGACTTTTGCCACGTCCTGTTCCCGAAGCGCCCTCTGGATTTCCTCGGAAACAGCCATTCGGAGAATGCGTTTTAGACGCGCGATGCTAGAAGCCTGATTCCGGCGAGCGCAAATACGATGGCAAGGCACGCTTCCAAAACCCGGCGAATTCGTGCGTACAAGCGGCGAGCTGTCGCCGTCGAGAAAACCAGGGCGTAACCACCAAAGACCGTTATTCCGATGACGAGACAGCCGGGAACCATAGCGACCGGATGAGCGTTTCCTGTGGTCGACGATGCCAGTGCTGCAATCGATATCCAGACGAGGATCGCCTTGGGATTCGTGAGATGCAGCAACGCGCCTCGCGCATAAAGATGCGCTAACAGCGGCGATCGGCCTGCCTCCTGACTCACCTTGTCTGTCACGGTTAGCGCGGAGCGCCCTGATTTGAACGCCAGCCAGAGAAGATAAACGCCGCCAAAAATTTTAACGGCCACGACAAAGTGTGACCACGCCATCATGGCTGCTGAAACGCCAAGCGTCGCCAGCAACGCCCAAAACAACGAACCTGTCATGACGCCAAGGGCAAACATGAAAGCCGGTCTCCGACCATCGGTCGTTGCGATCGACATAATGGCCAAGTTACTTGGTCCTGGACTGGCGATGCCGATGAAGTAAGCCGAGTAGGCAAACAGCATGTTCGCAGAGACAATTCCGCTTCCGGCCATATAGACGTCCTCTTGTGATAGCAACAAATTGCAGGAAGCGCGGCGCACCGAACATTTCATAAGAGGCCAAAGTGCAGTCAGGGCGTACTCACGGCGCGTAAATCTTCAGTTCAGTGAGGTTCTGCGACCGTCATGGTGAAGACGAGCTTACCTTTGCTGTCGTTCGCGTATTGATGCGGAACGTCCGTTCGAGCTACCGCGGAGCTTCCCGCAGGCACGAGAAACTCGACCCCATCGACCGACATTCTGAGTTGGCCGTGCTCGACATGAAGCAATTCGAAGGTTCCTGCGGGATGGCCTTCGGATTCGAATTGCTCGCCAGGCTGCATCTCCCATCGCCACAGTTCGATCATGTCCGGGCCTGTGGTCCCCGCAAGCAGACGCGCCGAGCCTCCTTTCGGACCATTCCAGAGGGTCGGAATATCCTGGCTGGACACGAGATGTACGGCGGGAGAACTGGCTACATTGACGATATCGGCTACTGATACACCCAAAGCGGCGGAAATCTTGCAGAGTATGGCGATGCTTGGATTAGCGTCACATTTTTCAATTTCTACGAGCATCCCCTTGCTCACGCCTGAACGCCGCGAAAGCTCATCCAGCGTGAGCTTCTTGCTTTTTCGGTGCGCCTTAAGCTGCGCGGCAACGGCTTCGCTAACGGTTTGAACATCAGCTCCCGATGCGGTCGGTATATTGACTTTTTTGGTCACTGGTCGATATCATGCAATAAATTAGTCACTGGCGCATTCTCCTATGTTCAACGTTCTCCCGTCAATTGGCCCCGACATCGCACGCGTAGCTCCCGGGTTTCGCGCCCTGAGTCTCGCTGTAGAGGGGTCGCGGATTGTCAATCCGGGCGTCGGTGCGCAAGCGCTTGCCCGAGCTTACGATTCCGTTGGAGCAGGTGGTCCTGCGTGGGCAGAAGCACACCTCGCCTCGTGGGCCGAAGTGTTCAGACAGTTCGGAGCCAAGCCGCGGCGCACTGCATGTTCCGCAGATGCGCTGCGAAAGCGCGTATTGAAGACCGGGAGCGTGGCCAGTATTGACCCTGTGGTCGATCTATACAATGCAGTCAGTATTCAATGGGCCATTCCGGTAGGTGGAGAAGACTTCACCGCCTACCGCGGGATGCCCAGACTGGTG
The DNA here is from genome assembly GCF_044909315.1 of Caballeronia udeis. Lineage (GTDB taxonomy): Bacteria > Pseudomonadota > Gammaproteobacteria > Burkholderiales > Burkholderiaceae > Caballeronia > Caballeronia udeis_A. The sequence continues at coordinate 127,809 of NZ_JBIYEB010000026.1, forward strand.
ATAGCAGACGGAACTGAACTGTTCGACACAGTGAAGGATGGAACGCCGGTTCACGAGGCCGCCGAGTGCGGTGAGGTCGTTTGGCGCGACGATATTGGTGTCACTTGTCGCCGTTGGAACTGGCGGCAAGGCGTGAGAACTAGACTGACTGCAGATGCGAAGCAGATGTGGTTCGTTCTGGAAAGTCTGCCCGAAATGCCGGTCACCGCGCTGCACGAAGCTGGTGACGCGCTCGTCAATGGCCTGCGTCTCCTGATGCCCGGTGCCGCTATCGCCACTCGCCTGATCGGCTTTGGCATCTGGTAGCGGATGCTTTCGCCATGCTCCCATCCGCCTCCTTCCTCGTCGCCGCAGTGTTACTGGCCGTCATTCCCGGTCCGGGTATCGCGTATGTCGTCGCGCGCACCGTCTCGGGAGGGAAATCCGAGGGCATCGCCTCTTCGATGGGTGCAGCCATCGGCGGCATGGTCCACGTTTTCGCTGCCGCACTCGGGCTCTCGATGCTCATTGCGCAGTCGGCCGTGGCCTATGCGGTCGTAAAGTATATCGGGGCTGCGTATCTCATTTATCTTGGCATTCGCACGCTTGCGTCGAGCGCGCCGGCAGATGGTCAATCGGCGCCGCTACCGACAACCATGCATAAAGCGTTCAGAGACGGGATCATCGTCGAGGCGCTCAATGTTAAGACGGCCATGTTCTTTCTGGCGTTCATCCCGCAGTTCCTGTCCTCCGGCCATGCACTTGCGCCTCAGTTCATCGTGCTTGGAACGACATGCATCATGTTGAACAGTGCAGCCGATGTCGTCGCGGTCTTTGCGGCGCACCGTGTTGCCGCTTCGGACACCGCCAGGGTCGTTAGGCTGCGGATCATGACCCGACTATCGGGCGCGACGATGATCGCGCTCGGCGTCTTCGTCGCCATCGCGAACCGTAGAGGCTAAGCTCGTCATCCACAGAACGCCGGTAGCGTGCGTTCTTTCCGCGTCCGTGTCGGCCACCCGCGCCGCATCTCTAAGAACGAGAATTCGCCTGAACGGCAAAAAAACTACCGCGAGAGTCATGCGGTTCGGTCATTTTAATTTGGGAGTGGTGAAGGACGATGGTTTTGGGATCAAGCTGTAATTCATGTAATGTCCGTACCGTTCGCGCCGTCTTCATCAGTAATGGACCAAATGATAGGGCCGGCCTCGACCGTCTGCTGGAAGGCCGATGCGAGGTCGCGCGGGCGTCCGACATCTTTGCGCCGACATGCACCGATGCCGGTTTGCCGGTCAATAGGCTGCGCGCAGTGCTTCATCCGCGACCGCAAGCCGTGAAGCAATCGTCTTGACGAGAAAGCGATGGAACTGCTGCGCGGTTACAGGATCGTCCTGCTCGAGTGCAAGCAACGTCTCAAGTGACAGGCGTCTGACACGCGTGGGCACTTCGGCGAGCACATCAGCGCTGCGCCGATTCTGCGTATACACCGCCATTTCGCCGACGACCGTACCGGGCCCGAACGAGCGCAGCCGGACCGACCGTCCGTCCGCAAGCGGCAGCGATATGGCAACACGCCCGCGCTCAACGATGTACAGGGCGTCACCCGGCTCGCCGCAAAGGAACAGCGGCTGCCGGGCGTTGAGATCGCGCACCTCCATGCATGCAGCTAGCCTTTCCAGGGAGTGTGGCGTGAAATGCGCCGCGAGCATTGCGCGGAAATTGTCCTCCTCGTGAGGCGGGGCAAGGACACCCGGCGCAAGCAGCTTGTCCTCGATCCATTCCAGGCCAGCATCCAAGGTCGCGAACTCGTGTATCCGGAGATTGAGCGTACCGGTTTTCCCAAGCAGCTCACGCGAGCGCGGCGGCAATCCCGTCAATACCAAATCCGCGTCGATCGTTGCACAAAGCTGTCTGAGCTTAACGAAACTGACCGATACCGACGCGTCCATCCCGCTAGTGGCGGCAAAGTCGAGCACCACAAAACGGGCCGGCACGGGACTGCGCGTGGCTAGCCGTTCACGCACGCGCTGCAGGATCGAATTGGCCGTGCCGAAGAACAGGAACCCTTGCAGGCACGTTCCGCACACCTGCGTGCCGAGTTCGTGGAGTCGCTGGGTATCCTCGATGCTGCGCTCGACGTTCGATGTCCGGGTGCTGGCATCGAACTCCATGCGCACGCAACTCACGCGGCCATAGAGCAACGCGAACATCACGCACGCGGCGACGACGCCCGCCACCACGCCAGTAACAACGCCATAGAGCGCGATGATGCCGAGAATGATCGGAACAAGGAGATATTCGTACCAGTTGAGCTTCCGGTATGCACCGACCAGCCACTGGATCAACAGGCGTAGTCCCATGAAGAGCTGGAGCCCGACCAGCACCGGCACGGGGAACAGCGCGACCAAGTCTGGCGAGACGACCAGCAAAAGCAGGCACGCGAGGGACGCGAACACGCCGGCCATCCGGCTTGTCGCGCCCGCGCGCGAGTTGAGCATCGACCGGTTGAACGATTGATAGCCGACCATTCCACCCAGCATCCCGCTCGCAAGGTTGGCGATGCCCGCAGCCCGCATCTCGCGATTCAGGTCGATATCCTCGCCTGTCGCCGCGCCGATCGCGGTCGAGTTCATCAGGATCGTGATTGCCGACGCTGACGTGACCACGAGCGTCTCCGGCAGGTGTGCACCGATGGCCGTCCAATCGACGTTGCCGTGCACGAGCGGTTCCGGCAGGTGAAACGCGGGAATCTGGCTCAAACGCAATCCCGCATGAGGAAGTAACAGTCCCATCTTGCGCGCGTCATCGATCGAAAGGCCGTCGACGTGCAGCAGGAAGTAGAAAAGCGCGATACCGAACACCAGCACGAGCGGCAGCGCGGCCGCGTGCTTCCAGCTGCGCATCAGAACCGTAATAAGTGCCCCGACGAGCACGGCAGGCATCCAGGCGAGCCAGTGCAGATGCGTCAGGAACACCAGCGTGCGCCAGTGCAGCGGCTCGCCGGTCAGTACGCGAAACGCTCCCGACAACAACAGGTAGCCCGTGCCGGCCAGGAATCCGCCTACAACCGGATAGGGCAGGAATTGCAACGAGCGGCTACGCCTCGACGAACCAATCACGTAAAGGATAGTACCCGTCACCACTGAACACAGCGCGATGGCCATCAGCACGGTCAACAGGACGGTCTGCGTCGATCCGCCGTCCGCTCGCACGCTGCTGGCGACGCCTGCCGCGACGCCAGCGAGAAACGCCGTCGCATTGCTGTCGGGCCCCGCGATGTTCAGGCGCGTCGAACTCATGAGCGCGATGACCAGCGCGGTCACGACGCAACTGACGAGCGCGGTGGGCACGCCCAGTTCGGCATAACGGGCAAGATCCGCACTGAAGATCATCGTGCCGAGGCTCATTGCATAGCAGAGCATGACGAGCGTCGATACTGCGCCGCCGGTCAGGTCGCCGAGCAAACCGGAGAGGCGGGAGCTGGTGCGAACGCCGGAGGCTGAACCGGTCGTGTCTGGCTTCACGATACTCTCCGACGAATGCAGGTGGTCGTGCTTCGGACATCGCTGGAAGAGCGATTTAGTATCCGCCGCAGGTTTCGGTCGTGTCAAATTGCTTACACCTGGCCGCGTGACGCCTACACTGTGTATTCACGGGCACACGTCGGAACAGGGAACAGCCCGCGTGGGTTCGATACTGCAAAACGTGCCGCGTCAATTCGTCTGATTTCTGGTCAGGCGGACCGATACGTTTTGAGCAACGAGGATCGCCGCTTCGGGAAACGGCTTTCGGTGACGGTCATGGATATTGAACGATGGCTGAGCCTGTTGGGTCTTGAGCAATACGCGCGCACATTTGCCGACAACGACGTCGACTTCGCGATGTTGCCCCGACTGACCGATGCGGATCTGAAAGAGCTCGGGGTTCATTCGCTTGGCCACCGCAAGCGCATGCTCCTTTCCATTTCCGAACTCGCCAGGGCGGCGTCTTGCGCGACGCCGTCCGTGGTCGACGTGCAAGCGGATGAACGCAGACAGGTCACCATTCTGTTTGCTGATCTGTGCGGCTTTACCGCGCTGTCCCAGTCGCTCGATCCGGAAGAATTGCGCGATGTCGTCGGCCGCTATACCGCGCTTGTTGACGGTATCGTGCTCGCTTACGGCGGCACGATCGACAAGCACATCGGCGATGCCGTCATGGCGCTGTTCGGTGCTCCGCGCGCGCACGATTCCGATACCCTGCGCGCGGCGCGTGCCGCGCTGGATATTCACGACGCGCTGGCTCAGCTTAACGCGCAGGCACCGCGTCCTTTGCAGGCGCACGTGGGAATTGCCAGTGGCGAGGTCGTCGCGGGCGCGCTCGGACGTGCCGACACGCAGGACTACACGGTGCACGGCGATCCGGTCAATCTCGCTGCGCGGCTCGTGGCAGCGGCCAAGACCGGCGAGACCCTGGTTTCCGACGGCGTCCACCGCGCGCTCGGCGACTACGCAGTCTGCGACCCGGTCGGCGACATGCGCTTCAAGGGTATCGATACACCGGTGCGAGTATGGCGGCTGCGCCGCATGGCGGGCGAACCATTGACTGCCAGCCGCGGCCGTTTCGTCGGACGAAAGGCTGAACTCGAGCAATTCCATGGGATTGTCCGCGCATCTCTCGCCGGGCCAGCAGGCCATGTTGTGTATGTTCGTGGCGATGCGGGCATTGGCAAGACGCGGCTTGTCAATGAGATGCGCGGCGTCGCGCAGACGCAGGGATTTGAGATCCATCGCGGCCTCGTGCTGGATTTCGGGGTCGGCAAAGGTCAGGATCCGGTGCGAGCTGTCATCGGCAGTCTGCTCGGCCTGTCGCCCACCGCGGGTGGCGCCGAGCTAAGCATCGCCATCGAGCGTGTCGTCTCGGCCGGCGTCGTCAAGCCTGAGCAGATCGTGTTCCTCCATGATCTTCTGGATCTGCCGCAATCCGCTGAATGGCGGAGCCTCTACGATGCGATGGCACACGCCGCGCGCAAACGCGGCAAGCAGGCGCTCATCGCGACGCTGACTGAAAATGCATGCCGGAACGGGCCGGTCATGATTGTCGTGGAGGACCTCCATTGGGCCGACCCGCAGGTGCTCGACGACCTCGCGGCCTTCGCCTCGGGCGTTGCCAACGGCCCGGGCCTGCTCGTGATGACATCGCGCGTGGAAGGCGATCCACTCGACGCCGCCTGGCGAACGCGCTGTCGCGGTACACCGTTTGCCACCATCGATCTCGGGCCGTTGCGAAGAGACGAGGCATTGAGCCTGGCGGGAGACTTCATTGACGCCAGCCAGCGTGTAGCGCTCACCTGCATCGAGCGGGCGGGCGGCAATCCGCTATTCCTCGAACAACTCCTGCGCAACGCCGAAGAAGGTAGTGGTGAGGCTGTCCCCGCCTCGATCCAAAGCCTGGTGCTGGCACGCATGGATCGGCTGGCCCTGCGCGACCGCCAGGCATTTCAGGCGGCTGCGGTGATCGGGCAGCGCTTCGACGTGGCGTTGTTGCGCCGGCTCATCGATGAACCCGAGTACGTTTGCGATGCTCTGGTCGCCAATGCGCTTGTGGTACCGGAAGGCGACGATCTCCTGTTCGCGCACGCGTTGATTCAGGAAGGCGCCTACTCGACGCTGCTGCGAACACGCCGGCGCGAGTTGCACCGGCGAGCCGCCGACTGGTTCGCGGCTACCGACCCCGTGCTGTACGCCCAGCATCTCGATCGCGCCGACGATAGCCACGCCCCGCAGGCGTATCTTGACGCGGCCGTCGCGCAACGGATGGCCTACTTTATCGAGGCGGCGGTACGCCTGATCGAACGAGGCCTCGAAATCGCGAAGAAGGACACGGATCGCCACGCGCTCATCTGCCTCAAGGGCGAACTGCAACGGGACCTCGGCGATATTGCGGCATCGCTTGACACGTACCGGGCGGCACTGGCCGCTGCGCCGGACGAAGCAAGCGTATGCCGGTCGCAGCTCGGGCTCGCAGAGGGCTTACGGGTCAATGAAGGTCTTGCCGAGGCCCTCGTTCTGCTGGAAGCGGCCCAGAAGGTGGCGGAACGCGATGACATGGTGTCGGAACTCGCGCGCCTGCACCATCTGCGTGGAAACATCCTCTTTCCCCTCGGCAAGATCGAGGATTGCCGCGCCGAGCATGAGCGAGGGCTTTCGTATGCGCAGCGCCTGGGCCTTCCCGAAGCGGAGGCGCGCGCTCTCGGCGGCCTTGCCGACGCGGCCTACGCGCAAGGACGAATGCGGACGGCATTCGCACACTTCAGCCGTTGCGTTACGTTGAGTCTCGAACACGGTCTCGGCCGCATCGAGGTCGCGAATCGTTCGATGCAGGGTTTCAGCCGGATGTACCTCAACGAGGCGCAGCAAGCCCGTGAGGACGCGGTTGCCGCAGTGCGTGCGGCAACGCTTGTTGGACAGTCACGCGCACAGATGCTGGGCGAGACGTTAGGCGTCTTTGCCTGCCTCGAAATGGGCGACGTGCAGGCGGCCCAAGTCCATCTCGAGCAGGAGATGCAGCTGATCCGGCAACTGGGAGCGCGCCGCTTCGAAGCACAAAACATGGAGATGCAGGCGCGTGTGCTGCTTGATTGCGGTCGCCGGAAAGACGCCGTGAGCCTGCTGCATGAAGCGCTTGCGATCTGTGGCGAGGTCGGCATGCAGTTCAGCGCTCCCAAGGCAGTGGGCGCGTTGTGCCGTGCGGTCGAGGATGACGGCGAGCGTGCGCGTTTACTGGCGAGGGGTGTCGAACTACTGCGTCTCGGCGCGGTCGGTCACAATCACCTGTGGTTCTACCGTGACGCAATCGAAACGATGCTTTCGGTCGGTGACGCGTCCGGCGCGCTGCGCTACGTGACGGGCCTCGAGGAATATACGCGAGTTGAGCCGCTACCTTGGGCGGATCTGTTCGCGGCGCGCGGCCGTGTGCTCGCCCTCTGCCTGCAAGGCCACGCCAACAATGCCACACGGTGCGAACTGGAGCGCGTCGCCGCGGTACTTCGGGACGCCGGGTTCAAGAGTTACCTGGTTGCCGTGAACGCGTTCCTTGCCGCGTAGCTGCAGCGTTTTCCCCAGAACATCGTGGGCACTGCCATCTGCGACAGCGGACTGGTGATAAACCGGTCATACGTGATCGGCTCATGCCGGACCGCAAACGGACGCCCATCAACCCTATCCGAGCGGCTGGAACTCCATCATGCGAGAGCCCGTCGTGTGCCGCAGCCAATGAGCCGACGCCTGGCGCAATCGTTCGGTCGCGCGCTCATGCGCTTCCCCCGTTGACTGCAGATGCTCGATGCACTGTCCGGATGCTCAGCCTGTCGGTTAAGAAGTTAAGATGATGCGATGCAGAAATCGAAAGCGCTCTATCACGGTCTTCGCTTTTCGGCCTGAGCCGCCACCTACAGCCCGAGTCCCGACAGGAATGCATCGATCTGCCGCTCGAAACGAGGCCGGTCGTAGTCCACCAGCGCCATGCGCCAGATGCCCTGGAGGTAAGTGACAACGACCGACGCAGTAATCTGTGAATCCAGCGTCGCGGGCAACCGCCCTTGATCCCGATCCTGGCTCAAGCGCTCGGCGAGACGAGCGTGAAAGCCTCCAAGACCATCCTCCACAAGCTTGCGCAGATCAGGCTCCGACAGCACCTCTTCGGAAGCCATCGCCGCCATCATGCAAAGTCGGGACGGCGTGGACGGATCATCAAGGCAGTCAAGCACGACATCGAACAACGCGCGAATTCCCTGGCTGGCCGTCGGTGCACTCATCAGCGCCTGCCCGCGTTTGCGCCCCTCGGTCTCTTCATAACGCTTCAAGCATGCCAGATAGAGCTGCTTTTTACTCTTGAGGGTGTTGTAAAAAGAACCTTCGCCGATATCCATGATTTTCAGCAGATCGCGCAGCGACGTGCCGGCGTAGCCGCTCTTCCAGAACAGCCATGTCGCTCGCTCCAGAGCCTGATCGTAGTCGAATGCAATTACTCGTGCCATGGCTCCATCATAGCTTATTTGTAGCGATTGCTAAAAATTCGATTGACAGTCCGGATGGCCGTGAGCGATATTTGTATCGATCGCTACAAAAAGCCTCGTAGCGAAGCATCAAGGCCCGCTGAACATCGAGCGGGATGCGCCCCTCTCAACCGTCTGTCCGGCGATGTCAGCCGGTCATTCACCCTGTCAACGAATACAAGGAGCAAGTCATGTCGGTAAAACAGGCCTCGGCGGAATACAAGGCAATGGTTCAGGAAAAGCTAGGCGAGAAGTTCAATACCATTGCTGACGATATGGAGCGCGTCCGCGAATCGGGCGCGCTCGACGGCGCGTTGAAGAACGGACAATCCGCACCGGACTTCACGCTGCCCGATGCGTTCGGCAATCAGGTCTCACTCAAGACCCTGCTGGCCAAGGGGCCGGTGGTAATCAGTTTCTATCGCGGTGAATGGTGTCCGTTCTGCAATCTCGAACTACGCGGCTTGCAAGAAGAACTGCCGAAGATCGAAGCGCTTGGGGCAACCTTGATTGCGATCTCTCCGGAGAAGCCGGATCACGGCGTCGTTGCCACCGAGAAGAGCAAGCTGACGTTTCCGGTGCTCAGCGATTTCGGCAACGCGGTGGCACGGCAGTTCGGCATCGTGTTCCGGGTTGGCGATGAACTGCAGGCGTTTTCGAAGAACGTCTTCAAGAACGACATCGCGTTGCGTAACGGGGAAGATTCGTACGAACTGCCGGTTCCGGCAACGTACGTGATCGACACGGCGGGCGTCATTCGCTTCGCGCATGTCGACGTGGACTACATGATCGGTCGTGCCGAACCCGACGAGGTAGTCGCCGCACTGGCATCTTTGAAGTGATGCCTGCCCAGGCTTAAAGTGATGCTAGAATTGATGCTTGAATGCATCAAACGAGGAGTCCCTGCCATGAGAACCACGGTTACGATCGATGACACGCTCTATCAAGAGGCGCTGGAACTCGCCGATCCCGGGACAGATAAGGCCGACCTTTTCCGGGTCGCGATGCAGACCTTCGTCCGCATCCAGGCAGCCAAGCGCCTCGCTATGCTTGGCGGTACCATCCCCGAAATGCGCGAAATTCCACGACGTCGCCCGGAGACCGACGCATAGTGAACGTCCTAATCGATACCTCGGTGTGGGTTGACCATTTCCGCCGAAGCAACGAAACGCTCGTTCATCTGATCAGCACCGATCAGGCGCTTACCCATCCGCTCGTGCTCCTTGAACTCGCCTGCGGAACCCCACCCGCACCACGGGCACGGTCCCTCCACGACATTGCGCTGCTGCGGCACGTACAGCACGCGACATGGAGCGAGGTCATGCGGTTCATCGAAACCGAGCGGCTGTGTGGCCAAGGATGCGGCGGCGTCGACCTGACGCTACTGGCCTCGACCTTGATGACCCCTGGTGCCCATATCTTGACGCTGGACAACCGGCTCGCCACGCTCGCGCGCCGACTCGGCGTTGCCTACCCGCGCGACGCGCATTGAATAGTCCTCGCTCATCGGGATCGGTCAAGCGAAGACTGTACCCGAAACCCTTGATCCCCTGCTTCGTTCAAATCCATCGCGAATCACCTTAATGGATATCTCGTAGGCAACGACCGCTGCCAGCCTTCCGGGCGCGGCCATACCTCGCGGCAGATACAGTTTGCGTTCCGAGAGATTACGCAGCCGTGGGCAGAGATCGAAACCGAGCAGCTTCGATACCGCCATCCCGACGTTTGTGTTTATATGGACAAGTGGGATTTTTTGTCAATCAATCAACGTTCCGCTCCGTCAGGCCGGCGTTGTTCTGGGTCGTGTTCATTCGGCTCTCCCAGGTCATTCAGCAGTCGCGTGAGGCGCTCGGCGGTGGCTCGATGTCGTTCTTGCTCCCTGGGCCAGCCACGTGTCTGCGCATCATCTACTAGAGTCATTTCCAGCTTGCGGCGTTCTCGCAATCGCGGTGCGTACGCGGGTGTCGTCACGAATCTGGCGCAGGCCAGGTACATGTCGCACTCG
>NZ_JBIYEB010000027.1:0-134148 GCF_044909315.1 Caballeronia udeis
AGTTTCACTGGCGTTGCATGGCGGCCTCGGCTCATCCCGTCATGATAACCGAGGTAGTTAATTATTCAACCTATTTACGGGATGTTGTACTAGTTACCGCAAAGGCGCGGGAGCCAGGGAATACGGATGAGAAACTGGTGGTGCTTTTCCGTACGGTGATGTCCTATACAGGACGGTATCGGATAGATGGGGATAGATTCGTCACAAAGATTGACTCATCTTGGAATGAAGCCTGTAACGGCACTGAGCAGGAACGATTCTACAAGCTTGATGGAGACACGCTCGACGTCAGTACGGCCTGGATGCCGAATCCGTTAGTATCAGGAAATCCAATAGGAAGGGCTATTCTCAGTTTTAGACGCGAGTAATTTTCCCTACGCTGAGTTCGCAACTAGTCGCTAGCTTGCAGGTCGTCAACTCGACAGTGAGTCTGGCGGCCAGGCAGCCACCTTTGAATGACCGCATTGTGGCGGCCTCTCGGTCAGCTCCGGGTCGACCACAGAAATTCGTCATTGGATCTGGACCGGCCATGAACGTCCCTCACGGCCGGTTTTCGCCCCTCTGCCATCCGCACCGCGGCTTATTCGCGAGCGTCCAGTCCGCAGGTTCCAAGCCGAACTCCCAAGCTCGGCTTTTTTTCAATGAACCTTGACTGAACGGCGTTACGGACCAGGCCGGAGCATTGCCGAGGGTGTATTGCCAAGGGTCATTGCCCACCCCGGGAACGAATTGTGCGACTTGATTCCAGCGCTTGGTTGGTTTGGTCATACGCGGTGATACAAGGCGTGGCGGCACTTCAAATGCACTAGCCGGACTGATGCATTTGCGACTATCGGCCATTGAACTGAATGAGCACAATGAAAGCGTTCGCCGGGTTGAAGGTATGCAAAGTCACTCATCGCTAGACGTACTTTTAGCACGTTGAGAACGCAAGCTCTCTAAAGGAAAAACGTCATGGATAAGAATCGGGTTGAAGGTGCAGCCAAGCAAGTGATCGGCTCCGTCAAGGAAGCGATCGGCAAAGTCACAGGCAACCGGACGACGCAAGCTGAAGGCGCCGCCGAGAAAATCGCAGGCAAGGTGCAGTCGAAGATCGGCGAAGCAGCCGACGCCGTGCGCAACAAGTTCAAGAAGTAACTGGAAAATCCGCACGCTAAAAGCCGACCGGCTCCGGTCGGCTTTTAGCTTTAGGTTTACTCGAGGAGCATGATTGCAAGGAAACCCCTCGATTGCTTCTCGCTAAGCCCCACTCGCCGCAGCGTCCGGCACATGTCTTGAAGCCAATCTCCCGGCAAGGCCCATCGCGTCGTAGATCAGCACGGCAAGCAATCCGACGATCACCCCGCCCTGCAGGATAAACGCCGTATTCGAAGTCTGCAGGCCGGCGATGATGACGTCTCCCAGCCCCTTCGCTGCCACGGTCGAACCAATGGTCGCTGTCCCCAGGTTGATCACCACGGAAAGGCGCAAGCCCGCGAGAATCACCGGCAGCGCAAGCGGCAGTTCGACAGTGAGCAATTGCCGCGTTGCACTCATGCCCATGCCTCTCGCCGCGTCGATAGTCGCGGACGGAATCTCCTTCAGGCCAGTTATGGTGCTCTCGAAGATAGGCAGGAGACCGTAGAGAATCAACGCGACCACGGTTGGCTTGACACCAAACCCGACCACCGGCACCGCAAGCGCCAGCACGACCACCGGCGGAAACGTCTGCCCGATATTCACCGCGCTACGCGCGAGCGGCAGGAATTCCGCACCCGCCTCGCGTGTCACGAAAATCCCGGCAAGCAACGCAATCACCGCACCCACCAGACTGGCGCCCGCCACGAGCGCGAGATGCGCAAGCGTGAGGTCCAGCAGGCTCGCCCGGTCATAGAGTGCCGGCGCGCCGTTTTCAGCCAGCGGTGCAAGCAGCGGCTGGAACACCGGCGGCTTGAACAGCAGCGTAAGCAGCACGGCAAGCGCAAAGATACGCGCTATCCAGGCGGCTGATTTCATGCGGACCTCTCGGCGCGCGCCAGGATGGAGGCGAGCGAAATACGCCTCTGCGCGGCACCGTCCGCCGACGCAACCGGCAAGCTCTGCGCGCCACGCCAAAGCAACTCGGACAGCGCGTCACGAAGGCTTTGCGTGCCGGCAATGGGGTTACCTTCGGCGGCGCCGGCTTCGGCGATTTCACTGACAGGAATCAGCGACAGCAGCCGGAACGGCCGGTCAACGCCTGCCACCAACCGCTCGACAAAACCCGGGGCGGGCCGCTGCAAGATCTCGGCGGGCGTAGCGGCCTGAAGCACACGGCCGCCGTCCATCACCACAATGCGGTCGCCCAGATGCAACGCCTCTTCCATGTCATGCGTGACGATCACGACCGTGATCCCCAGACGCCGCTGAAGTGCGAGCAAGTCTTCCTGTGCCTTGCCGCGAATGATGGGATCGAGTGCGCCGAACGGCTCGTCCATCAGCAGGATTGCAGGCTCCGCGGCCAGCGCCCGGGCCACGCCCACACGCTGCTGCTGACCGCCCGAAAGCTGATGGGGATACTTGTCGAGGTAGGCATCGGCGTCGAGATTGAAGAGCGCCAGCAACTCGCGCACACGCTCGTCGATCCTGGCCGCACTCCACCCCAGCAAGCGCGGAACAGTCGCGATATTGCGGGCCACCGTCCAATGCGGAAACAGGCCGTTACCCTGGATCACATAACCAATCCCGCGCCGCAGAACCTCGGCCGGCAACGTTGCCGTGTCGCGTCCGTCGATGCGGATGGTGCCGCTCGTGGGCGCGATCAGGCGGTTGATCATGCGCAGGAGCGTGGACTTGCCGCTGCCGGACGTGCCGACAAACGCGGTGATGGTGCCGCGTTCGATGGTGAGCGAGACGTCGTCAACCGCGACGATATCGCCGAAACGCCGGCTGATTTTTTCGATTTCGATCATACGTGGCGTCCTTTAGTGACGTCCCTTAGTGGCGTCTTTTAGCGAGCTCAGTCACGGCGTTGAACACGATTGCCGCAGCAAGACCAAGCGCGATGGTTGGCACGGCGCCGAGCAGCACGAGATCAGTCGCCGCTTGTCCGAGACCCTGGAAAACAAAGGTACCGAAACCGCCCCCGCCGATCAGCGCAGCCACGGTCGCGAGCCCGATGTTCTGGACCAGCACGATGCGCACACCCGTGAGGATGACCGGCAACGCAAGCGGCAGTTCAATCGCAAAGAGCCGCTGGCGCGGCGTCATGCCCATGGCCACGGCCGCTTCAACGCTCTCGTGCGGAAGCTGCGTAAAACCCACCACGACGCTTGCCGCGACCGGCAGCAGCGAATAGAGGAACAACGCAATTCCCGCAGGCGCAACACCAATACCGCGAATGCCCAGCGAACCGAGCAGCGGGAACCGGGAGGCAAGCAGTGCGAGCGGAACCATCATCAACCCGTACATCGCGATACTCGGAATGGTCTGGACAATGTTGAGCACCGGCAACGTGACAGCACGCAACGCCGGCAACTTCGCACACGCTACGCCCAGCGGCACGCCGATCAGGACCGCCGCCGCAACCGACCCCGTGACGAGTTCGACGTGGCGGGCTGCTTCGAGCCAGAAGGTATCGGCGTGATTCGCGTACTCCTGCATGACCGACAGCCCGCTCCACAATCCACTGCTCAGGATGGCGGCTGTCGCAGCCGCGGCCAGTGCAAGCGCAAGGAGATCCCGGACCGGTCCAAACGAGAGCTTGGCGATAGCGTCGGTCACCAGCACCGAGAACGCGAAGAACAGGATCCAGAAACCACCGGCGGGCGACACCCGCGCCAACGGGTTGTCGGCGGTGACGAGATGCGCAGGCACAAGGCCCAGCAGCACGCAGAGAGTCAGGAGCAGGACCACGCCGACCGCAAACCGAAGCGTCGGGCGGCTGCGCAGCAACGCGAACAGCGCCCCCGCGGCGAGCACCGCAAGAAACGCCCACGCCTGCCCGGCGGTGAAGATGTCGGTGAACCCGAGACCTTTGCCCGACACGATCCGGTTCGCCCGAAACGTCACGAACGGTTCGAACACCAGCGCGAACAAGGCCAGCGCTGCGATCAGCGAACCGACTTTGTCGATACGCAAGGCGCCCGCACCCTGCTGCGCAACGGCCGCAGCCGGTGTCTCGCGGGCGCGTGCGTCGTCCCGTGCGTCGGACCCGGTCCCGGCAATCATTTAACGACGCCCTTGGATTTCAGATAGCTCGCCGCTACCGCTGCAGCCGGCTCGCCGTTGACCTGAATGCGGCCGTTCAACGTCCGAAGGGTCTTCAGGTCAAGACTGGCAAATACCGGCTTGAGGTAGCCGGCAATCTCCGGGTGCGCTTTCAGCACGCTCTCGCGGATCACCGGCGTGGGCGCGTAGACGGGTTGCACGTTCTTGTTGTCCTCCAGCACGACCAGGCCCGCGGCTGCTATGCCGCCGTCCGTGCCGTAGACCATGGCGGCGTTGACCTTGTCGGTTTGCTCGGCGGCCGCCTTGATCGTTGCCGCTGTGTCGCCGCCCGAGAGCACGAGCAGTTGTTCAGGTTTCAGCTTGAATGCATAGGTCTTTTCGAACGACGGCAGCGCGGCAGCGGTATTGACGAACTCCGCCGATGCCGCGAGCTTGACCTGACCGCCCGCCGACACCCACTTGCCGAAGTCCTCGAAGGTCTTGACCTTGTTGGCTTTCGCCACGGTTCCGAGCAGGGCTACGGCCCAGGTGTTATTGGCCGGCGCGGGCGTCAGCCAGACGATCTTGTTGGCCGCGTAGTCGAGCTTGGCGGCTTCTTCATAGCCTTGGTCCGCATTCTTCCAGAGCGGGTCGTCGGCCTTGTTGAAGAAAAACGCGGCGTTGCCGGTGTATTCCGGATAGATGTCGATTTCGCCGGTCGTGATGGCCTTGCGCACGATCGGCGTGGTCCCGAGGCCGATCTTGTCGGAGACCGCAATGCCGTGCGACTTCAGCACCTGCGCAATCATGTTCCCCAGCAGATTGCCCTCCGTGTCGATCTTCGACGCGACGGTGACCGAGTCCGCGGCATAGGCAATGGAAGCGTTGGAAATGGTCAGGACGAGCGCCGCGGCGCCCCATGCCTTGATTGATTTTGCGATTCCCATGGGGATGATGACCTCAGTTGAACTGTCGTTTTTAAAGGGAAAGTGTTTTTGGCCGCTCAAGCGCGTTTCGACATTATCGACCAGGTAGCAGTGAATCGGCTGCAATAGCTGAGGAGAGTAACGGCACGAGAAACCATCACAAACCAAGAAATCCCGATTTGCAAATAGGTATCGATGGAAATGCGACGGAAATGCGTTTTCGGCACAGAAAGTACGCGGCGTAAAACAACCTGACGGCTGAATATGCGTTGTCGAAGCGGACATCGGTGGGCTGGGCGTGATCCTGCCAGCGCCCTTCAAACCTGCGACATCACCCATTGACGAAAATGCTTCAAGGCTGGCCGGGTTTCAATCCGCTCCGGAAAATAGCAAAGATAATGTCCTTGCTCGACATCGACAGGCGCCGATAACGGTTCCACCAGCGTGCCTGCCGCGAGGGTATCGCGGACCAGAAACTCAGGCACCAGTGCCAGTCCAAGACCTGCCTGCGCCGCCTGGATCAACACCGAATATTGCTCGAACCTGGGCCCCGCCAGCGCGTTCATATTGCACACGCAGTAGAAGTCGGCCCATTGCCCCCATACCCGCCCGGCCTGCCCATGCAACAGCCGCGCAGCATCGGCTGCGTCCTGCAGGCAGCGCAGCGGACGCTTCGACTGATAATCGGGCGCGCACACCAGCAAAAACCTGCGGCCATCGATGTAATCGCACACCACCCCGTCCCACGTGCCGTCGCCATAGCGAATCGCCGCGTCCAGATCCAGCGGAAACGCATCGCCGTGCGCCAGGTGGCGCGTGAAACTGATCGTGACGCCCGGCGTGCTGGACAGGAAATCCGGCAATCGCGGAATCAGCCATTTCGTCGTGAACGTCGGCACGCTCGCGATGGTCAGCAGATCGCTCTGCCCACCCGCGCTCATCATCTCGAGCGATGCGTTGCCGATGTTGAGCAACGGGCTGGCGACACGGTCGAGATAGCGGCTGCCCGACGGAGTCAGTGCGAGGTTACGGCCGTCGCGGATAAAAAGCTGCACGCCGAACAGCGTCTCCAGCGCGGCAATCTGGCGGCTGACGGCGCTAGGCGTCAGACCGAGTTCGCGTGCGGCCCGCGAGAAATTCAAATGCTTGGCAGCACTGGTGAATGCGAGTAGTTCGGCGACGTTCGGGTAATGATGTTTCATCGGCGGTCCAGCGGGTTGCCTCGGTATGTTCCGGCTGCGCACAGCGCAGTGCGAGCTTTGTACGTTTTTTTCATGACGATGCCATGTCGTCTCCGCACAATTGCAAGCAATCCGAAACCTGACACCCTGTTGATTCAAGGCGGGCCGGTTTCGATCCGCCTTCCTACCAGTGCTCCCATGCAAACTCCCATCGCACCGGCTATCCGGCCAGGCGTTCACGTTCATCGTAGTTCCCGGCGGCCCCTATCGGCCGGACGCATTGCGCTGCAGCTCGTCGTCGCGCTCTTTGCGATCTACATGCTGCTGCCAATCGTGCTTTTATTGGTTGGATCCTTCGGCGAGACATGGACAAACACGGTCCTGCCGACAGGCATCACGGGCCACTGGTTTACCGACCTTGCCGCCGACACCAGCTTCCGGCGCGCCTTCGGCGTGAGCCTGATAGTCGCGCTGGCCTGTTGCTGCGCGACCGCGGCCGTGGGCCTGCCGTTAGCTTATGCCCTGCACTACCGCTCGCTCTCCGGGCGCGGCTTGACCGCACGGCTCGTTGCGCTGCTGCCTGTGGGCGTGCCTGGGCTCACGCTCGGATTTGGTTACATCGCCATCTTCAGCGGCGACACGCTGCCCTGGCTCGGGTCCCTGCCGCTCCTGATTGCCGCCCATACAGTGCTCACACTTCCCTACCTGACGCAAACGCTGCTAAGCGATCTGCGTCACCTCGGTATCGAACGTCTCGAAGCATCCGCCGCCACGCTAGGCGCCACCCCGATGCGGCAGTTCGTCACGATCGTGCTGCCCAATCTCCGGCAGAGCCTCTTCTCCGGGCTCGTGATGGTGGCAGCGCTCTCCATAGGCGAATTCCAGGTCTCCAACCTGATCGCGGGTTTTCGTTACCGCAACTATCCGGTCGTGCTGCTGCAGGCGTTCTATGGCGCAACCGGCATGGCCTGCGCGGCCACCGTGGTGCTGCTTTGCCTGGCGGTAATCGCGACACTCGTGTCGGTCAACACTGTTCAAAGACTGAAGTAAAACGATGAGCCTCCTTTTCGAAAACGTGAGCTTCAGCTACCCCGGGGCACAGCACGGCATTGAAGCCGTCACGCTCTCGGTTGAACCCGGCGAACTGCTGGCCGTGATGGGCCGCAGCGGTTCCGGCAAGTCGACCATCCTTCGGCTGACCGCCGGACTTCTCAATGGTTATCAAGGACGTATCGAGATCAACGGCCGCGACGTGGCGCGCGTTCCTGTATGGCGGCGCGAGGTCGGCATGGTGTTCCAGCAATACGCGCTCTTCCCTCATTTGAGCGTAATGGACAACGTGGCCTACGGGCTGCGGATGCGCGGCATGAGCGCGGCGAAACGCCGGGCCCGCGCGCTCGATATGCTGGCGCGGGTCGGTCTCACCGAGCATGCCGCCCGCAGCACCACGCTGCTCTCCGGCGGCCAGCAACAACGCGTTGCACTGGCGCGCGCTCGCGTTCGATCCGAAGGTATTGCTGCTCGACGAACCGCTTGCGGCCCTGGATGCCGGCATTCGCCAGCAACTCCGCGACGAGATCCGCTCGCTGCAACGTGCATGCGGCGCCACCACGCTACTGGTTACGCACGATCAGGATGAAGCGCTGAGCCTCGCGGACCGGGTTGCGGTCGTCGACGGTGGCCGCGTGTTGCAAGTGGACACGCCCGAGCGTCTCTATACGCAGCCGGTCTCGAGCCAGGTCGCACGCTTCGTCGGGCATTCGAGCGTGATGCAGGGGCGGGTTGTCGGCACGAATACCGTCGATGTTTCGTTCGCCATCCTCTACGCCGATACGGGCGCCTTCCGGCCGGGCGACAAGGTCGACGTGCTGGTGCGCCCTGAACACGTGCAGCCCGATCCGCCGGAAACCTCGCTCAACCGGCTGGCTGGCCGCAGGACCGAGGTGCGCTATTTCGGCGCGACTTGCCGCTATGACTTCATCCCGGATGCAGCGCGTCAACCGCTGTTGTGCGAGGGGCGTCAGCTCGCGGAGCACACCATCGCCATCGCACCGGAACATCTGCGCATATTGGCCGCTTAACTCATCAGTTTCCTTATTCAATTTCGTTTCACGGAGAACCACAATGGTTGCAGGGCTTGGTCTTTTCCCACGACTCCGGCTAGCCGCCGGATTCGTCTGCGCGCTGTCTGTCCTGAGCATGGCGCCTGCGGCTCATGCCGCACCCGCGGCGCCGCTTTATGCCGGGGAAGAAGCGTTGTACGCGAAGGCTGCGGACGAAGGCCTGGTAGTTTCGTTCGACACCGGTCCGGAATGGGCCAACTGGAAGTCGCTGTTCGCCGAGTTCAAGAAGCGTTACCCGAAGGTCGAGATCACTTATAACGACATTGGTTCGGCCGCGACCGTGGTTGCCCTCGACAAGGCCCGCCGGCGCCCGCTGGCGGACACGGCGTACTACTTCGCGGCGTCCGCACTGGATGCGGCCGGCAAGGACGTTGTAACGCCATTCAAGCCGGTCAACTTCGACAAGCTGACACCGGTGTTCCGTGAACGCGACGGACGCTGGTTCACGGTGCATTCGCTGAACATCGCGTTTCTGGTCAACACGAAACTGGTCAAGGACGTGCCGCATAGCTGGGCCGACCTGCTGAAGCCCGAGTACAAGAACTCGGTGGTTTATCTCGACCCGCGCTCGACGGGCCAGGGACAAGTCGCGGTGTTCGCGGCAGCCTATGCGTTCGGCGGCAGCGTCGACAACCCGAAGCCGGGCGCTGACTTCTTCGGCAAGCTGCGCGAAGCGGGCAACGTGATGCGCGTGGAAGGCACCACGCCCTACGCGAAGTTCGTCAAGGGCGAGATCCCGATCCTGATCGGCTATGAAAACGACGGCTTGAAAGCGAAATACACGGACGGCATGGGCGACGCGGCCGAAGTGGTGATTCCGAAGGAAGCCACGGTGTCGGCGCCTTATGCCATGAGTCTCGTCAAGAACGGGCCGAACCCGGACGCCGCACAACTCTGGTTGAACCTGGTCATGAGCGATGTCGGCCAGTCGCTGTTCGCGCAGGGGTATGTGCGCCCTGCGGTGCCGGGCGT
The DNA here is from genome assembly GCF_044909315.1 of Caballeronia udeis. GTDB lineage: Bacteria > Pseudomonadota > Gammaproteobacteria > Burkholderiales > Burkholderiaceae > Caballeronia > Caballeronia udeis_A. The sequence goes on from NZ_JBIYEB010000027.1 coordinate 9,370, forward strand.
GCCGCTGTCGACGGAGATCCGCGCGAAGATGCCTGACGTACCGCAGGTTCATCCGCTCGACGTGGTGAAAGCCGCGGAGAAGAAGGCCGAGGTCGACCAACTGTGGGCGCAGGCTGCGCTCGCGAAGTAAGGGGCGCCTGATGGACGTCTCGTCGATGAACGGAGGCGGCCTCGCACGCCGCTTCGGTGGGGTCCCGGCGGGACTCCTGCTAGCGCTGTTCTTTGCCTTGCCGCTGGGTGCACTGGTGGTGTCTGCCGGGGCGGATCATGGCTCCGCGTTCGTGCGGCTGGCACAGGACCCGCTGGTGATCAGCGCGCTGGGCAACTCGATCGCCCTGGCGGTCGGGGCCGGCACGGTGTCGCTGGCGATCGGCTTGCCGCTGGCGGTAGCACTCGCCGCGCAGCCACCCGGACGCCGCCGCTGGCTGCTCGCCATGCTCGGCGTTCCACTCGCGTTCTCCGGGCTGGTGATTGCATACGGATTCATTCTCGCGTTCGGCCGCGCCGGGTTCGTGACGAACCTCCTTGCACACCTAGGGGCCGATCCCGCCAGCGTCGGCTCATTGATCTACACCACCACGGGGCTGGTCGTGGCGTATGCGTATTACCTGATCCCGCGCGTCGCGTTGATGCTCTTTCCGGCTATCGCGAACCTGGATCGCCGGCCGCTTGAAGCGGCACTGACGTTGGGCGCCACGCCGTTGCGCGCGCTTTTCGATGTCGCGTTGCGTGAGTTGTGGCCGTCGATTGCCGCCGCGTGGTGCCTCGTGACATCGATAGCGCTTGGAACCTACGGCACCGCGCTCGCACTGGCAGGCACGCAGGTCAACATCCTGCCGCTGCTGATGTACCTGAAACTGTCCGACGGACAGACGGATTTCCCGCTGGCTGCAGCCCTGTCTCTGGTGCTGACCGCCGGTTGTACCTGTGTTCTTGCCTTAGGGGAATGCCTTGCTCGGCAACGGAGAACTTGATTGGTCGAATAACGCTTTTCTCGCGCTGCAAAAGCTGGCCGTTCGCCAGGCTGGTCCGGCGCGACATGCAACACCGGTAGGGATGATCGGTCCGCGCCTGGCGACAGCGGAGCAACTCACAGCAGCCCGAGGCATTGCTTATGTGCTGGCCAGCACCGGAATGGCGCTTCTTTGCGGTGGCAAGGGCGGTGTGATGGAAGCAGCCGCCTGCGGAGCGAAAGCCGCCGGGGGTGTGGTGATCGGACTACTGCCTGAAGACGATGCTGCCGCGGCCAACGAATACCTGACCGTGGCGCTTCCGACAGGGCTGGGGATCACCCGCAACGCGCTGATCGCGCGTGCCTCGGTGTGTTTGATTGCAGTGGGTGGCGGGCTCGGCACGCTGTCTGAAATGGCGCTTGGCCTGCAGTGGGGCAAGCCGGTATTTACGTTGCTCGGCGCACCGCAGGTGCCGGGCGCGGAGGAGTTCGAAGACGCGGACTCGCTTACCGTCAGGGTTGCAAACTGGCTGGCATCAGAGAGGAGGTAGACAGTCACCGTTGAAGGATCGATCCGGTCTCGGGCACTCACCGCAGACCGCCAGGCTTGCATCACCGGCACTCAGGCAGAACCATCATCCGAATCAGGTTTTCATCTTTTATTTGATAACTAGGTATCCTTATCATGTTGAAAAAAACAGCATTTGCATTCCTGGCGCTGAACAGCGTCTTGCCTGCCGCTTTTGCGCAGAGCAATGTCACGCTATACGGTATTGTCGACGCAGGCCTGGGTTATACCAGCGGCCAGCGTGTCGCCCAGTCGACCGGCGCGGCGGGCAAACCGGTTGTTTATACCAACGCCTCGAGCTATGCCTTCGCAAGCGGCACGTGGTCGGGCGACCGCTGGGGCCTCAAGGGCAATGAAGATCTGGGCGGCGGTCTCGCGGCGATCTTCCAGTTGGAGAACGGTTTCAACATTGGTACCGGCCAGCTCGGCCAGGGCAGTCGCGAGTTTGGCCGCCAGGCATGGATGGGTCTCTCAAGTACGAAGTACGGCAAGGTCACGCTCGGACGCCAGTACGACCCGATCGTGGACTTCGTCGGCTCGCTCAGCGCCGGCAACTTCCTGACGGGCATGGGCGCGCATCCGGGTGACCTGGACAACATCGACAACCAGTCCCGCGAGAACAACTCGATCAAGTACACGAGCCCATCGTTCTCAGGTCTCCAGTTCGGCGCGCTCTACGGATTCGGCGGTCAGGCGGGCAGTATCAAGAACCAGAGCACGTGGAGTCTCGGCGGTCAATACGCGAACGGCCCGTTTTCGATCGGCGCAGCGTACATGCAGGCGAACAATACCTACGGCGCCAACGGTGGCGCCTGGACCGGTTCGTACGACGGCACGTTCTCGTCGTCGATCAACGAAGGTTTTGCATCGGCCCGGAACCAGCAGATCATCGCCGCAGCCAGTACGTATCAGATCGGGCTGGTGACGCTTGGACTGTCGTATAGCAACACACAATACACGGCCGGCAACTTCTCGGTATTCAAGGGCACGGAAACCTTCAACTCGGCCGGCCTGACCGTGTCGTATCAGGCGACACCGGCCTTGCGAGTAGCCGCGGGTTACGACTACACCAGCGGCAGCTCGATCAATGGCGCATCAGCTCCCAAGTACAACCAGTTCAACCTCGCGTCGTTCTATAACCTGTCGAAGCGGACGTCGCTCTATGCACTCGTCGGTTATCAGAAGGCGAGCGGCAAGACGCTGGATCCATACGGCAATACTGTCAACGCGACTGCGTCGGTAGGCGACGTTGGAAACGGCATCTCGTCTGCGAGCAATACCCAGACGCTCGTGCGCGTCGGTATCCGCCAGACGTTCTGATCGTTCTGGTTCTTGCGGTCGTTCTGATCGAGCGCCCGGGCGCTCGCGCTTGGGGCCCTTTTGGGCAACACGCGCGGCGCGCCGGGTGGACATCTCCCAGGACGTGTGAATGCCCGGTTGAGCGCGGGCCCGGATTCGTATCCGAGCCGCTGCGCGACACCGGAATTTGTCTCGTTTCTCGCGCTTGGCCGGCCTGGTCGGCTGAGCCAGCGCGCAATCATCTGCATGCGCCAGGTGCCGCGAGATAGCCGACAGGCGAGCGGCCACGCCATTCATTAGCGGGTGACCAGGCGCGGAGCGGAACGCCCCTTCCGCCTACCGTGCACGCCACGGTTTCCGCACGGCAATTCACGGGAACAACACACTCTCAATTAATTGCCTTGCTAACTATTATGTGGTTCAATGCGGTCATGTTCGATCATTGCCTTTACTTCAATTCTGCTGCCCTCGCCCGCCTCGTGGAACGGGAGTGGACGGCCGCCTATGCAGAATTCGGGCTGACGCCGCCGCAGGGATTCGTGCTCCGGGTCGTGCTGGCTACGCCCGGTTGCCTCAGCAGTCAGGTGGCCGAGATGCTGGGCATAGCGCGCCCTACTGCAACCAGGCTTATCGACAGTCTCTGCGAAAAGCAATTAGTCGAACGCCGTCAAGTCAAGGAAGATGGCCGGGAGTGGGCAGTCCATGCAACGCCCGCCGGTCTGGCGCTCGATCGGCCAATCAACAATGCCAGCGCCAGGATTGCGCGGACCTTGCGCGCAAAGATCGGCCCGGAGTTGTTCGAGTCGGCTGTCACGTCCATGCACGGCGTGAGGAAGGCGCTGGTGTAAGTCCAACGGCTTTTTTTAATGATAAATAGTTGTCTTGCTAATCATAAAGGGAGCTATTAAATGGATAACGAGTTGCGTGGCATCGCCGTGCTTGAAAAGCGTATGGGGTGGAAAGGGTCGTCGGCGCGAGTCACCGGCGCCGCCATAGTCATTGTTGGAATAGCAGCGCTCCTGGCCGCACTTGCCTGCTCAGGCTCAAGCAGCCGCGCCAATAATGCACAGTGCCTTCAGGCGTTCGCAAACGATGAACACCGTTCCCTCGAAGCATTTTTCCAGGATCCGGCGTTGCAGGATTCGTTTGTACAAGCGATCGATCAATGTTCACGTTGAACATCGATCGATCACCCTCTTAGGCGTGGATGCGGTGCCGAATGCATCAGACGTGCTTTTCAGACGCTTTGCATGTAGTCGCGATCTTCAGCAGGCAACGACGAAAGCCAGCTTTGCTCAGAACCGGGTTCCGGTAGAACATGACCGTATTCGATCATCTGCGCCGGAGGCAATTCAGACAGGTACGCCCAGACGAATCGTTTGGCGACGGACGTGATTTTCGAAATCGCGTCGACAATGCCCTCGAGCAGCTCCCGCTTGCGCTCAGCGCTGCGACCCGCGCGAATATGTCCGTGCACAAAAATCTGCTCCGAGCGAAGCGGATTTCCACCTACAAAGTGGTTGCCTTGGGGCACCTCGTTGAATATTACCTGCGCGAAGAAAGACTGAGCACCGGTCGCCTGATTGTGAATCCGGGTGATCTCTTCCGCAATACGTTTTTTGGCATCGTCAGACAGGCGCCCGCTGGCCGCAGAAACAATATAGGTCGGCATATAACCCCTCCTTGAGCAGTAAAATTACGTGTTCGTTGTTTCATTCAATCTGTTGCATATACAACCACATCACTGCGCATCGCTCGAAACAACCAACAGTTGCAGCTACAACTAGTAGAGTAAATAAACACTCAGATTCAATAGTTGTATCTACATCTTATTGTTTGCAGAACCGGTCAGATACACGTGTTTACCCGTCAAATCGAAACTGCCACGAGCGTCAACCCTCCCGCCCTACACCCTGAAGCGTTTCGAGCGCTTCCAACAACCGCTTGCTCGCCGGCCCCTTCATGAACTTTTGAACTTCGCTTTCAACCTGCTTCTGGGCGACCTGCCAGTGAGGCTCCGCACGCCGGAGCATTTTTAAACCTTCCTTGCTCAGGGTGGCGACCTTGAAACGGGCGTCTTCTTCGCTACCGACCTTGACCCAGCCGGCGTCGATGAGGACCTTGAGATTTCTCGAGATAGTGGTCTTGTCCAGCGCCGCTTCCACCGCGATTTCAGTGAAGGTCGCCGACCCGAGACGCTCGAGCGCACGGAGAAGCGAGAATTGCGTGATTTTTAATCCGATCGGCCGGAGCGCGTCGTCGTAGACGCTCGTCAAAGCGTTTGCAGAGCGACGGAATTGTGTGCAGTAGCAGTCCGTGAACATGACATTCCAGAGTCGATTAGCAGCGAGGGAACCCAACGCCGTTGCTTTACCGCAATTAAGCACCCTCTTAGCACCCGTAGAACATAGGCAGCGCAAAAAAATAAGATGCATATGCAACTGCTTGAGTATAGCTCGCATCTCGCCTGGTGCGTCAATGCTGTATCGCGGGCAGTATCTTGTCTATCCGAACATGCGACGCACAACAAGCCCGCTTGTTCAACAACGGGCGATGGCGTCAACTGGTCTTCAACTGGGTCTTAAGCGCTGCTCAAGTTCTTTCATCGGGTATCCGGGATCTATTGAATCCCATAAGCGCGGATGGTTTGCATCACGCTATGGCGTGCCGTGGCGCCGGATTCGACGATAGGCCGCCGCGCCGCGCAAGGACACCCGTTCAGGCATTTACCAGGAACTCGTCGCGGTTTTTGTCGGCGATCCAATGAGGAGCCCGGCCACGTCCGGACCAGGTCGCACCGCTCACTGCGTCACGATATTTCGGCGCTGCGGTTGTTACGGCAGCCGCGGCCGCCGGGGCCGTCGCCTTGACGGGATTCCTGTGTCCCATCAGTTCCGCGAGCGAGATCTTGTATTCGCCCATCTTGGCGACTATTTCAGCGAGGACGATTTCAGCCTGGCGCTGTCGGGCGACATTCAATTGGTCCTGAAGCGCTTCGCGTTGCGCGAGCAGTTCTTTAAGGGTGGGCATTTCCGTTTGCATGATAAAAGTCGTTCTTTGAAGTTATATGGGTATTCAACAGCGTATTGCTCAACATGGGTTGGCGGGGAAGGAATCGCTTTTTAATGGCGGGTGCGCCGCGGGCCTCACGCAGTCTGTCCGTTTGGCGAACAGGCTACGCCTGCAAGACCGATGGCTGCCAAATTAGCGGCGTTCCGGTCTGCGACCTTCGTCGGAGTCTTCATTAGCCACGACACCGTGACCGGCAAAATGCCGCGTCAGTGGGCGATCAAAGAGGTGCTGCATGCGCGCGGAGGGGATTCCCCCGCGGGCCTCTTCCCTAAAACAGCGGCTAGTGTACGCGCATCGCGCCGGGACGCATGGGAACAATCACGTCGCGCGTCAATAAGATACAAATACCACACCCAGCCAAACTGAGCCAGACATTGATATTAAAGACATCTTACACGGACCATCAGATCTTTAAATCTGGCGAAACAGTTATTCGCAGCAGATTCCGACTCGTTAAAGAAAGTGAATTGGTAAGCGCGTATTCCTTCGACTTACCGGGTCGCACGTTCTCCAACATGGCGTATTCGGATCCACTGGGTAAGCTGCCGCAGCTCGGCGTCGGACCGAGTCCGGTCGGTCAGGGCAATTCGACATGAGCACCGGGATCGCGAACAATCCGGCTGAGGATCAGACACGACGGTTGATATGGAATTGTAAGAAATTCTTCGCGTTGGCGGCAAAGTGAACGCGTCACAACGGATCCATCCTGCGCGCCCATCTCGTCTAACGACTTAACCGTTGAACCGAGATGAGCGTTTTTTTTCACAGAGACTCCTCAACGGAGATATGAGTGACGACCTCGAAAAGCATCCGCAGAGCAACGGCAGAGGACGTATCAGTTCTTACGCAGATCCGGAACGATGCGCATGCGAAGAAGGTGGCTCATGGCGATTATGCGTGGGGCAAGGAAGGGGATGGATTCTCCGAGAAGTGGGTACGAAACAATGTCTCTGAAAAAGAAGTGTATGTCGTTGAGCTGGAGGGCACTCCGGCCGGGACGTTTTCGTTCGAACTAGACGATGAAAGGCATTGGGGACCTCAAGAACCGATCGCCGGTTATGTGCATGGGCTTTCTGTGCGGAAAGGCTCCAACGGACGTGGACTTGGCAACTTCATGCTTGATTGGTGCGCTCACAAGGTGAGCGGCTTGAACCGGCGTTTCATTCGACTCGACTGCGCCGTCCACAACGCGAAGCTATGCGCCTACTACGAGTCGCTTGGCTTTATCCGCGTAGGACTGTACCCGGAGCCAGAACCCGACGGCTATGTCTGGTCACTATATGAGAAATTGGCTGACTAACTTTCAATCAGAACTCCGATAGGCTTCTCGCACATGCCTTAAGCAAACGGCCGAACGCATGGCACGAGTCATTGCTGACGTACGGACCAGCGACCCTTTGAAGTCCGTCAAGGTTTTAGAGGGCGACGCGTCAGGTTTGCAAGTTTGCTCACCTCCCCGCTTCTCGGATTGGGGCCGGGACCCCATTAGGAATAACACCAAAAATCGCAATTAACCCTTGCGAATAATGCGCTTAATTATCAGCGACCGTTTCCCTAAACTTGGTATCAGCTGCTACGGGTTCGACCCCGCGCTGTCGGTGCATTCTATGCCGTCAATACTGTGCAATACCGGTGTGAGAAACCTTATTGACTGTCGCTTGAGCTGATTGAGACATGGAGTGCATCGCGGGCCTGAACGAGGTGCCAGTCACCTGGGCGGGCCTTAGGCAGGCGTAGATTCTTTCCAAGAATGAAGTACGTGTCTCGTGCCAGCGCGGAGCGGCGATCTGTGGTTTGCTTCACGCGCACCACTACGACCGGTAGCGCGGGTTTGATCGCCACGAGCCAAGCGTACAACGACAGCTATGGAGAAATACGAATGGATCGTCTGCATCGAAATTCCAGTCCAATCAAGGAGACACGAGTCATGAACAAGACAACCAGCACATTAATCGCGGCCGTCGCCGCACTCGCGCTGTCGGGCGGCGCTTATGCGCAGAACAACACGCTGGCGACCCCGAGCACCGTCTCGCCCGCCGCTGCAACGAGCAGCTACGGCACGCCTGGCGTCAACAACTCGGAAAGCGGCAAGGCCGCCGGGTCACCGAACTCGGGCACGCCGAATAGCATGAGCAACAGCTCAACCTCCGGCACCCCCGCTTTCGGGGTTAACAACACGCTTGCGACCCCGAGCACAGCGTCGCCGGCTGGCCAATAACAGCAATCAATGGTGACAACCAGGTGCGAATAAATGCAAGGCAACCAAGCGCTTCAATCGCATAGGGCGCAGTTGTAATTGTGATCGGCGCCGCAGTTGCCACCCATCGTAGAAAAGACCGCTGTCCGTGAGGGCAGCGGTCTTTTGTTTTTCCTGACCTCTTCCTGGCAGCGGCTTGCGACACACCGACTGGTCGCATGCCCGTGGAGTGACCGAATAACAGCGAATGGGCTAGCCTGCCATAACGCGCAAGACGAACGAATTCGCCCCAACGTTGAATGACCGCTTCGCGGAAAGGCAAAGGACCCAAATGGGTCGATGTCCGGAAACAGGTCTGGGTAAAAAATATGGCACTAGCTCGCTAGCGCAACTTCCCGCATGATCTGTCTAAACCAAAGCAGCGCCGGATCACGCTCCTGGAACTTGTTGTACTGAACGACTTCGACAAGCTTGGGAATGGGATAGGGGCAAGGAAGCAACCTTAGTGACGGTAAGTCGCGCTGTAGCATCAATGCAAGACGGGTCTGCAAGGTAGCGATGCGTCGGGTCCCGACCAGGAAATGCGGGACGACTCGAAACGTCTCCGCGGTTACCTCCGCTCGGCGGACATATCCCAACGCGGCTGCAGCGTGGCTGTCAGATGTGACAATTGCTCCGCCTGCCCACTCCATGATCACGTGACCCAGCTCGAGATACCGGTCCAACGTAAGGTCGTCTCCAATCCGGTCGTTTTCCGCCCATGCCAGGCATGACCACGAATCCTCGAATATGGGTTCGGCGGGATGAGCCGACCCGGCGCGGAAGTCGGGTGTAATAAGCAGATCGATTTCCGCATTGTCCAGATGGGAAAGCCCCAATGTCGCGGCGGTACGCACGCGGAACCTCATGAGCGGTGCCTCGACGGATGCACGCCTCAGGACCTCTCCGAGAAACACACTGATCACGTAGTCGGACGTCTCCACCACGATCTTTCGATCCGAGGTTGCGGGATCAAACTCAGGACTGTCGTTGGTGATTACCTGAATTTGCCGTAACACCTCGCGGACCGGGCGTCTCAGGCCTTCCGCCCTGGGCGTCAGGACCATTGCCTTGCCTACCTGAACCAACAACTCGTCATCGAAATATTCGCGTAGCCGGGCCATGGCGGAACTCGTCGCAGACTGGCTCAGGAATAGCCGCTGTGCAGCTCTTGTCACGCTGCGTTCGCTCAGGAGCGCGTCCAAAACCACCAGTTGATTCAAGTCGAGTTTGTTGAACCGCATCGCACCGTTCCATTGACCGTGTGGATACATCATGCCAGCAAGATCAATTGTACAGACTCCCCTCTTGAAGGCATTGTGCACGGGTGGACGGCGGCGAGCGGAGCCGCCCCGCGTAGATCCTTACTCCGCGGCCATGGTGTCCATATTTGCAAAAGGCCGGGACCCAGAACGCAGTCCGGTCGTTCGAGAGTTACTTGTACGTACTTGTCCTCGCAGTTCCGGCGTGGCGCTTACCGCCGCATGAAGGTTCACGATGAAAAACCGCTGGCTGGCCTTGATCATCATTTTCTTTTCGTTCCTCCAGTTCACGCTGAACTGGTTCAACATCGTCCCGGCGTTCGGCGGACTTGTTGCGGACATGCATCTGGCTCTTCCGCAATTGGGCATCGTCGTTGGAATGTTTATCGCGGGCTACGGCGTGGCCCATATTCCAGGCGGAGTGCTGGCCGAGGTGTTCGGGCTCCGGTTCGACATCCTCTTCGGCGTAGCTGTTGAAACTCTCGGCACGCTGATCTCGGCCCACGCGTCCAGCCTGGACATACTCCTGATCGGTCGCTTTGTTTGCGGTGTCGGCGGATCAATCTACCTTGGCAGCGCAATCGGTCTCACGGCTGCATGGTTCCGGGACCATGAACTGGCAACCGCCAATGGCTTGATCACGGGCGTTGCTTTCACGGCGGGCGCGGCGCTGGGACTTTATCTCTGGGAAGGGATCGTGGCCACGTCCGGCTGGCGTGACGCATTGATGCTCGGCGCAATTGTTGGTGCAGGCACCTTCGCCGCGCTGATTTTCGTGTTTCCGACTCCTCCCGAATCGCGCAAGGAAAGTCTGGGTGGCAGCCATTTGGGCATGGCCGTGTTTCGACGCACGTTCTATAACCGCGACCTCTGGCTGTTGGGCGCGTCCCTGCTCGCCGGCTACGGCAGCTACTTCACCGCAGTCGAACTTCTGCCCACATACGCGATATCGCATTTGCATGCGAGCGCTCATGCAGCGAACAAGCTCAGCACGATCCTGCTGCTGAGCGGCTTCATTGGCGGGGCGATCGGTGGCTGGTGCGCGGACCGCCTGTTCGGTCTGGTACCGACCATCATCGGCGCATGTTGTATCGAGGCAGTGGCGACCGTGTTTGTTCCACTTCTCGATATCGCGGGCTTGCAGATTGCCGCCGCCGTGATCGGGGCATTTGGAACCCTCAGCTTCGTTGTCTGGATCGCAGTGCCCGGCGCGCATCGCGACAGGATTCCACTCGCAGACGTGCCCATTGCCAGCGGATTGATGCTGACCATCGCCGCGGTTGGCGGCGTAGTCATGCCCGCCTTGTACGGCAAGGTCGCGCTGTCGTATAGCCCGGCGAGCGCGTGGACCGTTCTGGGCGTCATGACGTTTTCGTTTTCGTTCGTCGGGCTGCTGGTCCGTCAGCCGATTGCGTCGGCCGGCATGGAGCTGAAGCGGGCATGACCTTCATCGTCTGAAACACATCAACGGGATGAATGCATCACCGGCGCGTTCATCGAGTCATTACTATCCGGAGAAGAACAGTGCAGCGACTAATCGATATTTCCATCGCACTCGACAACGACACGATCGCCGATCCTGCCGCGTTGCGTCCCTCGATCGAATACACCGCCCATGCCGCGACGGGGCCTGCCTTGGTTGCATTGTTTCCCGGCATGACGGTCGAACGGTTGCCCGAAGCAATGGGCTGGGCTGTGGAGTCGATCAGGCTTTCGACCCACAACGGTACGCATGTCGATGCGCCGTGGCATTACCACCCAACCATGGATGGCGGCGCTCGCGCGATGACGATCGACGAGGTGCCGCTCGACTGGTTCATGCAACCCGGAGTCAAACTCGACTTCCGTCATTTGCCTGACGGCCATGTAGTGACACCCGATGAAATCGACGCTGAGCTCACTCGTATCGGCCACACGTTGATGCCCCAGGAAATTGTGGTGGTCAACACACGCGCTGGTCAACGATATGGTCAGGATGACTACGTATCACGTGGATGCGGAATGGGACGCGCAGCGACGCTGCATCTGGCATCGAAAGGCGTGCGCGTGGTTGGAACCGATGGCTGGAGCTGGGACGCGCCTTTTGTGCACACGGCGAAGCGCTTTGCCGAGACCGGTGACGCCAGCCTTATCTGGGAGGGTCATAAGGCCGGACGCGAGGCCGCTTACTGCCAGATCGAAAAGCTTCACAACCTCGAGATTCTGCCGTCGAAGGGTTTCACAATCATTTGTTTTCCTACGAAAATCCGCGCCGCAAGTGCCGGCTGGACACGAGCGGTAGCGGTCCTTCCTGACTGACACTTTCGGCGCGCCCCGTCGCGTTCATGCACGTCACGGGCGCGATACGGCAAGACGCACTGCATCGGCCTGATATAGCGAGAACCACCCAGGAAGGTATTGCAATGGTGAACAGTATCGACTCAACTCATGACATGGGCCTTGAAAGCTGGGTAACGAGTGCCAACGGTCATCCGGATTTTCCGGTGCAGAATCTTCCACTCGGCATTTTCATGCCTCGCCGCGGACCGGCACGTGCCGGAGTCGCGATTGGTGACAAAATTCTGGATTTGAGGGTGCTATATGAAATGGCGTCTCCCGATGCCAGGACAATCCTCGCGCCTCTTGCCTACGCGGAAAATCTCAATGGTTTTCTTGCACTCGGGGCGGCGGCCCGGCGCGGGTTGCGCCAATTCCTTTCCGCCTTCCTCACCGACTCGACATCGCGAATCCTGAGGCAGAAAGGCGCGACATCGCTGCTTTTGCATGAGTCATCCGAGTGCACGCTCCAACTTCCTGTACGAGTCGGCAACTACACGGACTTCTTTGCCGGGGTGCATCACGCAGCGTATGCCGCACGTCGCCACCAAATTCCGGGAGATATGTTCCCGAACTACGCGCACCTTCCAATTGCGTATCACGGCCGCGCTTCATCGGTCCGCGTGTCCGGCATTGAAATACTCCGGCCGGCCGGGCAGCTTCGTTTGAAAGACGACGCGGCTCCCATAGTCGCGCCATCGCGAAAGCTGGACTTCGAACTCGAGTTGGGAATCTGGATTGGCAGCGGCAATGCTCTCGGTACGCCGATCCCTGTTGATAACGCTCACGAGCATATAGGCGGCTACTGTCTTCTAAACGATTTGTCAGCGCGTGATATTCAGGCCTGGGAATCGCAGCCTCTTGGTCCCTTCCTCGCGAAGAACTTTGGATCGGTGGTCTCGCCGTGGATCATCACGCCTGAGGCGTTGATGCCGTTCCGGACGAACCGGCGTGCCCGCACATCTTGCGAGCCGCCACTTCTGCATTACCTTGATGGCCGCGAAGATGCCGAAAGCGGCGCCATTTCTGTCGACCTGGAAGTCTCGATCACGTCCAGGCGCATGCGCGACGCACGCCTTTCGCCGAGACGCGTCTCAGCGACATCGACACGCGAGCTTTACTGGACCGCTGCGCAGATGGTTTCGCACCATACGATGGGTGGTTGCAATCTGCTTCCCGGCGACCTGATCGGCACCGGGACAATTTCCGGTACCGAACCCGGGTCCGCGGGCAGCCTTCTCGAATTGACCGATGACGGGAAAACCCCGCTCTCATTCTCCGCGAACGAAACGCGAAGTTATCTTGAGGATGGAGACGAGATCCTGTTCCATGGCAAATGCAACAGGTCCGGATTTGCATCTATTGGTTTCGGTGTGTGCAAGTTCATTGTGGCGATGTGAAGTGAGATTGTTTTATCGCTGCCGTGCATATGTCTGAACCAGCCACGACCCCAGTACCGATCACCAAAAAGGAACACTTCATGTTGCTGCTCCCTAAACTGATGCGACGTGCGGTATGCGCGCTTGCAGCTTTCGTACTCTCTCTTGCGTGCGCCGGTACGCAGGCGGCTGAGGTCTCATACCACTACGCCACCGTTGACGGCATCAAGATCTTCTATCGAGAGGCCGGAGACAAATCGAAACCGACTCTGCTGCTTCTCCACGGCTTTCCCTCTTCGTCTCACGAGTTCCGCGATCTGATTCCGCTGCTGTCCGACAATTTCCATGTGGTGGCGCCGGACTACCCGGGCATGGGGTATAGCGACGCGCCGCCGGCTGACAAGTTCACTCCCACCTTCGACAACGTGACGACCGTGATCGAAAACTTTGTCGCGGGTCTTGGCGATCCGCATCTCATCGTCTACATGACCGACTTCGGCGGTCCAGTGGGAATGCGCATGGCCGTGCATCATCCGGACTGGATCTCCGGACTCATTTTTCAGAATGCCATTGTGTCCGAAGCCGGCGTTGATCCCTCGCGGCGCAAGCGTGACGAAGCGATCTCCGGCGAGATCACGCCGGAGAAGCGTGCGTTGGCAGAGAGCCATGTATCGCTCGCGACTGCGCTGCTGCTCTATCAGCATGGCGCGCGCAATCCCGCGGCGCTCAATCCTGATGCCTGGACGAACGATGCGGTTGCCCTTGCGAACCCCGACAGCCGCCGGATCATGACCGACCTGCAGCTCAACATTCCAAGCAACGTCGCATCGTTTCCAGTGTGGCAGGCTTATCTGCGCATGCACCAGCCGCGGACACTCGTGGTGTGGGGCAAGAACGACCCGATCTTCTTGCCGGCGGGCGCCGAAGCCGTCAAGCAGGAGGTGCCCGATGCATCGGTTCACTACTACGATACGGGTCACTTCGCGCTGGAGGAGGACCATGTCGATATTGCCCGGCAAATCAACCAGTTCTTCGCTTCAACGCATGTTCGAGGTCAGATCGAATCGGTTGACGGCCGTGAGTTCACGGTGTTGACCCGTGAGGGTGCGCATATGAAGCTGGCGCTCGAAGACCGTACGCGGTTCGCGGCGGTCAAGCCCGTTGATCCTGCCACCATCAAGCCCGGCACCTATGTCGGTGCTGCGGGGACTCCAACGGCCAGTGGCGTCCAGGCAATGGAGGTCATGATATTCAGGGAGGAGCGGCGCGGAACCGGAGAAGGTCATTACGACTGGGATCTGGCGCCGGGAAGCACCATGACGGGCGCCACGGTAACATCGATAATAGAAAAACCCGACGCCCGTGACCTTGACGTGAGCTATGGCAACAAGACACTCGCGGTCTCAGTACCGAACTCAGCGCCGGTTGTCACCTTCGCGCCGGCAGCTTTTGCCGATCTAAAGCCGGGAGCGTCGGTGTTCGCAGTCGTGGTCCCGAGTGATCATCGGCAAATGAGTGCAGTCAGCGTGATTGTCGAGAAGAATGGCGTCAAACCGCCGATGTAGCTCGACATTTGCGCGAACGGTCGGAGCGAACGTACCCGCGGCATGACGCCAGGGCGCGAGCGGTGCGAATGCGCGGCACACCCTCAATCACAGTCAGGGTCATGCCGTGAGCGTTGCATCTCCTCCCGCCGGTTCATCCACACCGGCTTCAAGCAGAAAATGCGTGATCGTTTCCTCGATCACCGACCTGGCAAGACCCTGCACGATAAACACGAGCCGGGTCGTGTGATCGTCGTCGGGCCACTCTTCGAGCCGCAACGGCTCATGCAGCAACTGCTGCACGCCATGAAATACCACAGGCCGCGATTCGCCGATGAAATTACCAATCCCCTTGACCCGCAGGATGCGCTCGCCGTGATAACCGAGCAGTACGGTCAGCGCGGTTTCGAATGCCTGCATTGGCAGTGGTTGTGAGTAAGTCAGGCAGAAGCTGTCGATATCCGGATGGGCCGCGCGTGACGCGGTCGCGCCACGCATGAGCAACTTGCGCGGCGCAGGCTCGGCGCGCAACCAGGGCCGCAAGGCACGCGGCGTCAGGATGTCGAGCAGCTGTTGCGCATCAATCTCGCCGCTGCGCACCGGGATGCGCGGCGCACCCGGATTCAGCGTCTCAAGCGCTGCTTCGAGGTCGGCAAGCGCGGGTGCATCGACCAGTTCAACCTTGGTCAGCAACAGCCGGTCCGCGACCGCCACCTGCTGACGCGATTCCTCATGCCGGGCAAGTTGCGCGGCGCCGTGTTTCGCATCGACGGTCGTCACGATGCCATCGAGTTGCAAACGACCTTCAAGCGCCGCATCACCCAGCAGCAGCGAGATCACCGGGCCGGGTCGCGCAAGCCCCGTGGTCTCGATCAAGATCCGCTCGAAAGCGGGAATCTCGCCACGCGCGCGGCGCTCCAGCAGATCGGCCACGGTCGCAGCCAGTTCGTCGCGCACGCCGCAGCACAGGCAGCCATTTTCCAGCATCGCGATGGTTTCGTCGCGCGAGGTGCTGATGAACAGATGATCGAGACCAATCGCGCCGAGTTCGTTGATCACCACCGCACAGCGGCCCAGCGCCGGTTGTGGCAGCAGGCGATTCAGCAACGTGGTCTTGCCCGAACCGAGAAAGCCCGTTAGCAGGGTAAGCGGAATGGCGGCGGATTGCATGATGGTTTTTCCTAACACTCAGATAACCTGCAGGTCGTGACCAATGATGATTTGCCCGTCGAAATGCTTGCGCGCATCGGCGGCCCACATCTCGTCGGTGATCGCCGGATCGCCGCCCGGCACGAAATGGCTCAGCACCAGCGTCTTGACGCCGGCCGCCGCGGCGATCTTGCCGACCTGCTCGGTAGTGGTGTGGCTCTTCATGAGGTGATCGAGCAGCGTCGGCGCGTTGTCGACGCTCTTCATCAGCTTTTCGAGTGCGGGCAGGTACATCACTTCATGCACCAATATGTCAGCGCCTTTCGCGAACCCGGCGAGCGGCGGGTAGTAGGCCGTATCACCGGAGAACACGACGGTGCGGTCCCGGGTCTCGAAGCGGTAAGCGAATGCCGGTTTAATCGTGTAGTGGTCGACCAGCATCGACGTGACACGCACGCGGTCGTCTTCCATCACGAGACGCGGGCCGTCGAATTCATGGATGTTGATCAGTGGCCGGAAAGGCGGTCGGCCTTCTTCGCGCATTCGCACATCGAGGTCGATCGCATTCATGTCGACAAAGTCATCGATCATCTTTGTCATGCGCGGCGGTCCGTACAGGTTGACGGGCGTGCGCAGGCCGGTGGCCCAGGCGAGAAACACCAGGTTGCCGAGATCGGCGTTGTGATCCGAATGATGGTGGGTCAGGAAGATGTCGCGAATGCCCGGCAGCTTGATGCCCGCCTTGGTCAACTGCAGCGCGACGCCGTTGCCGCAATCGACCACGTATGGCTGACCGTCGACGACCAGCACGTTCGCCGGTGCCGCGCGCAGGTCAGACGGGGTTGGGCCGCCCTTGGTGCCGAGCAGGATGAGTTGTGTGCCCTTTGCCGAATGCCCGGCGGCGGTTGCTGTGGTTGTGGAGCTTGCCGGTGACTGCGCGTGGGCATCCTGCATCCACGGCAGCGCTGCGGTGGTACTTGCCGTAACGGCAATCCGCATGAAATCACGACGGGAACGTCCGAACGGCTGATCACTCATGGGTCTGGTTCTCCTGATATTTTGGATGGAGTTCGCTCGATTTTTCTGCTGTTCTACTGCTGTTCTACGTAGCCGAGCTCAAGAAAGCTCAAATTTTAGCTTTATCACAACCATGCAGGTCATTTACCGCCAAGGCGGTCGTTCGGTGACGAGACTTCACTTGATCCACATCAACCGCATCGCAGTTCCATCCCGTACGCTCTGCTGGTCGCCTGGAATTTATTGATTTCAAAGCACGAATTTCCACCTTGAACCGAGACCCAGGGCACCCGGAGACACGTGCCGGCACCTTTCCATTCCTTACAAACGCCGCTATTTCATAAGTCAGGATTACGAAATGATATTTAAAAACCATAAACCTCCATGACTTCCCTGCCCGTCATACTCAACTCGCTTGTGCCGGTTGCCTTTGTCATCCTCCTCGGACTTCTCGCCGGCGTACTGAAGCTCATCACAGTTGAAAATAGCAGCGTCCTGGCCGCATTGGCGCTTGATTTCTGCTTGCCCGCCATGTTGTTTGCCGCCACGGCACAAATGACGGCGCAGGAATTCGAAAACTGGCAATTCTTCCTGGGCATTGCGCTCGGCCTGATCGCCATTTACCTGGTGGGACTTGCCTTCGCTTTATTCGCATTTCGCAAACCCGTCGCTGAAAGTTCGCTGCAGGCGTTAAACGGCGCGTTTCCCAACATGGCGTTCATGGGAATACCGGTGCTTACCGCCGTGATCGGCACATCGGCAGTGATCTCGGTTGTCATCGGCAATCTGATATCCAGCTTCGTCCTGCTGCCCATCACCTTGACGCTGCTGGAAACGGGCAAACCGTCCAAAGCCGGCACCTCTCCGTCCATGGTCGTGTTGAGCGCCGTTACCCGCGCGGTCAAGCAACCACTGGTCTGGGCCCCGCTCGCGGGGATCCTGTTTGCCGTCGTACATGTCCCGCTGCCCGACGTTATCGCCAAGTCGTTCAACCTGATCGGCGTAGCCACCTCGGGTGTCGCCTTGTTTGCACTCGGTCTCGTTCTAAGCGGACAAAGATTGAAGATCAGTTGGTCGGCGAGCGTGAATATTGTTTTGAAAATCCTGGCGCAACCGTTGGTGATGTGGCTGCTGGCGGTCGCCCTGGGCGTGACGGGTGTCTACCGCCGCGAAATGATCCTGCTGGGCGCCCTCCCCACCGCATCGATGACCGCCATGTTCGCCGTCCAGTACAAGGTCTATATCGCTGAATCCGACGCCACCATTCTATTCAGCACCATCGTCTCGATCGTGACCCTGGGCATCTGTATCGCCTTGACCGTTTGACGACAAAGATGGCGTGCCCGCCACCTTGCAGCAGATATGCGCCCTCTTGAACCCCTTTTCGGACCGACATAATGAACTCATCTTCCAACGTATCAACCCTCGTTCCCACGGGAATGTCCTTGCTGAACGATCATGTCCGAAACCACGGCACTGCGTTTACGCTGGAACAGCGGCGCGCCGATCACCTCGAGGGCCTGTTGCCTCACTCGGTCGAAACGCTGTCGCGGCAAGCGGAACGAGTTCTGAAAAACCTCGAAGCCGAACCTACCGACCTGGCCCGCTATTTGTCGCTGATTGCGCTGTCGGATCAGAACGAGACCTTGTTTTATTTCGTCGTCATGTCCGACCCGGCCCACTTTATTCCCATTCTCTACGATCCGACCATTGCCGACGCTTGTCTCGCATACGGCCACATCTACCGTCGGCCGCGCGGCATGTATATCAGCCGCGACATGAAGGGACGAATGGCCGAAGTGCTGCGCAACTGGCCGATCCGGGATGTCCGCATCATCTGCGTCTCTACTGGGGGGCGCATCCTTGGATTGGGCGATATCGGCGCGAACGGCATGGGCATTCCGATCGGCAAGCTGCAGCTTTATACGGCGTGCGCTGGCGTGCCGCCTGATTGCCTGTTGCCGGTTTTGTTCGACATCGGGACGACCAACGCCTCGCTGCGAGCCGATCCGCTGTACCTCGGCATGCGCGAGGCGCCTCCGTCCGAGCAAGCGCTGGATGAACTGGTCGAGGAATTCGTGCAAGCGGTACAGACCGTGTTCCCGCAATGCCTGATCCACTTCGAAGATTGGAAGGGCACTGACGCAATGCGCATCCTCAAGCGCTATGCGGACAAAGTGCTCTGCCATAACGACGATATCCAGGGAACGGGTTCCATCGTCCTCGCGGGTCTCACCACGGCGCTGCAAATTCTCGAAGCACCGCTGGCGGATCAACGGATCATGTTTCTCGGCGCGGGATCGGCGGCCATCGGTATTGCCAACCTGATCGTCTCGGCGATGCAAGCGAAGGGGCTGTCAAAGACTGATGCCTTGAGCCGGATCCAGATGTTCGACACCCAGGGCCTGGTCGTGAAATCGCGCGCGGGCCTGGCGCCTCAGAAAGCAGGCTTTGCCCACGACGCACCCGCGACCGAACGGTTCGACCCGGCCAGTATTCAAAGCGAATCGCCCCAAATAGTTGCCGCACTCGAAACGTTCAAGCCCACGATCCTGATCGGCGTCAGTACAAAGGGCGGTGCGTTTACTCGCGAGGTTGTCAAGGAGATGAGCCGGCTGAACCGCCGCCCCATCATCTTCTCCCTGTCGAATCCGACCACCAAGGCGGAGTGCAATGCCGAGGATGCGTATACCTGGTCGGGCGGGACCGCGCTTTACGCGGCCGGCGTGCAATTCCCCGATGTCACGGTAGGCGGAAAGACCTTCCATCCGGGGCAGGCCAACAATTTCTATATCTATCCGGCCATTGGACTCGCCACTTTCGCGGCGCGCCCCAAACTGCTCAACGACGCATGCTTCATTGTCGCGGCCCAGGCAATGGCAGACCAGGTGGACAGCGATCTTCGCGATGCAGGCCGCTTGTTCCCCACGCAGTCGAACATCCTTGAAACGGAAGTGACGACCGCAACCCGGGTAGCTGAATTCATGTTCGACAGCGGCCTCGCTCAGGCGACCCGGCCCGCCGACATTCGCGCATGGATCGAAGGCATGCTTTACCGTCCCAGCTACGCGAACTAGTTCCAACAGGCGGCCAGGCCGGCCGCCATCGGTCACCTTGCACGAACGCAACGCCCGGCTCCTTGCAACTGCCTGCGTAAGACCACATGGCCTTACGAATTTCCGGCTAATCCCTACTATAAATTCAGGAAATGCCTACATAAATCACTCTTCAGAAACCTTCAATGGTTGTCGTAAATCTGACCAAGCCGTTGGCGCTCCGCTTCACACCATCATTCACGGCATCAAAGTCTCAATGCTGATTTTCGGAAAAGATGATGCGGGCAACCTGGTCAAACAATACGTGACATGAAGACCGTCCATTCCGACGCGCCCGGACTGGCGGTCTTGCATGCATTCCGATTCCAGATGGCCATTCGATCTGGCAAATGAAAAACCCGCTCCATCAAAAAGGCACTATGAAATTCACCGTAAGACAGCGGCTCATTACGCTTATCGCTGCAACATGCTTGATATTCACCGGCTTGTGCATTGCACTTCTCCTCCAAATGAATAGCGCAAACTCCGCGCTGGAAGCGATGTATCGCGGCACCGTGGGCAGCATCTCCACAGTAGGAGAGATCGACGGCCTGCTCACGCGCGCGGACGTAAACATCCTGCGGATGATTGCAATTGGAGATCCACAATCTATCGCGACGTGGAAACAGGAGAATGCAGAGCGCTTCAATACAGTCGACAAACTGCTCGATTTGTTAGCCTCCAGCACGACCGGCGAAAGACAATCCGCGGTGAAGAATTTGTCAGGCGCATATCACAAGATGCGATCAGGGATGGAGCATCAAATCGAGCGTATTGAGGCAGGAGACATCAAAGGCGGCGCAGAGGTCAACCGTCTCGAAGTCAAGGATAATGCGACCCAGGTGTTCTCCATACTCTCCGACATGAAGAAATCCCTGTCGGATACCGCCAAGGCGAGTTTTGAACAGCAGCAAGGCATTGCGACTTCGACGTCGTATATCAGCAGTGCGGCGATTGCCTTCGTTTCCGGTCTCTCAATGTTAATCGGTCTTCTTCTGGCGCGCGGGGTAGTCGGCGAGCTGGGGCAAATCCGCGACACGCTCGCCTATGCGGACAGCACACTCGACATAACACGTAAAGCACCTGTGAAGCGTCTGGACGAGATCGGTCAGACGGGGGCAGCGTTCAACAGCCTCCTCGCGCGCATTTCCGAAGTCATTGGATCGGTTCATGCATCCACCGAGTCGGTCAGCATTGCTGCGAAAGAGATTTCCGCAGGTAACACGGATCTTTCCGCTCGCACGGAAGAGCAGGCTGCCTCGCTTGAAGAAACAGCCTCCAGCATGACCCAGTTGACCGAAACAGTAAAACAGAATGCTGACAATGCCCGTCAGGCAAGCACGCTGGCGACGACTGCGACCGATATAGTCGACGCGGGTAATGACGCCGTTCTGAGTATGGTTGAGACCATCGATAAAATCAGCGGTAGTTCCAGCAAGATTTCAGAAATCACTGGCGTCATTGAAGGCATTGCCTTCCAGACCAACATTCTTGCCCTTAACGCAGCCGTCGAAGCCGCACGTGCTGGCGAACAAGGGCGGGGTTTTGCTGTGGTGGCTAGTGAGGTTCGCAATCTGGCCCAGCGTTCCGCCACCGCCGCCAAGGAAATCAAGGAACTGATCGGCTCGTCCGTTGCGATGATCCAGGACGGATCGAAACAGGCGGCTGATGTCGGCGCGACCATGGGACAAGTCAAGCAGGCAATCAAGCAGGTCTCCGATATTGTCGGCGAGATCGCCGCGGCGTCCGAAGAGCAAAGCCGTGGCATTGAACAGGTGAATCAGGCCGTGGGCCAGATGGACGAGGTCACGCAACAGAATGCGGCGCTCGTTGAGCAGGCTGCAGCTGCAGCGCAGTCACTTGATGAACAGGCAATGAGGCTGAAGGACGCCGTTTCCGTATTCAGGATCGCTGACACCGGACAATCTTCGGCACGCATGGCGATCCCGCAAAGCAAACCTCGCCTGCCAGCTTCCGCGACTCCTGCCATGCGGCGCGCGGAGCCTACAAATCCGAGGCTTGCCTTGGTCAGCATTGCTAACAAATCCACCGCCCTCGCAGCCGATACGGCGAAAGCGGACTGGGAAACTTTCTGATCCATGCAACGCACCATGTTCAGGATCTTCAAAACACAGCGCGACCACTCAGGGGTTGAGGCCCGACCGGTTTCGCCGGTGCAATCGCAGCCCGCCCCGACCACACAACCTGAAAGAGCGCTCAAGGATACGTTGCTCGATTCGCTCGCGACCCTGTCCAAGGCAAACGGTATCAGCGCGGTTCAACAAGGAGCGCGCCTTGCAGTCATGGGTGAACTGCTGGTTTCCGTGTTGACGCACCTTCCAGACGCGATGCGGGCAGATATTGCCGAGTCGTTCCGTGGCAAGGTTGAATATTTGATGTCGCTAAGTGATGACACGCCCTTACCGGAAAAATACCACTCGGCGCTCTTGAGTGAGGTCAACCGTTACCTGAACGCACTTCGCTAGTCCTGTTTCAGCAAGGACATTCTGGACACCGGCGTTGTTGTAGGCGGCATCCAGCCTTCCAAAGAGTTCCTTCAGCCTCTTAAGGCTATGGTTTTCAGTGCTGTTCTGCCTGGCGCGGATTCTGTGCCAGGCAGAACGTTGGAAAGGGCAACGGGGACCGCGCGAAGACGTCCTCTCGCAGGCGACGCTGATACCGATCAGGCGCACCTGCGGCGTCAGGAGCGCGCACGGCGTTGCGCGGGCTGCAGATCAGCCCATCACGCGCCGGCCTTCGACCGGATAGTTTGGATCCGTATATCCGAGCGTCGATGCATGCCCCGGAGGAACCAGACTCTCCACAAACTTTTCGTCTTCCGCTCCCAGTTGCAGCGTCAGTGCGTCCATGTAGCTGTCCCAGTGCGCTTCCGTGCGTGGCCCGGCGATGGCGGAACTCACCAGCTTGTTCCTGAGCACCCACGCGATGGCGAACGCAATCGAGGTGGTATTGCGCTCAGCGGCGTGTGCCGCGACCTTCTGTGCAATGGCGAGAGATTCTGGACGCCACTCGGTCTGCTGGATGCGCTTGTCACCGCGCGCAACGCGAGAGTCGGCAGGCGGGGCATCGTCGAGTGCGTATTTGCCCGTCAGCACACCCCGTGCGAGCGGGCTGTAGGGCACGACGCCAATGCCGTAGTGTCCGGCAGCGGGGATCAGTTCGACCTCGGCCGTGCGGTCGACCATGTTGTAAACCGGTTCGATTGCAACGGGACGATCAACGCCGAGCTGATCGGCCACGCGCACGATTTCCGCGATACGCCAGGCGCGGAAGTTGGACAGACCGAAGTAACGCACCTTACCTTGGCGAATGAGCTCGCCGATGGCACGAACCCCTTCCTCCAGCGGCGCGTCAACAAGCGACCGGTGGAAGTAGAGAACGTCAATGTAGTCAGTGCCGAGGCGTTTCAGGCTGACGTCGACTGTCTGGCAGATCCATTTGCGCGACTGCCCCTGTTCGTTCGGACGGGCAGTTGCCGAAGCGGGGTAGCCGAACTTGGTTGCCACGACCCAGTCGTCCCGTCGTTCCGCGATCGCCCGGCCGATAATTTCTTCAGATCGGCCAGCGTGGTAGACGTCTGCGGTGTCGAGGAAGTTGACACCTTGATCAAAAGCCTTGTCGATAATCCGGCGGGAGGTAGCTTCATCTGTTTCGCCGCCAAACATCATCGTGCCCAGACACAAAGGCGAAACCTTGAGGGCGCTGCGACCCAGATACCGATAGTCCATTCTCATCATCTCCATGCAGGCTGCGCCTGCGGTTACCAGAGCGTGCACGCCGGAAACGGCGCACCTGCCGGCGCTTTGACCGCCGTCTGTATGGAGGATGATAGGTCGAGGTTATCTAGTGATAAAGCCCGTAAAACGGCAAACCCTCATGAACTGGAATCATGAATCCCGTTTTCGGCGTCCCGGCTCTTCCGTGCGATAACGGATCGCATCGATCACCACGGTCATCGCCCGTGAGAACTCGCGACGGGTCGCATAGCAGGCGTGCAGCCCCGGAAATGCGGGACACCATTCTTCCAACACCTTCACGAGGCGACCCGCTTCGACATGAGACTGGGCGAGATCAGCCGGGACGTAAGCGAGGCCGTATCCCGACAACGCTGCAGCCAGCATCTGATAGGTCCCGTTGAACGCGAGCTGTCCGTCCACGCGCACCTGCACTGCACGGCTGCCTTTCTTTAACTCCCATGGGTAAAACCCGCCCAGCGTCGGCAAACGAAGATTGATGCAGTTGTGTGTGGTCAGGTCCTGGGGTTTCTTTGGCAACGCACGTGTCTTCAGGTACTCCGGCGCTCCGACAATCGCCATCCGCATCTCGGGCGCGAGACGGACCGCGATCATGTCCCTTGCTACCTGATCGCCATGGCGAACGCCGATGTCGTACCTATCCGCCACGATATCCGAGAGGCCGTAGTCGGTGATGATCTCCACCCTGAGGTCTGGATATTCTCGAAGGACCGGCGACAACCTGGGCCACAGGACTGTCTCGGTCGCGTAATCGGTCGCGGTGATGCGGATCGTACCCGCGGGTTTGTCCCGAAACTCGGTGACGGCTGCGAGCTCGGAATCGATCTCTTCGAAGCGGGGTGCGATGGTCCGGATGAGTCGCTCGCCAGCCTCCGTCGGCGCGACGCTGCGCGTGGTTCGGGTCAGGAGTCGCATGCCGAGCCGGGTTTCAAGCGCCCGGATGGTATGGCTCAAGGCCGATTGCGATACGCCGAGTTGCGCAGCCGCACGCGTGAAGCTGTGCTCGCGCGCGACGGCAATCAGGGCCAGCAGGTCGTTGTAGCTTTCTCGGCGCATTGATGAACTCATTTCATAGGTGTTTGCCGATTCTAGCGCCTAGTCGGCTATGAGCGGGTACGTTAGATTTCAAATGTGGCGTGGCGTGGCGCCTGCCCATCCCTGCCGCCCTTGTGACAACCGGATGCCGGAGCAGAGTGCGCTTATGAGCTGTCGAACGACGCCATGCAGATCGGCTCGTTTCGATGCAGAGCGCTATCGCGGAGACTGCCGATGAGGATATTCGCCATGGCAATGATGTCGCTTGCGCCAGGCACCGCGGCCTGTTCGCAGTTCGAAAGGAAAGCTGATATGGAAAGTCCGGATCGTTCGTCCTCCGTCAACCTGCTCGCTGGAATTGACGCCGTTTCACCCGCCCTTGAGCGCTACACGAACGATGTGGTGCTGGGCGACCTGTGGAAACGTCCGCAGCTTTCCGCTCGGGATCGCAGCGTAGTCACCCTCTCGGTATTGATTGCGCGCAATCAGAGCGCAGAGTTGCCGTTCTATCTCGATCTCGCGCTCGACAGTGGCCTCAAGCCTGGAGAGATTTCGGAAATCATCACGCATCTGGCGTTCTACTCCGGTTGGGCCAATGCGACCGCGGCGGCGAATGTCACGAACGCCGTTTTCGAAAGACGTGGCATTACGGCGGCGCAGCTCCCGCCGGCGGCGGTTGACCTTCTCCCTCTCGACGAGGCGGCAGAAGCCCGGCGCGAAAGCACAGTGCAGCAAAACTTCGGCGCCGTCTCGCCCGGAGTCGTTCAGTTCACCCGGGACGTACTGTTCAACGACCTGTGGCTGCGACCAGGTCTTGCGCCCCGCGACCGCAGTCTCGTCACGGTCAGCGCGCTGGTTGCCACCGGCCAGGTCGCGCAACTGACCTATCACCTGAACCGTGCAATGGATAACGGACTGACGAGGGCACAGGCGTCGGAGGCGATGACACAACTCGCGTTCTATGCGGGTTGGCCAAATGTATTTACGGCACTTCCAGTCGTCAAGGACGTACTTGAAAAGCGACCCGGCTGAGGGCTGGCCCGGGCCTGACGGCCGGAGCAAACGTTCCTGTCGATTCAGCACAAGAGAAAACCGGATGTCACAAAAACTGAATGGCGCCACCCGGCTGTTCCCGATTATCGGCGACCCGATCAAATTCGTGAAATCGCCGCAACCGTTGACCCGTGGTTTCGAGGCACGAGGCCACAACGCCTTGTGCCTGCCCATGCAGGTAGCGAAGGACGACCTGGATGCGGTCATGCATGCGCTGACGCTGACCGGAAACGTCGATGGCCTGCTCGTCACAATGCCGCATAAGTTCTCGGCATTCACTTACTGTGCGACCAGTTCCGACACTGCAAGCTTGCTAGGTGGAGTAAGTGTCATGCGGCGCAATGCGGACGCTACATGGCACGGCGATATGCTCGACGGACTCGCGTTCGTAAAAGCGCAGATCGATAACGGTGCGCGCGTGAAAGACGGCCGTGCATTGCTGTTGGGCGCCGGGGCTGCGGGCAGCGCGATCGCTATCGCTTTGCTCGAAGCAGGCGTGGGTTAACTCATCATCCACGATACCGACGAATCGCGCGCAACCCGCCTGAACGGACTTGTTGCCGAACTCGCCCGGGGTCGTGCACGCGTTGGCCCGGCCAATCCGGCGGGATGTACTTTGGTGTTCAACGCAACACCCATGGGCCTGGCAGAGGACGATCCGCTTCCAGTCCCTGGCGAACTGCTGGATCCGTCGATGTTCGTTGGCGATGTGATTGCCGGGCATGGGGTGACACCGTTGCTGATCGCGGCCCATTCAGCGGGCTGCAAAACGGCGAATGGCATCCAGATGGTCGATGCAGTGCAAGAAATGATGCTTGATTTCTTGCTGCGCTAGAACGTCCATTCACAGCGCTCAGCCGACTGCGGCTTCAACATCACCGCGGCAGCGAGAAGCCGACGGTCTCGTAGCTCATCGGAAGGTCCGTTCCTGCGATCACTTCAGACGTTTGTCGTTCGTAGCTGCCTGGCTGCTCCGGGTCGACATCGGGAGTTCAGCATGAGACCAGACTTGGCCGGAGGCGGCTGCCAGGACGCACCTGCTAAACTCGTCTCGATTCCCGACTTAGGTGTCTCTTAGGTGTCTTCGACTAAGCCAATCATGAAGAGTAGTCCCAAAGGCGGCCTTATTTATTCCACCGATGGCGGGCGGATGTGTCCCGAATGCCGGCAGGCGCTCGCGGCATGTGTCTGCAAGCCGGTTGCCAAGACACTGCCAATAGGTGATGGCGTAGTGCGGGTGACGCGTGAGACCAAAGGCCGGGGCGGCAAGAGCGTGACGCTCGTCAAAGGGCTGGCGCTCGGTCCGCTTGACTTGGCATTTCTGGGCAAGCAATTGCGCACGGCCTGCGGTTCTGGAGGAACAGTCAAGGAAGGTGTGATTGAAGTACAGGGTGACCATTGCGAGCGGGTTATAGAAACGCTCAAGAAGTACGGCTACAACGCGAAGCGGGCCGGGGGCTAATCGCTTCAATGAGCGGTGGCGCGATGAGTCCAATGGACCGCGTGCCGCCGGGGGCGGTCCTTCATGGCCGGTTTGGTGAACGTCTGCTGATGAGCGGCGAATCGCTACCTGGCGAAGCGACGGTGGCTGGCGATTCGCCAGGCAAAGCTTCATTTCGAAGTGCAGTGGCGCCTCTGACGCCGGGAAACTGACCTCCACCAACCGGGCAATCGTGCCTTCAGATCGCGTCTCGCGTCGTCAGCGTAAGTCACGAACTTCCGCAGCCTAAGGCCTGATGACAGTCATTCTGAATGGTCCGCCGTTGGCGGCTGCATGGGATACCGCCGCGTTCGCATCGTCCAGCGCAAACGTGGTGACGTCAAAGTGGCCAAGATCCAGCAGGCCCGAGCGGATCAAACCGGTCATGCGCGTCACCGCTTCCGGCGGATACATCCATTTGCCACGCACCACGATGTCGTTGCGCATGATCCACGGATAAGGCAGGTCGAGCCCTGCGCCCCCAAGCATGCCAACACCGCCCATCAGCACGATGCGGCCATAAGGGCGCACGGCCATGACTGCCGCGCGCACCGTTGTGGTCGTGGCGGAAGGCGGCAACAGATCGATCACGCAATCAACCGGACCCGGCGCCGCCTCGCGCATCCGTTTGGTGTCTTCGTCCTCGTTGCCCGAGAGTTTCACGGTCCGCACACGTTCGCCGAAGCGGCGCTCCAGATCCGCAAGCGCGCGTTCATTGCGCCCGGGA
Organism: Caballeronia udeis; assembly: GCF_044909315.1. Lineage (GTDB taxonomy): Bacteria > Pseudomonadota > Gammaproteobacteria > Burkholderiales > Burkholderiaceae > Caballeronia > Caballeronia udeis_A. The sequence goes on from NZ_JBIYEB010000027.1 coordinate 37,330, forward strand.
GCGACGACGCAGCGCGCGCCCATCGCAAGTGCTGTTGCGACGCACGCACTGCCGAAATTGCCGGTTGCGCCGCTCACAAGCAGTATTTCGCCGGCGAGCAGGTTAGCGGCGAGCAACCCGCCATAAGGCACGAGCACGACGTTGAGTGCGCACCAGCGTGCGGCATCGCCTGGATCAATCTCGCCGATACGAATCGCGTTTTCAGTCGGCACGCGCACCTGTTCGGCGAAGGGGCCATCGTGATAATGCCGTTGCAGGCGCATGCCGCCGTCGCCCCTTGCGCTCCAGCCCTGCAGTGCGATGTCGGGCATCAGGGCGTCATCGCGCGAACGCACGGTCGGGTCGCAAAATACCCAGTCGCCCGGCTTCAGGTGCGTCGCGTCCGGGCCGCTTGTGCGCACTCGTCCGATCGCACCGCAACCGGGCACCATCGGCAAACCGATGTTGTAGCGTCGTTCTCCGTTGAATACTTCGTTCGCGTAGGACAGCACCGGCGCGGCGGCGACATCCACGACAACTTCGCCGGTGCCAATTTCCGGTGCCGGCATTTCCTCGATGTCGAGCGGCTGGCCAAGCGTCTTCAGGATTGCGGCTTTCATGGCGATCTTTTGCTCTCTGTGTTTGGGACAAGACGATTTTGGCAGGCTTAGAATTGGCAACAAGGCCTGGGACTATCCTAGGACTAGCGCGACCCTCCATTGCAGACGGAAGACACAACATGGCGACGTCTAGCCGAAGTGAATTTGGCGATTTCCTGCGCTCACGGCGCGAGAAATTAAGTCCTGGCGAACTCGGGCTCAAGAGCGGCCGGCGCCGCCGTACGCCGGGCTTGCGGCGCGAGGAAGTGGCGGAGTTGGCGGGCATTGGCGTGGACTGGTACGTGCGGCTGGAACAAGGACGAACGGTCAGTCCTTCCGATGCCACTCTCGATGCCCTCGCCGGCGCCCTGCGTCTCGGCAAGGTCGAAGCGGCGCACTTGCGAGCGCTGGCGCGCAATGGCGATCGCCAGGACTTTGCGCCCGAGAGCCTGCCGCCGGCCATCGAGCGTCTTGTCACGAGCCTCAATCTGCCCGCCTACGTCACCGGCCGGCGCTGGGACATCCTGGCCTGGAACGCGGCCGCCGCGGATATCCTTGGGTTTGACCGCCTCGCCGCATCGGATCGCAATATCCTTGCGTTCATGTTCATGGAAACGGATTCGCGGCGGCTGTTCGGCCGCACCTGGGCCGATGAAGCGCGCCGCATGGTCGCGCTCTTTCGCGCGACCCACGATCTCCATGCCGGCGATCCTGCTTTCATCGAATTGGTGGAGCGCGTGTGCGCCCGTAGCCCGGAGTTCGTGAAGTGGTGGAATGCGCACGACATTCGCGGCGGTACATCCGGGCAGAAGGTGCTCGTGCATCCCGAGCGAGGCGCGCAACGCTATGAATACACCACGTTTCAAGCGAACGACGATCCCGCGCTCAAGCTTTCGATCTACACGCCTGCCTGAGCGCGAACGAGCACGGAAGCAGACCTCATAATTCGGACAGGTTGGCAAGGCACATGCGCCTCGTACCCATTGAGGCTCTCCCTGCTTCCGGCGCTGTCCGGCCAGGAGCCATCACTCCCGTCACTCCCGTCACTCACCGTCTGTTCCCGGCCCCGCGGCCGGAATGCCCGGTGCGCCAGTGCCAGCCTCGCTTTGTGGCCGGTGGGCACCGCAAAGCGCAAGCGGCTCTTCACTCGTGCGGCCAGAAAAGAGTCAGTCCTACCCGTCCGGTCGGCTATCATGCCAATCCTCTCCGAAGTAGCTCCTTATGATTTCAGTCCGTAATGTCACGCTGCGCCGCGGCGTCAATGTCGTACTCGACAGCGCGTCCGTCACCTTCACCCCCGGCGAAAAGATTGGCCTTGTCGGCCGCAATGGCGCCGGCAAGTCGTCCTTCTTCGGCCTTCTCAACGGCACGCTGCACGAAGACAGCGGCGAGTTCTCGATTCCCGCTGCATGGAAGATGGGCCAGGTCGCGCAGGAGATGCCGGAGACCGAGCAGAGTGCGACCGATTTCGTCATCGAGGGTGACACCGTACTGCTGGCCGCGCAGGCCGAAGTAGCCGCCGCTGAGGCCAGCGACGATGGCATGCGCATGGCACACGCCTACATGGCCCTGCACGACGCCGGTGCACACGATGCCCCCGCGCGTGCCCAAGCGCTGATCCAGGGCCTTGGCTTCAGTGATGCGCAGCTTAGCCAGCCGGTCAACAGTTTCTCCGGCGGCTGGCGCATGCGGCTGCAGCTGGCGCGCGCGCTGATGTGCCCGTCCGACTTGCTGTTGCTCGACGAACCGACGAATCACCTCGACCTCGACGCACTGGTCTGGCTGGAAGCGTGGCTCAAGCGCTATCAGGGAACCTTGGTAGTGATCAGCCACGATCGCGAATTCCTCGACGGGGTGACGCAGGTGACGGTGCACGTCGACAACGCCAAGCTCGTGCGTTACGGCGGCAACTACAGCAAGTTCGAAGACATGCGCGCTGAGCAGATGCTGTTGCAGCAGGCTTCGATGGCCAAGCAGGCGGACAAGATCGCCCACCTGCAGAAATTCATCGACCGGTTCAAGGCCACGGCCTCGAAGGCGAAGCAGGCGCAGAGCCGGGTCAAGGCGCTCGAACGCATGGAGAAGATCGCACCCGTGCTTGCCGACGCAGAGTTCACCTTCGAGTTCAAGGAGCCGCTCAACGTCCCGAACCCGCTGTTGTCGATGCTGGACGCGAGCTTCGGCTACCCGGCACCGACCGACGCACCGCCGGGCACGCCGCCCACGATCATCGTGCGGGGCATCAGCCGATCCGTGCTGGCCGGGCAGCGCATCGGCATTCTCGGTGCCAACGGCCAAGGCAAGTCCACGCTGGTGAAGACGGTGGCGCACGAGCTGGCGCCGACTGCCGGCGAAATCAGCGAAGGCAAAGGCCTGAACATCGGCTACTTCGCACAGCAGGAACTCGACGTGCTGCGTCCTCTCGACACGCCGCTGGAACACATGATCCGCCTTGCCAAGGACACGCCGGCGCACATGCGTGCCCCCGGCCAGAGTGGCACCGAACAATCGCTTCGTACCTTCCTCGGCACCTTCAACTTCAGTGGCGACATGGTCCATCAGGCGGTCGGCACGATGAGCGGCGGCGAAAAGGCGCGGCTCGTGTTGTGCATGATCGTGTGGCAGCGCCCCAACCTGCTGCTGCTCGACGAGCCTACCAACCATCTCGACCTGGCCACACGCGAAGCGCTAGGCATGGCACTCAACGAATTCGAAGGCACAGTGTTGCTGGTCAGTCACGACCGGTCCCTGCTGCGCGCGGTATGTGACGAGTTCTGGCTCGTCACCAAGGGTGGCGTCGAGCCCTTCGACGGCGATCTGGACGATTACCAGCAGTTTCTGCGCGACGAAGCCCGTCGCATGCGCGAGCAGGCTGCCGGGGAGCAGAAGGTCATCGCCTGAGTTGAGCCCCCTGGCAGTTCCGGTTTGGAAGCTGCCATAGCGCTCGCATCGAGTCGAAGGGCCGTTCGGGGTCGTACTGAGCTGCCCACGTAGCGCGGTAGTCAACCACAAAACGCCGCGCGACGCAGCTTTCAAACCATGCACCCGTAAAGGGCATCGCGTCGAAAACACGAGACGACAGGCACAATACGCGGCGATGCCACTGAATTGCGCTGCGTCCGATATTCGAACGGGCCGATCCCGCGATCCCGCGATACAGCATCACCGAATTTGCCTCTTCGATGCTTTCATGAACCCCACTATCCCCGACCGCCCTGCTCCTCCCGCGCCCACACCGAACTCGCCGCGCTTCCTGCTGTTCCTGATCTGCCTGTTCGCCTCCGCCGGGCAGCTCGCGATCGACATCTACGTGCCCGCCCTACCCGCCATGGCGCGTTTCTTTGCGACTTCGCCGCAGGCAATCCAGTCGAGCGTTTCCGGCTACATGGCGGCCTACGCGTTAGGCCAACTTGTCCTCGGGCCTGTAGCCGATGCATACGGGCGCAAGCCCGTGCTGGCTTTCGGCCTCGTCATTTTCACGATCGGCTGCCTGCTGTCGCTCGCCGCGCCGAATCTGGAGACGTTCCTCCTCGCCCGCTGTCTGCAGGGCCTCGGCATTGCCGCCACCAACTTGCTAGCGAAGGCGATCATCACCGACTCATTCTCCGGGCAGACGCTGATACATGCGTTCACCTACATGGCAATCGCGTGGGGGCTTGCGCCTATCGTGGCGCCCGTGATTGGCGCCCACCTGCAGACGTGGTTCGGCTGGCAGGCCTGCCTCGTCTTCCTGCTCGTCTATTCGCTTGTGATGTGGGCGGTGCTCTGGCGTTATCGCGAAACGTTGCTGCGCCCGGTACACCTGGAACCGCGCACCCTGATAACGAACGCGGGCAAGGTGCTCTCGAGCCCGGTGTTCCAGAGCTGCTTCCTCGCCCAGGGCCTGTGCTACAGCATCTTGCTCGTATTCAACATCATCGGACCGTTCATGGTGCAGAACACGCTGCACAAGCCACCGACCTTTTTCGGCTATCTCGCGCTCGGCATCGGGATGATGTATTTCCTGGGCGGCCTGTCGAACCGTGTGCACGGCGCGCGTCTGCCGACCGCGGAGCAGCGGCTGTACATCGGTGCTCGCGTGATGGCGGCCGCTTCGATTGCGATGCTGCTGCTTGCGCTGACGGTGGGCCTGCGCGTATGGACGCTCGCAACACCCGTGCTCGTGATGGGGTTCTGCGCAGGCGCGATGTATCCGACGTTGATGGCCAAGGGCAATTCCCTGTTCCCGCACATCGCGGGCCTGACGAGCGCGATCCTCGGGTGTGCACTGCTGCTCGTGTCATCCGCGATGATGGGATTCGCCGGCTTCTTGTCGGTCCAGGTCCTGACGCCGCTCGCGGTGTTCTTCGTGATCCTCGCGTTCGGTGTCGTCTGGATGGTGACAAAACTTCTGCGACATCTGGCGCAACTGCAGCCCGACGCAACCGTGTGCCGCAACGGCAAGGTGGCGTAGCGCGTCACTCGGGGCCGCGCAGGCGATCCGTTTCAGACATCGCTATCGAAGCGTTAAGAAAATTAACGCCAGTAACGAAATCAAACGTTCCGTTGCTTTCCACCTCCGGCAGACTTCACGCATGAAAATTTCCAGAAGCCTTACCCCATAAGGCTCCTGGAAATTGGCACGGGCCTTGCAATTACTCCTTCGTCTTAACGGAGGATTCATGCTCGAAGCCGGCTTGACAGCAACCGTCTCCATGCACGTGCGCGACGCAGATCTTGCATCGGCATTTGCTGAGACCGAAGTCGAACACTACCCCCATGTGCTATCAACGCCAGCCTTGCTCGGCCTGATGGAGCGCGCGTGCGCGAAAGCCATGGTATCCGCGCTCGGCGAAGGGCAGTTGTCTGTCGGGGTGAACACGGACATGTCGCATACCCAACCTACCGCCCTCGATGTCCTGGTGAGCGCGACAGCGACGCTTAGCAAGGTCGAAGGCGCGCTCTACTGGTTCGATGTCGAAGCGGCTGATCCTGCGGGAATAGTCGCAAGAGCAAGGCACGCCCGATCCATTGTCGATCACGTCCAGATCGAGCAACGCGCCGAGCGGCGCCGCATCGCATAAGCCCTCCGTTTCCGCCATCCCAATCACAAAAAGGTTGATTCATGGATTTGCATTCGGCGCGGCCGTCTTCGGCCGTTTATCTCGACGAGCAATTCGAAACATTGCCATTGCCCGATGTGCGTGCCCTCCAGGACGGCCTGTGGACCAGGCAATGGGATTACATCCGATCGATGTCCGCGTTCTACCATAGCAAGCTTGCAAAGTGGATAGACCACGAGGTGACGCTGGATTCACTTGCCGAGCTTCCCTTTACGGAAAAGGACGAACTCCGGGTCAGCCAGGAGAACGCTTCGCCATATGGCGACTACGCGGCGTGCGGTGAAGCATCGGTGTCTCGTCTGCACAAGACATCGGGGACGACCGGCAGCCCGCTCATCCTGGGCAATAGTGCACGCGATTCCCAATGGGTCGCTCGCGCCGGCGCACGGTCCATGTGGGCGGCGGGACTGCGGCCGACCGATCGCGTCGTGCATTGCCTCAACTACTGCATGTGGACAGGCGGCTTCACGGATCACACCATCCTTGAAGCAGCAGGCGCCACGGTGATTCCGTTCGGCGTTGGAAATACGCGCTTGCTGATTGATTCAATCCTGAGACTCGGCATCAACGCCATTTCCTGCACGCCGTCCTATCCCGGTCTCATTGAGCAGGTCTTGCGCGAGCTGGATGGCGTGGGGCCACGCGATCTGAAGCTCACCCTCGGCCTCTTTGGCGGCGAGGCCGGGCTCGACAATCCGGACCTGCGTGCAAGCATGGAAGAGAAATGGGGATTCAAGGTACGCAACGCGAACTTCGGCTTATCCGAAATCCTGAGCATTCTTGGTGGCCAGACGGACTGGACCAATGATCTGCTGTTTCACGCAAGCGACGTTGTTTTCGCAGAAGTCATCGATCCCGCGACGCTGCAGCGTTTGCCGATCATCGAAGGGACCGTTGGAGAACTCGTCTGCACGCATCTGCGCAAGGAGTGCCAGCCGCTCGTCCGTTATCGCACCCGGGATGTGGTCACGGTCACCGGCACGGACCCCGGTCCTGACGGTCGAACCGCATGGCGTTTTCGCGTAACCGGCCGCACCGACGACATGTTCAACGTGCGTGGCGTCAACGTATTCCCGAGTGCGGTACGCGTGGCCGTGGAATCCTTGCCGCACCTGAGTTCCGGCATGTTCCGGATCATGCTCAAGGGTGACGGGCCCTATGACCGCATTGCCATGACCGTGGAAGCGGCAGAAGGCATGTCCGCCGATCGCTGGCCGGACGCTGCCGCTGAAATTGAAGCGGCTATCCGCGCTCGCGTTGGCTCAACCGCCATCGTGACCATGGTCCCCTTCGAACACTTTCCGCGCACGGAAGGAAAAACCCGCTGGATCGAGAGGAATCCAAAATGAGCTACGTAACGATTGTCGGACACGGAGCCGTAAGCGTCGTGACGCTTAACCGGCCCGAACGGCTCAACGCGATCAGCGGTGACCTGCTTGAGGATTTTCATCACGCGCTGAAGCAGGTCAATGATGACGCAACCGTTCATGCGATCGTCATTGCAGGTGAAGGCCGTGCGTTCTGCGCAGGCGATGACCTGAAGGAGTTCGACCAACAAACGGAAAGCGATGCCAGTATCCGAAGTCACATAGACCGCATTCAGCGCATCACGCGGGATCTCATGTTCAACGATAAACCTGTCATTGGTGCGATCCACGGATTCGCGGTGGGCGGTGGCTTCGAGTGGCTGCTGAATTGCGATCTGGTCGTCGCGGCCGACGATCTCGTTTGCTTCTTCCCGGAAATGGCCTGGGGCCAGTTCGTCACGGGTGGCGTCACCTGGCTCTTGCCACAGGCAGTCGGTTATCAGCGCGCGATGGAATTATGGCTCCTGGGTGAGCGGCACAGCGCGCAGCAACTGCACGCGATGGGCATCGTCAATCGGGTTGTCACGCGCGAATTGCTCGTTGACACCGCGATCGACCTCGCGCAACGCGTGGCGGGCCTTTCGCGACTGTCCGTGTCGAAGCTCAAGCGGCTCGTGAACCGCGACCTGTCGACCACGCTTGCGCATAGTCTCGATCTCGAAGCCGAAGCGACCATCGACGCATTCAGGAATCCGGATGCCGCACAGCGGGTCAGCGCATTTGCAAAGAGAAAATCGCCATGAAGATCCAGGCCCTGACGTTCGACTACTTCGGCACACTCGTGGATGTGGACGCGGGTGGCACGCGCGGCATGGAAGCGGTGCTTGCACGGCTCGGCGTGGAAACGGCAAGGAGTGCCGCCGACATTTACCTGGATTGGGACATCCGCAATGTGCGGCTGTATCGGGGAGGAGCTTATCGGCGGTATCGGGATGTTGCCGAGGCGGCAATGCGAGACTGCCTCGACGCCCTCGAGCCGGGCGTATTGAGGAACCAGAACCCGGCCTCGCTGACCGATATCTTCCTCACGCACCTGGTGGAATCGTCGCCGGCTCACGGCGACGCAATACCGTTTCTCGAATGGGCCAGCGCGCATTTTCCGCTGATGCCGATCACAAACATGGACAGCGATTTGTGGCAACGCAGCCGCCTGACCCGCTACTTCGAACACGTGACGACCGCCGAGATGGCGAAGGCGTACAAGCCTTCACAGGCAATCTTCGCGCTGGCGCTGGACCGGTTGGGCGTCCCCGCATCTGACGTATTGCATTGCTCTCTCGCGAGCTGGGCGGACATTGACGGCGCGAAGCCCCTGGGCATGCAGGTCGCATGGATCAATCGCGGTGGCGAATCGCTTGGCACATGGCAGCCGCGTCCCGACTACGAGTTTTCAGACCTGTCGCCCGTACGGGATCTCTTGCAATCACTTCGCAATATCAACCTCGGGGAATGATGATGAAAATAGCACGCTCGCTGGTCGCAATGTCGGTCGTGTCGGGCCTCAGCCTGGCAGGAGCGGCGCCGGTATCGGCAGATACCATCGTAAAGATCGGTCACGCTGGACCGCTGACGGGTAGTCAGGCACAAAGCGGCAAGGACGACGAACGCGGTGTGCAACTCGCCATCAACGAACTCAATGCGAAGAAGATCAGCGTCGGCGGCCAGCCGGTGACGTTCGAACTGGTTTCTGTCGACGACCAGGCTGATCCAAAAGTGGGCGTGAATGTTGCGCAGCAACTCGTCGATGAGGGTGTGGTGGCAGTCATCGGCCACTACAACTCGGGCGTTAGCATTCCGGCCGCGCGGGTCTACAACGACGCGCACGTCGTCATGATCACGGGTGCATCGTCCAATCCCGCGCTGACCGCGCTCGGGTTTCCCTATGTGTTCCGGCTCGCCACAAACGACAACGAGATGGGCGCACGCATGGCTGACTATGCGGCCAAGGCGCTGAAGGCCAAACAGGTTGCCGTGATCGACGACAGGACCGCCTACGGCTCGGGAGTCGCCGACGTATTCGTCAAGCAGGCCGGGAAAGATGGCCTGAACGTCGTGGCCCGTGAATACGGCACCGATAAAAGTACCGATTTCAAGGGCATCCTGACCCGCATCAAGGCCGAGAATCCGCAGGTTGTTTTTTATGGCGGCTACTATGCGCAGGCCGCGTATCTCGCCCGTCAGATGAACGACCTGGGAATGAAGGCAGCGCTGGTCGGCGGAGACGGAATCTGCTCGCCGGAATTTGCCAAGTTGTCGAACAATGCCCTCGATAACCGGATGTTCTGCGCCCAGGGCGGAGAGCCGCTGGATAATCTGCCGGCCGGCAAGACGTTTCGCGAAAAATTCAAGAGCACGTTCGGTGCCGATGTCGACACCTACGCGCCGGCATTCTATGCGGCTACTCTGGTGATAGCGCAGGCCATGCAGAAGGCAAATTCAACGTCGGCACCGGTGTTTTCAAAGGTGATGAGCGAGTCGGCTTTCGACAGCATGCTCGGGCCGGTCAAGTTCGACGAGCATGGCGACTGGGTTCATGCGCCAGTGACCGTGTATCGATTGACCGGCGGAAAACTGGAACCGCTGGCTGCGCAGTAAAGGCTTAAGACAGGGGCCAACCTGCTGACCGTGTTGACCGCTGTCGAGGCGGTCTTTTTTTTGCATGCAGCGCATGTTGTACGCGACGAACTTTTTTGCCGTTGGTACCTTCTCTGGGGAACAACCATCGTGAGTTCGATCATGAACAGGGAAGGCCATCAAACAGGCGTCGAGGTTCATGCGCTCCTGGCAGCGCTGGCCGATCCGGCCTGGCAGGAAGCGCGCGATCGCGTAGCGTCGCATTCCGACATTCTCGTGCGAGTGCTCGACGGCGGAGGCTCACCGCTCGATCCGGCATTCGCGCTTTCGGAGGAGGACGAAAGCGCCATTCGTGCGCTGGTGGAAAGCGGGACCATTGATACACAACCCGTCGAGATCGGCTCAGCGTGCGCGACGCGTTTCGTCTGTGGCGCAGAACGGATCGTCATATTCGTGTCGAGCGGCGGATCATTGGACCGACCGGATCTCGCCACAATCTGCGGCCTGCTGCAAAGCGTCCTGGAAGTCGTGGTGCAACGCCATACCGAGCTCGCCGCACACGAGACGCTGATCGACGAACAGCGGGCGATCATCGATCACATTGGCGATGGCCTGATGGTGCTCGCACGCGGCGGTGTGGTGCGTCATGCCAATACGGTCGCAGGGCGCATTCTTGGTATCGACCCGGTGCAGGCGATCGGCCAGCCTTTGGAGAAGCTCATCGATTTTCAACCGATCATCGGCCCGATCTTCTCCACGGGCGTGGGCTACGTCGACCGGGAACTCATCATCGATTCGCCGGCACGTCATCTTCATCTGCTGGATACGGCGATTCCTATTAAAAATGCGTGCGGCCGGGTGGTGTCGGTCGTCAATACGTTCCGCGAATTCAAGCGCATTCGCAAGATCGTCGGCAAGTACGCCGGCAATCATGCACGCTACACGTTCGAGAATATCGTCGGTCAGAGTGCTGGACTGCTGACCGCGGTGGCGTCCGCGCGGAAGGCCGCGCGGGGTGCAGCGAACTTGCTGATAAGCGGAGAAAGCGGTGTTGGCAAAGAGGTGTTTGCGCAGGCGATCCATAACGAGAGCGAGCGGCAAGGGCATCCGTTCGTCGCGATCAATTGCGCCGCGTTACCGCACGACCTGATCGAAAGCGAGCTTTTCGGTCACTTGCCGGGAAGCTTTACGGGTGCGACTCGGGAAGGCCGGCCGGGCAAGTTCGAATCAGCCGACGGCGGAACCGTGTTTCTCGATGAAATCTCTGAATTGCCGCTGGACGTTCAGGCAAAGCTGCTGCGCGTCTTGCAGGAGCGCGAAGTAACCCGGCTGGGTGACACGCGAGGCATACGGATCGACGTGCGGATTATCTGCGCGAGCAATCGCGACTTGCAAGCGATGGTCCATGACAAGACGTTCCGCGAGGATCTCTATTACCGCTGCAATGTCATCGATATCCTGATTCCGCCGCTGCGGCAACGCGTTGACGACATACCCGTCCTTGCGAGCTTTTTCGTAGCCAAGTATGCCGCGCTGCTGCGAAAGAACATCTACGGCTTTTCACCGGAGGCAATGCAGCAACTGATCAGGTACAGGTGGCCAGGCAACGTTCGCGAGCTCGAGAACTTCGTGGAACGGGCGATGAATTTGCAGGACGACCCTTATATCAGCGACGTCAGTGCGCTGATAGCCGGCGCTCGGGGACTCGATCACACAAGCGACAGCCTGGGCAAGACTGACCCCGTGGGCGTCGTGTCACTTGCGGAAGCAGAGCGCCTCGCTATCGAACATGCACTCGGCGCTTGCGGGTTCAATATGACCCGCTGCGCGACCATGCTCTCCGTGTCCAAGCCGGCGCTCTACGCAAAGCTGAAGCGCCACGGCATCAGATTACAGCGGACCACCAGGTTATCCGGCTAGCCGGCAATCTCGACCTTTCGTCGTAAGGTCTTGGGACAAGAATATCGATCGCTGCAACAAGACCGCTTTCGAAATACCGCGATCCTTCATCCTTGTTCGGAATCGGCGGGCATGCATCTCTGAAGAGCCGGGACCAAACCGGACGCGCTTAGCCGCGGCTCACTCCCGTAGAAGCCGCTTTTGCGAGCGCGTGCCGCTGATCGGGCAGGAATAGTGAAAGCACTCCGCCAACGACCAGCAACACCACGTTGCAGCCGAGCGCGACGGCAAATGCGTGACCGAACGAGGCTGCTCCGCGACCAGCCCCAAGCTCGGCATAAAACACGCCGCCCATGACCGCAACGCCAAGCGCCGAGGCGATCTGGAATGTCGAGATGACAATTCCAGAAGCAAGACCCGCATGCTTCGGCGCGACCCCGCCGATCACCGCCTTGATGACCGACGGCATGACCGTGCCAAACCCCAGCCCGGCGATCGCGAGACCGATATCAAGGCCGTCCGCCAGCGTTCCCGCCACCGCAAGGAGCGCGACACTGAAGCCAACCACCTGCAGGGCGAAGCCGGCTGTCAGTGCGAACTTGCCAAGCCGCGCCATGACGTGAGCGGAGGCCAGGGACGCCAGGAAATAGGCGACGGCGTACGGCAACGTGGCAAGCCCTGCTTGCAGCGGCGAGAGATGCAGCCCTCCTTGCAGGTACACCGAGAACGTCAGGTAAAACGACGAAAGCGTATACAACGCGAATGCCATGGCGACGCCGACCGCGAAGCCCGCTTCGCGGAAGAGCGCGAATTCGACAAGAGGCGAACCACCCCTCGCAGCCAGGCGTGTTTCGAAGCGCACAAATAGCGTGAAGGCAAACGGCGCGGCGACGAGCATCGCGATGATCCACATCGGCCAGCCGGTTTCCCGTCCTTCTACGAGCGGATAGACCAGCAGACCCAGGGCAACCGAGAGCAGCACTACGCCGCCAAGGTCGAGACGTTGCGCGTGTTCGGCCCGCGAGTCACGCAGAAATGCCAGACCGCCGGCAAATGCCACCAGACCGATAGGCACGTTGATCAGGAAGATCGCCTGCCAGGTGAATCCCAACGGATGCAACGACACGAGCGCGCCGCCCAGCACCTGGCCGCAGATGTTCCCGAGGCCAAACGTGGCGCCATAGAGCGCGAGTGCGCGCCCCTGTTCCGCGGGAGGAAACAATACGCGGATGGAGGCCAGAACCTGAGGCGCCATGACGGTCGCGGTCAGGCCCTGCAGGATGCGCGCCGCGACGAGTGCGACAGCGGACGGCGCGAGTCCGCACAACGCCGACGCGAGTGTGAAGCCGGCAACGCCGGTCACGAACATGCGCTTGCGGCCAAACAGGTCGCCAAGCCGGCCGCCGGTGATGAGGAAAACGGCGTAGGTTGCCGCATACGCCGAGATGATGAATTCGATCTCGCCAGACGTGGCGCCGAGACTCTGCCTGATTGAAGGAAGTGCAAGGTTGACAACGTTGAAGTCGAGGATTGGAAGGAACGCCCCCGTCAAGAGGACGGATAGCGCGAGCCAGCGCCGCGGGTCAGCGGTATGCGTGTCGAGCGAAGAAAGCTGGCGCGCTTTGTCGAGTGGGCTCATGGATGTAGTCGTTCGTCGATGGATGCGGGGGCGCGAGGATCGGCCCGCCCGGTGGTCGGTGAAGACGACTATGCGGTACTATTTCTCATAACTCAACGGGATGTATGAACATATCAGTGATAACGGTTGGAGATGAATAAGATGGCAACACTCGATGTCGACGCAGTGCGCGCCTTCACACTCGTCGCGGACTTTCAGAGTTTCACGCGTGCCGCGGAGGCAATGGACACAACGCAGGCCGCGATCAGCATGAAGCTGAAACGGCTGGAGGACCGGCTCGGCCACAAGCTCATCGAACGCACGCCGCGGCTGGTGCGGCTGTCCGCGCGCGGAGCCGCGTTTCTGGATGCGGCGCGTGAGTTCGTCGCGGCGCATGAGCGCGCCCTCGCGGGACTATCGGGCACCACGCGGCGCCTCGCGCTTGGCATCAGTGACCATGTTGCAGGTCCTGACCTGCCGATACTGCTCACGCGGCTGCATGCCTACGATCCCGCATTGCTGATCGAGGTCCAGATCGAATCGTCGCGCGCGCTGCTCGACGCGTTCGAGCGCGGCAAGCTTGACGCTGCGATCCTGCGTCGCGAGGACGATCGCCGCAACGGCGAAGTGCTCGCGCTGGAGCCGCTGGGCTGGTTTGCATCGCCCGGCTTCGTGCATCGGGAAGGAGGGCCGCTGAGGCTCGCGTCGCTCTCGGCATCGTGCGGAATACGCAGCGTGGCGACGCGCAGGCTGGATGCAGCGGGGATTGCCTGGACCGAGGTGTTCATCGGCGGAGGTACGGCGGCCGTCACTGCTGCCGTGTCGGCCGGGCTAGCCGTGGGAGCGTTCGCGCATCGGGTTGCACCGCTCGGTGTCGTCGAAGTCGGCGCGGTGCTGGGCCTGCCTGTGCTTCCCTCGTCGGAGATTGTGCTGCATTCGAGTCTCTCGGATACGAAGACGCGCGAGGCCTTGCGCACGGTTGCAGCGGCATATCGGGAGCATCGATCAGCGATGCAATAACCGGCCTGCCCGAGAGTCGAACGATGGGGCTTTGAGCACACGGCTCACACATTCGCCAATCGTTCGATGACCAGATCAAGCAGCGCCCTTAGTCTTCCCAGCCGGCGGAGGTCGCGGTGGTACCCGAACCAGACGTCGCGCCCCGGCGGCGCCTCGCCAAGATCCATGCGGCGTATGCCGGCCGTATTGTCACCCAGCGGGCAAGGGAGCACCGCTAGTCCACCCCCTTCCGCACACATCCGGGCTTGCGCGCCGCGATTGTTGCTGCCGAACGCCACTTGCGCTTTTGGCAGCACACGTGTCACCCATTCGACGTCGGGCAACGTTCCAAACGCGCTGTCCATGGTGACGAGGCGGTAACCCTCGCCGTTGCCGGCCTGCGGCGGAACCATGTCGACCGGTCCGTACAGCGCGTAGTCCATGTGCATGAACTTGCGCTGGATCACGTCGGCTTCTTCGAATTGCGTAATGCGAAACAGCAGGTCCGCGTCACGTCTTGCAAGACTGAATTGGCGTGAATCGGTAACCAGCTCGATGCTCACACGCGGATTCGCTCTCAGGAATTCGGCGAAGAGTGGCGTCAGGACGTGAATGCCAAACCAGTCCGACGATGAAACCCTCAGCACACCGCTCAGATGCGGTTCCTTGCCGGCCAGCGAGCGCTGGAACGCAAGCGCCTCCTCCTCCATGCGCTCCGCATGCATCAGTACGGCCGCGCCTTCATCTGTCAGAACAAACCCGTCAGTGGTGCGCTGAAACAGGGTCTGGCCTACCGCTGCCTCGAGCGCCCGTAGCCGCCGGCCCATTGTCGGTTGTGTCTGACCGGCCTGCCTTGCAGCCGCGCCAAGCGAACCCGTGCGGGCAATCGCCAGGAAAATCCGAACATCGCCCCAGTCCATTTCGCCTCATGCATAAATGTTTGGCCGTCGTGCAATAACGTCGATTTACGTAATTTCCTGCATGGACGAATATGAATCAAGCACATTCGCTCGATTCCCCGGATAAACATCATGAACATGCAAGCGCTGGTTCTGAACCGCTATAACGGTCCGCTTGAACTGACGGAAATTCCTCGTCCCGGCGTGCAACCCGGGCAGGTGCTGGTTCGCATCAAGGCGAGCGGCCTGAATCCGCTGGATACCAAGATTCGTGCGGGCAGCGCGGCGCATGCCCAACATCCGCTGCCGTTGGTGCTGGGTATCGACATGGCGGGCGTGGTCGAGGCGGTCGGGCAAGGCGTTACTCAGTTCAAGGCGGGTGATGAGGTGTACGGAATGACGGGTGGCGTCGGCGGCATCCAGGGCTCACTTGCTCAGTTCGCAGCAGTAGATGCGCGACTGCTCGCGTTAAAACCTTCCAACCTGTCGATGAAAGAAGCCGCAGCCCTGCCGCTCAGCTTCATCACTTCTTATCAGGGGATTGTGGACAGGGCGCAGTTACAAGCGGGGCAAACAGTGCTCGTACAGGGCGGAGCCGGTGGCGTTGGACACGTGTCGGTGCAACTCGCGCAAGCATTGGGTGCTCGCGTCTTTGCAACGGCGAGCAAAGGTGATGCCGAACTCATCGCGAGTTATGGCGCGACTGGTATCGACTATCGCGAGTACTCGGTCGAGCAATACGTTCAAGAGCACACGCGAGGAGAAGGTTTCGATCTGGTAGCCGACACGGTTGGCGGAGCGACGCTGGACGCATCGTTTGCAGCGGTCAGGCAATTCGGGCATGTCGTGAGCGCGCTAGGCTGGGGGACCCATGCTCTGGCGCCATTGTCATTCCGCGAAGCAAGCTACTCGGGCGTATTCACGCTCTCGCCGCTGCTCACCGGCAAACACCGTGAACATCACGGAGAAATACTGCAGATAGCAACGCGGCTGGTCGAAGCAGGAAAACTGGTGCCCAGAGTGGATCCCCGCAGTTTCGAGCTGACTAGCGCGGACCTCGCTTATCAGGCTATTACAGCGGGAACCGCCAAGGGAAAAATAGTCGTCGACGTTCAATAGAGGCTCAGGCCGCAGGCGAGTAAGCACAAAGCACGAAGCAGGCTTTCCGGGCCGGCCGCCGCGTTCGTCCGGCGCTTGACCCGCGCCGTGCCGCTCCCATGACGACACCCTGAAAATGCACTAACGCGCTAACGCGGCATTCGCCGGTCGTGCAAACCGCTTGGCGCCAATCACGCACAGCACCACGGCCGTTGCGACCACCACCATCGGCCAGCCGACTGGCTCATGCAACAACGTCGCGGCAAGCACGAGTCCGAAGAAGGGCTGAAGCAATTGCAACTGCCCCACCGCTGCAATACCGCCCTGAGCCAGGCCGCGGTACCAGAAGACGAAACCGATCAACATGCTGAACAGGGACACGTAGGCAAGGCCCAGCCATGCCGATCCACCCACGTCCGCCCATGACGAAGGCATGGTGATCAGCGCCAGCGGCGCCATGATCGGCAGCGATAAAACCAGCGCCCAGGAGATCACCTGCCAGCCGCCGAGCTTGCGCGAGAGCCTGCCGCCTTCTGCATAACCGAGCCCGCAGACGACAATGGCCGCGAACATCAGCAGATCGCCGACAGGCGACGCCCCCGTCCCCCGGGCCAGCGCAAAACCCGCCACGAACAGCGCGCCGAACCCGGAAAAGAGCCAGAACGCCGGGCGCGGATGTTCGCCTCCGCGCAGCACCCCGAAGATGGCGGTCGAAAGCGGCAGCAAGGCAACGAAGACAACGGAGTGGGCTGCGGTGATGTGCTTGAGCGCAAGGGCGGTCAGCAGCGGGAAGCCGATCACGACGCCGCACGCCACGACCGCGAGCGAAATCAGGTCGCCCCGCTCGGGCCGCTTTTGCCGGAACACCAGCAAGAGCGCAAGTCCCAGCAAGCCCGCAATTCCCGCTCGCGCGACCGTGAGGAAGACCGGGTCGAAAGCAGCGACCGCTACCCGAGTCGCGGGCAATGAGCCGCTGAAAATCAGCATTCCGAGGAAACCGTTCATCCATCCGCTTGCCGTCTTGTCCATCATGCTCCCCTATTTTCAGCTGGCAGTATCGGTCCATGAAGCATGGATTTTCCAGAGACAGTGCACTACAGTTACGCAAAACTGTATGGGTTAAATATCAGTACACATGGAAGACACTACTACGCTTGGAACAGACGCCGGCACGCTGGTCGAGCGCGTCATGCTGACTATCAGGCAGCGGATTGCCGGACGTACCCTGGCACCGGGCGCCAAGGTTCCGTCCATCCGGGGCTTCGCTGAAACCCTGCAGGTCTCGAAGTCCACCGTAGTGGAAGCCTATGATCGCCTCGCTGCCGAAGGGGTGATCCAGTCACGCCGCGGCTCGGGCTTTTACGTCGCCGGACATCTGCCGCCGCTGTCGCTCGCCGAATTGGGCCCGCGCCTGGACCGTGTTGTCGATCCGTTCTGGGTGTCGAGACAGTCGCTGGAAGCCGGCGCGAACGCCCTGAAACCCGGTTGCGGCTGGCTGCCTGCATCGTGGCTGCCGGAGGCAGGGCTGCGCCGTGCGTTGAGATCCGTGGCGCGCACCGACGGGGCCGTGCTGGCCGACTACGGCACGTCCCTGGGGCACCCGGCGCTGCGGCAACTGCTCGCCCGGCGCATGGCGGATCGCGGCATTGAAGCCGCGCCTGACCAGATCATCCTCACCGAATCCGGCACACAAGCGATCGACCTGTTATGCCGCCTGCTGCTCGAACCCGGCGATACGGTCCTCGTCGACGACCCCTGCTATTTCAATTTCCTCGCGTTGCTGCGTGCGCACCGGGCCAAGGTCGTCAGCGTTCCGTATACGCCGGCAGGCCCTGATATCGACCTGTTCGCAAAGGCCCTCGCGGAGCATCGGCCGCGCCTCTACATCACCAACTCGGCGCTTCACAATCCGACCGGCGCCACGCTGTCTCCGGTTGTTGCACATAGGCTTCTCAAGCTCGCTGACCAGTCGGGCCTGACCATTATTGAAGACGATATCTTTGGCGACTTCGAGCACGAATCCGCGCCTCGCCTGGCAGCCTTCGACGGCCTGGAGCGAGTGGTTCACACAGGCAGCTTTTCAAAGAGCCTTTCGGCGTCGGTGCGCTGCGGTTTCATTGCGGCCCGGCACGACTGGGTCGAGCGATTGATCGATTTGAAGATTGCCACGTCATTCGGCGGTGGACGTCTTTCGGCCGAGCTCATTCTCGGCGTGCTGAAAGACGGCACTTACAGGAAGCACATGGAGAGCTTGCGAGAGCGTTTGTCCCGTTCGATGGGACAAACAAGCGCGCGGTTGCAAACGCTTGGCATCGAACCATGGATCGAACCGCGAGGCGGCCTGTTTCTCTGGTGCACGCTACCCGAAGGACTCGACGCAACAGACGTGGCCCGGCGGGCACTGGCCGAAAACGTCATCCTCGCGCCGGGCAATGCGTTCAGCGTTGCCCAGTCCGCAAGCCGCTTCCTGCGTTTCAACGTCGCCCAATCGACTGACCCGCGCGTGTTCGCCGTGCTTGAGGCTGCGATGAACGGGTGACGCTCATCGCACCAGACAGGCCACGCGAACGGCGCCGCAATGCTTCACGCCTGCGCCATCCTCGCCAACGCTTCGCTGATCAACACTCGCGTCAATTCGCCCGCAGGCAGTTCGCGCCCAAGCCGCGCCGCCTGCCCCGACCACAGGCTCGTGAAATCGCCCTTGCCGGCCTGCTCGGCCTTGGCCTTGAGCGGCGCAAGCGCGGCCCCCGCAAGCGGAAACGCGGGCGCCACAGCGGACAGCGGGCCTAGTTCACGGATTGCCCGATTGATGATGCCGCGCGCCGGCCGGCCCGTGAATATGTTCGTCAGCACGGTGGAATCGTCCTGGGACTCGCGCAGCGCAATACGATGCACCTCGGGTACCTTCGCCTCGGGACAAAACAGATACGCGGTCCCCATCTGCACAGCCGACGCGCCCAGTGCGAGCGCAGCGACAATCCCCCGCGCGTCGGTTATGCCGCCTGCGGCGATCACGGGAACAGAGACGGCGTCGACCACTTGCGGCACCAGCGCAAAGGTGCCGACCTGCGCGGCATAGTCCTGCGTCAGGAAGTTTCCGCGATGCCCGCCTGCTTCAACACCCATCGCGATGACGGCGTCACATCCATGCGCCTCGAGCCAGCGCGCTTCCGCCACGGTTGTTGCCGCCGCTATGATTTTCGCGCCGGTCGCTCTCACGCGATCGAACAGGTTTTTATCTGGCAGTCCGAAATGAAAGCTCACGACCTCGGGTTTGAATTCCTCCACGATCGCGCAGAAGTCGTTGTCGAACGGGCGACGGCCTGCCGCGGGCGGCGTGACTTCGGGATCGAGTCCATACTCGACGTAATATTCCGCCAGACGCGCGCGCCATGCCATGCTGCGCGCTGCATCGGCTTGCGGCGGAACATGGCAGAAGAAATTGAGGTTGATCGGGGCACGGGTTTTAGACCGGATCAGCGCAACGCCGTCACGCGCCTGCTCCACGCTGAGCAGCGCGCAAGGCAGCGATCCCAGCCCGCCCGCTTCACCCACAGCTATGGCCAATTCGGGCGTACCGGGACCTGCCATGGGCCCTAGAACAATAGGTGCTTCAATACCAAACAAGTCGAGAATCCGACGATCGCGCCACGTGCCCATGCTCTTTTCTCCTTGATGATGATCGCGGTGCGTGAGTACCCTGGATCCATCCGTTGCACTCGGTTTGACCGTGAGTGCGGCCCGGCTGCATCAAGGTTGAAAGCGTGCGTGAATATGCGCATTGCTTCTCATTGCTTCTCAGTGGAACCGCTTGATTCCGGCTTCAGGACAGCCTTCATTAAACGCTGTCAGCAGCGCAAAGCTTAGCAAGCTTTCCTGAAACCAGTGGCGCTTTGATGTGATAATTGCTATCACTTTTCCCGATATCGAAGGTCGACATGGACGCTGCCGATTTACGCATATTCGAGTCGGTCGCGCGAAACGGCAGCATGAATCGCGCGGCGCTTGAGCTTCATACCGTTCAATCGAATGTGACAGCGCGGGTTCGCTTGCTGGAAGAGGAACTGGGCGCAGCGCTCTTTCACCGGCACCACCGCGGCGTTGAGCTGACGGCTGCGGGCCGCAGGCTATTACCTTTCTCCAGACAGATGGCACGGTTGCTCGACGACGCACGCAGCGCCGTCAGGGACGACGGCGTCCCGCGTGGACCGTTGATTATCGGCACACTGGAGACCACCGCCGCACTGCGCATGCCGGCTGTGCTCGCATCGTTTGCGCTGGCTTATCCGCAAGTGGACATGGTGGTGCGCACCGGGACCACGGCGAGCCTGATAGACGACGTCCTGCAGTATCGGCTCGACGGCGCGTTTGTCGCGGGGCCGGTGCATCACGAAGAACTGTCTGCCGAGGCCATCTTTCGCGAGGAAATGGTGCTCGTGACAGCGCGTCACATTCGCTCGATCGCCGAGCTTGCGCATTCGGGCAACGTGAAGACTATCGTCTTCCGGACCGGATGTTCGTATAGGGCACGGCTGGATAGCGTGCTGACGCGGCATGGCTTGCAGGTCAGCACGCCGCTGGAATTCGGCTCGATCGACGCCATGATCGGTTGTGTGGCCGCGGGCGTCGGCGTGACGCTGTTACCGAAAGGCGTAGTCGCCACGGCATGGCGCGAGGGCCGCGTGGCGGTGCATGATGTCGCACCGGAAGATGCCCGCGTGGACACGTTGTTCGTGCGTCGCCGCGACGTGTACGCGAGCACCGCGCTCAACGCTTTTCTCGAGATTGCGCGGCCGGTTGTAACGCCCGGGCCCGCGCTTGTGCCTGCCTGAACGACGCGGGCTTGAGCGACCGGATTGAGGCTTCGCGCATGGGCGCTTGCACGACCCCGCTCAAACGTGATCGCGAAAGACTTCCTTCGCGGCAAACAAGCCATTGAGCGCGGCCGGAAATCCCGCGTACACCGCCATTTGCATGATGGTCTCGACAATCTCATCGCGGCTAATACCCACGTTGAGCCCCGCGGCAATATGGACCTTGAGCTGGGGCGTTGCATTGCCCAACGCGGTGAGCGCGGCAATGGTCGCAATCTCGCGGGCACGAATATCCAGGCCCGGCCGCGAATAGATATCGCCGAATGGAAATTCGAGCAGATAGCGCGCAAAGTCTGGCGCAATATCCGCAAGCGAGTCGATGACCTTCTCCCCCGCTTTCCCATCGATTTCCGACAACACCCGTTTGCCCCGTTCTAGGCGGCTTTCCTGACCCGCCTGGCGTTCGATCGTGTCTTGCATTTTTCAGTCCTCCGTTGAGTATGGGCATAACCCGCTATCTTGTTGTCGAGGACGAGAAGGCATGCCTGAAGCTCCGCTACCTTCAGCCGGACCTGATCGCGATGTTCCGTCAGCAGCTTGCACCGCGCTTCCTCGGTCGCGACACCCTGGGCGCGAAGCCCGGCATAACGCAGCATTTCCTGAATTGACATGCCGGTCGTTTTAAGCCTGCCCAGGAACTCGATCCATGTGAGGATGGAAGCGTCATAGACCCGTTGACCCGTGCTGTCGCGCGGCGCGAACGGAAGCAATCCGATCCGTTCATAGTAGCGAATCGTATGGGCAGTCAGGCCCGTCTGTTCGGCGATCTCACCTATCTTCATGGCTGCATTCTCGTTTCGACATAGAGCATGGTAGGACTTAGAGCGCACTCTAAGTCAAGCGCTTTCCGGCATTGTGCCGCTAACGCGGAATGCTGGCCGCCAGCGTTGCTTAAAGCGAGCCGCTTGGCGCCGGAAAATATCAAGAACGCGCTTTATCCTCTTCTGCCGCTAGCCGCGAGGTGCGAAAAGTTCACGTACCATACGGCGTGCGCAATACCGGCTAGTCGCATTTCTTCAACGTCGCTCATTCAAATAATCGCTAAAGAGACGCGAGCCATGGAATACGTCCTTGTTTTAGCCGTCGGCGTGGCGGCCGGCATGTTGAGCGGCATCATTGGCACGGGATCGTCCATGATGCTGATGCCGGTCCTGGTGATCTTCTTTGGTCCCCAGCAGGCCGTCCCCATCATGGCAATTGGCGCGATCATGGGGAATCTCGGCAAGATCGCCGCGTGGTGGAGAGAGATCGACTGGCGTGCGTGCGGCGCCTATTGCCTGACGGCAGTTCCGGGCGCGGCGCTGGGGGTTCACACGCTGTTGGCGTTGCCTGCCCGGGCTGTCGAAATAGCGCTGGGCGTATTCTTTGTAGCCATGATCCCCACCCGGCGATGGCTTGCACGGCGCTCGGTGAAGTTCAGCCTTTTGCACCTTGCGCTGATCGGCGGCCCGGTTGGATTCCTGACCGGCATTGTTGTCTCCACGGGTCCGATCACGGTGCCTGTTTTCACGTCTTACGGTCTTGAACGAGGCGCTTTCCTCGCCACCGAAGCCGCCGGATCGCTCGCCGTGTACGGCACGAAGATCGCTGCGTTCAAGGAGTTTGGCGCGCTGCCGGCGGGCGTCGTGTTCCAGGGGCTGATCGCGGGAGCGGCGCTCATGACCGGATCATTTTTCGCCAAGTCGATCGTCGTTCGCATGGCGCCATCGACATTCAAATTGCTTGTTGACGGACTCATGTTGTCATCCGGTCTCTCTTTACTTTGGGCAGCGGCCGGTCAGTAGCAGCCGCCAAGCCTGCCCCTCCATAGTGGTCGCATAGTGGTCGTTAACCTGCGCAAATGATGACAACGCTGCCCTTGTCCCGCCTTCGAACCGCAGTGGTCCTCGCGTCCCTGTTTGCCATGTATGGATGTGCCGCGGTGCAGGAAAGCCGTTGCGCGCCGGGCGAGGAGCGCGCAGTCGACGACGTGATGATTTTCGGCACCGCCAAACCGGCTGGCGTTGTTACATCCGCTGAGTGGACGGAATTCCTGCGAACCTCGGTGACACCCCGGTTTCCTCAAGGGCTGACGGTCTGGCAGGCATCCGGACAATGGAAAGGCGCCGATAGCACCATCGTCCACGAAGCCTCGTTTGTACTCCGCCTGGTACATCCCAAGGACCCGCCTAGCGAAGCTGCAGTGCGCGCGATCGCCGACGACTACAAGTCGCGCTTTAGCCAGGAATCCGTGCTCCGTATCAAGAGCCACGCTTGCGTTTCCTTCTAAGCATTCCGGGCAGACCTTTCTCCTGGCGTCTCCCAAGCGACAGCACATAGCTCAAGCCGCCAAAGACAAGCATCCTGTCCCGGCAGTCTTTCATCACACTTGACACCAGGCATACCCGGGGAGTTTCACCCGGACCCTGTCACGTCATTCGCTCCCTCACTCATCCAAACCGCGTTCAACTCCGCGCTTGCCAATCCCGCAAAACTAGTTATATTATGACTAGATACATTAAGACTAATCGATACCCATGACCCGTTATTCCCCGCTTGCCCTCGCCGTCCTTGCCATGCTGACTGAAGCGCCCATGCATCCCTACCGCATGCAGCAGCTCATCAAGGCACGTGGCAAGGACGAGGTCATCAATGTCAGTCAACGCAACAGCCTTTATCAAACGATCGATCGTTTGATGCGCGGCGACCTGATAGCCGTGCGCGAGACCGAGCGCGACGGTACATTTCCTGAGCGCACGGTCTACGAGATCACCGAGGCGGGCCGCGACACTGCCCGGCTCTGGCTGCGCGAACAGCTCGCTCAACCTGCGCACGAGTTTCCGGCCTTCCCGGCAGCGCTTTCATTTCTGCCCGTGCTGACGCCGGAGGATGTGTGCCGGCAACTCGTTACACGCACCGGTGCGCTGGAGCGTGAACTGGCTCGCCTTGACGCGGTAGACGAGCACGCCCAAGCCGTACAAGTGCCGCGTTTATTCCTGCTCGAGGGCGAATTGATACGCGCGAAACTCGTGGCGGAACTGGATTGGGTGCGCAGCGTGGCCGCTGACCTGAAGGCCGGCGCCCTTACCTGGAGCCCGGCGTGGCTGGAGGAAATCGCACAGCGCTTTGCGCCCGCCGACGCGAGCTCGTACAAACTGAACACGCCCACCACGGACAAGGAGACGAAGACATGAACCGCGAACCCATGAACGTCATCATCATCGGCGCCGGCACGGGGGGGTTATGCCTTGCGCATGGCCTGAAGCGTGCGGGCGTCAACGTAACCCTCTATGAACGCGACCGGACGCGGACCGATGGTTTGCAGGGTTATCGCTTGGGCATCAATGCGCATGGCGTTGCATCGCTAAAGGCCTGCTTGCCGCCCGATCTGTTCGCTACCTTCGTCGCCACATGCGCGCGTACGCCTCGTCATTTCAATATCCTGACGGAACGCTTGACCGAGTTGTTGTCAGTCACGCTCGACGAGGAGTCCATGAGCGGCGGCAAATCCGTTAGCCGGATGACGCTGCGGCAGGTGCTGATGACCGGACTGGAACAGCACCTCCGCTTCGACAAGACGTTCACCCGGTACGAGCAGCACGCCAACGGCAGCGTGACCGCGTTCTTCGACGACGGCACGCAAGCCACGGCGGACCTGCTGATCGGGGCCGATGGCGCGCGCTCGAAGGTGCGCCGGCAACTGCTGCCCGAAGCGCGGCTGGACAACACCGGCATTGTCAGCATCGCGGCCAAGGTGCCAATGAGCGAAGCATCGCGCGCGCTGCTGCCGCCGAAGGTGCTGGACGGCATCACGCTGATCAACGCGCCGAAGGGCTTCGGCGCCATCGTGCATGTAATGGAATTCCCGTGGAGTGCGGACGGTCTCAAGGAGGGCATCGGCAGCAGCAACGCCGAGCTGATCGCGCGCTGGCCCGGCCTGCTCTTCGACAACACCCGCGACTATCTGATGTGGGGCGTATGGGGTGCGCTGCATAACCTGCCGGCTAATCCCAAAGCCCTCGGCCAACCCGCGCTGCTCGCGCTGGCCACCGAGATCACCGACGGCTGGCATCCGAATCTGCGCGCGCTGATCCGCGCGTCCGATCCGGGCACCGCCTTTGCCGTCGATGTCCGCACCTCGGTCCCCGTCGGCGCGTGGCCCACCACCAACGTGACCGTCCTGGGCGACGCGGTGCACCTGATGACACCCGGCCGGGGAGTGGGCGCCAACACCGCGTTGCGCGACGCAGCACTGCTGGCCGCCCGCTTGGGCGCGGCGCAACGCTGTGAGCTGTCGGGCCGCGAGGCGGTTGCCGGCTACGAGGCGCAGATGCGCGAATACGGCTTCCACGCAGTGGTGGAGTCGCGCAAACAGTTCGACGCCAGCGGCGCGATACATCGGCCGGTGGTCGGGCGCGTGGCGCTAGGCGCAATGCGCACCGGTTTGCGCGTGGTGAACAATGTACCGTTGCTCAAGCGCCGCATGATCGACGCGGAAAACGATTTTCGTGGCGTGGAGCGTGCACAACAGTAGTCAGGCGGGATAACGTCACGGTTGCGACCACTCTGAGATTTCACGGCCACCGATGAAACCTTCGACCCAACCGCCGTCCTGGAAACGCCGGCGTCTTTTGCAGTTCGCAGCGGGATTTTCATTTTTGTCGGGCGTCTGGAAACCGATACACGCGGCAGCAGCATCCAGTGCGGTTGCCCGCGTGCGTCCCGGGGATCCGCGCTGGCCATCCGGGGCGCAATGGAACGAACTGGGCCAGCAAGTCGGCGATGCACTCGTCAAAGTGCAGTCGCCCTTGCTGGCTTGCCGGAACTCGCCCGATAGCGCCGGCTGCCAGCAACTGTTCAAGGAACTCAAGAACCCCTATTTCCTGGGCGACGAAGTCGGCCTGACACAAACCCTCGGCTGGGTTGACGCGTGGACATCGAAACCCAGCGTCTATGCGGTGGCTGCGCGCAATACAAACGACATCGTCGCCGCCGTCAACTTCGCACGCCAGAACAATCTGCGGCTGGTTGTGAAGGGCGGTGGCCACAGCTATCAAGGCACATCGAATGCGCCGGACTCCCTGCTGGTCTGGACACGAAAAATGAACGACATCACCCTCCGGGACGCGTTCGTCGGCGCGGGATGCGAGGGTCACGCATCGCCGGTGCGGGCAGTGACGGTCGGGGCCGGCGCGCTCTGGGCGCACGTCTACGATGCGGTCACCACCCAGGCAGGCGGCTACGTGCAAGGCGGCGGCTGCATGACGGTCGGCGTGGCCGGGCTGATCCAGAGCGGCGGGTTCGGCAGCTTTTCCAAGGCCTACGGAATGGCCGCGGGAAGCCTGCTCGAAGCAGAAGTCGTCACGGCGGACGGTGTGGTGCGGATCGCCAATGCCTGCACGAATCCCGACTTGTTCTGGGGGCTGAAAGGCGGCGGTGGCGGCAGCCTGGGCGTGGTCACCCGGCTCACGCTGCGGGTCCACGAACTGCCCGAGACCTTCGGCGCGGTGAACATGACGATCAAGGCCACGTCGGCGCCTGCGTTCCGCCGGCTGGTTGGCGTGATCATCGACTTCTATCGGCAGAACCTGCTGAACCCGCACTGGGGCGAACAGATCACGCTGCGCCGCAACAACGTCCTCAAGATCTCGATGGTGTTCCAGGGACTCAGCCGCAGCGAAGCACAAGCGGTATGGCAACCGTTCATGGATACGCTTGACGCATCCCCTGACGACTTCAAGGTCGAGTTCTCGCCACTGAAGATCGCGGCCCTCTCGGCCCGCAGTTTCTGGGCTCCCACGCTGTTCAAGAGGCTCCTCGGTTTCATGAGCACCGACGACCGGCCGGACTCACCCAAGGACAATGTCTTCTGGACGGGCAATCAGGGCGAGGCGGGACAAGTGCTGCACGGCTACGAGTCCGCTTGGCTCCCTGCAGCCTTGCTGCAAGATGGCCAGCGTCAGGCGCTGGCCGACACGCTGTTTGCCGCAAGCCGCCAATGGACGGTGTCGCTGCACGTCAACAAAGGCTTGGCGGGTGCGCCGGGCGAGGCCATTGCTGCAGCAAGGGACACCGCCACGAACCCGGCCGCGCTGGAGGCCTTCGCGCTGCTTATCTCCGGGGCGGAGGGTCCGCCCGCCTATCCGGGCATTCAGGGCCACGAGCCGGATAGCGAGTTGGCGCGCAGGAGCGCGCAGTCCATCGGGCGCGCGATGGACGAAGTGCGCAAGCTGGTTCCGGACCCGGGTTCTTACGTCTCCGAAAGCAATTTCTTCAACGCGGATTGGCAGCGGGCTTTCTGGGGCACGAATTACAGCAGGCTGCTCGCGGTCAAGGATCGGTATGATCCCGATGGCCTCTTCTTCGTTCATCACGGCGTAGGGAGCGAACGCTGGAGCGCCGACGGTTTCACGAAACTTGTATAAGACCCACGCGGGTTGAACATCCGCACGTGTGCCGCGTGAGTTGTCCCGCCCCCCTTTCCAGAGCCATTTCAACGATGCCATCCAATACCACGCAGCCGCCATCCGATGAGGCATTCGAGCCTGAGGGACCGCATCGGCGGCTGGCGCTCGGTGAAGACCGTCATGTCATCACGCATGGCCTCAGGACCTACTTCTGGCAGGACATCTATCACATCGCACTGACGGCCGGATGGGCGCTGTTCTTCGCGGTCGCGGCCCTGCTCTTTCTCCTGCTCAACTTCGGGTTCGCGTTGCTGTACCTGCTGGGAGATCACGCTATTGCAAACCAGTCTCCCCCGGGTCTGCTAGGCGCATTCTTCTTCAGCGTGGAGACGCTTGCAACGGTGGGTTACGGCGACATGCACCCGGATACCATCTACGGCCACAGCGTTGCCACGCTCGAGATCTTCGTCGGCATGTCAGGCATTGCGTTGACGACCGGCATGATCTTCGCGCGGTTTTCACGACCCCACGCGCGCATCCTGTTTGCCAAGCGGGCGGTGGTGCGTCCTATCGACGGCCGGATGACACTCATGGTCCGCGCCGCCAATGCGCGTCAGAACGTGATTGTGGAAGCGAAGGCCAAGATGCGGCTGATGCGTTCGGAGACCAGTCCCGAAGGGTTTTATCTTCGTAAGGTGCATGACCTTCCGCTGATCCGCGAACAGCATCCGATCTTCCTGCTCGGGTGGAGCCTCATGCATGTCATCGATGAAGAAAGCCCGCTCTTTGGCCAGACGCTGGAGTCGCTCAAAGCGAGCAACGCCGAGCTGATGCTGATGGTGGAAGGCCTGGACGAAACCACCGCGCAGCCCATGCAGGCACGTTATGCATGGCCGCCGGAATTGATCCTCTGGCAGCATGCTTACGTCGACCTGTTGTTCGAGCGGAACGGTGAGACGCATCTCGACTACGGCAAGTTTCACGATGTCGTGCCGCTCTGAAGCAGGTGCCGGTTTGCCGCGCCTGGCTGGAACTGATCCGGCGGCTCACCCAGTCACTGTATATGGTGGGCCGATTCGTTAGCGGATAATCTGGACCATGTCATTCCGCCCGATGCCATGCCATCTGATTCCCTCCATGGAAGCAAACCATGACTGCCGCCAACAAGACCGTCCGAACGCTGACCCGCTACAAAGCATGGGCCAACGAGCTCCTCTTCTCCATGCTGAGGGGCATGCCTTATGAAGAGGTTATCCGTCCACGGCAGACGCGCTTCGGAAACATGGTGCACACGCTGAACCACATCTACGTCATAGACGCCGTGTTCCAGGCGCATCTTCAAGGACGCGATCATGGTTACCCGGCGCGCAACACACCGACTCATCCCTCCCTTGATGAACTGTGGAACGTGGTCCGGACAATGGACCAGTGGTATGTCGATTTTGCCGAGGGTCTATCCGCCGAGGATCTCGACCGGTCGATCCACTTCAAGTTCATTGGCGGTGGCGAGGGTGTCATGACCTGCAATGAAATGATCCTGCACGTGGTCAATCACGGCACTTATCACCGGGGGTTTGTCGGCGACATGATGTATCAGGCAGGCGTCACGCCACAGGCCACCGATCTCCCCGTGTTCCTGCGCGATGTGGCTCAAGTAGCTTGAGCGTCCCGTGGCTTACGGGTTCATGGTTCCCGCTCTGGCTTGCCGGTCTTCGCGCGGCGACCGTTGAAAGCGTTTCTTATAACAACGCGCAAAATAAGACGACGACTCGAACCCGCTTGCAAGACCGACTTCCATGATGGAGAGGTCCGTTTGCTGCAGCAGTTGGCGACCTCGTTCCAGTCGCAGGTTCAAATAGAATCCGGCCGGCGACTCTTCCATGCCGGCCTGGAACAGCCGCTCGAGTTGACGGCGGGTGATGCCGGCATTGCGGGCCAGCAGATCAATCGCCAAGGGTGTTTCAATGTGCTGTTCCATCTGCGCAATGGCCGACAGCAGCCGGGTGTTGTTCACGCCATAACGCTCAACGGGCGCCGCGCGCTGCAGGTTCTTCTGCGGACGAATCTGCCCCAGCACGAACTGGTCGGCCACCCGGACAGCAAGGTCCCGCCCATGACGCCGCGCAATCAATTCAAGCATCAGGTCCATCGATGCCGTGCCCCCGGCCGACGTGATCCGCTGACGGTCGATCTCGAAAATCTCGCGGCTGACGCGCAACGCCGGATAACGCTCGACAAAAGCCGCGACCGTCTCCCAGTGAACCGTCACGCGAAATCCCTGCAGCAATCCCGCCTCCGCTAACACGAAGGCGCCGGTGTCCACGCCGCCGAGAATGATTCCCGTGGTCGCCTGCCGTTTCAGCCAGTGCCTGAGCGTTCGGTCAAGATACGCCAGGGGATCGTACGCCGCGACCACGAACAGGATCGAGGCCGCCTCAAGCGTGGCCAAGGGGCCGTCCACCGCCATCGACATACCGTTGCTTGCCTGCACCGGATGTCCGTCCGCACTCAGCACCTTCCAGCGATACAAGTCGCCGCCAAGCCGGTTGGCGGATCGCAGGGGTTCAGCTATGGCTGCGAAGTCGAGCAGCGAAAAACCCGGCATCAGCAGAAAAACAATGAGTTCGCTCATGAGGCGGACACTCCGGCATGTGTTCATGATCGATTGTCGCAAAATTAGCAATCAAGGTCGCATTTTTATTATTCAGTCTGGAACAGGAACCGTAGAGTGGCTGGGACGTTGAATCACTAGCGGATCGGCGTGACGCACCGGAAAATTGAAAAATCAATATCAATCAGGATAACGTATCTAATCAAGCGGCCGAAGATCCGGGCATGCAGATAGCAACCCGACCCTGACGAACGCACACCATGACATGGAGATAAACATAAACGCAGTTGCAAGCCCGGCCAACGAAACGTTCTCCGCAGACTGGAGAACCTTCGAATCGGCTCATCGTCTTCGGAGCGTCACACTCCTGACCGACAGCGTGGAGACAACCTGGGACGACGCCCGGATCAGCAGCTACCATTTTCTATGGCTGCGCGACAATTGCCCGTGCTCCCAATGCGTCCATCCCGCTACCCGGGAACAGATGTTCGAAGTAGTGGACGCCCCTGAGAACCTTGTGGCCGGAAGCGTTTCCCTTGACGTCACTGGTGCACTGAATGTGCAGTGGAGCGACGGTCATCGCAGCCTGTATGAGGCCGGCTGGTTGCGCTCCCATGCCTACGATGAAACATCCCGCAGCGAGCGGGCAGCCCAATTGCGCAGCGTTCGGCCGTGGGACAGCAAGCTGGTGATCCCGACATTCGACTACGCGTCCGTGATGTCGTCGGACCGTGTCCTGCTCGACTGGCTGCTTGCAGCGCGCGACGTTGGATTGACCCTGCTCACCGGCATGCCTGAAACCGGCAAGGCGCTGGAAACCGTTGCAACGCGCATATCGTTTATTCGCGAGAGCAATTTCGGCATGACCTTCAAAGTCAGGACGAAGGTTGAAGCAGTCGATAGCAATGCCTACACGGCCCTGGAATTACCGGCACATACCGACCTGCCGACCCGGGAGCTTCAGCCCGGTTTGCAGTTCCTCCATTGCCTGATCAACGACGCCACCGGCGGAGAAAGTACCTTCGTCGATGGATTCGCGATCGCGGCAGCTTTGCGAGCAAATTCACCCGAAGACTTCCGCCTGCTGTGCGAGCACCCCGTAGAGTTCTGGAACAAGGCGCCCCAGAGTGACTATCGAAGTTATGCACCTGTCATCGGTCTCGACTCGCGCGGCGAGGTAAGTGAAATCCGGCTGGCGAACTGGCTTCGCGCGCCCTTCAACTTGCCGGCCTCCGAGATGGGCGCTTTCTATCGTGCATACCGGCACTTTTCCGCGCTTACCCGGGATTCGCGATTCATCGTGAGTCACAGGTTGGAAGCGGGCCAGATGTGGTGCTTCGATAATCGCCGGACCATGCATGCTCGCAAAGCCTTCGACCAGGCGAGCGGAAAACGCTTTCTGCGAGGCTGTTACATGGATCGCGACGAACTGCTTTCGCGCATTCTTGTACTGCAGCGCAATGATCCAGGCCGCTCAATCCGCGCCGCTTGAGCGACGCTCGCCACTCTCATTCACCTTGCTTCGGCGATACAGCGGCCCATCGCCGCTGCATCGCTTCCACAAGATGCCGCCACAGGAATTCAGCCGCGGGAGAAAGGCGCCGGCCAACGCGCCGTATTGCCTGACTGCTGAATTCGCGGGCAATCGGATGCTCCAGTTCAAGCGCAACCAGACGCCCCGCTTCGAGATATTGCCGCGCCGCATCCGTCGACATGAACGCCACGCCCAGTCCCGCTGCGGCAATGGCCTGCGCGGCCGAGAAAAGGTCGCATCGGTATGACGGCGTCAGGTTCAGCCGCTCTGCGCGAATGATGGCGTCAAGATATTGCTGCGCGCCAAAGCGCTCGGGCATGAAGATCAGCCGCTGATCGCGCAACTGCTCAAAGCGGATACGCCGCTCGCCCGCCAAAGCATGGCGTGGACTGACGAGCGCACAGAATTGCGCCGCCCGGAAGGTTCGGGAACGTATGGCGGGGTCGCTGCCGCCGCCCGCGCACAAGCCAAGGTCGACGTCGTCGTTGCGGACCATCGCGATGATTTCAGATGTCGCGCCGCTACGCAGTTCCACCACGATGTCAGGAAACTGCAAGCTAAAACCCTCCAGCACGGTGGCGAGCAGGTTCTCGACGAACCCCTCGCCCACGCCAATCCCCAGCCTTCCGCGCCGCAGGCTTCTGAAATCTTCCAGTTGTGCCAGCATGTCCGCGTCACGACGGCTGCTCTCGCGGAAATGTTCGACAAGGCTTAGCCCGATCTCGGTCAGCACCGCGTGCCTGCCGCGCCGCTCCAGCAGCACCACGCCGTGATCGCGTTCGAGCTGCGCCACTTGCCGGCTGATCACGGAGCCGTTGATGGCCAGCGCGTCAGCAGCGGCACGCACGCCTCCGTGCAGGTCGATTTCGTGCAAATATCGCAGGCTCCGGGTGCTAAGCAGATTCTCCCGGGCAGGCGTATTGTCTTTGGCCATATCGTCGCCCGTTGACATCCAGGTCAACATTATCGGCCAGGGAACGTCATTGATTAGCGGATTTTGCAGCAGAATACTCACCCATCAGATTTCTTACAGAGAGACACCCACGACCATGGAAAATACCCAGGCTTTTTGCTCGCTAGACGACACCACCGATCTCCGCGATGAACTAAGCGAGATCCGTCATCGGCTGCATCAAAATCCGGAGCTTGCGTACAAGGAGTTTCAAACCTCCGACCTCGTTGCGCATAACCTGGAAAGCTGGGGCTACAAGGTGACGCGCGGCCTGGGCGAAACCGGCATGGTCGCGTCGCTCACGGCCGGGACGGGCACTCGCGCCGTGGCCGTGCGCGCCGACATGGACGCCTTGCCGATTCCTGAAGAAACCGGCTTGCCGTACGCCAGCCGCAACGCGGGCCTGATGCACGCCTGCGGCCACGACGGTCACACCACCATGGTCCTGGGCGCCGCGCGCCACCTCGCCCGCACGCGTGCATTCAACGGCACCGTTCATCTTGTGTTCCAGCCTGCCGAAGAGATCGGCGCGGACAGCGGCGCCATGCGAATGATTGCCGACGGCCTGTTCGAGCGTTTCCCCTGCGAGGCAATCTTCGGCCTGCACAATCACCCCGGCTATCCCACGGGCACATTCATGTTCCGCAGCGGCCCCTTCATGGCGGCATCGGATACGGTCAACATCACCATTCACGGCCGCGGCGGCCATGCCGCCCGCCCGCATCTTGCCGTGGACCCCGTCGTGATCGGCGCGGGTCTGGTGACCGCGCTGCAAACGGTGGTCGCACGCAGTATCGACCCCATGCAAACGGCCGTGGTCACGGTCGGTGCATTCAACGCGGGTCATGCCGCCAATGTGATTCCTGAATCGGCGCGCTTGCAGATCAGCGTCCGTTCATTCGACCCCGATGTCCGCAAGCTGCTCGAAACACGCATCCGCGCGCTGACGGAAGCTCACGCAGGTGCGTATGGCGCGCGCGCGGAGATTGAATACGTGCCGGGTTATCCAGTCGTGATCAACAGCCAGGCCGAAACGGAACTGGCGTTGCAAGTGGCGCGCGAACTGGTAGGTGACGACCGGGTTGTCGATAACTTCGGCCCGATCGCGGGCAGCGAAGATTTCGCTTATTACCTGCAGAAGAAGCCGGGATGTTTCCTGCGCCTGGGCAACGGCGAAGGTGCGCCAATGCTGCATAACGCCTCCTACGACTTCAACGACGACAACCTCACCGTAGGCGCCGCCTACTGGACCCGTCTGGTCGAGCGTTTCCTCGCGCAGTAGGTTTCAGACCGGTGAATCAATAGCAGTTCGGTAGCCATTAAAGTTTGCGCATTGCGCATTGCGCGATGCCTCGGCATCGCGCTTAGCCGTGCGCAAGACCCAAGCATTCACGGGACTTCCATGTCAGTCATTACAGCCCAGCCCGCTAAAGCCGTTTCGCAAAGCAAGATCGTGATTGCCGCGATCATCGGTAACCTGCTCGAGTTTTTCGACTTCACCGTCTATAGCTTTTTCGCGCTGACGATCGCCAAGCTTTTCTTCCCGGCGCACGATCCGGTTGTCTCCACGCTGCTCGCGCTGTCCGCGTTTGCGATTGGCTTTGTCGCGCGTCCGGTCGGCGGCTTCGTGCTGGGTCACTATGCGGACAAACGTGGCCGGCGTGCCGCGCTGACACTGACCATCTTCCTGATGGCGATCGGCTCGGCCATGATCGGCCTGGCGCCGACTTATGCAAGCATCGGCCTTGCCGCACCGGCCCTGATAATCTTTGCTCGCCTGCTGCAAGGCTTCGCGCAGGGCGGCGAATTCGGCGCCGCCACCGCGACGCTGCTGGAGACGGGTTCGGCTAAAGGCCGCGGTTTTCGGGCTAGCTGGCAGCTGGCGAGTCAAGGCGCTGCCGCGCTGATGGGCTCGGGCATTGCAGCATTGCTGACTTACCAGTTAAGCGGCGAACAACTGCTTGACTGGGGATGGCGAGTGCCGTTCCTGATTGGCACGCTGATCATGCCGGTCGGCGTATATCTGCGCCGGCACATTGTGGAAGAGCCGCCGAAGCAAGCCAGGGCGGCGGGGTCCAGCATGGAGCCGGGTCTCGTGCGCAAGTGGTTCCTGACAGTCTTCGCGATCATGGGCATGACGGTGGCGACCTATGTACTCATGTACTACATCCCGACCTATTCCATCCAGTACCTGAAGATGCCGGCCAAGCTTTCCATGCTGGTGTCGATCTGCGCGGCGATCGTTTCGCTGACGCTGTGTCCTCTGTGGGGCGCGTTATCCGACAAGATGCAACGCCGCAAGCCGCTGATCCTGATCGGGCGCATTGTGCTGATCGTGCTGCTTTATCCTGCGTTCTGGCTGATGAACCAGTTCCCCTCGCTGCCGGTCATGGTGGCGTTGATCATGCTGCTGATGCTGTTCTACACAATGGGTTCGGCACCCGCCTATGCACTCATGCCGGAGAACTTTCCGAAGCACGCACGTGCGGGTTATCTTGCGAGTGCTTATGCGGTGGCGGTGTCGGTGTTTGGCGGCTCGGCGCAACTGGTGGTTGCCTGGCTGATCAAGGTCACCGGCGATACGATGGCCCCCGCGTGGTACATGATCGTATGCGTGATCATTTCGCTGATCGCCGTTTCCATGCTCGATGAAACCGGTGGGCGCGATCTGACCTGATGTTTGGGCAATAGCAGTGGAGGGTCGCGGCGAGGTTTCGTCCGCACCCTGCAATGGGGTTGAGCGGGTCTGTCCGCCAACCCCAGACCGAGACCCGCGATTACCCTGATTCGCTGGCACGGAAAGCCGTACGACCGCCGCGCGGCCATTCCGGCATTTCGTTCGCGCATCCCCCGAATTCCGTGTTGTTCTTTTAACCAAATCAACGACTTGATCCTCTGATTTCAGCGGCATGCCGCTTGGCATAGCCATTGCATTGCTGAAATGACAATGTTCCGCGCCGGCCACGGACGCGAAACAAAAGAGGAGACAAGATGAACGCGAACGACGATCTCGATCCACTCGAGCCCGGCGAGTGGTCGGATGCCTTGCGTCCTGTTCAGGCGCATAGTTGCAGTCAGCGCGAGAGCCCATACGCGATCACGCCTGAGCAACGAGAGTTCGATCCTCTCTGCGGGAGCACATCGTCAGTTCCCGGTCCGCTGCCGCTCCATACGGCATCGGCTTCGCCCTCTCCTCGCATGCACCGGCCCACACGCATTGCCGTGACCGTATCCGGATCCGGCAGCACGGCGCACGCGGCACTGCCATCCATACGGGCATCGCCCGCCGGATCGCACCGTCACGCCTAGAAGACACCGCAATGCCTTTCTGAAGGGGCTCACTATGCAAGTCACCGGTATGCTGCACGGAGCCAAGATGCTCCAGTTCGTCGACTTCCCCACCACCGAAGTGCTGGGACCCGACGCCAGCGAGGAAGAGATCAAGGCGCTGATAGACAAACACGGCCTGATCTTCATCAAGCCCGTGTTCAAGGGCGGCGTGGGCAAGAAAGGCAAGGCCGGCCTGATCGGCAAGGCAACCGACCTGAAAACCGCACTGAAGGAAAAGGAACGCCTGTACTTTGTCGAGCACCGGGTCGGGCATACGGTGGCCAAGGCGAACGGCGTGACCTTCGAAGCCGGCGTGCCGGCCGAGCACGAAGTCTACTTTTCAATTACAGACTCGACGCATTACCGCGCGCCGACAATGACGCTCACCCACCATGGCGGCATGGACATTGAAGAGCTCGACCGGAGCCAGGTAGCGCAAGTGCCTTTCGATCCGCTCACGGGACTGAAGGCCTTTGTCGTGGCCAACGCGCTGTCGGCGTTAGGTGCGCCCAAGCAGATCATCTCGCCGCTGGTGCAGCACCTGCCCAAGCTGTGGGAGCTGTATCACGACTACGGCATGACCACGCTCGAGCTGAACCCCATCCGCATGCGCGTGGACAAGAAGGGACGCATGACGCCCGTCGCCTGCGATTTCAAATGCGGCTTCGACCGCGACGACCCGCGCTGGCGGCGGCTGAATCTGCCGGCAAGCCTGTTCGCGGTCGACTACTCCGACTTCGAGCAGGAGATCAATCAACTGCGCACGTACCAGGGCCAAAGCGACGTCTACGTGATCAATTCGGGAGGCACCATCCTCGCGCCGACCTTCGGCGGCGGCGCCAACTCGCTCGTCACCCAGATGCTCGGCGACGACGCCATCATCTCCTCGGACTTCGGCGGCAATCCTCCTTACGAAAAAATGAAAGAGGTGGCACGTATCTGCTTCAAACACTGGATCAGGCAGAGCAACGTGTTGTTCATCATCGGCGGCAAGTCGAACAACACCGACATCTTCGAGACATTCCGCGCCATGGCAGATGCGCTGCGCGAACATTTCAGCCGGCATGGAGCCACGCCCCTGTACGTGGTGATCGGCCGGGGCGGTCCGAACCTTGTACGCGGCATGGGTGCGATGCGCGACACGCTCGATGCGCTCGGACTGCCCTACCGTTTCTTCGGCTTCGACTCGGACATGAGCGAGGTTGTCCTGTATGCAAAAAAGGTCGATGCGTGGATGAAGTCCGGCGGTCGCGAGCAGGTAGCGGCACAGCTCGGCTTAGCGTCCAGCCAAGCCGCCTGAAGCTTGCCACACGCATAAGGAGAGTGTCATGTACAAGCAAGGTGTAGGTGATTTCAAGTATTTCGTCGGTACGAGTTCGCTGGCTCACGTGGCCACGCGCGAGGATCGGGTCTGTGTGCTTAACATCCTTGGCGGCGAGTCGAGCGACGTCACGCCCGTCGGCCACGTCTATTCGGGCGGCAATGTGGTGTTCGGCACGGCGCCCGGCAAACGAGGCCAGGTGCTGGAAACATCGCTCGGCGCAGTGCCGGTTTACAACAACGTGCTCGAAGGCATCAACGACGGCCATCGCTTCAACTGCGGCGTGATCTACCTGCCGCCCGCGGCGGCGCGTGACGGCGTGGCCGAACTGATCCGGGTCAATCCGGAGTTGAAGAAGATCTTCATCGTTACCGAGAAGCTCGCCGTGCACGACTCGCGCGAAATCCGGGCAATGGGTCAGGCCAACG
Source organism: Caballeronia udeis (assembly GCF_044909315.1). GTDB lineage: Bacteria > Pseudomonadota > Gammaproteobacteria > Burkholderiales > Burkholderiaceae > Caballeronia > Caballeronia udeis_A. The sequence continues at coordinate 74,900 of NZ_JBIYEB010000027.1, forward strand.
GCATCGACATCTTCGGTGGCAACAGCCTGGGTGTAGCGGACTCCTGGAATCAGGTTCGCATTGGCGGCGCACTGGGTGGCGACCATCCGGAAGAGGCCTTGCGCAAGGGCTCCATTGCGATCTTCTCCAACTCCGGCAATTTCACGACCACGATCGCGACCTACCTGCGCATGGCCGGCTGGGGCACCACCACGTCCATCTCCAGCGGCAAGGATGTCTACGTCCACTTCGCGGCGCCGGAGTTTGCGTTCGCCCTGTCAAACGACGCACGTAGCAAGGCTGCTGTGCTCTATGTCGAACCCGGCGGCTACTACGAACTCGATGCGCACTTCACCAAGCCCGTCGTTGCTTGCGTGGTCGGACGCTGGAAGTCCAAGCTGACCCGCTCGGTCGGACATGCCGGAGCGATGGCCGGTGGTGCCGACGACGCTCTCAGCAAGGAACGCTGGTTCATGGAGAAATTCGGCGTGGACGGCATCTTCACGCCGGAGCATCCCGTGTTCTCGGCCAAGGGTGCGCTCGTCACCAACATCGCCCACATCCCGGCTGCACTGACTGCGGTCATGGGAGAAAACGCCTGCCGCCCTGACTTCGCGTCCGAGGGTAATCTCGCGCTCAAACCGTGGTTCGGCGCGAGCCATGGCCTGGAGCTGCCGGCTGACCTCGACTTGCCCGTGGTCGAGGCTACTACCCCCTACAACGAACAGGTCGCGGCGCTGAACCAGCAGATCGGGGCAGTCCCGCCCCGCCAGACGATGAAGGACGCCTCAGGCGCCTCGCAGATGGACGCGAAAACCCAGGTTACGAGCCTGTACGGGGTGTCGATGCTCGACGCCGCGCAGTACCCGCTGGAAGCCAACGTCAGCCTTGCACTGCTGCACGAGCCCGGCGGCGAGAACGACCGGCGCCTGATCAATGTCGCCATTGGCGGCGGCCTCAACTTGCACGGTCATCCGGCGTTGGCTGCGGCACAGGCTGCACGCGACGCCGGCAATGCGCCCAACACCGTGCTGGCCGCTGCCGCCAGCATCCTCGGGCCGCGTTGCCAGGGTCAGGCGCGGCAGGCCGCGCGGGTATTCATCGACGCATTCGCCGCGGCCGGCATGGACGACGCGCTGGACGAAAGCTTTGATACCAGCGTGATCACCATCGACGATCCTGGTTTGTTTGTCAGCGCCGAGCCCGACGCCCACGCGCAAGCGCTGCTCGCGGGCTTGCACGCACGCGGCGCGAAATCAGTGTTCGTGCGTTACCTGGAGACATTGCCCGGCCACCCCACCGCCGACGCTGTCCTCGCGGCGATTACAACCACCCTCGCCTGGGGTCCGTTGATGCGCAAACGCGTCTCGCGGCTGACCGCCGAGAGCCTGCCTTGGTGGATGCGCCTGTTCGGCGCGTTGATCGGCGCCTCGGTGCGAGCGGACCAGCACCAGCCCGACAGTTTCTGCGGCATCGCGACGACCGATATCCTGCAGCAGCGGCCGATCAGCGAAGTGGCCTTCGTCGCGCTGCTCGGCTTCACCCCGAAGCCGGCCGACCTGTTCTCGTTCCAGGTACTCGTGGGGCTGCTGTTGTCCAACGGACCCGGCACAATCTCGGCCCAGGGCGCCAAGGGCGCGGTCTCCGCCGACGGCCCCGAAGACCCGGAGCGCGTGCAGCTCAACAAAGGCCTGATCGGCTTCCTGACCCACACCGGTTACACCCATGGCGGCAACGGCTACGAGGGCATCGCGTTCCTGATCGACCAGTTCAGGGACTCTGGTCTGGCCGATCCGGGCGACCCGGGTCACGGCGTGGACCTGAAAGCGCTGGCCTTGAAATATGTGGAGGCCTATGCGCGCTACAAGTCGAACAAGAAGAACACAGGCAGCCTGGATATTCAGAAGATTCCCGGCGTCAATCACCCCGTGTTCAAGGACAAACCCGTCAATCACGATCCGCGCGAGGTCTTCATTCACAACCTCATGGCCGAGCGTCAGGAATACAACGTCTTCCACGAGTTCTACGGCACGCTGGTGCAGACCTTGTTCGATGCAGGCGTGTCGCGCAACGTCTATTGCGTCAACGTCGACGCGGTGATTGCCGCGTTGCTGCTGAAGATGCTGTGGCAGCCCTACCGCAACGGCGAGTATGCCGGCGCGGCGCTGGAGACAGCGGCCTTCACGATCTTTCTCTACCCCCGCATGCTTGGCTGCGCCGCTGAGGTGGACGACCACATGAACCGCGGCCGCAACATGGACACACGCACGCCGGCATCGCAGTGCCAGTTTGTCGCTTGAGTACGTGTGATCGAATGTCCGGAGCGGCATGACCTGCGGCGGGTCATGCCGGCCGGACACAAGAATCAGATTCTGGAGACGGTGAAATGTCGAACGCTAGCGCAACACAATCCAAATTCGGAATGGTTGTCCGGGTGACCAGCGGGAATTTCCTGGAGATGTTCGATTTCTTCCTGTTTGGCTTTTATGCAACCTACATCGCCAAAACCTACTTCCCGGCCGACAGCGAATTCGCCTCGTTGATGCTGACGTTCGGCACATTCGGCGCGGGCTTCATCATGCGGCCTGTCGGCGCGATTGTCCTGGGCGCCTATATCGACAAGGTGGGCCGGCGGCAGGGGCTGATCACGACGCTCGCCATCATGGCGATGGGCACCGTGCTGGTGGCCTTCGTGCCGGGATACGCGAGCATCGGCCTGTTCGCACCCCTGCTGGTACTGATCGGCCGGTTGCTGCAGGGCTTCTCGGCCGGCGTGGAATTGGGCGGCGTATCGGTCTATCTCGCCGAGATGGCGACGCCCGGTCACAAGGGCTTTTATGTGAGCTGGCAGTCGGCCAGCCAGCAGGCCGCGATCATCGTGGCCGCCGTGATTGGCTACACACTGAGCGCCACCATGGGACAAGCAGCGATTGCCGCATGGGGCTGGCGCATTCCGTTCTTCATTGGTTGCATGATCGTGCCGTTTCTCTTCGTGATCCGTCGTTCGCTGCAGGAAACCGAGGAGTTCACCGCTCGCAAGCACCGGCCGAACGCGAGCGAAATTTTCCGCTCGATGATGCGCAACTGGGGCATTGTCCTGGCCGGGATGATGCTGGTCGTGATGACCACGGTGTCGTTCTACCTGATCACCATCTATACGCCGACCTTCGGGCGCAGCGTGCTGAAGCTCTCGGCGGAGGACAGCCTGATTGTCACGTTTTGCATCGGCGTGTCGAACCTGTTCTGGTTGCCGGTGATGGGCTCCCTGTCCGACCGTGTTGGACGCAAACCGCTGCTGATCGGCTTTACGCTGCTGACCATCCTCACCGCCTATCCGGTCATGGTGTGGCTGGTGAACGGACCGACTTTCGAGAAGATGCTGATAGCCGAGTTGTGGCTTTCGTTCCTTTACGGCAGCTACAACGGGGCCATGGTCGTAGCCCTCACCGAGGTGATGCCGGTCGACGTGCGGACCTCCGGATTCTCACTGGCGTACAGCCTGGCAACCGCGATCTTCGGGGGCTTCACTCCCGTCATTTCGACCTTCCTGATCGAGGTAACACACAACAAAGGCGCACCGGGCTTGTGGATGAGCTTCGCTGCCGTATGCGGCCTGATTGGCACGCTAGTACTTTACCGGCGTAGCGCAGTCGCCAAGCGGGAGCACGTGTCGCTGACCGCGTGATCACCCGGGATTTGATCGGGTACGCTTTCTCAGCAATTCATCTGGATAACTATGCTTTATAAATTACACGAACAAAACCGTTCTCTTTTCGCGCCCTTCGTCGAGTGGGCGCACGCGTGGGCAAAATTGCTGGTCGATCCGGTCTCACCAACGGCACGCTTTCCGTTTGCGCGTCATATTGCGGCTGGATACGAGTTGATGTACCGGCTCAGCAAGGAATATGAAAAACCGCAATTCGGGATTCGCACGACACTGGTCGGCGGCAAGACGGTCGCCGTTTCAGAAGAGGTGACGCTCAACAAGGCTTTTTGCACGCTGCTGCATTTCAGGAAAAATCTGGGCGACGAGGAACTGGCCGCACTGAAGCACCCCAAGGTGCTGCTCGTGGCGCCGTTGTCCGGCCATCATTCGACCCTGCTGCGCGACACCGTGCATGGCTTGCTGCCGAACCATGACGTCTACATCACCGACTGGACCGACGCGCGTCTGGTGCCCTTGTCCGAGGGTGCATTCCACTTGCATGACTACGTTTACTACGTGCAGGATTTCATCCGGCTGCTCGGCCCTGAGCTGCATGTCATCTCGGTCTGCCAGCCGACGGTTCCGGTGCTGGCGGCGATCGCGCTGATGGCGAGCGCCGGCGACACACAGTTGCCGAAGACAATGACCATGATGGGTGGCCCTATCGACCCGCGCAGATCGCCTACGCAGGTGAACGCGCTGGCCACGGAAAAAACCTATTCATGGTTTGAAAACAGCGTGATCTACAGGGTTCCGCCCAGCCATCCGGGATCTGGGCGCAAGGTGTATCCGGGCTTCCTGCAGCATGCCGGTTTTGTTGCGATGAATCCCGAGCGCCACGCGCAAAGTCACCGGGAATTTCACGAGCATCTGATCAGGGGCGAGGACGAACTGGCTGAAGAACATCGCAAGTTCTACAACGAATATAACGCGGTGCTGGATATGCCCGCCGAGTATTACCTGGAAACGATCCGGACCGTCTTCCAGGAATTCAGTCTGCCGAGGGGAACCTGGCAGGTGGGTGGAAAACCCGTACGTCCGCAGGATATCGAAGGGGTCGCCCTGTTCACCATTGAAGGTGAGCATGACGATATTTCCGGGTCCGGCCAGACCCATGCGGCGCACGATCTCTGCACGGCAATTCCGGATGCGAAGCGGCAGCAATTCACCGCACCGCAATGCGGGCATTTCGGCATTTTTTCAGGGCGCCGCTGGCGCGAGATGGTCTGCCCCAGGATCGGTGAATTTATCCGGATGCATTCCTGAGTCACCGCCGGCGTCGAACGAAAATCCTTCCATGACGATGTCTTCGACGCCGTCTTTCGAGGCCCCGCAATTACCCTGATCCGCGCGCACGGAAAACCAGACGGCACCCGTGCAGCTATTCCGATACTCCGTTCCGACACGTCCCTATTTCCTGTAGCAACCCCAGTTTAATCAATCACTTGATCTGCACGTTTCATTGCTGCTGCGCTTGGCATGGGCATTGCCTTATTGACCTGACAATGTGCCGCGCCATCACGGACGCGACACGACAAGTGGAGACAAGATGAACGCTAACGATGACCTCGACCCGCTCGAGACCAGCGAGTGGATGGATGCCCTGCGTGCGGTTCAGGCGCATCGTGGAATTCCGCGGACCCGCTACCTCGTCAGCCGTGTAGTGGAGCAGGCGCAGCGTGATGGAACGTACGTGCCGCAGACACTGAACACGGCCTACAAGAACACCATCGCGCCCGAACAGGAAGAACGCTCTCCGGGTGACCGCGCGATCGAGCACAGGCTGCGCTCCATCATCCGCTGGAACGCGATGGCCATCATCCTGCGCGCCAACAAGGACAGCTCGGAACTGGGCGGCCACATCGCCAGTTTCCAGTCCGCGGCCACGCTGTATGACATCGGCTTCGGCCACTTCTGGCATGCACCCACAGAGACCCACGGCGGCGACCTGATCTATATCCAGGGGCACAGCGCGCCGGGCATTTATGCACGCGCGTTTGTCGAAGGGCGCCTGAGCGAAGAGCAACTGCTCGGCTACCGGCAGGAAACCGGCGGCAAGGGTATCCCCTCTTATCCGCATCCGTGGCTGATGCCGGACTTCTGGCAGTTCCCGACCGTGTCGATGGGCCTGGGTCCTCTGATGGCGATCTACCAGGCGCGTTTCCTCAAATACCTGCAGGGCCGCAGCCTTGCCGACACCGCACCGCGCAAGGTCTGGGCCTTCATGGGCGACGGCGAGATGGACGAACCCGAGTCGCTGGGGGCGATCTCGCTGGCCGGCCGCGAACGGCTGGACAACCTGATCTTCGTCATCAACTGCAACCTGCAGCGGCTCGACGGCCCGGTCCGCGGCAACGGCAAGATCGTGCAGGAACTGGAGTCGGTCTTTCGCGGTGCCGGCTGGAATGTCATCAAGGTGCTGTGGGGCGGCGACTGGGACAAGCTGCTCGAGAAAGACAAGAGCGGCTTGTTGCTCAAGCGCATGGAAGAGTGCGTCGACGGCGAATACCAGGACTTCAAGAGCAAGAGCGGCGCGTATGTCCGTGAGCATTTCTTCGGCAAGTACGAGGAACTCGCTGCGCTGGTTGCCGACATGAGTGACGACGAGATATGGAGTCTCACGCGCGGCGGTCACGATCCCGACAAGGTGTTCGCCGCCTACGCCGCAGCGGTCAAGCACACGGGGCAGCCAACGCTGATCCTGCCCAAGACCGTGAAGGGCTACGGCATGGGTGAGTCGGGCGAGGGGCAGATGATCGCCCACCAGGCGAAGAAGATGACCCAGGACGCGCTGCGCAGTTTCCGCGACCGTTTCCAGATTCCCGTGTCCGACGAAGATCTCGCGAAGATGCCCTTCATCACGCTGCCGGAAGACAGCCCCGAGATGAAGTACCTGCGCGCGCACCGCGAAGCGTTGGGTGGCTACCTGCCGCAGCGCCGGCGCCGCTCCACCTCGCTCCAGATTCCGCCGCTCGACACCTTCAAGCGCCTGCTCGAGCCCACCGGCGCGCGCGAGAGCTCCACCACCATGGCCTTCGTGCAAATGCTGGGCACGCTGGTGCGTGACAAGACGATAGGCAAACACGTCGTGCCTATCGTGCCCGACGAATCGCGCACCTTCGGCATGGAAGGGATGTTCCGTCAGCTCGGCATCTATTCGTCGGTGGGACAGCTCTACAAGCCGCAGGATGCCGACCAATTGATGTACTACCGCGAGTCGAAGGACGGCCAGGTGCTGCAGGAAGGCATCAACGAAGGCGGCGCGATGTCGAGCTGGATTGTCGCGGCGACCTCATACAGCACGAGCAACGTGCCGATGATCCCGTTCTACATCTACTACTCCATGTTCGGGCTGCAGCGCGTGGGCGACCTCGCATGGCTGGCAGGGGATATCCGCGCGCGAGGCTTCCTGCTGGGCGGCACCGCCGGGCGCACCACACTCAATGGCGAAGGCCTGCAGCATGAGGACGGCCATAGCCACATCATCGCCGGCACGATCCCGAACTGCGTCTCGTACGACCCGACCTTCGCCTACGAAGTGGTGACCATTGTGCGCGAAGGCCTGCGGCGCATGGTCGAGCAACAGGAGGATGTCTTCTACTACATCACCCTGATGAACGAGAACTATCCCCACCCCGGTCTTGGCGATGCCGGCGCGGGCGTGGAGGAAGGCATCCTCAAGGGCCTGTACAAGCTGCAGGACGGCGGCGCGAGCATCAAGAAGGGACTGCGGGTGCAGCTCATGGGCAGCGGCACCATCCTGCGTGAAGTGATGGCCGCAGCCGACCTGCTCAAGGACGACTTCAAGATCACCGCCGATGTCTGGAGCGCAACGAGCTTCAACGAGCTGCGGCGCGACGGCATGGCGACACAGCGCTGGAACCTGCTGCATCCCACCGAGCCTCCGCGCAAGAGCTGGCTTGAAAGCAAGCTCGAAGGTCATGAAGGACCGGTCATTGCCTCGACCGACTACATGCGCGCCTACGCCGACCAGGTGCGCGAACAGGTCCAGAACAGCGGCCGCCGGTTCACTGTCCTGGGCACCGACGGCTTCGGGCGCAGCGACTACCGTGCCAAGCTGCGGCGTTTTTTCGAGGTGGATCGCTATTACGTCACGGTGGCCGCGCTGAAGTCGCTGGCCGACGACGGCGTGATCGCACCGCAGGTCGTAGCCGACGCAATCAAGCAGTATGGCCTGGACACCGAGCGCGCCGCGCCGTGGACCGTCTGAGACGATGAGGATACCGTAACATGAGCCAGGCAATAGATATCAAGGTACCCGACATCGGCGATTTCAAGGATGTGCCGGTGATCGAGATCTACGTCAAGGTCGGTGATACCGTCAAAGCCGAAGACCCGATCGTCTCGCTTGAATCCGACAAGGCGACCATGGACGTGCCCGCGCCGCGCGGCGGTCTCGTCAAGGCGATCCTCGCGAAGATCGGCGACACCGTCAGCGAAGGCAGCGTGATCATGCAGTTCGCCGACGACACCGCCGCCGCGTCCCCTGAGGAGGCGGTCAAGCCCAGCGTCAGTGCGCCACCTTCGCCGGTGAGCGCGCCCGCGGGACGAGCCGAGGTGCGCATTCCCGACATCGGCGATTTCAAGGATGTGCCGGTGATCGAGATCTACGTCAAGGTCGGTGATACCGTCAAAGCCGAAGACCCGCTCGTCTCGCTCGAATCCGACAAGGCGACCATGGACGTGCCCGCGCCGTTGAGCGGCGTGGTCGAGGAAATACGCATCAAGCTCGGCGACACGGTCAACGAAGGCAGCATCATCATGTCGCTGGTGACGGACGCGGGACCTGCTGCCGCTGCCGCTCCTGTCTCCGCCGCGCCGCCAATCGCGAGTCCCGCAGCAGCGGCCGTCACGAGTGCCACGACTGGCGGCATAGACGAAGCCCGCTTCGCCATCGCCTATGCGAGCCCGGCAGTGCGCAAGCTGGCGCGTGAACTCAGTGTCGACCTGGGTCAGGTCAAGGGCACGGGCGAACACGGCCGCATCCTGCGTGAAGATGTCGAGGCTTTCGCGAAAGGCGGTGCATCGGCCAGCGCGTCCAGCGCGACGGCAAAAGGCGCCGCGGCGCCGGCCGGAGCGGGTATTGGTGGCCTGGATCTGCTGCCCTGGCCCAAGGTGGACTTCGCCAAGTTCGGACCTGTGGAGCGTCGCGAGTTGCCGCGGATCAAAAAGATCTCGGCGGCCAATCTTCATCGCAACTGGGTTGTCATCCCGCACGTCACCAACCACGACGAGGCCGACATCACCGAGCTCGAGCAGTTCCGCGTGCAGATGAACAAGGAGCTGGAGAAATCGGGCGTCAAGCTCAGCATGCTGCCGTTCGTGATGAAAGCGGCGGTAGCCACGCTCAAGGCATTCCCCGAGTTCAACGCCAGTCTCGAGAAAGGCCCTGACGGCGATGCGCTCATTCTCAAGCGTTACTACCACATTGGTTTTGCGGCCGACACGCCCAACGGACTGATGGTGCCCGTGATCCGCGATGCCGATCAAAAGAGCGTGCCGGATATCGCCCGGGAGATGGGCGAACTGGCCAAGCTCGCGCGCGACGGCAAGCTCAAACCAGAGCAGATGCAGGGCGGCACGTTCACGATCAGTTCGCTCGGCGGCATTGGCGGCATCTACTTCACGCCCATCATCAATGCGCCCGAGGTGGCCATCATGGGGGTATGCAAGAGCTACTGGAAACAGCACTCCGCTGACGGCAAGAACTGGACATCGCGCCTGACGCTGCCGCTCTCGCTCTCCTGGGACCATCGCGTAATCGACGGCGCCGCCGCTGCGCGATTCAACGTCCATTTCGCCAAACTGCTCGCCGATCTGCGGCGCGTGCTCTTCTGAGGAATGTGTCGCAATGGCCAATCTTGTGGACGTGAAAGTGCCCGACATCGGCGACTTCAAGGATGTCGCCGTGATCGAGGTGATGGTCAAGGTCGGCGAGGTCATCGCCGTCGACACCGGTTTGATCATGGTCGAGTCCGACAAAGCCTCCATGGAAATTCCATCGAGTCAGGCTGGGCTCGTCAAGGAGATCAAGGTCAAGGTCAATGACCTGGTGAGTGAAGGCTCGGTGATTCTGGTGGTCGAGGCGAGTGAGGCCACAACACAAGCCGGCAAGGCCCCTGCTCCTGCACAGCCCGCAGCCGCAGCCGCAGCGCCACCATCCTCCCCCGCTCCGGTGGCCGCAAGCTACGGCGGCAAAGCGGATACCGAGTGCGAAGTGCTCGTGCTGGGTGCAGGCCCTGGGGGATATTCGGCCGCCTTCAGAAGCGCCGATCTCGGCATGAAGACAGTGTTGGTCGAGCGCTATCCAACCTTGGGCGGCGTGTGCCTGAACGTGGGGTGCATCCCATCCAAGGCGCTGTTGCATACGGCGTCGGTAATCGACGAAGTCAGCCACCTGCCTGACCACGGCGTGCGCTACGGGGCTCCCGAAATCGACCTGGACAAGCTGCGCGCGTTCAAGGACGGCGTGGTCGGCAAACTCACCGGCGGCCTTGCCGGCATGGCCCGGGCACGCAAGGTCGAGGTCATCACCGGCGTGGGCAGCTTTGTCGATGCACACCACATTGAGGTTGCGACAGCGGACGGCGGCAAGCGTGTCGTGAAGTTCGCCAAGGCGATCATTGCCGCGGGTTCGCAAGCGGTGAAGCTGCCCTTCATGCCCGAAGACGAGCGCGTTGTCGACTCCACCGGCGCGCTGAAACTGAAGTCCATCCCCAAGCGCATGCTGGTGGTCGGCGGCGGCATCATCGGGCTGGAGATGGCGACGGTCTACTCAACGCTGGGCACGCGCATCGACGTGGTCGAGATGCTCGACGGTCTCATGCAAGGCGCCGACCGCGACCTGGTCAAGGTGTGGGACAAGATGAACGCCCACCGCTTCGACCACGTGATGCTGAAGACCCGGGCCATGGGCGCCAAGGCGACGGAGACCGGGATCGAGGTCAGCTTCGAGGGTGAGAAAGCGCACAGCGAGCCGCAGGTCTACGACCTCGTGCTGGTCGCCGTGGGCCGCAGCCCGAACGGCAAGAGGATCGGCGCCGACCAGGCCGGCGTAGCGGTGACAGAACGCGGGTTCATCAACGTCGACAAGCAGATGCGCACCAACGTGCCGCATATCTTCGCGATCGGCGACATCGTCGGCGAGCCGATGCTCGCGCACAAGGCAGTGCACGAGGCGCATGTGGCGGCCGAGGCCGCGCATGGGGAGCCCAGCTACTTCGATGCACGCCAGATCCCCTCAGTGGCCTATACCGACCCCGAGGTGGCATGGGCCGGCAAGACCGAGGAGCAGTGCAAGGCCGAGGGCATCAAGATCGGCCGCGCGGTGTTCCCGTGGGCGGCTTCAGGACGTGCGATAGCCAACGGCCGCGACGAGGGTTTCACCAAGTTGATCTTCGATGAAACCACGCATCGCGTGATCGGCGGCGGCATTGTGGGCACCCATGCGGGCGACCTGATCAGCGAGGTGTGCCTGGCAATCGAGATGAGCTGCGAACCTGCGGACATAGGCAAGACCATTCATCCGCACCCCACGCTGGGCGAGTCGATCGGCATGGCCGCCGAAGTCTTCGAAGGCCATTGCACCGACCTGCCGCCGCAGAAGAAAAAATAGGCGCGCCAGCGCGCCGCCACACCACCCTGCGGCCCCGACCCTTTCCTGGAGACACCATGACGGACAACCTGCGCGAAGCCGCACTCGACTACCACCGCTACCCGACGCCGGGAAAGATTTCTGTCACGCCGACCAAGGCCATGGCCACCCAGTGCGACCTCGGCCTCGCCTACTCGCCGGGCGTGGCCGAAGCCTGTCTCGCGATAGTCGACGATCCGCGCGAGGCCGGCAACCTGACCGCGCGCAACAACCTTGTGGCGGTGATCACCAACGGCACCGCGGTGCTCGGTCTCGGCAACATCGGCGCACTCGCGGGCAAACCGGTGATGGAAGGCAAGGCTTGCCTCTTCAAGAAGTTCGCGGGTATTGACGTATTCGACATCGAACTCGACGAGGCCGACCCCGACAAGCTGATCGGCACCATCGCGCGCATGGAGCCGACCTTCGGCGGCATCAACCTGGAGGACATCAAGGCGCCCGAGTGTTTCTACATCGAGAAGAAACTGCGCGAGCGCATGAAGATCCCGGTCTTCCACGACGATCAGCATGGCACCGCGATCGTGGCCGCGGCGGCGATCCTGAATGCGCTTCGCCATGTCGGCAAGGACATCTCAGAGGTCACGCTGGTGGCCTCGGGCGCGGGCGCCGCGGCGCTTGCGTGCCTGGACCTGATCGTCAGCCTCGGGCTGCCCATGCACAAGATCTTCGTGTCCGACAGCAAGGGCGTTGTCTACGCTGGCCGCAAGGAGCAGATGGACCCCAACAAGGAGCGTTATGCGCAGGACACGCCGGCACGCAAGCTCGGCGAGATTATCGAGGGGGCAGACATTTTCCTGGGCTTGTCCGCCGGCGGCGTGCTCACGGCCGACATGGTGAAGCGCATGGCGCGTGCGCCGATCATCCTCGCCATGGCCAACCCGAACCCGGAGATCATGCCCGAAGAGGCGCTGGCGGTACGCCCCGACGCAGTCATTGGCACGGGCCGCTCCGACTACCCGAACCAGGTCAACAACGTCCTGTGTTTCCCGTTCATCTTCCGTGGCGCGCTTGATGTCGGCGCCACCACGATCAACGAAGCAATGAAGCTGGCGGCCGTGCGCGCGATCGCCGAGCTGGCGCACGCCGAGATTCCCGAGGTGGTGGCGCAAGCCTATGGCGCGGCCGGCCTGCGCTTTGGCGCGCAATACCTGATCCCGAAACCGTTCGACCCGCGCCTGATTGAAGTGGTGGCCCCGGCGGTTGCGCAAGCGGCAATGGACAGCGGCGTCGCCACGTGCCCGATCAATGATATGGAGCCCTACCGGCAGCGTCTGGGCCAGTTTGTCTACCATTCCGGCAACGCGATGCAGCCGGTGTTCGCCGCCGCCAAGCTCAATGCGAAGCGCGTGCTCTACGCGGAAGGCGAGGACGAACGTGTGCTGCGCGCGGCCCAGGTCGCGGTGGACGAAGGCATCGCCCGGCCGCTGCTGGTAGGCCGGCCGGAGGTGCTTGCCGAGAGGACCGAGCAGTTCGGCCTGCGCCTGCGGCGCGGAGTGGACTATGAGTGCGTCGACCCGCTCGACCCTGACACCTATGCCGATGCGGCCGAGGCTTACTACCAGCTCGCCCGCCGCCGCGGCGTATCGCGTGTGCAGGCTCAGGCCGAGATGCGCAGCCGCGGCACGCTGCTAGGCGCGATGGTGCTGCGCGCAGGCCGCGCCGACGCCATGCTGTGCGGCACCTTCGGGCGCTACCAGGACCACCTCGCCCATGTACGCGACGTGATCGGGCTGAAGCACGGCAGCCAGACCTTCGCGGCCATGCAGATGCTGAGGCTTCCCGGGCGCCAGCTTTTCATCTGCGATACCCATGTCAACCTCGACCCAACAGCCGCGCAGCTTGCCGAGATCACGCTGCTGGCCGCAGAGGAAGTGCGCCGCTTCGGGATCACGCCGAGCGTGGCGCTGCTGTCGCATTCGAGCTTCGGCAGTTCGGACGCCGATAGCGCCGTCAAGATGCGCGAAGCGCTGGCGCTGGTGAAGGCGCTTGACCCGCGGCTCGCGGTGGATGGCGAGATGCGAGGCGACGCGGCGTTGTCGCGCACTATCCTCGAGCACGAGTTCCCGGACTCGTCCTTAAGCGATGAAGCCAACGTGCTGGTGATGCCGAACGTGGACGCGGCCAACATTTCCTACAACCTGTTGCGGCTCGCGGCGGGCGGAGGCATCACCGTGGGCGGCATCCTGCTCGGCGCGGCGCAGCCCGTGCATATCCTCACGCCGTCCTCGACCGTGCGCCGCATCGTCAACATGACCGCGCTGGCAACTGTCGATGCAGGCTCACAACGAGGCGTCGAATGACTGGCATGGACGAGACCGGACGCATTCCGATTTAAACCGTAGAGCACTGGAGCGGTAGGCGCCAAGCTGCGGGCATCTGAACGCCTGGATCACCTCACAAGCATAGACGGAGACACCCATGGACCACGATCCCAAAAGCAGGCCGCTCTACAAGTCGCTCTATTTCCAGGTCATCACGGCGATCATCATTGGTGTGCTGGTGGGTCATTTCTACCCGCACACCGGCACGGCGATGAAACCGCTCGGCGACGGTTTCATCAAGCTGATCAAGATGATCATCGCGCCGATCATCTTCTGCACCGTCGTGGTCGGCATAGCCGGCATGGAGGACATGAAGAAGGTCGGCAAGACCGGCGGCCTGGCGTTGCTGTACTTCGAGATCGTCAGCGCCGTCGCGCTGGTGGTCGGGCTTGTGATCATCAATGTCCTGAAGCCCGGCGTGGGCATGAACATCGACGCCGGCACGCTCGACCCCAAGGCCATCGCGGCCTACACCGCACCGGGCAAGATGCAGAGCACGGTGGAATTCCTCTTCAACATCATTCCCAGCACGGTGGTGGATGCCTTCGCCAAAGGCGAGATCCTGCAGGTCCTGCTCTTCTCGGTAATGTTCGGCTTCGCGCTGCACAAGTTCGGCGGTCGCGGCACCCTGATATTCGACATCATCGAGAAAGGCTCGCATGTGCTGTTCTCGATCGTCGGCATGATCATGAGGGTCGCCCCTATCGGCGCTTTCGGCGCCATGGCCTTCACCATCGGCGAATATGGACTGGGGTCGCTGCTGTCGCTCGGCAAGCTGATGGGTACGTTCTATGCCACCTGCCTGTTCTTCATCTTCGTCATCCTCGGGACGATTGCCCGGCTGCACGGTTTCTCGATCTGGAAGTTCATCCGCTATATCAAGGAAGAACTGCTGATCGTGTTCGGCACGAGTTCGTCGGAAGCCGCGTTGCCGCGCATGATGGTCAAGATGGAAAACCTCGGAGTGCGCAAGTCGGTGGTCGGCCTGGTCATTCCCACCGGCTACTCCTTCAACCTGGACGGCACCTCGATCTACCTCACGATGGCCGCCGTGTTCATCGCCCAGGCGACCAACACGCCAATGACGCTGGTACAGCAGATCACGCTGCTGGGCGTCCTGATGCTGACCTCCAAAGGCGCGGCGGGCGTGACCGGCAGCGGTTTCATCGTGCTGGCGGCCACGCTGTCGGCCGTGGGCGGCGTGCCGGTGGCAGGGCTTGCGCTGATCCTGGGCATCGACCGCTTCATGTCTGAAGCACGCGCGCTGACAAACCTGATCGGCAACGGCGTGGCGACGGTCGTGGTCGGAAAGTGGCTCGGCGACGTGGATGTCGACCGCCTGCACCGGCAACTCAACAACCAGTCCGGGGCCGCCACGGAGGAGCCCGAAGCCGTACTCGACGTGGTGGAACAGCACATGCCGGTGGCCCCGAAGCACTAAGTGGCTTAGCTAACCATTCGACTCGCACCCCGGACCTGGAACCCACCATGAACACCGCAACGGATCACGCGCGCCACCGCATCGTCGTTGTCGGCGGCGGCGCGGGCGGCCTCGAACTGGCAACCCGGCTGGGCAACACGCTCGGCCGGCGTGGGCAGGCCGACATCACGCTGATCGAAAAGAAGCGCATCCACGTATGGAAACCCAAGCTGCACGAGATCGCCGCCGGCAGCATGGACATGAGCTCGCATGAGGTGGGTTACCTCGCGCAGTCGCACTGGCATCACTTTCGCTACCGCGTGGGCGAGATGGTGGGCCTCGATCGCGAACGGCGCGAAGTGCTGGTGGCGGCCCATGTCGACGACGAAGGCCTGCAGGTCACGCCCCGGCGCGCGTTCGGCTACGACACGCTGGTGATCGCCGTCGGCAGCCAGAGCAACGACTTCGGTACACCGGGCGTACGTGAATACGCGATGCGGCTGGAATCGGCCGCCGACGCATTGCGTTTCCATTCGCGTATGGTCAATGCCTGCATCCGCGCGCACGCGCAAACCACGGCATTGCGCCCCGAGCAGTTGCAGGTGGTGATCATTGGTGCGGGCGCGACCGGCGTCGAGCTGGCGGCCGAACTGCATCGCACCACGCGCGAAGTGGTCGCCTTCGGCCTGGACCGCGTCGATCCCAACAAGGACATCCGGGTGACAGTCGTCGAGGCTGCACCGCGCGTACTGCCTGCTTTACCGCCACGCCTCTCGCAGGCCACCGAGAACCTGCTGGGTAAGCTTGGCGTGGAAGTGCGCACGAACGCCAAGGTAGCCGAAGTATTGCCAAACGGCGTGCGTCTGGCCGATGGCCAGTTCCTGCCCGCCGAACTCGTGGTCTGGGCAGCCGGCGTCAAGGCGCCCGACTTCCTGAAGGACATGGCCGGCCTCGAAACCAATCGCGTCAACCAGTTGGTGGTGCAGCCGACGCTGCAGGTCAGCCGCGACGAGAACATCTTCGCCATTGGCGACTGCGCGGCCTGCGCGTGGCCGCAAGCCGGGGAAGAAATCCTCGTGCCGCCACGCGCCCAGGCCGCCCACCAGCAGGCCAGCCACCTGATGCGGCAGATCAGGCGGCGGTTGGCCGGCAAACCGCTTGAGAACTACCGCTACCGGGATTTTGGCTCACTGGTCTCGCTGGGCGAGTTCAGCACCGTAGGCAACATGATGGGGGGATTGACCGGCGGCAGCCTGATGATCGAAGGCCGGTTCGCACGCCTGATGTACTTGTCGCTCTACAAGATGCATGAACTCGCATTGCACGGCTTCCCCAAGGTGGCGCTGGACACCCTGGCGCGGCTGATCGTGCGGCGCACCGAGCCTCATGTAAAGCTGCATTGATTTCATCTGGGTGTTTTTAGACATGACCGTGATCCAGGCGTCTAGCGCGCCCGGAACACCAGGTACCGCGTCATGGAGCCTGCATCGGGCCATGACCTATGCCGACGAAAGGCAGTGTGACGCTGCCTGTTTTCTGGTTTTTGCATCATCCACCGAGAAGGAGTGAACATGTCCGATATCGTTATCGTCGCCGCCGCCCGCACCGCCGTGGGCAAGTTCGGCGGCACGCTCGCCAGGACCCCCGCGGTCGATCTCGGCGCTCATGTCGTCAAGGGCCTGCTGGCACAAGCCGGCGTACCCGTCGACGCGGTCAGCGAAGTCATCATGGGCCAGGTGCTGACCGCCGGTGCTGGCCAGAACCCGGCGCGCCAGACCGTCATCAAGGCCGGCTTGCCGCAAAGCGTTCCCGGCATGACCATCAACAAGGTGTGCGGTTCCGGCCTCAAGGCCGTCATGCTCGCGGCGCAGGCGATCAAGTGCGGCGACGCCGAGATCGTCATTGCAGGCGGCCAGGAAAACATGAGCGCGGCTCCGCACGTGCTGCCCGGTTCACGCGATGGTTTTCGCATGGGCGACGCGAAGCTGGTCGACAGCATGATCGTCGACGGGTTGTGGGACGTCTATAACCAGTACCACATGGGCATCACGGCCGAGAACGTGGCGAAGGAGTACGGCATCACGCGCGACGCGCAGGATGCGCTCGCGCTCGCCTCGCAGCAAAAGGCCGCCGCGGCGCAGGACGCAGGCCGGTTCACCGACGAGATCCTGCCGTTTTCCATCGCGCAGAAAAAAGGCGAGCCGATCGTTTTTTCCGCCGACGAGTTCGTCAACCGCAAGACGAGTGCCGACGTGCTCGCCGGTTTGCGTCCGGCCTTCGACAAAGCGGGATCGGTAACGGCGGGCAATGCATCGGGACTCAACGACGGTGCCGCCGCCGTGCTGGTCATGAGCGCGGAGCGCGCCGCGGCGCTTGGGCTACGGCCGCTGGCCGTGATCCGCGCGTATGCATCGGCAGGACTGGACCCGACCATCATGGGCATGGGTCCGGTGCCGGCCTCGCGACTGTGCCTGCAGCGCGCAGGCTGGTCGCCGCAAGACCTGGACCTCATGGAGATCAACGAAGCCTTCGCTGCACAGGCCTGCGCCGTGAACAAGGAAATGGGCTGGGACACGAGCAAGATCAACGTCAATGGCGGCGCGATTGCCATTGGCCATCCGATCGGCGCGTCCGGCTGCCGGATCCTCGTGACGCTGCTGCATGAGATGAAGCGCCGCGGCGCCAACAAGGGGCTCGCGTCGCTGTGCATTGGCGGAGGCATGGGCGTGGCGCTCGCTGTGGAACGTGCCTGAACACGCCGGGATGATCCGTATATTCGCAAGGATAACTGAACGTAATACCAACAAGGAGATGGAGCATGACACAAGCACGCGTGGTACTGGTAACGGGAGGCATGGGTGGCCTGGGCGAAACGATTTCCACCAAGATGGTCGATGCCGGCTACAAGGTGGCCGTGACCTACTCGCCCGGCAACACCCGTTATGGCGAATGGGTGGCGCAGATGAAGGAGAACGGTTATGACATCCTCGCCGTGCCCTGCGACGTGACCGACATCAACTCCTGCGCGAGCGCGGTGGCGCGCGTGCAGGACGAGCTCGGGCCTGTCGACGTACTGGTCAACAACGCCGGCATCACGCGCGACATGACCTTCAAGAAGATGGACAAGGTGAACTGGGACGCGGTGCTGCGCACCAACCTCGACAGCCTGTTCAACATGACCAAGCAGGTCGCCGACGGCATGGTCGAGCGCAACTGGGGCCGCGTAATCAACGTGTCTTCGGTCAACGGTTCCAAAGGCGCCTTCGGCCAGACCAACTACTCGGCAGCCAAATCCGGCGTACACGGTTTCACGAAAGCACTGGCGCTCGAAGTGGCGAGGAAGGGCGTAACGGTCAACACCATCTCGCCGGGTTATATCGGCACGAAGATGGTTACGGCCATTCCGCAGGAAATACTGGACTCCAAAATCTTGCCGAACATCCCGGTTGGCCGGCTCGGCAAGCCCGAGGAAGTCGCGGGTTTGATCATCTACCTGGCCTCCGAGGAAGCCGCCTTCGTGACCGGAGCCAACATCGCCATCAATGGCGGTCAGCACATGCAGTAACCAACCTCTTCCCGCCTCAGGGACAACGCGGATGCGGCCGCAGCCGGACGTAGCGGCTGCAGCCTGCGTTCGTCCCTGGCGTGCGGGATGTCCTGGCTGCGGGTCGTCATGGAGTCAGGACAAGCCGACCGGGCCCACGGTAAACATCTGTATTAAAGAGCGAATGAATGGCGTATTTAACGGGAATTCCCGAGGTGTTCCGGCACACGTGCGTTGGTATTATTTGAGCACTACGGCTGGAAGCGTCATGCGCTCGGCGACCTCGACGACGAGCGAACGCGCGGGCGCTTCAAATCGCGGTCAGGCGCCTTCCGGGCGCTGGCAACCGCGATCAGGCCTCCATTCCAAGGGCCACGCGTTGTGTTGCATGCGGCGCAGAGCCCGAGAGGAGACGGAACATGACCCGGTCGACGTCAAGAGCTGCGCTGCAGCTCGTCCGCACTATCGGACACCGGTTCGGGGCCACCAGCCCGTGATTCATCAGCCCGCCAATCAAGTACACATACGGCAAGGCCATGCCAGGACAAGTGTCAGACGCGCGCTGGCCGTATCCGCGGCACTTGTGCTCATTGTGGTAACCGCGCTGATCGGACATGCAGTGGCCATGCAATCCGAGCTGGATCACCTGCGCGATGCGGGCCAGCACCGTCTCGACCTGGTGGGCGCGGGACTTGAGGACGCCCTGAAGCGTCTGGATTACCTGCCGTCGCTGCTGGAGATGACGCCCAGCGTATTCGCACTGCTCGATGCCCCCGGCGACGCCACCCTGCGCGAGGAAGTCGATCGTTATCTGCAGGGAGTCAACGCAACGGCCGGTGCAAGCAGCCTCTATGTCCTGAACCGGGCGGGCGTAGGCATTGCGGCGTCCGACTGGAATCAGCCGGGTACGCCGGTCGGCGCGGACCTCTCGTTTCGGCCCTACGTAAGGGACGCGCTGGCGCACGGACGCGGCAGTTTCTACGGCATGGGTTTCACCAGCAAGCGCGCGGGATATTACCTGTCCTATGCCCTCTACCATGAAGGCCAGTTGCGCGGCATCGCCACCGTCAAGGTCGACCTGGAAGACGCCGCGCTCGCCTGGAGAAAACTCCCCGGCAATGTGCTGCTGGTCGACGAACGCGACGTGGTGATCCTGTCTTCCCGCGATGAATGGAAATTCCGGCCGCTGGCGCCGCTGACGCAGCAAACGCTCGCGGATATCGCCAGTACGCGCCCCTACGGGGATGCTCCGCTGACCCCGCTCGACTGGCGTGTGACGAAGCGCCTTGGCACCGCCACCTCGCTGGTCAGCTTGAATGGCAACCCTTATCTCGCTACGACACGGCCGTTGACCCAGCAGGCTGGCTGGCACCTGATCGTGCTCGACAACGTGGCACCCGTACGCACGAGTGCATGGGTGCTCGCCATCACCGCAGCGCTGGGGATGGCGGTCATGCTGTTGCTGGCGACAGTGTTTGCGCAACGCCAGCGCGCGCTGCGCCAAAGGCTTGCCGGCCAGACTGCCCTGCAGGCCGCGCATGACAGCCTCGAAGCGAAGATTATCGATCGCACCGCCGAATTGCGCAGCGTAGTTGCCCAACTCGGCGAGGAGGTCGAGGTGCGCAAAGCCGTCGAGGCCGACCTGCGGGTCATGCAGGGCGAACTGGTGCATGCGGGCAAGATGGCGGCGCTGGGCCAGATGTCGGCCGGCATGGTGCACGAACTGAACCAGCCGCTGGCCGCGTTGCGCACCCTGTCGGACAACGCCTGTGTGCTGCTGGACAAGGATCGGCTAAGCGACGTGCGCGGCAATCTCCAACGCATCGCACACCTCGTGGATCGACTTGGACGGCTGACCTATCAACTCAAGGCCTTTGCACACAAGACCAGTCCCACTCGCGTACCCGTTCCCTTGCAGCAAATGATCGCCAACGCGCAGTTCCTGGTCTCGGAACGCCTGCGTGGCAACAGCGTGGAACTGGTGGTGCAGGCGGAGCCCGCGGGCCTCGCGGCCCTTGCCGAGGAGGCGCGGCTCGAGCAGGTGCTGGCCAACCTGCTGGGCAACGCCATTGACGCCATGGCCGCCTCGCCGCAGCGCCGCCTGCAGGTAAGCGCAAGCGTGGCCGCCACGGGCGGGGAGCGTTGTGTCATCCAGGTGAGCGACACCGGACCCGGCATACGCGCCGACATCCTGCCGCGCCTGTTCGAACCCTTTACCACCAGCAAACCGGCCGGCGCCGGACTGGGGCTGGGCCTGATGATCTCGGCCCATATCGTGCGCGAGCTGGGCGGGAGCCTGCGTGCCCAAAACATGGACGGCGGTGGCGCCTGTTTCGTGATCGAACTGCCGCTTGCGGCGACACTGAAGGTTGATGCCAATGAGTGACCAACAAGCCATCCGGGTCATCTTCGTCGAGGACGAGCCCGATGTACGCATGGGCAGTACACAGGCTTTGGAGCTGGCAGGGCTCGAGGTCGACGGCTTTGCGAGCGTAGAGGAAGCGCGTTCGCACGTTCGGGCCGGTGTGCCCGCCGTCGTGCTGTGCGATGTCAAGCTGCCCGGCATGCCGGGTACTCAATGGCTGAACGAGATCCGCACCATCGATCCCAATCTGCCGGTAATCCTGGTCACGGGTCATGGCGACATTGCAATGGCCGTGCAAGCCATGCGCCAGGGTGCCTACGATTTCATCGAAAAGCCCTTTCCCTCGGAGCATCTGGTCGCCGTCGTTCGCCGCGCAGCCGAGAAACGTCATCTGACGCTGCAGGTGGAGGCACTACGCAACCAGATCGAAAACTCCCACGGTATTCAGGCCATGATGCTTGGGCGCTCGGCGCAGATGCAGCACGTGCGCGAGACGATCCTGACGCTTGCGGGCACCTCGGCCGACGTGGTGATCTACGGCGAGACCGGTACCGGCAAGGACCTGGTGGCGCGTTGCCTCCACGATCACAGCGACCGGCGCCATGCCAACTACGTGCCGTTGAACTGCGGAGGGTTGTCCGAGGCGCTGGCGGAGAGCGAACTGTTCGGCCACGAGGTGGGCTCCTTCACCGGCGCCTCGCGCGCACGGATCGGCAAGTTCGAGCATGCGCACGGAGGCACGCTGTTTCTCGACGAAATAGAGAGCATGCCGATGGCCGTGCAGATCAAGTTCCTGCGGGCCCTGCAGGAACGCAGTATTGAGCGCATTGGGTCGAACAAGGCCATTCATGTGGATTGCCGCGTGATCGCGGCCGCGAAGGACGACCTGAAGATCCTGAGCGACCAGCAAAAATTCCGTTCGGACCTGTATTACCGCATTGGCGTGGCGTTCATTGAACTGCCGCCCTTGCGCGAGCGCCGGGAAGATATCCCGCTGCTGTTCGAGCACTTCACCCTGTTGGCGGCGGGTCGCCACCAGCGCACGGCTCCGCTGCTCAACAGGACCCAACTGGCCGAGCTGATGGCCTATGCGTGGCCCGGAAATGTGCGCGAACTGCGTAACGTTGCTGACCGCTTTGTGCTGGGCCTGTTCCGCGATCACCTCACCGCGGCGACAGGCGCTCACGAAATGCTGACCGGTTTGCCTCAACAGGTCGAGCACTTCGAGCGCACCATGATCACCGAGGAACTAAGACGCCATCACGGTGACGTGCTTCGTACGGCGACGACCCTCGGGCTACCGAAGCAAACCTTATATGACAAGCTCCGGAAGCTTCGAATTTCCACCGATGAGTTCAGGAAAGACAGCTGAAAAACCGGTGCGGGCA
This sequence comes from Caballeronia udeis, assembly GCF_044909315.1. Classification (GTDB taxonomy): domain Bacteria; phylum Pseudomonadota; class Gammaproteobacteria; order Burkholderiales; family Burkholderiaceae; genus Caballeronia; species Caballeronia udeis_A. The sequence goes on from NZ_JBIYEB010000027.1 coordinate 97,298, forward strand.
TCGCCATGGAACAATGGAACGTCAGTTCGAGGCCGCTGCGGGCGCGGACGCCGCCGGCTTATGTTTGCGCGGTCCTGCATGCCTCTTGCCTTGCTCATTGCGGAACAACGGGTCAGCAATCTTCTTCTGCTCGTCGGACAGCGTGGCGTAAAGGGCGCTGAACGACGCAGCCAGCTTCTGCATGTTATCGGCATGCAACTGGGCCAGCTCGGCGTAGGACTTCATGGCGTCGTCCGCATTCTCCGTGGGCAGCTTGTGCGCCCGATCACGGAAAGCCTGATCGGTCTTGGTCGCGTTGTCGCGCATGGTTTGCGCAAAGGCGTCCCATTGCGGCGCTTGCTGACTCGTGATCTTCATCTGCGCGTGCAGATCATTGATTCGCTTCTCCACAAAATCCGCATGCTTCTGTGCATGGCTGACCAGTGCCGACGCGGCCGCAGAAGGCGCGGCGGTTGAATCGCTTGCCGCCGAGGACTGTGCCCATGCGGAAGCCGTGAAGCAGGCAAGCGCCAGCAATGCAGGCGCAACAGCAATACGAGGAGAGAGTTTCATGTTGGGAAGTTTTGATTGAGTTGTTGGATTCGCGACGTTTTATCAGGGCGCGTCAGGGTCGTGCTGCCGGCTAATGAGCGATCAGCAAGGTCGCCAGCTTCAATAGCCGGGCGGATAGCTATTCGGGTAATAAGCCGCGCCCGGCGGAGGCGGAGGTGGCGGTGCCGAATACACGACAGGCGGGGGTGCCTGCGTCGCGGCCCCCGCAATTGCTGCACCCGCAACAACACCCAGCAGCGCGCCGACAAGAAGGCCACCGCCTCCGCCGCCTCCGCCGCCTCCTCGATAACCCCCATGGTTGTAGGCTGGACCGCCACGGTATCCACCGCGGCCGCCGCGATCGTCACGGTGTTGTGCTTGCGCCGGCAGCACGGACGTTGCAGCGGCAATCGCAATAGCGACCACGCCCAGCCGGCGATAGAACGAACTTCGGGAATACTGCGTCATTACGCTCGTCTCCTTTCAAGGGGTGAAGCATCTGCATCGACAACCGCGGCAAAATTACCGATGAAGGACGATGAGGGCCGAGGCAACCAGCTTAGCCCCCATTACTTACAGTTCCGTCGCACAGAACTGTCTGCGACCCTCGTGCGTCTGATAACCCGCGGCTCAAAAAAGTTTCCGGAGTGAAGGCAATCAACCGATCAATTCCTTTTAACGCGCCGGTGAAATAAAAATCCTGGCCCGAACCGCGGTGCCTTGCGTGCGCTGGGCAGGGACGAATGAGCTCGCAAGCCCTTTGTCAGCGACCTATAATTTTCGCAGGCGCTGGTTCGCCGATAGAGGCGTGGCGCCGACCCGATCCACCTTCGTCACTTAACTCCGTACTACGTAATGGGGGATGACGTCATGACCCGCAAATACATCGACTGCCGAGAGTTTCCCAGCGAGATGAACTGCACCATCGCGCTGTCTGCGGACTCCGACCAGGAACTCCTGGACGCCGCCGTCCAGCACGCCGTGTCCGTCCATAAACACACCGACTCTCCTGAGCTGCGCGCACAGTTGAGCGCGCTGTTCCACCAGGGCACCCCGCCGGTCGACTCACCGCGTGCCGCATGACCGGGCGGTGAACGATCAGAACCTCATTTCCGCGTGTCGGCGTTGACATATTAATAAGTATGACGAAGAGTCTTTCGTGAGACGCCGCGTATTTAAGGGAGCGCATCATGGCAGTCGACCAGTCGAAACTCAATGCATTCATGGGAGGATTTGTCCACGATCTCGGCGCCGTGATGCATGCGGCTACTGTCGTCGTCGGCGATCAGCTCGGGCTTTATAAGGCGCTCGCCGCCAAGCCGCTACGTGCTGAAGAACTTGCGCAGGCAACTGAAACGGACGCGCGTTATGTTCGCGAGTGGCTAAGCGCACAGGCTGCGAGCGGCTATGTCAACTACGATCCCGCGTCGGAACGCTTCAGCCTGAGCGAAGAACAGTCCTTTGCGCTCGCCGAGGAGGGCAGCCCGGCATTCATACCCGGCGCGTTCCAGATTGCCGTTGCGCAGTTCAAGATCATCCCGAAGATGATGAAGTCATTCAAGACCGGACTGGGCGTGGGATGGCATGAGCACGACGTCTCGCTCTTTCACGGCACGGAGCGTTTCTTCCGTCCGGGCTATGCGGCGTATCTCGTGAGCGACTGGATTCCGGCGCTTGGCGGCGTCGAGGCGAAACTCAAAAGCGGTGCGCGCGTAGCCGACGTCGGTTGTGGACACGGCGCGTCCACGATCATCATGGCGCAGGCCTATCCGCAGTCGACGTTCGTGGGTTACGACTATCACGAAGGGTCTATCGAGCATGCGAGAGAGTCGGCGGCAACGGCGGGCGTAAGCAACCGGGTGAGTTTTGAGGTTGCTTCGGCCGGCGATTACCCGGGGAATAACTACGACTTCGTCACCATGTTCGACTGCCTTCACGACATGGGCGATCCCCTTGGGGCGGCGCGTCATGTGTTTGAAACCCTGGCCGACGACGGCACGTGGATGATCGTGGAGCCATTTGCCAACGACACGCTCGAAGGAAACCTGAATCCGGTCGGGAGGATCTTTTACTCGGCATCCACGCTGATCTGTACACCGGCTTCGCGAGCGCAGGCGGGCGCCATGTGCCTGGGTGCACAAGCCGGCGAGCGGCGGATTCACGACGTGGTCACGGAAGGAGGCTTCACGCAATTTCGCCGGGCAACGGCCACGCCATTCAATCTCGTCTTTGAAGCGCGGCGATAAAACAAGTGAGGGTTCCCGGCGTCATACGACGGGAACCCTCACGCACAGATTTCCCCTGTTACTTTTTTGCGGCGGCCTTCGCACTCTTGAGGGCAGCACGCTTCCTGGGCGCTGATTTGGCGGCGGGCTTCTTGCTTCCACCGGATTCGCCCTTGGTGGCCAAACCCTCCCTGCTCCATTGCTCAAGCAGCATCTGCGTCTGGGTACGCACGGTAGCCTTGAGCAAATCGCCCTTCTCGGTGTCTATCTCCTTCCATCCAAGCATTGCAAGCGTCGTGCGCGGCGCTACATGGAACATCAACAGTTGGCCGTGCAGACTCAGCATCCTGATCAACGTAAGCTGATCGTCGGGTTCTGCGCCCGTAATGCGCGCAATCAGTCTTGAGCCGACATCGTTCAAAGGCTGCCGCACACGCCGCATCATGATCTCGGAGGCAATGGACGGCTCATGCCCCGCCTGTTCACGCGTAAAGAAAAGCCGCTGGTTGGACGTGTCGCAAGCCTTCATGAACATGCGGTCCGCAATCGCTTCCTGAATGCGAATGAAAGCATCGATCAGCACAGGAATATCACTGTCCTTGCTCAACACGTCCGCAGCATGTTTCACCACCGGTTCCAACGTGACCCAGGACGAGTCGGCGAGATGTTCCGCACACGCGCGGTACACCCCCTCTTTATTCTCGAAGTAATACTGCAGCGCGGGGGCATTGACCCCGGCGCGCGCGGCGATGTCACGTGTGGACGCGCCCTCGAAACCATGCTCGCCAAACGACTCGATCGCCGCTTCGATGATTCGCAGCCTTGTTTCGTCGCCGCGCATATATCCGCCAGCCGACGGACGGCGCAGCCGTTTTGTGTCGTTCATTCGTGCATCTCCCTTCAACTAAACAAATATATCACTTGACACAATTTTACCGGCTGGAATAATTGTTCCGATTGGAATAATTTGGATCAAAGATGTCAACAACCGCAGGATCGCCTCCGAACGAAGTGCCGCAAGACTCCACCGCCTCGCCCACGCGGCGATCCGGAAAACGCTTGATCCTCGTCGCGCTCGGGATCGTTGCGCTGATCCTCGCGGGAGTCTGGCTTGCCCGCTGGTGGACAGTGGGACGCTTTATTGAAAGCACTGACGACGCTTATCTGCAAGCCGACAGCGTGACCGTTGCACCCAAGGTCAGTGGCTACGTGACCGACGTCTACGTGGGCGACAACGCCACGGTCAAGGCAGGCGACCCGCTGGTCCGGCTGGACACCCGCCAGTACCAGGTTGCGCTCGACCAGGCGCAGGCGACCATTGCCGCACGCACCGCGGACATCCAGCGCGCGCAAGCCGACATCCTGCAGCAACACGCCACCATTGAACAGGCCAAAGCACAGCAGCAAGTCGCCCGTGTAAGCGCCCAGCATGCCCGCGACGAAGTCCAGCGCTACGCGCCGCTTGCCGCCACCGGCGCCGAAACCAGCGAACGGCTGTCCGAGCTGACGAGCACACGCGACCAGGCACTGGCAACACTGGCGGCCAACACCGCCGCGGTCAATGCCGCCGAGACACAGATCGCGGCCATCACCGCGCAGATCGCCCAGGCACGTGCCCAACTCGAAGCGGCAGACGCAAGCGCGCGGCAAGCGCACCTCGACCTGCAGGACACCGTCGTGCGCAGCGCACTGGCCGGCAAGGTCGGCGACCGCTCGGTTCGCGTCGGTCAGTACGTGCAGCCGGGCACCCGGTTGCTGTCGGTCGTACCGGTGCAAAGCACCTATCTGACAGCCAACTTCAAGGAAACGCAGGTCGGCCACATGCGTGTCGGCCAGCCCGTGATCCTGCATGTGGATGCGCTGCCCGGTACCGACCTGCACGGTGTGGTGGACAGTTTTGCCCCCGGCACCGGCGCGCAATTTGCGCTGCTGCCGCCGGAAAACGCCACGGGCAATTTCACCAAGATCGTCCAGCGAATTCCTGTGCGCATCCGCCTTGAGACAGGACCGGAAACACGCAGCGTGCTGCTGCCCGGTTTGTCGGTGACGGCCGATGTCGATACCCGTTCATCGCGTGAAGGCGACGAGCGCATCAAGGCCGAGAACGACCATGGCTGATGTGACCAAGGCAGCCGCTTCTTCGTCTGCGGCGCCCGCACCGGAAGCTGAACGCGCGAGCGCGACGGACTGGCTCGCCGTTGCGGCCGGCTCGCTGGGCGCGCTGATGGCCACGCTGGATATCTCGATCACCAACTCGGCCTTGCCGCAGATCCAGGGCGAGATTGGCGCAACCGGCACCGAAGGTACGTGGATCTCGACCGGTTACCTGATGTCCGAGATCGTGATGATTCCGCTCGCGGCATGGCTCACGCGCGTGTTCGGCTTGCGTAACTTCCTGCTCGCCAATGCCACGCTGTTCATCGCGTTCTCCATGATGTGCGGATGGTCGCACAGCTTGCCCATGATGATCGCCGGGCGCATTGGCCAGGGCTTCGCCGGCGGCGCGATGATCCCGACCGCGCAGACCATCATCCGGACCCGCCTGCCGCGCTCGCAAATGCCCGTCGGCATGACCATGTTCGGCCTGATCGTGTTGCTCGGTCCGCTGCTGGGGCCGGTCGTTGGCGGATGGCTGGCGGAGAACATCAGCTGGAGCTGGTGCTTCTTTATCAACCTGCCCGTATGTATTGCACTGATCACCTTGCTGATCGTCGGGCTGCCGTCGGACCGGCCGCAATGGAGCACGTTTTTCAAGGCTGACTGGGTCGGCATTGTCGGCCTTGCAATCGGCCTGAGTTCGTTGACCGTGGTACTGGAAGAAGGCCAGCGTGAACGCTGGTTCGAGTCCAGCATGATCGTGACGCTCACCTGCGTGTCGCTGGCCGGCATGGTGCTGATCGCCATTTCTCAACTCACCGCGCAACGCCCGATCATGCGCCTGAGCCTGATGCGCAATCCGCGTTATGCAAGCGTCATTGTCATTGTGTTTGCAGTCGGCGCGGCGCTCTATGGCGTGTCGTACCTGCTGCCCCAGTTCCTCGGCCTGGTGTCCGGATACAACGCGCAGCAGTCGGGCGCCATCATGCTGATATCGGGCGTGCCGGCCTTCCTGATCATGCCCGTCCTGCCGCGCATTCTCGGCAAGCTCGACTTTCGAATGCTGGTGATCGGTGGACTGTTGTTGTTCGCGCTGAGCTGCATGCTGGATATCGGGCTGACCGCGCAGAGTGTCGGGCACGACTTCTTCTGGTCCCAGCTGGTACGCGGCTTCGCGCAAATCCTCGCGCTGATGCCGTTGAACCAGGCGTCAATGGCAGCGGTCTCGCGCGAAGACTCCGGCGACGCCGCCGGTCTCTACAACATGGCCCGCAATCTCGGCGGCTCGGTCGGCCTCGCGATCATCGGGACCGTGATCGACCGGCGCACCACCTTCCATACCGCGATGATCCGCGAATCGCTGACGGCCAATTCGCTGATCGGCCAGGAGCGGGTGGCATCGAGCGCCGCGAGCTGGTTCGCGCAAACCGGCGACATGGCCTACGCCAAAATGCGTGCGCTCGGCCAGATCGCGGCACAGATCCAGATGCAGGCCACCGTCATGACGTACTCTGAAACGTTCTATCTGCTCGGTCTCGCGCTGCTTGCCTGCGTGCCGCTCGCTCTCCTCCTGAAGACTCCACGCGGCCCCGTTTCGACGTCCGCCGGCCATTGACGGCAAAGACACTATCCACGATGTTCGCTCGCCCTACTGCTCCTCTGTCTCTTGCACCGCTTCTTACGCTGCTGGCGTCGGTCTGCGCCCTCTCGGCTTGTACCGTCGGCCCCGACTATGCCGGTGCGCCGCAGGTCGCACCCGACGCGGCGCATGCCGCCAACTTCGTGCGAACGCCCGCGGCCGGCATGGTCTCGACCCGTGCGCCGAGTCAATGGTGGCTCTCGCTCAACGATCCCCAGCTGAACACGCTGATCGACGCCGCGCTCGCCCATAACCCCGACGTTCACGCGGCGCAAGCGCGTCTGCGCGAAGCGCGCGCGCAGTTGCAGCACCAGAAAGCGAACGGCATGCCGACCGCCTCTTTCGACGCCGCCGCGTTGCGCATGCGCGAGCCCAACCTGAGTTCGCTGTCATCGTCGCAGAGCGGCTCATCCTCGTCCGGAGGAGGACCGCTGCAGCTATATACCGCGGGCTTCGATGCATCGTGGGAGATCGACCTGTTCGGCGGCACGCGGCGTGCAGTGGAAGCCGCGACGGCGGAAGCGGATGCGGTCGACGCCGACCTCGCCGACACACAAGTGTCGCTCGCGGCGGAAGTCGCGCAAGCGTATGTCGGCCTGCGTGACGAGCAGCAGCGCCTGACGCTGGCCAAGCGTTCGGCGGAACTCGAGCAACAGATGCTCACGCTGACCAAGCAGCGCCGCGCGCACGGCACAGCGGCCGATGTCGATGTGGAGCGCCTGACCACGCAGGTCGAGAACACCCGCTCGACGTTGTCGCCGCTCGACGCGCAAGTTGCCGAGTCGCTCGATCAGCTTGCCGTGTTGACGGGCCAGGCTCCGGGCGCGCTCGATCAGGAGCTGTCCGCATTGGGCCCCCTGCCGGCCTTGCCGGCGTCGGTGGCCATAGGTGATCCTGCATCAATGCTGCAGCAGCGGCCCGATATACGCGCGGCCGAGCGGCGCCTTGCTTCCGGCAACGCCCAGATCGGCGAGCACAAGGCTGACTTCTTCCCGAAGGTGACCTTGTTCGGCGACATAGGTTATACCGCTGCCAATCCGGGTCACCTGGTCCGCAAGAACAACTTCAGCTGGATTGGCGCGCCTTATCTGCAGTGGAACGTGCTGGACTTCGGCCGCACGCTCTCGAGCGTTCGCGGCGCCGAAGCGTCGCGCGACGAGGCCGATGCGAAATACGCGCATACAGTGCTCGCCGCGTTGCAGGACGCGAACACTTCGTTGTCGCGTTATGGGTACCAGCGCGAACATCTGGCTACGCTGCAGCAAGTGCAAGCGTCGGCGGACCGCTCGGCCACGTTGATGCGTCAGCGGTATGTCGCCGGAACATCAAGCCTGATCGACCTGATCGATACCCAACGCACCCAGTTCATCGCGCAGCAAAACGTGGTCGCCGCGCAAGCTGAATTGCTGAAGGATTTCGTATCGCTGCAGAAGAGCCTGGGACTCGGCTGGCGCGTGGAAGGTTGATGCGGGCACGTTGAGGGCAGCGCGTGCCCTCAAGCGGCTTTGACGTGCGCCGGCCTCGATAAGGTCGGACCGGCGCATGTGGATTTAATCCTGGACCATGCCCGGAATGTCCACCTTGAGATTGACGTCGGCTTCATAGTTCACGCCGTCGATTCCGAACCCGAACAGCCGCAGGAATTCGCTCTTGTAGCCGGCGAAATCGGTGAGCTCGTAAAGGTTGTCGTTCGTGACCCGGTTCCATAGTTCCTGCACCCGGGCCTGGACTTCCGGACTGAGTTCCTTGTAGTCCGCCCGCAACCGGCCCTCTTGATCCATGTGCGGCGAGGCGCCATACAGGCTGTCTTTGTAGAGACCATAGACCTGCTCGATGCAACCTTCGTGCGTGCCCTCTTCCTTCATGACCTTGAATAACAGCGACAGGTACAACGGCATCATGGGAATGGCCGAGCTCGCCTGTGTGACAACCGCTTTCAATACCGAGACGCGCGCATCGCCGCCGTGATTCGAGAGGCTGTCGCGAATAGCCAGGACCTTTTGATCCAGATCCTTTTTCGCTGCGCCTATGGAGCCGTTCCAATATATGTCGTGCGTTATCTTCTCGCCCAGGTAGGTGAACGCAGTGGTCTTCGCCCCCTCCGCCAGAACGCCCGCAGCGAGTAGCGTGTCGATCCACATCTGCCAGTCTTCACCGCCCATCACGGCCACGGTGTTATCAATTTCGCTTTGCGTGGCCGGCTCCAGGATGCTTTCCTTGATGACCTCCTTGTCGGTGTCGAGGCCGCGCAACGTGATGGCCTTGCCGACCGGTTTCAGCGTCGAACTGAACACCTCTCCCGTCTTCGGGTGCGTCCGTCGTGGTGACGCAAGGCTATATACGACCTGATCGACCTGCCCAAGGTCTCGCTTGATGACATCGATTGTCTTCTGCTTGATCTCGTCGGAAAAAGCGTCGCCGTTGATGCTCTTTGCATAGAGCCCCTTCGCAGTCGCGAATCGGGTGAAAGCCGCGGTGTTGTACCAGCCGGGCGTACCGGGCTTACTCTCTTCACCGGGGCGTTCGAAGAAGACACCGAGGGTCCCGGCGCCGCAACCAAATGCCGCCGTGATCCGGGCCGCAAGCCCGTACCCGGTCGATGCACCGATCACCAGGACTTTCTTCGGTCCCGCAGCAATGGGGCCTTGTGCCGTCACATAGCCAATTTGTTTTTCGACATTGGCTTCGCAGCCGACGGGATGAGTAGTCACGCAGATAAAACCGCGCACGCGTGGTTTGACGATCATGAAGACCTCGCTTGTGAGGGTGCCGGGATTACGGTCAGGCGGCACGAAAATTTTCAGCATTGTAATTGAGGGAGGTGATGTGGGTACCCGCTCGTCCCATTACGCGATATTCCACCGGGTTAAGATAGCGCTTCATCAAAACGCTTACATCATGATCTCTACCCAGTACATCAGCCGGATCACTTTGCAGCGAGACAAGGTCGAATCATTCGATCGTTATCCGTTCTCGTTGCCGGCTGTCCGATCACTGGAGACTCTGGAACTGCATCCAAAGATGACTTTCTTCGTCGGTGAAAACGGCTCGGGGAAATCGACGCTCCTGGAAGCTATTGCTGTCTCCATGGGATTCAACCCCGAGGGCGGCACGAAGAACTTCAACTTCGGGACCCGAGCCTCGCACTCGGTGCTTGACGAATACCTCCGCATAGCCAAGGGCGTGAAACGTCCGAAGGATGGATTCTTTCTGCGCGCGGAAAGCTTCTTCAACGTGGCCACCGAGATCGAGAAGCTCGACGCAGAACCTTCGCTCGGTCCTCCCGTCATTAACTCTTACGGCGGAAATTCACTGCACGAGCGCTCGCATGGCGAGTCTTTCCTGGCGCTGTTGATGAACCGCCTCGGCGGCAAGGGTCTTTACCTCCTCGATGAGCCTGAGGCCGCGTTATCGCCACAACGTCAACTCACCGCGCTTGCCCGATTTCACGATCTTGCCCGCGACGATTCCCAGTTCATCATTGCCACTCACTCGCCTATTCTGATGGCGTATCCGGATGCGTGGATCTACGAATTCACCGCGGAAGGCGTAACGCGCGTCACCTACGAAGAGACCGAACACTTCCAGGTCATGAGGTCGTTCCTGGTCAATCCCGAACGCATGCTCCGCACGCTTCTGGGCGACGAGGAATAGCATGGTTCGCCGGGCAACCCGGGTTTGCATCCTTCAACTCCCGACCCTCTGAGGTTCCAGCATGAATCACCTTGTTTTCCGGACCGCTCTCCTGGCGGATATCCCCGCAATCGTCGCCTTGCTGGCCGACGACGAATTGGGGAGCAAGAGAGAAAACACCGGCACGCCGCTTGATCAACGTTATGTGGATGCGTTCCAGTCTATAGAAGCCGATGTGAACCAACGGCTGGTGGTGGTCGTCGACGGCACCGAGATAATCGGCACACTGCAACTTTCGTTCATCCCCGGCATTGCACGCCTGGGTTCGTGGAGGGGACAGATCGAGGCAGTCCGGATTGCCGCGCATCGGCGTGACTCCGGGCTAGGCCACAAGATGTTCGAATGGGCAATCTCCGAGTGCAAGTCGCGAGGGTGCAGTCTCGTCCAGCTCACCACCGACAAGAGCCGCACCGACGCCCACCGGTTCTATGAAAATCTCGGTTTCAAGGCCAGCCACGAGGGTTACAAGCTCGCCTTGTAGAGCCCGCCGGGCTCTGGCTGAAAGCTGCCCACAAGCCTCCTCTCTCCTCCAGCACACCAACGCACGGGTATCCGTGCGTCTTCATTTCCGCCAAGACGAGTTCTTGCCGCGCATAAGCTCGCAATAGAATTTGCTTGCCTAAATGGCTGCACGAGATAATATAGTGGCATATGCCACTATATTGGATGTACCTGCAACAATCGATTCGCCCGGTCCGCCGCCGCTTATCCCGTCAAGGCAAAGTTATGCAGAAAAGGTTTCTGTTGCTGTTATGCGTGTCGGTACCGTCATTCATGATCAACCTGGACGCCAATATTGTCGCGGTGTCGCTCTCCTCGATCGCGCGTTCGCTGCATGCGGATTTCGCCGGGATTGAATGGGTGATCTCGGCGTACACGCTGGCGTTTGCAACGTTGGTCATGCCGGCCGGAGCGCTCGCCGACCGCTTCGGCAGAAAGCGCTTGCTGATCATCGGCTTGTTCGTCTTCACCACCGCGTCTTTCATCTGCGGCGCGGCTACGTCGACGGTTGTCCTGAACAGCGCACGCGCACTCCAAGGCGTAGGCGCCGCGTTGCAGCTAAGCGCCGCACTCGCCGTTCTCGCCCATGGATTCCAGGGGAAGGAACGCGCCAAGGCATTTGCGTTCTGGGGCTCGGTGATCGGCGTGGCCATCATGCTCGGCCCCGTGGCCGGCGGATTGATCACGCAGTCGCTCGGCTGGCAGTGGGCTTTCTATGTGAACCTGCCAGTTGGCGCAATCATGATCGCGCTGACGTATTTCGTAGTCGATGAATCCAGGGATCCGCATGCGCTCGCCATTGACGTCCGGGGAGTCGTGACGTTCAGCGCATTTCTTGGACTGCTGACCTGGGCGTTGATCTCGGGCAACCGTGAGGGATGGCTGAGCACGTCCGTCAGGGCGCGGCTGGCAGGCTCGGTCATTTTCCTTATCGCGTTCGTGATCGTCGAACTCAGGCAGGTGCGTCCGATGGTCGAACTTGGCTATTTCATCAAGCGGACCTATCTCGGCGCGAATCTGGCCGGCGTGTCGTACGCGGTCGCGTTCCTGACCATGCTGACCTATCTGCCCTTCTTTTTCCAAAGCGCGCTCGGCTATTCTCCGCTCGATGCCGGCCTGCTGATGCTGCCGCTCGCCGTGCCCTTGTTCGGGGTGCCGCGCATCGTGTCCGTGTACCTTGATCACCGGATGTCGGGACGCATGCTGCTTGTCTGCGGCCTGTTGCTGGTCGCAGTTGGCTTGTTCGGAACCGCGCTGCGGATCCAGGCATTCAGCTATGGCGCGATCTTCGTCCCCATGCTGATCGCCTCCACCGGTGCCGGGATTCTCAACGGTCAGATCGCCAAGGTCAGCATGACCGTGATCCCCGTGGAGCGGGCGGGCATGGCGTCGGGGGTATCCGGAACCATGCGGTTCAGCGGCATTGTGGTGGGGTTCGCGGCGTTAGGCGCGCTATTGTTTTATCGGATCCAGGCGAGCATTGAGAGAGAACTGCCGGCACTCGGCGGCCACGACAAGCTCGAGATTACCCGCTCCATAGCAAACGGGAATCTGGCTTCGGCAGCGTCGCTGATTTCATCGCACCAGGGGCTTGGATCAATCGCACGGGCCAGTCTCGGATACGGGTATGAAGGTGTGCTGTTTGCGGCGTCCGCGGTTGCATTCGTGGCGTGCGCGTCGTGCTGGCTGCTGATCAGCGCCGAGGAAACGGCGCCTCATCCGGATCGGCCGTCCGCCATGCGCCTGGATGTGTCGATAGACTAAGATTGCCGGATGATCTTTCGAACCGTCATTTTCACGTGAGCCATGAACACTTCGAACAAACAGCACTCGTCCGCCGCGGTCTCGGTATGCAACGGCGCCGCGTTGCGTAAAGCCACGCGCAGGCTCTCGCAGCTTTACGACACCGTGCTCGCGCCTTGCGGCCTCAAGCTGTCGCAGCATTCAACACTTGCGCATATCGATCGGGCGGGCACACCGAACATGAGCGACCTGGCCAACGACATGGTGCTGGACCGGTCCGCGCTTTCACACAATCTGAAGCCGCTTGAGCGCGACGGTTTTGTCGAATCGCTTCCCGATGAAACGGATAAACGCGGGCGCCGCGTTGCCCTGACTCCAGCCGGAAAAAAGAAGCTGGCGGAGTCGAAAGTCCTTTGGAATGAAGCGCAAATGCGCTTCGAAAACGCCTATGGCGCAGCCAGGGCGTCGAAGCTGCGCGCGCTGCTTGCGGAGGTTTATTCCGACGAGCTGGAGCAAGCGTTCCTGGACGAATGAGTTCAACGGACAAGCTTGGGCGGCACAATCGCGCCACCCAAGCTTGTCCACTATCGCGGAAGGGTAAAACGAAGTCAGTTGAATCGATCAAACAGTTGGCAGATCTTCCAACGTCTTTTCAATCCGACCCTCTTCAAAAGAGGTTTCAATGCCAATGTGGCCGTTAGCGTAAGGGATCGAGCTGACCTGAGGACCCAGATAGCTTCGCCCCCCAAGCTTGAACACCGTGCGCACCGTCTCCCCTTTTTCGAGGACTTTTACAACGCGGTCCACATCGACTACTTTGGGTACCGACGTCCAGCTGGCCGTCAATTCATCGATGCTGCCCCAACGTACATGAGTGACGCGATCATTGGTCCAGCGAACACCATCAATGGCAACAATAGACATGGTTGACTCCGTCTATTAATGAAGCACCTCAATGAAACAGCGGCCTCGTCCGGCGGCGCTTTTTATTCTTGTATTGCGCTTGGGGACGGACGGTTCGCGTGACACGGTTCGCCGGGTTTCAAACTTCAGCAGGCTTCGGCGGAAATCGCTGGGAGTCGATTTTTTCAATGCAGACGCCGCGTGGCGAACGGGAAATAGATTGACACGGTTCCAGCGAATGCACAAGGGAGCGCGGATCGGGAAAAAGGGGCATGACAACTCGGCTCATCAACGGCAGCGCCCGCTTCTCCCGCCCGCCCTCGTCACTCGATCGTCTCCTGAAGCTTAAGTCTCGCGCTGCGCCCATTCGTCTCCGGCATTTTCAGATAGACGAGCAGCGAAATAGCGGACCACGCCGACACGTACCAGTAAAAATACTGCTCGTGCCCGATCGACTTGAACTTCAGCGCGACGAATTCCGTGGTGCCGCCCAGAATGGCCGTGGTCAGTGCATAGGGCAGCCCCACAGCCAGCGCCCGGATGCGCACCGGAAACAATTCGGTCTTCGCCAGCATGTGAACCGACGTAAAACCGCTCAGCATGAAGAGCCCGCAAAACGACAAGACGAACGCAACGAGGGGATCATGCGTACTGGCAAGCGCGTTGAAAATGGGTACGGAAAACAATGTACAGCTCAGCCCGAAAAAGATCAGGACAGGCCGGCGTCCCAGGATGTCGGAGGCGAGGCCAAAGAGCGGCTGCAACGGCATGTACAGCAACAGCGCCAAAGCGGAAACCAGTGTCGCCGTTTCCTTGCCAAGCCCAACGGTATTCACAAGGAATTTCTGCATATAGACGGTGTAGGTATAGAAACCCACGGTCCCGCCCACGGTGATTCCGACAGCCAATAAAAGTTGCCGCCAGTGCAGCAGCATCTCCCGGCTGATAGGTGGACCGTGCCGGGTCCCACTCTTCTGGAATGCCTCGCTCTCCATCACATTGCGCCGCATGTAGAGCGCAAACAATGCAAGCACGCCGCCAATCACAAACGGTATTCGCCACGCCCACCGGTCAATCTGCCCGGAGGTGAACAGCAAATGCTGCATGACCAGCAGCAGACCCAACGCGAGCAACTGCCCCGTCACCACGCTGACCTGCAGGAACCCAAGGTAAAAGCCCCGACGGTTCGCGGGCGCGATCTCGCTGAGATAAGTCGCGCTCGTGCCGTATTCGCCGCCCATGCTCAAGCCTTGCAACAGCCGCGCAACAATCAGGATGGCGGGGGCGAAAGCGCCGATAGTCGCGTAGCCCGGCGTCACGGCAATGATCAGCGAGCCAATGCACATGACCGATACCGACCAGGTCAGCGCGGACTTGCGGCCGCGACGGTCCGCATACAACCCGATCAACCAGCTGCCGAGCGGACGCGCCACATACCCCACCGCCGCGATGGCCGCCGCGTTCATCAATTGGACCGTGGCGTTGTCCCTGGGAAAAAACGCCTTGGCGAAGTAGATCGAAAAGATGCTGTACGCGAGAAAGTCATACCACTCGATCAGGTTACCGGCGAGGCCCCCCGCAATGGATCTCAACAGCGGCGGCCGAGCCGCGGGGCCTTCCATTCGAGGGGCGCTCATAGTCAGTCTCCTTTTGTTTGTCTTGTTTGTTATGCGGTGAAGCCCGCGCTCCACCGTCTTCGCGGCGCAATCTGCTTAGTCATCATGCGCGGCGTATTTTTCGTCGAGCCGGTCATAGAAGGGTTTGTCGACCAGGCGCTGGCGCTCGTTGAACGGCACCACGAGGTCCGGATCCTCGTCGAGCTTCCCTTGGGCCTTCAATACCCCCAGAGCCCGCTGCATGCCGCGTACGGCGCTCTGTAGCGATGCGTTGGCGTATAGCGCGATCCCGAAACCAAGCTCCGCCAGCCGGGATTGCGGCAGCGTGGGTGTCTTGCCGCCAATCACGATGTTGATGAGCTGAGGCGCATTGAACATCGCGGGCAAGCGCTGGATCTCCTCGATCGTTTCAACTGCCTCGATGAAAAGCACATCCGCGCCAGCTTCAGCGAAGCGATGCCCGCGTTCGATAGCGGCGTCGAATCCATCGGTCGCGCAGGCGTCGGTGCGGGCAACGATCAGCAGATTGGGGTCCTCGCGTGCATCGACGGCAGCGTGCAGCTTGCCAACCATCTCGCTTGCCGATATCACCGCCTTGCCGGCGAAATGCCCGCACTTCTTGGGACTTACCTGGTCTTCGAGCTGGATGGCGTCGGCACCCGCACGTTCCAGCGTGCGAACCGCGTGACGCACGTTGAGCGCGTTGCCGTAGCCGGTATCGGCATCGACGATAAGCGGCAAGTCCACAGCGTCGCGAATGCGCGCGGTATGGTCGGCCATTTCGTTCAAGCCGATAAACCCGAGATCCGGAAGCCCGAAAAACATGTTGGTCACGCCGGCACCGGTGATATACAACGCACCGAAACCGGTATCGGCAACAACGCGCGCACTTAGCGCGTTGAAGGCGCCGGGCACGAGCAACGCTTGCCGGCTTTCGACCAGCGAGCGGAAGGCGCTGCGACGTTCAGCAGAGGGAAGCGACATGGTTGAACTCTCCGTGTTGACGTTAGTGACGATGATGACGCCGGGACAATTTATTCGAATCGATACAGCGTGCGGGCCGAGCGAGTGAGAATCCACTCGCGCTGCGCCGCGTCGGGAACCCATTGATCGAGCGCGCGCCGCGTGGCGTCGTAATCGACCAGTTGCTGGTGCTGCGTGTGCGGCCAATCGCTGCCCCAGACCAGACGCTCGGGCGTGTAAGCATCGAGAAGCCGGCTTGCCAGGGTGGTCCCCAAGACTGTTCCGTCATCGCCGGGCGCACTCCGGTAAGCCGCCGATAGCTTAATCCAGACACGCCCTGTTGCAGCCATCGAGAGCAGGTATCCGAAACCCGGATCGTTAGCGCCGGTACGCGGATCCGAGCGGCCGAAATGATCGACGACCACGGTGCATCCCTGCTCCAGCAGTGGACCTGTTACCGCGTGCAAATCCACCGCTTCGCGATGGACCTCGACATGCCAGCCGAGCGCATTGACACGCGCCAGCAATCGCCGCCACTCAGGTGCGCTCAACTGAGGAACCGGCAAGCCGATCAGGTTCAACCGGATACCCACCACGCCGGTGCTATCGAGCAGTGCAAGCTCGGTGTCAGTCACTGCACAATCCACGACCGCGACCCCGCGAAAGCGTCGCGGATAGCGCTTCGCCACATCGAGGAAAAAGCTGTTGTCCGTGCCGAGAAAACTGGGCTGGACCAGCACGGCGTGCGAGACGCCGTTCGCCAGCAAATGGCCCGCGTATGCGTCGAGCGTTGCGTCGTAGTCCGGCGCGTGGCGACGCTGCCGCGCCAGCGGCAAGCCGCGTATGAATACGTGGGCATGGGCGTCGATAGCGGTGATCTGGGCATCGTCGATATCGTTGGTGTCATACCACCGGTCCACCACCGTTGTGTCTTGTGCCTGCATGGTTTGAATCCGTTCGTCGATCATGGGTTTGCTGTTCGTTCAGGCCCGGGTTGGAGCATTGGCCGCTACCGTCGCGATTCGCCGGTTCTTCGTTTCCGGCAGCATGAGCGCAGCGACAACCACGAGTCCGTAGGCAATGCCTGCATCGATGCCAAGTGCGGAGCCGAGCGGCATCGAGTTGCCCATGTGTCCGACCAGCACCGGAAAACCTGCCGAGACGATCCGTCCGAAGTTGTAGCAAAAGCCTACGCCGGTGCCGCGGATGCCTTGCGGATAAAGTTCGTTGAAGAGTGCGCCGAGCGTGGCCGGAATGCCGGCCGCGAAAAGGCCTAGCGGAAAGCTGAGGAACAGCATCGCGGTGTCGCCCATCGGCAGGAAGACGTAGAGATTGACCGTCGCAACGCAGCATACGGCGAAGAGGATCACGTTGAGCCTGCGGCCGATCCGGTCCTGGAGGCAGGCGCTCACAAAACAGCCACAGATGAATGCCGTGATGACGACGGCAAGATAGCCGCCTGTGCCGAGCACGGACAGATGCCGTTCGGTCTTGAGGTAGGTGGGCAGCCATGTGGTGATCGCGTGATAGCCGCCATGCGCCCCCACGCCGATCAATCCGCCCACGATGGTCGTGCGGATCACCGACCGGTCGAAGATGCTGCTTGCCGCAGGCAGCGCCTGCCTGGATGCTCCTGCGCCTACGGCTACTCTGGGCGGTTCGACCACGTTACGGCGCAGATAAAGCACGAGGCCGGCCGGAATCACGCCGATGCCGAACAGCAGCCGCCACGCCCACTCCGGTGACACGAACGAGAACACCAGCATGTAGAGAACCACTGCGCCTGCCCAGCCGAAACCCCACGCGCTCTGCACAATGCCCATCGCCTTGCCGCGATGTTCCGCGCGGATGGTCTCGCTCAGGAGCACCGCGCCTGCGGTCCATTCACCGCCAAAACCTATGCCCTGAAGAGCCTTGAGGACAAGCAACTGTTCGAAGTTCTGCGCGAAGGCGCTGAGGAAGGTAAAGAGCGAGAACCAGATCACGGTGATCTGCAGTGCCCGCACGCGGCCGTAGCGGTCCGACAGCATGCCCGCGAGCAACCCGCCCAACGCACCGGCGACCAGCGTCGCGCCGCCGATCAGACCCGCCTGCCCCTTGCCGATACCCCACGTCACCAGCAGGGTCGGGATCACGAGGCTGAACAATTGCGTGTCCACGCCGTCGAGCGCCCAGCCGGCGAAGCAACTCCAAAGCGTGCGTTTTTCCGTCGCGGATATGTCCCGGTACCAGTTCACTGTCGTCTCTCCTGTCGATCCAGAGTTGGCGCTTTAGCGCTTTACTCTGGTCCCATGCACAGCAATCTATATTTTTCGCGACAAGGTCAGCCGCGTGTCTCATCCATGGAGGCATTTTAGGGATCGTTTGGATAAACATATATGATGTAAACGATCATCTTTCATATCGTTTTAATATGGACACACGCAACCTGAAGTACTTTCTCGCCGTCGTCGATGCCGGCAGCGTCACCCGCGCCGCCGAGCGTCTGAACATTGCACAACCCGCGCTGAGCCAGGCGCTCACACGCATGGAGAAGGACCTGGGCGTCAAACTGTTCAGCCGCACGCGCCGCGGCGCGGACCTGACCGCGGCCGGACTGGCGATCGTGGAAGACGTGCGGATGAGCGTTGCAAGGATCGACGCCGCCTCGCACCGCGCGCGTGAGATCGGTGCGCAACGCGCGGGGCGGCTGACAGTCGGGTTCGCCTCGGCGGCGTTGTTCGAAGTGCTGCCGCGTGCAATAGCGGCGCTGCGCGCGTCGGTGCCGGATGTCGAATTGGTGCTGCGCGAGATGAGCAATGCCGAGCAGGCGAGCGCACTGGAGAAAGGTGAGATCGATATTGGCTTGCTGCATACGCCGGTGGCGGTCGGCGGCAAGATGCGCGAAAAGCTGATCGCGCGGGAGCCCTTGATCGCCGTTTTGCCCCAAGCCTTTCCACTGACTTCGGGCACGCGAGTGTCGTTGCGAGACCTCGCGGAGCACGGGCTCGTATGGTTTCCGCATGGACAGTTGCCCGGCGTTCGCGCGGGCATTCTGAGCGCGTTCCGGCAAGCGGGTTGCGAGGTGGAGATTGTGCAGGAGGCGAATCGGTCGCTGACCGTGCTCGCGTGCGTGGCGGCAGGGTGCGGTGTGTCGCTGCTGCCACATTCGGTTCGTGCGTTGCAATTTAGCGGAGTGCGGCTGTGCGAAATAGCCGATGGCGCCGCGTTGCCGTATTTCGAACTCAGCGCAATCTGGCCCGCCCGTGCAAGGCCGACGCTCGCCGACCGTTTTGCCGAATTGATCAAGCCTTATTCTGCGGTTTAGCCGGTGCAGTGGTTAGGGGCTGTTGAATAGATCAGATGCGCAGGGCATCACGTCATCGCCCGGCCGTACGTCAATCTTCACGCGATTTCAGCTTGTCCGTGCAGCACCCGCCCCAGAAACGCCCTTGTGCGTTCATGTTGAGGCGTGTCAAAAAATTGCGCGGGGGCGGCCTCTTCAACAATCCTGCCTCCGTCGATCAAGATCACGCGGTCGGCGACTTCCCGCGCGAATCCCATTTCATGCGTGACACAGAGCATGGTCATGCCCTCCTTCGCGAGTCCAACCATGGTGGCCAGAACCTCTTGCACTACTTCGGGATCGAGAGCGGAGGTCGGTTCGTCGAAGAGCATGATGGATGGCTGCATGCACAGCGCACGTGCTATGGCGACCCGTTGTTGCTGTCCGCCCGATAACTGCCCGGGATACTTGTGCGCCTGATCGAGCACCCGGACCTTTTGCAGGAAACCAAGCGCTCCTTCCCGCGCCTCGGCCTTCTTCACGCCGCGCACCTTGATGGGCGCCAGCATGCAGTTTTCAAGCACCGACAAATGCGGAAACAGGTTGAAACCCTGGAAGACCATGCCCACCTCACGGCGAATATCCTTCAGCAGCGTCAGGTGCTCTCCGCTACGCACGTCCCTGACACGGACCCTTCCGGACTTGAACGTCTCCAATCCGTTGATGCACCTGATCAACGTCGACTTGCCCGAACCCGATGGACCGCATATAACGATTCGGTCTCCTTTGTTCACGCGGAGATCGATGCCCCTCAGGACAGGAAGCGCTCCATAGCTTTGCTCGAGTCCTTCTATGCGAAGGATTTCATTCCGAGTCGAAAACGCATCATCCATGACCAGACCTCGAAGATAAAGATGAACTAGGGACGGGCAAGGCCGAACATACGCCTCGCGCGCTCAAACCGGCCACGGGGTGAGCGGTACACTTGCTTCCTCCGGAAACGCTCGGACAGTTCGGACCCCATCGAGCAAATGAGCAGATAGACAACCGCGACCGTCGAATAAAATTCCACCAGTTTCGAATCACGCTGGGCAATCTTCGCTGCCGCACCAAAGAAGTCGGTCAGTGACAGCACGTACACGAGCGCCGTGTCCTGAAACAGGATGATTGTCTGCGACACAATGATCGGTGCAGTGACCCGCAAGACCTGAGGCACCACGACGCTCCAGTACATGGCCGTGTTGGAAAGACCAAGCGCCTTCGCACCTTCGTATTGCCCTTTGTCGATCGCCTTGAGCCCGGCGCGCACTATCTCCGCGTAGTAGGCGGATTCAAAAAGCGTGAAGGTAATGAACGCGGTGAATTTAGGGCCCAGTGGTATTGAACGGCCGGCCGGCGTCAAATGACCCAACAGCAACGGAACCAGGAAGAAGAACCAGAAGAGGACGAGAATCAGCGGGATTGACCGCATCAGGGTGACATAGGCGCGAACGGCTTCAGCGGCAACGGGCACACCCATGTGCCTGGTGATGGCCATGAACGTCCCTAACACCATTCCGCCGATCATGGCCACCAGCGTGAGTTCGATGGAAAACAAAAGCCCCTGCAGCAGGTATGGGGTGGCGTTGATGACCGCCGCGAAATCAAAAGACATGACGACCCTCTACTTTCTGAACATGGTGTTTTGGCTCGTTCCGGGGATCCGGAACATTCGTTCGACCTGAAATGCGACCCGGTGCAACACGAGTGCAATCAGCAAGTACAGAACCGTTGCACTCGCAAAGGCGTCGAACGTCGTGAACGTGAATTCGTTGATCTGTTCCGCCCGGGCCGTGATCTCAAGCAAACCGATAGTCAGTGCAACCGACGTATTTTTCAGGAGGCCCAGTGCTTCACTGGTTAGCGTCGGGATGGTTATGCGAAGGGCTTGCGGCAACAAGATCAGCAGGTAGGTCTGGAAAGCGGTCAGGCCGAGCGCATCCGCCGCTTTTCTCTGGCCATCGGAGAGCGAATTGATGCCGGCGCGGACCTGCTCTGCAATCCGCGATGCCGTGTACAAGCCAAGCCCGGCCACAGCAGGATAAAAACTGGCCCAGGGCGGCGCGACCTGCTTGATCGAGTTTCCCCATGCAGCAGGAATCACCTCGGGAAGGACGAAATACCAAAGGAACACTTGCACAAGCAACGGGACATTGCGGAACACCTGAACATAAAGCCGTGCCGCAATTCGCAATGGAAGATAGCGGACCGTTCGAGCCGCACCAACGGTTATCCCGATCGCGAACGCAAGTACGCCGGAAACAAACCACAGGAGCAACGTCCAGCATAAGCCGGACATCAGCCAGCTCAGGTAAGTACCGCCCTCTGCTGTCTGCTCAAAGAGAACTTGCATGGCTTTTCCGCTCACTGAAAAAGGAGGCAATGAAAGAGCACCGCATCGGCTATCGAGTAGATGACCGGCGATGTCGCTGTTTGATGGCCGCGATCTACCCGGCGCGCACCGGGTTTTAATCGGCCGCTGCCCGGGGAGGATGTTTAGACAGATCGTGTTGAGCGCTACTGCGCAAGAGAGTCGCTAGGCGCTGCCACTCGCGCTTTGAGCGCTTCGTTCATGGGTAGCGCAAGGTTCTGTCCGTGAGGCGGAATAGGCTGCGTAAACCACTTGGCGTAAGTCTTTGAAAATTCCCCGGACGCCATTTCGGCACTGAGCGCGCCGTCCACCACAGACTTGAATTCCGGATCGTTCTTCGGGATCATCAGCCCGTAGTAATAGACCTGCCCACTTGCGTTCGGGAGATATCGGAATGCTTTGGGGTCCGGTGATCCGGCGACAAGGCCTGCTTCCAGGATGTTGTCTTCAAACAATGCCGAAGCGCGCCCTGTGCGCAGCAATAAGAGAGATTCGGCTTGTTCCTTGGATTGAACGATCGTCATGTTGAGCTTGAGATCGCTATTGTTCTTCATCGCAAGACCCAGGTTGAGAGACCCTTGCGTCAGTACAACGGTCTTGCCTTGAAGTCCTTTTACATCGGTGATTCCCGACGACGCCGTGGTCAGCCAGGTCGGGCCGCCGGCGAAGGTGGCCACCGAAAATCCGACCTGCTGCTGGCGTTCCTCTGTATTGGTCGTGCTTCCGCATTCAATGTCGATCGTGCCGTTTTGCAGAAGCGGAATCCGGTTAGCGGCGCTGACCGCGAGATAGGCAACGTTCAGCTTCGGCAGCTTCAGGTCCGTCTTCAATCTTTCCGCGATTGCAGTGCACAGGTCCAGCGAGAAGCCCACTGGCCTTTGATCAACGCCCAGAAAGGAAAACGGAATCGATGATTCCCGATAGCCAAGCGTCAGCGTGTTGGACGAACGGATTTTGTCGAGCGTCGGACTGTCCGCGTGCGCTGCCGGAGCAGTAAGTCCAAAGCCGGTAATGGCCGCAATGAACAGCCAATGTCTCGCCGCGGTGCGCTTCATGGTTTCCCCACTGTTGAAAAAATCCGTTCGATATCCACGCCAAACGTCAGGCCGTCAGGCCGCTTTCGCTACCGCTGTTTCGTCGAGACTGTCGCGCAATGCTTTATCGAGGATGTCCACCGCTCGATCGATCTCGTCTATTGAAACCGTCAGCGGCGGCGCAATGCGCCACACGGAGCCGCGTTCCGGCCGGCGGCGAATGTTCATGCTCAGGCCGTTCTCGAAGCATTTCCGGGTCGTCATGGCACCCAGCTCATGCGCCGGATTGCGCGAAGCCCGGTCGGTCACCAGCTCGACGCCAAGCAGAAGGCCTGCTCCCCGAATGTCACCGATCACCTCGTAGCGCTGCTGCAATTCTTCGAAGCGGCCGCGCAGGTATCCCCCCATTTCATTAGCGCGCGCTATGAGGTTCTCCTCCTTGATCACCTTCAGGACCGCGAGTCCGACTTCCGCCGTCAGCGGGTCGGAAACGTGACTCGTATAAAACGTGAAGTGTTTCTGGTGGAGCACCTCTTCGATCTTCGCAGTAGTCGATACCGCTGCTAGCGGCAACCCGCCACCCAGCGTTTTTGACATGGTCATGATGTCGGGAACGACACCGAAGAATTCGGATCCGGTACGGGTTCCGATACGACCGAACGCCGTTTGCGCTTCATCGAAAATCAGCAGCATGCCGCGGTCGTCCGCCGCCTTTCTCAGCGCCTGCATGAACGACTTCGGCGGCACCAGCACGCCCCCCGCGCTGATAACGGGCTCGACAATGATCGCCGCGCCGCGCCCGCTCGACTGCATGTCGAACATCTTCAACGCGAGGTTCAGGTTTGCGAGCGCAGCTTCTTCCGGGGTCGCCGCCTGAATGTACGGGCGATATGAATTCGGCTCGGGAATCAGGAAAACACCGGGTGCGGGAACGCCGTAACCCTTGCGGTCGCTCGCGAAGGACACGGTGCTGGCGCCGCCGGTGATGCCGTGCCATGAACCTCCCAGCGCGAGGACTTCATAGCCGTCGGTATACATCTTGGCCATGCGCAGCGCGACCTCGGTCGCTTCCGAACCGGTATTGATGAAGATCGTCTTCTTGAGATCGCCCGGCAACCAGTCGCGTGCAAGCGTCTGCCCGAGCTCGGCCACGACCTCGGGGATCATGCCGCTGAACATGTGGAACGCCTTCTCGCCAGCCCGGTGAACGGCTTCCACAATCGCAGGATGGTTGTGCCCGATCGTGGCGCACATCTGCCCTGATGTGAAGTCCAGGTACTCGCGCCCGTTGCTATCTTTTACGATAGTGCCCTTCGCAGACGTGAACAGATTCGGGAAGGTGTCGCCGCCGTATCTGACCAAAAAGTCCCGGGATGCTTGCAGAAGTCCTTCTTTCATCGTTCACTCCATTGGCTCGTTATCCAACCAGTGCTGATCCTTGATCGCCGCGCTGGCCACATAACCTGGGTTGCATGACATCCATCGAACGACTGCCACCGCGCCATGCTCGTCGACGTGCAATATTTGGCATACGATTTGCTTTGGCTGACCGCCGTCAGAAAAGATCATAGGTAGGCGAAAATCCCGGCGCCAACGCATATAACTCAGCACCCCGTCAAATGAGCTCAAGTAGAAACACGACGAAATCCCGCATGCCGCCGCTCAAGGCGCTCCTCGCGTTCGAGGCAGCAGCACGGCGGGGAAGCTTCGCGCTTGGCGCGGAAGAACTTGCGGTCACACCGTCGGCGGTCAGTCACCACATCCAGCAACTCGAGGATTTTTTGGGCGTGCCGTTGTTTCAACGGCATCCGGGGCGAGCGGCACTGACGGCAGCGGGGCGCACCTACGCCCGCGAGCTTGAACGCGCATTCGGAGTAATCGCTGAAGCCACCAGCCTGGTCGCGCCGCAGTCGCAACGCGGTCATCTGGTGGTTGCATCGGGTCCGAGTTTCGCCGCCAAATGGCTGCAACCCAGGCTACCGGAATTCCTGCGCGCCAATCCGGATATCCGGATCCGGCTGTCCACGCTTTCAGATCACGATGACCTCGAGACAACGCGGTTTGACATTGCGATCGCTTATGGGCACCCCAATACGTCGAATACATCGAATACGTCGAAACTTGATGTTGAGCCCTTGTTGCTGGAGCGATTGCGTCCCTTGTGCAGTCCTGCGCTGGCCGCCACGCTCGCACTGCGCACACCGGAGGACCTTTTGCGCGCGACCCTGATCCATTCATCCAACGGGCTGACGTGGTCGGAGTATTTGCGGCGTGTTTGCGACGCGGAAGTCAGACCCGACAACGAGCTCTGGCTCGACCGCTCGGTCATGGCGATCGAAGCCGCGGTCGATGGTCTGGGTGTCGTGCTTGAAAGCGAGGTTCTGGCGGCGGAAGAACTGAGCGACGGACGGCTTATCGCGCCTTTCGACGACGCCCGGTTCAGCGTTGAAGTGACGTCTTATTACTTGGTGCGATCGAGAGGGTATAAAACCAGTTCACAAGCAGCAGCGACATTTGAAACATGGTTGCGGTCTGCTTTTAATGCGGCAAACCTGATGTCGAGTTTGGGTGGGATATAAGTGACAAGTCGGGCAGTGGCGCAACGGCTACCCATTGCCGAGCCGCTTGCCCGGTAACTGGAAATAATCAGCAAAGCTTAGTATGTACGTGTGTTGGTCATCATTCTGCCAAACCGCTGCCGGAGAACGCGGACCCTGTCATTCCGATGAACCCCTCGGGGTCCGCAAACGCTTGCCCCTCCCACAACACAATACCCCGCACCACACCAGCGGCCATCAGTAGCCGCAGGGGATTGAGTACCCTTTCAATTGTAAAAAACGGTTGACTATTTCTTCGAAAAAGTGGTAGCAGGTACACTAGCGATACTTGGGAGTTTCGCATTACGCAGCAGCAGTTCCGTCCGTTCAATTTATTACTGTGCGGCATCCCGCGCTGGCACATTATTTTTGCGAAGTTTTCGCAAAGTAACGACAGCGCAACAACCGCGGCAGAGCATGTCGGTGTGATCCAAAGGTGATGCAGCTTTCGAAGAATCACGGCTCACCTGCCCCGTGAATGTTTTCAACCAATTTTCGTTAAATTTAGTGCTTCAATTGGATGAACGAGTCAGATTTATGCATGCCAGAAAAATTAAATTTTACGCAAAAAATGTTATTTTCGATCTCTTCCCGTCTTTGATTTTTGAAAAGAGATATGATCGGCTGTTCAGGAACCTGGACGAGCAGCAATGGAACTACATTCGTACGCGCGCTAATTATTATAATAAGCTTGAGCAGCGGTTTGTCCTGAACGAAACGGCGAGCCGCAGCGGCGCTCTGCCCCTGCGAGGCAACCCCAGCGCCTACTACTATGATTTCAAAGAAATATCCCGCTACTTTGATCGTTCCCTGAAATTTAACTATGTTTTTACCGACATAAAGGAAACGGTAGATGAACCGACCCTGCTTAAAACCAGACCGCTCACCGAAGCCAATAATAATTCCGTCATATTGAAGCTGGATAAAATAAGGCATTTCAATTTCGTCGAAGACACAAGGCCATTTCAAAGCAAACTCGATATGGCTGTGTTCCGGGGTGCGTGTTACCAGGAACATCGGAAAGAATTCGTCGCCAGATACTTCTCCTCACCAATCGCTGACATAGGCGACACTGATGATTTGAAAAAAGGGCAGCATGGACACCGGCCCTACATGAGCATTCTGGATCAATTGAAGTACAAATTCATTATCAGTCTGGAAGGCAATGACGTTGCTACCAACTTGAAATGGATCATGCTTTCAAATTCGGTTTGCTTCATGCGCAAACCGCGCGTGGAGAGCTGGTTCATGGAAGGATCATTAATACCGGATCACCATTACGTACTCTTGGACGACGATTTTTCCGATCTGGAAGATAAAATAAAATATTACACAAAGCATACAGACAAGGCGATGGCAATCATTCGAAATGCCAATCAGTACGCCATGCAGTTTCTCGACACGAGACGGGAAAAGCTTATCTCGTTGCTGGTTCTCAAAAAGTACTTCGATCTTTCCGGTCAATGAGGAGTTGGCCACCTCACAGAGGTTGTGCTCCGGCGTGCCTCTTGTCGTCGTGCTGACTGCCTGCGCCACGACCCGGCACCTGGCGTACCTTACGTGCGCCACGTCTCAGGATAAACGCTCTTCAAGTGACGTCCTGAGTCTGCCGGGCGTCACACCGTAGACCTCCTTGAAGCCACGAATAAAATGTGCAGAGTCGGCAAATCCGCATTCATACGCGATTACCGTAATGCGCTTTTCCGTATTAAGCAGTAGCCAACGCGCATATCGAAGTCGCATCGTCCGATAAAACTCTTTCGGCGATACACCCATTTCGCTCAGGAAGTTGCGTTCGAGTTGCCTGACGCTCGTACCCGTCATCTTCGCGATCACCGTGACGTTGAGCGGCGCCTCCAGGTTTTCTTCCATCAGCACGATAGCGTGCCGTACCAGCAAGTCACCGACTGCCAGATAGCCCAGTGCCTTGCGGCGCTCCACGAACGACGTGCCGCCCTGGCGGCTGACGGTCATTTGATGGATCACCTTGGCGGCTCGGTCGGAGCCGCAATGCAAGCTGATCAAACGTGTTGCCAGTTCAAGGACGGACACGCCACCGGCGCATGTAATGCGGTTGCCGTCGATCAGGTAGTCCGAATTGGCGACGACTCGCAAGGCCGGGAACATGGTCTTGTAGTCCTCCAGGTGGAACGCGTGCACGCATGCAACACGGTCGCTCATCAAATCGGCTTTGGCCAGCACAAAGCTTCCTGTGCACATGCCGATCAGCGGCACGCCTTCGGCGTCGGCCTCGCGCAAATAGTCCCAGTAGCGCCGGTCAACCTGTTCCAACTTAGGCAGGAGACCGCCGATCACAACGAGATAATCAAATTGCCGGGGCGATCCCTGTACCGCGTGCACCGGCACAGCCACACCGCAACTCGCCTCCACGGTTTCATCGGCCATGCCGAGGAGCACCCATGTGCAACGCAGCGGACGGCTCTGGTCGCCGAGATCGGCCGCATGGCGCAATGCATCACAGAAGCCCGCCAAGGAAAGCAGTGGGAACGTGGGCCAGAGCAGGAATCCGATATTGAGCTCGGCTCCCGGACGCGACGCGTTGCCGTCCCGCTTGACGCTGGCGCGGTCGAGTTGATCCACGAGTTCCCGGCCAAGGGACGGTGTTGTTTCGCGTGCCATGACGTTCCCGCTAGGCGTTGGTGAAACCGAGTATACAGGCCAAAAAATGCTCCTGGCCGCCATGTCGTGTTTCTTCTATTTTTTTGCGAGTCGGTGCAATGCCGGCCATTTTGTCGTCTCTAAAGTCGCTCCTGTCACCTGCCCTCGATCGATCACCGACGAGCGTCCGGGATCGATCATCCAGCAAGCTGCATAACCAGGAGAGTCTCATGACAGCTAGATTTCACGGCGCGTTATGCGCCAATATCGGAGTGGGTCTGATCATGCTCGGCCCGGCCGGTGCGTTCGCAGACGAAGTTGTCAAAATTGGACATGCTGCGCCGTTGACGGGCGCTAATGCCGAGTGGGGAAAGGACACCGAAAACGGCGCCCGGCTCGCGGTGGAGGAAATCAACGCGAAGGGGCTGGTGATCGGGGGCCGGAAGGTGACGCTCGAGCTGGATGCACAGGACGACGCGTCGGACCCGCGTCAGGGCACGCAGGTGGCGCAGAAGCTGGTCGATGACAAAGTGGCCGCGGTGGTGGGTCACATGAATTCAGGGACCACGATCCCGGCGTCAAAGATCTACAGCGACGCGGGTATTGTCGAGATCTCCCCTTCGGCGACCAATCCGGTTTATACGCAACAAGGCTTCAAGACGGCCTACCGGGTCGTGGCAACCGATGCGCAGCAGGGTCCGGCACTGGCCGACTATGCGAAAAAAACGCTCGGGGCAAAGTCCGTGGCGATCGTGGATGACGCAACCGCATACGGCCAGGGTCTCGCCAACGAGTTCGAGAAACAGGCGAAGGCGGACGGGTTGACCGTGCTCTCACACGATGCAACCAACGACAAGGCAGTCGACTTCCGTTCGATTCTCACCAAGATCAAAGGCGAGCATCCGGACATCATCATGTACGGGGGGATGGACGCCACGGGCGGTCCGTTCGCGAAGCAGGCGCAACAGCTCGCCATTGCTGCGCGGGTGCTGGGCGGTGACGGCCTGTGCGCCGATTCGCTTGCGAAACTGGCGGGTGGGGCGGCGGACAACGTCGTGTGCTCCATCGCGGGCATGCCGCTTGAGAAAATGCCCGACGGTCCCGCTTTCGAGCAACGCTACGAGGCACGCTTTCATCAGCACGTGCAGCTCAACGCACCGTTCGCCTACGACGCGGTGTACATCGTCGTGGATGCAATGAAGCGCGCCCATTCGACCCGCGCCGCGGACATCCTCGCCGCCATGCCGAGCGCCAACTTCGTCGGTGTGCTGGGCCGCACGCAGTTCGACGCGCATGGAGACCTGAAGCAGGGTGCGATCTCCCTTTACGACTACAAAAGCGGCAAGCAGACATTGCTCACCGTCGTGAAGATGTAGTGCTCATGGGCATCCTTGTTCCCGGCGCGGGCGTGATCGGCCTGACCGCCCGGCCTAAAGCAGGGGTCGTCCTGATTGGTACGGGCGGCACGATTGCGGGCCGCGGTGCGTCGCCGGTCAACACGTCGGCTTATGACTGCTCCGTGCTGTCCATCGACGACATCCTTGCTGACCTGCCCGCCGCGGCATCGATTGCGGATATCAGCGCCGAGCAGCTATTTCAGTCCGGCTCGGAGAATTTCGGCAGTGCGCAACTGCTGCAGTTGGGCAAGCGCATTTCATCGCTGCTGAAGCGCGATGACGTGGACGGTGTCGTGGTCACGCACGGCACCGACACGATCGATGAAACCGCTTATTTCCTGCATCTGACGCTCAAGAGCGCGAAGCCCGTAGTGGTGGTCGGTGCAATGCGGCCACCGTCCGCACTGAGTTCGGACGGACCGCTTAACCTGTACAACGCGATCGTCGTGGCGGCGAGTCCGCTAGCCCACGGCAAAGGCACGCTGGTCGTTGCAAACGACGAGATCCACACGGCGCGCGATGTCGTCAAGACGAGCACGTTCAAGCAGGAGGCATTCAGGTCTCCCTACGGTCCCCTGGGATATATCGTCGAGGGCAAGCCGGTCTTCTACCGGCTACCGGCGCGTCCTCACACGGTGGAAAGCGAATGGTCCATCGACGAGATCGACGTCTTGCCGGAGATCGGCATCGTCTATGCGCATGGCGGCATGAATGACTCGATGGTGCGTGCCATGCTCGACTCAGGGGTGAAGGCACTGATCTATGCCGCGACCGGCAACGGCAACGTGGCGACCTCGGTAGTGGCCTCCCTGGTCGACGCGAGAGCGCGTGGCATTCATGTAGTCCGAGGTTCGCGGACGGGAGGGGGCATGGTTATCCGCAATGCCGCCCAGCCCGACGACCACTACGACTGGCTGGTCACGGACGATCAGGTTCCGCACAAGGCACGCATCCTGATGATGCTGGCGCTCACCGGTGAGCACAACGCACGCACACTCCAGAACGCCTTTTTGACTTATTGACCCGGTCTGTGTGCGCGAGGCTCGGGGCGCCAACAGACGGGTGACGTCCCTGCGGTCAATACGCTCAAGCTGGTGCAAACTACGGTCGTTTACTCCCGGGTGCTCAACCATGTGGCAAATCGACCAGATCAGTCTTCGGCTTTTCATCGCGGTATGCGAAGAAGGAACGATCGCGCGCGCCGCCGGGCGCGAGTTCATCGCGCCTTCGGCTGTCAGCAAGCGGTTGGCGGACCTGGAAACGTTGGTCGATACGGCATTGCTGTCGCGTAGCCAGCGCGGCGTCAGGCCGACTGCCGCAGGCGAGGCGCTGCTCAAGCACGCCCGTCTCATCATGCGTGACCATGAGCGCTTGCAGGCGGAGCTCAGTGAATACGCCGCCGGCGGCCGCGGACATGTGCGCGTTCTGGCGAACGTGTCGTCGATGGTCGAGTTTCTTCCTGAAGCGCTCTCCCGGTTCCTGGAAGCGAACCCGGGTGTGCGCGTGGACGTGGAGGAGCGTACGAGCGCCGACATCGTGCGCGGACTCGAAGAAGGCGCCGCCGATATCGGCATCTGCCGCGATTTTGTCTCCACCCGTGAACTCGACGTGACCACGTACCGCTCAGACCATCTTGCGCTCGTGGTCCCGAAGGACCATCCGCTGGCAGGAGAGCCGTCCGTCGGCTTCGTGCAGACGCTTGGCCTGCACCACCTCGGGCTATCGTCGAATGCGTCTGTGAACGCGCTGATGCAGCGCATTGCCGCGGAAAAGGGGCGAGAGCTGACTTACCGCGCGTACGTGTCGACTTTCGATGCGGCGTATCGATTCATCCAGGCAGGACTCGCAGTAGCAATCCTCCCTCACGAAGCGGTGAACCCGCTGGTCCGGGAACAGTACGGGCTGGCAGTGGTTCCGCTAACGGAAGCGTGGGCCGAACGGCGCTTTGTCATTTGCGTGCGTGATCGTGCGGCCCTGACGTTGCCGGCGTCGCGACTGATCGAGCACCTGATGGCCAGGCGCTGAAGCACCGCGCCACTACTCCCCACAAGCCCTTAAGGGTTTTCCCTTTTCGGGCATCTCGCCCCGTCGCATAAGCTTCATCAGCCATCGCGGGGCAAGATGGACTGCATCGCCAAACGAGTCTTTCCATTACGGACCCGGCGCGTCACGCTCCAATTCAATTTCGTCATGTTGAGTTGAGAAAACGATGAACCACCCCACCGAACGCGTGATCGTCACCGAGGTCGGCATGCGCGACGGCCTTCAGAGCATCTCGCGGACCATGTCGACAGACGACAAGAAGCGCTGGATCGACGCCGCCTTCGAAGCCGGCATTCGTCACATGGAGGTCGCGTCATTCGTGCCGGCGAAACTGCTGCCGCAAATGGCGGATGCCGAAGCAGTCATTGCCCATGCGCTGACCCATGACGGACTCGTGGTGACCGCCCTCGTTCCCAACGTAAAGGGAGCGCAGCGTGCGATCGACTCCGGCGTCCACCGGATCGTCGCGCCGATATCCGTGAGCGCAGCCCACAGTCTCGCGAACGTGCGCAAAACGCCCACAGAGATGATCAGCGCGTTTGCAGAGATATGCTCGCTCGCCAAAGGCCACGCCGAAACTATCGCGGGTCTATCCACCGTATTTGGCTGTACGCTGCAAGGCAACGTGCCTCATGACGACATCGGCAACATCACACGTCAAGCGCTCGAAGCCGGCGCCGACGTGATCGCGCTCGGCGATACGACGGGCCAGGCCACGCCGCGTCAGGCAGGCGAGATCATCGACCTGGTGCGTGACATTGCGTGCGCCAAGCTTCGCTCGGTGCACTTCCATGACACTCGCGGTCTTGGCCTCGCCAATACGCTGATCGCCCTTCAGCACGGCATCCGGGAGATGGATTCGTCGCTGGCCGGACTCGGCGGCTGTCCGCATGCACCGGGCGCTACCGGCAACGTCAACACCGAAGACCTTGTCTTTATGCTGCAAAGCATGGGCTACGAGACCGGCATCAATATAGAAAAACTGATCGCCTCGCGCAGCGTGCTCGAACAAGCGCTGCCCGGCGAGCCACTGTATGGAT
Source organism: Caballeronia udeis (assembly GCF_044909315.1). Classification (GTDB taxonomy): domain Bacteria; phylum Pseudomonadota; class Gammaproteobacteria; order Burkholderiales; family Burkholderiaceae; genus Caballeronia; species Caballeronia udeis_A. The sequence continues at coordinate 129,614 of NZ_JBIYEB010000027.1, forward strand.
ACCTCGCACGCGCCGGTGTTCCCTCTCAACTCCATGCATCAAAGGCCGCTCGATGAACCCCTCCACGTCTTCCGGACAAAGCACCGCCCTGCCCCTGGCAGGTATCCGCGTGATCGAGTTGTCGCACATGGTGATGGGGCCGACCTGCGGCATGATCCTGGGGGATCTCGGCGCTGAAGTCATCAAGGTCGAGCCGCCGCGCGGCGACGGCACACGGCGCCTGCTGGGCACCGGGGCAGGCTTTTTCCGTACCTTCAACCGCAACAAGAAGAGCATCGCGCTCGACCTCGATACCGAAGCGGGTCTCAGCGCGCTTCACAAGCTGATCGATACGGCCGATGTCTTTATCGAAAACTTCAAGCCCGGCCGCATGGCAGCGCTCGGGCTCGACTACGAGAGTTTGAAAGCGCGCGATCCCGGGTTGATCTACGTGTCGCACAAGGGCTTTCTCAACGGTCCCTACGAACATCGCCTCGCACTTGATGAAGTCGTGCAGATGATGGCGGGCCTCGCCTATATGACGGGACCGGTCGGCCGGCCGCTGCGGGCGGGAAGTTCCGTGAACGACATCATGGGCGGCATGTTCGGCGCGATTGGCGTGCTTGCGGCGCTCTTCGAGCGCAAGTCGAGCGGTATCGGCAAGGAAGTGCAAAGCGCACTGTTCGAGAATTGCGTGCTGCTGTCAGCCCAGCATATGCAGCAGTTCGCTGTGACCGGCGTCGCCGCCGCCCCGATGCCCGAGCGTATCAGCGCGTGGGCCGTGTACGACGTCTTCACGCTTCGCGGAGGCGAACAGATGTTCATTGCTGCGACGGGGGACACGCAGTGGCGTGCCCTGTGCGCCATTCTCGACCGGCCTGATCTGCTCGCGGACCCGCGGCTCGCGACCAACAATGATCGTGTGCTGGTGCGCCCGTGGCTCCTGCAAACGCTGGGCGAAACGCTGAGCCAGTTCGAAGGCTCTGCGCTGACACCGCGGTTCGAAAGCAGTCATATCCCGTTCGCTTCAATCACCAAGCCCGAAGACCTTTTCGAAGACAGGCATTTGATCGAAAGCGGCGGCCTTGCAACGTTGACGCTCGACGACGGAACCGAGACGGCAATGCCGCTGCTGCCCATCTCCATGAACGGCGAGCGCCTGCAGCCGCGTCAACCGATTGCGAAAGTCGGGGAGCATACGGCCGAGGTATTACGCGAGCTTGGCTACGGCGAAACACAGGTCGCCGAATTCACTGCAGCCGTACATCCCAAAGCCGCCTGAGAGCGCATAAAAGCCCCGAACATCATTCAACCCGGCGCAAGACCGGAACTCATGGAGACAGGCGATGGAATCGTCGAATCATGCTGTTTTTTCTGCAGCCGTTGCCCATCCCGGCGGCATGCCGGATGCGTCCGCCCAGGCCGAAGCCGCCGCGAACGACGTTGCGCTGGGCGCGGCGCGGATCTCGGCGCGGCTAGACCGGTTGCCTGCAACGAAAACGATCTGGCAGCTCGTGATGCTGTTGAGTCTCGGCCTGTTCTTTGAACTCTACGACCTGATGTTTTCCGGTTATATCGCACCGGGACTGGTCAGGAGCGGCATCCTGACTTCGACCACGCATGGCCTGTTCGGCACGAGCGGCGTAGCGAGCTTCATTGCAGCGCTGTTCGCCGGTCTTTTTATCGGAACGGCAGCGTGCGGTTTTCTCGCCGATAAATTCGGCCGTCGCGCGATCTTCACTTACTCGCTGCTCTGGTACACCGTGGCGAACATCATCATGGCGTTTCAGGACACCGCCTTCGGATTGAACCTGTGGCGCTTCATAGCAGGCGTCGGAATCGGCGTGGAAATAGTCACCATCGGGACGTATATCTCGGAGCTCGTTCCGAAACACATTCGAGGTCGTGCGTCGGCATGCTCGCAGGCTATCGGCTTCTGTGCGGTTCCTGTGGTTGCATTCCTTTCTTACCTGCTGGTTCCGCGTCAGGTGTTCGGTATGGATGGCTGGCGGTGTGTGGTCTTCACGGGTGTGGTTGGCGCGCTGGTCGTATGGTGGATACGGAGGCGGCTTCCGGAGAGTCCGCGCTGGCTTGCGCAACAGGGCCGTATTGATGAAGCCGACACCGTCATGGCACGCATTGAAGCGCGCGTCGAGAAAGAATATGGAAGAGCGCTGCCCACGCCCGCGCTACCTGAGCCGGTAAGAGCCCGGGCGTCGTTCCGAAATTTGCTGGTGGCACCTTACCGAAAACGCGTAGCCATGCTAATCATCTTCCACGTCTTCCAGACAATGGGCTATTACGGATTCGCCAACTGGATTCCCACCCTGCTGATCAAGCAGGGCATCACGGTCACCAGCAGCCTCATGTATGCATCGATCATCGCGGTTGCAGCCCCCCTCGGGCCGCTGCTCGGAATGCTGATCGCCGACAGATTCGAGCGCAAGACAGTGATCATCGTGATGGCCGCGATCAACGTGGCGTGTGGCCTGATGTTCAGCCAGGCGCGCGAAACAATCATGCTGGTCAGCCTCGGCGTATGTCTGGTCCTTGCGGGCAACATCATCTCGTTCAGTTACCACGCGTACCAGGCCGAATTGTTCCCTACCAGTATTCGGGCGCGGGCCGTAGGCTTCGTGTATTCATGGAGCCGGATCTCCGCGATGTTCTCCGCTTTTGTGATTGCGTGGTGCCTGAAGGAGTTTGGGGTGAACGGGGTGTTCGTCTTCATCTCGGGAGCCATGATCGTGGTCATTTGCGCCATTGCAATACTCGGACCGAAGACCCGGAATATTGCGCTGGAGAATATATCCACGTGAGCACTTCACGACGCGCTACTTACAAAGTCTTGACCCACCCAAGCGCATCATCCGCAAACTTTCGAAGCAGGCGGGATAGCTCACCCACCTCTTTTGCATCCCAGCCGGCCAGCAATTCTTCAATGATCTTCTGACGCGCCGCGTCCAGCGCATCTGTCATGACTCGCCCCTGATCGGTTATGACGGCCGCCCGAACGCGTCCGTCGTACGGGCTTGGACAACGCGCGACAAGTCCCAGGCTCTCCAGTTTGGCGATCTGCCTGCTGACCGTGGTGTAGTCGCGCCCCGCCAGTTCGGCGAGTTCGACAATCCCAAGCGGCCCCAGTCGCTCCACTCTGGCAAGCAGCGGAAAAAGTGCGCGATCAAGATCGACACCAGTCGCTTCGATAAGCGCAGCATCAGGTTGCGGTCGGTTAAGCACGCCGGTAAGGTCCAATAGTGCTTCCCGCAGTTCGCGTATTTCCTTCCCCATCACGGTTCGATTCCTTGTCAATGGCTTTATATGTGTATAATACACATACATTCGATGATTCAATCCTGGGTGATGCGCCCGCCCGGGTACCTGGCAAAGGAGAGCAGACATGAAAGCAGCACTCGTGAAAGAAGCCGGCGCGACGCCGGTTTATGCCGACTTCACCGATCCGGCCGCAAGCGAAGGCGTGGTCCGTGTCGCGGTTGTAGCATCCGCGCTAAGCCATGTCACCCGGAGCCGGGCATCGGGCAAGCACTATAGCTCGTCCGCCAGGCTCCCTCTCGTGCCCGGCGTCGATGGCACGGGTGTTCTCGAGGACGGCACACGCGTCTATTTCGCACTGCCCGAAGCGCCCTTCGGCGGCATGGCCGAGTACTGCATCGTCAGGAAGACGCAATGCATTCCGTTGCCGGCGGCGCTGGATGATGTGACCGCGGCTGCAATCGCAATTCCGGGAATGTCGTCATGGGCGGCCTTGACGGAACGCGCAAAGCTGGTAAAGGGAGAGACCGTACTGATCAATGGAGCGACCGGCGTGTCGGGCCGGCTCGCGGTGCAAGTTGCGAGATACCTGGGTGCAGGCAAGGTGATTGCAACCGGGCGAAACGCTGACACACTGCAGTCTCTGAGAGCGCTCGGCGCTGACGTGACGATCAGTCTCGCACAGGACACCGCTACGCTGGAGAGTGAGTTCCAGCAGCAGTTCAAGGAGGGGGTTGGCGTGGTGCTCGACTATCTTTGGGGGCAAAGCGCAGAGCTGTTGCTGGTAGCTGCCGCCAAGGCATCGCCGGAGACGGTGCCACTCCGGTTTGTCGAGATTGGCGCCATGAGCGCAGGAACCATCACGCTGCCTGGCGCAGTACTTCGATCATCGGCTATTGAACTGATGGGCAGCGGTTTTGGCAGCATTCCAAAACCGCGCATCCTGGGTTCGATCGAACAGTTGTTGAACGCCACGGTCCCCGGCGGCTTCAAGATCGCGACGAACCCGGTTCCCTTGTCCCAGGTCGAGGATCATTGGGCGAATGAAAACCAGGAACGCACCGTGTTTACAACAGAGTTTCAAGCGTAGCGACCGGGCGGATGGACTTCGTCCGCGTTGTCCATTCGCGTCTCGGCATGCACGGCGCCAGATCGATCCGTGATCTTGCCCGGCGTCGTTATCGTAAGCTAGACACAATGTATTGGACCTGCTGTACCTCAAGCGACGCGGGTTAAGCTTGAGGCTCCGAAGAACCGAAGGCTCAGAGCCGCAATTGAGGAGA